>NZ_JACIFS010000007.1:0-357724 GCF_014197475.1 Rhizobium sp. BK212
ATCCGCCAATCCGCTTGAGGTTCTTTAGAACGAAAGACTTCGTCGCCAGCAGCGCCGCCGCCCTCGTTCAGTGAGGGGGCTTATAGAACTAACCCCTTTTCCAAGTCAACACACCTAGCCAAAGTTTTTTGACATTTTTGTAACAGGTTGATTCGGCTGGGGTTTTTGTCGGTGGTTATTATCCACAGGGCGGATTCCCGGGACAGATTCCTGGAAAATCCTTTACCGGCTGGTCAAAAATCGATCGGAAAGTCGTTCTCAACCCCGAAAGATCACGAAAAAACAGCGCCTTGAGCCGATTTATGGTTAACAGAGGATTAAACCGCCTCCGACCGGCGAGCTCTAAATTTCCGTCACAAATCAGCGGCTGACATTTCGGAACCTATCACCGACTTGGGTGTTTTCTTTCCCATTGAAGGAAGGAGACCGACATGGCTGCCAATACCGATGATATCAGAGCAACTGTCAGCAAGGACATCGCCGCACTCCAACAGGAAGTCTCGCGCCTGCAGAAGATGATTTCCGCTCAAGGCGCCGAAGCCTATTACGAAGTACGCGGCCGCGCCGGCAAGGCATACGACGAAGCCCTGCCCCGGGCAAAGAACGCCGTCGCCCAAATCAGGGCCGAAGGTGCGGCCGCCGCCGGCGCCGCCCGCGAGCATCCGACCGCAACGACCACTGCGCTGGCGCTTGCCGGCGCCATTGGCTTCCTCGCCGGATATCTGCTTTCCGGCAGTTCGCAGCCGCAGCCTCGCCACTGGTGGCGCTAAACAGACCACAGCCGCCCATAAACCCGTTCTTACGCACCCGCCGATCCGTTTTTCGGCAGGGTGCGTAAATGCTTATGTCTTACAAAAACCAATTTTTAATGTGAGCTATGGGAACATAAAAAACGAAGGGAGGATCATCATGGAAAACAAGAGGGCCAACTGCATCATCGAAGTCAGCGTCGACGGCGCCAATGGCCGTCACGCGGTCGGCATCATGAATATGCGCCAGGCACTCGACCTGCCGGAAATGCCAAGCCTTTCTTATACACATCCGGACCCGGTCAAGGCCGCCGCCGGTATTGTCGTCAGCCGCCAAGAACTGGCGGGCTTCATGGCCTGCCACTGAGGCAGCGTTACCCTGTCAAAGCCCTGACGGCGCTTTATCCCAAAGCGCCGAAATTGTTTTGCGGCGTCTTTTATTCCCCTCGTTTTTTTGTTCCGATTGCTGGCATCCTTGTGCCGTTCATGCCAAGAAACGGCATCATAAGCAGGACAAGGACGGCAGATGAGGGAGCGGCGCCCACCGCATAAGACGCGCGAGCGGACAAAGCCCGCCGATAACGCCGCGGCTAAGCGGGTGACCCTTCCCCGTGCCCTTTCCAAGCTCGGTTATTGCTCCCGCACCCAGGCCGAACGGCTGATTGCCGAAAACCGCGTTGCCGTCGACGGCCGGACGGTCAGCGAGACCTCGGCATGGGTCGATCTTAGCACTGCCAGGATCAGCATCGACGGCCTGGTCATCGCTGCCGAAGCGAAAATCTATCTGATGCTCAACAAGCCCCGCGGTCTCGTCACCACCCGCCACGATCCCGAAGGCAGGCCGACGGTATATGATTGCCTCAGGGATTTCGACATCCCGCATCTCTCTCCGGTCGGCCGGCTCGACAAGGCGAGCGAGGGCCTGCTGCTTTTCACCAACGACACCGAATTCGCTCAGATCCTGCTCGATCCGGTCACGCATCTGACGAAGACCTATCATGTCCAGATCGACGGCATCATGGACGACGAGGGCATTGCCGCAATGACATCGGGCATCCGCCACGACGGCGAGCTGCTGACGGCAACCGCCGCACGGCGCCTGCGCCAGGGCGACAGGAACTCGTGGATCGAGGTTGAGCTGGACGAGGGCCGCAACCGCCAGATCCGCCGCATGCTGGAAGCGCTCGGAAGCGAATGCCTGCGCCTCGTGCGCGTTGCAATCGGCGGGCTCGCACTCGGCGAACTGCCGAAAGGCGCGGTGCGTGCCCTGACAGAGACGGAATTGCAGGCATTGCGCCGGAAGGCCGGGATGGAAAAGGAGAGACGCAATTGACTGAAATGACGGAGATGGCGCCGCACGATTTCTGGCAGGAGATTCACCCGTCGGGCACCTTTGCCGATGATGGCGAGTTCACCTCCTTCTATGTCGCCGTTCTCGAAGACGGCCGCCAGCTTCGCCTGCCGATCCGCGCGCTGGCGGATGGCGATCACGCTCTCGCTTCGCTGATCGTCAACCAGGCGAGCTTCGCCGTTCTCGGTGCGCTCGCCGAAAGCCTCGCCGAAAAGATCAGGCCGATGCGCATCGATGTCGTCGCCGGTCTGCCGACCCTCGGCCTGACGCTGGCCGCCGCCGTGGCGCAAAAGCTCGGCCACAGCCGCTACGTCCCGCTCGGAACCTCACGCAAATTCTGGTATCGCGACGAGCTCTCCGTTGCCCTGTCCTCGATCACCACGCCGATGCAGCAGAAACGCCTCTATATCGATCCGCGCATGCTGCCGCTGCTCAAGGGACGGCGCGTCGCGCTGATCGACGATGTGATTTCCAGCGGCACCTCGATCGTCGCGGGCCTCAACCTGCTGACAGGCTGCGGCATCGAACCCGTCGTCATCGCCGCCGCCATGCTGCAATCGGAGCGCTGGCGCGAAAGCCTCGCGGCCGCTGGGCCGCAATGGACCACGCGCACCGTCGGCGTCTTCGCAACGCCTATTCTGGAGCGGAACGAAGCAGGCCGCTGGCAGGCACCATCGGCCAGACGCGGGACATGAGGATTGTTCTTCTTTGCTTGAGGGCGCCTCTGTCCAGCCTCGGCTTGACTTCCCCAGCAATAAAACTAGAGCAGGAAGTCTTCACCCAATAATCAAGGATAGTCGAGCGCCGTGCGAATTCTCTCCGAAGCCCATTTCCCCGAATTGCCGAACTATTATCGCGGCAAGGTGCGCGAGAATTACGATCTTCCGGACGGACGCCGTATCATAATCAGCACCGACCGGCTGAGCGCTTTCGACCGCATCCTTACCTGCATCCCCTATAAGGGCCAGGTCCTGACGCAGACAGCGCGCTTTTGGTTCGAGGCGACGAAGGACATCTGCCCCAACCACGTTCTCGACTATCCGGATGCGAATGTCGTCATCGGCAAGCGGCTCGACATCCTGCCGGTCGAGATCGTCGTGCGCGGTTATCTCGCCGGCACCACCGGTACCTCGATCCTGACGCTTTATAAAAAGGGTGAGCGCGAGATGTACGGCATGCGTCTGCCCGACGGCATGCGCGACAATCAGATCCTGCCCGAGCCCGTCATCACGCCGACCAGCAAGGAATTCGATGGCGGCCATGACGAGCCGCTGACGCCTGCCGAAATCGTCAGCCGCGGCCTTTTGAGCAAGGAGCAGTGGGACACTCTGTCGGGATATGCGCTCGCCCTTTTTGCGCGCGGCCAAGAAATGGCGGCCAAGCGCGGTCTGATCCTCGTCGACACCAAATATGAATTCGGCACCGATGGCGACGGCAACATCATTCTCGCTGACGAGATCCACACCCCCGATAGTAGCCGTTACTGGCTTGCCGAAAGCTACCCGGCAAGTTTTGCCGCCGGAAAACGTCCGGAAAGTTTCGACAAGGATTTCGTCCGCGCCTGGGTTGCCGAGCGCTGTGATCCCTATAAGGACGAGATCCCTGAAATTCCTGTCGAACTGATCGAGCAGACCTCGGCCGTCTATATCAAGGCTTACGAGGCGATTACCGGCGAGCGCTTTGTTCCCGACGATAGCGGCGAGACGCCGCTTGCCCGCGTGCGAGGCAGCCTCGCTCCCTATTTCCCTTGACATGGCGATACATGAAAGCTGCCAGGCCGAGCATTGGCTTGGCAGCCTCCGTCCAATCGCGCTAGCATCAGAAAAAAGGGGCATCAGGCTCGGCCGGGCGGGGGACAGATGACGAGAAGGCTGAGACGCAAGGCCGAGGAAACGCGGGAGGACATCCTCTCCATGGCAGAGATGCTGTTTCGTGAGCGCGGTTACCTCGCGGTGTCAATCGCCGATATCGCCAGTGCATTGCACATGTCACCCGCCAATGTCTTCAAGCATTTCCGTTCCAAGGTCGCGCTGGTCGATGCGATCGCCGGACGCCATCTCGACAATGCCACCGAGCGTTTCGCAGCCTTCGACCAGAATCTGCCGCCGAAGGAACAATTGCTCCGCTTCGTCCTGCGCCTGCTGGAAGGTCATCTGCAGGACATTCAGAAAAATCCTTACATCTTCGAAATGGTGCTTTCGACGATCGAGGCCAAACTCGAGGCCGGCAACCGTTATCGCGCCCGAATCGAGTTGAAGCTCGGCGAGATCATCCGCGAAGGTATCGCGGAGGGGCGTTATCATTGCCGCGATCCCGAGCGCGCCGCACACACCGTCGCAGACCTCCTGGCCTGCGTATTGCACCCCATCCTCATCGCCCGCGACGACAAGGAAACCCTCGTGCACCGCGCCGAGGATATCGTCGGCTTTGTCGATGCCGCACTGCAAAATAACGCTTGCTAAGTGACGATTGCTGACTTACGTCACTTCATAAAGCTTTTGTTAAATTCGGATAATGGCATTTGAAGCCAGATCAATCCTGACGCTTATATAAGCCTGCGCTCGGCCGGGCCGAGCCTGCGGATTGAACGCCGATTGCCACCGAACAGGGAATTCAGAATGATACGGCGTGCCCTCCTCCTCTCCACGGCCCTGGCGTTCGGCGCATTGCTCGCCGCCTGCAGCGACAATGCCGGCAAGCCCGCCGGCAATGCCGGTGCGGGCGCAGCACAACAGGCCTCGCCCGTCGGCGTGATCACCCTGAAAAAAGCCAGTTTCCCGATCACGACGATCCTTCCCGGCCGCGCCGAGACATTTCAGACAGCCGATATCCGGCCGCAGGTAAGCGGCCTCATCCGCGAGATCGCCTTTAAAGAAGGCGGCGAGATCAAGAAGGGCGACCTTCTCTACCAGATCGAGGATGCGCCCTATATCGCCGCAGTCGAGCAGGCCAAGGCGGCAATCTCCAAGGCGCAAGCCAGCGTGCCGAGCGCTGAAAGCAATCTCGACCGCTATCAGCGCCTCGTCGGCAGCGGCGCCACCCAGATCGAATTCGAAACAGCCAAGACGACGCTGCTCCAGGCCAAGGCCGAAGTCGAGTCGGCGAAGGCCGCACTTTCCGCCGCCCAGATCGACCTCGACCATACCAAGATCATCGCCCCCTTCGACGGCGTCATCGACCAGACGGCCTATAATGTCGGCAACGTCGTCTCGGCCAACCAGACGACGGCGCTGACGACGATCCGCCAGCTCGATCCGATCTACATCTCGCTGACGGAATCGAGCACCAACCTCTTGAAGCTGCGCGACGCGATGACCGCCGGCGACATCAAGGGTGCAGACAACGTCGCCTTCCACCTGATCCTCGAAGACGGCAAGGAATATAACCAGCAGGGCAAGCTCGACATGTCGAAGCAGGTGGTCAGCGAGACCACAGGCACCTTCATCATCCGCGTGCTCTTTCCCAATCCCGATCGCATCGTCCTGCCCGGCATGTATGTCCGGGCAACCGTCGAGCTTGGCGCCGAGGCCGGTTATGCATTGCCGCAGCTGGCGACGAGCCGTGACGCCAACGGCCGGCTGACGGCACAGTTCATTTCCGCCGAAGGCAAGGTCGAAACCCGTGCCTTCGAGAACAGTTCGCCCTCCAACAATTCCTGGCTCGTGACCGAAGGCATCAAGGACGGCGATCAGCTGATCGTCAGCGGCCTGCAATCGATCACATCAGGCATGCCGGTGAAACCGGTCCCGATGAAGATCAACGACAATGGCGTGGTCGTGGCTGCCGAGCAGCCAGCGGCCGGTGATGCTGAGAAGCCTGCAGCGAAATAATCGCTGAAGCCCCGCATCGTCACCGTCTCAGCCGCACAGGAACAACCGATGGCCAAGTTTTTCATCCGACGTCCGATTTTCGCCTGGGTCATTGCGATCACCATCATGCTCGCCGGCCTGCTGGCGATCTTCACGCTGTCGATCTCGCAATATCCCGACATCGCCCCGACGACGGTTCGCATCAACGCCACCTATCGCGGCGCCAGCGCCGAGACCGTCGAAAAATCGGTGACGACGATCATCGAGGATGGCATGACCGGCCTCGACGATCTCACATACATGACCTCAACCTCATCGACGGGCTCGGCCAGTATCCAGCTCACCTTCGGGACGAGCGCCGATCCCGATATCGCCCAGGTGCAGGTGCAGAACAAGCTGCAGCTGGTTCAGTCGCAGCTTCCAAGCGACGTCATCGATGCCGGCATCAGCGTCACCCGCTCGACCTCGAGCATCCTGCTCGTCGGCTCGCTGGTTTCGACCGACGGCAAGCGCAACTCGGTCGATCTCGGCAACATCATGTCGACCTCCATCGAGGATCAGATCCAGCGCCTGGAAGGCGTTGGCAGCATCAACGTCTTCGGTTCGGGATACGCCATGCGCGTCTGGCTCGATCCCTTCAAGCTCTTGAAATACCAGTTGACGCCGAGCGACGTCACATCAGCCATCCAGGCGCAGAACACCCAGGTCTCCGTTGGTTCGCTCGGCGCCCAGCCGGCGACCCCCGGCCAGCAGATCAACGTCACCATCACCGCCCAAAGCCAGCTGACCACCGTCGCCGACTTCGAGCACATCATCCTGAAGGTCGAAAAGGACGGCGCGACCGTGCGCCTGAGCGATGTCTCGCGCATCGAGATCGGTCAGGAAAGCTACGGCGGCGGTTCACGGTATAACGGCCAGCCGTCGACCGGTTTTGCCGTCAACCTGGCGATCGGCGCCAACGCCATCGATACCGCCGCCCGTGTGCGCTCCGCGCTCGAGGTCATCGGCCGCGGCCTGCCGGCAGGTGTCGCGATCACCTATCCCTACGACACCACGCCCTTCGTCGAGCTGTCGATCGAGAAGGTCGTCCATACCCTGATCGAGGCGATCGTGCTGGTTTTCGTCGTCCTCCTCATCTTCCTGCAGAACCTGCGGGCGACGCTGATCCCGACGATTGCGGTGCCCGTGGTTTTGCTCGGCACCTTCGGAGTGCTGGCGGTCACCGGCTACTCGATCAATACGTTGACGATGTTCGCCATGGTGCTAGCGATCGGCCTTCTTGTCGACGACGCCATCGTCGTCGTCGAAAACGTCGAACGCATCATGACCGAAGAGAAGCTCTCGCCACTTGAGGCGACGGAAAAATCGATGGGAGAGATCACCGGCGCCATTGTCGGCATCGCGCTCGTGCTGACTGCCGTCTTCATTCCGATGGCCTTCTTCGGCGGTTCGACCGGCATCATCTATCGCCAGTTCTCGATCACCATCGTCTCGGCCATGCTGCTGTCGGCGCTCGTCGCCCTGGTGCTGACGCCTGCACTTTGCGCCACGATGCTGAAGCCGGTCGGCGAACACAGGAAACACCGCGTCGGCGACTGGTTCAACCGCAACTTCACGCGCTCGACCAACGGCTATATCAGCGCCATCGGCTATCTGCTGAAGCGGCCGATCCGCGTCATGCTGGTCTTCCTCCTCGTCGGCGCCGGCTGCGCCTATCTCTTCACCCGTCTGCCGAGCTCCTTCCTGCCTCAGGAAGATCAGGGCGTGCTGTTGACCATCGTCACCACGCCGCCGGGCTCGACCACGCAGCAAACCCAGGCAGTCGTCGAGAAGGTTGAGAAATACTATCGTGAAAACGAGAAGGACGCCGTCGAATCCGTGTTCGGCGCGCTCGGCTTCGGCTTCAACGGTTCCGGCCAGAACAGCGCCATCGTCTTCACCAAGCTCAAGGATTTCGCACAGCGCACCGATCCGACGCTGAGCGCCCAGTCGGTCGTCAACCGCGCGTTGCGCAGCTTCTTTGCCATCCGCGAGGCGCAGGTCTTCGCGCTCCTGCCCCCGGCGATTCAGGGTCTCGGCGTATCGAGCGGCTTCTCCATGTATCTCGTCGACACCGGCGGCCACGGCAACGACGCCCTGACGGCCGCCTCCAAGCGGCTGATCCAGATGGGCAACACCTCGGGCAAGATCGTGGCGCTGCGCAGCAGCAACAAGGAAGTCGAGCCGCAGATGCGCATCGTGCTCGATCAGGAGAAGATCGGCGCTATGGGCGTCGACATCGCCTCGGTCAACTCGATGCTGTCGATCATCTTCACCGGCCGCGACGTCAACGACTTCACGCTGAACGGCGAGATCAAGCCAGTCTATGTTCAGGGCGATGCGCCCTTCCGCATGCAGCCGGATGATCTCGACCATTGGTACGCGCGCAACACTGCCGGTGAAATGGTACCCTTCTCCGCCTTTACCAAGACGGAGTGGGTGAAAGGCGCGCCATCGCTTGCCCGCTTCAACGCCGTCAGCGCCATTCCGCTCGACGGCGCTTCCGCACCCGGTGTCTCCTCCGGCGATGCGATGAACGAAATGGAAGCGCTGACGGAACAGCTCGGCGGCGGTTATACGGTCGCCTGGCAGGGCATCTCCTATCAGGAGCGCCTTTCCGGTTCGCAGGCGCCGATGCTCTACGCGATCTCGGTTCTCGTCGTCTTCCTGTGCCTGGCGGCACTTTACGAAAGCTGGTCGATCCCCTTCTCGGTGATCATGGCGGTACCCGTCGGCATTCTCGGGGCACTGGCGGCGGCAACGCTCTTCGGCCAGGCAAACGACGTCTATTTCAAGGTCGGCCTGCTCACCACCATAGGGCTGGCGGCGAAGAACGCGATTCTGATCGTCGAATTCGCCAAGGACCGTATGGAAAGCGGCATGGGGCTCTACGAAGCCACGCTGGAGGCGGCAAGATTGCGTCTGCGGCCGATCATCATGACCTCACTTGCCTTCATTCTCGGCGTTGTGCCGCTGGCGATCGCGACTGGCGCTGGCTCGGCGGCACAGAACGCCATCGGCATCGGCGTTCTCGGCGGCATGCTGGCGGCGACGATGCTCGGAATTTTCTTCGTACCGTCCTTTTTCGTTGTCATCCGACGTATCTTTGCCACACGCGGCAAAAATGCGGCAGGAGTGTGATATAAATGCACTGTGATAATGCTGTTCCGATTGCTACATTGCGCCCGACTGCTTCGGTGTGTGTTTTTGGTAACGAGGCGCGGCGCGCGTTAGTGAAGCATGAAGCTTCGGACAAGAATTGACTTGCTCGAGTACAGGATGAAATGAATGGTATCTCTTCGTTTTGCCACCCCGGCATTATTGTTATTGTTGTCGGGCTGCGTTGTTGGCCCGGATCATGTTCCTCCTGAAATGCCGCTGCCCGCCAAATTCGGAGAAGGCGGAACGAAGAGTGATGGTGATGTTGCTACCGCAGCCTGGTGGACCGCCTTCAACGATTCGAGGCTGAACGGCTACGTCAACGCGGGCCTTGAGCAGAACCTGACAGTCCAGCAGGCGATCGAACGCATCAATGCGGCCTCCGCCGCCGTCACCACCGCCGGAGCCGGCGGCCTGCCGAACCTGACGGTTGGCGCGTCGCACACGATCAGCGGTCAGAAGGGCGAACTGCGCACGCAACTCGACACGCGCAACACCAGCGCCGGCGACGTCCAGCTGAGCTGGCTGCTCGATCTCTTTGGCCTCTACAAGCGCAGCACGGAAAGCGCGCTCGCTTCGCTCGATTCCGCTTACGCATCGGCTGATGTCGCCAAGCTGACCCTCGTCCAGGACCTGGTCTCGAGCTATATCGACGTTCGCTACTATCAGCAGCGCCTGGCGCTTTCGAAGGCCAACCTGAAGTCTCGTCAGGAAACCTACGAACTGACCAAGTTCCAGCTTGAAGCCGGCGCCGCCTCGCGTCTCGACGTCGTTCAGGCCGAAGGCCTCGTACAGTCCACGCTCGCCGAAATTCCGGGTCTTGAAACCAACATCCGCATATCAGCCCATCACATCGCCACGCTGCTCGGCCTGCCGGCCTCGGCCCTCGTCGACGAACTGCTGAGGGGCGCCGGTCAGCCGGTGTTCCGCGGCGGCATCAACTCCGGCATCCCGGCCGATCTGATCCGCAACCGTCCCGACATCCGCGTCGCCGAGCGTGATCTCGCCGCCGCAACGGCCAATATCGGTGTTGCCCAGGCCCAGCTCTATCCGAGCATCTCGCTCAGCGGCTCGATCTCGCCATCCTACATCAACCAGCGCGGCGTCCACGGTGGCCTGACCCCCTGGTCCTTCGGTCCGACCCTCAACCTGCCGATCTTCGATGGCGGCCGCCTGCGCGCCAACGTCAAGTCGGCCCAGTCCGATGCCGCTACGGCCTACCTCAACTGGAAGTCGACGGTGCTGACCGCCGTCGAACAGGTCGAGAACGCGCTTGCGGCTGTCCGGCGCGACGCCCGTACGGTCGCCGCACTTCAGGCCCAGGTCAAGACCACCCAGGAAACCCTCGAGCTTTCCACCGCATCCTACAAGGACGGCGCCTCTTCACTGCTCGACGTTCTCGACGCGCAGCGCCAGGTTTCGCTGGCCCAGGCAAGCCTTGCCCAGTCCGTCCAACAGATGGCCAAGGACTACGTCTCGCTGAACATCGCAGTCGGCGGCGGCTATGCGCCCGGCGGCAAGACCACCGCACCCAATACCACAGCAGCGGTGAAGCCCGCCAAGAGCTGATCGGCGTTTGGCCCTTCTGAAAAGGCGGAGCCCCGCGATCGTCTCGCGGGGCTTTTTCGTTGCCGCCGAACTCTCCTCCAGCTAATTACACACAGGACGAATTTGGATTCGACAAGCTGAGATAGCTGAGGTAAGCCTTTGATTAAACGATTAATCAGAGCGCCTTCGATTATGGCTCCATCGCGTTCGGGACCAAATCTCAGCAGGATAGCGACGTCGCTCGGCGTCTCCGTCGCCACGGTCTCCAATGCGCTCTCTGGCAAGGGTCGGGTCTCCGGCCAATTGATCGAAAGAATCCGTGAACATGCAGCCGAGCTCGGCTATGTCCCAAGCCAGGCCGGCCGGGCGCTCAGGACCGGCCGCAGCGGCGTTCTCGGCCTGGTGCTACCCGATATCGCCAATCCGCTGTTCCCGAAGATCGCTCAGGCGATCGAATTCGCCGCCTCGGCTGCGGGTTACGGCGTGCTGATCGCCGATTCCCGCGGCGATATCGCCACCCAGACCGAAGCGATCGACCGTCTGGTCGAGCGTGGCGTCGATGGCATGATCGTCATTCCCCGCCGCGCCACCCGCATCTCGTCCACCTCCTGTCCGGTCGCCATCATCGACACTCCCTCGACGCCGGGCAACACAGTTTCCGCCGATCATTGGCAGGGCGGCCGCGAAATCGCCGGCCATCTCGCGGATCTCGGCCATCGCCACATCCTCATCATCGGCAACAATCAGGAATCCAGCGTTCAGAACGACCGCGTCGGCGGCATCCGCGCCGGCATGCGCCCGGGCATGCATTCCGAAACACTATGGATCGACAGGCTCGAGCAGGATGGCGGCAGGGGCTGCCCGCTCGGCCTTGCCGAAAAGGCCAGGCAGGGATTCACCGCTTTCGCAGCCCTTTCCGATTTGCAGGCGCTACGCGCGCTGACGGAGTTACAGCAGGGCGGCGTCAACGTTCCCGCCGATGTCAGCGTCACCGGCTTCGACGACCTCATCTGGTCGCCTGTTGTCACGCCGTCGCTGACGACGGTGCGGATGGACATGGATAGGATTGCCGGGATTGCCGTGTCGGCGCTGGTCGCTACGATAAGAGCAAACCGCATCCGGGAGGGCATGCTCGTTACCGCGGAGATCGAACGCGTTGCCATGCAGTTGATCGTCCGCCAATCATCCGGGCCTGCGAAGCCGGCACCAGAAACCTCAGAGCCGAAAACCTGAGAGATGGGGAACGTGTAAGATGAAAAAAGCTCCCATTGCCTCGGCAGTACTCCTGCTCGATACCATGCCCGGCCCAATCGAGACCGAGATCGATGTAGGCCTGCCGCCACACGGCGCGCTCGCCTGCGATCTACCAGTTGCCGACACGGCAAGTCTCAAACGGTTCGGATGAAATCATGGGCGTCTGGATCGACACGGACATGGGCTTCGACGACATCGCCGCCATTCTGGTGGTGGGACAGTCGGAATTCGAGATCGACGGCCTATCGCTGGTCTTCGGCAATACGCCGCTGCCGCAGGTAAGAATGAATGCCGCCGGCGCCGCCAGCGCCTTCGGCTGGAACTTCCCCATCCACACCGGTCGCGCCATGCCCGTTCTCGGCAAGCTTGAGACCGCTCAGGCGATCCTTGGGGAAACCGGCATCCCGACATCAGGCAAGAGCCTGCCGCAGGCACCCGCCCTTGCCGAAAGCGATGCCTTCACAGGGCTCTGCCGCTGGCTGGAACGCCAGGGCCAGCACCGCATCCTGGCGCTCGGCCCGCTCACCAACATCGCTGCCGTGGCGCTCGCCCGGCCTGATCTCGCCGCCCGCATCACCGAACTCGTCTGGATGGGCGGCGGCGTCACATCAGGCAACCATACGGCCTCCGCCGAGTTCAACGCACTTGCCGACCCGGAAGCGCTTTCGATCGTCATTGCCCACGGCCTGCCGCTGCGCATGGTCGATCTCGATCTCTGCCGCAAGGTGCTGGCAAGGCCCGAGGATGCCGAGCCGGTGCGCAATGCCGGCGGCGCCAATGCCGAGCTGATCGCGGATATGTTCTCAGGCTATATCCGCATCGCCACCAGCCGCGGCCGACCCGCCATGGCGATCTACGATCCCTCCGCCGCCGTCGCCTTCGTCGCCCCCGATATCGTCAGCTTCCGTCCCGCGCGCATCGACGTCGAGCTCCAGGGCGCCCTCACCCGTGGCCGCACTGTTGTCGAGACCCGCGCCACACATGCGAGTTTCAATGCCCAATTCGCCGCCGACATCGATGCTGACATGGCCCGTGTCATCATTCTGGCTGCCCTGGTCAACGAGGCCCGCAAATGAACGCCAGCCCTCGCCAGGAACCCGCCGACCTCAATGATCCCGCTTTGCGCGCCCGCGCCGTTACTGCTGCGCGCGGCGATGCCCCCTTCGACGTGCTGATCACCGGCGGCCGGTTGCTCGATGCGGTGACGGGCCTGATCCGCGAGGCCGATATCGGCCTTGTCGGTGCGCTGATCGCCAGTGTCCATGCGCCGGCAAGCCGAACGGATGCCGCCGAGATCATCGATGCGACGGGCAGCATCCTGACGCCCGGCCTGATCGACACGCACATGCATGTCGAAAGTTCGATGGTGACACCGGCCAAATATGCTAGTGCCGTTTTGGCGCGCGGCGTCACATCAATCGTCTGGGATCCGCATGAATTCGGCAACGTCCATGGTCTCGACGGCGTGCGCTGGGCGATCGAGGCCGCGCGTTCCCTGCCGCTGCGCATGATCCTGCTCGCCCCCTCCTGCGTGCCGTCTGCGCCGGGCCTGGAACTTGCCGGCGCCGATTTCGATGCAACCGTCGTCGCCGAAATGCTGCGCTCCTCGACAGTCGGCGGCGTCGCCGAGGTCATGAATATGCGCGGCGTCATCGACGGCGATCCACGCATGACTGATATCGTCAATGCCGGCCTTGCCGCCGGCAAGCTCGTCTGCGGCCACGCACGCGGCCTCGAAGGCGCCGATCTCAATGCCTTCATGGCATCAGGCATCACCTCCGACCATGAACTCACCTCCGGCGCCGATTTCCTCGCCAAGCTTTCCGCCGGCCTGACGATCGAGCTGCGCGGCTCTCACGATCATCTGTTGCGGGAATTCGTCGAGGTTCTGAACGGTCTCGGCCACCTGCCCCCGACCGTCACGCTCTGCACCGACGACGTTTTTCCCGATGAGCTTCAGGAAGGCGGCGGCCTCGACGACGTCGTCAGGCGCCTGGTGCGCTACGGCATGAAGCCGGACTGGGCGATCCGGGCCGCGACCTTCAACGCCGCACAGCGTCTGAAGCGTCCCGATCTCGGCCTTGTCGCCGCGGGCCGCCGGGCCGACATCGTGCTCTTCGAGGACCTTACGGATTTCCGGGCGCGGCTGGTCGTATCAGGCGGCCGCGTCGTCGCTCACAACGGCCGCATGCAGCGTGCCGTCCAACAGATTGATACGGCGCCGCTCGTCAATTCGGTGAAGTTGCCGCCGCTGACCGAGGATGATTTCCGCATTCCGGCGACGGGCGAGCATGTCCGTGTCGCCACCATCGACCGCCCACGCTTCACGCGATGGGGCGAGGTTGAAACCGAGGTGCGGGATGGTTTCGTCGTGCCGCCGGCCGGTAGCGCCATGATCGCCGTCGCCCATCGTCACGCCAAGGCCGACGGCACCCCGCGCGTCGGTTTCCTTACCGGCTGGGGCGAATGGCGCGGCGCCTTCTGCACCACCGTCTCGCATGACAGCCACAACCTCACCGTCTTCGGCGGCAATGCGCGCGACATGATGCTCGCCGCCAACGCCGTTATATCAGCCGGAGGCGGCATGGCGGTCGCCAAAGACGGTCGGATCGAAGCGCTCCTGCCGCTGCCGCTCTCCGGCCTGGTGACGGATGCAGCGCTTGAGGACACAGCCCTGGCCTTTACCGATATCCGCAAGGCCATGGACAAGATCGTCGACTGGAAACCGCCCTATCGGGTCTTCAAGGCCTGCTTCGGCGCCACTCTCGCCTGCAATGCCGGCCCGCACCAGACGGACCGAGGGATTGCCGATGTGGTGACGGGGAAAGTGATGGAGAGTCCGGTGCTGGAAGATTGGTAAGTCAAGACGCACAGATCATATGGCGAGGGCGTGCTGTGTGTAGCCCCAACACCAATCATACCTTCAACTCCCGCTCCACCAAGGCTACCCAGTAAGCCGCCCCGTATCCAAGCGCCCCATCGTTGAAATCATAAGCCGTATTGTGATGCAACGCCCCCTCCACCGCCGGCCCATTGCCGAGCCAGACGTAACAACCCGGCGCATTCTGCGCGAAGAAAGCGAAATCGTCGCCCGCCGTCGACGGCGGAAAGCTTGTCAGCACCTTTCCGCCGAACGCCGATCGGGCCGCTGCGAGCGCCCGCGCGGTCGCATCCGGATCATTGATGACAGGCGGAATCCGCCGCTCGAATGCATAGTCGACTGATATGCCGTACATAGAAGCAGTGCCATGCGCCAATCGGCCGATCTCGGTCTCCAATTGATCGCGCACCTCGGGCGAATAAGCTCGCGCCGTTCCGCCGATCTCGACCGTATCCGGAATGACGTTCAGCGCCTTCGGGTCACCTGCCTGCAAGGAGCAGGCGCTGACGACGGCCGGCTGCAGCGGATCGACCACCCGTCCGACGATCGTCTGCAGCGACGACAGGAAAGTGCCGGCGGCCGTGATCGAATCGCGGCCGAGATGTGGCTTGGCGCCGTGTGTGCCGGTCCCACGAAAGGTCGTGCGCCAGCTATCGGAGGAGGCAAGCTGCGGCCCCTCGACCACGGCGATCTCATCGACCGCAAGTCCTGGCATATTGTGCAATCCATAAACGGCATCGCAAGGAATAAGCCGAAACAGCCCCTCCTCGACCATGCGTCTGGCTCCGCCCCGCCCCTCTTCGGCGGGTTGGAAGATGAAATGCACCGTGCCGGAAAAATTCCGCGTCACCGCCAGATGCCGCGCGGCGCCAAGAAGCATTGCCGTATGTCCATCGTGCCCACAGGCGTGCATCTTGCCGGGCACGGTCGATTTATGGGGCCTCTCTACCAGCTCGGGCATGGCGAGCGCATCCATATCGGCGCGTAGCCCGATCCTGCGCGCGCCCCTCCCGACCTGCAACGTACCGACCACGCCGGTGCCGCCGAGGCCGCGATGCACGGTGATACCGGCATCATCGAGAAGCCTCGCGACGATGCCGGCGGTGCGCTCTTCCTCGAAACCAAGTTCGGGGTGGGCGTGCAGGTCGCGGCGCAAGGCCATGAGAAACGGCAGATCGTCCTCGATCCGGGCGGGAATGCTCATCGGGCGATGCTCCTGGGGCCTGGATATCCTGTCATGCGAAACGGGCGCCCAACCGGCGCCCGCCTCAGATCATCCGTTGTTTATCAAACAAGGCGCGAGTTCAACCCTCACGCCTCTTCGACGAACACCTCCTCGCGCTTCTTCTTGACGCTCGGCAGGAAGACGACGATGAGGACAGCAACCGCAATGGCCAGAAGAATGGCGCTGATCGGCCGCGTGACGAAAGTCGTTGGATCGCCGCGCGAGAGGATCATGGCGCGCCGCAGGTTCTCCTCGAGCAGCGGCCCGAGCACGAAGCCGAGCAGAAGCGGCGCCGGCTCGCAGCGAAGCTTGGCCAGCACATAGCCGATGAGCCCGAAGAAGGCGACGGCATAGAGGTCGTAGACGTTGGCATTGACGCTGTAGACCCCGATCGAGCAGAAAGCCATGATGACGGGGAAGAGCACGTAGTAAGGCACGGTCAACAATTTCACCCAGAGCCCGATCAGCGGCAGGTTGAGGATGACCAGCATCAGGTTGCCGATCCACATCGAGGCGATAATGCCCCAGAACAGCGCCGGCTGCTCGGTGGCGACATTCGGACCCGGCACGATGCCCTGAATGATCATCGCGCCGATCATCAGCGCCATGACGGGATTGGCAGGAATGCCGAGCGTGAGCAGCGGAATGAACGAGGTCTGCGCACCGGCATTGTTTGCCGATTCCGGCCCTGCGACGCCGGCAACCGCACCCTTGCCGAATTCCTCCGGCGTCTTCGACATCCGCTTTTCCACCGTATAGGAGGCGAACGAGGCAAGGATGGCGCCACCGCCCGGCAGGATGCCGAGCGCCGAACCGATCGCCGTGCCGCGAATGACCGGTGCGATCATCTCCTTGAATTCCTGGCGCGACGGCAACAGGCCGGACACCTTGGCCATCAGCACCGTGCGTGTCGATTCGCCCTCGAGGTTGCGCAGGATTTCCGCCACCCCGAAGACGCCGACGGCGAGCGCCACGAAATTCAGCCCGTCGGCATATTCGCGGATGCCGAGCGTGAAGCGCGGCGTGCCGGTATAGATGTCGGTGCCGACAAGGCCGAGCAGCAGCCCGAGCGCCACCATCGCTAAGGCCTTGACGACGGAACCATGCGCCAGTGCGATCGAGGAGACGAGGCCGACGATCATCAGCGAGAAATATTCCGCCGAACCGAATTGCAGCGCGATTGCGGTGAGCGGCGGCGCGAAGATCGCGACGAGAAAGGTCGACACGGTGCCAGCGAAGAAAGAGCCGAGCGCGGCGATCGCAAGCGCTGCCCCCGCCCTGCCCTTGCGGGCCATCTGGTAACCGTCGATCGCGGTGACGGCCGAGGAAGATTCGCCCGGCATGTTGATGAGGATCGCCGTCGTCGAGCCACCATACTGCGCGCCGTAATAGATGCCGGCGAGCATGATCAGCGACGAAACCGGCTCGAGCTGGAAGGTGATCGGCAAGAGCATGGCGATCGTCGCCGTGGCGCCAATGCCGGGCAGCACGCCGATCAGCGTGCCGAGCAGCACGCCAATCAGGCAGAAGAACAGGTTTTCCGGAGTGCCGGCTGTCGCAAAGCCGAGCGCGAGATTGTTGAAAAGATCCATCATCGCCTCCTAGAACCGGACCCAGGGGCCAAACCGCTCGAACGGCAAGCCGAGCCCGTAGCTGAACACCGCGACCGAAAAGATCGTCAGCAGCAACGACAGCACGATCGCAAAGAACAGGTTCATCTTTTGCGATGCGAAACAGGCGATGAAGGCGGTGAGGAACAAGGACGGTGCGAAGCCGAGCCCGCGCACGGTCAGCCCGAAAAAGACTGGCGCCGGCAGGATGAAGAGCATGCCGCGCCAGGCAAACGGGTCAATCGGCTCGCCCTCGACCCGAAGGGCCTGAATGAAGATGATCGCACCGAGAAGCACGAGCACGCCGGCAAGCAGCAACGGAAAATAGCCTGGCCCCATACGCACCGTCGTGCCGAGGTCGAGCCCCAGCGACTGGATGGCGAAGAAAGCCCCGGAGGCGACGAAAAGCGCGCCGCAGATCGCATTGGTGGTATCGAAACTGATGGATTTCATGGTGTCTCCTGGGGTTGGAGATGGTTCACGTCACGCCGCGGCAAAGGAGCTAGCCCCTCATCCGCCTGCCGCCACCCTCTCCCCGTAAACGGGGGTCCGGAGGACGGGTCGAGACAAGTAGCTCGACCCCGGTAGGTTAGGGTGAGGGGCTCGTCCGGCATGCCCGGACGAGGACAAGCCTTAGTCGGCATATTCGCCGGCGGCCTCGATCACCGTTTTCCAACGGGCGATCTCGCTTTCAAGCTTGGCTTTCAGTGCAGCCGGCGTCGCATCGGCGTCTGAGGATGGCGCGGTGCCGAGCTCGGCAAAGCGGGCGCCGACATTCGGATCCTTCAGCGCCACCTGCAGCGATTTCGACAGACGCTCGTTGATCTCGGCCGGCGTGCCCTTCGGCGTATAGATGCCATGCCAGATGCCGACTTCAAAACCCGGCAGGCCGGCTTCGACGGCCGTCGGAATGTCCTTCATCACGTCGAGGCGCTTGGGCGAGGTTACGGCATAAGCCTTGATCGTGCCGCCCTGGATCTGCTTGGTCGTGTTGGTCGTCTGGTCGCACATGACGTCGACCTGGCCGCCGAGCAGGTCGGTCATGGCAGGGCCGGTACCCTTGTAGGGCACGGTCGTCAGCGGTGTCTGGATGGCGCTCATGAACATCATGCCGCAGAGATGCGAAGCCGCACCGATGCCGGCATTGGCAACCGTCACCTTGTCCTTGTTGGCCTTGATATAGTCGATCAGCCCCTTGAGGTCGGTCGGCTCCATGTCCTTGCGTGCAACGATCGTCATCGGCACTTCGGTGACGAGGCCGACATAATCGAAAGCGCCGAGCGTGTCGTAGGCGAGCTTGCGGTAGAGCGTGGCGCTGGTCGCCATGCCGATATGGTGCAGCAGAATGGTGTAACCGTCGGGATCGGCATTTGCCACGCGGCCGGCGCCGAGCGTGCCGCCGGCGCCGCCGACATTTTCGACGACGATCTGCTGGCCGAGATCCTTCGACATGGATTCTGCGACCAGGCGCGCCACGGTATCGGTCGGGCCGCCGGCCGCAAAGGGCACGACCATGGTAATGGTGCGCTCGGGATAGGTCTGCGCCGAAGCGACGCCGGCGAGAAGAGAGACCGCGGCAGCCGCGGTCAGGCCGAGCATGGCCTTCAGAATTTTCATCGTTTCCTCCCTGATGAAACAAGCAAGCCCGCCGACACATCCTCCGCGCCGGTTGGGATGGCCTATTTGCCGCCGGGAAAAATCGACCTGCAATCATTGCAGCCGCTTTCGAAAGGCGATTTTGCAAAAGTGCAATGCAGCATGGGTCGATTCGGAAACAAACGGCCGGTGCGATGGGTGGAAATCCACCCATCGCACCGGAGGATAATCGACTTGAGATTGGAAAGAGTGCGCGGCCACAGCCGGAATCGTCACTCGGAAAACAGGCATTTTCCGAAAGCAGTCAGCTTTCGATAATCATCATCCGCTTGTCGAGACCGTATTTCTGCATCTTTTCATAGAGGGTCTTGCGGGAAATGCCGAGTGACTCATAGACCGCCTTGAGGCTGCCGCCATGCGCCACCAGCGCGGTTGCAATCACCCCTCGCTCGAATTCAGCGACGCGTTCCGCAAGCCCCGTCGCCTCCTCGGCCTGCCGCCCGCCATTGTCGAGACCGAGGACCAGCCGGTCGGCGGCGTTCCTCAATTCACGCACATTGCCGGGCCAGTCGCGTTGGGCAATGTCGGAGATCACCTCCGGCGGCACGGGCATCTCGTCGCGGCCGTAGCGGGCCGCCGCCTCCCGCACCAGTTGCAGGAAAAGCAGCGGAACGTCCGCCCGCCGCTGCGACAGCGACGGCACGTGCAGCGTCGCAACGTTCAGCCGATAGAAGAGGTCGGCGCGGAAGCGCCCGGCTGCCACCTCCGCCTCCAGATCGACCTTGCTTGTGGCGATGAACCGCACGTCGAGCGCCACCACTTCGTTCGATCCGAGCCGCGAGATCACCCGCTCCTGCAGTACCCGCAGGAACTTGGCCTGCAGGTCGAAGGGCATGGAGCCGATCTCGTCGAGCAGGATCGTGCCGCCGCGCCCGTGTTCGAATTTTCCGTAGCGCGGCCTCACCGCGCCCGGAAAGGCCCCCACCTCATGGCCGAAGAGTTCGCTCTCGATCAGGTTTGCCGGCAGTGCGGCGCAATTGATCGCGATGAACGGCCGGCTTGCCCGGGCGCTGATATCGTGGAGCGCCCGGGCCACCACTTCCTTGCCGGCTCCCGTTTCGCCGACGATAAGCGTATCGGCATCGCTCGCCCCGATCGCCCGGATACGGTAGCGCAAATCCACCATCACCTGCGTGCGCCCCGGCAGCCGCGCCTCGATATCGTCGCGTTTGCCGGCGACCGCTTTCAGCAGCCGGTTTTCGAGCACGAGGCCGCGCCGCTCCATCGCCCGGCGGATGACGCCGGCAAGCATTTCGGGCGTGAACGGCTTCTCGATGAAATCATAGGCGCCTTCGCGCATCGCCTTCACCGCGAGCTGCACGTCGCCGTGGCCGGTGACAAGAATGACCGGCACCTCTGGATCGAGCTCGCGGATCTTCTGCATCAGCGTCATGCCGTCCATGCCGGGCATGCGGATGTCGCTGACGACGACACCGGGAAAGCTGTAGCCGATCAGCTCCAGCACGTGGTCGCCGTTCGAAAAGGTCTCGACGCTGAAGCCGGAGAGCTCCAACGCCTGCGCCGTCGAGCGGCGCAATTCCTCCTCGTCGTCAACCAGCAGGATCTTCGCATCGTTCATTCCGCCGCCTCCGGCATCAGCCCTGCCGCCGACTGCAGCTCGATGCGGAACACCGCGCCCCCTTCGGGATGATTAGCCGCCTCAAGGCTGCCGCCAAAATCCTTGATGATGTTGTAGGAGATCGAAAGCCCGAGGCCGAGCCCCTTGCCGACGCCCTTCGTCGTGAAGAAGGGATCGAAGATACGCTGGGCAATCGCCGCCGGCACGCCCGGCCCGTGATCCCGCACCGTCAGCACCACTTTGCCGGCCTCCTCGAAGGCCGAAACCTCGATGCGCCTGTCGTCCAGCCCTTCCACCGCATCGGCCGCATTCGAGATCACGTTCACCAGCACCTGTTGCAGACGCACCGAACCGGCGCGCACGACGGGTGGACGTGGGCCTAGATCGAGCAGGAGTTCGGCATCCGCCGCCTTCAGCCGCCAGGCGATGATCTCGAGCGTGTCATGCATCGCCTCGTCGAGAGAAACCGAGCCGAGCTTCTCGTTCGGTTTGCGGGCGAAGTTGCGCAGGTGCCGGCTGATCGCGGCCATGCGGTCAATGAGCCCGCCGATACGCCGGATATTGTCCCGCGCCTCCTCCGTCCGGCCCCGATCGATGAGAACGGAGGCGCTGTCCGTATAGGTCTTCGCCGCGGCGAGCGGCTGGTTGAACTCGTGCGAAAGAGCGGCCGACATCTGTCCGAGGCCGGCGAGCTTTCCGGCCTGGATCAGATCGGCCTGTGTCTGGCGGAGTTGTTGCTCGGTCAGGCGCCGCTCGGCGATCTCTTCTTCAATGCGGCTGTTGACGCGGGCAAGATCGGCTGTGCGTTCCTCGACGCGCCGCTCCAGCTCGTTGCGGGCGTCGGCCTGCATCTGCATGCGCTCGGCAAGCCGCGCCCGCCGCTGGCGAATGACCGCGACCGCGAGCCCGGCAATGCAGAGGATGAGAAAGACCGCCGCAAGCGCGGTGCGCGCCTGGGCGCGGATGGAACTCGTCTCCATCAGCACGTTCACGGTCCAGTCCTCGGCCGGCATGTAGTGCGAGAGCACCAGATATTCGCTCGAGCCGCGCTCGCCGGCGAGCGTCATCAACTCATGCGGCTCGAAGCGCTGACGCGTCACCGGCAACGCCGTCAGCCTGGCATTGGCATACCGCCGCGACGCTTCCGTGCGTGCGATGCGATCGGCCGTCAGCGGCAGGATAGCGCCATAGAGCCATTCGGGGCTGCCGGACATGAAGATGATGCCCTCCGGATCGGAGACGAAGATCTTGTATTCGCCGCCGCCCCAGGAGGATTCGATCATGTCGATATCGACTTTGAAAACGATGACGCCCCGAATATCCGCGCCGGTCCGGATCGGCGCGGCAAAATAATAGCCGCGCTTCAGCGAGGTGGTGCCGAGCGCGTAGAACCTTGCCTGCCGGCCTGCGATCGCATCCTGAAAATAGGGCCGGTAGCTGAAATTCTGTCCGACGAAGCTTCCCGGTCCGTCGTAATTGCTCGCCGCGATCGTTTCGCCATCCGGTTTGACCACATAGATGTCGGAGGATTTCAGCAGCCCGTTGATCTCCTTGAGATAGAGATTGGCGGCATCGCGTAGCGCCGCATCCTCAGGCGCGCTCACCAGTTCCTTGATGTCGTCGTGATCGGCAATCAGCGCCGGCAGCGCCTCGTAGCGGTTGAGGTGGCCGCTGAGCGCCGACACGGCAAGGCGCAGCGCCGTTCCTGCCTGCGCCGAGGCTTCCCCCATATAAGCGCGTGTCGCAATCGCGCTTCCATAGGTGAAGAAGGCGAAGATGATCAGCGGCACCACGAGCAACGCCGCTATCGCACGATATCTCGAAGACAGATCCGGCTCCTCCCCTTTCTGCCTCCACTCCCCAGCAAGGCATACCCAACAACGCCAAGTCTAGCGCATCGGCCCGAAAATCGGAATCGATTTTCAGAAAGCACGACGCGTAGATTCAAAATGCTAGAGCGTCCTTTGTGCGTCCGAAAGGACGTACAAAGGACGCTCTAATAACCCCGGCAAGGTTTTCCAAGGGCCTGCCGAAACTTGACACTTAACGAGCGCGGATATCCTATTGCTGCATCGCAAGGAAGCCCATCATGAGCGACGATCAGACCCCCGCCGACAGCAAGCTCACCACATCCAAGCGTCGCTGGGCGGCCGAGGGCAAGTTCCTGACCGGCCGCATCAGCCGACCTGAAACCGAGCGTTTGCCGCCCGGCCAGCACCTCGTCAAAAACTGGCCGGTGCTCGATCTCGGCCAGCAGCCTGTTGTCTCCACAGAGACTTGGCGGCTCGACGTGCGCGGCCTCGTCGAAACACCGCTCACCCTCACCTGGGCCGCCTTCCAGGCGATCGAGCAGAACACCAGGATGAGCGATATTCACTGCGTCACCACATGGTCGCGCTACGACAACAAATGGAAGGGCGTTTCGACGCGCGATCTTCTCGACCTCGCCATGCCGAAACCCGAAGCTGGTTACGTCATGCTGACGAGTTATGACGGCTATACCACCAACCTGCCGCTCGCCGATTTCGCCGCCGAGGATGCGATCCTTGCCACCGCCTGGGAAAGCCTGCCGCTGACGCCGGAACACGGCGGCCCGATGCGCCTGGTCGTGCCGCATCTCTATTTCTGGAAGAGCGCCAAATGGCTGCGCCGCATCGAGCTGATGCCCGACGACGAAGCCGGCTTCTGGGAAAAGAACGGCTACCATATCTACGGCGATCCATGGCGCGAGCAGCGCTATTCCGACGATTGAGCCTTCGGCCGCAGGAAGTGGCGAAGCCCAAAAAAACCAAGGCCGAACAATGCAGCGAGCCCGGTCAGCGACGCCATGCTGGCTGGATGAAGTGGCACCTTGCCCCAGTGTGGCTTGATGACATCGGCGGTGTTGAAGGCCTCGCCGCTGAACCGGCAGGTGACGAGCGCAAGGCCGCGCCGCGTCATGTCGGCGTCGACGGCGGAAATGATTTCATTCGCGGCAGCCCTCTCTTGCGGCATCTCGCGCATCGACAGCAAGACCGCCTTGGCCGCCGCGAGATAGGCATGGGCGCATTCGTTGAACGGGCTTTCCTCGTCCGTCACGCTGCCCGGCACCCGGCCCCAGAGACAATAGGAATACTGGATCTCGGCATAGTTCAGGACGCGGCGGAACGGCTCGTTGGTATCGACGGCACGGGAAGCAAGGTCGATGATCCCACTGCGATAGTCTGCAATCACCGCCATCTCGCCATGGGAAATTTCCGGAATATCCAGTCCGGTATGGCTGCCGCCGCCGCTAGGGCTATGGGCAAGAGCGCTTCCAGCAACCACACAAAAAAAGACGGCGGTGGCTAACGCCGTCGACACGAGTGGTATGGTTCTGCTGCTTGTCATGGCCGCCCGAAAAGTTCAGGGCGCCGGCAAGCGGTGCCCTTCGATGCGTTCAGTGAAATGCCGTTGCCGGCCGGCCGCGTTGACCGTCCTTAACGGCAAGCCGCTTTTCCGCCAGCACTCCGAAGGTAAGGCCCAAGGTTGTCCAGAGGATCACATGCATGCCGAGCGAAGTCGTGCGGAACCGCCAGAGGACCATCGCCGAGAAGTTCTCCGGCACCTCGTTGATCGGCGGCAGCAGATAGAGCACGACGCCGATGAAGACGAGATAAGCGATGCCGGCGATGATCGCGCCATTCCAGAGACCGAAACGCTCCGCGAGGCGGCGCGACAGCGCCACCGCGGCAATCAGCGCGGCGAGCGAGACGACGATCATCAGGAAGAACAGTTCGGTCCTGACGCCGATCGTATCGGGATTGCCGACCGCCGGCGGGTTGGCCGGATACTTGATACCGGGAACGAGGACGATCGCCACGAAGGCGGCAATGGCGATGACGGCCGAGGTGCCGCGCGCCGAAAGGCTGCTGAAACGGCCGTGCACGAAAGCGAAGGCGAGAGCGAAGAGCCCGCCAACGGCAACGCTGTAGGCCATGACGCCGGTGAAAAGGCCGAGACCGGCCTGCGTGGCGCGGCTGACGATTTCAGGTTCGGCAGCTTCACCGGCCGCCTGGGCAGTCGCCTCCTCGAAGGCGATCGCCGCATCGACCAGCGGCTCGCCGAAGATATGCGCAAAAGCGAAAACGAGGATGCCAGCAATCAGGCCCGCGAGCATGCCGCGAAGCAGAAGATTTCCAACCATGTCAGGAACTCCCCTAAAGCATGTCGCGCAAAAGTGCGCAGCGGTTTTGCGATAACGACATGCGAAAACAAAGACCTAAAGTGAGGCGCGAATCTGAAAGATCGCGACGCGCTCTAGTGGCAGGGAAAGCCGAGGAGATGACGGCCGTCATGCACGAATTCGTGCACATACATCCCGTTGAACAGCGCCATCGCGCCTTCCTCGGTGCCGACAAAATAGAGAACGATGAGCATCAGCAGGCCACCGAAGATCGCCCATGGCAGGATCTCTCCCAGGGGGATCGGCGCCGGTGCCGCGACGGGCGCAAAAGTGGTGTCAGACATGTATTCCTCCGGGAATGACGCGTTCAGTCGAAAGAGTGCTTGTGCAGTAGGGTCTGACTTCCAGCGCGAAGAGCTTTCGACACGCTGGTCACAGTGGCGCGACCGCGCCGGATTTCCACCGGCTTCCAAACCCGCAACAGCACGGTTATATCTGCACGCCGAAGAGACTGTCAACGAAACTTCACAAGTCGGCCAAGGGCCGTCCTGCGGCGCCATAGCCGCACTCCCGGAGATCAGAACGACCGTGAATACGCGCCTCACCTGGATCTGCCACGGCGCGACGATGGCGAGCCGCAAGGCCCTGTTCCCGCTCGACGAACCGCTGGAAGGCAAGGCGGCGGAAGAAGCCGGCAGGATGGCCGCCCTGCCCCACGCCGATCGCGTTGCCACGAGCCCCGCTTTGCGCGCCCGCCAGACTGTTGACGCGCTCCGCCTCCAAGCCCGGATCGATCCGGCGCTTCGCGACTGCGACCATGGCCGCTGGGCCGGCAGATCGATCGCCGCGATAGAGGCGGAAGAGCCTGAGAACCTCATGGCCTGGATGAGCGATCCGGAAGCGGCCCCGCATGGCGGCGAGAGCCTTCTTGATTTGAGAACACGCGTCGCCGACTGGATGGAGAGCGAATCCGCCCTCGGCGGCCATGTGATCGCCGTCAGTCACGCAGCCGTCATCCGGGCGGCGGTCGCCCATGTGCTTCAGGCGCCGCTCTCCTCTTTCTGGCTGAGCGACATCGAGCCGCTCGCCGTCATTCGCATGACCAGCAATGGACGGCGCTGGTCTCTGCGCTTCCAGCATTAGAGCGCCGTGCGTCCTTTCGGACGCACAAGGACGCTCTAACACTTTCAGTCCTCGCATCGGTCCGAAAATCGATTCCGATTTTCGGACCGATGCTTTAGCGAGTCCTGATCTTATCCAGCCTTACACAAGCAAATCGCGTCATCTCTGTTGAACCCGGTTTCGCGGGGACTACTTCCTTATCCCAAGGAGATGGAAGAATGACATATGATTGGAGTGGGGAGCGCACGCGGCGCCTGCGTTTGATGCGTGTCGCCACAGTCACAGTTCTGGTCGGTCTCATCGTCAGCGTCCCGCTGCTGATCGTCACCGCCTGAAGCACGAAAAAGGGCGAGCGATGCCATGGCACGCTCGCCTTCGTTTTTTTCCGCGCCCGCCATTCTGCCAACCACGACAAGGGTTCGCTCGGCGTTTTCCTCTGGCGCCCACGGTCCCTCGACGGCACATCAGGAGGCTGCCGCCTCCGATAATTCGCCTTCTGGTTTCAACGAACATTTCAGACTTTCGTGCTATTTCCGCGAAGGGTGGAGATGGAGAAGGCGCAGTGCCGGTATTTTTCCAGAGCAGGGCCGGAAGGCAATGTGTTTCGATCGTCGGGTTCGGGATTACTCTCTGGCTCCTCTGCACCCTGTTGCAGCTTGACGACAGCCTTGTCTTCTTCATGACCGGTTTCGGCGAGTACGGCGCCGACAAGCTCGTTCTGGCGCTCGGCATCGCCGGCGCCATGAGCTTCATCTATTCGGTGCTGCGCATCGCCGACCTGCGCAAGGAAACGGAACTGCGCGCCATCGCCCAGGCAAAGGCCGATTGGACCGCAACCCACGACCATCTCACCAAACTGCCGAACCGCTACGCCTTCGAGCGTAAGATCCTCTCGCGGCCGATCAAGGACGATGAGGCCGAGATCGAGGAGTGGGATCGCAACGTCACCCTCTTCTCCGTCGACCTCGACGGCTTCAAGAAAGTCAACGATCTCGTGGGCCACAAGGGCGGCGACGTCCTGTTGATCGAGGTTGCCAGACGCATCTGTGCACTCGGCAATGCCGATTGCGTCTATCGCTTCGGCGGCGACGAATTCATCGTCGTCGCCTTCGCTCTGACGGCGCAGCGCGAGGAGCGTTTTGCCAAGCTGCTGATCCAGGCGGTCACCCGGCCGATCCATATCGATGGCTTTGCCGTCGAGGTCGGCGCCAGCGTCGGCTACGACCGCTGGGCCGAGGGAGCAGAACCACTGGAAGACGCCGCCCACCGTGCCGACCTCGCCATGTATGAGGCGAAATCACGCGGACCGAACCACTATTTCGTCTTCGAACCTTCGATGCAGGACAAGGTGACCGAACGCGCCGCACTGGAAACCAGGCTGCGCGCCGCGATCTCCAACAAGGCGATCAAACCCTTCTACCAGCCGCTGATCGATCTGAAGAACGGCCAGCTCTGCGGCTTCGAGGCGCTGGCGCGCTGGATCGGCGACGATGGCGTCAACATCCCGCCACCTGTTTTCATCGGCATCGCCGAGGAAACCGGCATGATCACCGCATTGTTCGAGGATCTTCTCGCCCAGGCCTGCAGCGACGCACTCACCTGGCCGGAGCATGTGATGTTGTCGTTCAACGTCTCGCCGGTGCAGATGGAAGACAGGCTGCTGACCTCCCGCATCCTCAAGGTGCTTTCGGCGAGCCGGTTGCCGCCGCAGCGCCTGGAAGTGGAGATCACCGAAAACGCGCTGATCCAGGATCCCGCCATCGCCGCCCTCATTCTCGACGAACTGCACGCGGCCGGCATCCAGATCGCGCTCGACGATTTCGGCACCGGCTATTCGAGCCTTGCCCAGCTCGCCCGTTATCGTTTCGACAAGATCAAGATCGACAAAAGCTTCATCGCCACCTGTCGCGACGACGAACGCCAGGAAAAGATCGTCCGCGCCATGCTCGGCCTCGGCCGGAGCCTCAACATCAAGACGACCGCGGAAGGCGTCGAGGAGCATGGGCAGCTCGCCTTCCTGCTGCAGCTCGGCTGCGACATCGGCCAGGGCTATCTCTTCGGCAAGGCGATGCCCGCCGCCGAGGCGGGCATCTTCATCAGCGATCGCAATGCCAGTCTGGCCTCGACGGCCTGACGGGACGTCTTAAAACACCTGGCGCAGGATCACGAAGAGCACGAAGGCGATCGCAATCGAGGCCGGCAGCGTCAGCACCCAGGCCATCAGCATGTTGCGCACGGTCGACCATTGCAGGCCGAAACCGTTCGCCGCCATGGTGCCGGCGACGCCTGACGACAGCACACGTGTGGTCGAGACCGGCAGGCCGAGATGATCGGCCGAAGCGATGGTGACCATCGCACGACTTCGGCTGCCGCGCGGCGGCAAAAACACGTGGAGGCCCGAATAATCCCTTTCCGTCAGGAGGCCCGACGCTAAGTTCAGCTATCGTCACGCCCGCGCGGAGTCTGAGAAGACATGTCATCGACCGACCTCCTCCTGACCTTCAATGCCGGTTCCTCGACCGTCAAGATCGGCATTTTTACGATGGAGGGTGATGCGGCGCGACGCATCGGCAAGGGCGTGATCGATTTCCGCGCCGAACCGCTCTCGCTCGGCCTGACCAGGGGATCGCAGACATTCGAGATGCCATTGAAGGCCGAAATGACGGAAGACCTGCACGGCGTTATCGACGAGACCTTGGCGCATCTCGCCGACCATTTCGACACGACCGCCACCCGCGCCGCCGGCCACCGCGTCGTCCATGGCGGCGATCGCTTCACGAAGGTGATCGCCCTCGATGACGCAGCAATCGAGGCGATCGATGCGCTGACCCCGCTTGCGCCCCTACACCAGCCGCAGGCGCTGCGGTTCATCCGCGCGCTCCGGCATCTGAAGCCGCATCTCGCCCAGACGGCCTCCTTCGACACCGCCTTCCATGCCACGCAGGACGATCTCGTTCGCCGCTTCGCCATTCCCCGTGCGCTGCATGACGAGGGCGTCAAGCGCTACGGCTTCCACGGCCTCTCCTATAAATTCATCGCCGGCGAGCTTGCCCGCAAGGCGCCACGCGCGGCAAAGACCGTCGTCGCCCATCTCGGCAGCGGCGCCAGCCTCTGCGCGCTGGCCGGCGGCGTCAGCCGCGATTGCAGCATGGGCTTTTCGACGCTCGACGGCATCCCGATGGCGACACGCCCGGGCCCGCTCGATCCCGGCGTCATCCTGCATCTGGCCGGAGAGAGAAAACAGTCCTTCGAGGCGATCGAAGACCTGCTCTATCACCGCTCCGGCCTGCTCGGCGTCTCCGGCATCAGCGCCGATACGCGCGATCTGCTGAAGGATGGACGGCCGGAGGCGCGTCAGGCGATCGACCTCTTTACGTTGCGCATCGCCGGCGAGATCGGCCGCATGGCGGCGACACTCGGCGGCCTTGACGCCATCGTCTTCACCGCCGGTATCGGCGAACATCAACCGGCGATCCGCGCCGGCGTTGCCAAGCGGCTGTCCTGGCTTGGCCTTGCGATCGACGAAAAGGCCAATGCCGCCAATGATTTCACGATCAGCACTGGGGAAAGCCGCATCGCCGCTCATGTCATCGCCACCGATGAGGAGCAGGTCATCGCCGACGAGGCGCTGACCCTTCTTCGTGGTGGATGATCCAGATCAATAACAGGCTGACGCCGGCCGATAGAATTGACGTTGAACACGTTTTCGAACGGGAGAAATCCATGGAAAAGCATGTCTCGACCGCCGCCCTGGCCGATGCCGAACTCACCCTGATCGACCGCTATTGGCGCGCCGCCAACTATCTCTCGGTCGGTCAGATTTATCTGCTCGCCAATCCGCTGCTGCGCGAGCCGCTGAAACCGGAGCACATCAAACCCCGCTTGCTCGGCCATTGGGGCACGACACCGGGCCTCAACTTCATCTATGCGCATCTGAACCGTCTCATCCGCGCTCGCGACCTCGATATCATCTACATGTGTGGCCCCGGCCATGGCGGACCGGGCATGGTCGCCAACACCTATCTCGAAGGCATCTACAGCGAAATCTATCCCGATATTTCCGAGGATACGGAGGGCATGCGCAAGCTCTTCCGGCAATTCTCCTTTCCTGGCGGCATTCCGAGCCACGCGGCACCCGAAACACCGGGCTCGATCCACGAGGGCGGCGAGCTCGGCTACGCTCTCGTCCATGCCTATGGCGCCGCATTCGACAATCCCGATCTGATCGTCGCCTGCGTCGTCGGCGACGGCGAGGCCGAAACTGGGCCGCTGGCGGCGAGCTGGCATTCCAACAAGTTTCTGAACCCTGCCCGCGATGGCGCCGTGCTGCCGATCCTGCATCTGAACGGCTATAAGATCGCCAATCCGACCATTCTTGGCCGCGCCAGTCACGAGGATTTGCAGAGCCTCTTTGAAGGCTATGGCTACGAGCCCTTCTTCGTCGAGGGTCACGAGCCGCGCGACATGCACCAGCAGATGGCCGCAACCTTCGACAGGGTCTTCGATCGCATTCGCGAAATCCAGGAGGAAGCACGCAATGGCAAGGCGCCCGATATCTGCCCGCGCTGGCCGATGATCGTGCTGCGCAGCCCGAAGGGCTGGACAGGACCGAAGGAGGTCGACGGCAAGAAGGTCGAAGGCTTCTGGCGCTCCCACCAGGTGCCGGTCTCCAACTGCCGCGAGAATGACGGCCATCGCAAGATCCTCGAGGACTGGATGCGCGGCTATGATCCGGAAGACCTATTCGGCGCCGACGGCCGGCTGAAACCGGAACTGCGGGCGCTGGCGCCGGTCGGCGAACGCCGCATGGGCGCCAATCCACATGCCAATGGCGGATTGCTGCGCACGGAGCTCGATGTTCCCGATATCAGCGACTATGCGGTCGAGATCGGCAAGCGCGGCAGCGCCATGGTGCAGTCGACGGAGATCCTCGGCCATTACCTGCGCGACACGATGAAGCGCAATGTGGAGGCCGCCAACTTCCGTATCTTCGGTCCTGACGAAACGGAATCGAACCGTCTCGGCAGCGTCTTCGAAGTCACCGACCGTGTCTGGATGGAGGATATCGAACCCTACGACATCCACCTCTCCCGCGACGGCCGTGTCATGGAGGTGCTGAGCGAACATCTCTGCCAGGGCTGGCTTGAAGGCTATCTGCTGACCGGCCGGCACGGCCTGTTCTCGTGCTACGAAGCCTTCATCCACATTATCGATTCCATGTTCAACCAGCACGCCAAATGGCTGAAGGTGACGCGCGAACTCGAGTGGAGAAAGCCGATCTCGTCGCTCAACTACCTGCTGACCTCCCATGTCTGGCGCCAGGACCACAACGGCTTCAGCCACCAGGATCCCGGCTTCGTCGACCTCGTCGCCAACAAAAAGGCCGATATCGTCCGCATCTATCTGCCGCCGGATGCCAATACCCTGCTCTGGGTCGGCGACCATTGCCTGCGCACCTATGACCGCATCAACGTCATCGTCGCCGGCAAGCAGCCGGAGCCGCAATGGCTGTCGATGGACGAGGCGGTGAAACATTGCGAGGCCGGCATCGGGATCTGGCACTGGGCAAGCAACGAGGACGACACGATCCTGCCCGATCTCGTCATGGCCTGCGCCGGCGATGTGCCGACCATGGAGACGCTGGCCGCCGTCGATCTTCTGCGTAAAGCCATTCCCGAGCTGAAGATCCGCACCGTCAACGTCGTCGACCTCCTGGCGCTGCAATCCAGCGATCAACATCCGCACGGCCTGACCGACGAGGCCTTCGACGCGATCTTCACATCAGACAAGCCTGTCATTTTCGCCTATCACGGCTATCCCTATCTCATTCACCGCCTGACCTATAAACGCACCAACCACCGCAACATCCATGTCCGCGGCTTCATCGAGGAGGGCACGACGACGACGCCCTTTGATATGACCGTCCTCAACGAACTCGACCGCTTCCATCTCGCCATCGAAGCGATCGAGCGTGTACCCGGCCTGAAAGAAAAGGCAGGCGAAGCGCTCGCCGCCTTCCGCGGCAAACTTGCGGAGCATCACGCCTATGTCCGCGAATATGGCGAGGACATGCCGGAGGTGCGGAACTGGACGTGGCCAGCGGCGTGAGGCGAAAACCAAACAAACAGGACCGCAGCGAACCGGTCCGTAGAGATCATCCGTCGGGCGCAACACGTCACACGCCTTCAAGCCGACCCTTTTCCTTGATGCGCCAGACCCGCGGCGTTTCGCCGGTATATTTGAGAAAAAAACGCGAGAAATAGGCCGGATCGGCAAAGCCGAGCCGAAACCCGATCTCCTGGACGCTGCCAAGTGTGAAAACGAGCTGGCGTTTCGCCTCTTCGATGAGTTTGCCGGCGAGCAATTCATGGGGGGTGTTGCCGGTCATCGACCGGACGATACGGGTAAGATGCGTCGGCGAAACTCCAAGCTCCCTGGCGTAGAAGGACGCGGGCTTGTGCGATCGGAAATGGCGTTGAATGAGCTCGTTCAGCATTTCCAGCCGCCGCTCATTCTCGTCAGGCGCAAGCTCGTGCATGTTTCCTTGATGAAAAATCCTCGCAGTCAGCCTCAGCACCAAGCCGACATAAGCCGCCAACACCTCGTTGCGGCCGCTGCGCCGGTTTTCGAATTCGTCGCCCAGCCGCCTCAACGTCTGCATCACATAGGCTGCCTCGGCATCCTCAGGATCGAGTGGCGTCAGATGCGGTGTCGCCAGCCATTCGCCGAGCTGGCTTCGCTCGTCAAGCGGATGGCTGAGATGGGATCTCAACAGGGTGATCACCAAGCCGTCGATGTCGCGTGAAAAACGAAAGCCGTGATTGAGCCCAGGCGGGACCGTGATGACTGCCGGCGGCCGGATGGCATGGCTCTTTTCGCCGAAGATCGCATCGCCGGAACCGCCTTCGATGTACAATATCTGAAAGAAGCTTTCGTGGCGGTGCGGGCGAATTTCCCATTGATGCAGGCTGCTGCGGGAGCGAATTGTTTCGCAATGCAACCAAAAATCCGGCCCTCGCCCGGTATTTTCGCCGTAAAGTTCGTAGGTCGGAACATGTTTGCTCATGGGGCTCCTCCCGCACCAATGTTCGATTAGTGCAATTTTTAGGCGGAGATGTCCATTGCTGCGGCGAGAGCGGCACGGCAGAATCTGGCAAAACGCAAAAGTGCAGGGAGGAAGCATTTGCGAACCCAGGTCGCCATCATCGGTTCGGGACCATCCGGCCTGCTGCTCGGTCAGCTTCTCGCGGAAGCCGGTATCGACAATGTCGTTCTCGATCGTGTGAACAAGGAATACATCCTTGGCCGGGTTCGCGCCGGTGTTCTGGAGGAAGGCACCGTCGGGCTGCTGGACCAGGCCAAAGCGGGTGCGCGGCTGCATGCCGAAGGCCTGCCGCATGACGGTTTCTCACTGGCCTTCGACGGCCGCGACCATCGTATCGACCTGCACGAATTGACCGGCGGCAGGCGCGTCACCGTTTACGGACAGACCGAAGTGACGCGCGATCTCATGGAGCGGCGCGAAGCGAGCGGCTCCCTATCGATCTACGATGCCGCCAATGTCACGCCGCATGACTTCGACGGCCATTCTCCCTTCGTCACCTACACCAAGGACGGCGCAACGCAACGCATCGATTGTGATTTCATCGCCGGCTGCGACGGCTTTCACGGCGTTAGCCGCAAGGCCATCCCAGAAAAGGCGATCAGGAGTTTCGAGAAGGTCTACCCTTTCGGCTGGCTGGGCGTCCTGGCCGATGTGGCGCCAGTCAGCCATGAACTGATCTACGCCAACCATCCCAGGGGCTTTGCGCTCTGTTCGATGCGCTCGGCCACGCGCAGCCGCTACTATATCCAATGCGCACTCGACGAGAAGATCGAGGACTGGAGCGACGATCGCTTCTGGGACGAGTTGCGAAGGCGTCTGCCGGTGCATCACGCCGAGGCACTGGTGACCGCGCCGTCCTTCGAGAAATCCATCGCCCCGTTGCGCTCCTTCGTCGCCGAACCGATGCGCTTCGGCCGGCTTTTCCTCGTCGGCGACGCCGCCCATATCGTACCGCCGACCGGCGCCAAGGGGTTGAACCTTGCCGCCAGCGACGTCCACTACCTTTTCTCCGGGCTGATCGAGCATTACCGCGAACGCTCGAATAGCGGCATCGACGCCTATTCGCAGAAGGCGCTCGCCCGGGTGTGGAAGGCCGTACGGTTTTCCTGGTGGATGACGACGATGATGCACCGTTTTCCCGATACCGGTGATTTCGAACAGAAGATCCAGGAGGCGGAGCTCGACTATCTCACCCATTCCCGCGCCGCCTCGACGGTGCTCGCGGAAAACTATGTGGGATTGCCATTCTGACGGGGAGATTGGCGATGGATGCAAGCCACGTTGAACACGGAGCTGGCCGTCCATTGTTTCCGCTCCAGTTCATAACCGTGTGAACATGAATTCCGGGATTTATTTCATTTTACATCACCATTTCGCGTGACAAGCTAACGCTCAATTTTGAGAGGTTGGCGAATACGGCGCGGGAGTGCGCCCAAAAGGGAGAGAGAGAATGAAGAAGCTGTTTCTGGCCGCCGTTGCGGCCATCGCCATAGGCACGAGCGCCTATGCCGAGACCATCAAGGTCGGCGTCATCGGCCCGTTCTCCGGTCCGTTCGCGCTGCAGGGCAAGAACTTCAAGGCCGGCATCGACGCCTATATGGCGGTCAACGGCAACAAGGTCGGCAGCGACACGGTCGAAATCGTCTATCGCGACGTGCCGCAGGCCGATCCCGCCCAATCCAAGGCGCTGGCGCAGGAACTGATCGTCAAGGAGAAGGTCCAGTATCTCACAGGCTTCTATTTCACGCCCGATGCCATGGCAGTGACGCCGATCCTGAAGCAGGGCAACGTGCCGATGGTCATCATGAACGCCGCCACCTCGGCGATCGTCACCAAGAGCCCGCTCGTCGTCCGCACCTCCTTCACCACCTGGCAGACCTCGACGCCGATCGCCAAGGTCGCCTTCGACGCCGGCGTCAAAAAGGTGATTTCGGTCGTCAGCGATTACGGCCCCGGTATCGACGCCGAGAACGCCTTCAAGGCGGGGTTCGAAAAGGCCGGCGGTCAGGTGGTCGAGGCAATCCGCATGCCGCTTGCGACCAACGACTTCAGCCCGATCATGCAGCGCATCAAGGATTCCGGCGCGCAGGGCGTCTTCGCCTTCCTGCCATCGGGGCCGACGACACTCGGCTTCGTCAAGGCGTATAACGACAATGGCCTGAAGGCCGCCGGCATCAAGTTCTTCGCGCCGGGCGATCTGACGCAGGAATCCGACTTGCCGGCGCTGGGCGATGCCGCGCTCGGTATTCAGACGACCTTCCACTACGCGGTGTCGCACGACTCTCCTGAGAACAAGGCTTTCGTCGAGGCGGCTGCCAAAGCGATCGGCGACAAGGCCGAACTCTCCTTCCCCGCGGTCAGCGCCTATGACGGCATGTATGTCATCTACAAGATGATCGAGGCGACGGGCGGCAAGCAGGATGCCGAGAAGGCCGTCGATGCGGTCAAGGGTCTTGCCTGGGTAAGCCCACGCGGCCCGGTTTCGATCGATCCGGAAAGCCGTCACATCACGCAGAACATCTATCTGCGCGAAGTCGTCAAAGCCGATGACGGGACCTATATCAACAAGGAAGTCCAGACCTTCGAGAAACAGGGCGATCCAGGCCTGGCGGCGGCCAAATAACCTACGCCATCCTGATTTGCGACGGGTTTGGCGATTGCCGGGCAGGCTTCCGATCTCCGGAACTGCCAAGGCGCGCCAAGCCCGTCGCATCGAAGCAAGGTAGTTCCATGCAGACAGTCTTCAGCATAGCCGTCGATGCCTTTGCCTACGGCATGGTGCTCTTCGTGATATCGATTGGCCTTTCCGTCACCATGGGGCTGATGCGTGTCGTCAACCTCGCCCATGGCGCCTTCGCGATGATCGGGGGCTATATCGCCTCCTATGTCGCCCGCGATCTCGGCCTTGGTTATGCCGTGGCGGTTCTCGCCGCCGTTGCGATCACCATCATCGTCGCAATCCCGGTCGAGCGTTTCCTCTACCGCCGGATCTATGGCGCGCCCGAGTTGACCCAGGTGCTGATGACGATCGGCCTCACCTTCTGCATCATCGGCATCGCAAACTACCTGATGGGGCCGACGCTGAAGACCATACCGCTGCCTGGTGCATTGCAGGGATCGGCCGATCTCGGCTTCCGCACCATTCCCGTTCACCGGCTCTTCGTCATCCTCTGTGGCCTGGCCGTTGCACTCGCCCTCTGGTTTGCGATCGACAGGACGAGCTTCGGCGTCAAGCTGCGCGCCTCCGTCGATGATGCGGCGATGGCTGCAGCGCTCGGCGTGCGCACCGAGATCATCTATGCGGTGAGCTTTGCCGTTGCCGTCGGGCTTGCCGCGTTCGGCGGCGTGGTCGGCGCCGAACTCCTGCCGGTCGAACCCTATTACGCGCTGCGCTATATGGTCACCTTCCTGGTCGTCGTCTCCGTCGGCGGCGCGGGTTCCATTCCGGGCGCGCTGATCGCCTGCCTGTTGCTCGGCGCGATCGATACGACCGGGCGGTATCTGATGCCTGAATTCGGCGAATTCTTCTTCTATCTCGCCGTGATCGCGATCATCTGCGTCTTCCCGCGCGGCCTTGCCGGAAGGGCGAAATGAGATGGCACTTGTGATCAACAACGAAAACGGACGTCTCCAGCATCGGCGCGGCACCATCGGCCGGGATCTCGCCGGAATAGCGGTCATGGCAGCCATTGCCGCGATCGGCTATTTCACCTTCCCCGATAATCTCGCCCTTCTGACCCGGATGATCACGATCGCGCTGCTCGTCCTGTCGCTCGATCTCGTGACCGGTTATTGCGGCGTCGCAACGCTCGGCCATGCAGCACTTTTCGGCTCCGGCGCCTATGCCGCCGGGATCCTGTCGGCACATTACGGCATCAATGATCCGCTGCTGATGATGTTGGCCGGCATAACAGGCGGCGCGGTTGCCGGGCTCTTCTGCGGCGCAATCATCCTGCGTGCGCATGGCTTGCCGCAGCTCGTGCTGTCAATTGCGCTCATCAACCTCTTCCATGAATTCGCCAACAAGGCGTCGTCATGGACAGGCGGCAGCGATGGGCTTTCCGGCATCGCGCCGGATCCGGTCTTCGGCCTCTTCGAATTCGACCTTTACGGACATACCGCCTTCTTCTTCGGAATGGCGCTGCTGCTGATCGTCTTCGTGCTGCTGCGGTTCCTGGTCCGCTCACCCTTCGGCATGCTCTGCCGCGCCATCAAGCAGGACCCGCTGCGCGTTCGCGCCATGGGCGCTTCGCCTAAGGCCGCTCTCATCAGGATGTATGGAATCTCGGGCGCGGTTGCCGGTGTCGGCGGCGCCTTGAATGCGATCTCGACACAGGTCGTCGGCCTGGACAGCCTGTCTTTCACCCAATCTGCCGAAGCGCTTGTCATGCTGGTGCTCGGCGGCACCGGTTCTCTCTTCGGCGCGCTCTCCGGCACTGTCATCTTCATGCTCTTTGAAGATTATGTCTCGGCCGCCAATCCCTTTCATTGGCTGACGATGGTCGGCGCGCTGCTGATCGCCGTCGTGCTCTTTGCGCCGAAAGGCCTCTATGGCACAGCTGCGGCCTTCATTGGACGTCGCACGGAGCAACGCTCATGAGCCCCGTCTTCGAAGTCGCCAATCTCAGGAAAGCCTTCGGCGGCCTTGCCGTCACCAACGATGTATCGCTCGCAATGTCGCCAGGCGATCGCATCGCGTTGATCGGCCCGAACGGCGCCGGCAAGACCACCTTCGTCAACCTCGTGACCGGCAATCTGTCGCCCGATTCCGGCGAGGTTCGCCTCGGCGGCGAAAGGGTGACGAAAGTCGATGCGATCGGCAGGGTCAAGCGCGGCCTTGTCCGCTCCTTTCAGGTGACACGGCTTTTCCAGGAGATGACGCCAGCCGAGCATGTGGGGCTTGCCGTCCTCCAACGCGACGGAAAGACCGGCCATATGTTCGGAAATTTCCTGCGTATGCCTGACGTCATGGCGGAAGTCGACGATCTCTTGGGAAAGCTCGGATTGGCTTTGCTGATGCATCGAAAGGTCAGCGAGATCGCCTATGGCCAGCAGCGGCTTCTCGAGATCGCCGTGGCACTGGCGCTGAGACCGAAGGTGCTGCTGCTCGACGAGCCGGCCGCCGGCGTGCCGCAGAGCGATACCGGCCGCATCGAGCAGGCGCTTGCCGATCTGCCCGCCGATCTCGCCGTGCTGATGATTGAACACGACATGGACCTCGTCTTCCGTTTTGCAAAACGCGTCATCGTGCTTGCATCAGGCGCAATCATCTTCGACGGCCTGCCTGAAGACGTCACCAAGGATCCGCGCGTGCGCGAGGCCTATCTCGGGAGCTATGCCAATGCCAGCCATATCGCTTGAGGTCGAAAATCTGTCGGCGGGATATGGGCCGACGAGAGTGCTCGAAGGCATTTCCCTCTCCGTGCCGGCGGGCGCACGGCTGGCCGTGCTCGGCCGCAACGGCATGGGCAAGACCACGCTCTTGGCAACGCTTGCCGGCCAGACCAAGCGCTACGAGGGCAGCATCCGCCTCGGCGGTTCGGATGTCACCACGGCAGCCAGCGCGACACGGGCGCATAAGGGCCTGGGATATGTGCCGCAGACGCGCTGCGTCTTCCCGACGCTGACGGTCGAAGAGAACCTTTTCGTCGGCTTGAAGACGCGGCCGAGGACGGCGCTGGAGGAAGCCTATGCCATGTTCCCGCGTCTGAAGGAGCGCCGCCGCAACCTCGGCAGCCAACTCTCGGGCGGCGAGCAACAGATGCTCTCGACGGCCCGCACCATTCTCGGCCGCCCCTCCGTCCTGTTGCTCGACGAACCGCTGGAGGGCCTCGCCCCCGTTATCTGCGAGGAATTGATGGCTGCCTTTGCCGAACTCGCCAAGACGGGAGACATGACGATCCTCCTGGTCGAACAGCGTATCCAGAGCGCGCTCGATTTCGCCGATCAGGTCGTCATTCTCGAACGAGGGCGACTGGCCTGGGCGGGATCGCCGGAGCGCCTCACCAGCGATCACGAGGCTGTCGAGAGCCTACTCGGGGTCGGCGGCCTGCATTGACGCACGGCCGGAGCGGCCGATCAATCCCTCGTCCTGTCTTCACCGTTGTGCCGGACAGACAGAGCAATTCATCCAGTATATCGTCATTATGACGTCATCGTTGGCCTGCCATTATTATACTGCCTGGAACGTCTTGTGCTGGCGAAAATGGCAATCGTCTGAAGAGGCGGGAAATGCTCCGATCGACGAGGCAGAAGCAGAGCGAGACAGGCGTAAAAGCTTGGATCATAGGCAGAATCTGCGTCGATTGTGCCTTTTTTACTTGGAAGCTGGAGCAATAGCCGGTTGATTTATCCGATGCTTCATCGATTTCCGTTGTCAACACACTCGATAAAGTTGCACACTGGAACAGCAGATCAAACGGGGGATAGAAATGGCAAACCACAAGCCGGTCGCAGGTGACGTATACCAGCCTATTTTCAACATCGACAACCCGATCGACGGCAACATCCTGGACAACACCAGTTCCACGGATGCCGATGGAGATCGGGTGCGCCTCAACTTCGTGAATGGACAGCGAATTCCGCAACCGGCCGATCCGGATGGACCCGCCACGACGACGACCATCGAGGGAAAATACGGCACGCTGACCGTCTATTCCAACGGCAACTACACGTACGAACTCGATCACTCCAACCCGATCGTGGCCGCGCTCGGCCCAGGAGATCAACTCGCCGACCAGTTCAATTTCAAGATCTCGGATGGCAAAGGCGCCACCGACTTCGGCCTGCTCAATATCGCGGTCGACCTGCCGGAACGCGGCGACGTCTTCGTTAACTTCGAGGATGTCGGCAAACACGACTTCCCTACAGGCTATAAAGGTTTCGATTGGGGCGCCTGGTACGATGGTGACGACGCGACTGTGCGGGAGGAGGCGGATGGCAACCATTATTTGGGAGGAGGCGTGTTCTGGACACCCATCCAAGCCGCCGATGGCGGTGACTTTCAGATCGAGCAATTCAGTGTCGCAAACGGCACATCGGACTATGACAACGTTCTAACGATCGAAGGCAAGTTGAACGGCGATACCGTATTCTTGGTCACGGTCAACGTCACCGCCGACAGCATTCATGACCCGCAAATGATCGATCTCAGCGCCTACGGCCCGATCGACTATCTCATACTCGACACCGAACCCGTGATCACCGAAACGAGCGGCCCGGATTATTATGGTGCGCAATACGACAACTTCCATTTCATTGTTTGACGGATGGGGAAAGAGGCATCGTATCGCCGAAATCTTTGCATCCTCGCCAAGCGCTCTCTGCTGTCGCTATCTGATACCAATATCTTGCGATACCTGACCGAGTTGCGTCTTGCTAGCATAGGATCGTGCGAGGAGGCACGGTTATGCTGGGATGGAGGAATTGATGCAGCCAGTCGGGATCAGGTTAGCGGCAGTCATGTTCTCGCTTGCCGTATGGGCTATTATTATCGCTGTCGCATCCCATTTTTGGGCGACGAAGATGCCTGTATTGCTTTTGACGCTTTACAGATAGGTCTGTCCTCGGCGTTGGCGGCTGCAGACCAGGGGCAACTGGTTTTCCCCTCGCCGCGACATCTGGCGCTGCTACCAACGTGCTACCACGGCCTTCGGAACCGGCTCAAAATCGAGCCGCAAAAATCGCTATTTCTGCAATAAGGAGATGGTAGCGGAGGAGGGATTTGAACCCCCGACACAAGGATTATGATTCCTCTGCTCTGACCTACTGAGCTACTCCGCCACTGGTCAACGATACCCGCTCGCGAAGCGATGCCGGTTCGTGGGATGAGCGGCTTATAAGGTGCGCTTCGGCTTTGTGTCAAGCGCATGATCGAGAAAAACGGTGGGCTTTATAGGGCGCCGTTTCCTCTGGCTTTCAGGCGGCGACGGGGCCGGCCAAAAGGGCCTTCAGCGAAGCTTCCGCCGACGGTTCGCGCTCGGAGCGCTCGATGAAGCCGCCGCCGAAGACGCGGGCGTTGTCGCCGGGGGCGGAATAAAGCGCGCAGGCCTGGCCGGGCGCGATGCCTGCCTCGCCGACCGTCAGGTCGACATAGGTGCCGGTCGCATCGACATGCAGCACGGCAGGTGCCGGCGCCCTCGTCGAGCGGACTTTGGCGTAGCAGGCAAAGCCTTCGCCGGAAGCGGCTTCCGCAAGCGTCTCGTCGCCCAGCCAGTTGACATCGCGCAGGTAGACGCGGTGCGTTTCCAGCGCCTCTTTCGGCCCGACGATGACGCGGCGCGAACGGGCGTCGAGAAAGACGACGTAGAGCGGCTCGCCGGTGGCGATGCCGATGCCGCGGCGCTGACCAATGGTGAAATGCAGGATACCCTCATGGGTCCCGAGCACGCGGCCATCGAGATGGACGATCTCACCGGCCAGCGCCGCATTCGGCTTCAGCTTGGTGATGATGTCGGAATATTTGCCCTGCGGCACGAAGCAGATGTCCTGGCTGTCGGCCTTCTTGGCGACGACGAGGCCCATTTCTTCGGCGAGCCTGCGGGTCTCGGCCTTCGGCAGGCCGCCCAAGGGAAAGCGCAGATAGTCGATCTGTTCCTGCGTCGTGGCGAAGAGGAAATAGCTCTGGTCGCGGTCGGCATCGGCCGGGCGGAACAGCGCGCGGCGGCCGGGATTCTCGGGCGAAGGGTTCGGGCCCGAGCGGATATAGTGGCCGGTCGCCAGCGCATCGGCGCCGAGCTCCTTGGCCGTCGCCAGCAGATCGGCGAATTTGACGGTCTGGTTGCAGGACACGCAGGGGATCGGCGTTTCGCCCGCCACATAGCTTTCGGCGAAGGGATTGATTACCGTCTCGCGAAAACGCTTTTCGTAATCGAGCACATAATGCGGGATGCCGAGCGTTTCGCAAACGCGGCGTGCATCGTCGATATCCTGGCCGGCGCAGCAGGAGCCGGCGCGGTGAACGGCGGCGCCATGATCGTAAAGCTGAAGTGTGATGCCGAGCACATCGTAACCCTGCTGTTTGAGAAGGCCGGCGACGACGGATGAATCGACGCCGCCCGACATGGCGACGACGACACGAGTCTCTTCCGGCTTCTTATCAAAATCCAGTGTGTTCAACGATGATGCCAATTCTGCTTGGGTCACGATCCGCCCTTGCGCTGCAATTGCGGCGGATTTGCTGATCTCCGGCGGGATCGGCCGCCGTCTCTCGATGAGGGACCGATATAGAAAGGATTGTCCTTGGACGCAAGGGGCGGGCATTCGGACGCCCGATAGTTTCGAATTCGCGTGGAAAAGAAGGCGCAGCCAAAGCCGCGCCTCGGAAGCGGGGGGTGCGGCTCAGGTGCCGATCAGCTTGTTGCAGGCGAATGCGATACCCGGATTGACGATGATGGCAGTCACGAGCGCCAGTCCGATCATCGAGAATGAATAGCGTTTCATATACATCCTCCTTCCAGCCCACGAGAATTATGCCGGTTCGGCCGCCGTTCTCAAAATAACGAATGCTTGATGGTCTCAAGCGGCATGCCTGCTCCTCGGACGGCTGAACCCAGCTCCCGCGCAAGCACCGCCGTTTGTCACCCGCGTGAGGAAGCGGCCTTCAGCGCGTGGCCGTGGATCAGCACCTCTGCCTCGTGCTGCGGCATCGGCCGGCCAAGCAGATAGCCCTGCACCTCGCGGAAACCTTCGGCGCGCAGCTTCTGCAACTGCTCTTCGGTCTCGATCCCCTCGGCCAGCGTCGTTGCGTTGAAACCGGAACCGATACCGACGACGGCGCGCACGATGGCAAGATTGCCGGCATCCGTCTCGATGCCTGAAACGAAGCTGCGATCGAGCTTGATCTTGTCGAAGGGGAAAGCCCTGAGATAGCTCAGCGACGAATAACCCGTACCGAAATCGTCGATGGCGATGCGGATCCCAAGCTCCTTCAGCGCCCGCAGCAGCGGCAGGCTTTGGTCGGCATCGGTCAGGAAGACGGATTCGGTGATTTCGATTTCAAGCCGGTCGGCATTCAGCCCCGTTTCGTTGAGCGCCGCGACTACGGTCGAAAGCAGGCTCGCATGCCGGAACTGGCTGACGGAGAGATTGACGGCGATCCTGAGATGGGTGGGCCAGCCGGCGGCGGCACGACAGGCTTCCCGGATCACCCAGTCGCCGATCGGTACGATGAGGCCGGTCTCCTCGGCGAGCGGAATGAAATCCATCGGCGCCACCAGGCCGCGCTTGGGATGGCGCCAGCGGATCAGCGCCTCGAAGCCGGCGATGCCGTCATTGTCTAGCTGCACGATCGGCTGGTAATGCAGCTCGAACTGGCGCTTCTCCAGCGCCTCCCACAGCTCTGCGGTCATCACATGCCGCCGCTCGGCGGCAAGCCGCATCTCCGTCTCGTAAAAGCGATAGGTCGAGCGCCCGCTCTCCTTGGCGGCATAGAGCGCCAGATCCGCGTGGCGCATCAGCACATCCGCGTCGCCGGCATGATCCGGCGCCAAGGCGATGCCGATGCTGCAGGTGGCATGCTCCCGGGCGCCGTCGAGATCGAAGGCATGGCTAAGCGTCTGCAGCAACCGCTGTGCAAAACGCCCGACCCGCTCAGGCTCGCCGAGTTCGAGCACAATGGCGAACTCATCGCCGCCGAGACGGGCAACGAGATCGCCCTCCTCCGCCAATTGCAGCAGACGCTCCGACACCTGGCAAAGCAGAGCGTCGCCGGCGGCATGTCCCTTGCTGTCGTTGATATGCTTGAAATGATCGATGTCGATATAGAGCAGCGCGATCGGGCTCTCTGTCGTCGCTTCGGCCACGCGCTTATCGATATGTTCAGAAAATGCTGCCCGGTTCGGTAAGCCGGTCAGGGCATCATGCATAGCAAGATGGGCAAGCTTTGCCTCGATGGCACGCTCCTCCGTGACATCTTGCGAAATGCCAAGCAGATAGCGCGGCGCACGGCCCTCCGGCGCCGGCAGGACGCGTTTGACGGTGCGCAGGATGCGTTGCGCTCCGTCAGGACGCAGCATCGTCTCTTCGAAGCTGATCGTCCTCTTGGCTTCCAAGGCCCGGCGATCCTGCTCACGGAAAGCGTCTGTCTGGCCGGCGGCAAACAGCGCCCGGTCGGTTCGGCCGGCCACATCCCGCGCCTTCATGCCGACGATGTCGCCGCAGGCCTCGTTGAAGAGAATGTAAAGCCCGTCCGCTTCCATGTCCTTGACGAAGACCCCGACCGGCAGATTGTCGACAATGCTGTCGAGAAGCGAGCGTGTATCGCTCATCTGGCGCCTGGCGGCGTTGACCTCGGTGCGGTCCTGCACGATTGCCAGGATCGCCTCCCGTCCCTCGAAACGCACTTCACGGCCATAGGTCAGCACCTCGAAGGTCTCGCCGTTCGCCTTGAGATGAAGCCAGCGCTCCGCCTTTTCCATGTCGGTACGGCCGTTGACGGCCTCGATCATCCGTTCCCGCTCATGCTGGGGGCGGATATCCAGAACCGTCATGCGCCGGTATTCGTCCGCGCCATAGCCGTAAAGGGCTACCGCCGCTTCGTTGACGCTGAGAAACCGCAGCGATACCGGATCATAGACCCACATCGGCGATGGGTGCGTTGCAAACAATGACCGGAAGTCATCGTTCAGTGCCTCGATCTGCTCGGTCTTCTGCAAAGGGGCCATGGGAATTCACGCGCGGTTGATGCCGATGGCAGGGTATACTGAGAAAAGTTAAATAAAATCAGAATCATACTCGGCCTAAACTTTAGGCTTCCGCCTGTGAAACGAGCAAATGGCGCTCTGCGTAATCTTCAATAAAATAATTTGGATGCCCCGGAACAATTGCGTCGATCGTGCGTTCCGGGTCATCGATGTCGCATTGCTGAGGAGGGTTTCATGGGCAGGTTCGGCACGACGACGGATTACAGCAGGATCAGGCATTGGATCGAGGCGCGTGGCGGCCATCCCGCCCGTATCAAGAACGCACCGGATAGCGAAACCGTTCGCGTCGATTTTTCCTCTGAAACGCAGGAAGAGATTTCCTGGGACGAATTCTACGAGGGTCTGGACGGCAGCCGGCTTGCCTTCCTTCACCGCACGAAGGCTGAAGACGATATCGCCCGTTTCGGCAAGATCGTCCGCCGAAAACGCCGGCCGCACTGAGATCCATTCGATTCCGACACAACAAAAACCCGGCGCCGTTTCCCGCGCCGGGTTTTTGTTGTCATTCTTGCCGGATCGAGATCCCGAAGAGGAACTCAGTCGATGTTGAAAGTGAGCAGCTTTGCCTGGCGGATCGCCTGATGGGCCGTCAGTTGCGCAAGCACGGCGTCGTCAACCTCGCCGTCGACATAGAGCAGCGCAATGGCGTCGCCGCCCTGCTTGTCACGACCGAGCTGGAAGTTGGCGATGTTGACGCCGGCCGCTCCGAGCGTCGTGCCAATGAAGCCGATCATGCCTGGGACGTCGGTATTGGTGATATAGATCATGTGCGAGCCGACATCGGCATCGAGGTTGATGCCCTTGATCTGGATGAAGCGCGGCTTGCCATCCGAAAACACCGTGCCGGCGACCGAGCGCGTCATGCTTTCGGTCGTCACCGTCAGCTTGATGTAACCGTCGAATACACCCGTCTTGTCGCGCTTGACCTCGGACAGCACGACACCCTTTTCCTTGACCATGATCGGTGCCGAAACCATGTTGACGTCGGCGACCTGCGGCCGGATGAGGCCGGCGAGCACGGCACTCGTCAGCGCCCGCGTGTTCATGTTGGCGGTGATGCCGTCATAAAGGATTTCGATTTCCTTGATCGGCTCTTCGGTGACCTGGCCGACAAAGGCGCCGAGAACGTCGGCAAGGCGGATGAAGGGCTTCAGGATCGGCGCTTCCTCAGCCGTGATCGACGGCATGTTGATGGCGTTGGAGACCGCACCATTGACGAGGTAATCGGCCATCTGTTCGGCCACCTGCAGAGCGACGTTCTCCTGCGCTTCGGTCGTTGAGGCGCCGAGATGCGGCGTGCAGACGACGTTCGGCAGGCCGAAGAGTGGGCTTTCCTTGGCGGGCTCGACCTCGAACACGTCGAAGGCGGCACCCGCGACATGGCCCGACTTGATCGCTTCGGCAAGCGCTGCCTCATCGACCAGGCCGCCGCGGGCGCAGTTGATGATGCGCACGCCGGGCTTGGTCTTTGCCAGTGCTTCCTTGTTGAGGATGCCGCGCGTCTTGTCGGTCATCGGCACATGCAGCGTGATGAAATCGGCGCGGGCGAAAAGCTCTTCCAGCTCGACCTTGGTGACGCCCATCTCCTCGCCGCGCTCCTTGGAAAGGAACGGGTCGTAGGCGACGACGTGCATCTTCAGGCCGATGGCGCGGGCACAGACGATCGAGCCGATATTGCCGGCGCCGATGACGCCGAGCGTCTTGCCGGTGATCTCGACACCCATGAACTTCGACTTCTCCCACTTGCCGGCCTGCGTCGAGGTATCGGCGGCCGGAAGCTGGCGGGCGACGGCGAACATCAGCGCAATCGCGTGTTCGGCTGTCGTGATCGAGTTGCCGAAGGGCGTGTTCATGACGATGATGCCGCGGCGCGAGGCGGCCGGGATATCGACATTGTCGACGCCGATACCGGCGCGGCCGACCACCTTGAGGTTTTTCGCCCCTTCGATGATCTTTTCCGTCACCTTGGTGGCGGAGCGGATAGCCAGGCCATCGTACTTGCCGATGACTTCGAGCAGACGGTCCTTGTCCTTGCCGAGCTGCGGTTCGAAATCGACTTCGACGCCACGGTCGCGAAAGATCTGGACGGCGGTTTCCGACAATTCGTCGGATACGAGAACGCGAGGTGCCATGAGGGCCTCCTTCAAAAGTGTTCAGCGATGAATGAAATCAGAAATGCTGGGCTCCGCCGCCTTGTGGCGGAGCCGGATGCGATCACCTCAGGCGGCGGCCTGAGCGAGCTGCGCCTTCTGGGTTTCGAAGGCCCAGGAAAGCCATGGCATGAGCTTCTGCATGTCGGATGCCTCGATCGTGGCGCCGGCCCAGATGCGCAGGCCGGACGGCGCGTCGCGGTAATGGCCGACATCGTAAGCGACGCCTTCCTTTTCCAGGAGGCCGACCAGACCCTTGGCGAAATTCGCCTGACCGTCGTCATCGAGGGCTGCGATGTCCTTGTCGACGATCTTCAGGCAGACGGAGGTGTTGGAGGCGGTTTCCGCCTTGACGGCGAGATTGGCGATCCAGTCGTTTGCCGCGACGAAATCGTGGATGACCTTGGCATTGGCATCGGCGCGCGCAATCAGCGCCTTGAGACCGCCGAGACCCTTGGCCCAGACGAGCGCATCGATATAGTCCTCGACGCAGAGCATCGACGGCGTGTTGATCGTCTCGCCCTGGAAGATGCCTTCCGTCAGCTTGCCGCCCGAGGTCATGCGGAAGATCTTCGGCAGCGGCCAGGCCGGCGTGTAGGTGACGAGGCGCTCGACGGCGCGCGGCGAAAGAATGATGACGCCGTGTGCGCCCTCGCCGCCCAGAACCTTCTGCCAGGAGAAGGTGACGACGTCGAGCTTGGCGAAATCGAGTTCTTGGGCGAAAGCCGCCGAGGTGGCGTCGCAGATCGTCAGGCCCTTGCGGTCGGCAGGAATGAAATCGGCGTTCGGCACGCGCACGCCCGAGGTGGTGCCGTTCCAGGTGAAGACCACGTCGCGGTCAAAATCGACGGTCGCGAGATCGGGAAGCTCGCCGTAACCGGCTTCGAGCTTGCGCACATCCTTGAGCTTCAACTGCTTGACGACATCGGTGACCCAGCCGGCGCCGAAGCTTTCCCAGGCGAGCATATCGACGCCGCGTTCGCCGAGCAGCGACCAGAGCGCCATTTCGACGGCGCCGGTATCGGAAGCCGGGACGATGCCGATGCGGTAATCTGCCGGCACTTCGAGAATTTCACGGGTAAGGTCGATGGCCTGCTTCAGCTTGGTCTTGCCGACCTTCGCGCGGTGCGAACGGCCAAGGGCCGCGTCGGAAAGGGCTTCGAGCGACCAACCGGGACGCTTCGAGCAAGGGCCAGAAGAAAAATGAGTATTGTGCGGACGGATGTCCGGCTTTGCGGTCTTCGCCATGATGCTATCCTCTCAGATAGAAAGCCCTTCGTTGGGGAAGGGTGTCCCGCCGCCGTGTGTATGGATCGGACGCGTCATAGTCAAGATGGAAATGTCGCAGAGAGAGGATATTTTGACGCAGGAGAGGTGGCGAAAATGAAAAAGCCGCCCGGAGCGAGGGCGGCTTTCTGATCTGGTGGCTGGATCGAACTTATTTGTAGACCGGCTGCTGCAGCGGAATTTCCGGCGGCGGCTCATAGCTCGCTTGGGCGCATCCGCCGAAGAGATAACGGGCGCCGACGCGGGCTTCATGGGCGCTGAGGCCCTTGTCACGGCCCGGGCCGCCATTGTCCGAATAGCCGAACATGTTGCCGCCGTCGATATGCAGGTAACGGTAACCGACATCGGCCTTGATGTTGCAGGTGACGTCGATCGAGGCGCCGGCCATGAGCGCGTATGTGAAGCGCCAGTTGCCTTTGCCGCCATGGGTGACCTCGTCGTCGCAGAAGCTGCCGTCATCGGCGCAGGCAACGTTGCGCAGGTTCTTCCACTTGACGTAGGAACCGCCGATACCGGCGCCGACATAAGGCGTGACATAGCCGTAGGTGCCGAGATCAACGTAAGCGTTGGCGAGCAATGTGTAGGCGGTTAGCGAGGAGCGGTCGCTCGAGGTGCAATCCACCAGCGGGAAGCCGCACTGTCCGACCGTCGAACCGTGGAAATCCGCCTGCGTGAGATAGTCGAAGGTCAGGTCGGTGCGCAGATAGCTGTTGATCTGATAACCGACACCACCGCCGACCGTCCATGCGTCGTCCAGGTCGGCACGGTCGAAATCGACCTCCGTCGCATTGCTGCCCTGGAAATAGCGGGCGCCACGCAGATCGGTGAAGGCATAACCGACATCGCCGCGCAAGTACCAGCCCGTCGCTTCGCTGACCGCCACCTCCGGCGGCTGCTCCGGGATCGGCTCGGCAGGGGCGAGGTCCGCGGAATAGGCGTTTGTCGCGATCAACAATGCGGCGAAAATGCCGGACAAGCTTCTTTTCATGGATCCCACTCCAAAATCCCGTTGCGTCGGCAGGCTCAGTCGCTGCCAATCTGATACGCTTCGGATGGATAATGAATGGGAAACGTTAAAAGCTACTTAACCACGATTATTTACTTTGATGCCGAGGCATTACGGCGGCCCGAGCATAGATCAGTTTGGATCGTGGGGAGCGGCTTGCCAGTAACCGGCTCACGATAGCGGGCATGCACAACGAAAAAGCCGGCGCTGACGCACCGGCTTTTTCGTTATTCTTTCCGCATTTTATCAGGCGGCAGTCCGGACGTTCGAGATCGTGCCGATCAGCTCGTTGACGATGCGTTCGATCTGGGCACGGTCGTCGCCCTCGGCCATGACACGGATCAACGGCTCAGTGCCCGAGGGGCGGATGACGAGGCGGCCGTTCCTGGCAAGCTCGGCTTCGGCATCGGCGATCGCCTTCTGCACCTGGATATCCTCCAGCGGCTTGCCGCCGCTGATGCGGACATTGCGCAGGAGCTGCGGCACCGGCTCGAAACGGCGGCAGACTTCGCTGACGGTCCGGCCGGTGCGCTTGACCGCAGCCAGGATCTGCAGAGCAGCGACGAGACCATCGCCGGTCGTGCCGTAATCCGACAGCACGATATGACCGGACTGCTCGCCGCCGACATTGTAATTATTCTGGCGCATATGCTCGACGACATAGCGGTCGCCGACTTTCGTGCGGGCAAGCGCCATGCCGCGGTCGTCGAGGAAGCGCTCGAGGCCGAGGTTGGACATCACGGTGGCGACGATGCCATTGCCGCGCAACTGCTGGCTCTCGGCCCAGCTCTCGGCGATGACCGCCATGAGCTGATCGCCGTCGACGATCGAACCGTTTTCGTCGATGATGATGACGCGATCCGCATCGCCGTCGAGGGCGATACCGATATCGGCACGAACCTCGTCCACCTTCTTCTGCAGCGCGACGGGGCTGGTGGAGCCGCAATTGAGATTGATATTGGTGCCGTTCGGCTCGTTGCCGATGGTGACGACGTCAGCACCGAGCTCCCAGAGCACGGCGGGCGCCACCTTATAGGCGGCGCCATTGGCGCAGTCGATCGCAATCCTCAAACCCTGCAGCGTCACATCACGCGGCAAGGTGCGCTTGGCATGTTCGATATAGCGGTCATGCACGCCGTCAACGCGCTTGGCGCGGCCGATATCATCGGATTTGGCGAGCTGCGCGTTCAGGTCCTTTTCGAGCAGATCCTCGATCTCGGCCTCGATATCGTCGGAAAGCTTATAACCGTCGGGGCCAAAGAGCTTGATGCCGTTATCCTCGTACGGATTGTGCGAGGCCGAAATCATCACACCGATATCGCAGCGCAGCGAGCGCGTCAGCATGGCGACGGCAGGCGTCGGGATCGGGCCGAGAATAAAGGCATCGAGGCCTGCGGCGGTAAAGCCTGCGACCATGGCATTCTCAAGCATATAGCCGGAAAGGCGCGTATCCTTGCCGATGACGACTCGGTGGCGGTGGTTGCCGCGGCGGAAGATCGTGCCGGCGGCGATGCCGACCCGCATGGCGAGATCCGGCGTCATCGGGAAGACGTTGGATTGGCCGCGAATGCCATCCGTACCGAAATAGCGTCTTTTCATCTGCACTCCTGTGCTCTCGGCGCGCCATTCAAGGCAGCGCATTCTTCCAAGCGAATCCGGCTTCAGTGAGATCTCGTCAATTCACGAGCGTGATTCATGCTTGCCTCAATTCAGCGGAATGCCACAAAATGCGGCGATCGGCACGTAAATTAGCAAGAAAAATGATTATATCCCGTTACCAATAGAAAAGGCCGGATCTCCCACTTCGGAAATCCGGCCTTGTTCGAGTTGGTCGACGCAGTTAATGCGGCTGCGGTTCGAGACCGCCTTCTGGCTCGTCACCCTTGGTGGCGGGCCGGGCGCCGGCCTTCGGAACGGCCGAGCCGCGGCTTGGCGGCGAATCATCGCCGAGATCGCGGGAAGGCTTCTCGCCGCGGATCAACGCCTTTATCTCTTCGCCGGTCAGGGTCTCGTATTCGAGCAGACCTTCAGCAAGGGCGACGAATTCGTCGTGCTTTTCCGTCAGGATCGTGCGGGCCTGCGTATAGGCTTCGTCGATCAGGCGGCGCACTTCATTGTCGATCTTCTGCGCGGTTGCCTCCGAAACATTCTTCGACTGCGAAACCGAGTGGCCGAGGAAGACTTCCTGCTGGTTCTCGCCATAGGCGACCTGACCGAGCTGATCGGAGAAGCCCCACTGCGTGACCATGGCGCGGGCAAGCTTGGTCGCCTGCTCGATGTCGGAGGAGGCACCTGAGGTGATGTTCTCCTTGCCGAAGGTGAGCTCCTCGGCGACACGGCCGCCCATCATGATGCAGAGGCGCGAAACCATCCACTTGTAGCTCATCGAGTAGCGATCGCCCTCGGGAAGCTGCATGACCATGCCGAGCGCACGGCCGCGCGGAATGATCGTCGCCTTGTGCAGCGGATCGGCGACGGCGACATTGAGCGCGGTAATGGCGTGTCCAGCCTCATGGTAAGCGGTGAGCTTCTTTTCCGCCTCGGTCATCGCCGAAGAACGGCGCTCAGCGCCCATCATGATCTTGTCCTTGGCGTCTTCGAATTCCTGCATGGTGACGACGCGCTTGTTGCGGCGGGCGGCCATGAGGGCGGCTTCGTTGACCAGGTTCATCAGGTCAGCGCCGGAGAAACCGGGCGTGCCGCGGGCGAGAACCTTGAGATCGACATTCGGCGCCAGCGGAACGTTGCGGGCATGCACCTTGAGGATACGCTCGCGGCCGACGATGTCGGGGTTCGGCACCACGACCTGACGGTCGAAACGGCCGGGACGCAGCAGCGCCGGATCGAGAACGTCGGGACGGTTGGTGGCGGCGATCAGGATCACGCCCTCATTCGCCTCGAAGCCATCCATCTCAACCAGCAACTGGTTCAGCGTCTGCTCGCGTTCATCGTTGCCGCCGCCGAGACCGGCGCCGCGATGGCGACCGACGGCATCGATTTCGTCGATGAAGATGATGCAGGGCGCATTCTTCTTGGCCTGCTCGAACATATCGCGCACGCGGCTTGCGCCGACGCCGACGAACATTTCGACGAAGTCAGAGCCCGAAATGGTGAAGAAGGGCACGTTGGCTTCGCCGGCGACCGAGCGGGCGAGCAGTGTCTTGCCGGTACCCGGAGGGCCGACGAGCAGCACGCCGCGCGGAATCTTGCCGCCGAGACGCTGGAATTTCTGCGGATCACGCAGGAATTCGACGATTTCCTCGAGATCCTGCTTGGCCTCGTCGACACCGGCGACGTCTTCGAAAGTCACGCGGCCATGCGCTTCGGTCAAAAGCTTGGCCTTCGACTTGCCAAAGCCCATCGCGCCGCGCGAGCCGCCCTGCATCTGCCGCATGAAGAACAGCCAGACGCCGAGAATCAGAAGCATCGGCAAAAGCGTGCCGAGATAGCTGAGGAAACCCGAAGAGCCGTCCGTTTCAGGACGGGCGGAAACCAGGACATTCTTCGACTGCAGGCGATCGAGCAGACTGTCGTCGATCACAGGCGAATAGGTCTGGAAGGTGGTGCCATTTTCAACATAGCTTCCGGAGACACGGTTGCCCGTGACCACGACTTCCTTCACGCGGCCCGCATCGACCTCACGCAGAAACTGCGAATAAGGGATTTCGCGGGAGCCCGTCTGCGCCGGCGCCGTCTGAAACATACTGAAAAGGGCGATCAGCAGAAGCGCGATGATCGCCCACAAGGCGAAATTACGTAAGTTAGGGTTCATTGAACTCCCCAGCACTGGAACAGCCGCCTCATGGCGACCGTCTTATTCGTTTCTAACATAGGGTTGCGCCGTGCCGTTGCCAAGGCGACGCCCCATGTCAGATGGTTTTTCCGTCAATACTTCTTAAAGGCAGCCTCGCATAGGGCGCCGTCGCGAAAACCGCCGAAAGCCTGTTGGCAAAGATGAAATCAAATCGTGTCAAAAAGCGGTCGAACGGCGCGGAATAAGGCGTGAGGCGCACCCGGCCGGCCAAATTGTCGGAAAAAATAATGTCAGCCATTGGCAGAACGACCGGCAACGCAGCAGTTGCGCGCTTCAATGCCGCTTTTGGCAGGGTATCGTCCCATCTCACCGCAATGCTGTGCTCGTCGTAGGAACCCGATCGGCGGGACTCTGTGGTCGAGGAACACTCTTCTTCACGCTTTGGTGACCCAGCCGCACCCGTTCTTGCATTCATCCCGGCCGCCTCGATCCTGACGCCGAACGGGGAATTGTTCACAACCTCGAAACGTCCATCCCAGACGCTGCGCTCACCCGGCTGCAATGACAGCGGGAGGATGCCGCGGCTTTCGCGGGCGAGATAGAGCCCGCTACGTCTGAGATCGAACACCACCCTGCCCGCCGTCATCCGCCCTGCCTTGGCCGCTGCGATAAAGGCGAGAATGCCGTCCATCTGCTTGCCGCCCGGTGGAAAATCCCGGCCGCCGAAAACGGCGGCAAGACGGCCAAGCGCGTAATTCAATACAGCTGCTTCGGCCCTCAGGCCGTCGGGAGAGATATGACCAAGCACACCGCCATGCAGCCGGAAATGCAGATCGAGCCAAGCGGCTGCATCTGCCGCGAGCAAAAGACGTTGCCCTTCGGTCTCCGCCCCTGCCTTGGAAGCCACCTCCTCCGCGAGCCGCTGGCGCATGCGCACCCGCTCATAGGTCACATCCTCGTTGCTCGGATCGTCGAGCCAGGAAATGCCACGTGTCTTCAGATAAGCGCGGATATCTGCCCGCCGACTGCCGAGCAGCGGCCGCAGAATCCAGATATGACGGTCGAACAGCACCGCATCGGCGATGCCGGTCGAAACCTGTTCGGAGCGCAGACCCCGCATGGCAAGCGTTTCGCGCTGGTCGTCGAAGGTGTGGCCGGTGACGATGAGATCGGCTTTGAAATTTTTGGCGGCGGCTTCCAGCAGGTCATAACGAGCCTCGCGGGCCGCAGCCATCATGCCGGTTTTCGGCTTGTCGCCCTGCCAGATCAGGATGGTGTGGGGAATGCCGAGCGATGCGCACAGCGCTGCGACCTCGCGCGCCTCGTCTGCGGAGCCGGAGCGCAGCGCATGATCGACGGTCGCGGCGCAAAGGGAAATCTTGAGATCGGGTGCGGCCTTTAGGGCTTCATCGAGAAGAAAAAGCAGGCCGGTGGAATCGCTGCCGCCCGAGATCGCGACAAGGATGCGCGCGGGGCTTTGAAGCGAGGTGAGAAACTGGAGGATCGCCTGTTGCGGCGATGAGGCTTCCGGAGACATGCCGGAAGACCTTAGCAGGCGAGGCGCTTCTGTTCGCTCGCAACCTTGCTTATGACCGCACGCGAGGCCTTGGGATAACGCTTCGAGACTTCGCGCAGTGTGGCGCATGCCGTCTCGGTATTGTCGAGGGCGGCGAGCGACATGCCGAGCTTCAACAGCATTTCCGGCGCCTTTTCGGATGTGCCGTATTTCTGGTGCGCGTTGAGGAAAGTCTTGGCCGCCTCATTGTACTTGCCCTGCGAATAGAGCGCTTCGCCGAGCCAGAAATTGGCGTCCGCCGCCCGCGCGCTGCTCGGGTAGCGGGTGATGTACTGCGTGAATTCCTGCTCGGCCGTGCTGTAATCGCCCGATAACACGTGGCCATAAGCGGCCTTGTACTGGTCCGCCTCGCTGCCGAGCGAGGCGGTCTGCTGCGGCGTCCCGGGATTGGCATCGGGAATCGGGCCGGAGCCGATGGTGGCGTTTTCATCCATGGTTTCGCCGACCGGATTGCCGTTCTGATCGAAATCGATCGAGCCGAGCTCCTTCGGTGGCTGGCCGAGGCCGGTATTGGCAGGCACATTGGTGGAGGGAGCCGTTTCGGCTCCCTGCGGTGCTTGAATCACCTTGGCGATGTCGTCGCCGCCGGAAGCAGCCGGCGCGACATCAGTCTCACTCTTCTTGACCGGAGCCTTGGCGGCACCGCCGCCGCCCGTCTTTTCCAGCTGCTGGAAGCGGAATTCATTGTCTTCCTGCTGCTTGCGGATCGTCTCCTGCATCTGCAGAAGCTGAAAGCTCATCTCTTCGATCCGGCCGTTCAACTGCCGCAGTTGCTCTTCGAGCTGCTGCACACGGACCTCCGCGTCGCCGCTCTGCACCTTGACAACAGGTGGCGCCGCCTGGTTTTCCGCGGATCGGCCGCCAAGATGCAGCCCGAAAAACGAAGCGGAATAGGCCGCTCGTTCGCTCCCGGTCACAGCCGCGAGGCACAGCATGCCTGCCACGACAAGTTTCTTCATATGTATCGTCCTGTCCCAGTGATTCTTCGCACCTCGATGGCACGAACAGGAGATTTTTCCAATTGCTTTCAAAAAGCAACGGAGTCTGGCCAAAGTGTGGTCAAAAAGAAAAGGCGGCCCCTGATGGGACCGCCCGTCGAAAAAGCGAATTGTTGCCGGAAGTTACATACCGGCGCCGCCGAGCACGGTAACCGCGCGGCGGTTCTGCGACCAGCAGGAAATGTCGTCGCAGACGGCGACCGGCCGTTCCTTGCCGTAAGAGATCGTCTTCAGGCGCTGCGCCGGGACGCCGCGCGAAGCGAGGTAATCCTTGGCGGCAGCCGCACGGCGGGCGCCGAGCGCGAGGTTGTATTCGCGCGTGCCGCGTTCGTCAGCATGGCCTTCAACGGTGATCTGGTAGTTCGGGTAGCGGGCGAGCCACTGGGCCTGACGGTCGAGCGTCTGCGAAGCATCGGCGCGGATCGACGAGGAGTCGGTGTCGAAGAAGATGCGGTCGCCGACATTGACCGTGAAGTCCTGGGCAGAGCCCGGCGTTGCAGCCCCACCAGCACCGGTGCCGAGGCCGAGGTCGCCGGCGCTGTTCGGCGGCTTCTTGGCGCAGCTTGCGAGCGCAAGGCCGGCGATAAGCGCGATCATGACGGGGTTGCGGGCGAAATTCTGCATGCGGCTCATTGCCGGGGTATGAATTCGGCTCATGGCCGGTCTCCTTGCGATTTCATCAGGGTTTCCGGACAGTAACCGCACTCGGTTAACCGCCCCTCAAAGATTATGGTTAACGATTTACTGATTTGTCCCGTAGTCGCCCGGTTTCCATGACTTTGAGGCGACATGAAGGCAGCACCACATCGCCTACTCCAGAAGCGGCGACCAGGCCGGGTCTGAACCGTAGGTCGGCGTCTTGACCAACTGCTCGTTGTAACCGGTCAGATCGATCGAATAGAGCTGCGGGCCGCCGGACCCCGCCGCCTGGCGGAAGAACATCAGAACGCGGCCGTTTGGCGCCCAGGTCGGGCCCTCGTTGTGGAAGCCCGTCGTCAGGATGCGCTCGCCCGAGCCGTCCGGCTTCATCACGCCGATCGAGAACTTGCCACCGGCCTGCTTGGTGAAGGCGATCAGATCGCCCCGCGGCGACCAGACCGGCGTCGAATAGGAACCGTCGCCGAAGGAAATGCGCGTCTGGCCGGAACCGTCGGCATTCATCACGTAGATCTGCGGCTTTCCGCCGCGGTCGCTTTCGAAGCTGACACGCGCACCGTCGGGTGAATAGGAGGGCGAGGTGTCGATAGCAGCCGTCGAGGTCAACCGTGTCGTCGTGCGCGAGCGCAGGTCCATCGTGTAGATGTTGGAATTGCCTTCCTGCTGCAGGCTCATGATCACCTTCTGCCCATCCGGCGAAAAGCGCGGCGAGAAGGTCATGCCGGGGAAATTGCCGACGACCTCACGCTGCCCGGTTTCGAGCTGCAGCAGATAGACCCGCGGCTGCTGGTTGGCAAAGGACATGTAGGTGACTTCCTGCCGGTTCGGCGAGAAGCGCGGCGTCAGCACGAGATCACTCCCATCGGTCAACATGCGCACGTTGAACCCGTCCTGGTCCATGATCGCCAGCTGGCGTTTGCGCTGCTGCTTGGTGCCGGATTCGGAAACGAAGACGACTCGGGTGTCGAAATAACCCTCCTCGCCGGTGATCTGCTTGTAGATCGCATCGGCAATGATGTGGGCCACGCGGCGCCAGTTCTCCGGCTGGGTGTAAAACTGCTGCCCGGTCATCTGCTGCCCGGCAAACGTGTCCCAGAGACGGAATTCGGCACGAAGGCGACCATCGGCTTCCTGGGTAACGCGGCCAGTCACCAGCGCCTGGGCATTGATGACCTTCCAGTCTTCGAAGCGCGGCGACGCATCCGGATTGGAGATCTTCTCGATAAAGGCCGTCTTGCTGATCGGTGCAAACAACCCGGAACGCTGAAGATCTGCGGCGATGACCTGCGAGACCTGCGCACCCATGTCGCCCTGAAGGAAGTCAGTCACCGCAATCGGCAGCGGCTGCACATTGCCCTTGTTGATGTTGATTTCGACGAGAGCATTTGCAGGCGAGGCGAACGCCGCAATGGTCATGAGACCCGCAGCGACCGCAATAGCGCGGATGAAGGAAAACTTGTTCATGGAGTAAAGGCCTTTCAGCATTTAAATTCCTAGATCGCTGGGATCGAAGTTGACCACGACTTCGTTCCAGGCATCATATTTGTCTTTCGGAAGCGACGAGAAGGGTGCCGATTTCATGATGGCGCGATAGGCCCCCCCGGCCAGCGCCCGTCGAGTGGATTCATTGTCACCACCGACCGCCTCTACGTCGGGTTCGCCGACGATATTGCCGTCCTGATCAAGCTTCATATGCACCTTAATGCGTACGTCGCTCATGCCTTCCATGCCAGGAATAACCGACCAGTTGCCAGCGATGGCGCTCTTCAGCGCATCCATCTCGCTCAAAGATAGCTTGGAGCCACCGTTGCTCTTCTTCGCACCGAGCGATGCCTCCTGCGTCGAGCGCTTGGCGCCACCGGCGGAAGGGTCCGTCTTGTTCAGCAACGCCGCAACCTCGTCGGCATTGAAATCGCTTTTCATCGATGAGGCGGATTTCGCCGTCTCCTGCTTCTGATCCGACTTCTTCTTTTCGGTCGGTATTTCGGCGGCCTTCGGCTGGTCCTGGGTCTTTTCCGGTGGCTTTTCTGCGGGTTTCTGTGGTTCCGGCGGCTTCACCTGCGGCTTGGCAACAGGGGTCGGCACATTGTCCGGCAATGCTTCCGCATCCGGCTTCGGCGGTTCCTCGGGCTTGGCCTGCTCCTCAGGTGGCTTTTCTTCCGGCTTCGGCGGCGTCACTTCGACCGGCTTCGGCGGCGGAATGGAGGCGACCTCCTTCGGCTGCTCGACTTCCGTTTCCTCCTTGACGATGTCCTTGACATCGTTTGGGACAGGATCGGTCTTAGGCATCGGCTTTTCGCTCGAATTCGCTGCCGCAGCCTCGGTGGTGCTCGGCTTGGCATTCGGGACCGGCGGCGTCTTCAGGTCGACATTGTTGTCGCCGGCATTCTCGGCCGGCTGTGCGATCGGTGGCCGCGTCGTCGGCACGGGCGCGGAAGTCTCCTTCTTCGGAGCCTTCTTATCGCCCTGCTGCATCTGGGTGATGGATTCCACCGGCACGAGATCGACCGGCATAGCCTCGAAATCCTCCACCTTGAAGGATTCCGGGGCACTGAGCGACACCATCGCCCAGGTGAGCACCAGGCCATGCAAAACAGCAGATGTGATGACACTGGCCTTCATTTTGAGCGCTATTGGTCCTTCTTCTGCTGCGTCACGAGGCCGATATTCTTGAAGCCTGCGCCCTGAATACGGGCCATGACGTCGGCGATGACGCCATAAGGCGCGGTCGCGTCGCCGCGCACGAAGATACGTTCGTTATAACCGGTGGTGGCGATCGCCTCGAGCTTGGCGGCGATCTCCGCAGCCGGGATCGGCGTTTCCTGCAGGAACACCTCGCCGTCGTTCTTGACGGAGATGGTGATCGGCTGCGTCTCGGAATTCAGCGCCTTGGCCTGCGTTTCCGGCAGGTCGATCGGCACGCCGACGGTCATCATCGGTGCCGCGACCATGAAGATGATTAGAAGCACGAGCATGACGTCGACGAGCGGCGTCACGTTGATTTCGGAGATCACGGCCCTGTTCCGACCGCCGCGACGGCGGCGTCCGCCGCCCCCGCCGCCATTGCCTCCAACAGCCATACCCATGTCAGAATACTCCGTTGGTTACTGAGCGGCAGCGCGCGGCTGCAGCTTCTCGTCGATCTGGCGCGAAAGTATGGCGGAGAATTCATCCGCGAAACCTTCCATGCGGCCCGAAAGCTTGCCGGCATCGGCAGAGAACTTGTTGTAGGCGATAACCGCCGGGATAGCGGCGACAAGGCCGATCGCCGTGGCAAGCAGCGCTTCGGCGATGCCGGGCGCGACGACCGCAAGGTTGGTCGACTTCGAACCGGCGATCGCCTGGAATGAGGTCATGATGCCGACGACCGTGCCGAAGAGACCGATGAACGGACCGGCCGAGCCGATGGTTGCGAGCGATCCGAGGCGGGCGCCGAGATATTCGGTCTCACGGGCGAGCGTGACGTCCATCGCGCGGTCGATGCGCATCTGCAGGCCGATCGGCGAGCGGGCGCCGCGTTCGAAGGATTTCTTCCACTCCCGCATGGCCGCCACGAAGATCGCAGCCAGCCCGGTATTGTTGCGTTCCGACAGCGAACGGTAGAGTTCTTCCAGCGATTGGCCCGACCAGAAGACCTGCTCGAACTTGTCGAACTGGCGCCGTGCGCGGCCATAAGCCAGGTATTTGTCGATGACGATCGCCCACGTCCACACCGAGGCCGCGATGAGCCCGAGCATGACGAGCTTGACGACGATGCCGGCCTGCATGAAAAGCGACCAGAGGCTGACGTCCGCCGTTGCTGCTGCCAATCCTACTTGTTCCATTGATCCAAAATCCCCGAATCCAAACGCCCGGTGCTAGACCGGGCGGCACAAAGTGATCTCGCAAGAAGTGTTCCGGCGGCCGCCGCCCAAAGCCCTGGTCAAACTTCCAAGCTCATCTTCCGCCTTCTTGCCGTCAAATTTGGTCAAAGGAAGGCGTGCACCGCACAAACTCTGACTTTCCCAGTAAGACACTATTATGGTTAATAGATCGTTAGTGCCGGACTGTGACAGTAAGCCTGGTTTTGGAAGATTTTCGTCCATGGATTACTTGACCGGAGCAAGGTCCGGCTGCCGAAAGAGCGCTCATCCTGCGGCGCGAGAATTCCTTCACATAAAGTTCAAGTTTTGACAAGCCTGAAATCTGGGCGATTCGTGGCTATAGCGGCGTGCTGCCTTCCAGGAATTTCGCCGCCAGTGTTTCCGGCAGTCGCCTCGGGCGCCCCCGAGCGTTGATGACGGCGATGATCACCTTGGCGGCGATCAGCAGCGTCTCGCCGGAGCGGATTTGCTGATTGAGCACCATCTTGGCGCCGCCGGCCTTTTCCGTGTGCGTCAGGATCGTCAGCACATCATCCATGCGCGCCGGGCTCTTGAAGTCGATCTCCATGCGGTGGACGACGAAAACGAGGCCCTCCTCATCGGCGCTGACCAGCTCGCGCTGCTCGACGCCGAGGCAGCGCAGATAGTCGGTGCGGCCGCGCTCCAGGAAATGCAGGTAACGGGCGTGATAGACCAGGCCGGAGAAGTCCGTATCTTCATAATAGACCCGCTGGACGAGGCGATGTCCCGCCTCCGTCAACTCTCCCGAAATGGAAAAAGGGCGTTCCGTCATAATTTTCTCCAAACTGAGGTGCCCTCTTTGGCGCAACGCTTCAAGACAGGCAAGCATTGAATGCCCGGCAGGCAGGCATTGAATGATTGTCATAATTCCTAACTATTCCCGATAATGAGCGACCGATCAGGAGACGATGTGATGAAGATTGCGGTTATGGGCGGAGACGGTTTCATTGGTTGGCCAACGTCGCTGCATCTCTCCGATGCCGGGCATGACATTCATATCCTCGACAACCTCTCACGCCGCTGGATCGACACCGAACTTGGCGTTCAGTCGCTGACCCCGATGGATTCGATCCAGGAGCGCACCCGCATCTGGCATGCCGAAACCGGACGCCGCATCCACTTCAATCTGATCGATCTCGCCAGGGATTACGAACTTCTGAAGAACTGGCTTTCCGAACACCGCCCGGACGCCGTCATCCATTTCGCCGAACAGCGGGCCGCGCCCTACTCGATGAAAAGCGACCGCCACAAGAACTACACCGTCAACAACAATGTCAGCGCCACGCATAACCTGCTGAACGCGCTGACGGAACTTAACCTGGACGCCCATCTCATCCATCTCGGCACCATGGGCGTCTACGGCTATTCGACGGTCGGCGCGGCGATCCCCGAAGGTTACCTGCCGGTGGGCATCGAAACCACAGGCGGCGAGACGGCCAGCCAGGAGATCCTCTATCCCTCCAATCCCGGCTCGATCTATCACATGACCAAGTGCCTGGATCAGCTTCTCTTCCAGTTCTACGCCAAGAACGACGGCCTCAGGATCACCGATCTGCACCAGGGCATCGTCTGGGGCACACATACCGAGCAGACGCGCCGCCACGCGCAGCTCATCAACCGTTTCGACTATGACGGCGATTACGGCACGGTGCTGAACCGCTTCCTCATCCAGGCGGCGATCGGCTATCCGCTGACGGTGCACGGCACCGGCGGCCAGACCCGCGCCTTCATCCATATCCAGGATTCGGTGCGCTGCATCGAACTGGCGCTCGAGAACCCGCCGGCGCGCGGCGCGCGTGTCGAGATCTTCAACCAGATGACGGAAACCCACCGGGTACGCGACCTCGCCGAGATGATCGCCAGGATGAGCGGCGCCCAGATTGCCTGGCTGCCGAACCCGCGCAAGGAAGCCGCTGAAAACGATCTGATCGTCCGGAACGAAAAATTCCGCAATCTCGGCCTCGAGCCGATCACGCTGGAAGCGGGCCTGCTCGGCGAGATCGTCGACGTGGCGAAGAAATTCGCCTATCGCGTCGACCGCTCGCGCGTTCCGGCCGTCTCCGCCTGGACCAAGGACATCGCCGCGACGATCAATCACGATCCGGAAGGCAAGCGACTGAAGTCGGTTTCATGAGCGGTATCTTATGGTGAAGCCCCTGCAGCGATGACTTTTACCTCAAACCTCGCCTATGTCACCCTCGTCACCAATGCCGACTACGCCATGGGCGCCACCGCCCTGGCAAATTCGCTTCGTCGCACGGGCACAAGCGCCGACATCGTCGTCCTCCACACCGGCGGCGTCGATGCAGGCGCCCTCGCCCCCCTGAAAGCGCTCGACTGTCGCCTGATCGAGGTCCAGCACCTGCCGCTCTCCGACGCCTTCAACGAACGCCATGCGCATCGCCAGCTCCATTCCGCAGCCCCCTTTACCAAGGGCCGCAAGCCGGATTTCCATTCGCCGCTCGACAATTTCTGCAAGCTCAGGCTGTGGCAGCTCGTCGAATACGAGCGTTGCGTCTTCATCGACGCCGACGCCCTCGTGCTGAAGAATGTCGACAGGCTCTTCCTCTATCCGGAATTTTCCGCCGCCCCCAATGTCTATGAAAGCCTCGCCGACTTCCGCCGCATGAATTCCGGCGTCTTCGTCGCCACGCCCTCGCATGACACATTCCGGCACATGCTCGAAAGGCTCGACAGGCCGGACGCTTTCTGGCGGCGCACCGATCAGACGTTTCTTGAGACGTTCTTCCCGGATTGGCACGGCCTGCCGGTTTATTTCAACATGCTGCAATATGTATGGTTCACCATGCCGGAGCTTTGGGACTGGAAGAGCATTTCGATCCTGCATTACCAGTATGAAAAACCGTGGGAAAAGGATCATCCCAAGGCAGCGCGACTACAACCTTTGATCGATCTGTGGCACCGTTTCCACGATGACGATGATGTGCCTGAGATCACGGCGCTGAACAATCCGGAAGGGGCAGCATGAAGGTATTGGTATCTGGCGGAACGGGTCTCGTCGGCCGGTATGTCGTCGAGGAACTGCTGGCCGCCGGATATCAGGTGATCGTTGGCGGGCGCCGCGCGCCGCTGCCCCGCCTCTTCTCCCGCCCGGTCGAGTTCGCAGCGCTTTCGCTCGATCCCGACAAGGATCAGATCGACGCTTTCGACGATGCCTATTTCTTCGTCCATGCCGCCTTAAGCCATGTTCCGGGCAAATATCGCGGCGGAGAGGGTGACGACCCCAAGACCTTCCACAGGTTGAACCTTGACGGCACCGTCCGGCTTTTCGAAGCCGCCAAACGCGCCGGCACGCGCCGCTGCATCTTCCTGTCCAGCCGCGCCGCCTATGGCGAACATCCCGGGGGAACCGAACTGGCGGAGACGATGCTGGCCAAGCCCGAAACACTCTACGGCCAGGTCAAGCTCGATGCCGAACGCGCACTCGCCCACCTCGCAGCACCCGGTTTTGCCGGCGTCAGCCTGAGGGCGACCGGCGTCTATGGCGATCTCTCGCCGAACAAATGGGACGGACTCATCGCCGACTACCTCGCCGGCCAACCGGTTGTCGCCCGCGTGGGAACGGAGGTTCACGGCCGCGACCTCGGGCGGGCGGTACGGCTGATGCTGGAGACGGAAAGCACCCGCATCTCCGGCGAGGTCTTCAACGTCTCGGACATCGCGATCGACACGCACGATATCCTTTCCGCTATTCGCCGCGAGACGAGCTGTCGACACGCGCCGCCGGCTCCTGCCGACAGGGCGGCGCTCAACCCCATGAGCACAGCGAAAATCCGCGCGCTCGGCTGGATGCCCGGGGGAACCTCTCTGTTCGAAGAGACGATGCAGCGGCTGGCCGCTGTATTGCCGACGTCCCGCAGACACAGGTCCACACAAGCCTGACGTTGCAGAATGCGCCGAATTGCAATCGGGAGCCCGAATTGAAAACCGGGGGATTGTCCATGCAGGTCGCAACCACGTCTGCCTCCATCATCTTGCGCGGCGCGTCTTCGACGGCAGCCATATCGGTCGCCGGAAGCGAGGCCGGTCAGGGTGTGCTCAAGCTGCAGCGCACCACTCAGGCGCTGCAGCAGATGCGCCAGACCCTGGCGAACTCGGGGGATGAAGCCAAGGCGAAGGCGCAACGCAAGCTCGAAGAGGCACAGCAGCAGTTGCAGATGCTGCGCAGTTCCAACATGCCGCCTGAGGTGGTCACCCGGCTGGCCGTCGAACTGGCGCGCAAGGTCGGCACCGCCGCCTCCGAATTCGCATCATCAATCGCGACCGGCAGCCCGGCAACGGCGGTTCCGGTGGATACAGCGGCGGTCGCAACCAGCGGGACCGATGCCGCGCTGACGGATATCTCAGGAGACACTCGGACCGGCGAGACCGGCTCGCAGGAACCGGACGCCGCAGCCAACGCCCGCAAGGCCTATGAAAGCGTTGCCGAGGATGCCCCGAAATTCTCCAACATCTCGGCTGGTGATCGCGAAACGATGGAAGCGTTCAAGGCGGTTGTGCGCGAACTCAAACAACTGCTCGAAAAGGCGATGCGCGATCTGCAGCAGAACCGGCAGGCCGGGGTCAATGCCATTCCCGACATCGCTGGCTTCTCCATCGCCGCCGCGACGATACCGACAAGTATCGTCGTCTGACGATCCGCAGCCGCCGGCGGGCGAGGCGTGAAACCGGCGTGATGCTGTCGCATCCGGCATTTGCATCGGAGATCCAGCCGTCTATGCTCGGCCAAATCTCTCAGAACCGGCAGATCGAATGACCGCGAAAGAATTGAAAGCGCAGCTGCGCAAGGGACGGCTGTCCGCACGCGACGCCATCCCCGCCGAAAAACGTGCCGCCAAAAGTCTCGCAATGGCCGATCATGCCGGCGAGGCCGTTGGTTTTGCGCTGGGTACGATCATCTCCGGCTTCCTGCCGATCCGTTCGGAGGCCGATCTCAGACCGCTGATGGCACGCTTTGCCGTGCGCGGTGCGCGGCTCTGCGTACCGGCGATCCTCGACCGGCAGACCATCGTCTTTCGCGAGCTGGCCGAAGATGCGCCGCTTGTCGATACCGGTTTCGGCACGGTCGGCCCCGGCGCCGATGCCGCCATTCTCGATCCCGAAATCATGCTGGTGCCGCTTTCGGCCTTCGATATCAGAGGCCACCGTATCGGCTATGGCGCCGGCCACTACGACCGCGCCATCAGCCGGCTAAGGCAAAAAGGCCTGCATCCGAAGCTTATCGGCATTGCATTCGACTGCCAGGAAGTGGCACATGTGCCCGCTGAGCCGCACGACATAAGCCTGGATGCCATCCTGACAGAAAGCGGCCTTCGCTTTTTTGCCTCTTGGATTGGATAGGGAATGCGGCTGCTTTTTCTGGGTGACATGGTCGGCAAGACGGGACGCACAGCGGTCTGGGACCGCCTCCCCGGCCTGATCTCCGACCTCAAGCTCGATTTCGTCGTCGTCAACGGCGAGAACGCCGCCGGCGGCTTCGGTATCACCGAGGACATTTTTCTGGAGACGATCAATGCCGGCGCCGATGTGGTGACGACAGGCAATCATGTCTGGGACCAGAAGGAAGCCGTTGCTTTTGCCGGGCGGCACGATCAATTCCTGCGGCCGGCCAACTATCCGCAAGGCACGCCCGGCCGCGGCTCCGGCCTTTTCTATGCCCGGAACGGCGCGCGTGTACTCGTCGCCAACGTCATGGGCCGGGTCTTCATGCATCCGGAGCTCGACGATCCCTTCAAATCGGCGGAGGCGATCCTCGACGCCTGCCCGCTGAAGGAGCAGGCCGATGCGATCATCTTCGATTTCCATGCGGAAGCGACCAGCGAGAAGCAGTGCTTCGGCCATTTCGTCGACGGCCGCGCCAGCTTCGTCGTCGGCACCCACACGCATGTGCCGACGGCCGATGCGCAGATCCTGAACGGCGGCACGGCCTATATGTCGGATGCCGGCATGTGCGGCGATTACGACTCCTCCCTCGGCATGGACAAGGAGGAGCCGCTCAACCGCTTCATCTCCAAGATGCCGAAGGGCCGCATGGAAGCAGCCAACGGCCCCGCGACGATCTGCGGCGTCGGCGTCGAGATTTCCGACAGCACCGGACTGGCCGAAAAGATCGCGCCGCTCCGGCTCGGACCGCGGCTGGCCGAGACGGTGCCGGAGTTCTGGCGGTAATTCACCCGCGACCAACACGCAATTGTGAGCATCCCCAGTCTAGACCCCTGCGACCACTTGCCGCATTCTCCGGCCGCCAATTCAAAGTGATCGAGCGTCGTTAGCGCGCCCTTCGGACGTGCGGCGCTCTCTGTGAAAGCGCCGGAGGGGTGGCATGAAGCCGCAATATCTTGTCCTCGCTATCGCATGCCTAGCAGCCTTCGCCGCGTCGGGTCCTGCCAGGACACAGGAGCAGCGAACGCCCGTCAGCCAATGCCAGGCGATCGCGCAGACTATTCCCAAGGCGACCTTTGCAAGCTTTTCCGGCGCCCCGCCGCCGATACCTGCTGTCTCCGAGGGCGAAGACGTCAAATTCACCTTCCTCGGCCATTCCACCTTCGAAATCGACACGCCCGGCGGCATCATCATCGCCACAGACTATAACGGCTGGTACAGGCCGGCGACGTTGCCCGATGTGGTGACCATGAACAAGGCGCACACCACCCACTTCACCTTGACTCCCGATCCCGGCATCAAACATGTTCTGCATGGGTGGAGCGACGTTCCCGGCGAAAAGGCCGACATCGATCTCGTCGTCGGCGATGCCTATATCCGCAATGTTCCGACGGATATCCGCTTCAGCTACGGCCTCGGCGGCTCGCAGGAGAACGGCAATTCCATCTTCATTTTCGAGATCGCCGGCCTCTGCATCGGCCATCTCGGCCACCTGCATTACGAACTGACGGATACCCATTATATCGAGATCGGCCGCCTCGATGTCGTCATGGTGCCGGTCGATGGCGGCCTGACCATGGGCGCCGACAGCATGAGCCGCGTCATCAAGCGGCTGCGCTCGTCGCTGATCCTGCCGATGCACCGCCGCGGCCCGCCGGTCGACGCCTTCGTTTCGATGTTCGGCAAGGATTTCGACGTCGCCTATGCGCCCGACGACAGCATCACCGTCTCGATGCGCACGCTGCCGAAAAAACCGCTGATCTATGTGCTGAAGGGCGTGCGGTAAAAGGCCCGGCGGTTTCCCTCCTACAGCGCCGCGCGTCTTTTAGACGCGCAAAGGACGCTGTAGCACTGTGAATTGCTGCAATTTTATCCTTAAATCGGTTCCGATTTAAGAATTATGCAGGAGCCTTGCGCGTCAGGCAAATTGCAGATGACGCTTGATGCCGACATCCGGCATCTTGTCGTCGTCTAGATTGGCCTTGGCGATTTCCCAGCCGAATTTCAGCTTGTTGCCTGTGGAAACCCAGATCTCGGCATCGTCGACGTGGAGGGAAAGCATGGTGAGCTTGGGGTCCTTCTTGCCGCCGTCGTACCAGGCGGCAATGATCGAACTCCAGTACTCCTCGATCTTGGAAGGGTCGGGGCGCACTTCGATCACGCCGGCAAGACAGGCGTGATAATCATGGTCTTTACCGATGACACAGAAATGCGCGCGGCTGCCGGGCTTGATGGCGCGCACGATGTCGGCATCGGTCTTGGTATAGAACCAGATGGTATTGGTGGTGGGATCGGCATGCGGCGCCATCGGCTGCATGTGCATGTCCAGCCCCGAAATTCCGAGCATGCCGGCATGAACATCGTTGACCTGATCCCAGAGCTGACGTGCTGGATGTTCCTGCGCCTCGCTGAGACTTGCCATGACCGTTCCTTTCGTTGGGTGGAGTTCGATTGAAACGTCATCCCCTCGCCTTTGTTCCGAACTGCTTTTTCCTTGAACGGGTGCCATTTCGCTCTTATAAGGCGGCCCATTCCGAACAATGAGACGTGGACAGGGGTGCCATGGCTGGCCATTCACAGTTTAAAAACATCATGCACCGCAAGGGCCGTCAGGACGCCGTGCGGTCGAAAATGTTCTCCAAGCTCGCACGCGAAATCACCGTTGCCGCCAAGGCCGGCCTGCCCGACCCGACGATGAACGCCCGCCTCCGCCTGGCGATCCAGAACGCCAAGGCCCAGTCCATGCCGAAGGACAATATCGACCGCGCCATCAAGAAGGCAGCCGGCGCCGACGGCGAAAACTACGATGAAGTCCGCTACGAGGGCTATGGCCCGGGCGGCACGGCGATCATCGTCGAGGCGCTGACCGACAACCGCAACCGCACCGCCTCCAACGTCCGCTCGATCTTCACCAAGGCCGGCGGCGCTCTCGGCGAAACCGGTTCCGTTTCCTTCTCCTTCGACCATGTCGGCGAAATCACCTACAAGCTTTCCGTCGGTGATGCCGACAAGGTGATGGAAGCCGCCATCGAAGCCGGCGCCGACGACGTCGAGACCGACGAAGACGGCCACTACATCACTTGCGGCTTCGAAGCCCTCGGCGAAGTGGCGAAAGCGCTGGAATCGAGCCTCGGCGAAGCCGAAACCGTCAAGGCCATCTGGCGTGCTCAGAACAACGTGCCGGTGGACGAGGAAAAAGCCCAGTCGCTGATGAAGCTCATCGACTCGCTCGAAGACGATGACGACGTGCAGAACGTCTATTCCAACTTCGAAGTCTCGGAAGAAGTGCTGGCGAAGCTCTCCGCCTGAGTTTCCTCAGACAGGTGTTAAATAAAACCCGGCCGCAACGCCGGGTTTTTTCTTGCGGGCAAGATCCTTGTGTAGATCCTAAGCGGCGGCTCGCATGAAGCTCCCCAGCCCCGCGAAGAGCTCCACCGATTTCAGCCGCGCCTCGATGTCATGGATCGGCATCGAGATGATCACCTCGTCGGCCTCTGTTTCCCGCAGAAACTCCGTCAGTTTCGCTTCGGCCGTCTTTGGCGAGCCGACGACGGCATAACGCAGCGTGTGTTCGACATTCATCTTCTCCATCGGCGACCAGAAGTCCTCCATATCGGCCACCGGACGCGGGAACGGCCCGCGGACATTGCGGCGCAGATTGACGAACTGCTGCTGGGCGGAGGTGAAATGGTACCGCGCCTCCTCGTCCGTCGCCGCCACCGCGCCCATGACGCCGACCATCACATAGGGCTTGTCGAGTGTCGCCGAAGGCTGGAAACGGTCACGGTAGATGGCGATCGCATCGAGCAGCATGTCGGGTGCGAAATGCGAGGCGAAGGCGTATGGAAGCCCGAGCATGGCGGCGAGCTGCGCACTGTAAAGGCTGGAGCCGAGCAGCCAGATCGGGATATGCGAGCCATTGCCGGGAACGGCGAGGATCGCCTGGTTCTCGACCGGTGTGCCAAGGAGTTGCTGCAATTCCACCACGTCGTTGGGGAAGCTGTTTGCGCCGGCTTCGAGGTTGCGCCGCAGCGCCTGTGCCGTGCGCATATCCGTTCCCGGCGCGCGCCCGAGGCCGAGATCGATGCGGCCGGGGAAAAGCGCCTCCAGCGTGCCGAACTGCTCGGCGATGACGAGCGGCGAATGATTGGGCAGCATGATGCCGCCCGAGCCGATGCGGATGCGCTTGGTCGCAGCCCCGACATGGCCGATGACGACTGATGTGGCGGCACTGGCGATCCCCGGCATGCCGTGATGTTCGGCGAGCCAGAAGCGCTTGTAGCCGAACTCCTCGGCCTTCTCAGCCATCCGCGCCGAACTTTCGAGGGACTGACGCACGGTGCTGCCTTCGGCAACGGGGGAAAGGTCGAGTATGGAGAAGGGAACCATGGAAAACCTGCCGGGCAGTTGAAGGATGCAGCCTATGTAGGTTCGCCCTCGCACCATTCCAAACCATGCGCGCAAACAAAAAGGGCCGCGCGAGCGCGACCCCTGCCAGATGCTGGAAGCGATAGCTTAGCGGTGACGGCGCAGCACATGCACCTCGGCGCTCGGCTGGTGGTGGCCTTGCGGCAGCGTGAAATTGCCGAGCTGGCGGTCCATTTCCAGGGCTTCCGTCGCCAGCCGGTGGATCGCCGCCGTCGTCTCCTCGACCATCGAGGCGTTCTGCTGCGTCATCGCGTCGAGTTCGGCGACAGCGCTATTGATCTCACGCAGCGTATTGGCCTCCTCGCGGGTCGCGCCCATGATCTCGTTGATCTGCCCGTTGATCGCCTCGACATGGGCGCCGATGCCCGTGAGAGCAACGCCCGCCCTTTCCACCAGCGTAACGCCGCTTTCGACCTCATGCGTCGATTTCTGCAGCAGGTTGGAGATCTCCTTCGCCGCGCTCGATGAGCGCTGGGCGAGCTCGCGCACTTCCATGGCGACGACGGCGAAGCCCTTGCCGGATTCACCGGCGCGCGCCGCCTCGACGCCGGCATTGAGCGCCAGGAGGTTGGTCTGAAAGGCGATGTCGTCGATGACCGAGATGATCGTGTTGATCTGGCGCGAGGAAGCCTGGATTGCCTCCATCGCCGCGATCGTCTCCTGCATGATCTGGCCGGAGCCCGTCGTTTCCTTCTTGGCGTCGCGGGCGATGCGCTCGGCCTGTTCGGCCCGCTCGATCTGCTGACGGACCGACTGGGTGATGGCGCTGATCGCATTAGCCGTTTCGGTGATCGAGCCGGCCTGGCGCTCCGTGCGCCCGGCAAGCTCGTCGGCGCCGGTGCGCATCTCCTCGGAGCCGGCGCGCACCGCCATCGAGTTGCCGCCGATTGCCGTCATGGTTTCGCTGAGCGTCGCCAGCGCTTCGTTGAAATTGACCCGCAGGCTTTCGAGCTCGTTCGGGAAGCGGGTATCGATCTGGTAGGCGAGATCGCCGTTCGCCAGATGATGCAGGCCCTCGTCGAGCGCCTCGACCACCTGCTGCAGCGTCTTCGCCTCTGCCTCGCGCTCGGCCAGATTCTGCTGGCGGTCATGCTCGGCCTGCAGGCGCGTCTCTTCACTGGCGGCTTCGAGCTCGCGGCCTTCGATCAGCGACTGCCGGAAGCGGGCGAGCGCGTTGGCCATCGTGCCGATTTCGTCCTTGCGGTTCAGGCTGCCGATCTCGCTGTCGAGTTTGCCGTCCGCGACATCGCGGGTGACGCCGGCAAGGCGCGCAAGCGGCGAAAACAGGAAATTGGTGACGAGGCCGGTCGCGACCGCCATGACGACGAGCACGCCGATGCCGATCATCGTCAGCAGAGTGGCGATCTCGATCGAGCCGGCATTGAGTTCGCTGAGCAGCACGCTCTCGACCACCAGGAAGCGGTCGCCGCGATAGTCGATGCCGCGGACATAGGCACGGGCGGCGCCATCCGCCCGGTTGAAATCGGCAACCGTCATCGCCGAACTGGCAAGTGCGCTCTGGATGAAGGTGAAGGGTGTGGCATCGAGCATCGCAAGCTTGCCGGCCGCATCGAGACCGATAGCCGATCCATCGCCGGAGACGATCGCCGCCCGTGCCGTGCTGCCCTGGACGATGCCCTTGGCAAGGATGCCGGTGACGATGTCGTCGCGCACCTTGAAGAGGATGATGCCCTTGGCCGCTCCGAGCTTGATGATCGGCACGGCGTAGAAGATCGCCGATTTGCCGCTGCCGGCATCGACGCGAAGGCCGGAGAAACCTGTCGGCGCGGCATCATCGGTCGCCTTGGCGGTATTCTCGATCGCCTTGGCGAAAGCGATGCCGGCGCCGGTTGCCTTCCAGGCGTCCGACTTCAGGTTCTCGGCAAAATCGTCCTCCTTCTTATAGGAATAGAGGACCGTGCCCTCGAGATCGGCGATCAGCAGGTCGCTGAAGGCGGTATCCTCGAGGTCGCGGGCGACTTCGCCCTGCGTCTTCTCATGGTTCGAATAATAAAAGCCGCTCGGCCCTTCCGGCTTCATAAGCTTCTCGCGCTGGTCGGCCGGGTTGGGATTGTTCGATATGAAAACCTTCTTCAGCTCGGCACGAGCGTCGCCCGAGGTCTTCTCGATGGTTTTCCAGCCGCTCTTCAGGCTGGTGATCGACATTTGCAGCGCCTCGATGCGCGCAATCGAGTTGGCCTGGTTTTCAAGCTGCGCCAGCTGGTCCTGCAGCATGTCGCCGCGGAAGATCAGCACGCTTTCCTTGGCCTTCAGCGCCTGCTCGTCGGAGATGCGGCTGCTGGCGAAATAGGCGAGTACGTCGATGACCGCGATCGACAGCACGGTCAGCAGAATGAATGTGACGATGACCTTGAAGGACAGGGATTGAAATCTCTGTGCCATGTACGACGAACCCCTTCTGAACGCGCTTGCCAGCCTGGCATGCAGCGCATGCCCGATCGACTGACCTGTAAACAGAACATCGGGGGCTTAATCTTCGTGAAGAAGCCCCTCTCGTATTGACGACTAGAATTCGGGCATCTGTTTTAATTCGCGGTAAATAGCGGGGCCTAAATCCGGGAGTGTTTTTGTTTTGTTCACATATCGATGGCACTTATTTCGCGATCGCTATAGGTTGAACCATGCAAAATACGATTCGCATTGTCGGTATTGATCCCGGACTTCGCCGCACCGGCTGGGGAATCATTGACACGCTGGGCAATTCCCTGCGGTTTGTCGCGTCTGGAACCGTGACCTCCGATGGCGACATGGACCTTGCCTCTCGCCTTTGCCAATTGCACGACGGCCTGGCGGAGATCGTCCATAGCTACAAGCCGGATGAAGCCGCCGTCGAACAGACCTTCGTCAACAAGGATGCGGTGGCGACCTTGAAGCTTGGCCAGGCCCGCGGCATCGCCATGCTGGTGCCGGCGCGTGCCGGCCTGCCGGTTTCGGAATATGCCCCGAACGCCGTAAAAAAGGCCGTCATCGGCGTCGGCCATGGCGAAAAGCACCAGATCCACATGATGCTGAAGATCCTGATGCCGAAAGTCGAATTCAAGGGCGACGATGCTGCCGATGCCCTGGCGATCGCCATCTGCCACGCGCATAATCGCGGCAGTAACAGGATGCGCCAGGCACTGGCCGGTTAATCTATACTTGACTTGTTCCCATCTGCTGAGAGACCGCGACCCATGATCGGCAAGCTGAAAGGCACCATAGACGAGATCGGCGAAGACTATGTGCTCGTCGATGTGCACGGCGTCTGCTACGTCGCCCATTGTTCGGCCCGGACCCTGTCCAAACTCGGCTCGGCCGGCGAGGCCTGCGTGCTGTTCATCGAGACCTATGTGCGCGAGGACCAGTTGAAGCTCTTCGGCTTCATGAGCGCGCTGGAGCGGGAATGGTTCAACCTGCTCCAGAGCGTCCAGGGCGTCGGCGCCAAGGTGGCACTCGCCGTGCTGTCGACGTTGACGCCGGGCGAACTTGCCAATGCGATCGCCCTGCAGGACCGCGCCGCCGTCTCCCGCGCACCGGGCGTTGGTCCGAAAGTGGCGATGCGCCTCGTCACCGAGCTCAAGAACCGGGCGCCGGCCTTTGCCGGCGAAGCGATCAATATCGGCCTCAAACAGGAACTCGGCGAAGGTGTCGCGGCAGCACCTGTCGCCGATGCGGTTTCCGCACTGACCAACCTCGGCTATTCCCGCGACCAGGCGGCGAATGCGATTGCCGCAGCCATGAAGACGGCAGGCGATGGTGCAGACAGCGCCAAGCTGATCCGATTGGGATTGAAGGAACTGGCGCGGTAGAGTAGGATAAACTGTCGATTTTCCGACAAATGACAAATTTTCCGACTCACTCACCAAAATAGGACTACTGATCGATGTGGGGAGAATTTACGCTTTCACCCAAGGGCCAGATAACGCTTCCGAAGGAACTGCGGGATGCTCTCGGTCTTCAGCCCGGCGATCAGCTTGTTTTCTCCATCATCGACGGAGAGGTCGTGATCACACCAAAATCGATCAACTTCAACGATCTCGCAGGCCTTCTCGGATCGCCTCCAAATGGACGTGCTTCCCTGGAGGAGATCGACGCAACGGTGACCGATGCTGCGGGCAGCGATGTGGTCGACGAAGCCACGCGGTCGAAATCGGATGTCGCCGCATGATTGCGTATGGTGTGGATACAAACGTCCTGCTGAGGCTTATTGTCGACGACGATCCGGAGCAAAGGGCTGCCGCGCTGAAGTTCGGTGAAGGTATCGGCAGGGACTATCGTGGATTTCTCTCGCTTCTGAATCTCTTGGAACTGGATTGGGCGTTGCGCGCCCGGTTCGGCTTCAAGAAAAAGGATGTTGTCGAGGCAATCGGCAAATTGACACGCGTCAGAGGATTGGACATCGAGAACCAGACCCTGGTGATCAAGGCCCTGAGGGCCGTGGAAACGCGAAACGCAGATTTTGCCGATGCCTTGATTGGCTACCGCGCCGCGGATGAGGGATGCCAGGCGACCAAGACATTTGACCGGCACGCGTTCAAGACTGTGCCAGGTATGGAGCTTCTGACATGAGCGAACCCGCCCGCCTGATATCACCGGAAAAGCGGGGCGAAGACCTTGATATCACCTTGCGCCCGCAATCGCTGGACGAGTTCACCGGCCAGGCGGAAGCGCGCGCCAATCTCAAGGTCTTCATCGAGGCGGCGAAAAACCGTGGCGAAGCGCTGGACCACGTGCTTTTCGTCGGCCCGCCCGGCCTCGGCAAGACGACGCTGGCGCAGATCATGGCGAAGGAGCTCGGCGTCAACTTCCGTTCGACGTCGGGTCCCGTGATCGCCAAGGCTGGCGATCTCGCCGCCCTGCTCACCAACCTCGAGGAGCGAGATGTGCTCTTCATCGACGAGATCCATCGTCTCAACCCCGCCGTCGAGGAAATCCTCTATCCGGCCATGGAGGATTTTCAGCTCGACCTGATCATCGGGGAAGGCCCTGCAGCTCGCTCGGTGAAGATCGACCTGTCGAAATTCACGCTGGTGGCAGCCACCACTCGCCTCGGACTGTTGACGACGCCGCTGCGCGACCGCTTTGGCATTCCGGTCCGCTTGAGCTTCTACACCGTCGAGGAACTGGAACTCATCGTGCGCCGCGGCGCGCGGCTGATGAACCTGCCGATCACCGAAGAGGGCGCCCGCGAGATCGCAAGACGCGCCCGCGGCACCCCGCGCATCGCCGGCCGGCTGTTGCGGCGCGTGCGCGACTTTGCCGAGGTGGCAAGGGCAGAGGCCGTCACCCGCGAGATCGCCGACGAGGCGCTGACCCGCCTGCTGGTCGACAATGTCGGCTTTGACCAGCTCGACAAACGTTACCTCAACATGATCGCGGTCAATTTCGGCGGCGGCCCAGTCGGCATTGAAACCATTGCCGCCGGCCTTTCCGAGCCGCGCGACGCGATCGAGGACATCATCGAGCCCTACATGATCCAGCAGGGTTTCATTCAGCGCACGCCACGCGGCCGCGTTCTGACCGCAATCGCGTGGAAACATCTGGGAATGCAACCACCTAAGGATATGGAGGCTGCGCAGTTCCGGCTGTTTCAGGAGGATAACTGAGTGATCACCCGCCGCGGATTTTTCAAGGTTCTCGGCGGCGGTGTCGCAGGCATCATGTCACTCGGTGGTTATGCCTTCGCCTATGAACCGCTCGCGCGGCTCGCCATCACCCGCTACCGGCTGACACCGCCGGGATGGACACCGGGGCTGAAGCTCCGCATCGTCGCGCTCGCCGATCTGCACGCCTGCGAACCCTGGATGTCGGCAAGTCGCATTGCCGCGATCTGCCACAGGGCAAATGAACTCGAAGGCGATATGACCATTCTGCTCGGCGATTATGCCGCCGGCATGAACATGGTGACCCAATACGTGCATTCGGGCCAATGGTCGAAGGCGCTCGCCACCTTGCGGGCTCCTCTCGGAGTCCATGCGGTCATGGGCAACCACGATTGGTGGGAGGACCGCACCGCCCAGAAGAACGGCGGGATGGAAACATTCGGACACCGGGCTCTCGCCGATGTCGGAATCCCGGTCTATGGCAACCGCGCCGTTCGGCTCGAAAAGGATGGCCGCGGCTTTTGGCTCGCAGGCCTCGAAGATCAGTTGGCGCTGCTGCCCGGCCGGAAGTGGGGCCGCACGCATATGCTCGGCCTCGACGATCTCGAGGGAACGATGGCTCAGGTGACCGACGATGCGCCTGTCATCCTGCTCGCCCATGAACCCGATATCTTCCCGCGCGTGCCAGAGCGCGTCTCGCTAACGCTATCGGGCCACACGCATGGCGGACAGATCCGGCTGCTGGGCCGTTCGCCGGTCGTGCCCTCGCGTTACGGCAATCGCTACGCCTATGGCCATATGGTTGAGGAGGGGCGTAATATCATCGTGTCCGGCGGTCTCGGGTGTTCCATTGCACCGGTGCGCTTCGGCGTGCCGCCGGAAATCGTCGTGATCGATCTTGGATAGAATGGCATGACCAAGCGCACTCTCATCCGCCTGAATGCGGGCGCCGAGCGTTTCAACTATCGCATCGCCGGCCTCGGTTTTCGCAATGGCCATGTGCTCGTTCATCGCGCCGTGCATGAACCCTTCTGGACCTTTCCGGGCGGCAGGGCGGAAATAGGCGAGACGTCGGAGGAGACGCTGAAACGGGAGATGATGGAGGAACTGGGCGTCGACGTCACCGTCTCCCGCCTGCTCTGGATCGTCGAGAATTTTTTCCACTATGAGCAGCGCGACTGGCATGAGCTCGGCCTCTATTATCTGATGGAGATCCCGCCGGACTTCCCTTTTCAGTCACACGAAATCATCCATCGCGTCGAAGACGGCGACAATCATCTCGAATTCAAATGGGTGTCGGCGACGCGCACGGCCCTGACCGCGCTCGACATCCCGCCCTATTTCATCGCCGATGAAATCGAGAACCTGCCCGCAGCACCCCGTCACCTCGTCTGGCGGGACGGCAATCTCGATGACGAGGATTGACGCAAACATTCCAGCACGTGTGAAGAGGAGATGTGCCAATGCCGACCTTCGATCCCGTCAGGCCGTTTCGCAAACTTGCCTATAACAATGCGCTTGCCAACCGCCGGCTGCTTCAGGCCTGCGCGGCATTGAAGCCCCGTGAATTCGAGGCACCGCGCACCAGCTTCTTCCCCTCGCTCAAGGAAACCTTGAACCATATCATCACGGTCGATTGGTTCTATGTCGATGGCCTGGAAGGCGGCACGCTCGGGTTCCAGGCCTTCGAGGTCGACGAACCCTTCGATGACGTTTCCTCGCTGGCAGAGGCGCAGGCGAAGGTCGATCAGCGCCTGATAGCGCTTTGCGAGGCCCTGACGCCGGAGATGCTGGTCTCCGCCGTCCGCCTCCATCGCGGCGCTCGCATCCAGGAGGAGCGGATGGAAGACGTGCTCGCCCACCTCTTCCAGCATCAGACCCATCATCGCGGCCAGGTGCATGCGATGCTTTCCGGCACCAGCGTCGCTCCGCCGCAACTCGACGAGTTCATCGTCGCCGACGATGCGCGGTTCCGTGGCACAGAACTCGCCGAACTCGGCTGGAGCGAAGAGACGCTGATGCGCTGATAATCAGCGTCCTTAGCGCGTCCTATCGGACGCGCCGCGCTTTAGAGCGGTTCGGTTTTTCGCAAGAGGCGCAGAACCGCTCTAACTTTTGTTTACACAATTCCGGACGGAAACCGCTTCGCACTTTTCCTGGAATTGCTCTAATCCTGCAGTCGCCTCTTCAGCCCGTCGATGATCGTCTTGGTGAGAAGGTCGTAATTCTCGTCGAAGTGATGGTCGCCGGGCAGTTCGATGACTTCGGCGCCGCTATCCTTCAGCGCCGGACAGGCGACATCGTCATCGTCGTCCTTGCCGTAGATGCATTGCACGAGCTTCGGATCGATGTTCTTCACATCGCTGACGGGATCGCCTCCCGCCCCTTCCGTCTTCTGGCCGAGCCAGCCGAGAACGGAAATGACATAGTCGACTTCGTGCGACAGCGACAGCAGCGACAGTTGCGCCACCGCCGACTTTTCAGCCGGCTTGAGGAGCTGATAAGTGGCGGGTACGACATCGGCGCCGAAGGAATAACCGACGAGCAGCACATGCTTCACCTTCCACTGCTTGCGGTAGAAGTCGATGATCTTCGAAAGATCGCCGGCTGTCTCCTCCGGCTTACGCTCGGACCAGAAATAGTGGAGCGAATCCACGCCGACGACAGGAATGCCCTCCTTCTGTAGCGTGCCGCCGACCTCCTTGTCGATGTCGCGCCAGCCGCCGTCGCCGGAATAGATCACCGCCATCGTATCGAAGGCGGGCGTCGCCTCAAGCACCGCCAACGGCAGGCCGAGCGGGTTGCCGAAGGCACCGGAGGCGGTGACGAGATCGTCGAGCGTATCGGCAAACACCGTCTGCGCATCATCGGTGGAATCGCGGATTTCGATCTCGGCATGGGCCTTCTTCAATGCCTCGGCATGCGCCCGGCCATCCTTGTTGGCATTAGGCGTGAAGACGGTGATCACAGGGTCCGGCAGAACGCCGTCGCTGAGTCCATAGACTGTACGTTGACCAACCACCTGCTTGGAAGCCGGCGTGCAAAGTGCCTGGGTGAGCGGAATGCCGGCGACCGGATCGACGGCAAGCGTCTGGCCGATCGTCGCATCCGGCGTTTGCGCCGCGATCGCCAGCGCCAAGGCTCCGCCCTCGCCGATGCCGGCGACGATCGGCAGATGATAGGCGCTGTTGCCGGTCGCGCGCTGCACCTGCTGGCTCAGCGATTCGATATCCGAGACCATGTAGATGCAGCCGTCGTTGAGGCTGACGTCGTAGCGGCTGAGCGCCTGGATGTAGGAGGGAAAGTCGACGCCGATGACGACGGCGCCTTCGGCGACCAGCCTGTCGGCCTCGGCCTTCTCATAGTCGCCCCAGCCGGCGGCATCCGAGATCAGCATCACCGTGCCTTTCACCTCTCCTTCCGGCAGGAAGATGTGCGGCGACGGAATGAGCCCGGTTTCGAAGCTCTGCTTGGTTTCCTCGGCGGCACTAGCCGGTGCGGCCGCGAGCATGCAGGCGCATGCCGTGGCAAGAAGGATTGTCCTGATCATTTTCTCACTACCCCTTTCAATCCGCCCCCGATCAGAAATGTCGCGTCCATCAACGCGATCATCGGATTGCCCCCTCCTGAGACCGCAAGATAGCGCGGTTGCCAGTGCGGATGAAACTTGGATTTGAATGCCCGAAGGCCTTTGAAGTTATAGAAGCGCTCGCCGTGTTCGAAAACAGTGCTGCCGATGCGGTCCCAGACGGGCGCCGCCTCGCGTTTCGACATGCCGGAAAGAGGCGCCATGCCGAGATTGAAGTGGGTGAAACCCTGTCCGCGCAGATATTCCATGATCTGCACGAAGAGAAAGTCCATCGAGCCCTTCGGTGCGTCCGGCGAGAAGCGCATCAGATCGATCGTGCTCTCCTCCCTGGATTCGGTGACAAGGATATTGGCGAAAGCGACGATCCTGCCGTCCTTTTTCAGGATGCCGACCGGCTGCGATGAAACGTAATCGGGATCGAAGGCGCCGAGCGAGAAGCCTTTTTCCTTGGCGTTGTGATGCTCGAGCCAGGCGGCGGAAACGGCGGCGAGATCATCGATGACCGAGGCTATGTCCTGCGGCTCGACGACGGCGAATTCCAGCCCGTCGCGCTGGGCGCGGCTTGCCGTCTGGCGAAGGTTCGCCCATTTGCCGCCCTTCATCTCGAAGGTCCTGAGATCGGCAACCGCCAGTTCGCCGAGCTTGAAGGCGCGAAGGCCGGCATCGGCGCAATGGGAAAGCAGCGCCGGTGAGATCTGATAGAACACCGCCCGGCAGCCGGCGGCGCGCGCCGCTTCGACGAAACGCCATACGAGCTCCTGCACGGCGCGATGCTCGCCGACCGGGTCGAACAGTGCGATCCAGGAGCGGCCCTGCCGGCCATACATGATGAAGGCATCACCCTTTTCCGAGAACATGATGCTCTTGTCGCCCATGCGCACCAGATTGGCGTCGGCATTGCCCTGCTTCATGACGATATCGACGGCACGCGCCAGTGCCTCGTCCGTGGCCGGTTCCGGCCGGAAGGCCGCCGGCCGAAGCAGGCTGAAGATGGCGATCGCCGACGAGATGATGGTGATGCCGAGCACGGCGCGCAGCCCGCGCGGCGCCTCGGCGGTAAATTCGAACTGCCACCAGAGCTGGTTGCTGTATTCGACGTCACGATAAACGAAGAGCAGGATGACGACGGCGCCGACGACAATGACGGCAATCGCCATCAGCCAGGACGCCGTCAGCGCCTGGTTGAGCAGCGAGGCATGGCGGGTAAAGAGCCGGCGGCTGACGAAGAGCCCGAATATGAGGAAGGCGAGAAAAGCGGCTTCAACCAGCGCGATCGCCTTCAACAGCGACAAGGTCAGCGCAGCGACAGCCGAGAACACCGCCACCCACCAGGCGCCGTCGAGCCGCTGGCCGAGGCCGCGTGCGGCGACGACGAGCGCGAGCCCCAGCAGGCTGGAGAGGAAATGCGCCCCTTCGACCATCGGCAGCGGCAGATAGTTGGAGAGGAATTCGAGGTTCTGATCCGGCGTCGGCGTGACGCTCGAAAACACCAGCATGACGCCGAGCAGCAGCGCAAGGGCCGAGAGCAGCTGCGGCATCAGCCGCCCGCCGATGCGCCGCACGCTGGAGGCGGCCGGATGGTCGACGAAACGACGCAGCTCCGCCGCCGACACCGCGAGCACGGCGATCAGCAGCGGCAGCACATGGTAGACCAGCCGGTAGAGCACCAGCGATCCGAGCACGGCATCGATGTTTACCGCGCTGCCGAGCGACGCGATGATCACGGTCTCGAACACGCCGAGGCCGGCCGGAACGTGGCTGAGTACGCCGAGACCGACGGCGATGGCATAGACGGCGAGGAAGACCGGCCAGCCGATTGCCGTCTGCGGCAGCAGCACGTAGAGCACCGACGCCGAGGCGGCGATATCGAAGGCGGTGACGAGAAACTGGCGCGACCAGGTGCGCGAATCCGGCAGGCGGATTGCCACAGGGCCGAGATCGAGCACGCGCCCGTCACGGCCGATGATCATCACCGCGCCCAGGATGGCGACGATCGAACCGGCGATCAACCGCAGGAGGAAGGCGCTGACACCGATAAGCGGGCCGATCTCATCGGCGATGATGATGAGGGCGATCGCCGCGACGCCCGCAAGCCCGAGACCGAAGGACAGCGTGACGAAGGCGATGATGCGGCCGATATCCTCCGGCGAGAGCCCGAGGCGCGTATAGGCGCGGTAACGGATCGCACCGCCTGAAAGCGCGCCGAAGCCGGCAGTATTGCCGACCGCATAGGCGCTGAACGCCGTCAGCGCCACATGCGGAAAAGGCAGCTTCTTGCCGATATATTCGATGGCGTTGAGGTCGTAGAAGATCAGCGAGAGAAAACTCAGCCCCGTGAAGAACAGAGCAAGCAGGATGGCGCTCGGCCGGGTTGCCGCCAGCGCGTCGACGACGTCATCGTAGCGCACCTCGTTGGTCAGCTGCATGATCGCATAACCGACAAGGCAGAAGACCACGAGTGTCGCCGCGGCCGTCAGCGGCGTTCTGTACCGTCTGAATAGCCCGCGAAAAGAAAACCCGCCGTCCGATTCTTCTATATTTTCCAAATTGCCGTGACCCGACATCTCGTACCTGTCGCAACTGCTAGCGTGGCGGGAATCATTTTTGAAAGACGTAACATAGGAGGCATGGAAGCTCTATGAAGCCATACCGCCGCTACCCCGCCCCGCCCTTTGCGCCTCAATCATCCTCAATTGGGGCGAATTTGCGCAGGCCGGCGTCGCGGCACATTGCATTTTCGTAAGCTTCGAAAGAACTTGGCCCTACGATGGGATTTGAGATCCGGGAGAACGGTTCGATATGCAGGATAGTCCGGCCCTCATGATGCTTGTCCTCGGACGCCTATTGCTGGGCGGCCTCTATGTCGCGGGCGGCATTCATCATTTTTTCGTCATCGTGCCGCTAACCGCGGCAATCGAAGCCCGCGGCGTTCCCTTTGCAAAATGGGTACTGCTCTCGGGCAGCCTGGTCCAGATCGCGGCCGGCCTCCTGCTGATGCTGGGACTTTTCGTCGCGGCGGCGGCATTCGGCCTCATCGTCTTCACCCTTGCCGCCACCATCATGCTGCTGAATTTCTGGGACATGCAGGGTACGGCGCGCGACAGCGCGATCAATACCTGGAAAACCAACATGGCGATCATCGGTGGCCTGCTGATTGCAGCCGCCGGGGCGATGTGAGGGTTTACGCCGCCGGCTCGCTGCCCGCCCGTGCATGCGCGGCGTAGCGCGCCACGGCGGCATCAACCTCCGCGTCGCGATCGCCCGCCACCTGCACGGTCGGCACTGCGAATTCGATGTCGTTTTCCTTGAAGGCATTGCGGATCATCGCCAGCGCATTGCGGCGGATGACGAATTGCTCGCCAGGTTTCGTCATCATCGACAGCCGGATTTCGATTGCGAATTCGCCGAATTGTTCGACACCTTTCATCTTCAGCGTCTCGATGATGTGCGGACCGAATTCCGGATTTTCGAGCAGCGTCTGGCCGATCTGCTTGATCACCTTCTTCGCCTTGACGAGATCGGTGTCGTATTTGACGTTGAGGCTGATCTTGTCGATCGTCCAGTCGCGGTTGAGGTTCTTGACCGCCCCGAGTTCGCCGAACGGCACCGTCGTCAGCGGGCCGCGATGGTGCCTGAGCTTCACCGAACGCAGGCTGAAGGCCTCGACCACGCCCTTGTGGCTGCCGCTTTCGATATATTCGCCGATACGGAAGGCATCGTCCCAGAGATAGAACATGCCGCTGATGACATCCTTGACGATCGTCTGGGCGCCGAAGCCGACCGCGACGCCGACCACACCGGCGCCGGCGATCAGCGGCCCGATCTCGATACCGAGGCCCGACAGCACCATCAGCACGGCGATGACCGCGATCACCACGGCAAGGATATTGCGGAAGATCGGCAACAGCGTATGTATCCGCGCGCGTTTGGCCTTCTCCTCATCCGTTGTTCCGCCATCCACGGATGAATCGAGCAGCTTGCCATTGATATAGGCCTTGATGACATGCCAGAGCAGGTCGGCGGCCAACAGGATGACGATGCCGCCGATGACGCCGCGCGCGATCTTGTCGACCATCGTGTCGCCCGCGGCCATCGTATCGGCGCCGACGCCGAGCATATGGCCAAGCCAGATGGCGGCAACGGCAATGATCAATGCCCGCACGCCCCGGTCGAGCAGCACCGTCGCAATCCGGCGCGTGGCCAGGAAACTTGCTTCGGTCTGCTGCAGCGATCTCACCGCAAGCGTCGAAACGGCGAGCACGCGCGGCAGCAGCAGCACATAGATGCCGAGCCAAAGCAGCCAGTTGAAGCCCGCAACCCAGATGCTCCACAGCAACAGGAAATAGACGGTGAGCGCCCAGGAGGTCCCGTGACCGCGCTTCTCGTCCTTGTGCGGCCGTGACCAGACCGCCTCGATCGCGATCAGCAACAGGCCGATGCCGAGGATATAGCCGACGAGGAGCCGGGCGCTCGGGGTATAGCCAAGCGGCTCCATCGACTGGATCGCCGCCCAGCCGAAGATGAAATAGATGACGAAGGTCGCACAGCGGCGATACCAGAAGAGCGCGACGTCACGTCCCGGCATGATCGGAGCGGTGATCCCCTGCCGTTCTTCGTCGGCCCGCGCCAGCCCGATGAGATCGACCAGCACGCCGCCGAGGCAGATCGTAAAGCGCTGGACGATGAGCGCGACGACGCAGACGATCGCGATGCTTTGGCTGAACGGCGGCCAGCTGAGGCTGAGAAGCGTGAGCATGGTCGCCGCCGCGAAGATCAGCGCCGGGATGACGCGCGGCGCCAGATGCATGCCCGCCATCTCAATCAGCCGGCGGCGACGGCGGCGGAAGGCATAACGGGCAATGCTTTCGACGATCGCGCCGAGCAGGAAAATCGCCAGGAATTGCGCCACCATCCGCGGCCAGCCGGTGACGGCGATTTCACCGAAGAACAGTGAGGAGGCATTGCCGACCTGGGAGGGCAGCGTCATCGCCGCATCGGAGACCATCGAGACATGCCGGCGGGCATGCTGCAGCAGACCTGACAGAACCGACATCTGGTTTTCAGACGCTGCGTTGGCCGCAGGCGTCGCGGCCATCTGCGTCGACATCCACTGCTTGACCTCGGGCGTCTGCATGAGCTCCATCATCTCACGCACCTGCGCCGGCGGGGTAGCCGCGGCAGGCACTTGCGCCGGCGGCGTTTGGGAAAAGCCAGGCGAAACAGCCGAAAAAAGCGCAAGCAATGCCAATATGCCGAATAGGACGGCCTTCAAGCCCCCTGCCATGCCACGCTTCATGACCGCCTCCGATGAAAAGTCGGCCGCCTGGATGAAGCAGCCCCAACATTTTGCAATGGATACCCGTGACCGTTGCCGCCAGCAAGCAGTAGGAAAACCATACCGATGGCTAGGAGATGCCGACATCGCCGCCCTCGAACGAAGCGCTGCGCTCGCTCTGTCAGGATGACGGCTTTGTCGGAACGGCGAGTGAAACCGCCTGCCTTCAGGATTTCGGGACCGGTTTTTCCACGTGGCCACCAAAGCCCGCGCGCATCGCCGACAGCACCTTGTTGGCGAATTCGTCATTGTCGCGCGAGGAGAAGCGGCCATAGAGCGCCGCACTCAGCACCGGCGTCGGCACGCTTTCGTCGATTGCCGCCATGATCGTCCAGCGGCCTTCGCCGCTGTCGGAAACGCGGCCCGCATATTTCGATAGTGCCGGATCGGCATGCAGCGCATCGGCCGTGAGATCGAGCAGCCAGGAGGTGATGACGCTGCCGCGGCGCCAGACTTCGGCAACATCCTGCAGGTTCAGGTCATACTGGAAGTGCTCCGGATGGGCGAGCGGGGCGGTTTCCGCATCGACCTCGTGCGAGGCAGCGCCGATATTGGCGTGCTTCAGGATATTGAGGCCTTCGGCATAGGCGGCCATCAGACCGTATTCGATCCCGTTATGCACCATCTTGACGAAATGGCCGGCGCCATGCGGGCCGCAATGCAGGTAACCCTGTTCGGCGGTGCTGGCCGCCGCCGCTTTGGCGCTCCGGTTCGGCGAGGCTTCCGTCGTGCCGGGGCCGGGCGCCAATGTCGCGAAGATTGGGGAAAGATGCTGGACGATGCCCTTCTCGCCGCCGATCATCAAGCAATAGCCGCGCTCGAGGCCGAAGACGCCGCCGCTGGTGCCGACATCGACATAATGTATGCCCTTGGTGATGAGTTCTGCGCCGCGGCGGATATCGTCGTGGTAATAAGAGTTGCCACCGTCGATGACGATATCGCCGTTCTCAAGCAGCGGCACCAGGCTCGCCAGCACCTTGTCGACGATCGCCGCCGGCAGCATCAGCCAGATCGCCCGCGGATGGGTGAGCTTCGAGACGAATTCCTCGAGAGAAGCACTGCCGGTCGCACCGAGGCCCGTGAGATCGGCGACGCTTTCCGGCCTGGCGTCGTAAACGACGCATTCGTGACCGCCTCGCATCAAGCGCTGGACCATATAATTGCCCATGCGGCCCAAACCAACCATGCCAAGCTGCATATGAATCTCCTGGAAACCGAAATGAAGTATCGAATCCGGAAATTAGCACCCGCAGTGTGACAGGCAAGCGAAGTCTCGGTGATATTGACGGATGCGACGATTGCGCCGCCGATCTCCTGCAAACCAATGCTTCGTCAAGCGTCAGGTGCGCTGGCCGGCTCGCCCTTCATTTCGCTGAGGAACATGCCCTCGCGCAGGTTGATGCCATATTCGACGAAGGCCTTCATGCAGCAAAGCATCTGCGTCCAACCTTCGCAGTTGAGATAGGTGCCGCGCCGGCCGGCATCGTCTTCGCGCCAGCCGGTCTCGGCGATGGTCACCAGCGTGCCGCCATCCTCCAGCGGCTTGAAGTTCATCTCCACCAGCGTCTTGTATCTTGCCTCATCCTCGCCGGTGCCGCCGTCCCATCGCAGCACGATACGGCTTTCCGGCACGAGTTCGATCACTTCGACTGGCGCATCCTTCCACCAGGTCACCGTCGCGCCCTGGACGAGCGGCGCGCTCGCCCCGCCGATCGTGGTGAAATAGCTGCTGAGTTTCTTCGGGTTGACGACGGCGTCGAATACCTCCGCCACGGGGCGGCCGATACGGCCGGAAATGCGGATTCCGAGAGACATGGCACTTCTCCTCTTCTCCATTGTGCTTGGTCCATTGTGCTTGGTCCATTGTACTTGGTCCATTGTACTTGGCTTCATTATGTTATAAAAACATAACATGTCAAGCGAATCAACCGACGACCCTGTTTTCAAAGCGCTGGCGCATCATCGCCGCCGCGAAATCCTCGATCTGCTCAAGGATGGCCCCCGCACCACGGGAACTCTCTGCGAGATGTTTCCTCAGATGGACCGCTGCACGGTCATGCAGCATCTGAAAGTGTTGGAGGAGGCAGACCTGGTCATCGCCAGGAAGGAGGGCCGCGAACGCTGGAACCACTTAAACAGCCTGCCGATCAAGCACATCTACGACCGCTGGATCAGCGCCTATGCCGGCCATGCGCTCTCTATACTCGACCGGCTGAGAAGCGATCTCGAAGGCCAGCCCGAATAAAATGCCGACTGTCCAACCGCCTTGTCGCCCGGCCCGCCACAGCCCTATGCTGGCGGCAAAGCATGGGACAGGACAGATGACGATAACAGGGGCCGGCATACGCCGCATGCGGCTGTTGCGCAGCATGAAGCAGGAACATCTCGCCGAACTCCTCGGCGTCAACCAGGCGACGGTCTCACGCTGGGAGCGCGATCAGCTCGCCCTCTCATCCGAACAGGCCGTCAAGCTGGAACGGATTTTCGCCGCGCCTCGACATGCGGCAGTCGATGCGGCGCTGAAGCGGCTGGTCGAGGATTCCGTTCGCCCGGTGCATCTGATCTGCGACCGGACCCACCGGCTGCTATCAGCCTCCCGCCCGCGGCAGGCGGAATGGCGGGCGCCGCTCGCTGCCTTTCTCGGCCGTTCCCTTTTTTCTTATGCTTCCGCCGAAATCGCCGCAGCCGAGCAGTCGCTGGAGGAGCGCGGCTGGCATGCGGGCAGGCTCTCGTCGCTGATTCTCGAGACCGGCGCCAACGGCAATGCGCTGCTGCCGATTGCGGCCGGGCACGTGAGCTGGGAAAGGATCATGCTTTCCGATGGCAGCGCCGGCCGCCTTGTCACGACCATCGGCTGAGCCTGCAGCTTTCCTGCATTCCCATGCATAATTTATGCGTTGTCCGGAAACCTCGGTCTTTATAGCGTCGGCCGCCAAAACGCTCAGGAGACGATGTGATGACGATACTGGTGACGGGAAGTGCCGGCCATCTCGGCGAGGCGCTGATGCGCACTTTGAGGACACAAAGCCGCTGGGTGCGCGGCATCGATATCAAGCCCTCGGCTTTCACCGATATGGTCGGCTCGATCGGTGATCGCGTCTTCGTCCGGCAGGCAATGTCTGGTATCAGCCAGGTCATCCATGCCGCAACATTGCACAAGCCGCATGTGGCGACCCACGACAATCGCGATTTCCTCGACATCAATATCGCCGGGACGCTGAACCTGCTCGAAGAAGCCGTCGCCGCAGGCGTCGCAAGCTTCGTCTTCACCAGCACCACCAGCACGTTCGGCGCGGCATTGACGCCGGCTGCCGGCGAACCGGCGGCATGGGTGACGGAGGACGTGCTTCCGGTCGCAAAAAACATCTACGGCGTCACCAAACTCGCCGCCGAAGGCCTGTGCGAACTCTTCGCCCGCAAATCCGGCCTGCCGGTTGTCATTCTCAGGACATCGCGTTTCTTTCCCGAAAACGACGACGATCCTGATATTCGCAACGGCTATTCGCCGGAGAATGCCCAGGCCAACGAGCTTCTTCATCGCCGCGTCGATATCAGCGATGTGGCCGGCGCCCATATACTGGCGCTCGAAAAAGCTCCGGCCATCGGCTTCGGCCGCTACATCATCTCCGCCACAACGCCGTTTTCATCAGGCGATCTCGCCGAGATCAGACGCGATGCGCCTGATGTCGTCGAACGCCTGTTTCCGGGTGCGAGCGCCCTCTATGCATCACGCGGCTGGAAGATGTTTCCGGCGCTCGACCGTGTCTATGTCAACGCGCGCGCAAAGCGGGAACTCGGCTGGCAGCCGCGATATGATTTCCGTCTCGTGTTGGAATGCCTACGCGAGAATAGGGAATGGCGAAGCCCTTTGGCGCTGGATGTCGGCTCGAAAGGCTACCATGACCAGGCCTTTGTCGAAGGGCCTTATCCGGTCGGATAGAACAACGACCTGGAATACGGATAGGCGAAAGCCCGGCATCCTCGCGGCATGGCCTTTTCGCCGAAAAGCGTCATCCAGATATTATGATCCCGTCATAGACCGTCTGACGGGGATATGGGGCGACGAAATCCGGGGCGTGTTCGGCCATCGGGAAATCGAATCCAAGTCGGGGTGTCATTTGAAGCGGTGTCCAGCCTGCGGGCCGAGCCCGTTTTGAGAGCGCTTTTGACCGAGAGGGTATCTCCATGAAGAATGTCAGACCATAGCATCGCGGCTGTTTGCCGCGGTTCTCGCGGCATCCGCCGCCATTCCGGCCGTCGCAATGGCCGAAAATTCCGCTGTCGGCGGCGGCCTCACCTTCGTCAACAAGGGCCTGGTCGGCGTTCGCCCGCCGGATGCGACGTCCCTGCCGACGATGAAAGGGAAGGTGCGATCCACGACCACCGATGGATGTTTACGATCCTGGGTGCCTACAAACGTAGGTGGGCGCCGTGTGTCCAGGCCCACGGGCCTGGCCAGGGACAGCTCCCTTTGGATCGAGTATGGCCCCAGGGATTGTGGTTCCTGTCGAGAGGCGCAGACCGCATCGCGATATATAAGGACGTTTGCGCTGCCGCGCCAGTGGCGGTGGCAGACCGTCCTGATTTAATTGAGATCAGTTCAGGTCCGGGGCGGAGCGGCCGTTCAGCTTGTCGGTGATGCCACGGATGCGGCTCGAAACCTCACTGAGTGCTGCCGCAAGGTTTTCTTCGGTGCGCGCGGTGGCCGCAAGCACCGTGTCGCGGTTGCCGCGCAGCGACTCGAGTTCGGATTCCAGCCCGGCGACGCGGCGCGTCAGCTCGGCAATCTCGTCCATGACCATGATGCCGGCCATGACCGTGATCCTCAGATCGCCGATTTCACCAAACTGTCCCTTGAGATGGCCGACATAGCCGTCGAAACGGGTGGCGAGATCGGACAGGTGCTCCTCCTGCCCTTCCTCGCAGGCCATGCGATAGGCCTTGCCGTCGATCGTTACCGTCACCTGCGCCATGCCAAACTCTTTCTATAAGAGCATGATGCCGAAAAGTGTGAGCGGTTTTCGGACGACATCATGCTCTAACTTTTTAAATCAGAACAGGATTCAGATTTTGGGCCACAGCCCAAAATCATCCTGTTCTAGCGATCCAGAACCACGCGGATCGTTTCCATGGCCGTCACCAGCCGCCGGGATACCTCGCGATTGACCTCTTCCAGCCGGTTGGCGCGGAATTCGGCCTGATCGAGCTCCTGCGCCAGCCGGGAGCGGTCGGCGTGCACGCGTCGTACCTCGCCCTCGATCTCACCCTGCTCGCGCTGCCGCTCGACGCGCATGTCGACGGCGTTTTCGAGGCTCGAAATCGCCTGTCTCAATTCGTTGAGCGCTGCTTCCATGGTTTTGCCTGTGGGCATCATGTCTTTCCGATTCCCGCACAGAATCCGCGAATCGGCACGCCGCGCCGATCCTGTGATTTCAAAAGGATATGCCGCTCGCAAACGGCCCGTCAATAAATCCTGTCACTTGCCCACCGGCCTATCCTGTGGATGAGCACTTTACACGTGCTCGCCGCAGCAGATTCGTCATTTGTATAATCGCGCGATCAAATGTCAAAAATCGCCGCTGTCCGCCCGGATTTAGCCTGCCATTTATTGACTTGCCCGTTCCAACTGCTATGTCTCTGCCGCTTTCACACGATGGTCTTGGAGGCTCGAGGCCATCCCCCGACACCCGGAACTTGCGGAAAAGCCATGACCTCTCCCGAACAACACGACCGGATGGCGAATGCGATCCGTTTTCTCGCCATGGACGCCGTCGAAAAGGCGAACTCCGGCCACCCGGGCATGCCGATGGGCATGGCTGACGTGGCAACGGTCCTGTTCACCAAATATCTGCGCTTCGATCCAAAGAAGCCGCACTGGCCGAACCGCGATCGCTTCGTGCTGTCGGCCGGCCATGGCTCGATGCTACTCTATTCGCTGCTGTATCTGACCGGCTATCCCGACATGACGGTCGAAGATCTGAAGCAGTTCCGTCAGATCGGTTCGAAGACCGCCGGCCATCCGGAATATGGTCACGCGACCGGCATCGAAACGACGACCGGCCCGCTCGGTCAGGGCATTGCCAATGCCGTCGGCATGGCGATTGCCGAGCGCAAGCTGCGCGAGGAGTTCGGCTCCGACCTGCAGGACCACTACACTTATGTCATCAATGGCGACGGCTGCCTGATGGAAGGCATAAGCCATGAGGCGATCGCGCTTGCCGGCCACTTGAAGCTGAACAAGCTGATCCTCTTCTGGGACAACAATTCGATCACCATCGACGGTGCCGTTTCGCTGTCGGACTCCACCGACCAGATCGCTCGCTTCAAGGCCGTTCACTGGAACACCATCGAGATCGACGGTCACGATCAGGCCGCCATCGCCGAGGCGATCGAAGCCGCCCACAAGTCCGACCGCCCGACCTTCATCGCCTGCAAGACGATCATCGGCTTTGGCGCCCCAAACAAGCAGGGCACCCACAAGGTACACGGCAACCCGCTCGGTGCCGAGGAAATCGCCGCCACCCGCAAGGCGCTGAACTGGGATTACGAGCCCTTCGTCATCCCCTCCGACGTCCTCGACGCATGGCGCGCAGCCGGCACTCGCTCTGACAATATCGTCAAGGCATGGGAGGAAACTCTCGCCAACGCCGCCGCCAAGGCCGAATTCACCCGCCGCATGGCAGGTGAACTGCCGGAAGGCTTCGACGCCGCGATCAGCGCATACAAGAAGAAGGTCGCCGAAACCAAGCCGACGGTTGCGACCCGCAAGGCTTCGGAAGATGCACTCGAGGTCATCAACGGCTTCCTGCCGGAAACGCTCGGCGGCTCCGCCGACCTGACACCCTCGAACAACACCAAGACCAGCCAGATGCACTCGATCACACCGACGGATTTCGCCGGCCGTTACGTGCATTGGGGCATCCGCGAGCACGGCATGGCCTCTGCCATGAACGGCATTGCACTGCATGGCGGTCTCATTCCCTATAGCGGCGGCTTTCTGATCTTCTCGGATTATTGCCGCCCGCCGATCCGCCTGGCGGCGCTGATGGGCATTCGCGTCATTCACGTCCTGACGCATGACTCGATCGGCGTCGGCGAAGACGGCCCGACGCATCAGCCGGTCGAACAACTCGCCGGTCTGCGCGCCATCCCGAATCTGATGGTCTTCCGGCCTGCCGACGCCACGGAAACAGCGGAATGCTGGCAGATCGCCATCAAGACGCACAACCGTCCTTCGGGCCTTGCTCTGACGCGCCAGAACCTGCTCGCCGCCCGTACCGAATACAGCGAAAAGAACCTCTGCGAACAGGGCGCCTATACGCTGGCCGGCAATGCCGACGCCAAGGTGACGATCTTCGCCTCCGGCTCGGAAGTCGAAATCGCCGTTGCCGCTCGTACGGTGCTTGAAGCCAAGGGCGTGACCGTCCGTGTCGTATCGGTTCCCTGCACGGAACTGTTCTTCGAGCAGCCGGACGCCTACCGCAAGGAAGTCCTCGGCAATTCGCCGGTCAAGATCGCTGTTGAAGCCGCTGTTCGCGAAGGCTGGGATGCGTTCATCGGACCGGAAGGCACTTTCATCGGTATGAAGAGCTTCGGCGCTTCCGGCCCGGTGAAGGACGTCTACAAGCATTTCGGCATCACCGCCGACGCCGTCGTTGCGGCCGCCGAAGCAAAGCTTTAATGAGGGCGCCTTGAGGCGCTCTCCATCTCCTCAATTCCAGGCCCTGCCTTATCGGGCCCTACTCTATCGGGAGTGAATGCACATGACAGTCAAGGTTGCCATCAACGGTTTCGGCCGCATCGGCCGTAACGTCCTTCGCGCCATCGTCGAATCCGGCCGCACCGACATCGAAGTCGTTGCCATCAACGATCTCGGCCCGGTCGAAACCAACGCCCACCTGCTGCGCTACGACTCGATCCACGGCCGCTTCCCGGCGACGGTGAAGGTCGAGGGTGACATGATCATCGTCGGCAACGGCAAGCCGATCAAGGTCACGGCGATCAAGGATCCGGCAACGCTCCCGCACCGCGAACTCGGCGTCGACATCGCGATGGAATGCACCGGCATCTTCACCGCCCGCGACAAGGCCGCAGCTCATCTGACGGCCGGCGCCAAGCGCGTCATCGTCTCGGCTCCTGCCGATGGCGCCGACCTGACGGTCGTCTTCGGCGTCAACCATGACCAGCTCACCAAGGAGCACCTGGTCATCTCCAACGCGTCATGCACCACCAACTGCCTGGTGCCGGTCGTGAAGGTTCTCGACGACGCCGTCGGCATCGACCACGGCTTCATGACCACCATCCACTCCTACACCGGCGACCAGCCGACGCTCGACACGATGCACAAGGACCTGTATCGCGCCCGCGCGGCCGCCCTTTCCATGATCCCGACCTCGACTGGTGCAGCCAAGGCCGTCGGCCTCGTTCTGCCGCATCTGAAGGGCAAGCTCGACGGCACTTCGATCCGCGTTCCGACCCCGAACGTTTCCGTCGTCGACTTCAAGTTCGTCGCCAAGAAGGCGACCAGCGTCGGCGAAATCAACGAAGCCATCAAGGCTGCTGCAGACGGCAAGCTGAAGGGCATCCTCGGCTACACCGACGAGCCGCTCGTCTCCCGTGACTTCAACCACGACAGCCACTCCTCGATCTTCGCAACCGATCAGACCAAGGTCATGGAAGGCAACTTCGTGCGCGTCCTGTCCTGGTACGACAACGAGTGGGGCTTCTCCAGCCGCATGTCCGATACGGCCGTCGCCTTCGCCAAGCTCATCTAAGAGCCTGACGATTGACTATTGCAAGCGGCCCGGGAAACCGGGCCGTTTTTTGCTATACACGCTCACGCCGCATCATTTCCCATTTCCAGCACCGGATCTGGTAGGATGGTCGGCCTTGGGCATTCGATGTGCACAGACCGTCAGTACCGGCTCGGTTCCCAAGCCGGCACGGCGTCATCCATAACCCCTGCAGCCGCATCGTCGTCTCGGGGAGATAAAGAGAGATGAATGGATTACTTTACCGTTGAAATCGCCGGCCGTGCCGTTGCCAGTTTCCGCTCGGAAAACAGTGAGGAAGCGACGCATTTCTTCCAGGCGGAAGACTTTCGCGATGACCTGACCATCCTGGAATCCGAAGGCAAGCCTCTTTGGGACCGCAAAGCGGCCCTGAGCTTGCGCAAGGCGACAGCCGAGGAAGCAAGCGAGGTCGAGCACGCCTATGAATTTGACGACGATCCAGAACGGACGATCGAGGACGAGTTCGTCGTTTTCCTGGTCCCGGTCGCGGATCTGACCGACGAGGGCGAGGACACAGAAGACTGAGCGAGTTGGCATTCCGCTGGCTTGGCGTGCTAGATTGAGGAAATGCGCAGCGCTGCACAATGGCTAGAATGAGCCAAGTGGAGGTGATCAATGGCAGAGGCACAAAAACGCTTGTCCCACACCAGCCTCAAACGGCGGCAGCGGTTTCACCCCAAGCGGGACGTCAGGCCTGCCGTGCTGGCAAAGGCCAATCGTCTGGTCATCTGGGTTGCCGCGTTCATCGGCCTCTCGTTTCTCGCTATCGTCATACTTCAGGCAACGTTGGGATAGCAGAGCAAGAGCCGGCGCTTCTGGCACCAAACGACAGCCGGCTGCTCTCGCTGGGCGGCCGGCATTTCCACCCGATATCGAAAAATCTCCGCGTTCAATTTCGCCGCTCTCCGCATCCGCGCCTGCAATCCATTCTTCCCGTCATTGGACAGCGCAAACGGGCCGCGTGAAAGGAGGGAGCGTGTCTTATCCTGTTGCCATTCGCAGATACCGGCAGGAAAAATCCGTGCCTGGCTCTTTCGCCCTGCTCTCGCCTGATTTTCCTATACATTCTTTATAGAGAGTTTCTCCCGTAGCATTCCGTATCGGTTGGCCGTCCGGCAACCGTTCAGCAGCATGATGCAGCATCGCGACGAGGTTAAGCCGCAAGGCCTACCCTTCTCTGGCGTTTTGCCGTTTACTGATGGATCGCCGCGCGTGTGGAGGGGTTGAAACGGGACGGATCGGCCGGGGGTGGCCGTATTCGCGAAGCAGTCGATGGAAAGGGGTGGGCATGGAAGCGTTCTATATCGTGGTGCTGGTCTCGACGGCGCTCGTGCTTCTTGCCGCTTTTTCGAGCTTGCTCGCCTTCCGCTTCGGCGCCCCCCTGCTGCTGCTCTTCCTGATGATCGGCCTTGCCGCCGGCGTTGACGGCCTCGGCATCGAGTTCAGCAACAATTATCTCGCCTATATTCTCGGCTCCATCGCGCTGGCCGTCATCCTGTTCGATTCCGGCTTCGGCACGCCGATGCAGGCCTTCCGGCTGGCGGCCGTGCCCTCGCTGGCGCTCGCCTCGGTCGGCGTGCTGATCACCGCCTCGCTCTTTGCCGTTGCCGCCATGTGGCTTTTGAATTTCACCTGGCTGGAAGGTCTGCTGCTCGGCTCGATTGTCGCGTCGACGGATGCCGCTGCCGTCTTCTTCCTGCTGCGCATCGGCGGCATCAACATCCGCGACAAGGTGCGCTCGACGCTGGAAGTCGAATCCGGCACCAACGATCCGATGGCGATCTTCCTCACCATCGCCCTCGTCGAGGTGCTGGCGAGCGGCGAGCGTTACGCCGGCATCAATATCGGCATGCTCGCCATGTTCGTGCAGCAGATGGGCCTCGGCGTCATCCTCGGCCTGCTCGGCGGCATGATGATCGTGCTGATCGTCAGCAAGCTTGATACCGATCGCGGCCTGACGCCGATCTTCGTGCTGGCGCTCGCCCTTCTCGTCTTCTCCTTCACCGGCGCGGTCGGCGGCAGCGGCTTCCTCGCCGTCTATGTCGCCGGCATCTACGCCGGGAACCGCAAGATGCAGGCGATCGGGACCATCAAGCGCTTCCAGGACGGCATGACGTGGCTGGCGCAGATCATCATGTTCCTGGTGCTCGGCCTGCTCGCCACGCCATCGCAATTTCCGGTCATCATCGTGCCGGCCATCCTGCTCGCCCTCTTCCTGATCTTCGTCGCCCGGCCATTGGCGGTCTGGCTGTCGCTGCTTCCCTTCGATTACACGCAGCAGGAAATCGGCTTCGTCGCCTGGGTCGGTTTGCGCGGCGCCGTCTCCATCCTGCTCGCCATCATGCCGATCCTCGGCGGGCTGGAAAACGGCCAGATCTATTTCAATACCGCCTTCATCATCGTACTGGTCTCGCTGCTCCTGCAGGGCTGGACGATCAAGCCCGTCGCCAAGAAGCTCGGCCTGATCATTCCGCCGCGCATCGGCGCCGTCGACAAGGTCGAGGTCGACCTGCCGGGTGCTGCCAACCACGAACTGCTCTCCTACCGCGTCATCAAGGATAGTCCGGTGCTGCGGGGCGAGCGTATTCCGCGCTGGGCGACACCCTCGCTCGTCATCCGCGACGGCAAGTCGATGCGATATCAATATGCCGGGCGGCTGCGCGAGAACGATCTCGTCTATCTCTTCATCGTGCCGAGCTATTCCCGCCTGCTCGACCGGCTCTTCGCCAGCCGTGCGCCTGTCGATGAAGACGATGCCGAATTCTTCGGAGCCTTCGCACTCTCCCCCGCCCGCCCCGCCGCCGATCTCGACGCCGCCTATGGACCCGGCCTGCTCAATGAATCCGAAAAGGGCCTGACGATCGCCGAATTGATGCGGCAGCGCCTGGGCGGCAAGGCCGACTATGCCGACCGCGTCCGCCTCGGCTCGATCATCCTCATCGTCCGCGATCTCGACGAGCACGACCACATCACCTCCGTCGGCATGTCGCTCGAAGCTGTGGAGCCGGCGATCACGCTGCCAATCTTCATCAATCTCAAGGACATCATCCAGCGCATCCGCGACCGGCTGAACGGGCGCCGGAACCGCGAAACCAAGGCCGCCGAAAGCGCGCCGAAAGCGGCCGCCAGAGGCGACGAAGGCACACGCGAAAACGGCCGTTGAACGCCTTGCGTCTCGAATGATCCTTGCTATGGTCGGCGCAACTTCCGCCAACCAAGACTGGATCTGCCCATGCCTTCTTTCAAGACCCTTGACGATCTCACTGACATCCGCGGCAAGCGCGTTCTCGTCCGCGTCGACCTCAATGTTCCGGTCAAGGACGGCAAGGTCACCGATACGACCCGCATCGAGCGTGTGGCGCCGACGATTCTCGAACTGTCTGAGAAGGGCGCCAAGGTGATCCTGCTGGCCCATTTCGGCCGGCCGAAGGACGGCCCTTCGCCTGATCTCTCGCTGTCGCTGATCGCCCCTTCGGTCGAGGAAGTGCTTGATCATGCCGTGCTGACGGCCTCCGACTGCATCGGCGGGGCAGCCACCTCCGCCGTCGCCGCGATGAATGACGGCGATATCCTGCTTCTGGAAAACACCCGCTTCCACAAGGGCGAAGAAAAGAACGACGCCGACTTCACCAAGGCGCTTGCCGCCAATGGCGATATCTATGTCAACGACGCCTTCTCCGCCGCCCACCGCGCCCACGCCTCGACCGAGGGCCTTGCTCACCACCTGCCGGCCTATGCCGGCCGCACCATGCAGGCCGAGTTGGAGGCGCTGGAAAAAGGCCTCGGCGATCCCGCTCGTCCTGTTGTCGCGATCGTCGGCGGCGCCAAGGTCTCGACCAAGATCGACCTCCTGATGAACCTCGTGAAGAAGGTCGATGCGCTCGTCATCGGCGGCGGCATGGCCAATACCTTCATCGCCGCCCGCGGCACCAATGTCGGCAAGTCGCTCTGCGAACATGATCTCGCCGAAACCGCCAAGCAGATCATGATCGAGGCCGCGACCGCCGGCTGCGCCATCATCCTGCCGGAGGATGGCGTGATCGCCCGCGAGTTCAAGGCAGGTGCTGCCAACGAGACGGTCGATATCAACGCCATTCCCGCCGATGCCATGGTGCTCGATGTCGGCAAAAAATCCGTCGAGGCCATCAACGCCTGGATCGAGCGCGCCGCAACCCTGGTCTGGAACGGCCCGCTCGGCGCCTTCGAGATCGAACCCTTCGATGCCGCAACCGTCGCTGCCGCGAAATACGCCGCGGGGCGCACCGCCGCCGGCAAGCTCACCTCGGTTGCTGGCGGCGGCGACACCGTCTCGGCCCTGAACCATGCCGGCGTTGCCGACGACTTCACCTATGTCTCGACCGCCGGCGGCGCCTTCCTCGAATGGATGGAAGGCAAAGAGCTTCCCGGCGTCGCCGTCCTCAACGGCAGATAATCGCAAAACCTGATTTGACAGGTTTTACATGTGGATAGACCGTGGAGGCCAAGCGCTTTCCGCGGTCTTTTGCTCAGCGCGCGGAAAAAATCCCAGATTTTCAAACGATTGAATTGATTTCAATCGTTTCAATGACTTAGCCTTCCATTTTCCTCTCTATAAACTTCTGTTATCGCCGTCCTATATTCTTAATCGCCGATGTTTAATGCTGTGGAGAGAACGAGATGAGCGAACGACTGGAAGACATTGCAGTGCAGATGGTTACGGGCGGCCGGGGACTGCTCGCAGCTGATGAATCGACCTCCACCATCAAGAAGCGTTTCGACACGATCAATCTCGAATCGACCGAAACGAGCCGTCGCGACTACCGGGAGATGCTCTTCCGCTCCGACGAGGCGATGAAGAAATATATCTCCGGCGTCATCCTTTACGAAGAGACGCTCTTCCAAAAGGCCGCGGACGGCACGCCTTTCGTCGATATCATCCGCGCTGCCGGTTCCATTCCCGGCATCAAGGTCGATACCGGCGCCAAGCCGATGGCCAAGTATCCCGGCGAAACCATCACCGAAGGCCTAGACGGTCTCGGCGAGCGCCTTGCCCGGTATTATGAAGCCGGTGCCCGCTTCGCCAAATGGCGCGGCGTCATCGCCATCTCATCGACGCTACCGACCCGCGGTTCCGTCCGCGCCAACGCTCAGGCGCTTGCTCGTTATGCCGCACTCTGCCAGGAGGCCAGGATCGTCCCGATCGTCGAGCCGGAATGCCTGATGGACGGCAAGCCGGGCGACCACACTATCGACCGCTGCGCCGAAGTGACCGAATCCACGCTGCGCATCGTTTTCGAGGAACTGGCCGATGCCCGCGTCAGCCTCGAAGGCATGATCCTGAAGCCGAACATGGTGATCGACGGTAAGAATGCCCGCAAAGCCTCGGTCGCGGAAGTCGCCGAACGTACCGTGCAGGTGCTGAAGCGCACGGTTCCGTCGGCGGTTCCCGGCATTGCCTTCCTCTCCGGCGGCCAGTCGACCGAAGAGGCGAGTGCGCATCTTTCCGCCATCAATGCCACAGCAGACCTGCCCTGGTTCGTTACCTTCTCCTACGGCCGCGCCCTGCAGGACAGCGCGCTCAAGGCCTGGAACGGCAAACAGGAAAACGTCGCCGCCGGCCAGCGCGAGTTCACCCACCGCGCCGAGATGAACAGCCTCGCCGCCAAGGGCAGCTGGAAGAAAGACCTGGAAAAGGCAGCCTGATTTTTCAAGCTTGAGATTTGGGCAGGGAGCGGCAAACACAGCTTCCTGCCCTCTCATTGTCACGGCGACAAGAAACCGCTTCGTTCCTTGAAAAACCGTGATTATTCATAGCGGTCTGCCACAACGGGAGCCGCCATGAATACCCTCTCCTACGTCACTGTCGATGTCTTCACCTCCAGCCGTTTCGAGGGCAACCCGCTTGCCGTCATTTCCGATGCGCGCGGTCTCAGCGATTCGGCGATGCAGAAGATCGCCACCGAGTTCAACTATTCCGAAGTCACCTTCGTGCTGCCGCCGGAAGACCCGCAAAATTCCGCTCATGTGCGCATCTTCACCCCGACGATGGAAATACCCTTCGCCGGCCATCCGAATGTCGGCACCGCCTATGTGCTCGGCCAGCAGCCAGAGATCTTCGGCAAGCCGGTCGGCGATACGCTGCGCTTCGAGGAAAAGGCCGGCATCGTCGAGGTCAGCCTGAAACGCAGCGGCGGAAAGGTTGTTGCTGCCGCCATCCGCGCACCGCAGCCGCTGACGATCGGCGATACCATTGCCGCAGAAACCATTGCGCGCTGCGTCTCGATCGATCCCAGTGTCATCGTCAGCACCACCCATGCCCCGGTCTTTGCGTCCGTCGGGTTGAACTTCGCCGTCGCAGAGCTGAACGGGCTCGAAGCACTGGCCGCTGCCCGTCCGGACCTTGCCGGTTTCCAGGGGGCGGCTGGCCGCCAGGCGACGAACGGCCACGATTTCTCGCTCTTTCTTTATGTCAGAACATCCGATGATCCCTGGCATATCCGCGCCCGCATGTTCGCGCCCCTCGACAACGTGCCCGAGGATCCGGCGACGGGCAGCGCTTCCGCCGCCCTTGGCGCCTATCTCGTCTCGCTTGCGCCAGATCGCGATATGAATGTCCGCATCACCATCGAGCAAGGTGTCGAAATGGGCCGCCGCAGCATCATCGCCCTCGATGTGGTGAAATCAGGCGGCATCGTCACCGATGTCGTCATCTCGGGAAGCTGCGTTCCCGTCATGCGCGGAGAAATCGGCTTGCAAGACTGACGGTCGCAGATCGCGCCGTACCCCAGGTAACCAGGGATTACATCAGGAAGTCGCGCGAAAGCAGTGCCAATGCCCAGACGGCAAAAGCAATCAGCGCGATCTTCCAGAAATCCATCCGTCGCCTCAGACCGGGAAGCCCGAGCGGCTTGATCAGCTGTATCGCCATGGCAAGGATGAGCAGCAAGGCTATCAGCTTTGTCATGCTTTATTTTTTCCGTTTTTCGGAATGTCACAGGACGGACATTTTTCCGCGCGAACAAGAGAATCTCGACACGCCGTAAAGACATTCCGGGGCACAATCAATCATCTTGAGGCTGGGCTGACGCCGCTCCTGCCTTATGTCCATGCAAATCGCTTAAGACCGAGTCTGGGGAAATGAAGAGAAATCTGCTGTCCGTCGCTGCGCTGCTCTTTGGCACGCTCTTCCTTTTCATGGGCAATGGCCTGCAGGGCATCCTGCTTCCCGTGCGCGGCAATCTCGAAGGTTATGCCACGACGACGCTTGGTCTGCTTGGTACGTCATGGGCTGGGGGCTTTGTCATCGGCTGCCTGGTGGCGCCGAAATTGGTGCGCCGCGTCGGTCATGTGCGCGCCTTTTCCGGCTTCATCTCGATCATCGCCATCATCGCGCTGGTCAGCGGCATCATCATCGATCCGATCTGGTGGGTGATCCTGCGCGCCGTCACCGGCTTCTCCACCGCCGGCACCTCGATGATCATCGAAAGCTGGCTGAACGAGCGCGCCAGCAACGAGAGCCGCGGTGCGATCTTCTCGCTCTATATCGGCATCACATTGCTCGGCGTCGTCGGCGGCCAGATGATGATCCCGCTCGAGGATGTGCGCACGCCTGTCTTGTTCATGATCTGCGGTATCTTCTATTGCATCGCCATGCTGCCGACGACGCTGTCGACGGCCGCTTCGCCGCAGCCGTTGAAGGCGGTGCGCCTCGATCTGCCGGCCCTCTATCGCAACTCGCCGGTCTCCTGCCTCGGCATCCTGCTCGTCGGCATCGCCAACGGTGCCTACGGCACGCTCGCTCCTGTATTCGGCGCCGGCGCCGGCCTCTCCGACACCAGCATCGCCATCATGATGAGCTCCACCATCTTCGCCGGCGCCATGATGCAGCTGCCGGCCGGCCGGCTTTCCGACCGTATCGACCGGCGCTACGTGCTCGCCGCCATGTCCGGGATCGCCGCCGTTGCCGGCCTGCTGATCTTTTTTCTCCACCCGACATCCGCCGGCTTGCTGATCGGGCTCGTTGTCCTTTACGGCGCGGTGGCCAATACGCTCTATCCGATCGCCGTCGCCCATGCGAACGACTTCGCGGCGTCGGAGGACTTCGTCAAGGTCTCTGGCGGCCTGCTGCTGCTCTACGGCATCGGCACGGTGATCGGCCCGACGATCGGCGGCCCCGTCATGTCGGTGATCACCCCGCATGCGCTTTTCCTTGTCACCGCCATCGCTCACGTGCTGATCACCGTTTATGCCATCATCAGGAGCCGTATCCGCGCCGCCGTCCCCGTCAGCGACCGCGACGCCTATACGACGATCCCGACCGGCACCTCGCCGATGCTGACACCACAGAGCATGTCGCTTGCCGATCGCGGCGCCGGCAAGGCTGCCGACACCGGAAAGTCTCCCGAAAGCGGCGATCCTGCTGTAAAGTTCGGTTAGAGCAGTTCCAGCAAAAGTGCGCAGCGGTTTTGCGTCCGGAATTGCTTTGACAGAACAGCAAAACGGAGGACGAACCATGAGCTTCATCGATGACGACCGGCCGCAGAAGAAACTCGCCCATGAGATCGGCGCCGATCTCTCCATGCTTTCGGTGGACGAGTTGAAGGCGCGGGTGGAATTGTTGAAGACGGAGATCGCCCGTCTCGAAGCCGAAGCCGCGCGCAAGGCTTCCGGGCGGCAGGCGGCGGAAAGCTTCTTCCGCTCGTGATCCGGTAAACCCCGAAAAACAAGGCTATAGGCGGATAAATGAGCCTGACTCAAGTCTTACTTCGGTACAGTGTTAATAAAATATTAAGCTTTATAAGGTATTACTATATTCATCCGGATTTTCTCTGGATCTCAGACAGTTTTCCAAGCGGTGAATTGGTCTGATTTTTCTCCCTGTTTTACCTTGAGAGCCGCTTTTGCGGCTCTTCTTTTTCCTTTGCCGGCGCGTTTCCACGAAACTGTGGAGATTAACCCTTTCTTAAGAAACGGCTTGCGCATTTGGGCTAATGATACCATCTTAAAGTCATAAAGACCGGGCCTGGAAACTTTTCCGTCGGTGTCGGCGTTACCTGAATATAAAGTAGCTGCGTGCAACAGGGACTATTGCGATGTCGGAAGTTGGATTGAACACGATCAGTTTTGCGGGCCGCGCCGCTGCATCCTCGCAGTTCAAGGCACTTTATGCGGAAGGCATGTCGCTAGTCGAAGAGACCGCCGCGTATCTCGACGGCCAGGGCCGCGCAGCCTCCAAGGTTCTGCCGCGGATGGCCTCGGTTCTTTACGCCGCGGAATCGATGCGTCTCACCACCCGCCTGATGCAGATGGCCTCCTGGCTGCTGTTGCAGCGCGCCGTCAACAATGGCGAAATGTCCCGTGACCAGGTGCTGGCCGAAAAGAACAAGGTCCGCCTCGACGGCTTCAACGTCGACCGCACAGCGCCCGGCTGGGGCGACCTGCCGGAATCCTTCCGCGATCTCGTCGAGCGCTCACTGCGTTTGCAGAACCGCATTGCTCTGCTCGACCGCGAGATCTACCGCCCATCCGAAGCCGTGATCGTTCATGACAACCAGAACAGCGTCCAGGCTCAGCTTTCCCTGCTGCAGACCGCCTTCGGCAACAACTGAACGGATCTGCGAGAATTCGATAGAGACCGGCTGCGTCCTGCGCGGCCGGTTTTTTGTTGTCGTCGAACGCCGGCATGCCGACTGCATAATTCAAACTGTTCCAGCGCCATTTGCGCGTCTGGCAAGACGCGCGGCGCTGTAAGCCACTGCACACGCAAAAAAGCCCGGCGAAACCGGGCTCTCTTCGAATTCCGTCGGGCAGAAGCGATTAGAGGCCGAGGCCGCCGAAACGCTTGTTGAACTTGGAGACGCGGCCACCGCGGTCCATGAGCTGCTGGCTGCCGCCGGTCCAGGCCGGATGCGACTTGGAATCGATTTCAAGGTTCATGACAGCGCCTTCCGAACCCCAGGTCGAGCGGGTTTCGTATTCGGTGCCATCGGTCATGACCACCTTGATCATGTGATATTCGGGATGGATGCCTGCCTTCATAACAATCTTCCTGCGATACCGGAGTTCAATTTGCCGCATGCAGTTGCGGCCAACGAACCGATTGAATAAATGAAGCCGCAGTCGTGATGGCTACGGCTTCCCATTAGGATGCGGTGCCTATACATGAAGGACGCCTAGATAACAAGAGCCAACAGGCCGCATTGCGCGGGTCCTGCGGGCGATCGGAGACGATTTGGCAGAGCAGGCACGGGCTGAAGAAAACAAAAGTCGGTCGCTGCGACCGCTCGGCAGGCTGACGCCCTATGTCATGCGTTATCGCGCCATGGTGGCCGGCGCGCTGATGTCGCTGGCGCTTGCCGCCGTTACCTCGCTGGCGCTGCCGCTTGCCGTGCGCCGCATGATCGATCACGGCTTCACTCATTCCGACGGCCGTTTCATCAACAGCTACTTCGCCATGCTGATGGTCATGGCCATCGTCCTCGCGGTCGCGAGCGCGCTGCGCTATTATTTCGTCATCACCATCGGCGAGCGCATCGTCGCCGATCTACGCCGCGATGTCTTCTCCCATGTGACGAGGCTGTCGCCCTCGTTCTTCGATGTCAACCAGTCCGGCGAGATCGTCTCGCGCCTGACTGCCGATACGACTCAGATCAAGTCCGCCGTCGGCGCCACCGCTTCGGTGGCGCTCAGAAACCTCATCCTCTGTATCGGCGCCATGGGCATGATGATCGTCACCTCGCCGAAGCTTTCGAGCCTCGTCATCGGAGCGATCCCGCTGATCGTCTTCCCGCTCGTCGCCTTCGGCCGCTCGGTGCGCAAGCGCTCGCGCGCCGCCCAGGATACGCTCGCCGACGCCTCCGCCTTCGCCAACGAGACGATCGCCGCGACCCGCACCGTCCAGGCCTTCAACGGCGAGGATGCCGCAGCGACGCGTTACGGCACCGCCGTCGAATCCGCCTATGACGCCGCCCGGGCAGCCATCCGCTCGCGCGCGCTGCTGACGGGGATCGCCATTACGCTGATCTTCGGCAGCGTCGTCGCCGTGCTCTGGGTCGGAGCCCATAGCGTTCTTGCCGGCACCCTTTCTGCCGGCACGCTCGGCCAGTTTCTGCTCTATGCCGTCATCTCCGCCGGTTCGCTGGGCGCGCTGTCGGAGGTCTGGGGCGAACTCTCGCAGGCAGCCGGCGCTGCCGACCGGCTGACCGAACTTCTCGACGAGGTTTCGCCGATTGCCGCCCCCGCCAGTCCGCAGCCGCTTCCGTCCCCTGGCCGCGGCCGCGTCGAATTCGCAGACGTGCATTTCGCCTATCCCTCACGCCCCGGCAAATCGGCGCTGCATGGCTTAAACTTCGCCATCACGCCGGGCGAGACCGTTGCCATCGTCGGCCCTTCCGGTGCCGGCAAGAGCACCGTCTTTTCGCTGCTGCTGCGCTTCTACGATCCGCAGCAGGGCAGCGTGAAGATCGACGGGGTCGACGCCCAGCTGACCACGCCCGACGAGCTGCGTCAGCGCATCGCCATCGTGCCGCAGGACGTCACCATCTTTGCCGCCTCGATCCATGACAACATCGCCTTCGGCCGTCCCGGCGCCTCGCGTGACGAGGTCCGCGCCGCAGCCCTTGCCGCCCAGGCTGACGAATTCATCGCCCGATTGGATAGGGGCTACGAGACGGAAGTCGGCGAACGCGGCATCACGCTCTCCGGCGGCCAGCGCCAGCGCATCGCCATTGCCCGCGCCATCCTGAAGAACGCGCCCGTGCTGCTGCTCGACGAAGCGACCTCCGCCCTCGACGCCGAAAGCGAGACGCTGGTGCAGAAAGCCCTCGACGGCCTTGTCGACGGCCGCACGACGCTGGTCATCGCCCATCGCCTGGCAACGGTTCTGAAAGCCGATCGCATCCTGGTCATGGATCAGGGCCGTGTCGTAGAGGAGGGCACGCATAAGAGCCTGATCCGCCATGGCGGTATTTATGCGCGGCTGGCACGGCTGCAATTCGACGCCGCCAACGAGGATGTACTCGCCGCCGCCAAATAGCCGGCGCGCGATTCCCCTGCCAAAAGCGACTAAAGTCTGAACCTCGCAGCACCTCTCCGCGGTTGCCTTTCGTGCAGCCTGCCCTACCCTCTTCATTCCCCGGGGTGGGGATATCGCTGTAGAAATTCTTGGGAGGAGATGGGAATGGCGCTTTCCGATATGACGCGACGTGCGGGCCTTGTGCTCGGTTTCGGTGTGCTTGCGGCCTTTGCCGCCGGCGCAACTGCCGCTGCCGCGGATTTTCCTGATCGCGCGATCACCATGGTCGTGCCCTTCGCGGCCGGCGGCTCGACCGATGTCGTTGCCCGCATCGTCGCGCAGAAGATGTCGGAGGATCTGGGCCAGCAGGTGATCGTCCAGAACGTCGCCGGCGCCGGCGGCAATCTCGGCGCCGGCAATGTCGCCCGCGCTGAACCGGACGGCTACACCATTCTGATGGGCACGGTCGCAACCCACGCCCTCAACCCGCTGATCCTCAAATCGACCCCTTACGATCCCGAGAAGGATTTCGCGCCGGTATCGCTGCTCGTCGTCGTGCCCAACGTTCTGGTCGTCAATCCGGAATTGCCGGCAAAGACCGTGCAGGAGTTGATCGCGCTGTTGAAGGCCGAGCCCGACAAATACAGTTACGCTTCGTCGGGCAACGGTACGCCGCTGCATCTTTCCGGCGAACTCTTCAAGTCCATGGCCGGCGTCAGCATGCAGCACATCCCCTATAAGGGTGCCGGCCCGGCATTGAACGACGTCATCGGCAACCAGGTGCCGATCATGTTCGACAACCTGCCCTCTTCATCGAGCCACATCAAGGCCGGTACGCTGCGGGCGCTGGCGGTGACGACGGCCCAGCGCGCGCCCTCCTTCCCCGATGTGCCGACGGTCGCAGAGTCGGGCATACCAGGCTACGAGACCTATACATGGAACGCGCTTTTCGCCCCGGCCAAGACGCCGGACGAGGTGGTCTTGCGTCTCAATGCTTCGGCCAAAAAGGCGCTCGCCGACCCGGCCGTTGCCGAACGGATGAAAGAATTCAGCGCCACCATCGTCGGCTCGACGCCGGAAGAACTTGCCACCCATGTGAAGGCCGAACTCGCCAAATGGGGACCGGTCGTCAAGGGGGCGAATATCCAGATGGAGTGATGCCGGAGCATCATGCCTCTTCCATCGCGAGCAGGATTCGGATTTTAGGCCGGCCCGGCCTGAAATCTCTTGTTGTCGCGGCGAAGCGTCCGGCCTCTCCTTTGGTTGCCTCCAATGGAAATGGTGACAATTGGACGCTAAGCATTTCAATTCTAATTAAGGCAGTGGAAAAGCTCGCCATTTTGATCTAGCCTCCGCTACGCTGATGGTTGCAATTCAGCGTTTCGGGAGACATCCATGTATAAATTCGAAGTTTATAAGGATAAGGCCGGCGAATTCCGTTTCCGCTTCAAGGCATCGAACGGCGAAGCCATGTTCTCGTCCGAGGGCTACAAGGCGAAGGCGTCGGCCATGAACGCCATCGAATCCATCAAGAAGAACGCACCCGGCGCCGAAGTCGTCGATCAGACGAAGGCCGAATCCTGATCAGATCGGCAGGGGCGGCGTCAACGCAGCTCCTGCCCTTTCGCGCCCCTGAGCAGCGCCGGCACCCTTGAGTCTGGCTCGTTTGCTGGTGATTTTTCGGCGCCATTTTCTTTTTCGCATATTTTTTCAAAGCCATGTCGAAACGACCGATGGCCGCGTCTCATTGTTTTGGAACGGCACTCCGCTCCGCCGGGCTTTACAGCTCTCGGGATATCGGTCCCCGATACCGGCATGCCCGGATCAACGCCAACAACGAGATCAGGAGTTTTTCCATGCAATATGCTCTCATCATTCGCGAAGCCGCCGAGGATTTCGAGCGCCGCAGCGATCCGGCCTATCGAGATGGCTGGGTCGCCTACAGCAAGGCGCTTGCTCAGGCAGGGATCATGACCGGCGGCGCCGGGCTGACAGGCCCGGAGACCGGCACGATCGTACGCCGCAAAGGCGGGGAACACGATGTTCAGGACGGCCCCTATCCGGAAGGCAAGGAACAGCTCGGCGGCTTCTATCTAATCGACGTCCCCGACATCGACACCGCGCTTGAATGGGCGACCCGCGTTCCGATTTCCGACAAGGGTTCTGTCGAGGTACGCCCGCGCCTGCAGATGTGAGGCGACGATGCCGCCTGATGCCGGGCGCGCTGCCGAAAAGGTGGCGCGTCAATCCTACGGCAAGCTGATCGCTTTCCTCGCCGCCCGCTCGCGCGACGTGCCGGCGGCGGAAGACGCATTGTCGGAAGCGCTGGCCTCGGCCCTTCGCGTTTGGCCAGAGCGCGGCATTCCCGGCAATCCGGAAGCCTGGCTGCTGGTGGCTGCACGCCGCAACCTCATGCAGGCCACCCGCCACCGCACCGTCGAGGCCAAGGCGCAAACGACGATATTGATCGCCTTCGAAGAAGCGGAGGAACGCATGAACGAGGCCGGCAAGGCCGTCTTTCCCGATGAACGGCTGAAGCTGCTCTTTGCCTGTACCCATCCCGCCATCGAGAGCTCCGTGCATACGGCGCTGATGCTGCAGACCGTTCTCGGCATCGAGGCGCGAACCATCGCGCGAACCTTCGTCGTTTCGCCGGATACGATGAGCCAACGGCTGGTGCGGGCCAAGGCGAAGATTCGCGATGCCGGCATTCCGTTCGCCGTTCCGCCGCGTCCCGCCTTGCCCGGGCGGCTCGCCGCGGTGCTCTCGGCGATCTACGCCGCCTACGGCCTCGGCTGGGACGGCCTCGACGGCGAAGAAGAGCGCCATTCGCTCGCCGGCGAAGCGATCTGGCTCGGCCGAGCGCTTCTGGCGGTACTGCCGGACGAACCGGAGGCAATCGGCCTCCTCTCGTTGATGCTTCACTGCGAAGCCCGTCGCAACGCCCGGCGCGACAGCGATGGTCGATATGTGCCGCTAGACGAACAGGATACCGCTGCGTGGAACACGATCATGATCGCCGAGGCGGATTCGCTGCTACGCAAGGCCGGGAGTTTCAACCGTTTCGGCCCCTTCCAGTGCCAGGCGGCGATCCAGTCCGTGCATGCGGCGCGCCGGCTGTCGGGAAAGACCGACTGGCAGGCGTTGACAACACTCTACGCGGCGCTGGTGATGATGAAACCCACGCTGGGTGCACATGTCAGCCAGGCTGCGGTGATCGGCAGGGCGCTGAATGCGGCCGCGGGCCTGAAACGGCTCGACCAGCTCGATCCGCGCGCTGTCGCCAGCTACCAGCCCTACTGGGCGGTGCGCGCCTTTCTTCTGTCGCAGGCCGGCGACGATACCGCGGCGGCCGACGCCTATATGACAGCGATCGGCCTCAGTGACAGCCCCGCCGTCCGCGATTTTCTCGCCGGCCGGCTGAAGGAGGCGCGGCTGTAATCATTTCTCAGTGAGCTTCAGCTCGATGCGGCGGTTGGTGGCGCGCGCGTCCGGCGTATCGCCCGGCGCGATCGGCTGAAACTCGCCGAAGCCGGCGGCAACGAGCCGGTCGGCCGGCACGCCCTGCGCGATCAGGAACTTGACGACCGAGATCGCGCGCGCCGAGGAAAGTTCCCAATTGTCGCGATAGCGGCCCGTTCCGCCAAGCGGCACATTGTCGGTATGGCCGTCGACGCGCAGCACCCAGTTGATCTCCGGCGGAATTTCCTTGGCGAGATCGAGAAGGGCGGCGGCGAGCTTTGCCATCTCCGTCTGCCCCTCCGGATTGAGATCGGCGCCGCCCGAGGGAAACAGCACTTCCGACTGGAAGACGAACCGGTCGCCGACGATGCGGATATTCTCGCGGTCCGAAAGGATCTCGCGCAGGCGGCCGAAAAAGTCGGAACGGTACCGGTTCAGCTCCTGCACGCGCGCCGCGAGCGCGACGTTGAGGCGGCTGCCGAGGTCGGCGATCTTGGTCTGCGAGACCCGGTCTTTCTCCTCCGACGCCTGAAGGGCAGCTTCGACGGCGGCGATCTGGCTGCGAAGCGCTGCAATCTGCTGGTTCAGCAGTTCGACCTGGCTGAGCGCCCGCTCGCTCACCTGCTTCTGCTCGTCGAGTTCCTGCGTCATCGCACCGATCCGCTTCTGCGCTGCATCCTGACCGCCCGAACCGGCATTCAGCAGCGCCTGCAGCCGCGAACGGTCGCCTTCGGCACTGGCAAGCGAGGCCTGCAGATTGGCGACCGAATCCTGAAGATCCTGGTTGCTGCCCTTTTCGAGCGCGAGAAGCTGCGTCAGCTCGTTGATCTGGCTGTTGAGGCGATTGAGCACCTCGTCGCGTCCGGTGATCTCGCGGCTGAGGATGAACTGCCCGACGACGAAGACCGTCAGCAGGAACATGATCGAGATGAGCAGCGTCGACAGCGCGTCGACGAAACCCGGCCAATAATCCACCGTGCGTTCGCGGCGGCGGTTGCGGGCAAGAGCCATGGCTTACTTGCCCTCGCTCTTTTCTGTCTGGCTGGCGCGGTCGCGCGTGCGCTCGCCTCTCTCGCCTGCGCGCTCCTGCACGCCGATGCGTTCGGCCAGCCGGTCAAGCGTGCGGCGCATCGCCTTCGCCTCGTCCTGCTGCGCCTCGATCCAGTCGCGCAGCATCTGCTGTTCGTTGCGCATGTTCTTGACGAGGCCCTGAATGCCTTCGGCAAGGCTCGCCATGGCGGCGACGGAGCGCTGGCTGCCGGTGCCGCCCTCTTCGGAGACCTTGCGCAGATAATCGGAGAGCGCGCGCATGTCGTCCGAGGAGGCGCCGGAAACGGCGTCGAGGGCCGGGGCAAGGTCGGAGCCGACATCTGTGACCGAGGACAGCCAGTTTTCCAGTTCCATATAGAAGCGGTTCTGCGCGCGGCCGGCCTGCAGATCGAGGAAGCCGAGAATGAGCGAACCGGAGAGGCCGAGCAGCGAGGAGGAGAAGGCCTGGCCCATACCCGAAAGCGGCATGGAAAGCCCTTCCTTCAGCGCCGACAGCACATCCCCCGTGCCGTTCGAGCCGGCATCGAGCGACTGGATGACGATGCTGATCGAACCAATCGTGCCGATGAGGCCCCAGAAGGTGCCGAGCAGGCCGAGGAAGACCAGGAGGCCGATCAGGTAGCGCGAAACGTCGCGCGATTCGTCAAGGCGGGTGGCGATCGAATCGAGGATCGAGCGCAGCGCCGTCGTCGACAGCGCCACCGAGGTCTTGCGGCTGCCGATCAGCGCCCGCATCGGCGCAAGCAGCCGCGGATTGCGGCTGACCTTGTCGGCGCTGCCGGCGGCGCGGAACGAGTTGAACCAGCGCACTTCGGGGCGAAGCGCCAGCACGTGATTGAAAACAAGGATGATTCCGACCGCGAGAACGCCGACGATCAGGCCGTTGAGGCCTGGATTGTGCATGAAGGCGGTCTGCGTCTGCCGGAAGAGGATGGCGGCGATAAAGCCGACGATGACCAGGAAAAGCAGCATCGTCCAGAGGAAGGGCATGGGGCTCGAAAGCCTGTAGGCATAGCCGCCGGCCGTCTTTTCGGTGGAGCCGATCTCCGCCACATTCACATTTTCCATAGGGTCGCTGCCTCCGGAGTCATTGCTGGCGGAGACTAGAGCAACATTGTGCCGAATTGAAGTATGCCGGGGCGAAAACCGTGACTTTACAACAGCCGGATTTTCGTTCGCTTACTTGGCGGGGATCGGTCGCTTGACGACTTCGATCAGCGCCTTGTGGATGAGTTCGTTGCCGGCGACGATCGCGCCGCTCTCCAGAATGGCCGCCCCGCCGTCCCAATCGGTGACGAACCCGCCGGCTTCACGGATGAGCAGGATGCCGGCCGCCATGTCCCAGGGCGCAAGCTCCGCTTCCCAGAAACCGTCGAAGCGCCCGGCGGCGACATAGGCGAGATCGAGCGTCGGCGAGCCCAGGCGGCGGATGCCCGCCACTTCGCCCATCACGTGGCGAAGCTCGACCAGAAACTTGCCGTGATTACGCTTGCCGAGCGCCGGCACGCCGCAGCCGATGACGCAATCCGACAACACGCGGCGCGCAGCGACGCGCAGGCGCCGGTCGTTGAGGAAGGCGCCGCCACCGCGCTCGGCTGTATAGAGCTCGTCGGTCGCCGGATTGAAGACGACGGCGGCAACGATCTCGCCGTTGCGTTCGAGCGCGATCGAAACAGCGAAGGCCGGAATGCCGTGCAGGAAGTTCGTCGTGCCGTCGAGCGGGTCGACGATCCAGCGGTGCGCGCCGTCCGTACCCTTGATCTCGTCGCTCTCCTCGCCGAGAAAACCATAGGTGGGACGCGCCTTGAGTAGTTCTTCCCGAACGATCTTTTCGGCCTTGCGGTCGGCAGTGGAAACGAAATCGCCGGGTCCCTTCACCGAAACCTGCAGGTTCTGTACTTCGCCGAAATCACGTCCCAGCGATTTTCCTGCCTTGAGGGCAGCCTGAACCATGACATTGAGAAGAGCTGAACGGGCCATCGGCGCATTTTTCCTTGGGACTGATACGGGGCGCGCACTGCCAGGGGCGGGAAATGTCCCTGAACATGCATGACAGGCAGCGCTGCAAAGATTGGCGGCCTCAAGACCACAAAATCAGGGAAATTTCAAGGGGAGGCGCGCACGGCTGCCCTGCGACACCGGAAACCGCCGATTATGCTGAACGGATTAAATCCGCGCCACCTTCCGGGACCGCCCGTTTTACGTGGTTTCCCTCGAAACTCATCTCAGAATTTCTGCTGCGTTATCAGCACTTCGCGAGCGATCTGATCGAGCGGCAGGATACGGTCGACACCGCCCTTGGCGATCGCCTCCTTCGGCATGCCGAAGACAACCGAACTCGCCTCGTCCTGCGCCACCGTGTAGGCGCCGGCCTGATGCATTTCCAACATGCCGCGCGCGCCGTCATCGCCCATGCCGGTCATGATGATGCCCATGGCATTCGAGCCCGCCGAGCGCGCCGCCGAGCGGAAAAGCACGTCGACGGAAGGCCGATGGCGCGACACCAGCGGTCCGGTCTTCACGCTCACATAGTAGCGCGCACCCTGGCGTTCGAGCAGCATGTGTTTGTCGCCTGGCGCGATCAGCACATGGCCGCGCAGCACCGGATCGCCATCGACGGCTTCCTTGACCTCGACCTCGCAGAGCCCGTTCAGCCGCTTGGCGAAGGCGGCGGTGAATTTCTCCGGCATATGCTGGACGATCACCATGCCGGGTGCATTGGCCGGCAGCTCCTCCAGGAATTCGCGCAGCGCCTCGGTGCCGCCTGTGGAGGCGCCGACACAGACGACCATCTCCGTCGTCTTCGCCATGGCCCGCCCCGTCGGCGGCGGCAGCATCACATCCGCCGTCAGCTTCTTGGTCGGCCCTTCCGAAGCCGAGCGGATGGTTCCGGCGGCGCGGCGCACGGTGGTAAGCCGCGCATGCGAGGCGCTCTTGACCACTTCGCGAATGCGCATCGCATCGTCGGCAAGGCTGTCGGCGGCGCCGATCTTCGATTTCAGGATGACGTCGACGGCGCCGGCCTCCAGCGCCTGGATCAGCGTTTCCGAACCCGCTTCCGTCAGCGACGAGCACATCACGACGGGGATCGGCCGCTGCGACATCAGCTTGCGCAGGAAGGTAATGCCGTCCATGCGCGGCATTTCCACATCGAGCGTGATGACGTCGGGGATCTCTTCCAGCAGCTTCCGTGCCGCCACGAAGGGGTCGGATGCGACCGCCATGATCTCGATATCGGGATCCTGCTCCAAGACATGGGTCAGTGTCTGACGGACGCTGGCAGAATCGTCGATGATCAGAACGCGGATTTTTTTAGCCATGAATGCTCCTAGAGCATGATGCCGAAAAGAATTGGCAATTTTCGGACGACATCATGCTCTAACTCTTTAGTGACACAAAGAGATAGAGCACGCCCGTGATTGGAAGAAAACGGACATGCTCTAGATGCGCTGAAACACGGTATTCGAGACCTGTTTCAATGGCAGGTCGAAGCCGGTGATCGATTCGGAATGACCGATGAACATGTAGCCGCCCTTCGCCAGGCAGTCGCAGAGGCGGTTGAGCACGCCGGCCTGAGTCTGCTTGTCGAAGTAGATGAGCACGTTGCGGCAGAAGATGACGTTCATCGCCTCGCCGATCGGGTATTTCTCGTCCATCAGGTTCATGCGGGCAAAACCAATCTTGCTGCGCAGTTTCGGCGTGATGCGCACCTCCCGCCGATCCGGCTGCTTGGCCGTCAGCACGTATTTGCGCTGCAGGTCACGCGGCACGGGCGCGATGAGGTCTTCCGGGTAGATGCCCCGGCGCGCCGTCTGCAGCACGTCGGTGGAAAGGTCGGTGGCAAGCACGCTGTAGGAGACGTCGTTGCGGCCTTCGGTGAATTCCGCCAGCACCATCGCCATCGTATAGGGTTCAGCTCCTGTCGAGCAGGCCGAACTCCAGGTGCGGATGGTCCGCACGCCGCTGCTGGCGATCACCGGCAACGCCACGCTCTGCAAGTAATCGAAATGCTTGGCTTCGCGGAAGAAGTCGGTCTTGTTCGTCGTCACCACGTCGATCAGGTAGACGGTTTCCTGGGCGAGGCCGTCGTGATTGAACAGGAAGTCGCAATAATCGTCGAAGGTCGAATGGTTGGTTGCGCGAAGGCGGCGCCTTAGCCGCCCTTCGAGCATCGTCAGCTTGGTCGGCGGCATCTTGATGCCGCTATAGTCGTAGATGAACCGGGCAAGCTTGTCGAAATTACGCTTGCTGATCCGGTCCCCCGGCAATTGGGTTTCCACCGCTGCTGCCATACTCATAGAACGCCGTACTCCAAGTTGATGCGCGGGTCAGGCCGCCGATTGCAGTGCCGAGGCGTCCTCGCGCGACAGCAACCGGGCAAGATCGATGATGACGACGAAACCGTTTTCACGGCGAACGACGCCGGCGATATAGTCCGAGCGCCAGCGCACGCCGATATCAGGCGCCGCCTCGATCTGCTCGCGCCGGAACGGCGTCACCTCGAAGACGCGATCGGCGACGAGGCCGAGCGTCAGCAGCCGGGTTTCCATCGGCACGTCGAGGACGAGCACCCGCGTATGCGGCGTCGGCACGGTCTTCGTCATGCCGAGCTTCAATCGAAGATCGATCGTCGGCACGCCCTGTCCGCGCACGTCACGCAGACCGAGCAGATAGTCGGGACCATTCGGAATCTTGAAAGCTTCCGCATAGTCGAGGATTTCCCGTACCACCTCAACCGGCACGGCGAAGATCTCCTCGCCGAGGCTGAAGGTCACGAATTGCGCTTCCAGGGATGTCGTGGCCATGATCATGCACTTTCCTTGAATTCGGCGTCGCCATCGTCGGGACCGCCCATGGAGAGATCGAGAGCGAAGCCTTTTACCCGTGCCTGTTGGCCTGCGACGCTGTTGGCGGCCGGCTTCTTGGCGGTGGGCTTGCGGCCGGCGACGGGCGCCGGGCTGCGGACCGTCACCCTGGCGGCCGGCGTGCGGGACTGGCGATTGGTTGCCGTATCGACCTTGAAGAAGGCGATCGAAGCCTGCAGCTCTTCCGCCTGCGAGGCAAGCTCTTCGGAGGTCGCCGACATCTGCTCGGAAGCGCCGGCATTTTGCTGCGTCACCTTGTCGAGCTGCTGGATCGCTTCATTGATCTGCGAAGCGCCGACATCCTGCTCGCGGCAGGCGGCGCTGATTTCGGAGACCAGTTCCGCCGTCTTGCGGATATCGGGCACCAGCCGGCCGAGCATATCGCCGGCTTCCTGAGCAGCCTTGACCGTATCGCCCGACATGGCGCTGATTTCGGCGGCAGCCGACTGGCTGCGTTCGGCAAGCTTGCGCACTTCGGAGGCGACGACCGCAAAACCCTTGCCGTGTTCGCCGGCACGCGCTGCCTCGACGGCGGCGTTCAAAGCCAAGAGATCGGTCTGACGGGCGATTTCCTGGACGATGCCGATCTTTTCGGCGATGGTCCGCATCGCCTGTACGGCGCGCGTCACCGCATCACCGCTGGCTTCCGCATCCTTGGCCGACTGACGGGCGATCTTTTCGGTCTGAGCCGCGTTGTCGGCGTTCTGCTTGATATTGGCGGCCATCTCTTCCATCGCGGCGGAGGCTTCTTCGGCCGACGCCGCCTGTTCGCTGGCGCCCTGCGAGACCTGCTCGGAGCTCGAGGACAGTTCCTGGCTGCCGGCCGAAACATTTTCGGCGGCCGCGACCGCATCGGCGACAACGCCACGCAGGCGCTCGACCATCTGTTCGAGCGCAATGCCGAGCGTGTCCTTCTCCGAAAGCGGTTTCGGGGACACCGTGAGGTCGCCATTCGAAATCTGGTTGGCGATCGCAGCGGTGTTACGGAGATTGGCCGTCATCCGGCTCATCGAATGGACGAGATCGCGGATCTCGTCATTGCTCTTATGCTCGATATTCTGTTCGAGGTCGCCGATGCTGACGGCATCGGCAAGATTGACGGCGCGCTTCAGGCCGCGGGAGATATTGAGCAGGATCCAGATCGCGGCAACCGACGAAAGGATGATCAGACCGATCGTCATCATGACGAGCATATTGCGCGACTGGGCATACTGGTCGTTGGTGGCGGCGTCGGTTTCGGCGACGTTGCCGGTTACCGTGTCGTTCAGCTTGGTGAGGATGCCGAGCAGCTGGGTCGTCACCAACTGGCCTTCGCCCATCGAAATGACCCCGGCCTGAGCATTGGATTCGGTGGTGTTCTGCGTGGCGAGATCGGCGACACGATCCTGCAGCGCCGTCCACTTGCCATAGAGCTCGCCAAATTGTGCCATGCCGGCCTTGATCTCCGGATCGTCGGAGGCGGCAAGGCGGCCCTGGAGCGTTTTGATGAGCTCACGCTGCTGCGAGATCTCGTCGACATAGCCGGTGATCTTGCTGGCGTCGGTATTGATGATCGCATCCTTCTCGGCGCGGATGGAGCGCATCACGGCATCGGAAAGATCGCCGGAATCGCGCAGGTTGGCGACCGGACCGGCAACCATGACCGAGATGTCGCTGTTCAGCGACGAGAGATTGTAGATCGAAAGACCGGCCATGGCGCAGGTCAGGAGAACGATGAAACCGAACACCAGGCTCAGTTTGAGTTTGATTGTGAAGCGCATATCCAAGCCCTCGTTGGTACTGCGGCGGATATCCCGCCAGGTCGCACATCGTGCCGTCGTGAAAACGCTTCATGCGTCACCGGCGGAGCCGGCATGACCAGGTGCGTCCATGCACCGGTTCAATCGAGGGGCCGCTGTTCACCGCGGCCCCACCTCCTGCATCCGAAAAGCCCTATGCGCTTTCCCGGAATTCATCGTCTGACGTATCCGGCCCGCCCATCGACATGTCGAGGGCAAACCCCTTGGCGCGGGCCTGCTGGCCTGCGATGCTGTTGGCGGGAGACGCCTTGCCGGCGGGCTTGCGTGTTGCGGCCGGAGCCGGGTTGCGCGTGGTCATCTTGACCGGAGCGCGACCCTGACGACCGCTCACCACCGCCTTGCTGCCTGCCATATCGACCTTGAAGAAGGCAATCGAGGCCTGCAGTTCTTCCGCCTGAGCCGCGAGCTCCTCGGAGGTCGCCGACATCTGCTCGGAGGCGCCGGCATTCTGCTGCGTCACCTTGTCGAGCTGCTGGATCGCTTCATTGATCTGCGAAGCGCCGACATCCTGTTCGCGACAGGCGGCACTGATCTCGGCGACCAGTTCCGCCGTCTTGCGGATATCGGGCACCAGCCGGCCGAGCATATCACCGGCTTCCTGGGCAGCGATGACGGTATCGCCCGACATGGCGCTGATTTCGGCGGCGGCCGACTGGCTGCGTTCGGCAAGCTTGCGCACTTCCGAGGCGACGACCGCAAAACCCTTACCGTGCTCACCGGCGCGTGCCGCTTCGACGGCAGCGTTGAGCGCCAGCAGATCGGTCTGCCGGGCGATTTCCTGGACGATCCCGATCTTCTGGGCGATCGTGCGCATGGCCTCGACGGCACGGGCAACGGCGTTGCCGCTCGTCTCCGCGTCCTTGGCGGATTGACGGGCGATCTTCTCCGTTTGCGCTGCGTTGTCGGCGTTCTGCTTGATGTTGGCGGCCATCTCTTCCATCGAAGCGGAAGCCTCTTCGGCGGACGCCGCCTGTTCGCTGGCGCCCTGCGACACCTGCTCGGAGCTCGAGGACAATTCCTGGCTGCCGGCCGAGACGCTCTCGGCGGCCGAGATCGCATCGGTGACGACGTCGCTCAAACGCTCGACCATCTGTTCGAGCGCAATGCCGAGCGTGTCCTTCTCAGAAAGCGGCTTCGGCGACACCGTCAGGTCGCCGTTTGCGATCTGCGTGGCGATATCGGCGGTGACGCGAAGATTGGCCACCATGGTCTGCATGGCGATGCCCAGCGTGTCCTTGGCTGAAAGCGGCTTGACCTCGACGGAGAGGTCGCCCTCGGCGATCTGGTTGGCAACATTGGCGGTCGCGCGCAGATTGGTCACCATGCCGAGCATGGCATAGCCGAGCGCATCCTTGTCGGAGAGCGGCTTCGGCGTGACGCTGAGGTCACCGTTCGAAATCTCGTTTGCGATCTCCGCGGTGTTACGGAGATTGTCCGTCATGACATTGATCGTATTGACCAGATCCTTGATCTCGTCGTTGCTCCTGATCTCGACCTTCTGGTTCAAGTCACCGATGGCGACGGCGCTGGCGACGCTCATGATCTTGCGCAGGCCGCTGTTGACGCCGAGCGCGATCCACAGTGCAGCGGCGAAAGCGATGAGAGAAGCTCCGATAGCAATACCGATCAGCATGTTCTTCGTCGAACTATAAAGAGTGTCGGTATCGTTGTCGGCCTGCGCCATCGCCTTCTGCTGAAGCGTGACGAGCGCATCGAAAACCTCTTCCAGTTCCATGACGAGGGCGCGCACCTCTCCCGACGAAAGCGCTATAGCCCCGGCCCTGTCGCCGCCTTCCTGGATGGCGGCCACCTTGTTGGAGTCTTCACCGAAACGTTTGGCCAATTCGACCAGCCTGTCCCAGATGGGCTTACCCTCGGCAGTTGCGAGCTGTTGGCCGGTTGTCGCGAGCATAAGCATTTCTTCCATGCTCTTCGCCGAGTTCTGGTAGTCTTTCCTGACCCCTTCCGAATCCATTTCCAGAAGGGCATTCTTCTGCCAGCGAACGGCATTGAGCTCGGCGGTCTTTGCCTCCAGAGCCAGTTCCAGCCTCTTTGCCGGGCCTGAAATAACGTTGCCGACGGCATCGTTCAGCGAGCCAAGGCTGAAGATTCCATAGACAGCGCTGCCAACCAACAACAATATGACAAAGCCGAACGCGGCTGCGAGTTTAAGTTTGATCGTAATACGCATCTCAATATTCCTCTCTGAGAGCGAGGCATTAAATATGGTCCAGGCGGCGCGGCATCATGCAGCAAAGAAATTCCGGCAGGCGAAAACATGCCAAAGAAGGAAATGAACATACTTCCGTGTAGCTCCCCCGAGCCGGACGTATGTGCCGCGGGCCAGCCGGCCGGCCCACGACGGTTGCGAAGGGGGATAGCGCTCACGCGCTCTCCCTAAACTCGTCATCAGCCGTGTCGGGACCGCCCATCGACATGTCGAGAGCAAATCCCTTCACGCGAGCCTGCTGGCCTGCGACCGTATTGGCCGGCGTCTTGCCGACCGGTTTGCGCGGTGCCGCCTGAGCCCGGCTGCGGACGGTGAGTTTTGCGGCCGGCGTGCGGTCGCGGCGCCCACCCGCCATATCGACCCTAAAGAAAGCGATCGACGTCTGCAGTTCTTCCGCCTGGGAGGCGAGCTCCTCGGAGGTCGCCGACATCTGCTCGGAAGCGCCGGCATTCTGCTGCGTCACCTTGTCGAGCTGCTGGATCGCCTCGTTGATCTGGGCCGCCCCGATATCCTGTTCGCGGCAGGCTGCACTGATCTCGGAGACCAGTTCCGCCGTCTTGCGGATATCGGGCACCAGCCGACCGAGCATGTCGCCGGCTTCCTGGGCGGCCGTCACGGTATCGCTCGACATCGAGCTGATTTCGGCAGCGGCCGACTGGCTGCGTTCGGCCAGCTTACGCACCTCCGAGGCGACGACAGCAAAACCCTTGCCGTGTTCACCGGCACGGGCAGCTTCGACGGCGGCGTTCAAAGCCAGCAGATCGGTCTGCCGGGCGATTTCCTGGACGATGCCGATCTTCTGGGCGATCGTGCGCATGGCTTCGACAGCGCGGGAAACCGCCTCGCCGCTGGCTTCGGCATCCTTGGCCGACTGGCGGGCAATCTTTTCGGTCTGGGCAGCGTTGTCGGCGTTCTGCTTGATGTTGGAAGCCATCTCCTCCATCGAGGCGGAAGCCTCTTCGGCCGACGCCGCCTGTTCGGTGGCGCCCTGTGAAACCTGTTCCGAGCTCGCCGAAAGTTCCTGGCTGCCGGAGGAGACGTTCTCGGCGGCCGAGATCGCGTCAGCGACGACGCCGCGCAGGCGCTCGACCATCTGCTCCAGGGCAAGACCCAGCGCATCCTTGTCGGAGAGCGGCTTCGGAGACACCGTCAGGTCGCCGTTTGCGATCTGATCGGCGATGCCGGCGGTGGTTCGCAGGTTGGAGATCATGCTCTGCATCGCGATGCCGAGCGTATCCTTGTCCGAAAGCGGCTTGGCGTCGGTGCTGAGGTCGCCCATGGCGATCTGGTCGGCAAGGGCTGCCGTGGCGCGCAGATTGGCGGTCATGGTATTGACCGTGTTGATGAGATCCTTGATCTCGTCATTGGTCTTGACGTCGACCCTCTGGTTGAGATCACCGATTGCGACGGCGTTTGCGACGGTCGTGATCTTCCGCAAGCCGTTGTTGATTCCGAGCGTGATCCACAATGCGGCGCCGAGTGCGACGAGCACGGCGATGCCGGAAGCAGCAGTGAGGATCAGCTTGGTCGAATTATAAAGATCGGTGTTCGAGTGGTTGGTTGCCTGCATGCCCTTGCGCTGGATCTCCGTAAGGGCGGCGATTGCATCGCCCATGTCATTGGTCATCGCTCGAAGGTCGCCGAGTGAAAGCGCCAGCGCGCCTGATTTTTCGCCCTTCGCGTCAAGTTGCTGCAACTCAGTGGATTTTTCACGGAATTTCCCACCGACCGTCCTCAGCTTTTCCCAATGAGGCTTGCCTTCGGCGGTGGCGATGGCAAAACCGGCGTCGACAGCGTCGAACATGGCCTGCAGGTTCTGATCGGCTTCCTTGTAGAAAGCGGCGGCCGCGTCGGGATCCGTGGAAAGCAGCGCGTTCTTCTGAGCGCGGATGGCGTTGACTTCGGCGACATTGGCATTCAGCGCCAGTTCCAGGCGGCGCATCGGGCCGTCGATCATATTGCTGCTCGCCTCGTTCAAGGTGCCGAGGCTGAGGCTTCCATAAACCGCGATGCCGATCAGCAGCAGCGTCATGATGCCGAAGGCAAGACCCAGTTTGAGTTTAATGGTGAAACGCATGTGATACCCCCGATTTGCGGTCAAAACGAATGGAGAGAGACATGTCCCCTTGGCGGGACGTCGAGCTTGGAACTGATGTGTTGAAACGGGGAAAAGCGATTGCATTCACTTCCCGGCAGCCGGACATCTATCCATCGCAGCGCCAACGCCTACATGCGTTGGGGGATATTCCCTCCTCGGGCCGCCGGAGCAGCCCGAGGGATCACATTGAGGGCAGGAGCGCTTATGCGCTCTCCCTAAAGTCGTCGTCGCTGGCGTCTGGACCGCCCATCGACATGTCGAGAGCAAAGCCCTTGAGACGCTGCTGCTGAGCCGAAACCGTCTGGCCGCGACCCTGTCCATGGCCTTGCGGGGCGGATTTGCGGACAGCGGCCGGGGCTTTGACCACCTTGGCCGAAGCTTTTGGCTGTGCCTTCTGGGCGCCGGGCCGCGCACTACCCGCCGTATCGACCTTGAAGAAGGCGATCGAGGCCTGCAGTTCTTCGGCCTGGGAGGCGAGCTCCTCGGAGGTCGCCGACATCTGCTCGGAGGCGCCGGCATTCTGCTGCGTCACCTTGTCGAGCTGCTGGATCGCCTCGTTGATCTGCGAAGCGCCGATATCCTGTTCGCGGCAGGCTGCACTGATCTCGGAGACCAACTCTGCCGTCTTGCGGATGTCGGGCACCAGCCGGCCAAGCATGTCGCCGGCATCGGCGGCGGCCTTGACCGTATCGCTCGACATCGAGCTGATTTCGGCGGCGGCCGACTGGCTGCGTTCGGCAAGTTTGCGAACCTCGGAGGCGACGACCGCAAAACCCTTGCCGTGTTCACCGGCACGGGCAGCTTCGACGGCAGCGTTGAGCGCCAGAAGATCGGTCTGACGGGCGATTTCCTGGACGATGCCGATCTTCTGGGCGATTGTGCGCATGGCGTCGACGGCACGCGTCACCGCTTCACCGCTGGCTTCCGCGTCCTTGGCCGACTGGCGGGCAATCTTTTCCGTCTGGGCGGCGTTGTCGGCGTTCTGTTTGATGTTGGCGGCCATCTGCTCCATCGAGGCCGACGCCTCTTCGGCCGACGCCGCCTGTTCGGTGGCGCCCTGCGAAACCTGTTCCGAGCTCGCCGAAAGTTCCTGGCTGCCAGAGGAGACGTTGTCCGCGGCCGACAATGCGTCGGCGACGACGCCGCGCAGGCGTTCGATCATCGTATTGACATTGCCCAGAAGCTCGCCGATTTCGTCATGGCTGGTGATATCGGCCATCTTCGTCAGATCGCCCTCCGACACCTCGCGAACCACGGTGTTGGCGCGGTTGAGGCCCTTGCTGATCGTGCTGGCGATCCAGAAGGCGGTGACAGCAGCGATCAGCAGCGCGACGGCGGCGACTGCCATCATCGTCGTGCGGGTCGTCGTGTACTGCGCTTCGGCGCCGTCATCGGCAGCCTTCATACGCTGCTTTTCAAGTGCCAGGATTTCGCTGAGTGTCGAGTCGATGTCGTTGGCAGCGGCCCGGGCCGTCGAGACGGAGATGGCATTTGCGCCTTCGGCATTGCCGGCCTTCACATATTCGCGGATCTGATCGTCGGCCGCATTGAAGGTCTTGGACAGCTCGGCGATGCGTGCCCAGCGCACTTTGCCCTCTTCCGTTGCCAGCGCCAGCACATGGCTGAAGGCGTCGGCGAATTCCTTGCGGGCCTGATTGCCCTTGGCGATTGCCCCGGCCGACTCGTCTGCGGTCCGGGCGGTGAGCAGGTTCTTCTGCTGGCGGATGGCCTCGAGCTGGGCGATATTGATCTGCTGCGCGAGATCGAGGCGGGCTGCCGGGCCGGAGAGAAGCTTATCGATCGTGTCGTTCAGCGATCCAAGGCTGAGGACACCGTAAGCGGCGGTGCCCATGAGCATCAGAATGATGAAGGTGAACGCGGTCACCAGTTTCGTCTTGATTGTCAGTCGCATGGTCCAAACCCCTCGTTGAATTCATCCGGCCTCAATTAACGGCCCCCGCCGCATCGCGCCTGGATGAGAAAATCGCCTGCAGATTAGGGAGAATGATGAATTCTCCGCCCCTTTTCACGAGGCAGTTGATGTAGTCGGCGCGCCAGCGCATACCGACGCTCGGTGGAGCCTCGCTCGCGGTCTTTGCAAGCGTCGTCACTTCGTTCACCTTGTCGGTTCTGAGGCCGACGAGCGTCTGCTCGCCCTGCAGATCGATCTCGATGACGATGATGCGGCTGTCGATCGTCGCTTCTGCCGCTTCCATCCCGAAGGCGAGGCGCAGATCGGCGAGCGGAATGACCTTGCCGCGAAAGTTGATGACGCTGGCGACGAAGGGCTGGCTGCCCGGTACCGCTGTTTCAGGGAGCAGGTCCAGGATTTCCTGGACGATGACCGCTTCCAGCGCGAAGGTTTCGCCGTTGAGATCGAAGGTCAGGACCTCCACTTCCTCGGCATAACTCCAGTGATTGTCAAATCGTTCGGCTGCTGCTGTTGCACTCATCCTGCTACACGCAATTGCGCCTCCTGTTGCTGACCCGCGGCAACCAGGTGCCCGACGTCGAGAATGAGAGCGACGCTGCCGTCGCCGAGAATGGTGGCGCCCGAGAAGGTCGCAACGTTATTGTGCAGTTTCGACATCGACTTGATGACCGTCTGGTGGTCGCCGATGATCTGGTCGACGACGAGGCCGACACGCTCGGTGCCGGTCGAGATGACGACGACCTTCTGGTGCACGTCGGGCTTGGTGCCGGTGCGGAAGAGATCGCGCAGGCGCAGGAACGGCACCAGGCTGTCGCGCAGTGAGATGAAGCTGCGGCCGCGCGAACGGAGATCTTCCTCGAGCGACAGTTCGAGGCATTCCTCGACCGCCGAGAGCGGGATGACGTAGCGGCCGGAACCGACCCGCACCAGCAGGCCATCGATGATGGCAAGCGTCAGCGGGATGCGCAGCGACACTTCCGAACCCTGTCCGGGCACACTGACGATGTCGATTGCGCCGCGAAGCGCTTCGACCGTCTTCTTGACCACGTCCATGCCGACCCCGCGGCCGGACAGATTGGTGATCGCCGCGGCTGTCGAGAAGCCGGGGGCGAAGATCAGTTGCAGCAGCTCGGAGTCGGAAAGCGGCTGCCCGGGGTGGATGAGGCCGGAAGATTCCGCCTTGGCGCGAACCCGGTCACGATTGATGCCGCGGCCGTCGTCCTTGATCGAGATGATCACCTCGCCACCGGCCTGGCGGGCCGAAAGCGTCACCGTGCCGGCTTCGGTCTTGCCGGAGGCAAGTCGATCGGCCGGCGTTTCGAGGCCGTGGTCGATCGAGTTGCGCACCAGATGCACCAGCGGATCGGCCAGGCGCTCGATGACCGTCTTGTCGACTTCGGTGCTCTCGCCCTCCGTCACCAGCTCGATCACCTTGCCGGTCTCGCGGGCGAGATCGTGGACGAGGCGGCGGAAGCGAGAGAAGAGGGTGGCGACCGGCACCATGCGCAGCACCATCATCGTGTCGCGCAATTCGCCGGAGAGGCGTTCGATTTCTTCCGAGACGGAGCGCAGCGCGATATCGGTGCTGGCGCCGGCGAGCTGGCTGAGGCGCGATTGCGCAATGACGAGCTCGCCGACGCGGTCCATCAGCTCGTCGAGACGTTCGGCCGGAACGCGGACGTTCTCGGCCGCCTTCGCCTGGCTGACGGCAACGGGCGCCTCGCGCTTGGCCGGAACCGCCTCGACAGGACGGAATTCCGGAACGGCGGCCGGCGGAGCGGGCGCCGTCGATGCCGCGGCGGCAGTTGCTGGTGCTGCCTTTTCCTCGATGGCCGCGACCGTTGCCGCTGCCGGTGCGTCGGTTTCCTCGACGCTGAGTTCCATATCATCGAGCACGAAGATGAAGACGTCGTCGATCGCCGAACGGTCCTGATCACTCACCAGCGTCACGTCCCAGGAGATATGGAGTTCCGTCGGAGTGAGCTCGTCGAGCGGCGGAATGGCCGAGCTATTGGCGCGCACGGTGCATTCGCCGAGATCGCGCAGTTCGTCCAGCAGGCCGAGCGGATTGGTGCCGTTGGCCATCGAATTGGCGGGCAGGCTGAAGCGAATGCGCCAGCTGTTCTTCTTCTTCGCCGGTGCCTCGCGCACGGCCATGGGTGGGGGAACGGCGACCGCAGGGGCAGCTACCGCTGCCGCCTTGCCGCCGACGGCGGCCTGCAGCTGCGCCAGAAGCTTATGTCCGGTATCGCCGTGATCGGCGTCCGGCTGGTCGACCAGGGCGCGCATATGGTCCTGGGCGGCGAGAACGGCGGCGACGAGTTCGCTGGTCGCTGCGACCTCACCCTTGCGGACGCGGTCGAAGGCTGTTTCGCAATGATGGGTGAAGGCGGCGAGCGCCTCGAAACCGAACATCGCGCCAGAGCCCTTGAGCGTGTGGAGCCCGCGGAACACGGCGTCGACGAGATCCCTGTTGTCGAGTTGGTGGGTCAGGTCGAGAAGACCGGCCTCGATCGCTTCGAGGCATTCGGCGGCCTCCATGCGGAATACGGCGACAGGATCGATCGTGCTCATCGTCCGAGAACCTTTTTCACGATTTTCACCAGACTTTCGGGGTCGAACGGCTTGGTCAGCCAGCCGGTCGCGCCGGCGGCCTTGGCACGCGCCTTGAGATCGGCATCCGATTCCGTCGTCAGGAAGATGATCGGAACGCCGGCCTGCGCCGGCAGCTTGCGAAGCTCCTCGATCATCGTCAGCCCGTCCATGACAGGCATGTTGAGATCGGTCACGATCAGATCGAAGGTGCTGCCCTTGGCCGTCGCGAGGCCCTCTGCCCCGTTGACTGCCTCGGTGACGCTATAGCCGGCATTGGTCAGCGTGACCTTGGTAGTCAGACGAATGCTGGCGGAATCGTCGACGGTCAGGATATTTGCACTCATAACGTTACCTCTTTATGCAACCAGAAATTTGCATCTTCTTGATCGAAAGATTCGATGAAACCGGCGCGCTCAAGTACCTTCAGGACCGAACCGCTGGCCGGCGAAGAAAGTTTGAACGTCTTTCCTTTGGATTTTGCTTGGCGGCGCGAGGATTCGATGAGTTGAACGAAACTCAGATCCGCTTCCGCGCCTTCCGGAATGCTGATGATGATTGAATCACGACTATGAAATTCATCAGTAAGCTTGGAATATAGTTCTGAAACGTTGCGAATGCTGAGCACATCCGGCAAATTTATAGATTCGTAATATTGCTTCGGAGTATCCAATGCAGCCTCCTGGGCCAGAGAAATACTTGATGACCCTAAAAGGACTCTCACGGCAGCGTTAATGCGGGGTAAACAGCGGTTGTAGGAAACTGCCGCATAACGAGTCCCGAGACTCCCAATTCTCATCCGAGATAAGTTGTATTTTATTCTCCAAAATTAGAAATAAATAAAGTAAAAACAGTGTGTTAAATTGTATTTCTCGACCCTGACACTTTGCCGTGGGTCGCATCGACATCTTTCGTTAATCACAACGCTGGCGAGTCCGGCGCGTTTACCGGACGTTTCCATCCTGCCCGTAAAAATAGAATTGAATTGCCTGTATTTTAAGAAAAGGTATAAAATTGGCACACGCTCTGGTATCGCCGAACGCTGCAGCCTACTCGTCGGGGCGGGACATCAGCCGGACCTTGGAATCCGCCCGCAACCAGGTCGAGGAACGTTTCCTCGAAGGCGGCACCGTACTGCTGTCGGTGATGGATGTCCTCAACCGCCTGTTGAACTCGCTTGAGAGTGTGACCACGGCGCTCGACAACAAGGAAGCCAGCGATACCACCGCCGATCTCCGCGCCACGGTGGAGAGCCTCAAGGCGTTGCCGGTCACCGAGGAAAACCGTCAGCAGGCGTTGGTCTCGCTGGCGCATACCGGCAGGGAACTGCGCAAGCACGTTTCCGACATGCAGGAGACGATGCGTTATCTCAGAACCTTCGCCGTGACCGTGAAGATCACCGGTGCCGGCCTTGCCGAATTCGCCGGCTTCGCCCAGGAGATCCTCGAACGCATCTATTCCGGCACCGACGAAGTCAACCGTTTCGCCACGCATCTCGATAGCCTCGACAAGGAGGTCAAGCTCGCCGCCTCCTTTGGCGCCAGCGTTTCCAAGGGTTATGCCGAGACCGTTCCGGCCGTCGCCGCAGCCCTGCGCGATGATGCCGCCAAGATCGCCGCACACCGCAAGGATCTCGGCGTCATCGCCCGCGAGGTCGGCGCGATTGCCCGCGATGTCCAGAGCAAGGTCGGCTCGACGCTGTCTGCCCTGCAGATCGGCGACATCACCCGCCAGCGCATCGAGCATGTGCAGGCCACCTTTTCGTCGCTCGACGATTTTTTTGCCGGCGAGGATGGTGCAAGGCTCGACGCCGGCGCCCGCCAGCGTCTTCAGAACGTCATTCACCATCTAACCGCAGCGCAGATGCGTGACATGTGCGCCAATTTCCAGCGGGATTCAGAGAATGTCGTCAAGACGATCGCGAGTTTCGGACACGACATGCGGGAGATCCTCAAGCTTCGCGATCAGATGAGCGGGCAGAGCGGCGAAGCCGGCGGCAACTTCATGCGCGCGCTCGAATCCAGCGTTTCGGCCGCTCACGAAATCGTCAAGCAGGTCGATACGGCAAGCCGCCAGGCCGACCAGGTGAGCCAGTCGACGATCGGCACGGCCGCCAAGCTCTCCGAAGCCATCGCAAATATCCGCGCCGTCAAGACCGACATCCATTATATGGCCTTGAATACCAACCTGCGCTGCAGCCGTCTCGGCGAGGAAGGCAAGTCGATCAACGTCGTCACCGCCGAGCTGCGCATCTTCGCCGGCAAGCTTGACGATTCCGCCGACGCCATCGTCAACGGCCTGCCGGCGCTCGAAGCCGCAGCCGGACGCGTCGCCCCCGCTGCCGGCGCCGGGGCCGGCAACCTCGGGGAGAGCCTGACGTCAGCCGTCGGCAACATCCGCTCCGCAGCCAACGTTATGGAAAATGAGCTGAAAGTGCTCGCCGAGAACGGCCGCGAGGTCGCCACCAAGATCAGCCTGCTGATCGGCAAGCTCGATTTCCAGCATGATCTCGGCGAAGTCCTTGGCCGCTGCGCCGATCTGCTCGAAGGCATCGCCGGCAGCGATATCGAAGATATCTCGGATCTCGCCGAGACGATCGCGCCGCTCGACCGCACGATCTTCAAGCACTACACGATGGTCCACGAGCGCAGCATTCATCGCGACATCATCCCGGCGACCGCGGACAGCGCTCCCGCCCCCGCCCCCACCGAGATCACCAAAGCCGAAAACGACGAAGATCTGTTCGCCGACGCGCTTTTTTAAAGCGCGTTGCGTCGGGCCGCTATCGCCGCCGGAACTTGTTGGCGGCCTCGATCGCCGCCTTCTGCTGATCGTCCTCGATACCGAGATAGAAATCCTCAAGCGACGGATCGGCAAGCCCGGCACGCCGAGACAGCACGTACCACTTCGCTGCCTCGATCGGATCGGGCGGCGTGCCGATGGCGTTGATGTAGAGGTGGGCGAGCTTGTTCTGCGCCACGACATTGCCGCCATTGGCGGCAAGTTTCAGCCATTCGAAACCCTTGACGTAATCCTTCGGTCCGCCGACGCCATTGACGAGCCAGATGCCGAGGTCGAGCTGGGCGGTGTCGAAGCCGGCGCGCGCCGCCCGCGCCATCCACTCGCGGGCGAGCTGCTTCTTTTCCTCCGGCAGGTCCTTCAGCGTCGCGTAGATCTGCGCCACCGCATATTGCGAATCGGCAATGCCCTGCTCGGCCGATTTCTCGTAGAACGGCAGCGCAAGCTTCAGCCCCTTCTCGCCGGGATTGTCGGCGATGAGAAGCTGCGCCCAGTTGAACTCCGCTGAAGGATTGCCCGCCTCGGCCGCCTTGCGCATGTAGTCGTCGGCCTTGACCTTGTCACGCGGCACGCCCTGGCCTTCCATCAGGATCAGCGCATATTTGAACATGGCTGCCGCATCGCCGCCTTCGGCCGCCTTGCCATACCAGAAGGCGGCATTCTTCACGTCCTTCTTGACGCCGAGGCCCTGCGAGAGGATTTCGCCGATCAGCGTTTGCGCCGCCGGATCGCCGAGCTGGGCGCGCGGCAGCGCCTTGTCCATTGCCGTCAGGTAATACCCGCGCTGGAAGGCGCCGTAAGCCTCGTCGATCGGCCCCTTGTAATCCTTTTCCGGCGGCAGGTCCGGCAGCTTCGCGCCCATACGGTCGAACACGCCAACACCATCGGAGGGCTTGACATCCGGGCCAGTGGGCCGGTCGGTGCGGAAGGTCGAAGACGGCGCCGTGCCCGGCTGGCTGATGACGCTATCCGGCGCCTGCGCCAAAGCGAGATCCGGCCCGGCAGCAACCAAGGCCGCCACGCTGGCAAGGGCAAATTTCAAAAGGCGGACGGGCGGGATCGGCATGAGCGCGATTTCAATCCTCAAACCGTGGCGCTTTTTCGTCAAGCAACGCGTTGATTTCGGCGACGATCGACGGCGCCCGGCCGGGCTCGCCGAAGACCGCCAGCCGCAGCGCCACGAACTCCGCTCCGGTCTCGGCAACGGCAAGCGCCGAGGCCGGATCGGTGCCGCCCATGACGATACAGGGAATCTCGATCATCGAGGCCCACCATTCGCCGAGCGCAAGGTTCTTCGGATGGGCCTCCGGCTTGATGTCGCCGTCGAGCTTGCCAAAAAAGATATAGTCCGGCCTGACTTCGCCGATCTCCAGCGCGTGGTGGCGGTCAGCCGCGTTGCCGCCGCCGATGATCAGCTTCGGCGCGTGTTTGTCGATCGCTTCCGAAAGCGCCTCCGCATTGCCGGAAAGATGCAGGCCATCGGCCTTCGCCCGGCCTGCGACGCGGCTGTCGCCTGAAATCAGCGCAGCCGCTCCGGCATCCTGGATCAGCGGCACCAGCTTTTCGGCATGTTTCTGGAAGGCGCCGTCGTCGAGCCCGTATTGCGGCACGATCACCGAAGCGACGTCGCCGCCCTTCAGCGCGTCGGCGACGATCTTTGCCTGTTCATCGGCATCGGCAATATCAGGTGCGATGAGCACAAGGCGGCAGCGGTTTTCCGGTTCGGTCATGAGGTCTTTCCGTTTCCGGCGAATTCCCCTTCGAAATGAGGGATCCGCACTCGTTTTGTGTGAGTAGTTCCGTTAGACGAGGCTTGCAAGAGGAGGACGTCGAAAGCATGCCGCAGGATTTGTCATTCTACTACGCCGCCGTGCCCGCGGTTCTGCTGGTGGGCCTCGCAAAGGGCGGCATGGGCGACGCTTTGTCGCTGATCGGCTTGCCTTTCCTCGCCCTCGTCGTCTCGCCGGTCGAAGCGGCGGCGATCCTGTTGCCGATCCTGGTCTTCATGGACATGATCTCGCTCGTCATCTGGCGCAAGCATGGCGACTGGGCGACGCTGAAGATCATGCTGCCGGGCGCAGTCTTCGGCATCGCGCTCGGCTGGGCGACCTCGGCACTCGTTCCGGGCAGCATGCTGCGCATTGTCATCGGCGCGGTGACCATCCTCTTCTGCCTGCGCTATTTTTGGAATAATTTCGGCCCGGGCGCCGGCAAGGTGATCCCGCCGCGCGGCCAGCGGCCGGTGGCCGCCAGCCTCTGGGGTACATTTTCCGGCTACGGCAGCTTCGTCGCCCATGCCGGCGGCGCGCCCTTCCAGATCTATGCCCTGCCGCTCAAATTGCAGCCACGCGAATATACCGGCACCAGTGTGCGCTTCTTTGCGATCCTCAACGCCATCAAGCTGATCCCCTATTTCGCGCTCGGCCAACTCGACACCCAGAACCTTGCGACCTCCGCGACGCTCCTGCCCTTTGCCCCGCTCGCCACCTTTGCCGGCGCATGGTGCGTGCGCCGCATGAGGCCACAGATCTTCTATCCCTTCATGTATGCGATGGCGCTGATCGCTGCCTTCCTGATCGTGCGCGATGGCCTTGGTTGGTGAAACCCTGAAGCGCCGCGCTTCTTTTGAGACGCGCGAGGAACGCTGCAGCACTTTGAATTGCCGCACGCTGCAATGCACAATTTCCTTGCTGGAGCGCCCGGTTTGACGTAGCGTTCCCGCCATGTCGAACACGGACCCTTTCTCTGCGATTGCCGATCCGAACCGGCGGTTTCTGCTGGAGGAACTGCGCCGCGCACCACGGACGGTCAATGAACTCGCCGAGGGTCTGCCGATCAGCCGCCCCGCCGTTTCGCAACACCTGAAAGCGCTGTTGGACAGCAATCTTGTTTCGGTGACATCCGAAGGCACGAAGCGCATCTACGCGGTCAACAACCGCGGCTTCGACACGCTCAATTTATGGCTTGATCAATTCTGGGCCTGATGCACGTCACGCGTCTCTGAAGACGTTTTATCACTTTGAATCGCATAATTTTATCCCGAGCAGTTCCGCTTCAGGGTAAAATTATGCCGGCCGGAAACTCGATGCGGATCATCAGACCCTTTGAAGCTTGACGAACCAAAAGCGCCAGCCGCGATGCGGCGGGCATCGGACTGGCGCAAATCGAGTGTGTGATCACCGGTTCTTGCTGATTTTAGGCGGAATGGATGGATTTACCTCTTTGCGCAAGATGATCGTCCGGCGACCCTTGGGAAGATCAGTGGACGGATGACTTAAGACGCTGAATCTCGTCCTTGATGCGCAGCTTGCGGCGCTTGCACTCGGCAAGTTCCGTATCGGAAATAGAGGGAGATGTTCTGAGCGTGTGCAACTCCTCCTCGAGAGCAACATGCTTTTTCTGGAGTGACTCAAGATGAGCTTGAACAGTCATATGACCCTTCCTTCCTCTTACCCTCCCCGGCCATCATCGTCGGGGATCAAGGTGTCAACGGCGGGGACTGTGACATATTTTTGAAGGCTTGTCGAAGGCCAAAAGATGAAGACTGGATGGCAATTTCATGATCAAGACTAACTAGCCGTTACCTGTATTTGGTGATAGGAGCTTGCGGAAATCATCGGCAGATCGGACAAGGTCCGAGGACGATAACGGGGATTGCATATGGCCGATCAGGAACAGGCGGAAATCAGGCTCACAGTGGCGCGTCTGCGTCAGGAGCATGAGGATTTCGACGCCGCGATCAACGCCATGATCCAGACCGGATGCGATGCTCTGCGGATCCAGCGTATGAAAAAGAAGAAGCTCGTCATCAAGGACAGGCTCTCCAAGCTGGAAGATCAGATCATCCCTGACATCATCGCCTGAGAGGGAATAGCAGCAACGATGACAGACAGACCGCCCGTCGCCATCATCATGGGCAGCCAGTCCGACTGGGAGACCATGAAGAACGCCGCCGACACGCTGGAGGCGCTTGAGATCCCTTACGATGCGCGCATCATTTCGGCGCACCGCACACCCGACCGGCTGGTCAATTTCGCCAAGGGAGCGCGGGCTGAGGGCTTCAAGGTCATCATCGCCGGCGCCGGCGGCGCTGCCCACCTGCCGGGTATGGCCGCATCGATGACGCCGCTGCCGGTCTTCGGCGTGCCGGTCCAGTCAAAGACCATGTCCGGCCAGGACAGCCTTCTTTCCATCGTGCAGATGCCGGCCGGCATTCCGGTGGGCACGCTCGCCATCGGCAAGGCCGGCGCGGTCAATGCCGCCCTTCTCGCCGCCGCCGTCCTTGCCCTTTCCGACGAAGAAATCGCCGACCGGCTCGACGAATGGCGCGAGCGCCAGAGTGCTGCCGTCGCCGAATACCCGATGGACGACCTATGACGGCAAGAACGATCGGCATTATCGGCGGCGGCCAGCTTGGCCGCATGCTGGCCATTGCCGCCGCCAGATTGAATTTTCGCACGGTCATCCTCGAGCCGCAGGCGGACTGCCCGGCCGCCCAGCTCGCCAACCGGCAGATTACCGCCGCCTATGACGATCCGGCGGCACTCGCCGAACTCGCTGATATCTGCGATGTCGTCACCTACGAATTCGAGAACGTGCCCGTCGCAGCTGCCGAGACGCTCTCGGCGAGCGTGTCCGTCTATCCGCCGCCGAAGGCACTGGAAGCCGCCCAGGACCGCCTCGTCGAAAAGCGCTTTCTCAATGGCTGCGGCATATCGACCGCCCGCTTCCATGCGGTCGACAGCCAGGCCGATCTCGAGATGGCACTGAAGGATTTCGGCGGTCAGGGCGTGCTGAAGACGCGCCGTCTCGGTTATGACGGCAAGGGCCAGATGGTTTTCCGCTCCGTCGCCGACAGCGCAGATGGCGCCTATGCCGCGCTCGGCGGCGTGCCACTCATCCTCGAAAGTTTCGTCGCCTTCGAGCGCGAGGTCTCGATCATCGCCGCGCGGGCCACCGACGGCACGGTCGTCTGCTTCGATCCCGCCGAGAATGTCCACCGCAGCGGCATCCTTCACACCTCGACGGTTCCCGCTACGATCTCGCCAGCGACGGCGGATATTGCGCGCCGATCGGCCGAAAAGATCCTCGCCGCCTTGAACTATGTCGGCGTCATCGGCATCGAATTCTTCGTGCTGCCCGACGGTGGTCTGATCGCCAACGAGATGGCGCCGCGTGTCCACAACTCCGGTCACTGGACGGAAGCCGCCTGCGTCGTCAGCCAGTTCGAGCAGCATATCCGCGCCGTCGCCGGCCTGCCTCTCGGCAATGGCGAGCGCCATTCCGACTGCGTCATGCAGAACCTGATCGGCGACGATATCCTTGCCGTTCCCGACTGGTTGCAGCGTCCCGATACGCTGGTTCATCTCTATGGCAAGACCGAGTGGCGCTCCGGCCGCAAGATGGGCCACGTCACCACCTTGACGCCGAAATAACCGGTTTCGGCTTGAGAAAACACCGCGACGCCTTGGGAAAAACACCTTCATGCGGTTGACATGGAAAAGGTGAAGAGGTATCTGCTCCCCCACCTAAAGAGCGCGCCCGATGGCGCGCTTTTGATTGTTAAAGATACGGGCGAATGTGAATTCCCCCATAGAGATCGCGGATCAGAAAAATGAAGATCAAGAATTCGCTCAAGTCGCTCAAGGCTCGTCACCGTGACAACCGTCTGGTTCGCCGCAAGGGCCGCATCTACATCATCAACAAGCTGAACCCGCGCTACAAGGCTCGTCAGGGCTGATTTCGCGCATCCGGATCGCCGCGCAGCGTGAGCTTGCGCCGGCGGATATATCCGGTGGGTCACTATGGTGATCACGTCAAATTTGTTTGATCTTCGGCGTTGGCGGGCTAATATGTCCGCCATGCGCTTTTTTGCTTTGACATCAGCGGCGCTGCCGCTCGCCCTCATTCTCCTCTCCGCCACTTTTCCGGCCACCGCCGCGGAAAAGGACGTCATCGTCGAACAGACGGATGTCAGCAGTTCGCCGAAGCAGCACCTCGACCAGCTCTTCAGCCAGTTGAAGCGTGAGCGCGACCCCGACAAGGCCAGCAGCATCGCCAATGAAATCCGCATGGAGTGGAACGATTCCGGCAGCGCCACCATCAATCTGCTGATGCAGTGGGCCGACAAGGCGATCGAGGAAAAGCGCAATCCGGCTGCCCTCGACTTCCTCGACGAGGCGATCGCGCTGAAGCCCGATTATGCCGAAAGCTGGAACCGCCGCGCCACGCTGAATTTCGTCATGGGCAATTATCGCAAGTCGATGTCCGACATCGAACGTGTGCTCGATCTCGAGCCGCGCCATTTCGGCGCACTCTCCGGCATGGCGGCGATTCTCAGCAATTCCGGCAACGACCAACTGACCTTGAAGGCCTGGGAGCGTTTCCTCGATGTCTATCCCGCCGAACGCACCGCGCAGGAACAGGTCAACACGCTTGCCGAAAAACTCGCCGGCAACCGCACCTGATTCCCGGGCTGACATCTTGACGTCGGATCACGTCGCGCAATTATAGAATATAGAGGGAATGATGTAGCGGTTTGTCCGCCCGCAGCTCATCCCGCAACTGTCGCTCGTTGTTAACATCATGCTTGCAGAAGTTTCCGCTCTTCTCGCCCCGCTCGCCGCCGCCATCGGTTACTCATCCTATAAGGCGCGGCAATTCGAACACGCCTATCCTAATATCGGCGAACTGACGGATGTCGGCGGCTACTGCATGAATGCCGTCCACATCAAGCGTCCCGAAAATGCGGATCTGCCGCCGCTTGTCTTCATTCATGGCGCCAGCGGCAATCTGCTCGACCAGGTCGTCGCCTTTCGCGCAGCACTCGTAGGCCGGGCGGAAATGCTGTTCGTTGATCGTCCCGGTCACGGTTATTCCGAGCGCGGCGGCCCTGAGAACGCCGTTCCCTCCGGCCAGGCCGATGCGATCGCCAGGCTGATGGAAAAGCGCGGCATCGAGAAGGCGATCATTGTCGGCCATTCCTTCGGCGGCGCGATCACCGCCGCCTTCGGCCTGCGCCATCCCGATAAGACATCAGGCCTGCTGTTCCTCGCACCCGCCACCCATCCATGGCCGGGCGGCATCGACTGGTATTATCATGTCGCAACCGTGCCGGTCGTCGGCTGGCTCTTCAACCATGCGATCGTCGTGCCGCTCGGGCTGAGCCGGCTGGAGCGCGGCACGCTGAACGTCTTCCGCCCCAATCCGCGCCCGGCCGACTATATCGAAAAAACCGGCCCGTCACTGGTGCTGCGGCCCCGCGCCTTCCACAACAACGCCGCCGATTTCAAAAGACTGCTGGCCTATGTGAAGGAACAGTCGCCGCTCTACTCGCAGATCACCGCGCCGACCGTCATCATAACAGGCGACCGCGACGAGATCGTCTGGGAGCACCTGCATTCGCGCGGCCTTGCCCGCGACATATCGGGCTCCGAGCTCGTCACCGTTCGCGGCGTCGGCCATAAGCCGGACTACCTCGCAACCGATGTCGTCATCGCCGCCATGGAGAAGATATCAGGCAAGCCGCGCGACCTGCAGGCAATCGCCCGCAGCGCCGAGGAAAGGCTTGCCGCCGCATCACGTGATCGAAAGGTCGCAGTCGTGTCGCCATTGGGGCCAGGCGCCCTGCACGGCGCATGACCTCTCCGGTTTGAATTTACCTGCCTCAGGCGCCAAGACGCACGCCGCCATCGCAGGTGATGATATGGCCACTCATGAAGGTGTTTCCGACCAGGAAGGCGATCGCCTCCGCAATATCCTCCGGCCTGCCGACACGGCCGACCGGCGTGCGGCCTGCGAAATCCGCAAAGACGCTGCCGCGCTGCTCAGGCGGCAGGAAACTCCACCAAGGCGTATCGACGACCCCAGGGGAAACGCCGTTGACACGCAACGGCTTCAACTCGGCCGCCAGCACCGGCACCATCGCCTCGATGCCGGCATTGACGGCAGCAAGCCCAGCCGTACCGGGCATCGCGGCCTGCGCGCTGACCGCCGAAACGAAAGTGATGCTGCCGCCCGGCTGCAACAGCGGCAACGCCGCCTGGGTTACCGCGGCATGCGGAATGAGCTTGGTCTGGAACCCGGCAAGCAGATCCGCCATATCGAGCGATGCAAAAGGTCCGGCGCCATGGCCGCTGCCCATCGCCAGCACCAGATGGTCGAACGCGCCGATCTCGCCAAAAGCCTCCCCGAGCGTGGAAAGCTGCGTCGCATCGAGCACCAGGCTGCGCAGATTACCACCGAGCGAAGCCTTGACCGCCGCGAGTTTTTCGCCGTCACGGCCTGCAATAGTGACCCTATATCCTTGTTTCAAAAGTAATGTCGCCGTGGCGAGGCCGATGCCGGAAGAACCGCCGATGACGACCACATGCTGCAAAGACATGATGCTGCTCCTTGAATTGATCGGGCCGCAGGCGCTTCAAGCACCTGCGACACCGGCATCATGCGTGGCCTGGAAACGGCAACCAGTTCCAGTTTTATCCTGGTATCGATACTGATATGATTGCTGCCATGGACCATAGAGCCGACACATTCGAAGCCCGCCGCCGCGAATTCGCGGCCTTCCTGCGTTCCCGCCGCGAGCGGCTGACGCCCTCCGAGGTCGGCCTGCCGGAGGGATTTCGACGGCGCACGCCGGGTCTGAGGCGCGAGGAACTCGCCATGCTCGCCGGCGTCGGCACCACCTGGTACACATGGCTGGAACAGGGCCGCGACATCAGGCCTTCCGTGCAGGTCCTCAACGCCCTTGCCGATGCGCTGCGCCTCGACGAAGCCGAGCGCCGGCATCTCTTCACCCTCAACAATCGCCAGGCGCCACAACCAACGTCGTCTGCTCCCGAATGCGTCGACGAACCGCTGCAGCGCATGCTCGCCAATCTGACCCACCAGCCGGCTTATGTGCTCGGCCGTCGATGGGACGTGCTTGCCTGGAACCGTGCCGCCGACGTGCTTTTCGGCGGTTATGACACGCTCGACCGCGACGAACGCAACATCATGCACCGTCTCTTCGCGGACCCCGCGCATCGCCGGCTGCTCGTCGATTGGGAATCGGTTGCCCGCGTCTCGCTAGCGATGTTCCGCGCCGACAGCGCGCGTTATGCCGGTGATCCGGATTTTGAACGGCTGATCGCACTGCTGAAAGAGGCAAGCGACGAATTTCGTGACTGGTGGCAGCGCCACGAGGTCATCAGCCCGCTGTCCGGCATCAAGCGTATCGATCATCCCGTCAAGGGCCGCATGGCCTTCGAGCATACCGGCCTGACACTGACGAACCGGCCGGAGATGAAGCTCATCGTCTATACGCCCCTCGATGACGACGAGACCAACAGAAAACTCGCCGAACTCCTCACCTAAAGCTGATCCCTTGCATTGCCGCGAACTGCCGCTGCCCCATATGTTTTCCATCATTATCCATAGGAGGGAAATCATGGGCCGCCTGCATATCGGGACGATCTCCGTCATATCAGCATTGTCGCTGAGCCTGACCTCGGCTTTCGCCGCCTCGCCCGCACCAGTCGAAGCCGAGCACGGCATGGTCGTCACCGCCCAGCATTTGGCGACCGATGTCGGCGTCGAAGTGCTGAAGAGCGGCGGCAATGCCGTCGATGCGGCGGTCGCCGTCGGTTATGCCCTGGCGGTCGTCTATCCCTCGGCCGGCAATCTTGGCGGCGGCGGTTTCATGACCATCCGCCTGAAAGACGGTACGAAGACCTTCCTCGATTTCCGCGAACGCGCGCCGCTTGCCGCGACGAAGACCATGTATCTCGATGCCAAGGGCGATATCGTGCCGCGCGCCAGCCTCGACGGTTATCTCGCCGTCGGCGTGCCCGGCTCCGTCATGGGATTGGAGACCGCACGCGAAAAATACGGCACGAAATCGCGCCAGGATCTGATCGCGCCGGCACTCCGTTTCGCCAAAGAGGGCTTCACGCTGGAACAGGGTGACGCTGCAAGTTTCGCCGGCAGCGCCAAGCGCCTCGCCAAGGATGATGCGGCAGCGAGGATCTTCCTGAAACCCGACGGCAAGCCCTATGCATCGGGTGAGAAACTCCTGCAGCCGGACCTTGCCGCCGTCCTGGCCGGCATCTCCGAAAAAGGTCCCGACGCCTTCTACAAGGCCGCGCCCGCCGAAGCGATCGTCAAGGCGAGCCAAGCCAAGGGCGGCATTCTCGCCAAGGAGGATTTCGAGCAATATGCCGTGCGCGAGTTGAAGCCGATCGAGTGCAATTACCGCGGCTACGACATCATCTCCTCGCCGCCGCCCTCCTCCGGCGGCGTGATCATCTGCGAGATCCTCAATGTTCTCGAAGGCTATCCGCTCTCCTATCTCGGCTACAATTCGGCCGAAACCGTACACATCATGGTCGAGGCGATGCGCTATGCCTATGTCGACCGCAATGCCGCACTCGGTGACCCCGATTTCGTCGAAAACCCGGTCACGAAACTGCTCGACAAGAAGTATGCCTTGGAAATCGCCGCCAAGATCGATCCGTACAAGGCCGGCACCTCGGCGAACCTCAAACCGCTCGGCGGCAAGGAAAGTACCGAGACGACGCATTATTCGATCATCGACGACGAGGGCAATGCGGTTGCCGTCACCTATACGCTGAACGGCTCCTTCGGCGCCGCCGTCGTGGCGCCGGGCACCGGCGTCCTGCTCAACAACGAGATGGATGATTTCACCTCCAAAACAGGCGTGCCGAACCTTTACGGACTGGTGCAGGGCGAGGCCAATGCCATCGCCCCGAAGAAGACGCCGCTCTCCTCGATGAGCCCGACGATCGTGACCCGGGACGGCAAGCCTTTCATGGTGATCGGCAGCCCCGGCGGCTCGCGCATCATCACCATCACGCTGGAAGCGATCCTCAACGTCGTCGATTTCGGCATGGATATCAGCCAGGCGGTCAATGCTCCGCGTGTGCACCATCAATGGCAGCCCGACAAGATCTATCTCGAACCCTATGCGCTTTCGCCCGACACCGAAAAGACGCTCGCCGCCATGGGCTACAGCTTCGATGGCGGCAATGACGCGCCACAATGGGGCCAAGCCGCCGGCATCCTCGTCGGCGGCAAAAGTCTTGCCGCCATCGAAAAGGGTGGCGGCGCCCGGTATAACGGCGCCATGGACAGCCGCGCGGCGGAAGGGTCGGCGAACGGCTACTGACGACGGCGGATCGCCTGATCGACCAGGCACGATGCGGCTCCAAGAGCCGCAAAGGCAGCATCGCCATATTCATGTCACCGTGACAAAGTCGCCGTTCACAATTGGCTGGCCGCGCCCTATGCATGAGCGAACCCGCAAGCAGAAAGATTCCCGCATGGCCAGCATTGAAATGATTGTCGCAGCCCGCGCCCGCCTGCGCGGTCATATCAGACGCACGCCGCTTCTCTCTTCCCCCTTCCTCAACGAGATCGCCGGCCGGCGTCTATTCGTGAAGGCGGAATGCCTGCAGCATACCGGTTCGTTCAAGTTTCGCGGCGGCTGGTCGGCGGTCTCCGGGCTCGATCCGGCGGTGCGCTCGAAGGGCGTCATCGCCTTCTCCTCCGGCAACCACGCCCAGGGTGTTGCGCTTGCGGCCAAGCTGCACAACGTCCCCTCCGTCATCATCATGCCGAGCGATGCGCCGAAGCTGAAGATCGCCAACACCCGCGCCTTCGGCGCCGAAGTCGTCCTCTACGACCGCGTCAACGAGGACCGAGACGAGATCGGCGCGAAACTTTCGGCCGAGCGCGGCCTGACGCTGATCAAACCCTTCGACGAACCGCTTGTCATTGCCGGCCAGGGCACGACCGGTCTCGAAATCTCCGAACAGGCCGACGAGGAAGGCGTGACATCAGCCGAAGTTCTCGTTCCCTGCGGCGGCGGCGGATTGACCTCCGGCATAGCGCTCGCCCTGGAAGCCAGTGCCCCCGGCTTCCACGTCCGCCCTTGCGAGCCGAAGGATTTCGACGACACCACCCGCTCGCTCGCCTCCGGCAGGATCGAACGCAACGCCTCGGTATCAGGCTCGATCTGCGATGCGATCGTCACGCCGCAGCCCGGCAACATCACCTTCCCGATCCTCAAGCGTCTCGCCGGCGCCGGCATCGTCGTCACCGACGAGGAAGCGCTGCGCGCCATGGCGCTCGCCTTCACACGGCTGAAGATCGTCGTCGAGCCCGGCGGCGCCGTGGCGCTGGCGGCCGCTCTCTTCCATGGCGAGGCGCTGGAAAGCGACACGGTCGTCGCCGTCACCTCAGGCGGCAACGTCGACGCTGATATCTTCGCCATGGCGCTCGAACGCTTCGGCTAGATAGCACGCGGGGACCGGAAGCCACCCGCCTGAAGATGGAACAGAGCCGCCGCCCCGCAGGAACTGCAGATGTCATGCATCCGGCCTGCGCGGCCGGATGCATCCCGTCTCTGCTAATGCTCCCGAAGCGCCCGGCGGATTGCGATTTCGACCGGCGAATAAGCGCCGTCCTGCCGTTCGAGGCGAAGCGGTTCGCAAGGCGCAAGGCCGGGCTGCGCCATGAAACGCGGCTCCCCGCCGCGATGCATCTGCGCTGCATGGATCAGGAACGGATGGCAGAGATAAACAGTGCCCGCCGGCCCTGTCGCCAAGGCCAGCGGTCGTTCTTCGCCGACATGCTCCAGCCAAAGATGTGCCATCCCCGCTTCGCCCACCGGCGCCAGAAGGCGGGCGATATCCTTGTGCGAACCGACGCGGATACGGGTCGGCGCATCCTCCTCCCCGACATCCGAAAACAGGAAGAGCATCAGCAACGCCCGCCCGCGCGAGGTGATGTTCACCCGCCATGCCGAAAAGTCCCTTTGTTCGTTCGGATCGCCATCCTCGCCGGGGAAGCTGAGGTCGACATGCCAGCCCGCATCGCCGGGATCATCGGGATGGGGAAAGCGGACCGGGAAGCTGCCAAGCCCATCGCGTGGTTGCCAGCGTCCCTTGCCGACGAGCTGGTCGAAGGCCAGATGCAATACCGGCGTATTGACGGCTTTCTCGAACGGTCCGCCGCCATAACCGGCAAGCCGCACGACGGGCTGCGTCCACGTGCTTGGATCATCGGCATCGAAGGGAATATCGCGCCACACGATGGCACGAGCTTCCTCGGCCAATGCGCGGGGAAAAGCGTCGTCGATCCTGATGAAGCCGTCTTCAATGAATTGCTCGATCTGCGCAGCGCTCAGCGCCGGCGGGTAAACAGCTGATGTCATTAAAGCTCTCTCTATCGCCAAACCTGCCGGCTCTTTCCTTGGCCAGACGCAGGGTGGTTACAACAACGGCAACGAGCCAGCCGCGAAGGCTGGTCAGTAGCCGCATCTTCTGATGCCCGAAGGCAGAGCCTTTAGAGGCTCAAGAAGAAGATTGTCGCGATATTGAGGGTGATCGTCTTCATAGCGGTGCGAAGCTACAGGCTCGCGCTCGAAGGGTCAATGCGGAGATGTCAGGCCAGCACCTCGCGCAACGCACCATGCACCGACTGCAGTACGAGCTCGGCAAGGCGTGCCGCCGCCGGCTGCGGCTCGGCTTCCGCCCGGTGCAGGATCAGACCGAGCTTCGGCAAATCGGGCAGGCCGACCGTCTCGGGCGCCAGCGGCCGCACCTTCGCCGGCAGACCGATCGGCGTGCGGATGGTGAGACCGAGGCCTGCCGCCGTCGCGGCCCAGAGACCGCCCAGGCTGGGGCTGACGAAAGCGAGCCGCCAGGAAATGCCCGCCGCATCAAGCGCCCTGGTTGCTGCGCTCCGCAACAGGCACGGCGCCTCCAGCGAGGCAAGCGGCATCGGCTCACCACTTGCGGCCTGCCAGCCCGGCGGCCCCTCGGCAGGTCCGATCCAGCGCATCGGCACCTCGCCGATCCGCTCGCAATGGGCGGTCAGCGTGCCATCGCTCCAGGCAAGCGCCAGATCAAGCTTGCCTGATGTGACACGCTCGAGCAGCTCGGCATTGCGCACCACCCGCGCTTCGATGCGAACCTTCGGATGGGCACGCGCGAAGCGGCCGAGCACCTCCGGCAACAGGCTTTCGCCGAAGTCCTCCTGCAGGCCGAGCCGCACCCAGCCCTCCAGCTCGACGCTGTGAACAGCCGCAGCCGCCTCGTCGTTGAGTTCCAGCAGCCGCCTGGCATAGCCGAGCATCGTCTCGCCGGCATCGGTCAGCGCCAGCCCGCGCCCGGCCTTGCGGAAGATCGGCGTGCCCGCCTGTTCCTCCAGCTTCTTCAGCTGCGCGCTCACTGCCGAGGTCGACCGCCCGAGCCGCTCGGCCGCCTTGGCGAAATTACCGAGCTCCATGCCGGTCGAAAAGGTTCGAAGCACATCGAGATCGAAGGTCGTCCGCCGCATCTTATAATCCTATTTTTCAGGATCATTAATCCATAAAATTCTGATTTTCAGTATCATCGTGCCGTGCGATGGTCTGCTGTCAAGGCCGACAGACGGCCCTAACCATGGAGATCCCGATGCCCTTCGTTCGCATTTCTCTTCGCAAAGGCAAGTCGCCGGACTATCTCACGGCGCTAGCCGACAGCATCCAGCGTGCACTGGTCGAGACCTTCGACGTGCCCGAAAACGACCGTTTCCAGACTATACACCAGCATGACGAGAACGAGCTGATCTTCGACCGCACCTACCTCTCCGGCCCGCGCTCCGCCGATTTCGTCTATATCTCCATCACGATCGGCAGGCCTCGCACGGCCGAGATGAAGGCGGCGCTCTATCGGCGGCTCGCCGAACTCCTGGCGCAATCGCCGGGCCTTCGGCCCGAGGATGTGATGATCGTCTTCAGCACCAGCGCCCCGGAAGACTGGTCCTTCGGCGACGGCATCGCCCAGATGACCGACCCCGACTGGCGGCTGCGTGCGGTCGGAGGCCGGCAATGAGCGATTCGAACCCGAAGATCATGACTGTTAGACGCTCCGGCAAGGCGGTCCGCTCGCCAGAGGGCGTCGCGACGGCGCCCTTCTGGGTCGAGATGCTGCTCGAAGGCAGCGCCGATGGCGAGAACACCGCGATGCGGGCGACACTCGATCCCGGCACCATCACCCGTTGGCACACCCATCCCAGGGGTCAGTTGCTCTATGTGCTCTCAGGTCATGGGTTGGCGCAGAACGACGGCGGCCCGATCGAAGCATTGCGTGCCGGCGATGCCGTCTGGTTTGCGCCCGGCGAGCGTCACTGGCATGGCGCCGCCGATGACAGCCCCTTCAGCTATATCAGCGTCCAGCCCATGGAAAACGGCAGCGTCGTCGAATGGCTGCAACCGGTGGAGAAATGGTCATGATCGCCATGCAATACGGCTTCACCCTGCCCGCCGATTACGACATGTCGATCATCGATCGCCGCATCCGCGACAAGGGTCCGCTGCTCGACGGCTTTCCCAATCTCGGTTTCAAAGCCTATCTCAGCGCTCGCAAGGGGGAGTTCGGCAGCCGCGACAATCTCTACGCGCCCTTCTATCTCTGGCAGAAGCCGGAGGGAGCAAGCGACTTCCTCTGCGGCCCCGGGTTCGAGGCTCTCACCAGCGCCTTCGGCTGGCCGCAGGTGAGGACCTGGATCGTCTGGCAGGCAGAAATCTCGTCCGATATCGCCTCAGCCAGGTTCGCCACACGCGATATCCTGCGGATGGAGCCTTACGCGCTGCTCGCCGATATCCGCCGCGCCAAAAGCGCAGGGGCTGCGGCCGACGTTGCGACAGCCGGCGCGCTCGCCTCGGTCTCCGGCTTCGAACCGACGAGTTGGACGCGGGTGCGCTTCAGGCTCTGGCGAGAGATTCCCGAGATCGGCGAGCACACGCAGGCCTATCGCGTCGGCCATCTATCCCTGGCCCGATCTTGAACTCAGACAGTTGCCCGACGATAGAAGGCCAGCGAACCGGCAAGCGCCAGCAACGCACCACCGCAGGCTCGCTCCAGCCACATGGCGCCTGAGGTTTTCAGGAAACGCACCGCTTGTGAGCCGAAGAAGGCGTAGCCGAACATGATGAGGAAATCGAGCGCGGCAAAGACCAGCGCAAGCAGCACATATTGCGTCGCCTGCGGCAGGGCCGGATCGATGAACTGCGGCAGGAAGGCCGAGAAGAACAGATAGCCCTTCGGATTGGTCGCCGCGACCATGAAGCTTTTCAATCCGATCGAGAAGGGCGATATCGCACCCGCAGGCGCCCCGGACTTCAACGCCGCGTCGATCGTGCCCTTCGAGCGCAGCAGCATGATGCCGAGAAAAGCGAGATAGGCAGCACCCGCCCATTTCAGCATCGAGAACCAGAATTCCGATGCCGCCAGCAGTGCGCCGAGCCCGATCGCGACGGCGCCGATCAGCACGAAATCGGACAGCACTGCGCCGACCATGCCGGCAATTGCCCGGCGCAGGCCGTGCCTCGAACCGTTGGTCAATGCCAGCAGCACCGTCGGCCCCGGCGTCGCGATGCCGACGAAGGAAACAGCTGCAAAAGCCAGAAGCGTGACGATATCCATGATGATCCCTCCGAACCTGGAGCAATTCCAGCGCTAGGTTCGAAATTTGCACGTGTCGCCAACCTTGGCAATGCCGGCCCTTAAACGAAAAAGCCCGCCGCCTCTTGAGGCAGCGGGCTTTCGAAGGGACACGATCGGATCAGACGCCGCTCTGGCCGTCGGAGCCGATATAGGCAATGCGGATCATATTGGTGGCGCCGGGCGTGCCGAGCGGCACGCCGGCCGAGATGATGATGCGATCGCCCGGCTTGCCGAAACCTTCGTCGGCGACGATGCGGCAGGCACGATTGACCATGTCGTCAAGATCGGTCGCATCATGGGTGACGACGCAATGCAGGCCCCAGACGATGGCGAGGCGGCGCGCCGTCTTGATGATCGGCGACAGCGCCAGGATCGGCACCTGCGGACGCTCGCGCGAAGCGCGAAGGCCTGTCGTGCCCGACGAGGTGTAGCAGACGATTGCCGACAGTTTCAGCGTCTCGGCGATTTGGCGGGCGGCAAGCGAGATCGCGTCGGCGCCGGTCGCTTCCGGCTGGGCTCGCTGAGCATAGATGATGCCGGGATAATGCGGCTCGCGCTCGATGGCGGTGGCAATCGACGCCATCGTCGAAACGGCTTCGACGGGGTAGTCGCCCGAGGCCGATTCGGCCGAAAGCATGACGGCATCCGCACCTTCGAAGACGGCGGTCGCGACGTCGGAAACTTCAGCGCGCGTCGGCACCGGCGCCGAGATCATCGATTCCAGCATCTGGGTGGCGACGACCACCGGCTTGCCCGAACGGCGGCAGGCGCGGATCAACTGCTTCTGGATGCCGGGAACCGATTCGAGCGGCATTTCGACGCCGAGATCGCCGCGGGCGACCATCAACGCGTCGGAAAGCTCGATGATTTCCTCGATGCGTTCGAGAGCTTGCGGCTTCTCGATCTTCGACATCAGGCCGACACGGCCGCGGGCGATCTTGCGCACTTCGGCAAGGTCGTCCGGACGCTGGACGAAGGACAGCGCCACCCAGTCGACATCGTCGGTGGCGAGCACGGCGTCGAGGTCGGCGCGGTCCTTATCCGTCAATGCGCCGACACCGAGCAGAGTGTCGGGAAGGCTGACGCCCTTGCGGTCGGATATGCGCGTGCCTGAAATAACTGTCGTGACGATGCTCTTGCCGTCGCATTTTTCTGCGCGCAGGGCGAGCTTGCCGTCGTCGATCAGCAGGCGGTGGCCGGGCTGCACCGATTCCAGGATCTCCGGATGCGGCAGATAGACGCGGTTCTGATCGCCAAGCGCTTCGTTGTTGTCGAGCGTGAAGGTCTGGCCGGGCTTCAGGTCCACCTTGCTGTCGACGAACTTGCCGACGCGCAGTTTCGGCCCCTGCAGGTCGGCGAGAATGCCGATCGGCCGGCCGGAGCGCGCCTCGACCGAGCGGATGCGCTGGATGAGCATACGCATCAGGTCGTGGCTCGCATGGCTCATATTGATGCGGAAGACATCCGCACCGGCCTGGTGCAGCTTCTCGATCATCGATTCCTCGGAGGAGGCTGGCCCGAGGGTGGCGAGGATTTTAATTTTGCGATTGCGCTTCATCAATTCTGGCTTTCTTGCGTCCCTGGGGTGTCGGAGAGCTGAACCATCCAGCTACCCTGGCGGCCCGTATCATATTCCTTGAATCCCATTTTCTGGTAACCGCGGGCATAACAATCCTGCACACCCGTGATCTTGAATTCGTTTTCCGCCACGCACATCTGCACGTCACCCGTCCATCGTCCCCCCCGGGCGGCGTCCTCTGCGTAGAGGTAATAATAGCGCGACTGCAATTCTCCCTCGATCAACGTAGCGCAGGTCGTTGCCGGCACCTGCCACCAGCCCTCCGTCACCCAGCCATCCTTGGCCCGGTATCCGATGGCGACGCCGACGAGATTCTGTGTTCCGTTGCAGACGCGAAAATCGGCGCGTGCGGCATCTGCGATAAAAAACGGCATGGCAGCTGCAAGAGCGAACAGAGCGAGACGGACCAGCGGCCCGGACCGCGTGAGGAAACTTGGCGCGGCTTGGATCAACACGGCTCCCAAATAGCTCCACGGTTATTCGTATCCGTGTCTTCTTGCGCCGCCGTCAAGCGAAAGTCAACGCAATGCTAATCGATTATATTTCCTTTCATATACCGCCTGTCGAGGGTGCGGCTCGACCTCTCCCCACCTGCCGCGCTTGAACCCGCCGCAGGTGCATGCGATCACTGCGCCCGACGGCGCAATGACGAACGGCAATTCCCTGATGGACGACTTCCAATCCTTCGAAATCCTATCCGGCAAACATGACAAAGGCATGGTGATCCTCGCAGATCACGCGATGAACCGCCTCCCCGCGCGATATGGCCGGCTCGGACTGCCCGACGCGGCTTTTGCCCGCCACATCGCCTATGACATCGGCATCGAGGGCCTGACGCGGCAGCTTTCGGCAAGACTCGGCGTGCCCGCCGTGCTCGGCGGCTTCTCGCGCCTGCTGATCGACCCGAACCGCGGCGAGGACGATCCGACGCTGATCATGAAAATATCAGACGGCGCCGTCATATCCGGCAACCATCCGATCACCCAGGAAGAGTCGGACCACCGCATCGAAACCTTCCATCGCCCCTATCACGATGCCGTGGCCGCAACGATCGACAGCGTGGCGAATGCCACCGGCCGAGCGCCGCTGGTGCTGTCGCTGCACTCCTTCACCCCGGCCTGGAAAGGTACTCCCCGCCCCTGGCACGCCGCCGTACTCTGGGACAGCGATCATCGCGCCGTCGGCCCGTTGCTTGACATGCTGCGCGCCGATCCCGATCTCGTGGTCGGTGATAACGAACCCTATGACGGGGCGCTGAAGGGCGATACCATGTACCGCCACTGCATGATTACGGGCATTCCGCACGCGCTGCTCGAGGTGCGCCAGGATCTGATGGGAGACGACGCCGGCATATCGGCATGGGCCGGACGCCTGGCGCCGATCTTTGCGGCGATGAATGCCGATCCCGCCTTGCACGAATACGACGTCCACCTCTCACGCACCGGTCCCTATTGAAAGCCGGCCCCTATTGAACGAAGGAGAGCGAAATGACCACGCTCAGCAAGGAACAGCAGACCGAATTCGAGGCGGCCGCCTTCCGCCGCCTCGTCGCACATCTTCGTGAACGCAGCGACGTTCAGAACATCGATCTGATGAATCTGGCCGGCTTCTGCCGCAACTGCCTGTCGAACTGGTATCGCGAAGCCGCCGAGGCCGAAGGTGTCGCCGTTACCAGGGACGAATCGCGCGAGATGGTCTATGGCATGCCCTATGAGGACTGGAAGAATCTTCACCAGAACGAGGCCTCGCCTGTGCAAAAGGCTGCTTTTGAACTGAACAACCCACACAAATAGCCCGGCTTGCCCCGAACAGGCTTGACCGTGACGCCGCTTCGCGGCAGTCACGTGCATCCAAAATTGATCACCGGAAAATCAGGAGAACACGATGTCTGATGCTCATGGCGTCGCCCGCGATCAGCTTCGCGCTTTCATCGAGCGCATTGAACGGCTGGAAGAAGAAAAGAAGACCATCGCCGACGATATCAAGGACGTCTATGGCGAAGCCAAGGGAATGGGCTTCGACACCAAGATCCTGAAGAAGGTCGTGGCGCTGCGCAAGAAGGACGAGCAGGAGCGCATGGAAGAGGAAGCAATCCTCGACACCTATCTGCACGCGCTCGGGATGATCGAGGCGCCGCCGGAAGGCTGATCCGCCGGCATATTGATGTCGACCAAGCCGCCGGGCCTTCGCCCGGCGGCTTTTCCTTTGCGTAGAATCCGCTTGGCCAAACGGCCATCTTGCCCGATCGAAGCAGCCAAAAGAAAAACCGCCGGATCGCTCCGGCGGTTTTTCGATATTTCCGTGATTGGCCGGCTCAGTTCGTGTTGAACTTGCGCACTTCCATGAAGTTCACAGCCGTGCCGCTGAAGCGGGCCGGGTCGACCGAGGCGGTCTTGATATTGAAGCCCTCGGCGTAGACGGCGGTCGGCTGGGCGCGCATCGTCTGGCTGACGAAACGCGGCGCCTTGACCTGCTTGGAGGCCATTTCGAGCCGGGCATTGGTAAGCGCCCACTGCGAAATCATCTTTTCCGTCAGCTTCGGCTCGGTGCGCACCGTCGTGCGGCTGGCATCCGCTGCTGCGGCTTCCTTCTGCGTCGGGCGACCACCCTTGGTGGGAAGGCCCTGTGCCACGGCGCTGTCGGCGGCCGGTTCGTCGAAACCATCACCGAAGCTTGCCGACTTGGTCATCGGCGCCAAGGCTGCGAGCTCGAGCGGCGGCTTTGCAGCCGGCTTTTGCGTCATCGCGGCGTTGATCGCCTGCTCCACCGTGTCCGGCCCCTTCGACGCGATCTCGCTTTCACCCTCGTTCCGCTGCTGCTCGAGCGCGTCGGCGACGGCAGGAGAGAGCGCGTCCTGATCGGCTTCGTCGGCATCGGCTTCCGGATCGGCATCGGCCGCGGCAAGCAGGTTCTCGGCAACGGAGGGGCGTTCGATCGGCGTCGGAACCGGCAATCCGTTCGCACCCGTCAGCACGCTAGGATCGACGGATGCGACCTCGGCGTCGCCGGGCGCGCGGCGCGGGCCGAGAAGCGAGGGAACCGGAATGCTGTAGGCGCTGAGATCGGCGAATTGCTGCGGCTGGGCCTGGTCGGTCGGAAGAGCCGCCGCAAGAGCCTGCTGTGCGGCATTACCCGACGGCGGTGCGACGAGCGCGCTCGCCACTTCGCTGCCGGCCGGCTGACCGCTGAATGCCGGGCGAACCTGCGGCACAGGCGCGTTCAGATCTGCGACTTCGGCCTGCGGCGGCTCGACCGGAGCGGGCTCAGCCGGGGCGGGCTCCGCCTTCGGCGGCGTCGCCTTGGCGACGGCTACAGGCGTCGAATCATCCGACTCGTCTTCCTGCTCGTCCGCTCCGCCGCCAAAGAGCGCTTCAAACAGCGTCTTATGTTTCGGCGCCGATTCGGAAGCGCTGGCGATCTCTATCTGCGTGCCGCTGGCGCGGCGCTTATAGTCGGCCATCGCCTGCTGGTAGCCCGGCAGCGGCTTGCCGTCAGCCGGAATATGAATGGTGTTGCCGTTGGGGAAGAGCCGAACCAGCTCGTCGCGGCTCATGCGCGGCCAGGCGCGAACACCACCGACATCCATGTGCACGAAGGGCGAGCCCGATTTCGGATAGAAACCGACGCCGCCGACCTGCATCTTCATGCCGATGGCGCGCAGCGACGCCAGCTTGACGTCGGGAATGAAGAAGTCCATCGCCTTGCCGAGCATATGCTGGCTCTTTTCGGCGACCCCGGAATTGCGCGAGCGGCCGCGCAACATCTCATTGGTTCCCGGCGAACGGAAACCGCAGACGACGTTGATATAGTCCCTCGAACCGCTCTGGCGATAAACTTCCCAGATCAGGTCGAACAGGCGCGGGTCCATCTTCGTCGGCTGGTTCTTGCGCCAGTCGCGCAGGAAGCGGTTCAACTGCTCCAGACCCTTGGGGTCGAACTTGCCGTTGCGTTTGTAGGTGATGACGGCTTTTTCGCCGGTATGAATGAAATAGAGCTTCAGGCTGCGGGTGTCGCCCGCTGCCTGCGAAGGTGTACCAACGAATACCGGTGAGGAAACCGCAAGCGCAAGAAGGGCGGCCGCTACCGTCCTTATTGCCTTTCCGCAAATGTTGGCGCCCAACGAACGCCAGCTCAAGCGCGAAGGCTTAGAATTCCCATTCAGATTCGGCAACTCGATCCCCGTCAGACAGACAATGTCCCGTACTGTCTCAGATGACTGTCAAATGCGGTCACACGATGGCAAAAATGCCACACATGATCAACCTTTTCTTTACATAGTGAACGAGCCACTAACAAGTGGTTTATGACCGGTAACAAATCGTGGTTGCCTTAGTCTTAACAAAAAGCGCTTAAGCCGCATCTTTCTGGGGATTATCGGGATCGATACCGTAATCCTTGAGCTTGCGATAAAGTGTGGATCGGCCAATGCCGAGCTTCCGTGCCACTTGACTCATCTGCCCGCGATAGAATTTGAGTGCGAATCGGATGAGTTCTTCCTCGACATCGGCAAGCTTGCGCACATCTCCGGCGGGATTGACGCTGGCGATCGCGTTTTCCGAGGCTTCGGACAGGCGGTGGTGGTGCACCTCCCCCGATATCGACGCCCGGAACTCCTCACCATAGCTATCGTCGGGATCGAGGCCGGTATTGTCGGCAACCAGCGCCAGGTGATCCACCACCTCGTATTCCGGAAGCTGGGCAGCGATCTGCGGGAAGTCCGCTTCGGTCAGCTCCGGCCCTTCGGCCAGAACGACCGCGCGGAAGATCGCGTTTTCGAGCTGGCGGATATTGCCCGGCCAGTCATAGGCGGTCAGCAACGCCAGCGCGCCTGAGTTCACCGTCATACGGCGGCCGCTCTTCTGTTCGCTGGAGAAGCGATCGGCAAAGACGCGCACCAGATTGGGAATATCTTCCTTGCGTTTGCGCAGCGCCGGAATGGTGATCGGGAAGACATTGAGGCGATAGTAGAGATCCTCGCGGAAATGGCCGTTCTTGACCTCCTCGATCAGATCCTTGTTGGTCGCCGAGATAAGTCGGACATTGACCTTATGCGCGGTGCGCGCACCGACGGTCTCGATTTCGCCCTGCTGCACGGCGCGCAGGAGCTTCACCTGGACTTCGAGCGGCAGGTCGCCGATCTCGTCGAGGAAAATGGTGCCGCCGTCGGCTTCCATGAATTTGCCGATATGGCGTTCGGTCGCGCCGGTAAACGCGCCCTTCTCGTGACCGAAGAGAATGCTCTCGACGAGATTATGCGGGATCGCCCCGCAATTGACGGTGACGAAGGGCTTGTTCGAGCGGTCGCCGCCGGACTGGATGGCGCGCGCCACCAGTTCCTTGCCGACGCCGGATTCGCCTTCGAGCACGACGGGAATGTTGGATTGGGCCGCCCGCTGGGCGAGATCGATGACGCGGATCATCGCCGGGCTTGCCGATACGATGTCGTCGAAGCCGACCGAGCCTGAGCGCGACCGGCGTCCGGCCCGCGCCTTCACCTCGCGCTGGTCGAGTTTCATCGCGTTCGAGATCGACGTGGCGATGCGTTCGGGCGAGACCGGCTTGACGACGAAATCGAAGGCGCCGGCGCGCATCGCCTGCACCACCGTTTCGATGCCGCCCTGCCCTGTCTGCACGATGACCGGGATCTGTGTGCCGAACTCGTGAAGCGCGTCGAGGAATTCGAGGCCGGTCATCTCCGGCATCATCAGGTCGAGCACGATGACGTTGAAAAGGCCGCCATCGCGTTTGACCATTTCCAGGCCGATGCGGCCGTTCTCCGCTTGGTGCACGACATGGCCGTGACGCTCGATTGCGTTCTTGAGCAGGCGGCGCTGCACCGGGTCGTCCTCGACCACGAGGATTTGCCCTGCTCCCTTGAGCTCATTGTAACCGGTCATTGTCGCCTCACTTCATGCGAAACCATAAAGCGCACTCTGACAGAAAGGCTTGAACATCCAGTTTTGAGAAACAATTGCATTTTAACGATTGGAACGGGTCATTTTCGTGCCGAAGCGACGCCTTTCATGCGCCGAAAGTCCCTTGATGCGGGGGCTTCTCACGCTTAAAGCGCTGCGCGTCTTTTCAGACGCGCAGCGCTGTAACACTTTGAACCTGCGCATCGTGCTTTCCGAAAATCGATTCCGATTTTCGGGCCGATGCGCTAGACAATCAGACCTGTTATGAAAGTGGAGAGGAATTGCACCCATGAAAATCAAGCTCCCGCACGCCAGCCTTCTATTGTCGGCAGCAGCGCCAGCTGGGGCCGCCGATCCGGCGCTTGGCGATCTGCCGGTCTGGAAGCTGCAGGATCTCTACCCTTCCGCCACCTCCACCGCTTTCGTCGCCGACATGGAAAAGGCCGGCAAGGCGGCAATCGCCTTTGAAGAAAAATGGAAGGGCAAACTCGCTGAGGCCGCGACGAAGACCGGTGCCGAGGGCATCGGCGCGGCGCTGAAGGACTATGAGGCGCTTGACGATATCATCGGCCGCCTCGGCTCCTTTGCCGGCCTCACCTATTTCTCCGACACCACCAACCCGGCAAACGGCAAGCTCTACGGCGACGTGCAGGCCAAGATCACCGAATTTTCCGGCCACCTCCTGTTTTTCGCGCTGGAGTTGAACCGCATCGACGACGCGGTGGTCGACGCCTGCATTGCGAGCGATCCGGCCGCCGGACACTATCGCCCTTGGCTGCTCGATCTCAGGAAGGACAAGCCCTACCAGCTCGACGACAGGCTGGAACAGCTCTTCCTCGAGAAGTCGATGACATCGGCCGCCGCCTTCAACCGCCTCTTCGACGAAACCATGGCGGAACTTCGCTACGACATCGATGGCGAGAAAGTGCCGCTCGAAGTGGCGCTGAACAGGCTGCAGGAAAAGGACCCTGAAGTCCGCCGCAAAGCGGCTATGGCGCTCGCCGAAACCTTCAAGGCGAATATCCGCACTTTCACGCTGATCACCAACACGCTTGCCAAGGACAAGGAGATCGCCGATCGCTGGCGCGGCTTCGAAGACATCGCCGACAGCCGCCACCTGGCAAACCGGGTGGAGCGCGAGGTCGTCGATGCGCTGGCCGCGGCCGTCCGTGAAGCCTATCCCCGCCTTTCGCATCGCTATTACAAGATGAAGGCGAAATGGCTCGGCATGGAGCAGATGAATTTCTGGGATCGCAACGCGCCGCTGCCGGAAACCTCCAGCGCCATCATCTCCTGGCCGGAGGCAAAGGACACGGTTCTTTCGGCCTACAGCAATTTCGCCCCGGAGATGGCTGCCATCGCCAAGCGCTTCTTCGACGAACAATGGATCGACGCCCCGGTCCGTCCCGGCAAGGCGCCAGGCGCCTTCGCCCATCCGACGGTTCCCTCGGCCCATCCCTATGTGCTCGTCAATTATATGGGCAAGCCGCGCGACGTAATGACGCTTGCCCATGAACTCGGGCACGGCGTGCACCAGGTTCTCGCCGGTGCGCAAGGGGCGCTGATGTGCCAGACGCCGCTGACGCTTGCCGAAACCGCGTCCGTCTTCGGCGAGATGCTGACCTTCCGCGCGCTTCTGCAAAAGACCACCGACACGCGCGAGCGCAAGGCGATGCTCGCCCAGAAGGTCGAGGACATGATCAACACGGTCGTGCGCCAGATCGCCTTCTACGAATTCGAGCGCAAGCTCCACACCGCCCGCAAATCAGGCGAACTGACAGCCGACGACATCGGCGAACTCTGGCTCTCCGTCCAGTCGGAAAGCCTCGGGCCGGCGATCAACATTTCGGAGGGTTACGAGACCTACTGGGCCTATATCCCCCACTTCATCCACTCGCCCTTCTATGTCTACGCCTATGCCTTTGGCGATTGCCTGGTGAATTCGCTCTATGCCGTCTACCAGAAGGCCGAGAAAGGCTTCCAGGAGAAGTATTTCGAACTGCTGAGGGCCGGCGGCACCAAGCATCACTCGGAATTGCTGAAGCCTTTCGGCCTCGACGCCACCGATCCGTCGTTCTGGAGCCAGGGCCTGTCGATGATCGAAGGGCTGATCGACGAGTTGGAAGCGTTGGATAGAGGCTGAGATCTCTTCTCCAAAGGCGGAAGGGCAGCAACGGGTCTCTTCTCCCCTCGGGGAGAAGGTGCCGGCAGGCGGATGGGGGGCGACACGGCTGAACCTCTCCTTCGCATGTGCTCAGGACGTCGCTCCGCTCCGCCCCCTCATCTGCCCTTTGGGCATCTTCTCCCCCGTGGGGAGAAGCGGAAAAATGCCTCACGCTCCCATTGGATTTTGAGCAATGAGGAGCAGAACAAATTGAAAGCGGCGCGTGGCTGACCAACCCTACATCCTCTTCCGCGACGACACGACCGGGCAGGTGATGCTTTTCGCCGAACCGGCCGAGATCATCGTTGCCAGCACACGCGTCGAGTTATTTGCGGGCCTTGCCCGGATGGAGCAGGCCAAGGCCGAGGGCAAATGGCTTGCCGGCTATATGGCCTACGAGGTCGGATACTTCTTTGAGGAGAAACTCGCCCCCTTCGCTGGGGAACACCGCGAAACACCGCTGCTTTGCTTCGGCGTCTTCGATGCGCCGCAGCCGGATGCGCATCCGCTTGCCCAGCCCAAACAGCGTCTCGAAAACGAGGAATTCCTCACTGCTCCGAAAGCTGCCTGGGATTTCGATATATATAAAGAGCGCTTCGACCGACTCCACCAACATCTGCGGCTCGGCGACGCCTATCAGGCGAACCTTACCATGCCGGTCGAAGCCCGCTGGAACGGCGATCCCCGTGCCGCCTTCTGGTCGTTGATCGAACGCCAGCCGGTCAAATACGGCGCGCTGGTTGATCTCGGCGGTCCGGTCATCCTCTCGCGATCGCCCGAGCTTTTCTTCCGCACCGACGAACAGGGCTGGATCGAGACCCATCCGATGAAGGGTACGGCGAAACGCGGCGCCACCGCCGCCGAGGATGCCGAAATCATCGAGGCCATGCGCCGCGATATCAAGACGCAGGCGGAAAACCGCATGATCGTCGATCTCCTGCGCAACGATATCTCCCGCATCACCGAAGTCGGCACGCTCGACGTCCCGAAGCTTTTCGACATCGAGACTTATCCGACCGTCCACCAGATGGTGAGCCATGTGCAGGCAAGGCTCCGCCCCGATCTTTCGATCCGCGACATCTTTTCCGCGCTTTTTCCCTGCGGCTCGATCACCGGCGCGCCGAAGATGCGGGCAATGGAAATTCTCCATGCGCTCGAGGATGCCCCGCGCGACGCCTATTGCGGCGCAATCGGCATGATCTCGCCCGCCGGCGCCATGCGTTTTTCCGTCGCCATCCGCACCATCACGCTTTTTGAGGGCGGCAGGGCCGTCTTCAATGTCGGCGGCGGCATCGTCTTCGATTCGACCGCCGAGGCCGAATATGAGGAATGCCTGCTCAAGGCCCGCTTCGCTGTCGGCGATCAATGGATTGCACGATGATCGATTTTTCGTTGATCGAGACGCTGCGCTGGCAGCCGGGCGAGGGCTTCATCCGGCTGCGGCTGCATCTCGCCCGGCTTTCCCGCTCCGCCCGTCGCCTCGGCTTCCCGCAACCGGTCGACGCGGCGGCCAAGCTCGACCAAGCCGTTGCAGGCGCTACCGGTCCGCTGCGCATCCGCCTGACCTTCGACGCGCAAGGCCGCATCGAGGTGACGAGCGCCGCTTTCGTGCCACTGGCGCCCGATACCACCTGGATCGTCCGCCTCGCCGAGACCCGTCTGGATTCCGCCGACAGGCTGCTGCGGGTCAAGACCACGCGCCGTGCCGTCTACGAGAGAGCCCGCGCCGAATATGGGCCTCATGAGGCCGATGAAGTCATCCTGTTGAACGAGCACGACGAAGTCTGCGAGGGCACCATCACCTCGATCTTCCTCGACGACGGGAGCGGCATTCTGCGCACCCCGCCCATCTCCTGCGGCCTGCTCGCCGGCGTGTTGCGCACCGAACTCATCTGCCAGCGCAAGGCCCGCGTCGGCCGCCTCACGCTTGCCGATCTCGATGCCGGCACGCTTTATATCGGCAACTCGCTGCGTGGCCTGATCCGCGCAAACCTTCTGAGGCACTGACCATGTTCATTCTCTCCCTCACCTATCTCAAGTCCAACGATGAAGCCGACGGGCAGATGGAGCCGCATATGGCCTGGGTGAAGGCGGGTTATGCGAAGGGCTGGTTCCTCGCCTCCGGCCGCAAGGTGCCGCGCACCGGCGGCGTCATCCTGGCGATCGGCGAGCGCGCCGCGATCGAGGCCTATGTCGCCGCCGATCCCTTCACCATCCACGGGATCGCCGAATACGAAATCACCGAGCTTGCCGTAACGACGGTGGTCGAAGGGCTGGAAATCCTGAAGCGCTGAATCTACGCGAACCGATCGTGGATAGTCGCGCCGGCCTCCATCGCCCCACCGATATTTGGCCTTTCCCCGTCAACGCTCTTTATTGTGACGTCGTTTTGTGATTAGAGCCGGTCACCTCGCACTCTCTGCGGCAATTTCAAATAATTCTTCGGGCTGAACGCCTTCGTCGCCTTCCACAGGAGAAAAGAATGACGGAACAGAACTATCCGGTATATGCCGAAATTACCGGTCCGATCGTGATGATCGGCTTTGGCTCCATCGGCCGCGGCACCCTGCCCCTGATCGAGCGCCATTTCAAATTCGACAAGAGCCGGATGGTCGTCATCGACCCGCGCGAAGAGCCCTCCGACATGGAGATCCTGAAGAAGCATGGCGTTCGCCATATCAAGGAATATGTCACCAAGGAGAATTACAAGGAACTGCTGAAGCCGCTGCTGACGGAAGGCGAAGGCCAGGGTTTCTGCGTCAACCTCTCGGTCGACACCTCCTCGCTCGACCTCATCAAGCTCTGCCGCAAGCATGACGTGCTCTACGTCGATACCGTCGTCGAACCCTGGCTCGGCTTCTATTTCGACAAGGGTATGAGCAATGCCGACCGCACCAACTATGCGCTGCGCGAAACCGTGCGCAAGGAAAAGGCGAAGAACCCGGGCGGCGCCACCGCCGTCTCCACCTGCGGCGCCAATCCGGGCATGGTCTCCTGGTTCGTCAAGCAGGCGCTCGTCAACCTCGCCAACGACACCGGCCTGAAATTCGACGAGCCGGACCAGCACGATCGCGAAGGCTGGGCAAAGCTGATGAAGAAGCTCGGCGTCAAGGGCGTCCACATCGCCGAGCGTGATACTCAGCGCACCAAGCATCCGAAGCCGCTCAACGTCTTCTGGAACACCTGGTCCGTCGAAGGCTTCATCTCCGAAGGCATGCAGCCGGCCGAACTCGGCTGGGGCACCCATGAAGAGTGGATGCCGAAGAATGCCAAGAAGCACAAGAAGGGCAACAAGGCGGCGATCTACCTGGAGCAACCGGGCGCCAACACCCGCGTGCGGACCTGGTGCCCGACGCCCGGCCCGCAATATGGCTTCCTCGTCACCCACAATGAGTCGATCTCGATCGCCGACTATTTCACCGTGCGCGACAAGGACGGCGAAGTGACCTTCCGCCCGACCTGCCACTATGCCTACCACCCGGCCAACGACGCCGTGCTCTCGCTGCATGAGATGTTCGGCAATGGCGGCACCCCGCAGCCGGTCCATCACGTTCTCGACGAGGACGAGCTGGAGGACGGCATCGACGAACTCGGCGTCCTGCTCTACGGTCATGAGAAGAACGCCTACTGGTACGGCTCGCGGCTGTCGCTGGAAGAAACCCGCCGCATCGCGCCCTACCAGAACGCCACCGGCCTGCAGGTCACATCAGCCGTTCTCGCCGGCATGGTCTGGGCGCTGGAAAACCCGACAGCCGGCATCGTCGAAGCCGACGAGATCGACTACAAGCGCTGCCTCGAAGTGCAGATGCCCTATCTCGGCCCGGTCGAAGGTCATTACACCGACTGGACACCCCTCGACGGCCGTCCGGGCCTCTTCCCGGAAGATATCGACACCAAGGATCCGTGGCAGTTCCGGAACATTCTGGTTCGCTGAGATCAGTTCCTCGGCTTTGACAATGCCCGCCGCAAGGCGGGCATTTTTGTAACGCCTGCTGTCTAAATGCTGGCCGCTGCCCCTCCAAGGCTTGCCTTCAAGCCGGGCGCGCGCCATGTTTTGCCCGAACTTGGCGGGTGTCCGCCGCGCCGATTCGCCGGGAGAAGCCTTATGAAAATCAGAACTGGTCTCGTTCTTGTCGGCGCAGCCGCCGCTCTTGCCGCCTGTGTTTCATCGGAGCCGCGTCGCCTGCCGGTTGCAACCGCACCCGTCGCCACCGGCGTCGAAGGCAATTGGAGCGATCCGAACGGCATCGTTTCCACCTTCCAGGGCGGCACTTTCACCACCCGCACTACCGATAGCAACCAGCTTCTCGCCTCAGGCACCTATATCAACACTTCGCCGACCCTGGTGGAGATCAACATGACCTCGCTGGTGCGCAAGACCCAGTCCAAGGTCAATTGCGCTCTCGTCAATCCGAGCCAGTTGAACTGCACCTCCGATTCCGGCGCACAGTTCACGCTTTCCCGCCGCGGCTGAAAGATGAGGCGATAGGCTAGGCACACCATGCGGGCCTTCGCCTTTTACCTCGTTCTGCTGCTTGCAATGCCGCTTGCGGCACTTGCCGTTATTTTGCCGGCCAATGTCTATCGTGCCCAGGGCATCGCCGCTCCCGATTGCGACGGGCCGCTGCAGGTGCTGATCTTCGCCGTACCGGCAATCCTGATTTATGGTGCGGGCGCATTCCTGGTCTACCGGACCGGCCGGCGCTTTCATCGCCTCTTTGCCCTTTTCTGTTTGGTCATCGCGCTAGCGACAGTTCCGAATATTGCCGAGGCCGTACACGAACTCTACCGAAACGCCGCCGATGGCGAATGCCAGGGATAAGCAGCCCGGCTTTTTTGCCCTGTCCCCTTGGAAAGCGCCCTGCCTGGCCCAGCTTTCTCTTGCGGTTGCACATCGTCTGATGGAACAATCCGAAGGCCGGGCAATCGCCCCGGCGCACAATGAAAGGGAACGGCGAGGGATCAGGGGAATCTTTCGCCTCAATCAGGAGAACAGGGATGACGAAGTCTTTCAGCTTCGGTCTTTTGACCGCGTCCATGCTGGCGCTGAGCGCGGGCGCCGCCTTTGCGGATTACGAACTTAATATTCTTCATATCAACGATTTCCATTCGCGCATCGAATCGATCAACAAATTCGACTCCACCTGCTCGGCCGAGGAGGAAGGCAAGAAGGAATGCTTCGGGGGTGCTGCCCGCCTGAAGACCGCGATCGACCAGCGCCGTCAGGCGCTATCCGGCAAGAACGTCGTCCTCCTGAACGCCGGCGACAATTTCCAGGGCTCGCTGTTCTACACGACCTACAAGGGAGCGGCCGAAGCCGAATTCCTCAACCTGATGAAGTTCGACGCCATGACCGTCGGCAATCATGAATTCGACGACAGCGAGGACGGGCTTGCGACCTTCCTCGACAAGGTGCAGTTCCCTGTCGTGACGGCGAACGTCAAGGCGACGGCTGCCTCCAAGCTCGGCGACCGCATCAAGCCCTCGCTGGTGCTTGATGTCGGCGGCCAGAAGATCGGCATCGTCGGCGCCGTCACCAATGATACCCCCGAGCTGTCCTCCCCCGGTCCGAACGTCACGATATCAGATGACGTCCAGGCCATTACGTCAGCCGTCCAGGATCTGAAGGGCCAGGGCGTCAACAAGATCATCGCGCTGACCCATGTCGGTTATCCCCGCGATCTCGCCCTGATCGCCAAGATTCCGGACGTCGATGTCGTCGTCGGCGGCCACTCCCATAGCCTGCTCTCCAACACCGATCCGAAGGCCGAAGGCCCCTATCCGACGATGGTCGACAATCCCGGCGGCTACAAGGTGCCGGTCGTCCAGGCCGCTTCCTACAGCAAGTATCTCGGCGATCTCGTCGTCAATTTCGACGACAACGGCGTCGTCAAGGATGCCAAGGGCGAACCAATCCTGATCGATTCAACCTTCACGCCCGATCCGGCTGTCATTACCCGCATCGCCGAACTGGCAAAGCCGATCGAGGAACTGCGCAACAAGGTCATCGGCTCCTCCGAAAGCCCGATCGAGGGCGATCGCAAGGTCTGCCGCGTCAAGGAATGCTCGATGGGCAATCTGGTGGCTGACGCCATGCTCGATCGTACGAAGAACCAGGGCGTCACCATCGCCGTCCAGAACGGTGGCGGCCTGCGCGCGTCGATCGACGGCGGCGAGGTCACCCAGGGCGAGGTCATCACCGTCCTGCCTTTCCAGAACACGCTCGCCACTTTTGAATTGACCGGCGCAGACGTCGTCAAGGCGCTCGAAAACGGCGTCAGCCAGATCGACCAGAGCGCCGGCCGCTTTCCGCAGGTCGCCGGCCTGAAATTCTCCTTCGACCCGTCGAAGCCCGCCGGCGGCCGTGTCAGCGATGTTCAGGTGAAGGACGGCGCCAATTTCGCGCCGATCGATCCGGCCAAGACCTACAAACTCGCCACCAACAACTTCATGCGGGCCGGCGGCGACGGCTATTCGATCTTCAAGGAGGGCCAGAACGCCTATGATTTCGGCCCGGATCTTGCCGATGTGACCGCGGCATACGTCGCCGCGCATTCGCCCTATAAGCCATACACGGATGGCCGCATCGCGGAACTGGCGCAGGCAGCGCCGGCCCCCTCCGCTTCCGAACCGGCGCCTGCTGCACCGGCTGCTCCTGCTCCATCCACAGAGCCGGCTCCCGCACCCGTTGCACCGGCACCTGCCGCTCCGGCACCAGCGGAACCCGCACCGGCGCCGGCAGCCTCCGCACCTGCCGCAACGACGCCGTCCACCCACGTCATTGCCGCCGGCGACACATTCTGGGATCTCGCCGTAACCTTCTATGGCGACGGCACGTTGTGGCGGAAGCTGTCGGATGCCAACGGCAAGCCGAACCCACGCCACCTGACGGTTGGCAAGGAGATCGAGGTTCCCGCCAAGTAAGACGATTTGTCCCGATGCCACTGGCCGGTCCGGGGTTTCCCGGGCCGGCTTTTCTTTCTATAGGGTGAACCACGATCTCCAGGCTGCGTATGAGCTGACGAGACAAAAAAAGCGTTGGGGCCAGAATGACAGCAGATATTTCACTCCGCCCGGCGGACCATCCGGCCGTAAAATCAGGCAAGGTTGGTGTCCTGCTGGTCAATCTCGGCACGCCCGACGGCACCGATTACACGTCGATGCGCCGCTATCTCAGGGAATTTCTGACCGATCGCCGCGTCATCGAATGGTCGCCCTGGAAGTGGTACCCGATCCTGTTCGGCATCGTGCTCAACACCCGCCCGCAGAAGGTCGGCAAGGCCTATGAGCTGATCTGGAATAAGGAGAAGAACGAAAGTTATCTCCGCACCTACACCCGCAACCAGTCGGAGCTGATGGCCGAGCGCCTGAAGGATCTTGATAGCGTCAAAGTCGACTGGGCGATGCGCTATGGTACGCCGTCGATCGCTTCGCGCATCGACGCGCTGAAGCAAGAGGGATGCGACCGTATCGTGCTCTTCCCGCTCTATCCGCAATATGCGGCGGCAACGACCGCCACCGTCAACGACAAGGCCTTCCAGAAGCTGCTCTCTATGCGCTGGCAGCCGGCGCTGCGCACTGTGCCCGGCTATCACGACGACGAGACCTATATCGAGGCACTCGCCAGTTCCGTCGAAAGACATCTTTCGACGCTCGACTGGAAGCCCGAGATGCTGCTCGCCTCCTTCCACGGCATCCCCATGTCCTATTTCAAGCAGGGTGATCCCTATTACTGCCAATGCCAGAAGACCGGCCGGCTGCTGCGCGAGCGTCTCGGATTGACCGAGGAAAACTTCATGGTCACCTTTCAGTCCCGCTTCGGGCCGGAGGAATGGCTGCAGCCCTATACCGACAAGACGGTGGAGAAGCTCGCCAGGGACGGCGTCAAGCGCATCGCCGTCATCAATCCGGGCTTCGTCTCCGACTGTCTGGAGACGCTTGAGGAGATCGCCGAGCAGGCTGCCCATTCTTTCCATGAGAACGGGGGAGAGAAGTTCGCGCATATCCCCTGCCTCAACGACGGCGAGGACGGCATGAAGGTGCTGGAAAAGGTCGTGCGCCGCGAATTGCAGGGCTGGGTCTGAGAGATCTTTTCAGAAAGCATCGCCGCACGGATAGCTGGCGAAGATCCAAATAACCCAACCGAGAGGAAACCTCCACCTCACACGGATGTGTAGCATCCATACGGCATTTCTTCCTCGCAAAGAACATGCTACCCCACCACATCAGTGTATGGGCGCATGCGCCGATAGGAGGAATTCTTCATGTTGTTCGGCGGCTTCGACATTGTCGTCATCGTGCTGGTCATCTTCGTCATCCTCGTGCTCTTTGCCGGGATCAAGACCGTGCCGCAGGGCTACCGCTATACGATCGAGCGCTTCGGGCGGTATACCCGCACACTGGAGCCCGGCCTCAACCTGATCACCCCGTTCATCGAGCGCGTCGGCGCCAAGTTGAACGTGATGGAACAGGTGCTGAACGTGCCGACCCAGGAGGTGATCACCAAGGACAATGCCTCGGTCTCGGCCGATGCCGTCTCCTTCTATCAGGTGCTGAACGCCGCTCAGGCCGCCTATCAGGTCTCCAACCTCGAAAACGCCATCCTCAATCTCACCATGACCAACATCCGTTCGGTCATGGGTTCGATGGATCTCGACGAACTGCTCTCCAACCGCGATGCGATCAATGATCGGCTGCTGCGCGTCGTCGACGAGGCCGTGCATCCTTGGGGCATCAAGGTCACCCGCGTCGAGATCAAGGACATCCAGCCGCCGCGCGACCTCGTCGACGCGATGGCCCGCCAGATGAAGGCCGAGCGCGAGAAGCGGGCGCAGGTGCTGGAGGCCGAAGGCTCGCGCAACGCGCAGATCCTCCGAGCCGAAGGCGCCAAGCAATCCGCCATTCTCCAGGCCGAAGGCCAGCGCGAGGCCGCCTTCCGCAACGCAGAAGCCCGCGAACGCCTGGCCGAAGCCGAAGCCAAGGCGACGAAAATGGTCTCCGAGGCGATCGCCGCCGGCGACATCCAGGCGATCAACTATTTCGTTGCACAGAAATACACCGAAGCGCTCACCTCGATCGGTTCGGCGCCCAATTCCAAGATCGTCATGATGCCGATGGAAGCCTCTTCCATCTTGAGCTCGCTCGGCGGCATCGGCGCCATTGCCCGCGAGGTCTTCGGCGATGCCGGCAACAGCCCGGCAACCCCGCCGCCGCTGCCGCTGCGTCCGCGCCCCGCAGCACCGGCGCGCTCGACGCCACCGATCAATCCGTCGACTCCCAATCCTTTCAATCCCGATCGGGAGCGATAAGCCATGCTGGCGAAGATCATCGCCGAACTCGGTCCGTGGAGTTGGTGGGTCGCAGGCCTCGTGCTGCTCGCCGCGGAAATGATCGTACCCGGCTTCTTCCTGGTCTGGATCGGCCTTGCCGCCTTGATCGTCGGCGCGCTGTCGCTGCTCTTCTGGGACAGCGCCTTCTGGGTCTGGGAATTGCAGGCGATCCTTTTTGCGCTGCTCGCCGTTGCCACGACCTTCGCCGGCCGGCGGCTGACGCTGCGCAATGCAACGACCGACGAGCCCTTCCTCAATCAGCGCGGCGCGAGCCTCGTCGGCCGCACGGCGACGCTGCATGAACCGATCCGCGAGGGCCGCGGCCGCATCCGCCTCGACGATACGCTATGGCAGGTGATGGGACCCGATCTGCCGGTGGGAACACAGGTGAAGGTGGTTTCAAGCAACGGCCGCGACCTGACGGTCGAGCCCATCTGATCAAACGAGCCTGATCGAACGAGCTTGATCAGGCGACGCCGATGCGCAGCAGGTCGTGGAAATGCACCAGTCCGACCGGCCGGCGGTCGTCGTCGATGACGATCAGCGCACCGATATGATGCTGGTTGAGCAGCGCCAGCGCCGCGGTCGCCAGTATCGTCGGCTTCACCGTCTTCGGCGTCTTGGTCATGATATCGTCGACCGCGAGCTCGGCCAGATTGCGGGTCAGATTGCGCGCCATATCGCCTTCGGTGACGATGCCGCAAAGCCGGCCATCCTCATCCAACACGCCGACGCAGCCGAAATGCTTGCGCGACAGCACCGTGATCGCCTCCGGCATCGGCGTGCCCTTGGCAACGAGCGGCAGCCGCTCGCCGGTATGCATGATATCGGCGACATGCATCAGGCTGGCGCCCAGCTTGCCGCCGGGATGGAAGACATGGAAATCCGTGGCGGTAAAGCCGCGCGCTTCCAGGAGCGCCACTGCCAGCGCGTCGCCGAGCGCAAGCTGCATCAGCGTCGAGGTCGTCGGCGCCAGCCCATTGGGGCAGGCCTCCTGTTCGTTCGGCACCAGAAGGACGATATCGGCGGCGGTCGCCAGCGAGGAACGGTCGCTGCAGGTGATTGCGATCAGCGGAATGGAGAAGCGCCGGGTGAAGGAGATGATGCTCTTGAGCTCGGCGCTCTCGCCGCCTTTGGAAATCGCCAGCACGACATCGTCGCGCTCGATCATGCCGAGGTCGCCGTGATTGGCTTCGGCCGCATGCACGAAAAAGGCAGGTGTCCCGGTTGAAGCGAATGTCGCTGCGAGCTTGGCCCCGATATGGCCGCTCTTGCCGACGCCGGTGACGATGACGCGGCCGGAGATGTCGCCGATGACTTCGACGGCCCGTGTCAGAGGATCGGCCAAGCCATTGTCAAGGGCCCGTTCCAGCGCTTCAAGACCGCGTCTTTCGGTCTCTATCGTGCGTTTTGCCGATTCGAGCACGCTGTTTTCAACGAGGTTTATCGCTCTTCTGTTCATGAAGTTGCGTTAGACCTTTTCACTTTCCAAGTCCACCCCGCACTCTTTCCGAAATGTGAACGGCGCCCGCTGACGGCAACGAATGATTAACCACAAGGCTTTACCTTTGGGTAAGAACCGAAAGCATGTCAGGCGCGAATTGCATGGGCCAGCCAAAACAGACGAGCAGTGTGACGCCGCTCCGCGCCATGATCCGTGCCGTCTCTTTTGCCGCGTTCGGAGGCCTGATTCTTGCCCAGACGGCAGCCCTTGCGCAGTCCGCCGCACAGCCGGCAGGGATGGCAAACAGCCGCTCCGCGGCCAATCAGGACAACAGCACCACGAACAACGCCGCCGCCACCGGTTTCGATGACGAGACCGACGGTGCCGCCGCGCCTGCGGCAAATGGTGCGACCGCGAATGCTGACGATGCCCAGCAGAGGCCAGCCATACCGGATGCGCAGGCCGGCGACGACATTACCGGCTCCATCCTCGACGAGGACATACGCCGGCTGAACACCCGCGAAGCGCCGCTCGACGAGACGCTGCCGCGCCGCAGGGCTGCCACAAGCGCCTCGACGGAGGAAACGCCGGGAATCCCGATCGGCACGTTCGTGCTCCGCCCGAGCGTCACCCAGAGCATCAACACCGAGACCACCAAGGACGGCAATACCCGACAGCGGCGCGCCTTTTTCGAAACAGACGCAGCAGCGACCTTGACCTCCGACTGGGGCCGCCATCAACTGTCCGTAACCTCGGAAGGTGCCTATCAGAGGAATATCAGTGGCGGGGGCGAAGAACAGCCCTCCTTCAAGATCAACAGCGACCTCAGGCTCGATCTTCCCGACGACACCACGGCGCACCTGACCGCCGGTTACAATTTCTACCGCGAGGATACGGACGATCCCGACGCCATCGCCAATGCCGCGCAGCAGTCTGATGTACAGGAATTTTCGGCCGGCGCCTCCGTCCAGCGCGATTTCGGCATTCTGCGCGGGACGACGGCCCTTGCCATGACCCGCTCGATTTATTCGGATGCCAAGCTTTCGAACGGCACGACCGTCACCCTCAGCGATCGCGACCAGACGACGGGTACGCTGCGCGGCCGCGTCGGCTACGAGCTGTCCCCCGCGCTCATCCCCTTCATCGAAGCCAACATCGGCCGCACGATCTATGACGAAACGCGCGACTCGGCCGGCTATGAGCGCTCGGGGCACAGCTATGGCGCCAAGGTGGGCGTCGAAGTTGATCTCGGCGAGAAACTGAAGGGTGAAGTCGGCGTCGGTTACGAGCAGGCCGATTTCGAAGACAGCCGCCTGTCCTCGATCGATACGGCGACACTCGATGCAAGCCTGCTCTGGTCGCCGATCCGCGGCACCGACGTCAATTTCGACCTGCAAACCAGCATTCAGCCCTCAACGACTGCCGGTGAGAGCGGCTACGTCTCGCACGCAATGACGACGACGGTCACCCACCAGCTGCGCGACAATCTGGTCGGGACGATGATCGGCGGGGTAATATGGCGCGACTATCCCACGGATAGCACCATCAACGACGAGCTCGTCTATACCGCCGCGACCGGCCTGACCTGGAACATCAACCGCTATCTCGATTTGACCAGCACACTCGGCTACGAGCTGACGACGCGCAAGGAAGGCACCGACTCGCAGCAATTTCGTGCCGGCGTCGGCCTCAAGCTGAAACGTTAAACGCCGCGCATCCAGCCCGGATGCGCGGCGTTCTGTCACTTCATAATCTAGGCGTAGCCCTTACTTCAGGCCGGCAAGCAATTCCCTGAAGCCGCCTTCGACGGAGGGGCGGATATCGGCGCGTTCGAGAGCGAAGGCGACGTTTGCCAGGATGAAGCCGTCCTTGGCGCCGCAGTCGTAGGTCGTTCCGCGGAAGTGGTAACCGGCGAAATCCTGTTCCTTCAGCAGCTTCAGCATGCCGTCGGTGAGCTGGATCTCGTTGCCGGCGCCGCGCTCCTGGGTTTCGAGGATCTTGAAGATCTCCGGCTGCAGGATGTAGCGACCGTTGATGAAGAAGTTGGAAGGCGCCGTCCCCTTGGCAGGCTTTTCCACCATGCCGGTGATGCGGAAGCCGTCACCGATCGCTTCGCCGACGCCGACGATGCCGTATTTATGCGCCTGGTCGGGCGCGCATTCCTCGACGGCGATGATATTGCCGCCGCTCTGGGCGTAAAGGTCGATCATGCCCTTCATGCAGCCCTTGTCGCCCTTCATGATCATATCGGGCAGCAGCAATGCGAAGGGCTCGTCACCGACGATCTCGCGGGCGCACCACACGGCGTGGCCGAGGCCGAGCGGCTCCTGCTGTCGGGTGAAGCTCGCCGTGCCGGCCTTCGGCAATTGCTGGGCCAGAAGGGTGATCTCCGCCTTCTTGGCGCGCTCGCGCAGCGTCTGTTCCAGCTCGAAATGGATGTCGAAATAGTCTTCGATGACGTGCTTGTTGCGTCCGGTGACGAACACCAGATGTTCGATCCCGGCCTCGATCGCCTCATCGACGACATACTGAATGATTGGCTTGTCGACGACGGTCAACATTTCCTTCGGAACAGCCTTTGTCGCCGGCAGGAATCGCGTCCCCAATCCGGCCACCGGAAATACTGCTTTACGAACTTTGTTGTGTTGAGCCACACCGGCCTCCTGCTTCGATCATATCGCTTTGGAAATAGGGCTTTTTAGCCTTAACTAGTATAGAATTGCTACTGTTTTGCAATGGTGACCGCAGCGGTTCGCTATGGTAAAGAATTTGTTGACTCCGTTCCTGTAGTCTTGGTTCTGGCGCGGACATGATGCCTCGCTGTCCCCGGAAACTGAAGATGACGGATACGACTGTCGATGACCCAGAATCACAAAAACTCCCTTCGTGGTCTTGCTCTCGCCCTCATTGTCGCCGCCCAGGTGGGGCTGGTCCCCGACAACGCTAGAGCTGATTCCCGGTTCCAGAAATGGATCGCGGATTTTTACCAAACAGCCGCTCAGAGTGGCATCAGTAAGGCAACTTATCAAAAGGCCTTTTCCGGGGTGAGCGAGCCTGATCCGACCGTGCTCGAAAAGGCCGCCTATCAGCCGGAATTCACCTCGAAGATCTGGGACTATGTCGATTCCCGCGTCAATCCCTACACGGTCAAGATCGGCCGCGAGATGGCCGCCAAACACGCAAGAACACTCGATGCGATCGAGCGGCGATTCGGCGTCGACAAGACCATTCTGCTCGCCATCTGGTCGATGGAATCGAATTACGGCGCGATTCTCGACAAGGACGACCGGCTGCACTATGTGCCGCGCGCGCTGGCAACGCTGGCCTATGCCGATCCGAGCCGCGCCAAATTCGCCAAGAAGCAGCTGGTCGCCGCGCTGAAGATCTTGCAGAACGGTGACGTGCCGGCTCGCGAAATGACCGGCTCCTGGGCCGGCGCCATGGGCCACACGCAGTTCATTCCGACAAGCTATCTGCTTTATGCCGTCGATGCCGACGGCAACGGCCATCGCGACATCTGGAACTCGGTGCCGGATGCGCTGGCGACTTCGGCCAATCTCCTGATGAAGAACGGCTGGGACACCGGCAAGACCTGGGGCTACGAGGTCGTTGTTCCCACGGCCGCGGCCAAGCAGGCCGGCAAGACCCATACGCTGGCCCAATGGGCAGCGCTCGGCCTGACACGCCCGAACGGCAAGGCCTTCCGCGACGGCGGCACAAAAGCCGTGCTGAAGATGCCGGCCGGACCCGGTGGCCCCGGCTTCCTGATGACCGCCAACTTCTTCACCATCAAGAACTACAATGCCTCGGACAGCTATGCGCTTGCCGTCGGCCTGCTGGCCGACCAGATCGCCGGCTACGGCGGCATGCAGCAGCGCTGGCCGCGCCCGGACGGCGCCCTTGATATCACTGAGAAATTCGAGCTGCAAACGCGTCTGAAGACACTCGGCTACTACAATGGCGAGGTCGACGGCAATTTCGGCTCGGGTTCGAAGGCGGCGATATCAGCCGTGCAGGAGCGCATCGGCATGCAGCCGGACGGCGAGCCCTCCTTGCCGCTTCTGAACGCACTGCGTCGCTAGATCGGGATGATCCCGGCCGAAGGCTACACACACTTTTCGGCATGCTGCTCTACAACAGCCAGAACCTTGACCTAGATAGCGAGAGTGGACGCTGACCTACCCCACGTGCAAGATGCCGGCAGATGCGGAACTGCCCATGACGAAGAAAACTGATCGCACCCCAATCCGTTGGCTCATGCTCGCCTTGACGGCGGCTTCGCTATTCGTTGGCGCGCTTGCGCCGGTGCAGGTTGCCGAAGCCCAGGAGCAGCGCTACCAGCGCCGGTCGATCCTCGATTTCCTCCTCGGCCGGCGCTATCTCGACGACGCACCGCAGGCGCCTGATGTCCAGCAGCCGAGACGCCAGCAGCGCAAGCGCCCGCCGGCGCAGAAAGCCATCGTCAATACCCGCACCGCGCCGCCGGTCCGCGCTCCCGTGCAGGAGGAGCCGGCGGTGCAGAAGCTCGGCGACGCCCGTAAGATCCTGATCGTCGGCGATTTCCTGGCGAGCGGCCTCGGCGACGGCCTCACCGCCGCCTTCGAGACCTCGCCCGGTGTCGTCGTCGAAGCCCGCGGCAACGTCTCCTCGGGCCTGGTTCGTGACGATTATTACGACTGGCCGGCACAGTTGCCGAAGATGATCGACGAGCTGAAGCCGGCGATGGTCGTCGTCATGATCGGCGCCAACGACCGCCAGCAGATGGTGACCGACAACGCCAAGGAAAAATTCCGCACCGATGGCTGGTTTGCCGAATATCGCCGCCGTGTCCTTTCCTTCGGCAAGGAGGTCACCGCCCGCAAGATCCCGCTGCTCTGGGTCGGCCTTCCCGCTTTCCAGTCCGATTCGATGACGGCCGATGCCGTCCAGATGAATCAGCTTTACCGCAACCAGGTTGAAAGCATCGGTGGCGAATTCGTCGACATCTGGGATGGTTTCGTCGACGAAAACGGCACCTTCATCGTCACTGGTTCGGATGTGAACGGCCAGCAGGTGCGCCTGCGCACCTCCGACGGCATTAATCTTACGCAAGCCGGCCGGCGAAAGCTCGCCTTCTATGTGGAAAAGCCGGCCCGGCGTCTTCTCGGCACCCAGGCAAGCCCCGACCTAATTCGCCTCGACTCCAGCAATCTGCCCGGCCTCGGCCTCCCCGCCAATCCGGTCGAACATACCGTGCCGATCAGCCTCTCCGATCCCAATCTCGACGGCGGCGCCGAGCTTCTCGGCGCCAGGCCGCCGCCTGTGGCTTTGACGCGGTCGCCGCGCGACCTCCTGGTCGAGCAGGGCGAAATGACGCCAGCACCTCCCGGCCGCGTTGACGATTACCGCCTGCCTGCCGCAAAGGCGGCGGCCGAAGTCTCGGTCAAATAAAAAGACCGCCCGGTCTGCTGCGCTGGATCAGCGATCAATCGCGGCGGGCGGCATTGTGCTTGCGGTTACAAGCTGCTCTTCGGCGAGCATAAAAGCACATCTCCTGCGTAACAGCGTCCTGCAATTCGGCTAGCTCTAGATCGTAGATCAGTCGGCAACGCGCTGTGCGTGAAGCAGCCTTTCGCTCCCTTCCCGTCTAGGTCGCCGCCTACGGCCAGCTCAAATAATAATGGTTGGAGCCGATAGGCCGAAGAAGGCATCGCTGTCGTTCGTCTGAAGTCGATCCGGCTGCTGACATCGATATCCTTGCCGTTGCCCGAGCTTTGCGGCACGGTTTCCGTGGCAAGCGGTCGCATCACGTCCTGGCGGACGCGCGGCGCTCCATGAAAAAACTCCGCCGAAAGGGCGGAGTTTTTGTCTTCTTGAAGGTGTGTGGCCGACGGTCAGTTCGGCAGGACGGTCGAGCCCATCAATGCCTCGTCGATGGCACGCGCCGCCTGGCGGCCTTCACGGATCGCCCAAACCACCAACGACTGGCCGCGGCGCACGTCGCCGGCCGTCCAGAACTTGTCGATCGACGTCTTGTAGTCGCGGTCGTTGGCGACCACGTTGGTCGAGCCGCGCTTGTCGGTGTTGAGCGTCAGCTTGCCTTCGAGCTCCTTCAGCACGCTTGATGTGAACGGGCCGCGGAAACCGATGGCGATAAAGGCGAGATCGGCCCGGATGACGAATTCCGTGCCCGGAACCGGCCGCCGGCGCTCATCGACCTCGCAGCACTTGACGCCGGTCAGCACGCCGTCTTCGCCGACGAACTCAAGCGTGGCCACCTGGAATTCCCGCACGGCACCCTCGGCCTGCGAGGAGGAAGTGCGCATCTTCGTCGCCCAGAACGGCCAGACGGCAAGCTTGTCTTCCTTTTCCGGCGGCTGCGGTCGGATGTCGAGCTGGGTGACCTTGACGGCCCCCTGGCGGAACGCCGTGCCGACGCAGTCCGAAGCCGTATCGCCGCCGCCGACGACGACGATATGTTTGGCGCCGGCAAGGATCGGGTCCGATGGCCAGCCGACGCTGTCGATGTTCTCGCGACCGACGCGGCGGTTCTGCTGGACGAGATAGGGCATCGCATCGTGGACGCCCGCAAGCTCGGTGCCGGGAATGCCCGCCTCGCGCGGCGTCTCGGAGCCGCCGCAGTAAAGAACGGCGTCATGATCGGCGAGTAGCTGCTCGACCTTGACATCGACGCCGACATTGACGCCGCAATGGAAGGTGACGCCCTCGCCCTTCATCTGCTCGACGCGGCGGTCGATGAAGTTCTTCTCCATCTTGAAATCGGGGATGCCGTAGCGCAGCAGCCCGCCCGGCTTTGTTTCGCGCTCGTAGACATGCACCTCGTGGCCGGCGCGGCCGAGCTGCTGGGCGGCCGCCATGCCGGCGGGGCCGGAGCCGATGACGGCGACCTTCTTGCCGGTATGCACCGTCGCCGGCTGCGGCCGGATGAAGCCGAGCTCATAGGCCTTGTCGGCGATCGCCTGTTCGACCGTCTTGATGGCAACAGGCGCATCCTCGAGATTCAGCGTGCAGGCTTCCTCGCAGGGTGCCGGGCAGACGCGGCCGGTGAACTCAGGGAAGTTGTTGGTCGAATGCAGGTTCTGGATCGCCGCTTCCCAGTTGTTGTTGTAGACGAGGTCGTTCCAATCGGGAATCTGGTTGTGAACCGGGCATCCGGTCGGGCCGTGACAATAGGGGATGCCACAGTCCATGCAGCGCGCGGCCTGTTTCTGCACTTCCGGGTCCGACATCGGGATCGTGAACTCGCGGAAATGACGGATACGATCCGACGCCGGCTGATACTTCGCTACCTGCCGGTCGATTTCCAGAAACCCTGTTACCTTACCCATGCTTTCGTCCCTTACCCTCATGACCGCCTCACCGCAGCCAATCTGTCTATCGTCAGTCCCGGTATCCGGGGCAAGTTGCTTCTCTTGACCGTCATTGGCGCATATCCCCTGGAAGACATCCGTGCGATCTGGACAGGTTTCGCTGTCGGCATGATCGGAGTCATCGAGATATTTTCGTCATCCGTCACCTGCGGTCAGCAGGTGACGGATGTCCCAGTGCAAATCATTCCGCGGCGATGCCCATCCGGCTGCGCTCCATTTCCTCGAGCGCACGGCGGTATTCGACCGGCATGACCTTGCGGAACTTCGGACGGTAGTCGGCCCAGCTGTCGAGGATCTGCTTGGCGCGGGTCGAACCCGTATAGTGCAGATGGTTGGAGATCAGCTGGTAGAGGCGCTCCTCGTCGTGGCGCGTCATGTCGCCGGAAACGTCGACACGTCCCTTGTGCATGAGATCGCCGCCGTGATGATGCAGCTTCTCCAGCATGTCGTCCTCCTCGGGCACCGGCTCGAGTTCGACCATCGCCATGTTGCAGCGGCTGGCGAAATCGCCGGTTTCATCGAGCACATAGGCAACACCGCCTGACATGCCGGCCGCGAAGTTACGGCCCGTGGCGCCAAGCACGACGACGACGCCGCCGGTCATATATTCGCAGCCATGGTCGCCGACACCCTCAACGATGGCGATCGCACCCGAATTGCGCACGGCGAAACGTTCGCCCGCAACACCCCGGAAGTAGCATTCGCCCTCGGTCGCACCGTAAAGCACGGTGTTGCCGACGATGATCGAGTTCTCGGCCACGATCCGTGAATTCTCCGGCGGCCGGATGATGATCTTGCCGCCCGAAAGCCCCTTGCCGACATAGTCGTTGCCGTCGCCGATCAGGTTGAAGGTGACGCCACGCGCCAGGAAGGCGCCGAAGCTCTGCCCCGCCGTACCGCGAAGTGTGACATTGATCGTGTCTTCCTTCAGCCCGCGATGGCGGAAGCGCTTGGCGACCTCGCCGGAGAGCATCGCGCCCGCCGAACGGTCGACGTTCTTGATGCCGACCTCGAAGGCAACGGGTGTCTTGGCGGTCAGCGCCGGCTGTGCCTGCTCGATCAGCACGCGGTCGAGAATATCGTCGATCGGGTGCTGCTGCCGGCTCGTCCAGAAGGTCTCTTCCTTGGCGGCATCGACCTTATGGAAGATGCGGCTGAAGTCGAGGCCCTTGGCCTTCCAGTGCGCCAGCATCTCGTCCTTCTCCAACAGCTCCGAAGCGCCGATGATCTCGTCGAGCCGGGTAAAGCCGAGCGAGGCGAGAATTTCGCGCACTTCGTTGGCGACGAAGAAGAAGTAGTTGATGACGTGCTCCGGCGTGCCCTTGAAGCGCTTGCGCAGCACCGGATCCTGGGTTGCCACGCCCACCGGACAGGTGTTGAGATGGCACTTGCGCATCATGATGCAGCCGGCCGCGATCAGCGGCGCGGTGGCGAAGCCGAACTCGTCGGCGCCGAGCAGCGCCCCGATGATGACGTCGCGGCCGGTCTTCAACCCGCCGTCCACCTGCAATGCGACACGCGAGCGCAAGCCGTTCAGCACCAACGTCTGCTGGGTCTCGGCAAGGCCGATTTCCCAGGGGCTGCCGGCATGCTTGAGCGAAGTCAGCGGCGATGCACCCGTGCCGCCATCGAAGCCGGCGACCGTGATATGGTCGGCACGCGCTTTGGCGACGCCGGCGGCGACCGTGCCGACGCCGACTTCGGAGACGAGCTTGACCGAGACATCCGAGGTCGGATTGACGTTCTTTAGATCGTAGATCAGCTGCGCCAGATCTTCGATGGAATAGATGTCGTGGTGCGGCGGCGGCGAAATCAGGCCGACACCCGGCGTCGAGTGGCGGGTCTTGGCAACCGTCGCGTCAACCTTGTGACCCGGCAGCTGGCCGCCTTCGCCAGGCTTGGCGCCTTGTGCCACCTTGATCTGCAGCACGTCGGCATTGACGAGATATTCGGTGGTGACGCCGAAGCGGCCGGAGGCAATCTGCTTGATCGCCGAACGTTCCGGGTTCATCGAACCGTCGGCCAGCGGCATGTAGCGGTCGGATTCCTCGCCGCCCTCGCCGGTGTTCGACTTGCCGCCGATCCGGTTCATGGCAATCGCCAGCGTCGTATGCGCCTCCCTGGAGATCGAGCCGAAGGACATCGCCCCCGTCGAGAAACGCCTGACGATATCGGCCGCCGGCTCGACCTCGTCGATCGAAACCGGCTTGCGGCCGAGCGCCTCGGCGCTCTTCATCTTGAAGAGCCCGCGGATCGTGTTCATGCGCAGCGCCGAATTGTTGACCATCTCGGCGAATTCGCGGTAGCGATCCTCGGCATTGCCGCGCACCGCATGCTGAAGGGCAGCGACTGCATCCGGCGTCCAGGCGTGGCTTTCGCCGCGCATGCGGTAGGCATATTCGCCGCCGATGTCGAGCGTTGTCGCAAGAAGCGGATCCTTGCCGAAGGCCGCGTTATGGCGGGCGACGGTTTCGGCGGCAATCGCCTCGAGGCCGACACCTTCGATCATCGTCGCGGTCCCGAAGAAATATTTGTCGATGAGTTCCGACTGCAGACCGATCGCATCGAAGATCTGCGCCCCGCAATAGGATTGATAGGTCGAGATACCCATCTTCGACATGACCTTGAGGATGCCTTTGCCGACCGCCTTGATGTAGCGGTAGACGATTTCGGAAGCATCCACTTCCTTCGGGAATTCGCCCTTGGCATGCATGTCGAGCAGCGTGTCGAAGGCGAGATAGGGGTTGATCGCCTCGGCGCCGTAGCCGGCGAGCAGGCAGAAATGATGCACTTCGCGCGGTTCGCCGGTCTCGACGACGAGACCGACCGAGGTGCGGAGCCCCTTGCGGATCAGGTGATGGTGTACGGCCGCCGTCGCCAGCAGCGCCGGAATGGCGATCCGGTCCGGGCCAATCTGGCGGTCGGAGAGCACTATGATGTTGTAGCCGCCCTTGACGGCCGCTTCCGCGCGCTCGCAGAGTCGGTCGAGCATCTCCGGCATGCCTTCGGCGCCACGCTCGATATCATAGGTGAAATCGAGCGTCTTGGTGTCGAAACGATCTTCCGTATGGCCGATCGAGCGGATCTTCTCGAGATCGCCGTTGGTCAGGATCGGCTGACGCACTTCAAGCCGCTTGGCGTTCGCCGCGCCCTCGTGGTCGAGAATGTTCGGCCGCGGCCCGATGAAGGACACGAGGCTCATGACCAGTTCCTCGCGGATCGGGTCGATCGGCGGGTTGGTCACCTGCGCGAAGTTCTGCTTGAAATAAGTGTAGAGCAGCTTCGGCTTTTCCGACATCGCCGAGATCGGCGTATCCGTGCCCATCGAGCCGATCGCCTCCTGGCCCGTCGTCGCCATCGGCGACATCAGGATGCGAGTATCCTCGAGCGTGTAGCCGAAGGCCTGCTGGCGATCGAGCAGCGACACGTCGCGGCGCAGCGCCCGTGGCTCCACCGGCTTCAGATCTTCGAGGATGAGCTGGGTGCGGTTCAGCCAACTGCGATAGGGATGCGCCGTCGCCAGCTGCGACTTCACCTCGTCGTCGGAGATGATGCGGCCTTCTTCCATGTCGATCAGCAGCATCTTGCCCGGCTGCAGGCGCCACTTCTGGATGATCTTCTCTTCCGGAACCGGCAGCACGCCGGCTTCGGACGCCATGATGACGCGGTCGTCATCGGTGACGAGGTAGCGCGCCGGCCGCAGGCCGTTGCGGTCGAGCGTCGCACCGATCTGCTTGCCATCGGTGAAGGCCACGGCAGCCGGACCGTCCCAGGGCTCCATCAGAGCGGCATGATATTCGTAGAACGCCTTGCGGTCGGCCGCCATCGATTGGTTGCCGGCCCAGGCTTCCGGGATCAGCATCATCACCGCATGTGCCATCGAATAACCGCCGCGCACCAGGAATTCGAGCGCGTTGTCGAAACAAGCCGTATCCGACTGACCCTCATAGGAAATCGGCCAGAGCTTGGAAATGTCCTCGCCGAACAGCGGCGAGGAGACCGACGCCTGGCGCGCCGCCATCCAGTTGACGTTGCCGCGCAGCGTGTTGATCTCGCCGTTATGGGCGACCATGCGGTAGGGATGCGCGAGCTTCCACGACGGGAAGGTGTTGGTCGAGAAACGCTGGTGCACCAGGGCGACCGCGCTTTCGAAACGCGGATCCGACAGGTCCTTGTAATAGACGCCGACCTGATAAGCCAGGAACATGCCCTTGTAGACCACCGTCGCCGACGACAGCGACACCGGATAGAAATTGCTCTCCTCGCCGTCGAACTCATCATAGATACGGTTGGAGATCACCTTGCGCAGCGTGAACAGCCGGCGCTCGAACTCGTCGTTGTTTTCGGCATCCTCGCCGGCGCCGATGAAGACCTGCACATGGTGCGGCTCGGTTGCGGCAATCGCCGGCGCCTTGGAGAGCGAGGAATTGTCGACCGGCACGTCGCGAAAGCCGATGAAGACCTGACCTTCCTCGGCGATGACGTCTTGGATCACCTTCTTGAAGTGCTCGATCTGCTTTTCATCGCGCGGCATGAAGATATGGCCGACGCCATATTCGCCGATCGGCGGCAGGGTGATGCCCTGCTCGGCCATCTCCTCGCGGAAGAAACGGTCGGGGATCTGCACCAGGATGCCGGCGCCGTCACCCATCAGCGGATCGGCGCCGACGGCGCCGCGATGCGTCAGGTTCTCGAGGATGAACAGGCCATCCTTGACGATCTGGTGCGATTTCTGGCCCTTCATATGCGCGACGAAGCCGACGCCGCAGGCATCGTGTTCGTTGCGCGGATCGTAGAGGCCCTGTTTCTTCGGCAGGCCGGAGGCGGATGTGGAGATATTGGCCGTCGCGCGCACCTCGGCAGCAGCAAACCGGTCAAATTCCATGGATGGCGTCTTCGTCATCATCTTTCCTCCTGTCGAAGCCCGCGGGGCCGCGGGCGGCTTTTCGTCATGCGCCGCAACCCGAAGATAGGTTCGGCGCGTGACAGCGCTGTTGCAGTGTGAAGATCGGCCGCAGACATCTGCTTTAAAGGAAAGCAAACCGTCGCGTTCCGCGCCTGCCATTCGCCTCCGCGCGCCGCCGGCAAGGCTTGACGCTCGGAAGAACTATAGCGTGAAAGCCGGTCTGTTCCAGGGCTTTCGGCGCCTCTTCGGCCATAAAGGCCAAAATAGGACAGCAACACTGTCCTAATTCATCAGTTCTATGCCAGAAAGCATTCGGCTCCGCAAGAGCGCTCTGTCAAAAAACGTCAATTTGCGACGGAAGATTACCGGATCAGTCGGCATGGCGAAATAAAATTACGAAAAGTCACACTATTTTGTTTATTGATTGCGTAGTTCAATTTCTGTGATGTGTCACGGGCGACTACCTTGATCCTGTGAAGCTTTGGCGTAATGTCCGCTGCGGACTTGCCAACCTTATCCTTCCCCAACGGTTTCCCCCATGTTCTTTGCTTCCGATAACTGGGCCGGCGCCCATCAATCCATTGCCGAACGTCTGCTGACGGAATCGGCCGGTTTTGCCGCCGCCTATGGCGCCGGCGATCTCGACAGGAAGGTCGAAGCCCGCTTTTCCGAGATTTTCGAACGCGAGGTTTCGGTCTTTTTCGTCGCCACCGGCACGGCCGCCAACTCGCTGGCGCTGGCAAGCGTCCAGCGCCCCGGCGGCATCACCTTCTGCCATTCGGAAGCCCATGTGATCGAGGATGAATGCGGCGCGCCGGAATTCTTCTCCGGCTCCGCCCGCCTCGTTGCCGTCGACGGCGAAGCCGGCAAGATCGATCCGGCCGGGCTCTCGGCAAAGATCGCGCATTATCCCGAAGACGCCCTCCGTCATGGCCGCGCCAGCGCGGTGACGATCACCCAGGCAACCGAGATCGGCACCGTCTATTCGCTGCCGGAGATCGGCGAGATCGCCGCCATATCAAAAAAACGCAATCTGCCGCTCCATATGGATGGCGCCCGCTTCGCCAATGCGCTGATCGCGCTCGGCGCCACCCCGGCCGAAATGACCTGGAAGCGCGGCGTCGACATGCTCTCCTTCGGCGGCACCAAGAATGGTTGCTGGTGTGCGGAAGCGATCGTCTTCTTCAATCCGGATCAGGCCCGGGAAATGCCCTTCATCCGCAAGCGCGCCGCCCAGCTCTTCTCCAAGTCGCGCTTCATCGCCGCCCAGTTCGATGCCTATTTCGAAAACGGTCTCTGGCTCGATCTCGCCCGCCATTCGAACGGCATGGCCGACGGGCTGCGCGCCGGCATCAGAGACAGCAACGCCGCCCGCCTCGCCTGGCCGACCGCCTCCAACGAAGTCTTTGCCGTCATCAGCAAAAGCGCTGCGAAAACCGCGGAGGAAAAGGGCGCGAAATTCTACGAATGGCCGGTTCCGGCGGCAACGCCCGAGCTCGTTTCCGAAAGCGAAATCCTGATCCGTCTCGTCACCAGCTTCGCGACGACGGAAGCGGATGTGGATGGTTTCCTGAAATGCCTGGTTGCCTGATTGCCCCGATTGGCAATGCTTCACGCCGATTTCAGTCCCCTCACCTTTTGCAGAATATCGTCGGAAAGTGCTGAGACCAGCGCCTGATCCGCTCCCTTGCGCGGCACCAGCACGAATTCGACGTCCTCCAGCGCCGGAAGTTTTCCCGCAGCAATCTCCTTCAGGCCTGATGGTGCCATGCTGCGCGGCTGCACCAGCACGCCCATCCCGGCCCGCGCCGCCGCCGTCAACCCACTCAGGCTGCCGCAGGTGCAGACGATCCGCCACGGCACGCCGTTTCGCCCGAGCGCTTCCAGGGCGATCACCCGTGTGACGCTCGGCGGCGGAAAGGCGATCAGCGGCAGAGGGCCGGAGGCGAGCACGCGCTCGGGATCGCGCGCCAGCCAGACGAGCGGCTCGCGATAGACGAGTTTTCCGCGTGCATCGCCGAGCCGGCGCTTGGCGAGCACCAAATCGATCTCACCATTATCCTGCATCTCGTAGAGAACGCCTGATAGCGCCACCGTCAGTTCCAGGTCGACGGAGGGATGCGAACGAACGAAATCTTCCAGCACCGCCGGCAACTGGCTGGTGACAAAGTCTTCCGACACGCCGAGCCGCAGGCTGCCGCGCAGGCTGTGGCTCTTAAACAATGACTGCACCTGCCCCTCGATCGAAAGCATGGCGCGCGCATGCGAGAGCAACGCCTCGCCATCGCCGGTCAGCATCACCTTATGCGTGTCGCGCGCCAGCAGCTTGCGCCCGAGGGCCGTCTCCAGCCGCTGGATATGCTGGCTGACCGTCGATTGCCCCAAGCCAAGCCTCTCCGCAGCAAGGGTGAAACTGCCCATCTGTTCGACGGCGACGAAACTGCGCAATTGCGAAAGGTCCAGCATGATCCAGATTCTCGATAACTGTTATTTCTTGCATCCTGGATCATAATGGACGACAGAACAACGACTGTTTTTATCACGCCGCGAGACCGCCATGCGCCGCTTTCTGCCCGATACATTCACCCTCCTGCTCGTCTGCACCGTCATCCTCGCCTCCTTGTTTCCGGCGAGCGGCACATTCGCGGATTATTTCGGCATCGCCACCGATCTTGCCATCGCCCTGCTGTTCTTCCTGCATGGCGCCCGCCTCTCGCGCGACGTCGTCATAGCAGGCCTGCTGCACTGGCGGCTGCATCTCGTCATCCTGCTGACGACCTTCGGCATCTTCCCGCTGCTCGGGATGGCGCTCGGACTGATCCCCGACACGATCCTGCCGCAGCCGCTTTATCTCGGCATTCTCTTCCTCTGCGTGCTGCCATCGACGGTGCAGTCGTCGATCGCCTTCACCTCGATGGCCGGCGGCAATGTGCCTGCCGCCATCTGCTCGGCCTCGGCGTCCAACATCTTCGGCATGTTCCTGACACCGCTGCTCGTCGGCTTGCTGTTTTCCGTCGGCGGCCATGGCGGCTTCTCTTTCGACGCCTTGGAGCAGATCCTGCTGCAGCTGCTTGCCCCCTTCATCGTCGGCCAGATCCTGCAGCCCTGGATCGGCGACTGGATCCGCGCCAAGAAGAAGATCCTGATGCCTGTCGACCGCGGCTCGATCCTGATGGTCGTCTATCTCGCCTTCAGCACGGCGGTAGTCGAAGGCCTGTGGCACACTTTCTCGATCGCCGATATCGCCGTCGTCATCGCAGCCGACATCGTGCTGTTGGCACTTGTTCTTGTTTTGACGATGTTCGGCAGCCGCTGGCTCGGTTTCAACAAGCCCGACCAGATCACCATCACCTTCTGCGGCTCGAAGAAGAGCCTTGCCAGCGGCGTGCCGATGGCAAATGTCATCTTCGCCGGCCAGTCGATCGGCGCGATCGTGCTGCCGCTGATGCTCTTCCACCAGATCCAGCTGATGGTCTGCGCCGTCATCGCCCAGAAATACGCCGCCGCCGCGGCCCGCCGCGCAACGGAAAAGGAAATGGACGAGGCAGCCAGCCCGGCATAGAGCAGGTCGCGCAAAAAAAAGGAGCTAAAGCGCGAGGAGCGAATCTGAAGGATCGCGCCGCGCTTTGGGCGACAAAAAAAACGGCGCCCCGATGGGAGCGCCGTCCGTTTTACCCGTAAGGGATCGATCAGCCGTTGATGATCTGCGCTTCGATGGCCTTCGGAGCCTCAACCGGTTCTGCGGCAATCGCGATCTTGCGGGGCTTCATGGCCTCGGGAATATTGCGCAGAAGGTCGATGTGCAGCAGGCCATTCTTCAGCGAAGCGGCAGTCACCTCGACATGGTCGGCAAGCTGGAAGCGGCGCTCGAAGGCGCGCTTGGCAATGCCGCGATAGAGGAATTCGCCACCTTCGGCAGGTTCCTCGTTCTTTTCACCCTTCACGGACAGAACATGGGCATGGGCTTCGATCGAAAGTTCGGTCTCGTCGAAACCGGCGACCGCCATGGTGATGCGATAGGTGTTTTCACCGGTGCGCTCGATATTATAGGGCGGATAGGTCTGCGCCTGCTCCGGCTGGGCAAGGCTGTCGAGCATGGTGAAGAGCCGGTCGAAACCGACGGTCGAACGATAAAGGGGAGAGAAGTCTACGTGACGCATGATGTCCTCCTGTGGAAGCGACGTGTTGCGATGAAATGCCCCTGAAACCCCATCTTTGGCGGCCTCGGGACGGTTGCGCGGGCCCTTTCCGGCGCCCGCAGGAAGGAGATGGTGATGGGATTTGACGAGTTCAAGACCTTTTGGGAATCGCCTTGATCGGCCAGTGAACCCCGCATGAACGACCGGTTCGGCACGCGTTCAGGCGCATTCGCTTAGGAATTTCAGCGTCGGGTGAATCTGGTCCCGATGGCTGAAGTGCATCGTCCCTTCTTCTTCAGTCTCAACTTCGGCCGGCCGCGAGCACCCTCATGCTCCTGCCGGCCCTTTTCCCGCGCCTTGCGGGCGCACCGCTTTCCAAGGCGGATACCATGCGCTATCCCTGATAGGCGAAGCAGTCAGCAGCGGCGCATTGGCAAGGTCATGGATCAGGTTCTCTATTCGACGCCCGACAATCCCGCCCCGGAAAACCGCACCGAGGGGTTCTTCGAAACCCATGACGGCCACCGGCTGCGTTACGCCGTCTTCCGCTCGAGCGCCCAGATGGCCAGGGGCACGGTCGTCATCCTTCATGGCCGCAACGAATATATCGAGAAATATTTCGAGACGATCCGCGACCTGACGGCCAAAGGCCTCTGGGTGGCGACTTTCGACATGCGCGGCCAGGGCGGTTCGTCACGCCTCCTGAAGCGCCGCAACCACGGCCACATCCGCCGCTTTGCCGATTACGAGCGTGATCTCGACATCTTCCTTGAAAAGGTGGTGCTACCGGATACCCGCCTGCCCTTCTATCTGCTCGCCCATTCCACAGGCGGGCTGATCGCGCTCTCGGCCGCGCCCTATCTCACCACCCGTATCGACCGCATGGTGCTGTCGGCGCCCTTCATCGGCCTGACCGGCCAGGCGGCTTCGCCCCGTGTCATCCGCGCTGTGGCCGGCACGCTGAACGCCATCGGCCTGGGCTTTCTGCCGCTGACCTCGAAACTGAAGGAGCCAGATTTCCGCGACAATCCGCTGACCTCCGACGAACTCCGCTTCGAGCGCAACGTCGCGATGATGAAGGACCATCCGGAACTGACGCTCGGGCCGCCGACAGCCCGCTGGCTGATCGAGGCTTTTCGCACGATGGACCGGGTCACCTCGCCCGACCATCTCTTCTCGATCACCATCCCGACCATCGTCATCGCCCCGACGCGGGACGGTGTCGTGCCCTACACGGCGCAGGAGCGGCTCTCGCGTTATTTCCGCGCCGGCCAGTTGGTGCCAATCAACGGCGCCCGTCACGAGATCTTCCAGGAACGGGATACCTACCGCGCCGCCGCTCTTGCCGCCTTCCACGCCTTCATTCCCGGCAGCGACGCCGAAGAAAACCAGGACGTCGCCGCCCTCGGCACGTGACCCGACCGCTGTTGCTGACCGGGCGATTAGCAAGGCTGATCGGGATCAGATCAGCGGGGCTGATCCGGATTAGCGCTGCAGGATGGCGATCGCCTGCTCGTAGACCGCCCGGCTGCCGGCGGCGATGATCGAGCCGCCATTTTCCGGCCGTCCGCCGTCCCAGGTCGTGATGATGCCGCCCGCCCCTTCGATGACGGGAATGATGCCGCCGACGTCATAGGGCTTCAGGCTGTTTTCGACGACGAGATCGATATGGCCGGCGGCAAGCAGCGCATAGGCGTAGCAGTCGCAGCCGTAGCGGAAGAGCCGTACCTGGCTCTCGATCTCGCGGTATTTTTCCATCTCCTCGCCGGCAAAGAGATGCGGCGAGGTTGTGAACAGGATGGCGTTCGACAGCGCGTCGCACCGGCGCGTCACCAGCCGCCGTTCGCCCTCCGGTCCTGTATAGATCGAGCCGTTCTGGTCGGCGAAATAACGCTCACCGGTAAAGGGCTGTTCGATCATGCCCATGATCGCCCGGCCCTCTCTCTGCAGACCGATCAGCGTTCCCCACACCGGCACGCCTGATATGAAGGCGCGCGTACCGTCGATCGGATCGATCACCCAGACATATTCGCGGTCGAGCCCGACATTGCCGTGTTCCTCGCCGAGAATGCCGTGGCCGGGAAAACTCTCCTCGATCAGCGCCCGGATGGCGAGCTCGGCCGCCTGGTCGCCCTCCGTCACCGGATCGAAACCGGAGGAGAGCTTGTTGGTGACATCGAGACCGGAGCGGAATCGCGGCAGCGTCTCGGCTCGGGCGGCTTCCGCCAGGCGGTTGAAGAACGAACGGTCAGGAAGCATGATTTATCCGTTTGGCTGGCGGGAGTGGCGCTTTTCATAGCGAAAAGCAACGGGAATGCAAACGTAGCAGGCAATTTCAATCTAACTGCCCAAAGATGTCGCAGCGCAATATATTGCTTGACATTTGTGCAATGCAATAGTAGCTTCTTCCGTACAGTCTTCTGACTGTAAATACCCTCCTTGGGTGTTTCCTCCCTAGACTTAGCCGCGCTCATAAGCGCGGTTTTTTTTGGCCAGGGAGGACTAGGCCTGGCAGCAGCGAAATCGAAAAAGAGATTTATTCGGCGGCCAGCGCCCGATCGCCGGCGAATTTCTCGACGTAATCCGCCATCTGCCGCATGAAGGCGGTGACGGCATCGGCAACTGCGGCGAAATCCTCGCGTTTCTCCAGCGTCACTTCATCGACATAGATCGCCCGGTTCACCTCGATCTGCAATGCATGCAGGCCCCGCGACGGCCGGCCGTAATGTTCGGTGATGAAGCCGCCGGCATAGGGTTTGTTGCGGATTGCCGCAAAGCCCATTTCCTCGAGAATGGCGATGGCCGCCCGCGAAAGCTCGGCCGAAGCACTGGTGCCGTAACGATCGCCGATGATGAAATCAGGCCGCCCAACGTTGCCGGCGACGCGCACATTGCCGGGCATCGAGTGGCAGTCGATCAGCACGCCGAAGCCGAACTGCACATGCGTCCGCGCGATCAGCCGGCGCAGCGCCGCATGATAGGGTTTATAGACCGCTTCGACCCGGTCGAGCCCCTCCTGCACAGGAAGACGACGTGCATAGATTTCCATATTTTCGGCGACGATACGCGGAATGGTGCCGAGCCCGCCGGCGACGCGCAGCGAATTGACATTGGCATAGGGCGGCAACAGCCCGTCGAACATCCGCGGATCGAGCTCGTAGGGCTCGCGATTGACGTCGAGATAGGCGCGGGGGAAGTTGGCTGCGAGCAGCGGCGCGCCGAGTGCGACGGCAGAGCCGAAGAGCTCGTCGACATAGTGATCCTCGGAACGGCGGATGGCGATGCCCTCGAGCCGCGACTGGGCAATAAATTCCGGTGGATAAATGCGGCCGCTATGAGGGGAGTTGTAGACGAAGGGAATGGTCTGCGACACGGGCTCATGAACCTCAAAAAGCTCGTATTCGCGTATTTCCGGCACTTTCGGCCCTCTTTACCATGTCATGAACTGGCTGCTGCGCCCATGTTGCCAGTTGCCCGGCCTCAAGTCCATACTATGTAGAAGGGATGGCAATCACGCACAGGCAATTCACCGGTTGTTTACCGGCTCAAGACTAGTGTAAACGGCTGGCAGCCCACCAAAACTTATTGATCAGCGGTCTGGATTAATGACTCAGAAGATACTTCTCGCAGAAGACGACAATGACATGCGCCGCTTCCTGGTGAAAGCGCTCGAAAAGGCCGGCTACAAGGTCCTTTCCTATGACAACGGCGCCAGCGCCTATGACCGGCTGCGCGAGGAGCCGTTTTCCCTGCTGCTGACCGATATCGTCATGCCCGAAATGGACGGTATCGAGCTGGCGCGCCGCGCTACCGAGCTCGACCCCGACCTGAAGGTGATGTTCATCACCGGTTTTGCCGCCGTGGCGCTGAACCCCGATTCGAAGGCGCCGAAGGATGCCAAGGTCCTTTCCAAGCCCTTCCACCTGCGCGACCTCGTCGACGAGGTCAACAAAATGCTTGCCGCGTAAGGCTTGCCGGGCGGCGCGTCACAAAACTGAAAAAAGCCTATTGACGGCTCCAAAGGTTTTGTGATCTATGCGCCGCCATCGGATGGGCGTGTAGCTCAGCGGGAGAGCACTACGTTGACATCGTAGGGGTCACAGGTTCAATCCCTGTCACGCCCACCATCCGATCCCCCTGACATCGTTGACAAATCCCCGCTTCGGGGATTTTTCGTTCTTGAGGCTGGCATGCGCTCCCAATCCGACACTTTACAGGCGCAAGGGCTTTTTAACTCGGATTATGTCCGGGCGGATTTCAGTCGGCTGTGCGGTCACCCGCACATGTGGGAAATTGGGGGGATGTATGGCGCAAAGAACGCGGACACGGAAAGCGATATCGATAATCCTCGGCCTCGCCCTGGTTGGGACTGGCCTCTTCGGTTTCAGTTATATGCAGTTTCATGTCGTCTAACCGATCAGCATCAAGTTTTGGCTGATTCCGATCACGATATTCGCGGCTGGGGTGGCGACCCTCTGGGATGATTTCAAAAATCCCTAACGCCCCGTTCGACGCCGAGCAGCGCCGGACAAGACCAAAATAAGTCACAGAACGGTGCCAATGCCTGATTATCCAACGCATGGCCGATTCGCCGTCGCAGACAGATGGGGTTGAGACAGAGAATGAGATTTTTCGCACCGGCAGCCGCCGCCATTTTTTCCGCCGCCTTCACCTTGCCGGTCTCTGCAGCACCAGTTGCTCCCGAGACGTTTCCGGGCGCACCCGGCGTCATTACGCTTTCCGGCAAATGCGCCAAGCTTGTTGTCGCCAAATTCGACGCCACCAAGGGCTGCAAGAACGAGCTTGCCAGCGTCACGCTGGCCAATGGCCTGGTGACCTTCATCTTCACCTCTGACGGCAAGGCGCTCGGCTTCCAGGGCGACGGCGCCGGCATCAAACCCGCATCCAACGGCAATGCCCGCCTGCCGCTCAGCCTCGTCACCACGGGTGTCGGCAACAAGATGACCGGGGAGGTCAAGGTCGCTGGCTTCTGCACCTTCGGCAATCCCTATTCCGGCAAGCCGATCGCAATCGAATGCACCGCCGAAAGCAAGGATTCCTCCTTCACCGGCAGCTTCCGCACCGGCGGCAAGCTGGTGAAGAAGGGCAAATAGTCCCCGTCAGAGCAGCTCCAGGAAAGTGCGAAGCGGTTTTCCAAGGCAAAGCGCGAAGCGCTTTTGCCGGGAATTGTGTAAAACAAAAGGTTAGAGCGGTTCGGCGCTTCCGTTAAAAGCTGAACCGGTCTAGGCGCACCAGGCGGCGCCGGCAGCCCCCGGCTTGCGTGCCAGCCCCTCATTGATCAACTGTGCGCCGAAAGAGCGCCCGTCGCGCGAGACGACGCGCGGCGCGCCTGAAGGCTCGGCTTTGCCCGCGGCATTCATCGTGAACGGTCCGGCGTTCAGAAGCGCCAGCAGCCGCGACTTGGCGGCAAAGGCCACCCGGCGTTCGCCGTCGCAACGCGCCTGGTCGACGACAGGGCTTGCCATGTCGGCGATCACGATCTTCTCGCCCTTGTACCAGAAGACACCGCCATCGCCGACGCAATTGATATGGGCGCCCTGCCCGCAATAGCCGAAGGCCACCGTCCCGGTTTCCGACACGGCCGGGGAGGCAGGCGACGGCACCGCCTTTATCGGCTGGATCGCCGGCGTCGGGATCGCGGCTGGCGGTAACGGTTGCGACTGTTGCACCGGCGGTGCAGCTTTCGGCGTCGGTGTGGCCAGCGCCACCTGCTTCGCCGGCACGTCCTTCCTGACTGGAGGTTTCGGCTCCGCCGTTTCCCGCGTGACCGGCGTTGGCTGCCTTGCAAGCATCGGCTGGATGCTCTTCCAATTGTCGTGGGCGACGATGCCGCCGATCGCGGTAATGCCGATCACCGCCCAGGGCAGCAATCCGCCACCGCTGCTGCGTGCTCTGCTCTTTCCTCTCGCCGGCGCCTTGCGGCGGCCGCGTGTCGCTGTCTTGGCCATCTGTCCGATTCCTGTGAGGCCGCAATTATCGCCGCCCAATCCTTTCTGAAAGGTTGGCGCGGCGGCAGGATGATGCTTGATCCGCCGATCTTTCCCTCGAATGGCATGCAAGCGTCGGCGCCTATCGGAGAGGCCAGCGTGGCGGCCGAAACGCGTGAGGGGAAAAAGCTGAACAAATCCCGCGCTCATACGTTAGCCAGCGAAAAATTCCGTATGTTCTGGGGAAAATCCATGGATCTCATCATCGCCGACATGATACCGGCGTCACGCATCCACTATCCTGTCATCTTCGCCCGCCTGATCGGCGCCATCCTCTTCGGCGGACTGATCGGTTTCGAACGCGAGGCCCGCGACCGCCCGGCAGGCTTCCGAACCCATATCCTGATCAGTCTTGCCGCTGCCCTCTTCGCCATCATCTCGATCGAAGCCGTGCACATGCCGGGTTTCGCCGATGATGAGCAGGTGCGCATCGATCCGCTGCGCGTCATCGAAGCGGTGACCGCCGGCGTCGCCTTCCTTGCCGCCGGCATGATCGTCTTTGCAAGAGGCCGGGTGCACGGGCTGACGACCGGCGCCGGCATGTGGCTCTCCGGCGCGATCGGCCTCGCCATGGGCTTCGGCTATTGGCCGATCGCCTTCTTCACGACGATTGCCGCCATCTGCGTGCTCTTCGCCTTCGGCAAGCTCGAACAACGCTTCGGCTATAATTCCGGACAGCGGGTCGATCGGGATGAACATCGATAGAAAAAAACGCCCGGCATCATGCCGGGCGTTTGTGTCAGCGTGACCGTCTGTCGGTTATTCGGACCATGCGGCCGAAGGATCGTTTTTCTCAACCGGCGTCGCATCGCCGATGGACGAGGCAAGCGGCTTCTGCCGTTTGCCGATCTGGATGCGCTTGTCCGCCGCCTCGCGTATGGCCTGCCATTCTTTTTCGTGCCGGATGAAGATCTCGCGGGGCACAAAGTTGATCGTCATATGTTTCTCACCCTGTTTCAAATCGACCGTCAGCGCGCCAAAGAGGCGGGAATGCTGGTTATTTCTTGGTCTCTGCATTGCTCTTGATGTCCGGGCCACCCTTGGAAAGATCCGCACCGGTAACATGGGCCGGCACATGAATGTCGTGATAGACACCGGGCGTCAGCGTCAGGTCGACATGATGCGGCGGCAGCACCTGCGCCTTCTGCATGCGGTTCGGCTTCGCCCGCTTCATGCGGTCGGATGCCTCCGTGCGTTTGTCGGGAATATGGGTCGAAGTGTGCATCATCGGCCTCCTTTTTTAAGCTCAACCGGAGCCTAACGGGCGGGCATCGGGATGGTTCCAAAAAAATTGCCTGATCTCCGGTGTGCCCGGAGCCTTGACTGGCCGGGGAAGTTCATTAACTAGAGCCTATCCCGCAGCCTTCCAGACATCGGCTGACGGGGAACTTTGGTGCCGGGCCCCTCTGGCGAGAGTTTTTACGGCGCTCTCGTGATGTCGGTACCGCCTGCAGCTTAGCCGGCGGATTTTTCATCGATGAACAAGCTCACCATGCCTGACCCGCATGCCCGTTGTGGCGTGCCGCGTCTTTCCAATATATCCACCCTCTTCAACACGATTTGCGGCCACGAGGTGCGGCCATGAATCAGCCCGTAGTCCCTCAATCCTCGCTCGGCTATTTCCGCTGGGCTTTCATCGTCACTGCCCTCGGCCTCGTTCTCGGCGCCGTGCTCGGCTGGCAGACGACCGGCACGATCGGCGGCATGGCAACCGTCTTCTTCATCTGCACGGTGCTTGCCGTGCTGGAGATCTCGCTCTCCTTCGACAATGCCATCGTCAATGCCAACAAGCTGAAGGAGATGACGCCCGTCTGGCAGAAGCGCTTCCTCACCTGGGGCATCATCATCGCCGTCTTCGGCATGCGCATCGTCTTTCCGCTGGCGATCGTCGCGATCGCGGCGCGGATCGGCCCTTGGGACGCGCTGGTGCTGGCTGCCCGCGAACCCGAGGAATATGCCCGCATCATGAACGACGCGCATCTGCCGATCGCAGCCTTCGGTGGTACCTTCCTGATGATGGTCGGCCTCAGCTATTTCTTCGACCATGAAAAGAAGATCCATTGGTTTCGCGGCCTGGAAAAGGTGATGGCACGCTCGGCTACCATCCGAGGTATCGAGATCGCTTTCGTGCTGGCGCTGATGCTGGTTTTCTCCTGGTTGATCGGCGGCGAGGAGGCTAGCGTCTTCGTTCATTGCGCCATTTACGGCCTGCTCACCTTCCTCGCGGTCGAGGTCGTTGGCGAGTTGCTCGATGCTTCGCAGCAGACGATGAGCGCTGCCGCCAAGGGTGGTCTTGGCGCTTTCATCTATCTGGAGGTGCTGGATGCGAGCTTTTCCTTCGACGGCGTCATCGGCGCCTTTGCCCTGACGCAGAACCTATTCGTCATCGCGATCGGCCTTGGCATCGGCGCCATGTATGTGCGCTCGATGACGATCATGCTGGTGGAGAAGGGAACGCTTGCCGAATACCGCTATCTCGAGCATGGCGCCTTCTACGCCATCCTGATCCTGTCGGTGATCATGTATGCGCAGACCCTGATGCACATCCCCGAGGTTATCACCGGACTCGGCGGCGCGGCCCTGATCGGCCTGTCGCTCTGGTCGTCCATCCGCCACAACAGGCGCGAACGAGTGGAGGAGCACGGCGCCGAGCGGGAGGAGCTTCACGCCTGACGATGCAGGAAGCCGCAGTGCGCAACAGCCTTGCGGTTAAAAACAAAGCCCGCGACCATCCGGTTTCGGGCTAATTCATTCATGCATGGCTTGAAGGCTTTAGCGGGAAGCCGGACCGAAGGAGGCCGGGTCGATGCCGAGTTCCTTGAGGTCGCTGGCACGCGGGCGGCGGCCGGCTTCAACGGCGGCGCTGACAGCGTTTGCGGCGCCCAGCACCGCAAAGGCGCGGCCAAAGAAACCTGTACGGACTGAATTGCGGATGGCGGACATTGTCCTTTTCCTCTTGCTCTATGATTGACTACCTATAGATGGCATCGCGCCCATACCTCCACAATGCTCAGAAAATCACCTCAGCCATGCAAAAACGAGAGGCCGGCGCATGTCTCCATGGCCGGCCTCGAGGGAGGGGTAAGGTCGTCTTTTTCTTCTTAGAGCGCCGCGTCTCTTCGGACCACAAAGGACGCTCTAACACTTTCAATCCCCGCATCGTGTTTTCCGAAAATCGATTCCGATTTTCGGGCCGATGCGCTAGTCTTCGTTTGCCGCCAGTTGCGACAGCACCTGGCCCCTGCCGCGCAGCCGCAGGATCAGCGGGATGAGGAAGGCGGCAGCGGCAACGATGAGCAGACCGGCCGCGATCGGCGACATCACCAGCGTCGTGACGTCGCCCTGGCTGATCGCCAGCGCACGGCGCAGCTGCTGTTCGGCCAGCGGCCCGAGGATCAAGCCGACGACGGCAGGCGCAATCGGATAGCCGAAGAGCCGCATCACATAGCCGAGCAAGCCGAAGGCGAGCAGCATGCCGAGCTCGAACACCGACGGATTGGCGCCGATCGTCCCAAGCGTTGCAAACAGCAGGATGCCGGCGTAGAGCCACGGTTTCGGAATGGTCAGCAGCCGCACCCAGAGCCCGATCATCGGCAGGTTCAGCACCAGGAGCATCGCATTGGCGATGAGCAGGCTGGCGATCAGGCCCCAGACGAGTTGCGGATTGGTGGCAAACAGCAGCGGTCCGGGCTGCAGCCCGTATTGCTGGAAGCCGGCAAGCATGATCGCCGCCGTCGCCGTCGTCGGCAGGCCGAGCGTCAGAAGCGGCACCAGCGTACCGGCGGCCGACGCGTTGTTGGCCGCCTCGGGACCGGCCACGCCTTCGATTGCGCCATGGCCGAACTCTTCCGGGTTCTTTGCCAGCCGCTTTTCAGTGGCATAGGAGAGGAAGGTGCCGATTTCGGCGCCGCCCGCCGGCATCGCGCCGATCGGGAACCCGATCAGCGTGCCGCGCAGCCACGGCTTCCACGAGCGCGACCAATCCTGCGCGTTCATCCAGAGCGAACCCTTGACCGCCTCGACCTTCTCCGCGATCCGGTTGCCCTGCGCGGCGATGTAGAGCGTCTCGCCGATGGCAAACATGGCCACCGCCAGCGTCGTGACCTCGACTCCGTCGAGCAGGTCGGGGATGCCGAAGGAAAGCCGTGCCTGGCCCGTCTGCTGGTCGATGCCGACCATGGCAAGCGCAAAACCGATGAACAGAGAGGTCAGACCCCTCAATGCCGAATCGCCGAAGGCCGAGGAGACGGTGACGAAGGCAAGCACCATCAGCGCGAAATATTCGCGTGGTCCGAAGACCAGCGCCAGCTTGACGATATAGGGCGCGATGAAGGCAAGCCCGAGCGTGGCGAGCAGGCCGGCGACGAAGGAGCCGATCGCCGCCGTCGCCAGCGCCGGTCCGCCGCGGCCGGCGCGCGCCATCTTGTTGCCCTCGAGCGCGGTGACGATCGAGGCGCTTTCCCCCGGCGTGTTGAGCAGGATCGAGGTCGTCGAGCCGCCATACATGCCGCCATAGTAGATGCCGGCGAACATGATCAGCGAACCGCCGGGATCGAGCTTGTAGGTAGCGGGCAACAGCAGCGCCACGGTAAGGGCCGGGCCGATGCCGGGAAGCACGCCGACGGCGGTGCCGAGTGTGACGCCGACCAGCGCATAAACCAGGTTCATCGGCTGCATCGCAACCAGGATACCCTGCCATAGAAATTCGAATGTGCTCATCTTGGTGTCCCAAGCGGCATTCCCGACCCTGCAGTTTCGGGGTCAGGCGCCGCGCAAAATCAAAAGAGCTGACAGCGCCTCGCGCGGTCAGAAGAACAGATGTTCGAGCGGGCCGGCCGGCAGCGTCAGCTGCAGCAACTGCGAGAAGATCGCCCAGACGACGAAGCTGAAAACGATGCCGAACGGCAGCGAGATCCAGAGCTTGCGCTTGCCGAAGCCGCGCGCCGTCAGTGCGAACAGCACACCGGTGGCAATCGAGAAGCCGGCGGTGCGCAGAAGCAGCATCTGGGCGGCAAGACCGGCGACGATCCAGATGACCGGCGCCACTTCCTGCCGGTCGCGTTCCGGAAACTCGCCGCGCCAGGCTTCGGCGACGGTCCAGACCCCAAGACAGAAGAGCCCGAACGCCACCACTTCAGGCACCGTTGCCGGGCCGATGCGGTCGTATTGGGCGATCGTTTTCAGATGCGAGGCATCCCAGGCCATCACGCCGGCGACGACGAAGAGGAAAACGGCAATGATGAACGCCGCCCAATCAGGGCGGCGCTCGGTTGCCGAGGAGGTGTTATCCTCGCTCATTGAACAAGTCCGATCTCTTTGAGAATGCCTTCGGTGGCGGAGACGTCCTTTTCGAGCTGCGCCTTGAAGGCGTCGCCGGACAGATAGGTGTCGGCCCAGCCCTTGGTCTTCAGGGTTTCCTGCCAGGTGGCCGAGCTATGCAGCTTCTCGAAATCGGCGGTGACGGCGGCGACCTGTTCAGCCGACAGGCCGGGGGCAGCCGCAACCATGCGCCAGTTCTGGATGGTGACGTCGGTGCCGGCTTCCTTCAGCGTCGGGGCATCGACGCCGTCGATACGCTTGTCGCTGGAAACGGCGAGAAGGCGGAGCGTGCCGGATTTCACTTGCGATTGGAACTCGCTGTAGCTCGAGACGCCGGCCGTGACCTGGCCGCCGAGAATGGCGGCGAGTGCTTCACCGCCGCCGGAGAAGGCGACATAGTTGATCTTGGTCGGATCAACGCCGGACGCCTTGGCGATCAGGCCGACGGTGATGTGATCGGTACCGCCGGCCGAACCGCCGCCCCAGGAAACCGAACCCGGATCCTTCTTCAGCGCCGCAACCAGATCGGCCATGGTCTTGATCTCGGATGCGGCGGGAACGACGACGGCTTCGTACTCGCCGGTCAGCCGGGCAATCGGCGTAACGTCCTTGAGGGTCACCGGCGACTTGTTGGTGAGGATCGCGCCGACCATCACATAGCCGCCGACGATCAGCGAATTCGGGTTGCCTGCAGCCTGGCTGCTGAACTGCGCAAGCCCGATGGTGCCGCCGGCGCCCGGAACGTTCTGGACCTGCACGTTGCCGGAGATCTTCTCCTGCTGCAGCGCGGTCTGCAGCGAACGAGCCGTCTGGTCCCAGCCGCCGCCGGGAGCGGCCGGCGCGATGATGGTGTAGTCGGCCGCATAGGCCGGCAGCGCGATAGCAGCTGCAAAAAGGGTTGCGATGAACGTATGCTTCACGATGTGTCCTCCGTCGGCGGCTGAGCAAACCGCCCGTTATTCTCCAGGGAATCGGGAGGATGGCTGATCAGCGGACACGAGTGTCCTGAATGACGAGCGGAATACCTCCCAAGGCTTCAGCTCTCCGCCTCCACGGAGAAGAAGTAGCCAAAGGCACCACAACAAGCTGTCATTTAGCTGACATCGGCAAGATATCCAGCAGCAGCGGACACTTTTTTGCCGTAATTGGCGGACGGCAGTCCGATTTCCAGCTTCAAAGGACGAAGCAGCTGGAAGCGGAACACCTTCACTGCGCGCGCAAGACCTCATTCCAATGCGCGATCAGCCGTGCCCGCTTCACCTGGTCGAGATAGACCATCAGCCCGGGGCTGACCGGCACCGGCCGAAGCTGGGCGCCCAGCAGCTCCTGCAGCGTATTGGCGGTATTCTCCCCCGCCACCTCAGGACTGACGGCCGGGATCTGCAGCTCCCGCGCCATGATCGTCTGACCCGCCTTCGACATGAAGAAGGCGAGATACCGCCGCCCGAGCTCCGGCTCGGAGGCCGCCTGCGGCACCAGCCCGATCCGCGACATCACCACCGTGTAATCCTTCGGCAGAACGATGCCGACATCGGGATAGCGCGAGGCCCAGTCCGCTGCATAGGAGCCGAGAATGTTGTAGCCGAGCACGAAGCGCCCGTCGGCGACGCGCTCGAGGATTGCCGAGCTCGTCGAATAGAGCTTGACGCCGGCAGCCCCCATCGCCCCGATCACCGACCAGATGTCGCCGAATTGCTCCTGGTCGCGCGCCATGAACAGAAAGCCGACCCCGGAGCGTTCGATATCGTAGGTGCTGATCCGGCCATAGACCTTGTTGCCCTTGCGTTTCAGATAGTCGACGAACTCCGCCCGCGAACTCGGCACCGGCTCATGTACAAAGCTCGGCTTGTGATAGACGAACACCGCCGGCTCGAAGGTGAGCGCATAGGCGGTGTTGCGCCAGTTCGCCCATTTCGGCCATGCTGCACTCATCGGCAGGTTGCTGACCTGCGCATATCCGTCGTTGGAAAGCTTCACCTGCAGATCCATCGCCGAGGAAAAAGCGAAATCCGCCGTCTTCTCGCCGGCATCCGTCTCCTTGACGATCCGGTCGTAGATGTCGCCGGTCAGCATATCCTCGTATTTGACCGCAACGTCGGGATTGGCATCCTGGAAACCGCGGATCATCGGCCGCGCCAGCGGCTCGTCGAGCGAGGAGTAAACCGTCAGCACCGCCGCATCGGCCTGACCCGACTTCGCCGGATAGAAGGCCTGATCGGCGAGCGCGAAGCCCGGCCAGAAGGCCAGCAGCAAAATGAAAACTCTCCTCATGCCGCAACAATGCCTGAGCGCGCCGGGAGGAGCAAGGCCGCCGACTAGGCGGCGACCCACTCCATCAGCGCATTCTGCGCATGCAGCAGAAAGGCTTTGGCGGCACGGCTCTGGCAGCGCGGATGTTCCATCGCTTCGGCCGTCACCTCCTGGCCACGCCTCACCGGCGGGCACGGCAGGAAGATCGCATCCTCCGACAAACGATCGAGCAGGTCGGCGCCGATCCGGTAGCCGGCGAGCGCCTCCGAGGCGGCATCGCCCGGCCATGAATCGGTGATGACGACATCGGCGTCCGATAGCTCGCCCATATCGGCGCTCACACGGAAACGCCCGTTGAGCAGTGCAGCGTCACGGGTGTGCCAGCGTTCGGGGTAGACCTGCACAACCTCTATCGGCAGCGCAATCGAGGCTTCGGCCCAGGAGCGGAGGATATTTGCGTCCGCCGCCACGCCAACGACCTTCAACCCGTCGATCGAGCCGCGCCGGCTCCTAATATAGGCAAGGTCACCGAGCGTCTCGCAAGGGTGGTTGGAGCCTGTGCGCGCATTGATGACAGGCACCGGCGAGACTGCCGCCGTCGCCTTCAATGTCGCAAGCGCCTTGGTGCGGATCACCAGCATATCGAACCAGTTGCCGAGATAACCAGCAAGGTCGCCGGTCTCCTCCCTGACATCGAAACCGATCGGCACATGCGCGCAGATACCGCCCATTGCCTGAATGCCGAGATCAAAGGCAGTGGTATTACGCCAGCCACTATCGTCGGCAATCAGCGCGACACGTTTGCCCGCAAGGCTCTGCGGCACGGTGCGCTCATCCCAGCTTTTGGCGAGTTCGCCGGCGCGGGCGACAATCGATCGGAGCCCGGCCTCCGGAATATCGTGAAACTCCAGAAAATTCCGGGCCGAACCTGTCATCCAAAATCTCCGCCGCGCATGAAACATCGCCACAATAGCCGGCGCCGGCCTCGTCGCAACCATCGAAGCAGCCGCGAATCACAATCATACGGTGGATACCCCTCGCAATAGTCTTCCGGCCCAACCCCTGGCTCCGCTTCAAGCCCCAAACCGATCGACCGCCACTTTTATAGTGCCACGCCCGAAGTATCGAGCGATGAAATAAACCCGCATTTCTTCGATTAGAATTACCTTTTCATCACAAAGGATTAGAGCCGAACGCCATCCTTCACCCATTCAGAGTATTGATGAAGATCGGCGACCTTATATGGTCGCGCTGCCGCGTCAAAACGTCGAAACCGCCCGAATTTCTTATTCGGGGGACGACTCCGCGCAACAAAAACTCTATAAAAAGCTAGACTAAACTGGGAAGATCCTGGGAGGGGTCATGGAACGACGACTGAGCGCTATTCTCGCTGCGGATGTCGTCGGCTACAGCCGACTGATGGGCATCGATGAATCCGGCACGTTGCAGGCGCTGAACCGCCATCGCTGCGAACTGGTCGATATTCGTATTGCCGACTACAAGGGCCGGATCGTCAAACTCACCGGCGACGGCATCCTTGCCGAATTCCAGAGCGTGGTGAATGCGGTCGCCTGCGCCGCCGAGATCCAGCGCAGCATGGCGGCCCGCAACGAGAGCGTGCCCAAGGACGAGCGCGTCGAATTCCGCATCGGCATCAATCTCGGCGACGTCGTGGTCGAGAATGGCGACATATTCGGCGATGGCGTCAATCTCGCCGCCAGACTCGAGCGTATCGCGGCGCCAGGCGGCATCGCCGTGTCCGCCTCGGTGCGCGATCAGGTCGGCTCGCGCCTCAATCTCGGCTTCGAGTTCATCGGCGAACATACGCTGAAGAACATCAGGCAGCCCGTTCAGGTCTATACTGTCAGCTTGGCGCCGCCCTCCTCGGCGAAATTGGTCGCGCAGAACCGCAACACGTGCTTCATTGCGGTGCTGCCCTTCACCAATATGAGCGGCGATGCCGACCAGGACTATTTCTCCGACGGCATCACCGAAGACATCATCACCGATCTCTCCAAGATCTCCAGCCTGCACGTCGTGCCGCGCAACACCATCTTCACCTACAAGGGCATATCGGTGAAAGTGAAGCGGCTCGCCCAGGAACTCGGCGTGCGCTACGTGCTCGAGGGAAGCGTGCGCATCTTCGGCAATCGCGTGCGCATCTCCGGTCAGCTGATCGACACCGCCAATGGCGACCATCTCTGGGCCGAGCGTTACGACCGCGACCTGACCGACATCTTCGCCATTCAGGACGAGATCACCCACGCGATCGTCGGCCAGCTGAAGGTGCGTCTGCTGCCGGAAGAGAAGAAGGCGATCGCCAATGAGCCGACCGCCAATGTCGAGGCCTATACCTATTACCTCAGGGGCCGCCAGCTCTCCCACACCTGGACCAAATCCTATCTGCAGCTTGCAAGGCGGATGTTCTGCAAGGCGGTCGAGCTCGATCCGGACTATGCCCGCGCCTATGCCGGCATCGCCGACTGCGATGCGGCGATCCGCGATTGGGCACCGGACGACGTGCCGCTGAGGCGCATCCTCGAGATGAGCGCCCGCGCCCTGGAACTTGATCCCGACCTTCCCGAGGCCCACGCTTCCCATGGTCTCGCCTTGCATCAGAGCGGCTATGACGACAGGGCGGCGGCGGCCTTCGAACGGGCTTTGGCGCTCGACCCGAACCTCTTCGAGGCGAATTTCCACTATGCCCGGTTCTTCTTCATGCACGGCAACTTTGCCGAATCGGTTCAATACTTCACCCGCGCCGCCGAGATCCGCCCCGACGACTATGTCTCGCCGATCCACCTGATGTCCGCCTACCGCTCGCTCGGCCGTGTGCTGGACACGGAAAACTGGGCGCGCCTCGGCCTGCTGCGCGCCGAACGCGCGCTGAACCTCAATCCGGAAAATTCCGGCCCCGCCCATCGCGGCGCGCTGGCGCTTGCCCATATGGGCGATGTGACGAGAGCCCGCGACTGGGCGGCCCGCGCGATCGCCATCGATCCCGACGATATCGTCGCCCAGTATAATCTCGCCTGCGTCTATTCCGTCCTCGGCGACGCCGACCAGGCGATCGACCTTCTCGAGAAGCTGCTGCCGAACAGCTCCGTCTACCATATCAAATGGTTCGACAATGATTCCGACCTCGACAACATCCGCGACGATCCCCGCTTCCGAAGACTCCTCAACGCCGCAATGACGCAGCGCGAACGAATCGAAAGGACCGGGAGCTGACGCCGGTCTTTCCCGGCATTCGGTGGCGCATCGGCCGGAAATCGGAATCGATTTTCGCAAAGCTCGATGCGAGGATTAAAGTGCCACAGCGTATTTTGCGCGTCTGAAGGACCCGCTGCGCTGTAAGCTGCAAAATCGCTGTGACATCGCTCCGCCACCTCTGTAATCTCCTTTGAAAAACAGGGGGACATTCGTGCGCATCCTGCTCACCGAAGACAATATCGCGCTGGCCGACGGCCTGTCGGCGATCTTGCGCGGCACGGGCCACGCCGTCGATGTCGTCCATGACGGCGCATCCGCCAATGCGGTCATTGCTGCGGAAAATTTCGATCTGGTGATTCTCGACCTCAACCTGCCCGAGATGGACGGGCTCGACGTGCTGCGTGCCATGCGCGCCCGCCAGAACCAGGCTGCCGTCCTCATCCTGACGGCGCGTGGCACGCCGGAAGAAAGGGTGAAGGGCCTCGACCTCGGCGCTGACGATTACCTGATCAAACCCTTCGACATCGCCGAATTCGAGGCGCGTGTGCGGGTATTGCTGCGCCGCCAGGCGGGGCTGCGTTCGGCGACCGTCGGTTTCGGCGGCATTTCTTTCGATCTCAATTCCCGCACCTTTTCATCAGGCGCCGCACCCCTCGATATTCCCGCCCGCGAGCTCGGCCTGCTCGAAATCCTCTTCATGCGGGCCGGCAAGGTCGTCGCCAAGGAAGCGATCATCCAGTCGCTGACGGCCTTCGACGACGACATTTCCGCAAACGCCATCGAGCAATATGTCAGCCGCTTGAGAAAGCGTCTCTCGCCGCACGGCCTGACCGTCAAGACTGCCCGCGGCATCGGCTATTATCTCGACAAGCTGCCCGAGGCCTCATGAAAGCCGCCTATTCCCTCCGGCGCCGGCTGCTCTTCTGGCTGCTCGTCTCCACCGCCGTGATCGGCACGCTGGCGCTTGCCGATACCTATCGCGAGGCGGTCCAGACCTCGAACATCGTCTCCGACCGCGTGCTCGCCGGTTCGGCGCTGGCGATCGCCGAACGCGTCGTCGTCGCCGAGGACGGCACGCTGCAGGTCGATATCCCCTATGTCGCGCTTGAAATGCTGACCTCTGCCGCGCAGGATCGCGTCTTCTATCGCGTCGACGGCCCGCCGGGCCAATTCATCACCGGCTACCAGTCGTTGCCGGTCCTGAAGAAGACGCCGCCCAATGCTGCCGCCTTCGCCGACGACACCTTCCGCGGCGAGCCGATCCGTGTCGCCACACTCGAACGCTCAGCCTCGACGGGCATCCGCTCCGTGCCCTTCGTGGTAACGGTCGCCGAAACCACCATCGCCCGCCGCCAGCTGGCGCGGGCAATCCTCGTCCGCTCGGCATTGCGCCTCGCCTTCATGATTGCGGGCGCGGCCGTCATCGTCTGGATTTCGGTCACGGTGGCGCTCCGCCCGCTCTATAAGCTCGGCGACGCCATCGGCGAACGCAGCCCCGATGACCTGCATCCGATCAAGCAGACTGTGCCAAGCGAGGTCGAGCCGCTGGTCGATACGGTCAATTCCTTCATGGTCCGCCTGCAATCGGCGCTCGATGCGCTGCGCCATTTCACCGGCAATGCCAGCCATCAGCTGCGCACACCGCTGGCGATCATCCGCACCCAGCTTGCTCTTTCCGCCCGCGCCAGCTCGCTGGATGAGGCGCAGGCGGCGGCGCTGAAGGGCGATCAGGCGGTGGCGCATGCCGAGCGCATTCTCGCCCAGTTGCTCCTGATGGCCAAGATCGACGCCGCCACAGCCAAGGAAGCGCTGACCGCCTCCGCCATCGATCTTGCCGCAATCGCCCAGGAAATCACCGGCGAGCAGATCCCGACGGCGGCCGTCGCCGGCATCGATCTCGGCTTCGAGGGCGAGAGCCCGGCGATGATCCGCGCCGAGCCGCTGCTGATCGGCGAAATGCTGCGCAACCTCGCCGGCAATGCCATCGCCTATGCCGGCAACGGGGCTGAGGTCACCGTCCGCATTATCGCTGCGTCAGAGACGATCCGCCTCGAAGTCGAGGATAATGGCCCCGGCATTCCGCGCGAGAAGCTGGAGGCGGTACGCCAACGTTTTTCGCGCGGCCATGATTCCGGCGCGCCCGGCGCCGGCCTCGGCCTGCCGATCGTCGAAGAAATCGCCAATCTTTTCAATGCCGACCTCACGCTGGAGCCGGGTACGGACGGCAAGGGCCTGAAGGCGGCCGTCACCTTCGCCAAGGCAGCGTAAAAGCCTTCGGCTCGTTTGACCTTTCCACCTTGCTTTCTTTCGCTGCATTGCACACACTGATTTTCGGGAACAGCAAGCCGCACGACGATGCGAGCCGGATAAAAAGAGAAATATGTCGATCAAAGCCAGCATCTATCATCTGACGCATTACACCTATGACAAGCCGGTCCGCCTCGGCCCACAGATCATCCGGCTGAAACCTGCCTCGCATTCGAAGACACGAGTGCTCAGCCACTCGCTGAAGATCACGCCCTCCAACCATTTCGTCAACCTGCAGCAGGATCCCTACGGCAATTACCTTGCCCGCTACGTCTTTCCGGATCCGGTGACGGAGTTCAAGATCGAGGTCGATCTCGTCGCCGACATGACGGTTTATAATCCCTTCGACTTCTTCGTCGAGGAAGAGGCGACCAAGTGGCCCTTCGGATATCCGGAAACGATCCAGGAGGATCTGTCGATCTACATGACGCCGGAGCCGGCCGGCCCGCGCCTGAAGGCGCTGCTGCCGACGCTCGACTGGTCGCCCGGTCAGCCGACGGTCGATATGATCGTCGGCCTGAATGCCCGTCTGCAGCGGCAGATCGGCTATGTCATCCGCATGGAAACCGGCGTGCAGACGCCGGAGGAGACGCTGGAAAGCGCCAAAGGCTCCTGCCGCGACACCAGCTGGCTGCTCGTTCAGATCCTTCGCCATCTCGGCCTGGCCGCCCGCTTCGTTTCCGGTTACCTCATTCAGCTGACACCGGACCTGAAGGCGCTCGACGGGCCCTCCGGCACCGAAGTCGATTTCACCGACCTGCATGCCTGGGCGGAAGTCTATCTGCCCGGCGCCGGCTGGGTCGGCCTCGATCCGACCTCCGGCCTCTTGACCGGCGAAAGCCATATCCCGCTTGCCGCCACGCCGCATTACCGCAACGCCGCTCCTATCTCCGGTGGTTATTTCGGCGAGGCCGAAACCGAATTCGCCTTCGACATGAAGGTCTCGCGCGTTGCCGAACATCCGCGCATCACCAAGCCCTTCTCCGATGAAAGCTGGGACGAACTCAACGAACTCGGCGAGAAGGTCGATCGCGTCCTCGAAGCCGAGGACGTGCATCTGACGATGGGCGGCGAGCCGACCTTCGTTTCGATCGACGATTTCCAGTCCGAGGAATGGAACACCGCCGCCGTCGGCCCGACCAAGCGCGAAAAGGCCGACAGCCTGATCCGCCGGCTGCACGAACGCTTTGCCCCCGGCGGCTTCCTGCATTACGGCCAGGGCAAATGGTATCCGGGCGAAAGCCTGCCGCGCTGGACCTTCTCGCTCTACTGGCGCCGCGACGGCAAGCCGATCTGGCAGAACCTCGATCTGGTGGCCGCCGAAGGCAAGGATACTGGTGTTGCGGCCGAGGATGCCGAGAAGCTTCTGACGGCGATCGCCAAGGAACTGGCGATCAAGCCTGACATGGTGCAGCCGGCCTATGAGGATACTGCCGACTGGATCATCAAGGAAGGTAATCTTCCCGAAAACGTCGATCCCGCGAATTCGAAACTGAAAGATCCCGAGGAGCGCAACCGCATCGCGCGCGTCTTCGCCCGTGGCCTCACCGTCCCCACAGGTTACCTCCTTCCGGTTCAGGCATGGAACGCCAAGGCGGCCGAAACACGCGTCTGGATCAGCGAGAAATGGCGCACCCGCCGTGGCAAGATCTTCCTCGTTCCAGGCGACAGCCCGATCGGTTACCGCCTGCCGCTCGGCACGCTGCCCTATGTTCCCCCGGCGCGTTATCCCTATATCCACCCTGCCGATCCGACCATCCCGCGCGAACCGCTGCCTGATGTTTTCGTACCGGCCGGCCGCGCCATGCCGGAAGCCTCCTTCCACGCCGACGAGAGCAATCGCGGCCGGATCGAACAGACGCTCGGTGAAATTGGCGGCGCCGTGCGCACCGCCATGTCGGTCGAGCCGCGCGACGGCAGGCTCTGCGTCTTCATGCCGCCGGTCGAACGCATCGAGGATTATCTCGAGCTGATTGCCGCGGCCGAAAACGCCGCCGCCGAACTCAAGCTTCCCGTCCATATCGAAGGTTATCCGCCGCCGCAGGATGAGCGCATCAACGTCATCCGCGTCGCCCCGGATCCCGGCGTCATCGAGGTCAACATTCATCCGGCCTCGAACTGGAAGGAATGCGTCGACATCACCACGGCGATCTACGAAGAGGCGCGCGCGACCCGGCTCGGCGCCGACAAGTTCATGATCGACGGCCGCCATACCGGCACCGGCGGCGGCAACCACGTCGTCGTCGGCAGCGCCAATCCGAACAACAGTCCCTTCCTGCGCCGTCCCGATCTCTTGAAGAGCGTCGTGCTCCACTGGCAGCGCCATCCCTCGCTCTCCTACCTCTTCTCCGGCATGTTCATCGGCCCGACCAGCCAGGCGCCGCGCATCGACGAGGCCCGTCACGACAGCCTCTACGAACTGGAAATCGCCATGGCGCAGATCGCTGCCCCCGGCCGCGGCCAGCAGCCGTTGCCCTGGCTGGTCGATCGCCTGTTCCGCAACCTGTTGACCGACGTCACCGGCAACACCCATCGCGCCGAGATCTGCATCGACAAGCTGTTCTCGCCCGACGGCCCGACCGGACGGCTCGGCCTCATCGAGTTCCGCGGCTTCGAGATGCCGCCGAACGCCCGCATGTCGCTTGCCCAGCAACTGCTGGTGCGCGCACTGATCGCCCGCTTCTGGGTCAATCCCGTCGACGGCAAATTCGTCCGCTGGGGCACGACCCTGCACGACCGTTTCATGCTGCCGCATTTCGTCTGGACCGATTTCCTCGACGTGCTCGCCGACCTTCGCGAAAACGGCTTCGACGTCAGCCCGGAATGGTTCAAGGCCCAGCTTGAATTCCGCTTCCCCTTCTGCGGCGAAGTCGAATATGAGGGCTCGAAGCTGGAACTGCGCCAGGCGCTGGAGCCCTGGCACGTCATGGGTGAGGAAGGCGCGCCGGGCGGCACCGTGCGCTACGTCGACAGCTCTGTCGAACGCCTTCAGGTGCGGCTCGAAACCAGCAATACGGCGCGCTATACCGTCACCTGCAATGGCCGCACCCTGCCGCTGACACCGACCGGCACGTCGGGCGTGTCGGTCGCCGGCGTCCGTTACAAGGCGTGGCAGCCGGCCTCCGGCCTGCATCCCGTCCTGCCGATCAACACACCTTTGACTTTTGACATTTATGATACATGGTCGAAGCGTTCGATCGGTGGCTGCATCTATCATGTTGCCCATCCGGGCGGCCGGACCTATGACACCTTCCCGGTCAACGGCAACGAGGCGGAAGCAAGGCGGCTCGCCCGCTTCGAGCCGTGGGGACATACGGCGGGCGGCTATATCCCGCGCGCCGAGACGGGTTCGCTTGAATTCCCGCTGACGCTGGATCTGCGGCGGCCCGCCGGAATTTAAGGCTGAGGTGAGGGCCGGGGGTTTAGGGCTTGGGTTTTGATGGGTAAGAGGCCGGCAGTGGAACGCAGGGGAGAGGCAGAGGACCGCATCAAGGATGCGGCCTTCGACTATGCGCCGCTTCCTGGTACCGCTGACGAGATGGTCGACAACAAAGGCGTAGTCCGCCCCGTCTGGCAGCGTTTCCTCTCGCATCTGAGCGCAATGCCGGAAAAGGATCTCGCCGAGCGCTTCGCCCGCGCCGACCGCTACCTGCGCGATGCCGGCGTCTTCTACCGCGCCTATGGCAGCAAGGGCACCGGCGAACGCGCCTGGCCGATTTCGCACATCCCCGTGCTGATCGATGAGCGCGAATGGCAGACGCTGTCGGCGGGCCTCGTCCAGCGCGCCGACCTGCTGGAGGCGATCGTTGCCGATATCTACGGCGACAACCGGCTGGTGGAGGAAGGCGTCCTGCCACCGGCGCTGATCGCCGCCAATCCCGAATTCCAGCGCCCGCTCGCCGGCATCCGGCCGGGTTCCGGCCACTATCTGCATTTCTGCGCCTTCGAGATCGGCCGCGGACCTGACGGCAACTGGTGGGTGCTGGCCGACAGGACGCAGGCGCCGTCAGGCGCCGGCTTCGCGCTGGAAAGCCGCGTTGCGACGACCCGGGCCTTCTCGGATATCTACGCCGAAACGCCGGTTCACCGCCTCGCCTCCTTCTTCGGCGCCTTCCGCGACGCGCTGCAGGGCATGAAACATTCGGGCGACGACCGCATCGCCGTGCTGACGCCCGGCCCCGCCAACGAGACCTATTACGAGCACGCCTACATCGCCCGCTACCTCGGCTTCATGCTGCTCGAGGGCGAGGACCTCACCGTCGTCAAGGGCCGCGTCATGGTGCGCACCGTCGCCGGCCTGAAGCCGATCGGCGTGCTCTGGCGTCGTCTCGATTCGGCCTTTGCCGACCCGCTTGAGCTGAACCAGAATTCGCATATCGGCACGCCCGGCCTCGTGGAAGCGCTGCGCGCCGAAAGCGTCACCATCGTCAATGCGCTCGGCACCGGGGTTCTCGAAACCCGGGCGCTGCTGGCCTTCATGCCGACCATCTGTCGCCGCCTGCTGGGCGAGGATCTGCACCTCCCTTCGATCGCCACCTGGTGGTGCGGTCAGAAGGAAGAGCGCGAGCACGTCGCAAAAAACATCGAGAAGATGGTGATCGGCCCAGCCTATTCCCGGGCACCCTTCTTCGACGACAACGGCGAATCCGTGCTCGGCTCGTCGCTGCGTGCGACGGCCAAGGATTCCATCACCGACTGGCTGAGTTCGGACGGCCCGAAACTGGTCGGCCAGGAAGTCGTCACGCTTTCGACGACGCCCGCCTGGGTGGACGGCAAGCTCGTGCCGCGGCCGATGTCGCTGCGCGTTTTCGCCGCCCGCACGGCAAACGGTTGGCAGATCATGCCCGGCGGTTTTGCCCGTATCGGCTCCGGAGCCGATGTCGCGGCGATCGCCATGCAGTCGGGCGGCGCGGCCGCCGACGTCTGGATCGTCAGCGACAAGCCGGTCGAGCGCCACACGCTGCTGCCGGCCGAGGGCAGCTTCACCCGCAACATGCCGGGCAGCCTGCCGAGCCGGGCAGCCGACAATCTGTTCTGGCTCGGCCGCTACATCGAACGCGCCGAAGGGGCGCTGCGCATCCTGCGCGCCTGGCATGCACGTTTCGCCGAAGCGGCCGATCCAAGCCAGCCGCTGCTTGCCGATGTCTCCGAATATCTGACGGCCGTCGATATCGATACCGCCGAACCCGTGCCGGAAACGCTCCTGCGCAACATCGACAGCGCCGTTTATTCGGCGAGCAACATCCGCGACCGCTTCTCGCCGGACGGCTGGCTGGCCCTCAACGACCTCGCCAAGACCGCCCGCCGCTTTCACGTCACCGTCTCTGCCGGCGATGACGCCAGCCATGCGATGACGATCCTTCTGCGCAAGCTTGCGGGCTTCGCCGGCCTCGTCCACGAGAACATGTACCGCTTCACCGGCTGGCGCTTCCTTTCGCTCGGCCGCTATATCGAGCGCGGCCTGCACATGACGCGCCTGCTTGGCCACATGTCCGGCCCGGAAGCGCCGGACGGCGCGCTCGACATGCTGCTCGAGATCGGCGACAGCGTCATGACCCACCGTCGCCGCTACAACGTCAACACGGCGCGGCTGACCGTCACCGATCTCTTGGCGCTCGACCCCCTCAACCCCCGCTCGGTCCTCTTCCAGGTGAACGAGATCCACCACGAGGTCGAGCAACTGCCGAATGCCCTGATCAACGGCCAGATGTCACCCTTCTACCGCGAAGCGATGCGGCTCCATTCCGGCCTGGCGGTGATGACCCCGGAGGGCATGGGGGTCGAGGTCTATCAGCGGCTCGAACGCGAACTGGAGCAGCTTTCCGATCTGCTCGCCCAGACCTATCTCGGGTGACGTCAATGCTCTACGATCTCACTCTCCGCATGGGTTACAGCTACGACGTGCCGGCCTCCGGCGCCCGCCACGTCATGCGGCTGATGCCGCTGTCGCTGGCGAACCGCCAGCGCCTGGTCGCCGGCTCGATCACCGTCTCGCCGACGCCGGATGAGCAGGCGCATTTCGTCGATTTCTTCCATCATCCCGCCACCTCCTTCATGCTGCGTGCGCCGCACGAAACACTCGACATTCGCATGCAGGCCCGCGTGCAGGTGGAAAGCCAGCCGATCGCCGCCGATTTCTCGCCGCTGCTTGCCGACCTGCCGGAGGAGATATCAGGCATCTGGTCGTTGGCACCGGATTCGCCGCACCACTTCCTTGGCGACAGCCCGCGCCTCACCCAGGCACGCGAGATCAGCGACTATGCGCGAGGCTGTGCCCTGCCGACGCTGACAGCCATGCAGATCGCCCATGCGCTCTGTGCCCGCATCAACAAGGATTTCACCTATGATCCCGATGCGACGACGGTGGACACGACACCGCTCGAGGCGTTCCGATTGAAGCGCGGCGTCTGCCAGGATTTCACCCACATCATGATCCTGGCGCTTCGAAGCCTCGGCATTCCGGCCGGCTACGTCTCCGGCTTCCTGCGCACCATCCCGCCACCCGGCAAGGAGCGGCTGGAAGGGGCCGACGCCATGCATGCCTGGGTGCGGATCTGGTGCGGCGAGACGATCGGCTGGATCGAACTCGACCCGACCAACAACATCCCCGCTGGCATGGACCACATCGTCGTCGCCTATGGCCGGGACTATTCCGACGTCGTTCCCGTCATCGGCGTGCTGAAAAGCTATGGCGGCCAGCGCGCTGTCCAGGCGGTCGACGTCATCCCGCTGAAATAATCCCAAAACTGGAAAAATCCGCCGATTCGTTAAAATTCTATTGACGCCGTAAGGCCCGCGGAAAGGAGAGACGTGCCTAATATCACCTCACAGGGTTTCCAGTTGGGTGAACATGATGAGCACCTCCTTTTTGCATCCCTGCCTGCGTCGCATGTTGAGCGACCGTGGCGGTAATTTCGGTATGATGACGGCTATCCTGCTGCCCGTCCTTTTCGGAGCAGCCGGCATGGCGATCCAGGTGGGCGATATGCTGCTCTCGAAGCAGCAGTTGCAGGAGGCCGCTGATTCGGCGGCGCTCGCGACCGCCACCGCCCTGGCAAACGGCACGATCCAAACCTCGCAGGCCGAGGCCTTTGCGCAGAATTTCGTTGCCGGGCAAATGGCGAATTACCTGCAGAGCGGCACCGACATCAAGAACGGGACGAGCGTCAGCGTCCAGACAACGACATCGGGCAAGTCGACATCCTATCAGGTGACGGTTTCACCGAGTTACGACCTCGCGGTCAACCCGCTGATGCAGGCGGTTGGCTTCAGCACGCAGCATCTTGCGACGTCAGGCACGACGATCGGCGGTCACTCGCAAACCCAGGGCATCTCGCCCTCGATAAATCAGGGTCAATGGGAGAGCCTACCGCAACCGTCAACGCCGATGATCCAACCGAATCATTCACCTATGATTGCAACGGCCACTACAACAAGAAGGACAAGTGGGTTTACGACACCTGCACCGGCAGCCGCACAAACTACTACACCAAGCTAGAGGCGCTGAAAATCGCCGCCGGCAATCTCTTCGGCCAGATCACCAACGCCGATCCCAATGCGGAATATGCGCGCACCGGCGCGGTGTCCTACGATATCAATCAGTATCCGCCCAGCAGCCTCGCCTGGGGAACCGCCGGTGTCTCGAGCTATGTCAACGCGCTTCAGTCGGGAGGTGGCACGAATTCAAGCGGCGCAGTGAATACGGCTTACACGTCTCTCACTGCTAAGAACGCCGCGGGCAATGACGCCGAAGACGCCGCCCACAAGCAAAAGTCCGGGCAAGTACCCAAGAAGTACATCGTCTTTATGACAGACGGCGACAATAACAACGATAGCAGTGGCGGCCGTTCCTATGACACGGCGACCAAGAAGACATGCGACGACGCGAAGTCCAAGGGCATCGAAATCTATACGATCGCCTTCATGGCACCCGCGGGCGGACAGGCGCTGCTGCATTATTGCGCCTCCGATGACGCCCATTATTTCCAGGCGGAAAAGATGGAAGACCTGCTTGCCGCCTTCAAGGCGATCGGAGCGAAGGCCTCCGCACAGCTGACGCGCCTGACGAACTGACGATTGGCCCGGTGGAAAGCCGAACGAAAAAGCCGCGCCGGAACAAACCGGAGCGGCTTTTCGTTATCCTCGTTCGGCCGATGAGATCGGGAAAAGTCATTGAAATCAATCCCCTCAACCCGCGTGAATATGACGGTTTCGCAATTTTTTCGTTTGTCCAAATCCTTTGTTGCAAGTGCTTACTAACGATGCATAAACTGTCGGCTGCGCAAGCGACAAATTGATTGAATCAGGCATAACATCCTGAAACAAAATTAAAATTGGCGAGACCTGACGATGAACACTGTTTCCAAGCCGATCATCCCCTCCCCCGCTCCCCGCAGCTCAAGGCCGGAAATTCTCGCTGAAGAAATCATCGAACGTCTGACCTACCGTATCGGCAAGGACGCCAAGGTGGCAAAGCCGCATGACTGGCTGACGGCGACGATCCTGGTGGTGCGCGACCGTATCATCGACAAGTGGATGGCTTCCACCCGCGAGGTTTATGCGACCGGCGCCAAACGCGTCTATTATCTCTCCCTCGAATTCCTGATCGGTCGCCTGATGCGCGACGCCGTCTCCAACCTCGGCCTGATGGAGGAGGTGCGCGATGCCCTCGCCTCGCTCGGCGTCGACGTCAACGTCATCGCCGGGCTGGAGCCGGATGCCGCGCTCGGCAACGGCGGCCTCGGTCGTCTGGCGGCCTGTTTCATGGAAAGCATGGCAACCGTCGACGTGCCCGCCTATGGCTACGGCATCCGCTATGTCCACGGCCTGTTTCGCCAGCAGATGGCCGACGGCTGGCAGGTCGAACTGCCGGAAAACTGGCTCGCCCACGGCAATCCCTGGGAGTTCGAGCGCCGCGAAAGCTCCTATGAAATCGGCTTCGGCGGCGCCGTCGAATTCATCACCACCCATGACGACCAGCCGCGCTACGTCTGGAAACCGGCCGAGCGCGTCATCGCCGCCGCCTTCGACACGCCGGCCGTCGGCTGGCGCGGCAAGCGCGTCAACACGCTGCGCCTCTGGTCGGCACAGCCGATCGATCCGATCCTGCTCGATGCCTTCAACGCCGGCGACCACATCGGGGCGCTGCGCGAAAGCAACAAGGCCGAAAGCCTGACCAGGGTTCTCTATCCCGCCGACGCCACCCCGGCCGGTCAGGAACTGCGCCTGCGCCAGGAATTCTTCTTCTCGTCGGCCTCGCTGCAGGACATCCTGCGCCGCCATCTGCAGCAATATGACGATTTCACCTCGCTGCCGGACAAGGTTGCGATCCAGCTGAACGACACCCATCCCGCCGTCTCGGTCGCCGAACTCATGCGCCTGCTCTGTGACGTCCACGGAATGGATTTCGACCAGGCCTGGGAAATCACCCGCCACACCTTCTCCTACACCAACCACACGCTTCTGCCCGAAGCGCTGGAAAGTTGGTCGGTGCCGCTGTTCGAGCGTCTGCTGCCGCGCCACATGCAGATCATCTATGCGATCAATGCCAAGATCCTGATCGACGCGCGCAAGGGCAAGAATTTCACCGATGGGGAAATCCGCTCGATCTCGCTGATCGATGAAAGCGGCGACCGCCGCGTGCGCATGGGCAACCTCGCCTTCGTCGGCTCGCATTCGATCAACGGCGTCTCGGCCCTGCACACCGACCTCATGAAGGTCACAGTCTTTGCCGACCTGCACAAGCTCTATCCCGATCGCATCAACAACAAGACCAATGGCATCACGCCGCGCCGCTGGCTGCAGCAATGCAATCCCGGTCTCACCGGCCTGATCCGCGAGGCGATCGGCGACGAATTCCTTGACGATGCCGAGAAGCTGACGCCGCTCGACAAGTTCGCCTCCGACCCGACCTTCCAGCAGAAGTTCGCCGCGGTGAAGCGGGCCAACAAGGTGGCGCTCTCCAATCTCGTCGCCAGCCGCATGGGCGTGAAGCTTGATCCCTCGGCGATGTTCGACATCCAGATCAAGCGCATCCACGAATACAAGCGCCAGCTGCTGAATATCATCGAGGCTGTCGCACTCTACGATCAGATCCGCTCGCATCCCGAGCTCGACTGGGTGCCGCGCGTCAAACTCTTCGCCGGCAAGGCGGCGCCGAGTTATCACAACGCCAAGCTCATCATCAAGCTGATCAATGACGTCGCCCGCACGATCAACAACGATCCGTCGGTCCGCGGTCTGCTGAAGGTCGTCTTCGTGCCGAACTACAATGTCTCGCTCGCCGAAGTCATGGTTCCGGCCGCCGACCTCTCCGAGCAGATTTCGACCGCCGGCATGGAAGCATCCGGCACCGGCAACATGAAGTTCGCCCTGAATGGCGCGCTGACGATCGGCACGCTCGATGGCGCCAATGTCGAGATGCGCGACAATGTCGGCGAGGACAACATCGTCATCTTCGGCCTCAAGGCCGACGAGGTGTCGAAGGTCCGCAGCGACGGCCACAATCCGCGTGCCATCATCGAGGGATCGCGCGAGCTCGCCCAGGCGCTCGCCGCCATCGGCTCCGGTGTCTTCTCGCCCGATGACCGCAACCGTTACACGGCGCTGATCGACGGCATCTATTCGCACGACTGGTTCATGGTCGCTGCCGATTTCGACGCCTATGCCCAGGCCCAGCGCGAAGTCGACCAAATCTGGACCAACCAGTCCGCCTGGTACACCAAGACGATCAACAACACGGCGCGGATGGGCTGGTTCTCTTCCGACCGTACGATCAGGCAATATGCAGACGAAATCTGGAGAGCCGGATGAAAACGCCGAAAACCGTCCCTGAAGTAAAGCTTTCCTGGGAAATTTCGGCAGATGAAATCACGGCGATCCTTGCCGGCTCGCATTCCAATCCCTTTGCCGTCCTCGGTGTGCACCAGGCCGGCGACGTTTTCGTCGCCCGGTGTTTCATCCCGGGCGCCGAGGAAGTGACCGCCATGACGCTCGATGGCAGCGTCATCGGCGAGTTGAAACAGCTCCATGCCGACGGCGTCTTCGCCGGCCCGGTTTCCCTGACCAAGCTCCAGCCGGTGCGCTATCGCGCCCGGCGCGGCGATGCCGAATGGGCTGTCACCGATCCTTACAGTTTCGGTCCGGTGCTCGGGCCGATGGACGATTATTTTGCCCGCCAGGGCTCGCACCTGCGCCTGTTCGACAAGATGGGCGCCCATCTCATCAAGCATGATGGCGCCCAGGGTATCCATTTCGCCGTCTGGGCCCCGAATGCGCAGCGCGTCTCCGTCGTCGGTGATTTCAACAATTGGGACGGCCGTCGCCACGTCATGCGCTTCCGTTCCGATAGCGGCATCTGGGAAATATTCGCCCCCGACGTCCCGATCGGCGTTGCCTACAAGTTCGAGATCCGCGGCCAGGACGGCGTATTGCTGCCGCTGAAGGCCGATCCCTTCGCTCGCCGCAGCGAGCTCCGGCCGAAAACCGCCTCCATCACCGCCGCCGAGCTGGAGCAGGAGTGGGAAGACGAAGCCCATCTGAAGCACTGGCGCGAGACCGACAAGCGCCGCCAGCCGATCTCGATCTACGAGGTGCATGCCGCCTCCTGGCAGCGCCGGCAGGACGGCACGATGCTGTCCTGGGACGAGCTCGCCTCCAGCCTCATCCCCTATTGCGCCGATATGGGCTTCACCCATATCGAGTTCCTGCCGATCACCGAGCACCCCTACGACCCCTCCTGGGGTTACCAGACGACCGGCCTCTACGCGCCGACCGCTCGTTTCGGCGAACCGGAAGGTTTCGCCCGTTTCGTCAACGGCTGCCACAAGGTCGGCATCGGCGTCATTCTCGACTGGGTGCCGGCGCATTTCCCGACCGACGAACACGGCCTCGGCTGGTTCGACGGTACCGCACTCTACGAGCACGAAGACCCGCGCAAGGGCTTCCATCCCGACTGGAGCACGGCGATCTACAATTTCGGCCGCACCGAGGTTGTTTCCTATCTCGTCAACAATGCGCTTTACTGGGCCGAAAAATTCCATCTCGACGGCCTGCGCGTCGATGCCGTCGCCTCGATGCTCTATCTCGATTATTCGCGCAAACACGGCGAATGGATCCCCAACGAATATGGCGGCAACGAGAATCTCGAAGCGGTCCGCTTTCTGCAGGATCTCAACATCCGCATCTACGGCCAGCATCCCAACGTCATGACCATCGCCGAGGAATCGACCTCCTGGCCGAAGGTCTCGCAGCCCGTACATGAAGGCGGCCTGGGCTTCGGCTTCAAGTGGAACATGGGCTTCATGCATGACACGCTGAGCTACATGAGCCGCGATCCCATCTACCGCGGGCACCATCACAACGAGCTGACCTTCGGCCTGCTCTACGCCTATTCGGAAAATTTCGTCCTGCCGCTCTCGCATGACGAGGTCGTCCATGGAAAAGGTTCGCTGATCGCCAAGATGCCGGGCGACGACTGGCAGAAATTCGCCAATCTGCGCGCCTACTACGCCTATATGTGGGGCTATCCCGGCAAGAAGCTCTTGTTCATGGGCCAGGAATTCGCCCAGTGGAGCGAGTGGAGCGAGGAGAAGTCGCTCGACTGGAACCTGCTTCAGTATCGCATGCACGAGGGCATGCGGCGCCTGGTGCGCGACCTCAATTTCACCTATCGCAGCAAGCCGGCTCTGCATGAGCGTGACTGCGAAGGCGAAGGCTTCGAATGGCTGGTCGCCGACGACCATCAGAATTCCGTCTTTGCCTGGCTGCGCAAGGCGCCGGGCCAGAAGCCGGTCGCCGTCATCACCAATTTCACCCCTGTCTACCGCGAGAACTACTCGATCCGCCTGCCGTCCGCAGGCCGCTGGCGGGAAATCCTGAACACCGATGCCGACATCTACGGCGGCAGCGGCAAGGGCAATGGCGGGCGCGTGCAGGCCGTCGATGCCGGCGGCAACATCACCTGCTCGATCACCTTGCCGCCCTTGGCGACAATCATGCTTGAACCTGAAAATTAGTGACTGGTGGGAGGAGAAAATGGTAGAAAAACGCGTTCAGCCACTTGCCCGCGATGCAATGGCTTATGTTCTGGCGGGCGGTAGGGGAAGCCGTCTCAAGGAACTCACCGACCGGCGTGCCAAGCCGGCCGTCTATTTCGGCGGCAAGGCTCGCATCATCGATTTCGCCCTGTCGAACGCCCTGAATTCCGGTATCCGCCGCATCGGCGTCGCCACGCAATACAAGGCGCATTCGCTGATCCGCCACATGCAGCGTGGCTGGAACTTCTTCCGCCCCGAGCGCAACGAGAGCTTCGACATCCTGCCCGCCAGCCAGCGCGTCTCCGAGACGCAATGGTACGAGGGCACCGCCGACGCCGTCTATCAGAACATCGACATCATCCAGGATTACGGCGTCGAATACATGGTCGTGCTTGCCGGCGACCACGTCTACAAGATGGACTATGAATGGATGCTGCAGCAGCACGTCGATTCCGGCGCCGACGTCACCATTGGCTGCCTGGAAGTGCCGCGCATGGAAGCGACCGGCTTCGGTGTCATGCACGTCAACGCGAAGGATGAGATCATCGCCTTCGTCGAGAAGCCGGCCGATCCTCCGCCCATTCCCGACAAGCCGGATTTCGCCCTCGCCTCGATGGGCATCTACGTCTTCCACACCAAGTTCCTGCTCGATGCGCTGCGCCGCGACGCCGCCGATCCGAACTCGAGCCGCGACTTCGGCAAGGACATCATCCCCTATATCGTCAAGAACGGTAAGGCGGTCGCCCACCGCTTCGCCAAGTCCTGCGTCCGGTCCGATTTCGAGCACGAGCCTTACTGGCGCGACGTCGGCACGATCGACGCCTATTGGCAGGCCAATATCGACCTGACGGCGATCGTTCCGGAGCTCGACATCTACGACAAGTCCTGGCCGATCTGGACCTATGCCGAGATCACCCCGCCGGCGAAATTCGTCCATGACGACGAGGATCGCCGCGGCTCGGCCACCTCCTCCGTCGTGTCGGGCGACTGCATCATCTCCGGCGCCAGCCTGAACAACAGCCTGCTCTTCACCGGTGTCAGGGCCAACTCCTTCTCCAAGATGGAAGGCGCGGTCATCCTGCCGAACGTGAAGATCGGACGGCGCGCGCAGCTCAAGAATGTGGTGATCGATCATGGTGTCGTCATTCCGGAAGGCTTGGTTGTCGGCGAGGATCCCGAGCTCGACGCCAAGCGTTTCCGGCGGACGGAAAGCGGCATCTGCCTGATCACGCAACCGATGATCGACAAGCTGGATATCTGACTTATGAAAGTTCTTTCGGTTTCGTCCGAAGTCTTCCCTTTGATCAAGACAGGGGGCCTGGCCGATGTGTCAGGCGCCCTGCCGATTACTCTCAAAGCCTTCGGGGTCGAGACCAAGACCCTTCTGCCCGGTTATCCCGCCGTCATGAAGGTCATTCGCAACCCGGTCGCCAGACTCGAATTCGTCGACCTGCTCGGCGAGCGGGCGACGGTGCTCGAGGTTGAGCACGAAGGCCTCGATCTGCTCATCCTCGATGCGCCGGCCTATTACGACAGGCCGGGCGGCCCCTATCTCGATCCGCTCGGCAAGGACTATCCGGACAACTGGCGCCGGTTTGCCGCCCTGTCGCTTGCCGCCTCCGAGATTGCCGCCGGCCTGATGCCCGGCTGGCGGCCGGATCTCGTCCACACCCACGACTGGCAGGCGGCGCTGACGTCGGTCTATATGCGCTATTATCCGACGCCGGAACTGCCGAGCGTGCTGACCATCCACAACATCGCCTTCCAGGGCCAGTTCGGTTCCGAGATCTTTCCCGGCCTGCGCCTGCCCGCCCATGCCTTCGCCACCGAAAGCATCGAATATTACGGCACTGTCGGCTTCCTCAAGGGCGGCCTCAAGACCGCTCATGCGATCACGACGGTCAGCCCGACCTATGCCGATGAGATCCTGACCTCGGAATTCGGCATGGGGCTCGAGGGCGTCATCGCCAGCCGCATCGACAATCTGCACGGCATCGTCAACGGCATCGACACCGATGTCTGGAACCCGGCGACCGATCCCGTCGTCCACACCCATTACGGCCCGACGACGCTCAAGAACCGCGAGGAGAACCGTCGCTCGATCGCCGAATTCTTCCATCTCGACAATGACGACGCCCCGATCTTCTGCGTCATCAGCCGTCTCACCTGGCAGAAGGGCATGGATATCGTCGCCAACGTCGCCGATGAGATCGTCGCCATGGGCGGCAAGCTCGTCGTGCTCGGCTCCGGTGAAGCGGCGCTTGAAGGCGCGCTGCTCGCCTCCGCCAGCCGCCATCCCGGCCGCATCGGCGTCTCGATCGGTTATAACGAGCCGATGTCGCACCTGATGCAGGCCGGCTGCGATGCGATCATCATCCCCTCGCGCTTCGAACCCTGCGGCCTGACCCAGCTTTACGGACTGCGTTACGGCTGCGTGCCGATCGTCGCCCGCACCGGCGGATTGAATGACACGGTGATCGACGCCAATCACGCCGCACTTGCAGCGAAAGTCGCAACCGGCATACAATTTGCCCCCGTGACAGAAACAGGCATGCTACAGGCAATCCGCCGTGCGATGCATTTTTACCAGGACCGAAAACTCTGGACCCAATTGCAAAAGCAGGGCATGAAATCGGATGTCTCCTGGGAGAAGAGCGCCGAACGCTACGCTGCCCTCTATTCAAGCCTCGTCTCGAAAGGCATGTGACCTAAAATGATCAAGTCCGTACCCACCACGCCCTATCTGGACCAGAAACCCGGCACGTCTGGCCTGCGCAAGAAGGTTCCAGTCTTCCAGCAACCGAATTATGCGGAGAACTTCATCCAGTCGATCTTCGATTCGCTGGAAGGCTATCAGGGCAAGTGCCTCGTCATCGGCGGCGACGGACGCTACTACAATCGCGAAGTCATCCAGAAGGCCGTCAAGATGGCCGCTGCCAATGGCTTCGGCAAGGTCATGGTCGGCAAGGGCGGCATCCTGTCGACGCCGGCCGCCTCCCACATCATCCGCAAATACAAGGCTTTCGGCGGCATCATCCTCTCCGCCAGCCACAATCCCGGCGGCCCGACCGAAGACTTCGGCATCAAATACAACATCAACAATGGCGGCCCGGCGCCGGAAAAGATCACCGACGCGATCTATGCGCGTTCCAAGACGATCGACAGCTACAAGATCGCCGATTTCGCCGACGTCAATCTCGACCGCATCGGCAAGGACGAGCTTCCCGGCGGCACGATCCTCTCGGTCATCGACCCGGTCGAGGACTATGCCGCGCTGATGGAAGAGCTGTTCGATTTCGGCGCCATCCGCAACCTGATCAGCCTCGGCTTCCGCATTGCCTTCGATGGGATGAGCGCCGTCACCGGCCCCTATGCCAAGGAAATCTTCGAAAATCGTCTCGGCGCTCCCTCGGGCTCCGTGCGCAACTTCATGCCGCTGCCGGATTTCGGCGGCCATCATCCCGACCCGAACCCGGTTCACTGCAAGGAACTCTTCGACGAGATGATGGGCGATGATGCGCCCGATTTCGGCGCCGCTTCCGACGGCGACGGCGACCGCAATCTGATCATCGGCCGCGGCATCTTCGTCACGCCGTCCGACAGCCTGGCGATCCTTGCCGCTAACGCCAATCTCGCCCCCGGCTATTCTGGCGGTCTCGCCGGCATCGCCCGCTCGATGCCGACATCGGGTGCTGCCGACCGCGTCGCCGAAAAGCGCGGCATCGGCATGTACGAGACGCCGACCGGCTGGAAATTCTTCGGCAACCTGCTCGATGCCGGCATGGCGACGATCTGTGGCGAGGAAAGCTCCGGCACGGGCTCCAATCACGTCCGCGAAAAGGATGGCCTCTGGGCCGTGCTGCTGTGGCTGAACATTCTTGCCGTGCGCGGCGAGAGTGTCGCCGATATCGTCACCCAGCACTGGCAGACCTACGGCCGCAACTATTATTCGCGCCATGACTACGAGGGCCTCGACACCGATGCGGCAAACGGCCTGGTCGACAATCTCCGCAGCCAGCTCTCCACCCTGGCTGGCAAGAGCTTCGGCAGCCTGAAGGTCGAGAAGGCGGACGACTTCGCCTATCACGATCCGATCGACAAATCGGTCAGCGAACATCAGGGTATCCGCGTGCTCTTCGAGGGCGGCTCCCGCGTCGTCTTCCGCCTGTCCGGCACTGGCACGTCTGGCGCAACCTTGCGTGTCTATATCGAGCGTTACGAGCCGGATTCGACTCGCCACAACATCGAAACGCAGGAAGCGCTCGCCGATCTGATCGCGGCCGCCGAAAGCATTGCCAGCATTCGGGAACGCACGGGACGCGACGCGCCAACCGTGATCACCTGATCCGGGGGGAACATGCGGGGAAGCAGTGCGGCGCAAGCCGGCGCGATCGTTTTCGAGACCGGCGTCGAATTTGCGGTGTGGTCGCATGATGCCGCACAGATCGAACTCTGCCTCTTCGAAGATGACGGCAACAGGGAATTCGCGCGCCTGCCGATGGCGCGCGACAGCAATCACATCCATCGTCTCTTTGTCGACGGGCTGAAGGCCGGCGCGCGCTATGGTTATCGCGCCGATGGTATCTACGCTCCCGATAACGGTCTCTGGTATGACCCCTCCAAACTGTTGCTCGATCCCTATGCCAAGGAGATCGACAGGCCGTTCCGCTACGATCCCCGTCTCGGCATCTATGGCGAAGACAGCCAGGATCTGATGCCGAAGGCGATCGTCACTGCCGATATACGCGCCGTGGTCAGCAAGCCGCTCTTCAATCCGGGCGGCTTTATCTATGAGGTGGCGGTGCGGCCCTTCACCATTCTCCATCCCGACGTGCCGGAGGCAGAGCGCGGCACGGTTGCAGCCCTTGCTCATCCCTCCGTCATCGCACACCTGAAGCGGATCGGTGTCGACGCCATCGAACTGATGCCGATCACCGCCTGGATCGACGAGCGCCACCTGCCGCCGCTCGGCCTCACCAACGGCTGGGGCTACAATCCCATCGCCTTCATGGCCCTCGATCCGCGGCTTGTCCCCGGCGGCATGACGGAGCTGCGCGAGACGGTCGCGGCTCTCCATGCCGAAGGCATCGCCGTCATCCTCGACCTCGTCTTCAACCACACCGGCGAGAGCGACCGTTACGGCGCGACGCTGTCGCTGCGCGGCCTCGACAATCTGCATTATTATCGCCACGCCCAGAATTGGCCGGGCGAGCTCATCAACGACACAGGCACTGGCAACACGCTTGCCTGCGATCATCCCGAGGTCCGCCGCCTCGTCATCGACAGCCTGCGCCATTTCGTGCTCAACGCCGGCGTCGACGGTTTTCGCTTCGATCTCGCCCCCGTGCTCGGCCGCACCGCAACGGGCTTCGAGCGCGACGGCGGAACGCTTGCCGCGATCCTCGCCGACGATGTGCTTGCCGACCGGATCATGATCGCCGAACCTTGGGATATCGGCCCGGGCGGCTATCAGCTCGGCAATTTCCCGGCGTCCTTCCTGGAATGGAACGACCGGGTCCGCGACGACCTGCGCTGTTACTGGCGCGGCGACGATTGGAAGACCGGCGCGCTGGCAACCGCCCTCGCCGGCTCCTCCGACATCTTCTCCCGCAACGACGGCAGACAAACGCGCAGCGTCAACTTCCTCGCTGCCCATGACGGCTTCACGCTGATCGATCTCGTCTCCTACGCCGGAAAGCATAACGATGCCAACGGCGAACACAATCGCGACGGCCACAACGAAAACCACTCCTGGAACAACGGCGTCGAGGGGGAAACCCCCTATCCCACCATCCGCAAGCGTCGCCGTGACGACGTGATGGCGCTGATATCAACCCTCTTTGCCACCCGCGGCAGCATTATGCTGACGGCGGGCGACGAGGGCGGCCGCAGCCAGCACGGCAACAACAACGCCTATTGCCAGGACAACGAGATCACCTGGCTGGACTGGAACGCGTTGGACGGGAATCTCATCGCCCACACCGCCTTCGTTGCGGAACTGCGCCGCCGCTTCACCGTCTTCTCCGAAACGGGTTTCCTGTCAGGAGACGGCGACGTCGAATGGATTTCGCTCTCCGGCGAGCCGATGACCGTTGCCGAATGGGAGACGCCGTCGCTTTTCACCCTCGGCATGCTTCTGTCGACCGAGGACCGCTCCGCCGGCGGCAGGCAGACCCGGCTTGCCGTGCTTTTCAACCGCTCGGGGAGCCGCCAATTTTTCACGCTCCCTTCCCGGGGCGAACCGGGCTGGCGCCAGTTGACGCCTGAAGGAGCGCAGAAAGCCGGCAAGAGTGCAGCCGTCGAGCCGCGCTCCGTCGCCTTTTTCGTAGAAAATTGACCGCCTGCCTTCGCTTGCGCAAATCCTTGTCGCAATCGTCACAAATGCGCGATAAGGCTTTGCCGCGACGGCTTGTTTCACGAGGAATTTATGGTCACGGAAATTTCACTCTCCGACGTGCGGGGATTGATCGGCATGGAAACGGGCCTATCGGATTGGATCACCGTCGACCAGTCGATGATCGACGCCTTCGCGGCGGCGACCGACGATCATCAGTTCATTCACGTTGATCCTGCACGCGCGGCAGCTGAGAGCCCCTTCGGTGGTACCATCGCCCACGGCTTCCTGACACTGTCTCTGCTGTCGACGATGAACTACAACTGCCTGCCGAAAGTGCGCGAGCAGACCATGGGCATCAACTACGGCTTCGAGCGCGTCCGCTTCATGACGCCGGTGAAGAGCGGCGCCCGCGTCCGCGGCCGCTTCCTGCTCTCCGAGGCCCGCTTCCGCGGCGCCGGCATGCTGATGACCACCTATGACGTCTCGATCGAGATTGAAAACGAGAAGAAGCCGGCGCTGACGGCAAAATGGATCACCATCATCCAATTCGACCCGAAGGACCGCCCCGAGGACGTCTGAGCAAAACTGTTTTTGCTACTCGGCCGAATTGAACACAGCTTCGAGAGCATGTCCGTCGGGATCCGTGACGAACGCCGCGTAATAGTGCTCACCGTAATGGGGCCGCAGGCCGGGCCGGCCATTGTCACCGCCGCCATGCGCGATGGCCGCCGCATGAAACCGATCGACCGCCTGGCGGTTCGGGGCGGCAAACGCCAGATGAAAACCCGGGCCGGCTGGACGCTGGCCATCCGGGCGATGCTTGATCGCCAGTTTGTCCCCGCCGCCGGGAAGGCCATAGCCGATTGCCTGCCCCGTTTGCCCCGGCCGGATATCGTCCCAGACCCTGACGTAACCGAGCGCGGCCAGCGTGGTATCGTAAAATGCCGCCGACCGTTCAATATCGGAAACGCCGAGAGAAGCATGGTGCAGCATTGGCCTACCCCTTGAATGAAGGCTTACCCAGCCGGGATTGGCGCGGGTTCAATGCCCGGCGTCGTGAGCCGCCTCGTTCAGCAGCCCGAAGACGTAATCCGAAAACGACCGCCAGCACTCCACCCGGAACGTGTCTTCTTCCGTGCGGAAAAGCACGATCTCCGCCTTGCCCAGGATCGTGCGCGATGCGGCTCCGACCGGAAAGGCAGCAAGCGACAGATCCTGCGGGCAGCCGGCCGAAAGCGTTGCCTCCGCACCCGGTCCCGAGACGATGATCGCGACATTGCGGTGGGACACGTCGGTCGCCGAATGCAGCGCGCCGGCACCGGAAAATACCGCCATCAGGTCGGCGCCGTCCTCATCGATGACAAGCCATTCGTCCGGCCCGATCCACAGCGCCGAGCGGGGGCCAGCCCGGCCGGATGTTTTCGGGGCGGCCGGCACAGACAGGCCGAGAGCAGCGGAAAGTGCTGCGAGCGATTCCGCCGGCGCGCGCAGCGCCACCCGGCTGGCAGCGGGTGCGGTCGTCAGCCGCACCGTTGCGGAGCCGCCGAGACGGCCGGCAAGCGCCGGTTTGCGAATTGCGACTTCAGCCATGGATCCGGCCTCCTTCCTTGTCAAAGAATACCAGATCCGTCACTTCGACGGCGATCGTCCGATCCGGCATCGGCACATAGAGCGTTTCGCCCATCCGCGCCCGGCCGCCGGCGACGAGTGCAAAGGCGATCGACCTGTCGCAATTGTCCGACCAGTAAGCTGATGTGACGTGGCCGAGCATGGTCATCGGCTTCGGCTCGTTCGGGCTCGCGACGATCTGCGCGCCTTCTTCGAGCACCAGCTTCGGGTCCTTGGTGACGAGGCCGACAAGCTGCTTGCGCCCGTCCTTGACGAGATCCGGCCGCTTCAATCCGCGAATGCCGACGAAATCCGTCTTTTTCTTCGAAACCGCCCAGGAAAGTCCGGCGTCATCGGGGGTCACGGTTCCATCGGTGTCCTGCCCGACGATGATGTAACCCTTCTCGGCGCGAAGCACGTGCATCGTCTCCGTTCCATAGACGCAGGCGCCGAGCGGTTCGGCATTGGCCCAGACCGCTTCGAGCACCGACTGGCCGTAGTCGGCCGGCACGTTGATTTCGAAGCCGGTTTCGCCGGTGAACGAGACGCGGAAGAGCCGCGCCGGCACCCCGCAGACCGTGCATTCGGCAACGCTCATATGCGGGAAGGCCTCGTTCGAAAGATCGAGCCCTTCGACCAGCGGCGCGACGATCTCGCGCGCCTTCGGCCCCTGCACGGCGATGACCGCCCATTGTTCGGTCACCGAGGTCAGCCAGACCTTCAGATTCGGGAATTCCGTCTGCAGGTAATCTTCCATGTGGTGAAGGACGCGCGGCGCGCCGCCGGTTGTCGTCGTCACGTGGAAACGGTCGTCCGCCAGGCGTCCGACGACACCGTCGTCATAAACGAAGCCGTCCTCGCGGGTCATGATGCCGTAGCGAGCCTTGCCGGGCTTCAGCGTATCCCAGGCATTGGTGTAGATGAGGTTGAGGAACTTCGCCGCATCCGGCCCTACCACCTCGATCTTGCCCAGCGTCGAGGCATCGAAGATACCGGCCGACTCGCGCGCCGTCCGGCATTCGCGAGAGACCGCCTGATGCATGGTCTCGCCGGCCCGCGGATAGAACCAAGCGCGCTTCCAGTTGCCGACATCTTCGAAGACCGCGCCATGGGCTTCCTCCCAATCGTGCAGCGGCGTCTTGCGCGTCGGATCGAACAGCTCTCCACGCGAGTGGCCGATCAGCGTACCGTAGGTAACCGGCGTATAGGGCGCACGGAACGTGGTGAGCCCGACCTGCGGGATTTCCTTGCCGAGCATTTCGGCGGCAATCGCCAGGCCATGCATGTTGGACAGCTTGCCCTGGTCCGAGGCCATGCCGTTGGTCGTAAAGCGCTTGATATGCTCGATCGAATGCATGCCTTCGCGCACGGCAAGGCGGATATCCTTGGCGCAGACGTCGTGCTGGAAATCGATGAAGGCCTTGGCGTTGGTCTTCGGACCGGCGCCTTCGGCAGCGCCGATCATGCCGCCCGTCCAGTCATAGGCTTGCTCGGCCGAAATTGCGATCTTCTCGCCGCTGCTTTTGCCGGTGGCCTGCGCCATCAGCTCGCCGGCGGCAAGCGATTCCTCGATCGTCCGCTGCAGGTCGTCGGTGCCGTTGCAGGCGCCGACCGAAAGGCAATCCTGCGCGTAAGAGCCGGGCAGGAAACGCTGGCTTTCGGCATCGAAGGCCACCTTGCCGCGCGACTGCGAGAAGAGATGGACGGACGGCGTCCAGCCGGCCGAAACCAGGAGCGCATCGACCGCGATCTTGCGCGATGAACCGCCGCCGTTGCGCGCCACCGTCATCGATGAGATGCGCAGCCGTCCCGCGGTGTTGATAACAGACTGGCCTGTGAGAACATCGATGCCGAGCGCACGCGCCTCTTCCAGCACCGCCGCTCCCGGCGCTTGCCTGCTGTCGACGATGGCGGCGATCGAAACACCGGCCCGTTTCAGATCGAAAGCCGCTTCATAGGCCGAGTCGTGCGCCGTGTAGATGCCGACCTTGGTCCCGACGGCGACACCGTAATGATTGAGATACATCCGCCCCGCCGAGGCGAGCATGATGCCCGGCCGGTCGTTGTTCGGAAATACCATGTGCCGCTCGATCGCGCCGGTGGCGAGGATGACCCGCTTGGCCCGGACCTGCCAGAGCCGCTCGCGCGGCAGATCGCTGGGGGGCTTGGCGATATGATCGGTGACGCGCTCGGCAAGACCGACGAAATTGTGGTTGTAGTAGCCGAAGGCGGTCGTGCGGATGAGCACTTCGACATTGTCCATTGCCTTCAGCCGCGCCACGGCCTTCTGTGCCCAGGCATAGCCGTCCTGTCCGTCGATCGTCACGCCGGCATCGTAGCGCAACGCGCCGCCCGCTTCCGCCTGCTCGTCGCAAAGGATCACCCGGGCACCGGTCTCAGCCGCAGCCAGCGCTGCCGAAAGCCCGGCAACGCCGGCGCCGACCACCAGCACGTCGCAATGGGCATAGCGGCTGGCATAATGGTCCGGATCCTCTTCCGTCGGCGCGACCCCGAGGCCGGCGGCGCGACGGATGAGCGGTTCGTAGACGTGTTTCCAGGCGGCGCGCGGCCACATGAAGGTCTTGTAGTAGAAACCGGCGGCGAAGAATGGCGACATCAGATTGTTGACGGCGCCGACATCGAAGGCGAGCGAGGGCCAGCGGTTCTGCGAGTTGACGATCATGCCGTCAAAAACTTCCTGCACGGTGGCGCGCACGTTCGGCTGCTTGCGCGCCGTATCGCGGGCGACGTCGATCAGCGCGTTCGGCTCCTCGGCCCCTGCCGACAGAATACCGCGGGCCCGGTGATATTTGAACGAACGTCCCAGAAGATGCACATCGTTAGCGATCAGCGCCGAGGCGACGGTATCACCTTCGAGCGCCGTATAGCTCTTGCCGTCGAAGCTGAAACGTGCGGTCCTGGCCGGTGTCAGGCGCCCCTTGCCGGCGATACGGTTTACGCCGGTCATTGCGCCTCTCCTTCCACGGCTTCATATGTCTCGACAGGCCCATGCTGCTTGGCCGCAGCCCCGATCTCAGGCTTCGGCTCGCCCGCCTTGTAGGTCACGATGAACTTGTCGGTCACCGTATCTCGCGCCGCGTTGAAGAAACGCCCGCAGCCGTGAATGTGTCGCCAACGTTCGAAGATCAGCCCCTTCGGATTGTCGCGCAGAAAGAAGTAGGCCTCGAATTCCTCGTCCGAGATCGAGGCGATCTCGGCGGGCCGCGCGATATGCGCGTCACCCGCGCCGCGGAATTCGAGCTCGGAACGCTCTTCCTGACAGTAAGGGCAATGGATCAGCAGCATGTGGGATTTCCTTCTCCTCCCCTTCTCCCCAGCAGAGAGAAGGTGCCTGAAAGGCGGATGAGGGGGTAAGCGACGAAAGGAGTGAGCGTCCGAGGCTCAGCCATAACATTTGTCATCAGTGCGCCACCGCCGCCGCCGCTGCTTCGTCGATCAGCCGGCCGCTGCGAAAACGCTCCAGCGTCAGCCCGGCATTGAATTTATGGGGCTCGTCGCGGGCAATCAGATGCGCGAAGAGATTGGCCGAGCCTGGCGTCGCCTTGAAACCGCCGGTGCCCCAGCCGCAATTGACGTAGAGCCCGGGAACCGGCGTCTTCGACTGGATCGCCGAACGATCCGGCGTATTGTCGACGATGCCGCCCCATTGCCGCATCATCTTGACGCGCCGGAACATCGGGAAGAGCTCGCAGATGGCATCGAGCGTGTGGGTGATGATCTGCAGCCCGCCGGTCTGGGAATAGGAATTATACTGGTCGGTGCCGGCGCCGATGACCAGCTCTCCCTTGTCGGACTGGGAGATATAGGCATGCACCGTGTTCGACATGACGACGCAGGGAAAGATCGGCTTCAATGGCTCGGAGACCAGCGCCTGCAGCGGGCTCGATTGCAGCGGCACACGCACGCCGGCCATCTGCATGACCGTTGTCGTATGGCCGGCCGCCGACACGGCGACCTTCTTGGCGCCGATGAAACCGCGCGAGGTCTCGACCCCGGTCACCCGTCCGTCCGCACCGCGCCGGATGCCGGTCACTTCACAATTCTGGATGATGTGCACGCCGCGGTCCGAGGCCGCTCGCGCATAACCCCAGGCGACCGCGTCGTGCCGCGCCGTGCCGCCGCGGCGCTGCAGTGCTGCGCCGTTGATCGGGTAGCGCGCGCTGGCCGAGATATCAAGCGGCGGACAATAGGCCTTCGCCTGCTCCGGCGTCAGCCATTCATTGTCGATGCCGTAGAGCCGGTTGGCATGGATATGCCGCTTGAAGGACTGCTGGTCGTGAATATTGTGCGAAAGCATCATCACGCCGCGCGGCGAATACATCACATTGTAGTTGAGCTCCTGGGAAAGCCCTTCCCAGAGCTTCATCGAATGCTCGTAGATGTGCATGCTCTCTTCATAGAGATAGTTCGAGCGGATGATGGTGGTGTTGCGCCCGGTATTGCCGCCGCCGAGCCAGCCCTTCTCGATCACCGCAACATTGGTGATGCCGTGTTCCTTGGCGAGGTAGTAGGCGGCACCCAGCCCGTGACCGCCGGCGCCGATGATGACGACGTCGTATTCAGCGCGCGGCTCAGGCGAAGTCCACTGCTTCTCCCAGCCCTTGTGGCCACGAAGGGCCTCCCGCGCCACGGCAAAAACCGAATATTTCCGCATCCGCCTTCTTCTCCTTCGGGCAAGGGGCTGTTCTCCGCGCCCATACAAATCGCAAATCCAAATGCGGCACAACGGTTCTTTTGCGACGCGCGAGAGCTTTGCTTTTGACACTAAACGACATGATGGCGAAAAACTGCGCGGTTTTCGGTCGACGCCATGCTCTGCCTCCTCCGTCCTAGCCCAACAGGGTGAGAAGACAAGCAATTGCTAAAATGCTAATCATCGCATGTTCTGGGGTATGTGTATCATGTGGGGTTGGCGCTCAGTATCCGTCGCGACGCTTTGCGTCGCGTTAAGCAGCGCATGGCCGGCACCCGCCGCCGAGCCGGTCGGCCAGGCTGTCGTCATCAAGACCGAGGTGACGGGACAAAGCGGCCCGATCGAGGTCGACACCAAAGTTCATCGCAACGAGCGCATCAAGACATCGCAATCGGGGCTCGGCCAGTTCCTGTTTCGTGACGGCACGAAGCTCGCGGTCGGCTGGGGTTCGTCGGTTGTCATCGACAAATATGTCTTCGATGATTCCCAATCGGTCAAGAAACTGACCATCAGAGCGGCAAAAGGGACGTTCCGCTGGGTCAGCGGCAGTTCCAACTCCTCGGCCTACCAGATCCTGACGCCGGCCGGCACGATCGGCGTACGCGGCACCGCTTTCGATTTCTACGTCGGCCCTGACGGCACGACCGCCGTCGTGCTGCTGAACGGCGCGGCCCAGTTTTGCGGCCCGGGCGGCTGCCGGCAGTTGCAGCAGCGCTGCGATTGCGTCGTGGCCAAGCCGAACGGCAATATGTCGGCGGCACGCCGGGTCGATCCCAGTGTTCTCGAGACGCTCGGAAATCCGCGCGCCCTCCCCTTCCTCTCCGGCAATCAGCGACTTTCGGGCGGCATCGGTATGCTCGGCGGCTGCAATGTGGCCTCCGTCGCGCCGGACAGAAAAGAGAGAAACCGGCCCTCGCCTCCGTCTTCAACCGAGCCGGCGCCCAATCCGCAGCGACAAGATCCGCCGCAGCGGCAGGCCGAGCCGCAAAAAGAGCGGCCGGCCACGCCCGACAAGCCCGACAAGCCCGACAAGCCTGACAAGCCTGACAAGCCGCATCACGACAAACCGGATAAACCCGATAAGCATGATGGCCGTGGTCGGCATGAACATCACGATCAGCACGATGATCACGACTATCACGATCGAGGGGATCATCGGGATCGTGACCGCGATCACGATAAAGATCGGGATCACAACAGGGATCGGAACCATGGCAAGGGCTGGGGTCTCAATCGCAACCGCTGACGCCCTCAGTCGGCCGCACTCTTCTCCAATCCATCGGGCGCCTCGCGAAAATGATCCGTCCTGCCGGATATTCGTTGATAGAATTCCGCCAGGCCGTCGATCACCTGCACCGCCCTGAGCTTTGCCGTGCCGATAAGCTTGCGGGTGTTCTTCGAATGCGAAAGCAGGGCCTGCATCAGTTGCTGATGAACGCCAACAAGTGCTGCAAACTCGGCAGATGCGGCAACACGTTCGTCGCCGACGACGGCAAGGATCTGCGTTCGGCTGCTCTTGCCTTTGAGCGGAATGGCGCCGGCCTCGATCAGTGCCATCCCCTGCACCGACTTTGCCGTGCTGTCGGATATCAGAATATCGAAGCCAACCTCCTTGCAGCATGATTCCAGCCGCGCAGCGACGTTGACGGCGTCGCCGACCGCCGAATAGTTGAAGCGGGTCTTGGCGCCCATATTGCCGACGCAGGCAAGGCCGGTATGAATGCCGATGCCGATCCCGACCTTTTGTTCAGGCCCGAAGCCGAAGGCGTCGCCGGCATTCAATTCGGCCAGCGTTTCACGCATGGCAAGAGCAGCGCGAACCGCCTTGGTTTCATGATCGGCCACATCGACGGGCGCATTCCAGAATGCCATGATCGAATCGCCGATGAACTTGTCGAGCGTGCCTTCATTGGCCACCACATGGCGGCTCAGCGCATCGAGCAACGTGTTCAGGAACGCGACGACATCCGTCGGCGCCAGCCGCTCGCTGATCTCGGTAAAGCTCCTGACATCGACGAACATCACCGTCAGCTCGCGGTCGTCGCCGCCGAGGCGCAACGCGTCGCGGGTATGCTCGATGCGATGCAGCAGCGACGGAGAAAGATAATGTCCGAAGGCCCGCCGCACCGCCCGCCGCTCCCGGTCGATCACCAGGATCCGGAAGGAGGTCGCTGCAAAATGGATGATCGACCCGCTGACGATTGGAGCCAGCGGATCGAAGAGAAGTCCTGCATACAGAAACGAGAGCCAGGACGCCACCAGCCCCATTGCCGTGATCAGCAGGCCGCAGATCAGCGCGACCGCCGGGCTGACGAAGGTCGTCACCACGACGAGCAGGCATCCGAGCACGGCAATCATCAGGATTTCCAGGCCGTCCGCCCAGTCGGGCCGCGACAGGTAGTGACCGGAGAGGATCTGCTCCACAGCCTGCGCATGCAGCGAAACGCCGGGAACGTTCTCGCCGAGCGCGGTGACGCGAATGTCCTGCAGGCCGGCCGCCGACGTGCCGACGAAGACGATGCTGCCGTCGATGGCGGCCGCGACCTCGGGAGCGGCCCCTTCGGCGGCGAGCACCTGCCGGGCGGATATGTACCGCTCGGCCCGGTCGGGACTGACATAGAGCCAGAGTTCGCCCGCCGCCGTCAGCGGCACGACGAAATCCCCGATCTTTGCCGATGTCATGATGCCGGCGCGATCGGGCGCGCCCGACAGCACATAGGTCGACACCCCCTGCGCCACGCGCAGGGCCTCGATCGCCAGATTCGGATAGAGCTGCGTGCCGTCGGTCAGAAACAGCGGCACCGCCCGCACCACCGGCGAGGGATTGCCGGGGTTGAGGCTGATATGACCCAGCCCCGCCGCCTTGGCCTCCAATTGCGGCCTGAGCGGTGTCGAGGCGCGGAGATAGGGCGGAGCCGAGACGGGGCTTTCGCCGGTGAAGGCAAAGCCTGCCTTGACCGGCGGCCGGTAATTGCCCTCGTTGGAAAGGCCGAAGCCGAGGACGACGGGTTTCTCGGCAATTGCGCTGGCGAATATCTCGTCATTGTCAGGCAGCTTCTCGGCAAAGGAAGGATCGACGCCGGCGACCTCGCGGACAACATTGCGCGGCGACAGCCGGTCCGGCTCGGCGAACAGAATATCGAAGGCGATGGCCGCAGCCCCCATCTGCGAAAGCCGGTCCACCAGCAGGGCGATCCGGTCCCGCGGCCATGGCCATTGGCCGAATTCGCGCAACGATGCCTCGTCGATGTCGATCACGCGGACCGGCATCGACTCGAAGGTTCTGGGAACCAGCCGTTGATACTCGTCGAACGTCACGCCGCGGATCAGCTTGAAAATCCCGGGATCGCCGGCCCGGAGGATCGTCAGCGCAGCCACGATCGCCAGGCCGATAACGACACCGATTTGCTGCACGCGCGTCATCATCTCACCGGGCGTCCCTCCCAGGGCAGGCAGAGCAGAGCGGACCGCACCTGCCGTCAGACAGGCTACGCCGCTTTCGGTCCAAACGCCATTCGCACGTGCGTCCCGGGCGCGGTCTTTTCGGCCTCCCATCTTTCGTTTTCCGGCGGATCGTCGGAAAGCCTCTTCAATGCAAACACACCTCCAATTTTGGTCGGGCTTTTGCCTGGATGACAAGGCTTCGACCTTGCCCGGCGCTCGGCGAAATGTTCTTGTAGCGACCGAAAAACCGGATGCTTTCGAGAGGGATGGAGGTCGCCGTGATTTCCGAAACCGCCGCGCGTCGCAGCGGCTACTGGCTGATTGTCGTCGTGCTGGCAATGCTCGCAGGATTGCCGCTGGCCGTCTGGCTCGATATCAGCGATCTCTCCGGAAATACCCTGCGGCGTCAGGCGCGCGACATGAGCTCGCTGATATCGAGCATCCGCTCCTATTATTCCGCCAATGTCGTGGGGCGCGTACTGGCCGCCCATGCCAGCGGCGCGACCGAAGGCACGATCGTCTCTCACAACTACGCGAATATACCAGGCGCCATTCCGCTGCCGGCCACACTGTCCCTGGAGCTCGGCGACGTCATCAAGGAACAGCAGGCCAATATCACCTACCGTTTCGTCTCCGACCTGCCGTTCAAGAGCCGGGCCTCTCACGAGCTCGACGACTTCGAAAAGAAATCGCTCGCCGCGTTGCGCGCCAATCCGCAGCAGACGCTGAACGATCTCACCCGCGTCGGATTGACCGATACCTTGCGGTTCATCACCCCCGTCGTCATGGGCCAGGCCTGTGTTGCCTGCCACAATAGCCATCCCGAAAGCCCGAAAACCGATTGGAAGGTGGGCGATGTGCGCGGCATTCAGGAGGTCATCATCCGGCAGCCTTATGCAAGCAACGTCTTCGCCTTCAAATACCTGCTCTGCTATTTTCTTTTCGTCGCCATCATCGGCATCAGCTTCATTCTGCTCCAGCGGCAGCAGGCGCGCGCGATCCATAGCGCCAACCAGGATCTGGAAGCGGCGAACGAGTTTCTCGCCAGCGTTTCCCTGAAGATATCGCGCTATCTCTCGCCGCAGATCTACAAGAGCATCTTCTCCGGGCAGAAGGACGTGGTCGTGCATACCGAGCGCAAGCGCCTGACGATCTTCTTCTCCGACATCAAGGATTTCACGGCGACGACCGAGCGCCTGCAGCCGGAAGCGCTGACGGAGATGCTCAACGAATATCTGACCGAAATGTCGAATATTGCCCTGGAGCATGGCGGCACGGTGGACAAGTTCATCGGCGACGCGATGCTGGTCTTCTTCGGCGATCCCGAAACCAAGGGACCGGAGGAGGACGCCAAAGCCTGTCTGCGCATGGCCGTCGACATGCAGCGCCGTCTCGGCGAACTCAAGGACAGATGGCGCAGAAACGGCACCGAAGAGCCCTTCGTCGTCCGCATGGGCATCAACAGCGGCTATTGCAATGTCGGCAATTTCGGCAGCAATGACCGTATGGACTATACGATTATCGGGGCGGAAGCCAATCTCGCGGCCCGGCTGCAATCGATCGCCCAGGGAGGCGAGATCGTCATCAGCTATGAAACCTACGCGCTGGTGAACGAAATCGTCGACGCCCATCCCCTGCCGCCGATCACGATGAAGGGCATCCAGCGCGAGATCGTGCCCTATGCGGTGGATGGGCTGACGCTCGGCGCGGATCACAAGAGCCGTGTCCTGAGCGAGCATCTCTCCGGTCTTGACCTGCATCTGGATATGAGCCGGCTGGAGCCGGCCGACCGCCTCCGGGTCAGGACGGCTCTCAAGGAAGCCATCGCCGCGCTGGATGAAGCCGCGCCCGAAACAGCCGGATCGTGAGCGGATATCGGGCAAGCGTGATTTTTCCACCTGCCTCCCATATCCATCTGGACTTCCCATACCCGATCTGCTATTTCGCATCACCAATCGCAAGGCTGCGGCCGCGCGAACGTTATTGTTTTGCCTCTGGCCGCTGCGCCGCCTCCGGCATCAACCAACCAAAGGAACGTGATTCTCGTGCAGGTACTTGTCCGCGATAACAATGTTGATCAGGCTCTCCGCGCTCTCAAGAAGAAGATGCAGCGCGAAGGCATTTTCCGCGAAATGAAGATGCGCGACTACTACGAGAAGCCGTCGCAGAAGCGTGCTCGCGAGAAGGCCGAGGCTGTTCGTCGCGTTCGCAAGCTGGCCCGCAAGCGCGCCCAGCGCGAAGGTCTGGTCGCACGCTGAGCGTTGCCGTCGTTTTTTCGACGTTTTCAGATGCATTGTGGCGGGGGCGATGGGTTCGCCGCCGCCTTTTTAGTTTGCCGCTGAGGATCGCATATCCGCGCACCGGATATGCCGCATGGGGAAAGCGAGCCCGAATGGCTGTCAACACCTTCAATCCGTCCCGCGCTTTGCGCTTGCAGAAAACCGCATTCCTGCCCGCCTTGGCGCTGGCGGCGATGTTCGGCCTCGCCGGCTGCGAGACGACCAACACCTCGGATGCCGTGATCCGCATCGACAAGGCGCAAGGTTCGGAAGAGAACATCGCTTCGCTGACGGCTGTTATCAATGCCAATCCGAGAGATCCAGAAGGTTACAACGTCCGCGGCTCCGCCTATGGCCGCGCCGGCGAGTTCCGCCAAGCGTTGAACGATTTCAACACGGCGCTGCAGATCAATCCGCGGTTTTTCCAGGCCTACGCCAACCGCGCCCTTGTCTATCGCAACATGGGCCAGCAGGCTCAGGCGATTGGCGATTACAATGCCGCCCTGCAGATCAATCCGAGCTACGACGTCGCCTATATCGGCCGCGGCAATGTCTACCGCATGGCTGGCCAGGACGATCAGGCATTCAACGATTTCGACAAGGCGATCCAGCTCGGCACCACCGACGGCCGCGCCTATCACAATCGTGGCCTGATCTATCAGAAGCGCAATCAGCAGGACAAGGCGATAGACGATTTCTCGAAAGCGATCTCGCTCGCGCCGAATTCGCCCGAACCTTATAATGGCCGCGGCATTTCCTATTTCGCGCTGAACGACGACGACAACGCCTTCGCCGATTTCAACCACGCGATCGAGCTCAACGGCAACATCGCCGAATCCTGGGCCAACCAGGCGCTCGTCTACGAACGTCGCGGTGACAAGGCGAAGGCCGCCCGCTCCTATCGCCACGCCATCGGCCTCGATCCCAAATACCAGCCGGCGCGCGACGGCCTTGCCCGTGTCGGCGTTGCCCCAGCCGGCTAAGGACATGAATTGGGTGGCCCGAAACAATCGGGCGGCCCGCAACAGCTCATGTAGATCGCGCCGCCTATGGGAATGCCAGCCAAGGCCCTGATGATCCAAACGAATGTTCGGCCAGCATCGCTTCGGATATCATCGATGTGATATCGTGCCGCGCCGGGCGGCGGAAGCGATCCCGACGCAAAAGCAGCCACGCACCGCCTTCAGAGGAGACGCCGGAAAAAGCGTCCTTCGTCATCGATCGCGTGTCATAGTATGTTGCAACCTGCTCTTGCTCCCCCTAACATGGCCCTGCTTCGATAGCCCGCTATCGGGCGTTCGAACACGTGTTGGGGGCGGTTTGCGAGAGATGCGGATCTTTGCTTTCCTGGCCGCAAGCGAAAACCGTTGCGGGCCACGCGCATTCCGGCGCCGCGCGTCTTTTCAGACGCGTAAAGGATGCAGTCACCCTGTGAATGGCTGCATAATTGTACAGGTAGATCGATCCGATTTAAGGAATTATGCCGTAGCCCACGTCATGTGGCGCGGCAGATGAAGATCGTCGCACTGTTCTTTCCCAAAGCCTCGATCGGCACCTACCTCGTCGCCATGGCGGTGGCGATCGCACTGCCGATCTTCGCCTTTGTGACGCTGCTTCTGCTGCAGCTGGAAGACAACCAGCGCTCGGCGCTGAGGCGCGAGACGGCCCAGGATGCGCTCGCCCTTTCGCGCATCATCGATCGCCAGCTTCAGGATATGGCAACGACGCTGCGGCTGCTTTCCAGCTCGCCAGAACTGGAAAATGGCAATCTCGCCGCCTTCCACCAACGCACCGAAACGGCCCTTCGAGACAATACGCTTTTCGTCATCGCCGTCGATCGCAGCGGCCAGCAGTTGCTGAACACACGCCGGGCATTCGGCACACCGCTCGACAAGATGGCGAACATGCCTGCCCTCGAGGCGGTCATGGCTTCCGGTCGCATCGAAGCATCGGACGTCTTTCGCGGCCGGACCAGCGGCGATTGGGTCTATAACGTTACCCTGCCGCGGAAGAACGATCCCGTTGCTGCCCTCATCATTACCCAGGATGCCAAGGATCTGCGCAAGCTCGTGACCACCGAGGGTCTTGCAACCGGCTGGTCGGCCGCCGTCATCGATGACAGCGGCCATGTCGTCGCGGCCACCGGCCCCGCCAATCTAGAACCCGGCACGGCCTTCGATCCGCGCATCCTGCCGGCACTCACCGCGCCGCGTGGCGTCTTTCGGGACGAGACGATCCTGCCGCACATGCTCCTCGGTTATGCCCAAATCCCCGGTTGGTCGTGGAAGACAGTGATCTGGGGACCGATCGCCCAGGCTTCGATCCTCAGCACCTGGCGTTTCCTCATCATCGGCGGCGTCGCCCTGGTGCTCGTCGCCGTGCTGGGCGCCTATGCCGTCGCAAGGCAGGTGCGCACCACCATCCGCGATATCGCCGAAATGGCGAACCGCATGGGCGAAGGCCATATCGTCTCGCCGGTCGAGACCAGCGTCATCGAAGCGAACCAGGTGGCGATTGCTCTTTCGAATGCCTCTTTCGATCGCAGCCAGACCGAGGATCGGCTGCGTTTCGTCATGCATGAGCTCGTCCACCGCACCAAGAATCTTCTGACGCTAGCCCAGGCAATGATGCGCCAGCTCGCCAAGCAGTCCGACAGCGTCGAGACCTTCCGCGCCGCCGTCGCCGACCGCCTCGAGGGGTTGGTGCGTTCGATCGAGCTCCTGACCAGCGAGCAATGGGGCGGGGTGTCGCTGCGACGGGTGGTCGACATTCATCTGCAGGCCTTCCCGCAATCGCGCGAGCAGATCGACATCAGCGGGCAAGACTTCGTGCTGAAGCCGGATGCCGTGCAGAATCTCGGCCTCGCTTTGCATGAACTCGCCACCAATTCGGTGAAATACGGCGCGCTCTCGGTGCCGCAAGGCCGCGTCCGCTTCGAATGGCGCGATATCAGGGAGGAAGACAAGCCGGATGCGCTGCTCCGCTTCTCCTGGGAGGAACAAGGCGGCCCGACGGTCACCGAGCCATCACGCTCGGGCTTCGGCACGACCGTGATCAAAGCCCATGCCGCCGCCGCCTTCCGCGGCACGGTTGAGATCGATTTCCGCCCCGAAGGTCTGCTGTGGGTGCTGACGGCGCAACGCGCCACGCTGGAGCGGGAATAGAGCGCCGCGCGTCTCCGCAGACGCGCTGTCACTTCTGCGCCCGGAACAATCGCTATTTCCACCCGTTTCGGACAGGTCGTTCCAAAGGAGAAAGACCATGTTCAAGCAAATCATGATCGCAGCCGCGGCACTGACGGCCGCTGCCTGGGCGAGCCCGGCGGGCGCGGAAAACTATATCACGCTTGGCCGTCTGGTCTGCGGATCGGATGGCGGCCAGGGTCTGATCGTCACCTCGCAGAAGAACCTCATCTGCACCTACACACCGGCATCCGGCGGCGCCAAGGCGGTCTATGCCGGAAAGATCGAGAAATTCGGGCTCGATATCGGCCAGACCGGCAAGAGCGTCATGATCTGGCAGGTGCTGGCAAAGACCGGCACGGATATCCCGCAATTCGCCCTTGCCGGCGAATATTACGGCATCGGCGCCGATGCGAGCATCGGTGCGGGCGCCGGCGCCAAGGTCATTGCCGGTGGCACCAACAAGGCTTTCATGCTGCAGCCGTTGAACGTCCAGGCCCAGGAAGGCCTGAATCTGGCGATCGGCGTCGAGAAGATGACGCTTGTGCCGGGCGAGACCTGAGGAAAGCAGCCAGATCTGCCGCAAATCGAACAGCCGCCCCGAGGGCGGCTGCATCTTTGTCGATCAATGCGCGATCGCCTTGTTGATATCCTCGGTCATCTTCTTCGCGTCACCGAGCAGCATCATCGTGCCGTCCTTGTAGAACAGCGTATTGTCGATACCCGCATAGCCCGAGCCGAGCGAGCGCTTGACGAAGAGGCAGGTCTTTGCCCGGTCGACATCGAGGATCGGCATGCCGTAGATCGGCGAGGTCTTGTCGTCGCGCGCCGCCGGATTGGTGACGTCATTGGCGCCGATGACATAGGCGACATCGGCCTGAGCGAATTCCGAATTGATGTCCTCGAGCTCGAAGACTTCGTCATAAGGAACGTTGGCTTCGGCGAGCAGCACGTTCATGTGGCCGGGCATGCGGCCTGCGACCGGATGGATGGCATATTTCACCTCGACGCCGTTCTTCTTCAGATTGTCGGCGAGTTCACGCAGCGCATGCTGGGCCTGGGCGACCGCCATGCCGTATCCCGGCACGATGATGACCTTTGAAGCATTCGCCATCAGATAGGCTGCATCCTCGGCCGAGCCGAGCTTCACCGTCCTGTCGGATGTGTCCGGCCCGCCGGTGGCCGTCTCACCCCCGAAACCGCCGAGGATGACGGAGACGAAGGAGCGGTTCATGCCCTTGCACATGATGTAGGAGAGGATCGCGCCGGAGGAGCCGACAAGCGCGCCGGTGATGATCAGCGCCAGATTGCCGAGCGTGAAGCCGATCCCGGCCGCAGCCCAGCCCGAGTAGGAATTCAGCATCGAGACGACAACGGGCATATCGGCCCCGCCGATCGGCACGATCAGCAGAACGCCGAGCGCCAGCGACAGCGCCACGACGGCCCAGAAGTCGAAATGGCTTTCGGTGGCGGCAAGCCCGATGATGAAGAGCACGATCAGCACCAGCAGGCTGGCATTGATCACATGCCGGTAGGGCAGCAGGATCGGCTTGCCGGACATGCGGCCGTCGAGCTTCAGAAAGGCGATGATCGAGCCGGTGAAGGTCAGCGCTCCGATCGCCACGCCGAGCGCCATTTCGACACGCGCCTCGGTGTGAATGTGGCCGATCTCACCGATGCCGAAGGAGGCAGGCGTATAGAGTGCGGAGGCCGCGACCAGTACGGCCGCAAGGCCGACCAGCGAATGGAAACCGGCGACGAGCTGCGGCATCGAGGTCATGGCGATGGTGCGGGCGACATAGGCGCCGACGCTGCCGCCGATGGCGAGGCCGAGGACGATCAGCACGAAGCCGCCAAAATTCGGCGTGGCCAGCACGAGCGTCGTCAGGATTGCGATCCCCATGCCGATCATGCCGTAGAGATTGCCCTTGCGGCTGGTGGCCGGATGCGACAGGCCGCGCAGCGCCAGGATGAAGAGAACGCCGGAGACGAGGTAGAGAAAGGCTGCGATATTGGTCATCGGTCCCTTACCTGTCCTTCTTGCGGTACATCGAAAGCATCCGCTGCGTGACGAGGAAGCCGCCGAAGATGTTCACCGAGACGAGCACGAGGGCGACGAAACCGAAGCCGGTCGCAAGCCCGCTTGTGGAGATGCCGACCGCCAGAAGCGCGCCGACGACGATGACGGAGGAGATCGCATTGGTGACGGCCATCAGCGGCGTATGCAGTGCCGGCGTCACCGACCACACGACGTAATAGCCGACGAAGATCGACAATACGAAGATGGCGAGCTGGAAGACGAAAGGATCGATCGCCCCGCCGGTCGCAGCACTTGCCGCTTCCGGTGCCTGGGCCGCCGCCGTGATGACGGCGGTCACCGCCTGGTCGAGCTGCTCCAGCGCTCTGTCCATTGCTTCACTGGCCATCAGATGTCTCCCTTCTTCGCGCCGCCGAAGGCGGGATGAACCACGTCGCCGGCATAGGTCAGCATCGTCGCCTTGACCAGCTCGTCGTCGAGATTGACGACGACGCGGCTGGTTTCCTTGTTGACCATGGTCTCGAGGAAGGTGACGAGATTCTTGGCGTAAAGCGCCGAGGCGCTGGCCGCAACCCGGCCCGGCATATTGGCGAAACCGATCACCCTGACGCCTTCGACATCGGCGATCTCGCCGGCGACGACGCCCTCGATATTGCCGCCGCGCTCGACCGCAAGGTCGACGGCGACCGCCCCTGATTTCATCCCGGCAAGCATGGCGCGCGAAACGAGCCGCGGCGCCGCACGACCGGGAATCAGCGCGGTGGTGATGACGATATCCTGCTTGGCGATATGTTCGGCTACCAGAGCCGCCTGTTTCGCCTGATAGTCGGCGGACATTTCCTTGGCGTAGCCACCAGCCGTTTCCGCCGCCTTGAATTCCTCGTCCTCGACGGCGATGAACTTGGCGCCGAGCGAAGCGACCTGCTCCTTGGCAGCGGGGCGAACGTCGGTGGCTGAGACCGCCGCGCCGAGACGACGCGCGGTCGCGATCGCCTGGAGACCGGCGACGCCGGCGCCCATGACGAAGACCTTGGCGGCAGGGACGGTGCCGGCCGCCGTCATCATCATCGGCATGGCGCGGTCATAGACACCAGCCGCCTCGATGACGGCCTGGTAGCCGGCGAGATTGGCTTGGGACGAAAGCACATCCATGGACTGGGCGCGGGTAATGCGCGGCATCAGCTCCATTGCGAAAGCCGAAAGCCCGGCACTTGCCAGAGCCGCGATCGCTTCGTCATTGCCGTAGGGATCCATAATGGCGATGACCACAGCACCGCTTTTATAGCCTGAGATTTCCGATCCGCTGGGACGGCGCACCTTCAGCACCACGTCGGCGGAGGCCGCATCGGCAAAACTGCCGATCCTGGCCCCAGCAGCCTCGAACTCCCCGTCCGGAATGCGGGAAGCCGCACCGGCGCCGGCTTCGACGACAACGTCGAAGCCGAAACTCTTCATTTTCTTCACGGTCTCGGCGGAGGCGGCGACACGCGTCTCCTCGCCCTCAATTTCTCTCGCAACAAAAACAATATTGCCCAACTGCCCCCTCCTCCGGGTCAGCCGGACCGCCACAGGCTAGCCTGCGCGGGCCAAGCACCTAGTTCACAAAGCTTCGGAGAAGCTCTCCTCCCTCAGAGCGCCGTGCACCTTTCGGACGCACAAAGGACGCTCTGACCCTCCGAATCTACGCGATTAGCGGAGCAGGACGATGCCGATGGCGAGAAGAATGATGAAGACGAAGAGGCCGCCCAAAAGACCGGCACCGCCGAAGAAACCGGCTGTCATTGCAAGCAGGAGGACGATGAGCAGCATCGAGCCGTATTTCGCGCCGGCGATGAACATGTCGTAGGTCTTTTCATGTTCCTTGTAATCCATCGGCGCGCCGGTCTCGACCGGTCCGGTATGATGTTCGGCCATAAATATCGTCTCCCTGAAATGCCTCTGCGCTGCCTGATTCCCCCGCTCTTGCGAGGGAAGTCCTTACGTGCAGGGATTACACAATGACAGGCGAAAGCGCAATGCATGAGAATGCCGCAGGCGCGGCTGACAACCACTATGTCAGAGGCCCGGAAAGAGCCCGAAGAGCGGCTGATATCTCTGCATTCGTCGCCCAATTCATCGGCCCCGCGGACATCGTCCCTCCGTCGGGGCAAGGACAAATCACAGCGGCAGGTCGGTGCCGAGCTCGCCTTGCGGCACGAAGCGTGCCGTCGGAATGATGGTGAGCGGCGGCAAGGTGTCGTTGGGATTGCGCGAAAACATCATGCGCTGCTCGCTGGCGCTGGAGATGAAGAAGGGATAACGCGTCAACAGCTTGCGCCCCACCTCGATCACATTCGTCGCCATCAGCGTCATGTCGATCCCGTAATTCTTGGCCAGCCGGCCGGGAACGACCGTATCGGCGTAGAAGACCCGCTTGTAAAAAGCCGCATGCGGCGGCCGAACGAACTGAAGAACGCGGTCCGCACGGAAATACGCTGCCGCCACGATGGTCGGCCTCAGCGTCAGATAAGGGATCCAGGGCAGATCGGCGGTGAGCTCGGGGTCGGCCGCAAAACGCGCCGGATCGATCAGGGTCAGTCCTGCATCCAGAAGCTCGTCCATCGCCTCGGGGAAGGCGCCGCCGGACTGGCTGAGGCGATGCTCGGGTGTCACATAATGAACCCGGATCGTACTGACCAGCTCACCATAATAATACAGTCCGAAAATATAGGCGTGGCTGTCGAAATCGCTATCGTCAAGCAGCCCCTTCGGGGCGAGCGCCAGCACGTCATGGGCCTTGTAGGCCTTGTAGCGCAACCGTTCCACCTCTTCCATGTCTTCGCTGCTTTCGACGCGGCGATACTCGACATGATCCAAAATTTCCAAAATCTTTGTGCTGAAATCGCTACGCTTGAACAGTGTTTCTGACATTTCTCGATCCGCTCGTTAACGGATCATTAATCATACGCCAGTGAAATTTAGGCAAGGAAATCCGATAATTTCGGCCGTTTTTAAATTGTTAAGGTTAACGCGGCGCGTGACTTTCAGTGGAGAAAATCGGCCGATGAAGAGCGCTCAGGCGACTTTGTTGCGACGGCGTTGAACGACGCGGCGGCCGATGCCCTGCTGCAGCAGCGGGATATTTTGGGAAGGCACAGGCTGCGAGAAAACGTAGCCCTGCACAAGATCGGCACTGCGGTGCTTGTTGAGCAGTGCGAGCTGCTCCTCGGTCTCGACGCCCTCGATGACGATCTTCAGGCCCAGTTCGCGGGCGAGATGGACGGTGCCGCGCAACAGCTTGAGCCGGCGGGTATCCTCGACGATGTTACGCACGAAGGAGCGATCGATCTTGACGATATCGAGCGGCAGCGTGTCGAGATAGCTGAGGCTGGAGAAGCCGGTACCGAAATCGTCGATGGCAATGGTGATGCCGCGAGCCCTGAGCTCCGCCAGGATGGCGCGTACCGCCGCCGGCTCGTCGATCAGGCAGCTCTCGGTGATTTCGAGATGCAGCCGCGCCGCATCGAGGCCGGAATGGGCAAGCGCATCGGCAACCACCGCAAGGATGTCGGCATCGCGCAGATCCCGCGCCGAGAGGTTGACCGAGACGGCGATATGGTCCGGCCAGTTCATGCATTCGCTGCACGCCTTGAACAGGACGAAACGGGTGATGTCGGAGATGATGCCCATATCTTCGGCGAGCCGGATGAAGACGTCGGGCGGGATGGAGCCCTTCTCCGGATGCACCCAGCGCGCCAATGCCTCCGCGCATTCGATGCGCGAGCCGTCGGCCCGGAACATCGGCTGGAAGACCAGATGCAGCGCCTGCGCCGACACTGCGTCGCGCAGATCCGCCTTCAGCTTCTGCTGCTCGATATAACGGCCGTCCATCTCCCGCTCGAAGCCTGATATGCCGCCCCTGAAGCGCGATTTGCTTTCAAACAGCGCCAGATCCGCCTTGACGCTCCATTCATCCATCGCAAAAGCGGTGCTTTCAAGGATCGCGTAGCCGGCGCTGAGCGAAACGAGGAAGGTCAGCTCGTCGACCTCATAATGACCCTGGATCGCGGCGTGCACGCGACGAATCTCGATGTCGAGCGAAGCCGGCTCCTTGGCATGCGGGAAGAACAGGATGAACTGGTCTCCCATCAGCCGGCCGAGGATGGCGTTGCCGGAGGCCTGCTTGATGCGGGCGGCGATGGCACAGAGCAGATGGTCGCCGGTGACGTGGCCGCGCATGTCGTTGACATGTTTGAACTCGTCGATATCGAGGACCATGAAGCCGAGTGGCCCGGACTTCCTCTGATGTTTGCCGAGGTAATCCTGCACTAGCTGCCCGAAATATTCGCGGTTCGGCAGGCCGGTCAGCGCATCGAAGCGGACCATGTGCATGATCTTCTGCTCTGCCTTCACCCGGCTCGACACGTCCTCGAAGATTAGCACGGCGCCGCCATCGGCCCTACGGCTGGCGGAAAATTCGAGCGACAGGCCCTCGGGGAAATGAATGAGCGTGCGCGACAGGTTACCTTCGGCAACCTGGGTGAGCTGACGCAGGATCAGCTCCGGCTGCGAAGCGTCCATGAAGCTGTAGCGCGCGCCATAGCGCAGCACGGCGCCGAGGTCGCGATCCTTCAACCGCTCCGGCGCACCGATCTTCAGAAGCTCGCAGGCCTTGCGATTGACGACCTGGATACGGTTTTCGGCATCGACCATGACCAGGCCATGCGGCATGTTGTTGAGCGCCGTATCGAAGCGGTCGGCGATGATGGTGATTTCCCGGCGCGCGATGACATTCTCATAGAGGAACTCGCGCACGCCGTTTGCCATCGCCCGCGTCGTCAGCCAGAAGGGAATGAGGAAGATCGACAGCAGGCCGCGATAAAAATCCAGCGCCAACAGGCTGCAGACGATCATCGGCAGACAGCAGGAGAAGGTCTGAAGGTCGACCGCCAGGCGTGAACCGTAATTGCGGCCGACGACGGAGACCATCGTCGCCATCGTGACGGCAATGCAGGCAAGCTCCGCAAAGGAATCGTGCACGACGAAGATGGCATAGCCGCTGGCGATGCCAAGCAAGGCGGTGGTGCAGGCCGCACCGGCAACCAGGATCCGCTCCCAACGCTCTATTCCGGCGCGCGACAGGCTTTCCTTGTCGACGCAATCGAACTGCCGGAAGATGACCATGCGAACGCAGAAGACCAGAAGGAAGGCGGCCGCCAGCGGGATATAGACGAAGAACTGCGTCTTGGCGGCAACGGCAAGGCACGTGGCGACATGCACGATCACGCCAGCAAGAAGCGTCATGCGATTCCCGGAAAGGGAACTCACAAACGACAGATACACATCTATAGGGACCCTGTTCGGGTTATCTGGCTTCATCCACACTTTCCCTGTGCGCGGGAATTCTAAGCCCAACCCTTTAAAAATTGATTTCAATGGAATCAAACATTTGGTCAAATTTTCTAAAACCAGAGGATGAACAGCACAGCCTACGCGAGATAATGCATCCTTCTCGCGAGTTTATTGAAATAATTTATCCACGCCTGGGTTGTCGAAATATTCGACGCTCCTAAAGCACGACCGGCGCGGATAAGACTATACTCCAAGGCCAGCCATTTATCCTTCCAATTTCAAAGGCCGTAGTCTACATCGGTTGCAAAGGGAAAACTGCCGGAAAACCGGCAGGATAAGAACAAGGGGAGAAAATGTCGGTACTTCTGGCCGCCAGTCGGCTGATCGACTCGATCAGCCAGTTCATGGGCAAAATTTCCGAATATATGGTGCTGTTCTGCTGTCTGATCAGCGCCGGAAACGCCATCGTCCGCTATGCCTTCAACTACAGTTCGAACGGCTGGCTTGAGATCCAGTGGTATCTCTTCGCCTTCGTCGTCATGCTCGGCGCCTCGCATGCGCTGCGCAACAATGAGCATGTCCGCGTCGATCTGATCTATGGCTCGGTTTCCGACAGGGCGAAGATCTGGATCGACATTGTCGGCCTTATCGTCTTCCTCCTTCCCGCATGCATCTTCCTCACCTGGATTTGCTGGCCCTTCTTCGCGCTTTCCTACCAGCAGGGGGAAATATCGGGCAATGCCGGCGGGCTGATCCGCTGGCCCGTCAAGCTGGTCCTCGTCGCCGGTTTCGGGTTGCTTTCACTTCAGGGCATTTCCGAACTGATCAAGCGGATCGCAGCCCTTACCGGCCATATCAGCATCGATATGAAATACGAAAAGCCGCTGCAGTAGCGCGGGCTGGGAGAAACGGATTTGTTTGATTTCGGCATTATCCCGCCGGCCATGTTCCTGGGCATGGTCATCTTCATGCTCTACGGCTTTCCGGTCGCCTTTTCGCTCGCCGCCGTCGGCCTGTTCTTCGGCATTATCGGCATCGTCACCGGCCATTTCGGCGAGGTCTTTCTGCAGGCTCTGCCGCTGCGCTTCTTCGGCATCGTCTCCAACGACCTGCTGCTCGCCATCCCCTTCTTCACCTTCATGGGCGCGGTGCTGGAGCGCTGCGGGCTGGCCGAGGATCTGCTCGAAGGCACCGGCAAGCTCTTCGGTGGCATACCCGGCGGCCTCGCCTATGCCGTCATCCTCGTCGGCGCCGTGCTCGGCGCCATCACTGGCACGGTGGCCGCCTCCGTCATCACCATGGGGGTGATCTCGCTGCCGATCATGCTGCGCTACGGCTACAGTCCCCGCCTTGCCACCGGCGTCATCGCCGCCTCGGGCACGATCACCCAGGTGATCCCGCCCTCGCTCGTGCTCGTCGTTCTCGCCGACCAGCTCGGCAGGTCGGTCGGCGACATGTATCTCGGCGCGATCGGTCCCTCGATCCTGCAGGTGACTATCTTCGTGCTCTTCATCCTGGTGATGTCGATCATTCGGCCGAAGTCGATGCCGCCGCTGCCGAAGGAGGTGCGCGGCGACTTCAACTGGGCGCTGCTCGTGAAGGTCCTGATGGGCATGGTGCCCTCGATCGTGCTGATCTTCCTGGTGCTCGGCACGATCTTCATGGGCCTTGCGACGCCGACCGAAGCCGGCGCGCTCGGCGTTGTCGGCGCCATGCTGCTCGCCGCCATGAATCGTCGCCTCACCTGGCCGCTGATCCGCGAGGCGATGACATCGACCACGCATATCACCTCGATGGTGGTGATGATCCTCATCGGCTCCACCTGTTTCAGCCTTGTGTTCCAGGGCATGGACGGCTCGCGCTGGATCGAGCACATGCTGTCGGGCATACCAGGCGGCCCGGTCGGCTTCCTGATCTTCGTCAACATCTTCATCTTCGTGCTCGCCTTCTTCCTCGATTTCTTCGAGATCGCCTTCATCGTCATCCCGATGCTCGCTCCCGTCGCCTCCAGTCTCGGCATCGACCTGATCTGGTTCGGCGTGCTGATCTGCGTCAACATGCAGACGAGCTTCATGCACCCGCCCTTCGGCTTCGCGCTCTTTTACCTGCGCTCGATCGCCAGCAAGGACGTCAAGACCTCGGATATCTACATGGGCGCACTCCCCTGGGTCGGCATGCAGTTGATCCTGGTGGCGATCGTGATTTTCTGGCCGCAATCGGTAACCTATTGGCTGGATCGCGGCCCGAAGGTCGATCCGAACTCGATCAAGATCGAAGTCCCGGGCTTCGGCGGCCAGCTCGGCCTGCCGCCGCTGGGCGGCGGCGGCAACGGCTCACCGCAGATCCCCGGCCTGACCCTGCCGCCACTGAACGGCCTGCCCGGAGCACCGCCGCCACCCGCCAAATAGCAGCCCAGAAAAACAAAACCCCGGACGGAAATCCGGGGTTCTGCCATTGCGTTCATCTCAACTGCCGAGCTTGCCGGCGGAAAGCTTAAAGCTTCCCGGCCCGCTGCTGGATCATCATGAACGTGTCGAAGGTGTATTCCGAAAGCTGCATCCAGAGATAGGCATCCCGCTTGAAGGCGGTCTGATCGTCGTAGATCTTCTTGAAATACTGGTTGGTGCCCGAGATTTCGCTGTAGATTCCGGTCGCAGCCTGGAAGCATGCTTCCATGATCTCCTGGCTGAACGGGCGCAGCGTCGCGCCTTCCGCAACGAGCTGCTTCAGCGCCGTCGGGTTCTTCGTGTCGTACTTCGCCAGCATGTTGGTGTTGGCGAAGGCGCAGGCATCGGTCAGGGCTGCCTGATAATGCTTGGGCAGGCTGCTCCATTTTTCGAGATTGAAGAATCCGTGCACCGTCGGGCCACCTTCCCACCAGCCCGGATAATAGTAGTACTTCGCCACCTTGTGGAAGCCGAGCTTCAGGTCGTCATAGGGACCGACGAATTCGGCCGCATCGATCGTGCCTTTTTCCAGTGCCGGATAGATGTCGCCGCCGGCGATCTGCTGCGGGATGACGCCGACCTTTTCCATGACACGGCCGGCAAGGCCGGCAATGCGCATCTTGACGCCCTTGAGGTCGTCGAGCGTATTGATTTCCTTGCGGAACCAGCCGCCCATCTGCGCACCGGTATTGCCGGCCGGCAGCGCATACATGCCCTGTGTGGCATAGAATTCGTTCATCAGCTTGTTGCCGTTGCCTTCATAATACCAGGCATTGGTCAGGCGGCTGTTCAGGCCGAACGGAATGGCCGTTCCGATGGCATAGGTCGGGTCCTTGCCGACGAAATAATAGGAGGTGGTGTGGGCTGCCTCGACCGTACCGGCGGCGACGGCATCGACGGCCTGCAGGCCCGGCACGATTTCACCGGCCGCAAAGGGCTGGATCGTGAAATTGCCGTCGGTGGCGGCAGCAACATGCTTGGCGATATCCTCGGCTCCGCCATAGATCGTATCCAAGCTCTTCGGAAACGACGATGTCATGCGCCACGCGATCTTCGGATTCTCCTGCGCGATCGCAGGCGCTGCCAATGCCGTTGCGGCGACCGCACCGGCGCTGGCGGTTCCCGCCTTCTTGAAAAACGAACGACGATCCATCAAAAACCTCCCATATAGATGGCACTGCGCGGCCAGTCTTCACCCCTACCCGCAGCGAGGGCAAAGCTAAGCATGGCAGTGGCCGCGATTCAAGCTTTAGTCTATTAGCCTTTGGCATCAAGATGGCAATAGGACGGCGCACACGTACCCATCAGAATCAGCGGCTTAGCGGCAAACGCCAGCGGCGGCACCGCCTCCGCCGCAATTTGCCCGGCTGATACAGCCAAACGTTGACTTGACGGCTGTTCTGGCGGCAGAAATGACCAGCATAAGATTTTTGACCGGGGCTGATATGACGAAACCGATCGTTGCCATTCCTGCCGATATCCGTAGCTTCGACGGCGCCACCTGGCATGCCGTGCAGCATCAATATCTCAGTGCTGCATTGAATGCGGCGGGCGTCATGGCCTTCATCATCCCCGCTTTCGAGGAAGGCTACGATACCGACGCGATTCTCGACCGCGTCGACGGCCTGCTGGTTTCCGGCTCGGCCAGCAATGTTCATCCCTCGCTCTACGGCGCCGAGGCGAGTGACAAGGACGGCCCTTTCGACCCTGCCCGCGACGCCACCAGCCTGCCGCTCATCCGCCGCGCCATCGACCGCGCCATCCCGATGCTCGCCATCTGCCGCGGCATCCAGGAGCTGAATGTCGCCCTCGGCGGCTCGCTGGCAAGCGAGATCCAGGAGCAGCCCGGCATCTGGGACCATCGCCGGCCGGAAGGCGTCGACCGGGACGGCATGTACGCCGTTCGCCAGAGCGTCCATGTCAAGGAAGGATCCTGCATCGCCGGCATTCTCGGCCCGGGCGAGGTCCGCGTGAATTCCCTGCATCGCCAGGCGATTGCCAGGACCGCCCCGCGCCTGCAGGTGGAAGCGACCGCCGAGGACGGCACGGTGGAAGCCGTTTCCGTCATCGACGCCAAGGCCTTCGCCGTCGGCGTGCAATGGCATCCGGAATATTGGGCTGAAACCGACAAGCCTTCGAACAAGCTGTTCGCCGCTTTCGGCGACGCCGTCCGCGCCTATGCCGCCGGCAAGCTGCCAGCCATCCCCGCGCAGGCAATCGCCTGATGCTGCGGCGCCGACGCGCCGTGCGTTAGACAGCGCGCTTGAGCCGGCCGCAGAGTCGATGCGACACGCCTAAGCCTTCTGCGGCGTCTCCGGCACCGGCGTCAGCGCCGCACCGTTCTCGAACCAGGCGATGAGATTGTCAGCGACGAGATCGGCCATCGCATTGCGCGTCGGCACCGACGCGGAGGCGACGTGCGGCAGCAGCACGGCATTGGCCGGCTCCAGCAAGTCGGCCGGCACGGTCGGCTCTTCATAGAAAACGTCGAGGCCGGCCGCTCCGAGCGCGCCGGAAGCAAGGGCAGCACTCAGCGCCTGCTCGTCCACCGTCCAGCCGCGACCGACATTGACGAGAATGCCGTTCGGGCCGAGTGCGGCCAGAATATCGGCATCGATCGTCTTGTGCGTTTGCGGCGTCTTCGGAACGATCGCGATCAGCGTATCCACCGCTTCCGCCAGCCCCTTCAATGTCAGGTGATAATCGTAGGCCACATCGGCATGGCGCGACCGCGTGTGATAACTGATCTTCACCTTGAACGGCTCGAGCCGCTTGGCGATTTCGAGCCCGATGCGGCCAAGACCATAAAGCCCGACATGGCGGCCCTTGAGCGAGAAGCGCGACAGCGGATAGGCAGTGCCCGGCTTCCAGTTGCCCGCCCGCAGCCAGGCTTCGGCCCGCGGCAACTCGCGGACCGTATTCAGCAGCAGGCCGATCGCCGTATCGGCGACCTCGTCGTTCAGGACATCAGGCGTATTGGTGACGACGATGCCTTTCTCGGCAGCATGTTTCACATCGACGCCGTCATAACCGACACCGAAATTGGCGACCACCTCGACTCCAGGCAACTGGTCCATCCAGGCGCCCGGAAACGGGCCGGAAACGGCGACGCCGCGGATACGGTCGGCGGTCTCGCCCTCAAGCGCAAGCCTTTCCTCGCGTGCGACGGCGATGATATCAAAACGATCCTTCAGCCTTTCGAGAACACGCTCGTGTATCTTCCCAGGGACGAGAATGGCAATGCGGGACATGGCTTTTCCTCTTGGATGACGGTCTTGGTTCAGGCGCGGGGCCGATGGGGACTGGTGGATTGGCGAATGCGCATTTCCGGTTTGATCAGATGCATACCGTCAGGCTCGTGGCTGCCGGCAAGGCGATCGAGCAGCGCCCGGGCGGCCAGGCGCCCGACTTCGGTCTGGCCGTTCCAGACAGTCGTCAGCGCCGGAGTGGCGATCGAGGCCTCCTCGAGATCGTCGTAACCGGTGACGGAAATATCGCGTCCGGGCACCAGGCCGGCGCGCGCAATGCCGTTCATCAGACCGATCGCCACGAGATCGTTCCAGCAGACGGCCGCCGTCGGCTTCTGCGGCAGCGACAGGAAATGTACGGCGGCCTCGAAGCCGCCCTGCTTCGAACGCGGGCCGGGAATGCGCAGGTTCGGATCGACCTCGATGCCGGCCTTGCGCAGCGCATTGACATAACCCTGGTAACGATCGCGGCCGGTGGATGTCTGGTCCGTGCCGCCGATCATGGCAATCGAGCGGTGGCCGAGGCCGATCAGGTGATTGGTGGCAAGCGAGATGCCGTAGCTGTCGTCACCCCGATAGGTCGGCAGGTCCTGCCCTTCCATCGAGCGGGCGACCAAGATCGCCGGCATGCCGTTTTCTTCCGCCAGTTGCACGTCCTCAGGCGGCGTACCGATCGCCGGCGACATGATGACGCCGTCGCCGCCGAGCTGCAGGAGCGTCTCGATGAAGGTGCGCTGCTTCTCGACATTGTCGTAATGGTTGGACAGGATGAAGGTATGGCGGCTGCGGTCGAGCTCACTTTCGATCGCCTTCAGGATCTCCCCATAGAAGGGGTTCATGATGTCGTGGACGACGACGCCGATGATGCCGGAGCGCGAGGTGCGGAGGCTGGCGGCGCGGCGATTGTAGATATAGCCGAGGGCGCGCGCCTGTTCCTTGATTTTCTCCCGGGTATTGCCGGCGACGAGCGGGCTGTCGCGTAAGGCAAGCGATACGGTCGCCGTTGAAATGCCGAGTGTTTCGGCGATTGTCGAAAGCTTGATTTTCTGGACCACGTGTCCTCCTCCAGGCAGCACGTAAGACAGGCAAGACCCCGCCGGAAACGGCGCGGCCCTTAAAATGTTTAATTAAAAGATTTAATCGGCGGAAGCAATTCGTCTTTCAGGGAAATTTCAGTCTTCGTCCGGTTCTTCGATATGAATGGCTTCGGCCTGCAGATTGGCATCGATCGCCTTCAGCAGGCGGACGAGATTGCGGATTTCCTTTTCGGAAAACTCCTGCGTCGCCAGCTTGTCGCAGGCCGAAGCCGCCATCTCGATCCCCTGCACGCTGCCGCGGCCGAGTTCAGTGAGATAGACCTTGGTGAGGCGGGCATCCTCGGCATCGGGCTTGCGCTCGAGGAAGCCCTGCGCCTCCATGCGGCCGATCGTGCGCGTCATCGTCGGCGCCTTGACGCCGAGCTTCTGGGCAAGGCCGCCAGCCGTCATGCCGTCGCTCTCGGCAAGCGCGAGAATGACGCCGTCCTGGCCGGCATAGAGGCCGCTTTCAAGCAGGTTGCGCGACAGCACCGTACGCATGGAACGCGCCGCCTGGGTGAGCGCCGGAGAGAGATCGACGAGCGTATACTCGGTCTGGTCCTTCTTCTTGGACTTGTTCTTTTTGCCGTCCTTGTGCTTCTTTCCCATAGCCATCCCTTTGATCTTTAAGCCCCGGCGCCGCTGCGATATGACATTGCCCAGGATCTCGTCATAAACAAGAGGCTACGACCGGATGATGACGCCTTCGCCGCGCTTCGAGGACAGCAACCCGGCCTTTGCCCCGGACGGAGGCCGTCTGATCGCCGTGCTGCCGCTCGGCGCCCATGAACAGCACGGCCCTCACCTGCCCTTTGAAACCGACACGCTGATTGCCGAAGGTATCGCCGGACGATTGAAGATGGCCTTGCCTGCCTGCCGGCCGGTCACCTTTCTGCCCGCCGAATCCGTCGGCTATTCCATAGAGCATATGGATGTCGAAGGAACGAAGTCGCTGGCTTTCGACGAAGCGGTGAACCGCTGGCTCGGCATCGCTGAAGGCGTGGCGAAGCAGGGCATCCGCAAATTCGTGATGCTGAACGCCCATGGCGGCAATTCGCCCTTGATATCAATCGTCGCGACCGAGGCGCGGATCCGCTTTGCCATGCTGGCGGTGGCGACGAGCTGGACCCGCTTCGGCGTGCCCGACGGCGTGGTCGCGCCGGAGGAAAAGGCGATCGGCATCCATGGCGGCGATATCGAGACCTCGGTGATGCTGGCGCTTCATCCCGACAAGGTTGATATGGCGAAGGCGGCGGACTTTTCCTCGCGCCAAACGGAGTTTGCCGCGCGTTTCAAACATCTGCGCGCCTACGGGCCGCACGCCTTCGGCTGGAAGATGTCGGATCTCAATACCGCAGGCGCAGCAGGAAACGCCGCGGCCGCGACGGCAGAAAAGGGTGAGGCGCTGATTGCCCACGCGGTGAAGGGACTGGCGGAATTGCTCGAAGATGTCGATGCATTCGACGTCACGCAACTCCGGTGAAGATGCGTCACCTGCACCGGCCAGACGATGTGATCTTATAACATTATAAAACCCTTTGAACTGCCACGCCCAAGCCATTATATGAGACCAACCGTTCAAGCAGCCGATCCCAGCCGCTCGGCCGCACGCCTAATCCTAGAGGTTCTCATGACCGACGCGATCTCCACCCAGAAGCCTATTCCCGTTACCGTGCTCACCGGTTATCTCGGCGCCGGCAAGACGACCTTGCTCAACCGCATCCTGTCCGAAAATCACGGCAAGAAATATGCGGTCATCGTCAACGAGTTCGGCGAAATCGGCATCGACAACGACCTGATCGTCGAGTCGGACGAGGAAATCTACGAGATGAACAATGGCTGCGTCTGTTGCACGGTGCGCGGCGACCTGATCCGCGTCGTCGAAGGCCTGATGCGCCGCCCCGGCCGCTTCGACGGAATCATCGTCGAGACGACGGGCCTTGCCGATCCGGTCCCGGTCGCCCAGACCTTCTTCATGGATGACGATGTGCGCGCCAAGACCGAGCTCGACGCCGTCGTCGCCCTCGTCGACGCCAAGCACCTGCCGTTGCGCCTGAAGGACAGCCGCGAAGCCGAAGACCAGATCGCCTTCGCCGACGTCGTCATCATCAACAAGAGCGACCTCGTAACCCCGGAAGAACTTGATGTGATCGAGGACATCGTCCGCGCCATCAACCCGGCCGCCCGCGTCTACAAGACCAGCCGCTCCGGCGTCGATCTCGCCCGCGTGCTCGACCAGGGCGCCTTCAACCTGGAGCGCGCGCTCGAAAACGATCCGCATTTCCTGGAGCACGGCCATGACGACCATGTCTGCGGCCCCGATTGTGATCACGACCACCACCATCATGACCACGATCATCATGATCACCATGGTCATGACCATCACCACGATCATCATCATGGTGCGATGTCGGCGATCCACGATATCACCGTGCAGTCGGTGTCGCTGCGCGGCGGCCAGATGAACCCGGAGCGTTTCTTCCCCTGGATCCAGAAGATTACCCAGACACAGGGACCGAATATTCTGCGTCTCAAGGGCATCATCGCCTTCAAGGACGATCCTGAGCGCTACGTCGTTCAGGGCGTGCACATGATCATCGAGGGGGATCACCAGCGGCCGTGGAAAGAAGGCGAGAAGCACGAGAGCCGTCTCGTCTTCATCGGCCGCGATCTTGATCGCGCAAAGCTTGAAGCCTCCTTCAAGGCCTGTGAGGCAGCCGCCTGATGCCGACAGTTGCACCGCTTGATCTCGACGGCCACGTTCTGGCCGTCGAATTTTTAGGTGATGTTCCCTTCTTCGCAACCGCAAACGGTACATTCCACCGGCTGGACGGCGGCGACAGGGTGTCCGAAGCCCATCAGGGCATGCTCACCGTCATCCGCGATCCCTATAGCGAGAGTCTGATCTCGGGCGGCGAGGACGGTAAGGTGCTGCGCATTGCCGCCGACGGTAGCGTCAGCGAGATCGCCACCGCGCCGCGCAAGTGGATTTCGCAGGTCGCAGCCGGCCCGCAGGGTGCCGTTGCCTATTCCTACGGCAAGAGTTCGCTCGTCCGCCTTGCCGACGGCACGACCAAGGAATTCCCCGAAGAGCGCACGGTCGAAGGCCTGGCCTTTGCGCCGAAAGGCCTGCGGATTGCGGCCGCGCGCTACAACGGTGTGTCGCTGCATTGGATCGGCATGAACGCCAAGCCGGTCGATCTCGAATGGAAGGGTGCGCATACCGGCGTCACCTTCTCGCCGGATGGTAATTTCCTCGTCACCTCGATGCAGGAAAACGCGCTGCACGGCTGGAAGCTCGACATCAAGCCCGGCGCTGAGGCCCGCCACATGCGCATGACCGGTTACCCCGCCAAGGTCAAATCGCTCTCCTGGTCGGTCAAGGGCAAATGGCTCGCCTCTTCGGGCGCGCCGGCGGCAATCGTCTGGCCCTTCCAGGGCAAGGACGGGCCGATGGGCAAGGCGCCGCTGGAACTCGGCACCCGCGCCAACATCATGGCGACCGCCGTAAAATTCCATCCGCTCGAAGACATCCTCGCCATCGGCTTCATCGACGGCATGATCCTGGCCGTGCGCATTGCCGACAGCAAGGAGGCGCTGCTGCGCCGCCCCGGCAAGGGGGCGATCACGGCGATGAGCTGGAGCAAAAACGGCAAGCTGCTTGCCTTCGCCTCCGAAGCCGGCGATTGCGGCGTCATCGATATTTCGGCTTGAGGCCACATAGCCGGCGATGAATGACATTTCGATCGAGCCGGACATCGTGGCGCTCGCGGCCGACCACATGCAGGCGGCCGCCGGTATCAGACGTGTCTCCTTGTGGCAGCGGCTGCCCTGGCTGCCGGACCTGCATACGCCGGCCGAAGAAGAGCAGTATTGGCGCATGCATCTGCTGCCGAACTGCACCATCTTAGGTGCTGCCATGGCCAACCGGCTGGTCGGCGTCATCGCCTATGGCGACAACTGGATAGAGCAGCTTTACATCCTTCCCGGCTTTCAGGGCATGGGCATCGGCTCTCTGCTTCTCGGCCGCGCCAAGGAGGAGATGGACGAGATCAGGCTCTGGACGTTCCGGCGCAATATCGGTGCACGCGCTTTCTACGAGAAACACGGCTTTACCGCCGAGGAGGAGACCGACGGTGCCGATAACGAGGAAAGAGAGCCGGATGTGCTCTATCATTGGCGCCGGCGTCCGACGCTGACACCGGCCCTGCAACCGTCCAGCAACTAGAATAAAGCTTGCCAAATGCCTTGCCCGGGCGAAACATGAACCACGCAGCAAGCGCTTGCGCCGGCGCCTGGCTGACAGAGGAAACGGAAATGCCGAAATCAACCGGCCTCGGTTTGGCCGAGCAACAGACGCAGGCTTTGGGCGGCGCATCCGTCTGGGCGGTGATCCGCGCCGAAGCGGCCGAGCTTGCCGCACGCGAACCGATATTGCAGCGGCTGCTGGCCGCGCAGGTGACGGACACCGCCGGCAATGAGGATATCATCGCCCGCGTGCTGGCCGCCCGGCTTTCGGTGGCGCAGGTGGAAACGGGGGATATCTTCGATCTCATCCGATCCACATTGAACGACGATATCATGCGGCAGGTCGAGGCCGATCTCATCGCCGTGCGCGAACGCGATCCGGCCTGCACGACATTTCTGCACGCACTTCTCAATCTCAAGGGCTTTCATGCGCTGCAGACGCACCGCATCGCCCATGCGCTGTGGATCGCCGGCCGGCCGGAGATCGCCAGCTGGCTCGCCAATCTGGTTTCGCTGGTTTTCGGCCCGGATATCCATCCGGCAGCAACGATCGGCGCGTCGATCATGCTCGACCATGGTTCGGGCATCGTCATCGGCGAAACGGCTGTCATCGAGGACGAAGTGTCGATCCTGCAGAACGTCACGCTCGGCGGCACCGGCAAGGAGACCGGCGATCGCCACCCGAAGATCCGCCACGGCGTGATGATCGGCGCCGGCGCCAAGATCCTCGGCAATATCGAAATCGGCGCCTTCAGCAAGGTCGCCGCCGGCAGCGTCGTGCTGAAGCCGGTGCCCACCCATTGCACGGTCGCCGGCGTGCCGGCAACGCTCGTGCGCGTCCACCGCGCCGACGAAATCCCGGCCGAGACGATGGATCAGAATATCTAGGGTCGCTCTGAGATGGGGAATTCGCCCGATCCTACGCGGCCTGCTGATTCTCTCCGAAGGCTTCGACCCGGTTGCGGCCTTCGCGCTTCGAACGATAGAGCGCCTCATCCGCCTTCTGCATCAGCCGTTCAAAATCTTCATCGTTTTCCCGACGCGCGGCAACGCCGATGCTGAGCGTCGGAAAGATCGCCAGATCCGGCCGCTGCATGACGGCGGCGGCGAAGGTGAGACGGATGCGCTCGGCAATCGCCACCGCATCTTCGCAGGAAATATTTTTCAGCACCGCCAGGAACTCATCCCCGCCTTGACGGGCGAGCAGATCGCCGGACCCCATGATGCCTCTCGCAACACGGGCGAAAAGCTGCAGGATATCGTCGCCGGCGGCGTGGCCATGCCGGTCGTTCAACTGCTTGAAATGATCGATATCGATGATGAGCAGCGATGCCGGCTGAGAACCGAGAGCGGGCAGACGCTGCGCAAGGCCGCCGCGATTGAGCGCGCCGGTCAGCGGATCGTGGTGAGCGAGTTCCATCAGCTGATTTCGGCTGCGCTCGGCGGCCATCAGCACCATCGCCATGCTGCGGAGCATGATGAACGCGACCGCCGATACCGCCATCCAGCTATGGACCACATTGGCGCCGAAAGGATCCGGCCCGCCGATCTCGCCGGTCGCCGCGAGAATGCTGCGAGCCGCAAAGATCGCGGCAGTGCAGACATAGAGGCCGACAAGCAGGGCTGCCGAATAAAGCCTCTCGCGCCGGACAATGCTGATTGCCTCCCTTGCGACGGCAAGATCACAGAGGCAGCAGATGACCGAGACGTAGAGGAGCCTCGCCGATACCGCCGAGGAATCGCTGACGATGAGCACGACAGGCACGCTGACGAGCAAGATGGCCAACCAGAAAGAACGCTGGTCGAGCGCTCGCCCCGAAAACACGCGTACGGCAAAGAACATCAGCATGTAGCCGGCGATGGTGACGATATTGCCGCCGTCGATCGAGACCGAATAGAGAACGAGATTGCGCAACGCGACGAGGAAAGACCCGATGCCGACAAGAAGGTTGCTCAAGCCCCACCAGAGCGGCCACCGCTCAAAGCGACCGGTCGCATAGGCTGCAAGCTGGAGAATGCCCAGTACGAAGCAACTCACGGCAACAATGAAATAGATTGTCCTGAGATCCAGCAACATGGCGCTTTCCCGAAGTTCTGGCGGGGAAGCTACAGCAAGCGCTTTGCGGTTTGATTGGAGGCTTCGCTAAGACTTTAACGATCGCGGTTTTTCCGCTGCAGCACAATTCAAGGGATGCTGCCGTCAGGCGGCCCGCACCGTGCCGATGATATCAGCCAACAGACCATGCAACAGATCCCGGTAGCCGTTTCGGGCAGACGGACCGCTCTCTTCCGAAGTCATGACGACGGTGAGATCGAGCGACGGGACGATGTAGAGCATCTGCCCGCCGTAACCCCAGGCGAAATGCACCTCTTCGCCGCCGATCTGCCGCGTGAACCAGCCATAGCCATATGCATCGCCGGAGAAGCGCGAGTTGGTGCGAGGCTGCCACGACTGGGAGATCCAGTCGGCAGATACGATCTGGCGGCCGTCGGCAGTCTTGCCGCCGTTGCGATAGAGTTCACCGAAGGCAAGCAGGGACCGGGCGCTCATCGCCATCTGATTGCCGCCGAGATAGATGCCCTGCGGATCGCGCTCCCATGCGCCGATGCGGAAACCATCGACCGGACCGAGCCATTCCTGCGCCAAGGCCAGCGTCGACCGCCGGCTGACCTTCGTGAGAATGGCCGAGAGCAGATGCGTGGACGCGGTGGAATAGAGCATCTCGCCACCGGGCTGATCGACGAAAGGCTGCGAGAGCGCAAAACGTACCCAGTTGCGCGAGGAAACCCAGCGGCCGTAGTTCGCCCCCGACATGCGATCGAGCCCGGCTTGCATGGAGAGAAGATTGCCGATGGTGATGTCGTTGAGGCGCGGATCCGGCGTTAGCGGGAGATCGACCTTCAGGATCGGCGCGATCTTCTGATCCGGCCCCGAAAGCAGGCCTTTGTCGATGGCGATACCGACCAGCGCCGAAATGATCGATTTCGAAGCGGATTTGATATTGGTCGATTCCGCCGGCGAATGACCATGAAATCCGCGTTCGGTAAGCACACGCCCATCGCGAGCAACAATCACCGTCTTTAGAGGCCGCATCGCAGGATCGGTCGCCACTCGATCGAGACGCGGCCCAATCCCACCGGCGGTGGAAGCCGTGCTCTGGGCAACCGCCGATTCCGCCGCTGCAAGCGGCATGCAGAAGAGAAGCAGAAGGGAGAGAAGACGGATCATCTGGCGCAAGATAGGATATCGCCGCGCCATGTTCGCGTGACTGCGGCACTTTTCACGCGATTGTGTTTCCGCGCGCGATGCTTACCCAGGTGACCGCAGCTGGGCTCGCGCCCAAAAGAATAATCCGCGCCGCAACCACGACAGGCCCGCCTGCCTCCATGGTCAAGCGGCGCGGATATTGCCGGACGGCGAAAGGACGTCCAACCCCGACCGACCCATCGACACAGCTCAGGCCGCGCGGCGAACCGGCGCGCTGGCCAGCATGCGCCCCGAGGGGACGATCATGCCGGCCGCGCCGTCAAGCCAGCCTTCCGTGAGCTCGAGCGCAAGAAAGCGCGAGCGTTCGAACGGACCCGGCATGACAAGATGGCGAGCCTTTTCGGCAAAAAAGCCGAAACGCTCGTAATAGGCAGCATCGCCGACGAGCAGGACGGCGCCATGCCCGCGGTTCTTCGCTTCAAGGATCGCAGCCCGCATCAGCGCCGCACCGATGCCCTTGCCGCCATGTTGCGAGGCAACGGCAAGCGGCCCGAGCAGCAGCGCATTGATCGGCGTACCTTCGTCATTGACGCCGGCCTCGATGTTCCAGAGCCGCACCGTACCGATGATCCGGCCGTCGCGGTCACGCGCGACGAGCGCAAGACCCTCGGCCGGGACGCGGTTGCGGCGGATCTTCTCCGACGATTTCTTGCGGCGATCCGCGCCCATGACGCGGTCGAGCAGGTTTTCGCGAGCAACGACATCCGAGGGATTCTCGGCGTCGATGGTGAAAGTGGTGGGCGCAAAGAATGCGCGGACAGAATCAAGAACAGCGGCCATCTTGGCCTCCCGTACCCAATACCGTTATCAGCGGCGATGAAGGAAAATTGTGAAGTTGCCGCCCCGGCTGGTTACGGGGCCGGCGGAAACGACCTCAGATGACGTAGGCCTTCAGCGGTTCGAAACCATTGAAAGCGACCGCCGAATAGGTCGTCGTATAGGCGCCGGTGCCTTCGATCAGGACCTCGTCGCCGATCGAAAGGGAGATCGGCAGCGGATAGAGGTTCTTCTCGTAGAGCACGTCGGCCGAATCGCAGGTCGGGCCGGCGATGACGCAGGGCTCCATCTCGTCGCCGTCGTGCTCCGTGCGGATCGGATAGCGGATGGCTTCGTCCATCGTCTCGGCGAGACCGCCGAACTTGCCGATGTCGAGGAAGACCCAGCGGGCATCGTCATTGTCCGACTTCTTCGAAATCAGAACGACTTCCGCCTTGATGACACCGGCATTGCCGACCATGCCGCGGCCCGGCTCGATGATCGTCTGCGGGATCTGGTTGCCGAAATGCGTGCGCAGCGCCTGGTAGATCGACTTGCCGTAAGCTTCTGCGGACGGAACGTCGCGCAGGTACTTGGTCGGGAAGCCGCCGCCCATGTTGACCATCTGCAGGTGGATGCCCTGCTTGGCAAGCGATACGAAGACACGCTTGGCATCGGCGAGCGCCGAATCCCAGGCATCGACCTTGGTCATCTGGGAACCGACATGGAACGAGACGCCGTAGGACTGCAGGCCAAGCTGATGAGCGTAGACGAGAACGTCGACGGCCATCTGCGGAACGCAGCCGAACTTGCGCGACAGCGGCCATTCAGCGCCTTCGCCATCGGTCAGCACGCGGCAGAAGACGCGGGCGCCGGGAGCGGCGCGCGAGATCTTCTCGACTTCCTCGTGGCTGTCGACCGCAAAGAGGCTGACGCCGAGCGCATGCGCGCGGGCAACGTCACGTTCCTTCTTGATCGTGTTGCCGTAGGAGATGCGGGCGGCGGTCGCACCGGCTTCGAGCGCCATTTCGATTTCGGCTACGGATGCGCAATCGAAATTGGAGCCGAGGCCTGCAAGCAGCTTCAGCACTTCCGGGGCCGGGTTGGCCTTGACGGCGTAGTAGATGGCGCTGTCCGGCATGGCGTGACGGAAGGCGTGGAAATTGTCGCGAACGACGTCGAGGTCAACCACGAGGCAGGGACCGTCGGGACGTCGGGTTGCGAGAAAGTCGCGGATGCGCTGGGTGGTCATATCGATTCCCTCTTCCAATTCCAGAGCTCCGGCATGAACCGGAGGACAAAGGGCATACGATAGCTCGCATTGGAACCAGCCGGTGGAGACCCCGGAACCATAGCAAGCGCTCGATGCGCGGATAGTGAACCAACGCCGCGGACGCGGTGTAAGTTCGGCTTTGTCTGCCATGGATTGGAGGGAGAATCCCAACCGCACTTCCGGCAATGATGGTGTGCCTCTTCAGTAACCCCCGCTGATGGAAAGCAGGGAGAGAACAAAAAGGCCCGCACCGTCGTTGCTTCAGGCGTCCTCGCATTTTCCGGTTGGCCGGAATAGCGACTGGAGGGGTTAATTCCAGGTACCTTACCGATTTCCTCACCAATTCGAGGGTTCGGCGGACACCCATGGGCACGTGCGACTTTGGGCTGAGTGGGAAATAAGAATATTCGCCTTCATAATCAAGCGATTTTTTAATCTGGGGCCAAAAAAATAATTGAACAAAATCGCCCAATTTGTTCAACATTCCGAAACAGCTTCGGGAACAGCCATGGACACCTTGACACGCATACGGGCTTTCATCGATGTTGTCGAGGCCGAAGGCTTTTCCGCCGCGGCGCGGCGCACCGGCCGCTCGAAGGCGCTGCTCTCCAAATATGTGCGCGAACTGGAGGATGAGCTCGGCGCCCTGCTGCTCAACCGCACCACCCGGCAGTTCTCAATGACCGAGGCTGGCCATACCTACTACCGCACCGCCTCCGATATCCTGAAGGAGATCGACAACCTCGCCGATCTCGTGCGTGAAAACAATGCACAGCTCAAAGGGCGGCTTCGCATCTCGGTGCCGCGCACCTTCGTCGATGCCGATGTCGGCCAGTCGCTGATCGATTTCGCCAAGGAGAACCCGGACCTTTCGCTGGAGATCGCCGCCGACGACCGGTTCGTCGACCTGATCGAGGAAGGCTTCGACGTGGCGATCCGCGTCACCAAGCTCGAGGATTCCGGCATGATCGCCCGCAAGATCTCGGATTTCCGCGTCCATCTCTGCGCCACGCCGGATTTTCTCGAACGCCATCCCGATCTCGAGCACCCCAGCGACATTTCCAACGTCCCCTTCATCGTCGATACCAATGCGCGCACCCAGGCAAGCATCCGCTTCCACAATCCCGACAACACCTCGTTCGCCGTCGCCGTCAGCGGACCGATCGAGGTCAACAGCCCGCATGCGACATTGCGCGCGGCACTCGCCGGCATCGGCATCGCCCTCATCCCGGATTTCATCGCCCGCAAGCCGATCGAGAGCGGCGCACTAGTGACGCTGTTCAACGACTACCTCCCGACCGACCGCGGCATCTACGCCGTCTATCCGCATCGGCGCTATCTGCCGGCCAAGGTGAGGATCTTCGTCGACTACCTGCACAACTGGTTCAAGAAACATCCATAATGGGGCCGATGCGACATTCCGTCCGCGCCAGCCACCACTAACCCGGTCCCAATTCCGTCCCAATTTCTGGCAAGAAGTCAGGGTCACCGAACAGGGCAGCGGAACAGATGAAACATTCGACGATACTGATGGCCGCGCTTCTTTCGCTGGCGCCGGCCGCCGCCTTTGCCCATCCGCACATCTTTGTGGAGGCGCGTCTCGAAGTCGTGGCCGGCAAGGACGGCAGCGTCGAGGAGCTGCGCAATGTCTGGCGCTTCGACGAGGTCTTCTCCTCCTCCGTCGTCATGGATTTCGACAAGAACACCGATCTGAAGCTGGAGCCGAACGAGCTCGCCGAGGTCGGAAAGACGGTGAAGCAATCGCTCGCCGATTACGATTACTACATGAACCTGACGATCAACGGGAAGAACATCACCGTCCAGAAGCCCGACATCATCCATGTCGACTACAAGGACGGCCAGCTCTTGATGTTCTTTGCGGTGAAGCCGGTGGAGAAGATGCCACTCAAGGGCAGGCTCACCTTCGGCGTCTACGACCCGACGCTCTATACTTCGATCGATTTCCCGACAGACAACGAGCTGGCAACGGTCGGCGACGGCTTCAAGGCCTGTAAACATCAGGTGGTGCGGCCGGATGCCGACGAGGTGATCTCGCAGAACAAGCAGTCGCTGACGGACGCCTTCTTCAACGATCCCACCGGCACCAACATGTCCAAACTCTTTGCCACCCGGCTGGAGGTCACATGCTGATAAAACGCCTGCCCCTCGCCTTTTCCGCTGCGGCCCTTGCGCTGCTGGCGGCGGCAAGCCTTGCCCATGCCCAATCGCCGCTCGGTATCGGCACGGCGGAGCCGAGCTTCCAGCCGACCGGCGGGCCGCTCGCACCGCTTTTGCTCTATGTGAACTATGAGCAGCAGGCTTTCTACCGGGCGCTGACAGGCGCCTTGAAGGCGATGCGCCAGGACCCGTGGCAGTTGGCATCGCTGATCGGCCTCTCCTTCGCCTACGGCGTCTTCCATGCAGCAGGCCCTGGGCACGGCAAGGCGGTCATCTCCTCCTATATGATCGCCAACGAGATCGAGTTGAAGCGCGGCGTCGTGATTTCCTTCATCTCGGCCTTCGTCCAGGGCGTGGTGGCGGTGGCGCTGGTCGGCGGCGCCTGGCTGGTGCTGCGCGGCACCGGTATCACGCTGACGGCGGCGACCCATGCGATGGAAATCGCAAGCTTCGTCATGGTCATCCTCTTCGGCGGTTGGCTGCTGTTTCGCAAACTGCGCTCGATGGTGGGCAACATGCCGCGCCGCCGGCTGATGGCGACGTCCGCCGGCCCGGTCAGCATGATGCTCGACTGGAAGGACAATGCGGCCGAGCGGCAGGCCTATGCCTTCAACGGCAAGGCACAGGCCATCGACGCCGGCCATACCTTCGTTCCCGGCATGGTCTGCGAGACCTGCGGCAATGCCCATGTGCCTGATCCGGCCCTGCTCGCCGGCGACAGGTTCAGCGCCCGCGAGGCCTGGTCGGCGATCGTTGCCGTCGGTCTGCGCCCCTGCTCGGGCGCACTGCTGGTCATGACCTTCTCGCTGCTGAACGGGCTCTATCTCGGCGGCGTGCTTTCCGTCGCCGCCATGTCGCTCGGCACGGCGATCACCGTTTCCCTGCTTGCCACACTTGCCGTCACGGCCAAGGGGGCGGCCGTCCGCCTCTCCGGACGTGGCTCGACCGCCTCGATCTGGGTCGGCAACGCCATCGAAATCCTCGGCGCCGTGCTCGTCATGCTGATGGGCGCCCTGCTGCTCGGGGCCTCGCTGCAGGGGTAGAGCTGTAGCCCTATTTCTCTCTGCCGCGCTGATAGCGCGCCCGTAGCCAGAACACCGCGAAGAACGCCATGATCAGGCAGACGCCGACGGCAATCGCCAGTGTCGGCGAGAAATTGCCGATCCACAGCACGATGGTCGGCAGGAAATAGATGACCAAGGCGGCACCAAGCAGGATGATGCCGGCGGCTGTCGCCTGCGAGCGGCTCTCCGGACTCATACGAGCCTTTCCTTTTCGAGATCGGCGCGGATATCCTGCAGGCGGCGGATCTGGTTGCCGGCGGCGTCGAAATTCTCAGGCGAAAGCCAGGCCTCGAAGGCATCGTTGATCATCGGCCATTCGACATCGATCATCGAGAACCAGGCGGTATCGCGGTTGCGATGCTTGGAAATCATGTGCTGGCGGAAGACGCCTTCGAAGCTGAAGCCGTAACGCGCCGCCGTCGTCTTGCTCGCCTCGTTCTTATTGTCGCATTTCCATTCGTAGCGGCGGTAGCCGAGATCCTCGAACACGTGCTTGGCCATCAGATAATGCGCCTCGGTCGAAAGCGGCGACCGCTTCATCTCGGCGCCGTGCGCCACTCCGCCGATCTCGACGACGCCGTTTGCCGGGTCGGCGCGCATGTAATTCGCCATGCCGACAATCTTGCCGGTGGCATTGTCACGGAAGATATGGGTGAGCCAGCCGGACTTGGTGTAGACGGTTTCCAGCCAGTTGGCGAAATCGTCGATACCGGAGAAATCGTCCTGCGCGAAATAGAGAAGCAGCGGGTTGATGCCCATACCGCCGAGCCCGTCCCACAGCGCCTCGAGATGTTCCGCGCGCCGATAGGGCTCGACGGTGACGAAACGACCCTTGAGCGTGACCGGCGTCGGCGCCGGACAACCGTTGAAATTTGTTAGATCGCGCATGTTCACTCCCCTTGTCTAGGAGTGGATAGGCCAGCCGCCCGACAAAGGCAACCGGCCTGCTTGTCACTGTGACAAGGTCACCTTGGCGGAGGACACCGTCGCCTCGATATGGTCGACCAGCTGGTCGGCAAGACCGAGGCGGCCGGCGAGCAGATCGAGATAACCGCGCTCGGCGCGCGAATCCGGTTCGATGGTGAGCCGCGAGGCGGTGTAAAGTTCGACGCGCTGTTCTTCGGTCCTCGCCGCCGCCACCAGCGCATCGATATCCGTCGGCGAAGCGAGTTCGTGCTCGATGAAGGCCGCGGCCTCACCGCTGACGTCGGCGGCCTTGACCTTGTCCATGATGAGGGCGCGTTCGGCATCGTCGATATGGCCGTCGGCCTTGGCGGCGGCGATCATCGCGCGGATCAGCACCAGCACGAATTCATTGCTGCCGGCAGGCGACGTCGGTCCGAAACCGGATTCGGCGGGCGGCGGCAAGAGAACCGGATTGTTGGCCGAGGGCGCATCCGAGGGGGCTGCGGGCGCCTGCCCCGCCTGGTAATTCTTGTAGGCCTGGTAGCCGAGGCCGGCAATGGCGGCAAGACCGCCGATCGCCAATGCATTGCCGGCAATACCCCGGCCGGTCTTGGTGCCGAGAAGCGCGGCTGCAATCGCGCCTGTCGCCAGCGGGTTGTTTTTAGCCGTCTGAACGGCGTCGCCCGCCCTGTCGCGGACCGAACCGCCGAGACCCGGCACCTGCGAACCCAAGAACTGGTCGAGAAGCTTCTTTGCGTCGAACATTCCTCGTCATCTCCCTGTTTGAAGCTGGAGAGGTACATAGGTTTGCGACGGGTGAAATACAAATTGAGGAGTGGGGATTATGCCCGAAGGCCGACCCCACCCCTACCGAAACTCAGGCCTTCAGTGCCGCCGCTTCTGCCGCGAGCCTGGTAATGCCAGCCCAGTCGCCGGCCGCGACCAGTTCCTTCGGCGCTACCCAGGAGCCGCCGACGCAGATGACGTTCGGCAGCGAGAGATAATCATTGGCGTTCTTCAGCGAAATGCCGCCGGTCGGGCAAAACAGCGTGCCCGCGAGCGGTGAAGAGAGCGCCTTCAGCAAGGCCGCGCCACCGGCCTGCTCCGCCGGGAAGAATTTCAACACTTGGTAGCCTTCTTCGCGCAAAGCCATCACTTCGCTGGCGGTCGCAGCCCCCGGAAGCAACGGCACATCGGAGTCGGCAGCGGCATCGAGCAGTTCCTGTGTCGTACCCGGGCTGACGATGAACTTCGAACCGGCCTCGACGGCGGCTTGCCAATGGGCGGCATTCAGGATCGTGCCGGCGCCGACTTCGGCGCCCTCGACCTCGGCTGCGACGGCGCGCACGGCATCGAGTGCCGCCGGCGTGCGCATGGTGATCTCGATCGCCTTCAGGCCGCCCGCGACGAGCGCCCGGGCCAGCGATACCGCCGACTTGGCATCGTCGACGATCAAGACCGGAACGACCGGCTGGAGTTTCAGGATGGAAAGGAGCTTTTCTGTTTTCTCGCCCATGGTCGTGCGACTTCCTTGAAACGATTGAATTCGGATCCCGAATAACGCCCCCGCCGACCCTTGTCGAGATAAAACCAGACCATATGACAAGATGGGTAGGAAATGCGTGGAAATTGGTCTACCGTGCCGCAATCGTCACAAAAGGTTCACTGATATGGCGAAAGAGATCGAGCGGAAGTTTCTTGTACGCAGCGATGGATGGCGTTCCGCCGTCGAGACGAAGTCTGTTCTCCGGCAGGGTTACATTGCTTCGATGGACGACCGTTCCGTCCGGGTGCGCATCCTCGACGACAGGAAAGCGAAGCTGACGATCAAGATCGGCCGCAGCACGATTACCCGCGACGAATTCGAATACGACATCCCGATCGCCGATGCCAAAGAGCTGCTGCAGAATGCGATCGGCATCGTCATCGAGAAGACGCGCTACCGCGTTCCACATCAGGGTTTCGTCTGGGAGGTCGACGTCTTTACTGGCGAGCATCGTGGGCTTGTCATCGCCGAGGTGGAGATGACGGCGGAAACCGACAATCCGGCCCTACCCAGCTGGCTTGGCCGCGAGGTGACCGGCGATTTCCGCTATTCCAACCAGGCCCTTGCCACAGAATATGAGCACGACAGGCATGGCCTATCGCATTCGGCCTGACGCCGATTTCACGGACGCGTTCCGCAGCGTCGCGACACAGCAGCTGGAACGTGCCATTACGCTTATCGAGGAACGGCCGGACGGCACCGATGAGGCAATCCATTCCTTCCGCAAGAGCCTGAAACGACTGCGCTCGCTCTACCGCCTCGTTCGTCGCAAGGTGCCGGATTTCCAGGCCCAGGAAAACACGAGGCTGCGCGATGCCGCAGTGTCGCTTTCGGCGATCCGCGACGCTGCCGCCCTCATCGGCACCGCACAATATCTCCAGCAATCAGCCCGGGGGGACGAGGAAAGCGAGGCGCTCGGCCGCATCGTCACTGTTCTCGAAGGACGCCGTGACTGGATGACCGAAGCCGAAAGCGGCCTGGAGCAGCGGCTGACGGAAACCTCTGCCGTCCTGACGGCGGCGATTGCAGCCCTGGATAAAGTGTCCTTCGACGGCAGCCACCGCAAGAATGCCCGTATGCTGGCAAAGAGCTGGCGCCGCACCGCGCGCAAGGCGAAGACCGCGCTTGCTGCCTGCCACGGCGAGGCATCGGCCGACGATTTCCACGATCTGCGCAAGCGCGCCTACGACTATCGGCTCTACCATGCTCTTCTGCGTGACGTCTGGCCGGGCGCGATGAAGGCCAAGCGCGATGCCGCCACGGAACTTGTCGAAGATCTCGGCCATATACACGATCTCGCCGTGCTCTCCGAACTGGTGGAGGCCGAACCGCAGCTCTTCACCCGCAACGACGATCTCGCACACCTGCTTGACGCCATCATCTTCCGCCAACAGGAAGACCGGCGGCAGGCGCTTGTCAAAGCCGAAATCGTCTTCACCGATGATCCCGACGAGGAAGCCGACCGCATCGAGCTTCTCTGGCTGGCCGCCGGGAATCGATAGGTGGCGACACCGGCAGTGCTTGCGAACGCTGCATTTCCGAATGCCTCAGCGCATCTGAAATATCATAGGAAAACCCATTGACCTCAACCAGTCTTGAGGTCCTAGCCTCCGGTGGTCGAACAAGCAAAGACCTGACGCTGCGAGGAAAAAATGACCGCCGAAAATGCCGCTATGCCGAAGGTGCTCGGACTCTACGAGACCCATCTGACCGTTGCCGATCTCAAGACCTCTACGGATTTCTACCGCGATGTCGTCGGGCTAGAGCCCGCAGCATCGTTCGAGGAGCGCAAAGTCACGTTCCTCTGGGTGGACGACCGGAAGACCGGCATGCTGGGCCTTTGGGAAACCGGAACCGGACCCTTGAAGATGCGGCTGCATATCGCCTTCCGCATGACCGCCGATAGTGTGCTGCAGGCTCCCGCCTTGCTCAAGGCAAAGGGCGTGGAGCCTCTCGGCTTTAACGGTGAACCGGCAACGGAACCGGTGGTTCTCGGCTGGATGCCGGCGCTGTCGATCTATTTCAAGGATCCGGACGGGCACTCGATCGAGTTCATCAGCATTCTCGACGCCATCCCCGACCGGAGTTTCGGCGTGCGGCCGTTTTCCGAATGGCAGGCGCGAGCGTAGTCCGCCACCTGTCGAAATCGCCTCTGGCGAAGGCAATTGCGTGGCCCGCCGATTTTCTGTATTTCCAGGCCTATGACCGACAGCCTCACACACACCAGCCCGTTCCTCGTGGCGGCCCTCTACCATTTCGTTTCCGTGCCGCGTTTTGCCAGCCTGCAGGCACCGCTGCAGGCGCTTTGCGAGGAGAACGGCGTCAAGGGAACGCTGCTTCTGGCGCATGAGGGCATCAACGGCACGATCGCCGGACCGGATGCCGGGATTGGCGCCGTGCTCTCCTTCCTGCGCGCCCAGGCGGAATTTTCGGGCCTGGAGCACAAGGAAAGCCGCGCCTCGAAAATGCCCTTCCTGCGCATGAAGGTGAAGTTGAAGAAGGAAATCGTCACCATGGGCGTCGAGGATATCGACCCCAACAAGGTGGTCGGCACCTATGTGGCCGCCAAGGACTGGAACGCGCTGATCTCCGATCCCGATACGATCGTCATCGACACCCGCAACGATTATGAGACGGCAATCGGCACGTTTCGCGGCGCGCTCGACCCGAAGACCAAGACCTTCCGTGAATTTCCGGATTGGGTGCGCAACAATCCCGGCCTGCACAACAAGCCGAAGGTCGCCATGTATTGCACCGGCGGCATACGCTGCGAGAAGGCCACGGCCTTCATGAAGGCTGAGGGCTTTGACGAGGTCTATCATCTGAAGGGCGGCATCCTGAAATATCTGGAGGAAGTGCCGCAGGAGGAAAGCCTCTGGGATGGCGCCTGCTTCGTCTTCGACGAGCGCGTCTCCGTCGAGCACGGGCTGACGGAAGGCGAACACAGGTTGTGCCATGCCTGCCGTAACCCGATCACATCAGAGGAGATCACCTCGCCGCTCTACGAGGAAGGCGTTTCCTGCAGCCACTGTTATCCCAAGCGCACGGAAGAAGACCGGCTGCGCTACCGTCAGCGGCAGCACCAGATCGCCCTCGCCAAAAAGCGCGGCCAGCGGCATATCGGCAGCTGAGCCGGATTCTGTGTGAATCAAATTTGCTTTCTGAAGATCAGGCCGCCGGTCAGGCTGCGCCGATACGACGCCGGCCTGTCGGCTCCGCTGCCCGTCGCTCGCTCAGCATCTTGGTGATGAGGTCTGCTGTAACAGGCTTTCCGAACAAATAGCCCTGCAGGCAGTCGCAGCCGAAAAGGCGCATGGCGATCGCCTGCTCCTCGGTCTCGATACCCTCGGCCGTCACCGGAATGTCGAGCGAACGGGCGAGCGCCACCGTCGCCTGCAGCATCTCGCGCTGGCGCTTATCCTCGTTGACGCCCATGACCAGCGAGCGGTCGATCTTGATGCGGTCGAAGCCGAACTGCCTGAGATAACCGATCGAGGAGAATCCGGAGCCGAAATCGTCAAGCGCCACCTTGACCCCCAGCCCCTTCAGCCGTTCGATCGACTGGCGGGTCCGCTGCGGATTCTGGATCATGTAGCCTTCGGTAATCTCGAGCGTGATGCGGCTGGCTTCGATCTCCGTCTGCTTCAGCACGTAACGCACATAGTCGCTGAAGGCGGGATTGCGGAACTGGCCGGGCGAGACGTTGACCGAAACGTTGAGTTCCGGCCATTGCTTGGCCGTCTCGCATGCCTTGCGCAGCACGAACAGGCCAAGCGATTCGATGAGGCCGCTGGTCTCCGCGATCGGGATGAACAGCTCGGGCGAAACAGGACCGTGGCCCGGGCGATTCCAGCGCACCAGTGCTTCGACGCCGGTCATCGCCTGGGTGGTCGCATCGATCAGCGGCTGGTAGGCGAGCGTCAGGTCACCGCTTTCGATGGCGATCCGGAGATCGAGTTCCAGCGCGTTGCGCTGCTCTCGATCCGCATCCATCGACGGATCGTAGAGCGTCATGCGCGCGCGGCCGGCCTCCTTCGCCTTGTACATGGCAAGATCGGAGCGGCGCACCAGCTCCTCGCGGCCAATCGAACCGAAGGGTGACATGGCGATGCCGATACTGGCCCCGACGACGACGACGCGGCGCCCGATCTCCAATGGCTCGACAAGAAAATCGAGGATCTGCTCGGCAAGCTGCAGGGCGGCGGCATTCTCGCTGTCGGAGAGAAAGGCGATCGCAAATTCATCGCCGCCAATGCGCGCCAGAACCGCATCCTGTGGAATGAGCACTTCGAGCCCGGCAGCGACCGCACGGATCAACTGGTCGCCGGTGCCATGGCCATAGCTGTCATTGACTTCCTTGAAGCCATCGAGGTCGAGATAGAGGAGCAGCACGTTGCGCCTGGTCTGGCGTGCTTCGACGACAAAACGATCGACGGCGAGCCCGAGCCCGTCGCGATTGGAAAGGCCGCTCAGCCTGTCGCGCAACGCCTCCTCGCGGGCGCTGCCTTCCTCTGCCTTCAGGCGGCGGCCGGCAAGCAAGCCGATGACCAGCAGTACCGCGAAAAACAGTCCGACGAGGCCGAGCGCCTGGATGACCATCGGCCGCACCTGCGCATAGGCGATGTCGCCGGGTGAACGCGAGGTCCAGACGAGCTTGCCGAGCGTTGCCCCTGTCGGATCGACGATCGGGACGCGATAGTCGGCCGCAAAGCTGGGTGGCGCCAGCCTCAGGCCGCCAATGACATAGGTCTGGCCGAGAGCGGTCACCCTGTCGTCATCGAGATGGCGGGCGAAAACGAGATAGCGGTGCTGGCCGGCGGGCACGTCAAGCGCACCGGACTTCTTCCGAACCAATGCCACGCCGACAGCGGCAATGCCCCGCTTGGTGGTGATGAAACCGACCGCTTGAGGACGATCTGCCGGGCCGGCCGCCTTCACCGTGTCGAGCAGGGTCCAGAGCGACGGCGCGAAGAAATCCGTGAGCGGCTCCTCCATCGGTTTGCCGTCGCGATAGGCGATGATCGCCTTCTTCGCGTCATCGATGACGATCGCCATGTCGAACAGCGAGCTGTTGAGCGACATCTCGCCGTAATTGCTCACCGTCCAGTCCATACCGTCAGGCGCGTAGACGTTGACGGCAGCGTCGTCCCAGGCGGCATAATCGTCGAGTGTCGCGCCGAGCTGATCCTCGAAAGTCTTCACCGCGCCGATCGTGGTTTCGCGCGAGCGCTCGTCATCGAGGAGATTGGCATTTTCGGCCACACGTTCAAGCGCCGTCAGCACCATGATGGTGACGACGGCGACGACGACCGCGAAGGAGAAAAGCACGCCGGTGACGGCGATGTGGCGGCCTATTCCCGATCCCTTGCTTTGCGACTTTCCGACTGTCTGCATTACGACTCCCTGACCGTTGGACTTTGCCAGTCAAGGGTTCAAAAACGTTTAAGCAACCGCCTGTTGTACGTTTCTGACAATCTATTTTTATGCGTGCCGCCGGCCGCCGTGACATTGACGGCAGGCAGTGTCAGCTTGCCGTGCCGGCCGGTAGTTCGAGTTCAAGAGGCGCCTTATCAACTGCCCGCGCGAGGAATGGCGCTAACCCGCTTTGTAATTGCCCTTCGGGAATTGAGCCGCAAGGTCGCGATACCATTTGCCGCTCTTCTTCACCGTGCGCTGCTGGGTCTCGTAATCGACGTGGACGAGGCCGAAGCGCATGCGGTAGCCTTCCGCCCATTCGAAATTGTCCATCAGGCTCCAGGCGAAATAACCGCGCAGGGGATAGCCGTCCTTGATGAGGTTGGCGACGACATCGAGGTGCTCACCGACATAGTCGAGGCGCATCGCGTCATCGACCTCGCCATCGACGACATCGGTGTTGTCGCAGGCACCGTTCTCGGTGATGTAGCATTCCGGCAGTTCGTAGCGGCGGTAGAGGTCCTCGACGGAGAGCTTCAGGCCCGGTGCATAGATTTCCCAGCCAATATCGGTCTTGACGTCGCTTGCCGGCGGCGCCTCCACCGTCCAGGGGAAATCGCCTTTGCGATCGGCATCATCAGTGACTCGCTCGGGCTTGTAATAGTTCAGGCCCCACCAGTCGAGTTTCTGGCTGATGAGCTTCATGTCGCCATCTTCGATGACGGGCATGCGGTCGCCGAGCGCTTCGACGAATTCCTTCGGATATTCGCCCTTGAAGACAGGATCGAAGAAGGCGCCGTTGTGGAACTGATGCGCACGCTCGCCGGCGGCAAGATCGGCCGGGCTGTCGGAGCCAGGGATGATCGAGGCGGCGTTGAGCACGAGCCCGACAGGCACATCAGGGGCTTCCGAGCGGATCGCCTCGACGCCGAGGCCATGGGCAAGGTTCATGTAGTGCATGGCGTGAAGGGCGGCCTGCATGTTGCGCTCGCCCGGAGCATGGATGCCGTAAAGGTGGCTCAGCCAGACGATGCACCAGGGTTCGTTGAAGGTCGCGACGGCATCGAGGCGGTCGCCAAGGCGGTTCATCACCGTCTTGGCATAGCGGTGATAGGCATAGGCGGTCGAGCGCGCCGTCCAGCCGCCGTCGCCGGCGAGCAGCAGAGGCAGGTCCCAGTGGTAGAGCGTCGCAAAGGTCTTGATCCCCCGCGCCTTGCAACCGTCGACCAGCCGGTCGTAGAAATCGAGGCCGGCCTCGTTCACCGGACCCGTGCCGTCGGGGATAATGCGCGGCCAGGCAATGGAGAACCGGTAGGCTTCGACACCCATATCCTTGATGAGATCGAGATCCTGCTCCAGGCGATTGTAGTGATCGCAGGCAACGTCGCCATTATGGCGATGATAGACGCGACCCGGCATATTGCAGAAGGCATCCCAGATGGACGGCTTGCGGCCGTCTGCCTTGCTGGCGCCTTCGATTTGGAAGGCGGCGGTGGCAACGCCGAAAGTGAAATCGCCTGGAAAGCGGTCTGCGAGTTTTTTCGGATCGATCATCTGTAAATCCCGTTCTCGGCGTGTGGGTGAACCGTTTGGGTTCGGATTTAGCCAAGCCGAAAAGCAAAGTACAGGCCCGGACGCAGAAAAACTGCAACGTTACAGTACGGCCGCGAAGCGGCGGCGACTGCAGTATTCGGTCGCCCTGACCTGCCGCACTTTCCGGCGCGGACTGCTCCCATAACGTGAACGTCAGAAGTCGTGACTTGCCGGCGCGCCCGCGATCGTTGCACAGCCAAGACATCACAAACAGGAAAGGAATCCGATGCTGTCTTCGATCCATCTGCTGCAGCCGCATCTGTTGAGCTTGCTGCGCATCATCTCCTCACTTGTGCTTTTCAGCTACGGAACGCAGAAGATTTTGCATTTTCCGGTTGCGGCAAGCGTGCCTCCCGTCGGCTCGCTGTCCTGGGTTGCCGGTCTTCTCGAACTCACCCTCGGCTTCCTGGTGCTGGTCGGCTTCCAGACCCGTATCGCCGCCTTCGTGCTCTCGGGCCTGATGGCCTTCGCTTATTTCATCGGGCATGCGTCGAAGGGCATCTATCCCGCGCAGAACGGCGGCGTCGCGGCAATCCTGTTCTGCTTCGTATTTCTTTATCTGGTGGCGGCAGGCGCCGGACCCTTCAGCGTCGACAACCTGCTGAAGCGTGGCCGCACGGCTGCGGCCTGATCGAGAATAAACAAAACGCCGAGGCGACTCGAGCCCGCCTCGGCGTTTTTCATTGAGTGACTGGGAACGTTAAATTCAGACCTTGACCCAGGCGCCGTTCTTCTTCGAAGATGCGACGCAAGCCTCGACGAAGGCCACGCCCTTCACGCCGTCATCGACCGTCGGGTAGACCACCGCCTTGTCGACAGCTTTGCCCTTCTTGCGGGCGTTGATGGCATGCGCCGCTTCCGTATAGATCGTCGCAAAGGCTTCAAGATACCCCTCCGGATGCCCTGACGGCACGCGCGAGACACGGCCGGCAGCCGCGCCCGAACCGGCGCCGCCCCGGGTGATCAGCCGCTTCGGCTCGCCGAAAGGCGTGTACCAGAGATAGTTCGGGTCCTTCTGGGTCCATTCCAGCCCGCCCTTGGTGCCGTAGACGCGCACCATCAGGCCGTTTTCATGGCCGGGCGCCACCTGGCTGCACCAGAGCATGCCCTTGGCCGGCTTCTCCGAGCCTTTTGCCTTGAAGCGCAGCAAGACATGGGCGTTGTCATCCAGCCGGCGGCCCGGGACGAAGCTGTCGAGATCGGCGGCAAGGCTGTCGAGTTCCAGGCCCGATATGAAGGCGGCAAGATTATAGGCATGCGTGCCGATATCGCCTGTGGACCCACCGACGCCGGATTGCGCCGGATCGGTGCGCCAGGCGGCCTGTTTCTGGCCGGTCTGCTCGACCGCTTCCGTCAGCCAGTCCTGCGGATATTCGGCCTGGACGACTCTTATATCGCCGAGTTCGCCGTTCGCGATCATCTCGCGCGCCTGGCGGACCATCGGATAGCCGGTGTAATTATGCGTCAGCACGAACAGCGCACCGCTCTCGTCGGCGATCTTCTTCAGCTTCTTCGCATCGGCCAGGTTTGACGTCAGCGGCTTATCGCAGATGACATGGATGCCGCGTCTCAGGAATTCCTTGGCCGCATCGTAATGCACATGGTTCGGCGTCACGATCGCCACCGCCTCGATGCCGTTCTTCAGCTTCGCCTCGCGGATCGCCATCTCGCGATAGCTGGAATAGGTCCGCGACGGATCGAGGCCGAGGTCGCGGCCGGACTGCACGGCCTTCTCGGGCGTCGACGACAGCGCGCCGGCGATGAGATCGTACTGATCGTCGATGCGCGCAGCGATACGGTGCACGGCGCCGATAAACGCGCCCGCGCCGCCGCCCACCATGCCGAGCCGGATGCGCGGCTCGCGTGTCTGTTCGGATGATGCTTCGATTGCCATTAATTCCTCCTGAAATTTAAACTTGGTGCGGACGCATGCCCCTCATCCGGCTGCCGCCACCTTCTCCCCGTAAACGGGGCGAAGGGGATATGCCGCGATGTTTACGCCCATCTCGACGGCTGGTGCGGCAACTCCCCTCTCCCCGTTTACGGGTAGAGGGTTAGGGTGAGGGGCACCCACCAGATGCCCTGTTTTAGGAAAGCCCCAGCATCCGCCGGTTCGCCGCCTGATCCGTGCCGCTGCCGGCGAAATCGTCGAAGGCTTTCTCGGTGACGCGGATGATATGGGCGGCCACGAATTCGGCGCCTTCGCGGGCACCGTCTTCCGGATGCTTCAGCGCACATTCCCATTCGACCACGGCCCAGCCGTCGAAATTATTGGCGGTCATCTTCGAGAACACCGCACCGAAATCGACCTGGCCGTCGCCGAGCGAGCGGAACCGGCCGGCGCGTTCCACCCAGCCCTGATAGCCGCCGTAGACGCCCTGGCGCCCGGTCGGATTGAACTCCGCATCCTTGACGTGGAACATCTTGATGCGGTCCTTGTAGATGTCGATGTTGTCGAGATAATCCAGGCACTGCAGGATGTAGTGCGAGGGGTCATAGAGCATGTTGGCGCGCGGATGGTTCTTGACGCGCTCCAGGAACATCTCGAAGGTGATCCCGTCATGCAGGTCTTCACCGGGATGGATCTCGTAGCAGACGTCGATGCCGTTTTCGTCCGCATGGTTGAGGATCGGCGTCCAGCGGCGGGCGAGTTCGTCGAAGGCCGTTTCGACCAGACCGGCAGGGCGCTGCGGCCAGGGATAGATGAACGGCCAGGCAAGCGCGCCGGAGAAGGTCGCATGCGCCTTGAGGCCGAGATTTTTGGATGCCGTCAGCGCCATCTTGACCTGCTCGACAGCCCATTCCTGGCGCGCCTTCGGATTGCCGCGCACCTCCGGTGCCGCGAACCCGTCGAAGGCTTCGTCATAGGCCGGATGAACGGCAACGAGCTGGCCCTGCAGATGGGTGGAGAGTTCGGTGATCTCGATGCCGTTTTCGCGCGCCTTGCCGGCGAATTCGTCGCAATAATCCTTCGACGTCGCAGCCTTCTTCAGATCGATCAGCTGGCTGGCCCAGGTCGGCACCTGGACGCCCTTATAGCCGATGTCGGCCGCCCATTTGGTGATGGCGTCCCAGGAGTTGAAAGGAGCGGCATCACCCGCGAACTGGCCAAGAAAAAGGCCCGGGCCCTTGATCGTCTTCATGTCAGATTCCTCCCTGAACATCGACCGTAAACGTTTCTGAAGTGTTGTAGCACGCAATTTTACGGGCGCAAGGCGCCTCCTCGCCCTTGCCAGCGGATTTGGCGCAAAGCCATATGCGATATGGCTGCGAGCTAATCATGATGGGCTTTGGCGGGCAAGAGGTACGTGCAGCATTTTCGGCCGCACACTGTGTGGAAGCATTAAAAATGCGCCCATCCTTACGAATGGGCGCATGTCTCCAATCGATGGATCAGAACGGCGAATCCGGGAAGTAGAAGTCCTTGGCATTGTCCTTGGTGACGAGCGTCGCGTCGAGGATATAGCTGCCGTGAACCGGGACCTGATCGTAAAGGGCTGCCGCCGTCAGTTCCATCGCCGTGCCGACCATTGCCGGCGGATAGAGGACGTCGACCGGGATCAGCTTATCCCCGTCCATGACCTTCTTGACCATATCCTTGGAGCCGGCACCGGCGACAACATATTTGATGTCGGTGCGCTTGGCCTGCTCGATCGCCTGCAGAACGCCGACGGCCATGTCGTCGTCCTGGCACCATACGACGTCGATCTTCTGGTACTTCGTCAGGTAGTCCTGCATGACCTTGAAGGCATCGTCGCGGTTCCAGTTGCCGTACTGGCGGTCGAGAACCTTGACGTTCGAGCCGGCAATGCCCTTGTCGAAACCGTCCTGGCGCTGCTGGTCGATTGGGATCGGCAGACCGCGGATGATGACCACTTCGGCATCAGGCGTGTTGTCCTTGATGTACTTGCCGGCGACTTCGCCGAGAGCCGGGTTGTTGCCGGCGACATAGAGGTCGCGCACGGAATTGTCGTTGTTGCTCGGTGCACGGTCGACCAGGGCGACGAACTTGCCCTTGCCCTTGACTTCCTTGATGGCGTTGACGAGCGGATCCGGATCCGACGGCAGGATGACGAGGGCGTCGATGCCTTGCGTATCGAGATCCTGCACGGCGTTCGCCTGGCTGGCGGCATCCGGCGAAGTCTTGACGATAACGTTGAGACCGGGATGTTCGGCCATCAGCAGCTTGGCGACGCGCTCGGCATGGAACACCACGCCCGAAGTCCAGCCGTGGTCGGCCGCCGGAATGGAGACGCCGATGGTGAATTTCTTGTCTTGGGCGTGAGCGGCGCCGGCGAACGTCACCGCCGCAACCGCGAGACCCAACATCAATCTACGCATGCTATTTCCTCCCACTCATTTCAGGGACTTTTCCATATCGGGACCGGGCGCCCTGTCAGCCCGGTCAATTCATGATTTGCGCACCAGCGAGCGCTGGACGAACATGGCGATGATGATGATCGCACCCTGGATGGCGCCGATCAGATATTCGCTGATGAAATTCGAAAGCAGCATGATGTTGCCGACGAGTTCGAGAATAAAGGCGCCGCAGATCGTGCCCCAGACCCTGCCCGCGCCGCCCTTGAGCGCCGTGCCGCCGACGACGACGGCGGTGATCGCCTGCAGCTCCCACAGGATGCCCGTCGTCGCCGAGGTCGAGCCGAGACGCGGAACGTAGAGCAGCACGGCAATGGCGACGCACAGTCCCTGGATGACGAAAGCAATCGTCCTGACGCGGTTGACCGCGATGCCCGAATAGCGGGCGACATCGCTGTTCGATCCCACTGCGACGACATGGCGCCCGTAGCGGGTGCGATAGAGGATGAAGGCCGCAACCGCCGTCACCGCCAGGATCACCACGATCGGTATCGGCACGCCGGCGATATTGCCGAAATAGGCAGGACGATAGAGCGTCTGGATATCGGCGGAGCGAAGGGTGATGGCGCCGCCCTGCGACAGCCATGTCGTCAGGCCGCGATAGATGCCCATCGTGCCGAGCGTCGCGATGAACGGCTCGATCTTGCCCACTGTGGTGATCAGGCCGTTTGCCAGGCCGCAGAGCGCGCCGGCGACGATGGTGAAGGCGACCGCGACCGTCAGCATCAAAGCCGGGTTTTCGACGGCGCCCGAATTCATCAGCAGGATCATCAGGCTGGCGACGAAGGCCACCATGGAGCCCACCGACAGATCGAGGTCGCCCGCTGATATCACGAAGGTCGCGCCAACCGCGATGATGGCGATGAAGGCGCTACGCGTCGCGACATTGGCAAGGTTGGTGATGCCGATGAAATTGGGATTGACCAGGGCTCCGACGATCAGGAGCAGGGCCAGGGCGACAAAGGGCGCGACCGCACGCAGGTCGACATCCCGCCAGGATCGGCGCCGGATTTCCCTGGTCTCCTCGTTGACACTCATTTCCAAAACCAACCTCCCGTCCCATATTTTCTGGGCATCTTATCTGTCGTCCTGATCGGCGAAGCCCTGCTTCAGCCTCAGGCGGCCGCCTTCTTCTTGAGCCCGGCGGCGTAACGCATGATCTCCTGCTCGGAAATCTCGTCTCCTTCGAGCATGCCGACGATACGCCCTTCGCGCATCACCGCCACTCTGGTGCAGAGACCGATGACCTCCGGCATCTCCGACGACACGACGATGATCGACCGGCCGTCCCGGGCGAGCGCCGAAATGAAATGATAGATTTGCTGCTTGGTGCCGACATCGATGCCGCGCGTCGGCTCGTCGATGATGATGATATCAGGATCGGTCTCCATGACCTTGGCCAGCAGCAGCTTCTGCTGGTTCCCGCCCGACATGCGCCCGGCGACGATATTGCCGTCGCGAACCCTGATGTCGAAGCGGCGTTTGGCCTTTGCCATGGCGGCCGCCTCGCTGCCCGGGCTGAGATAGCCGTGACGCGCATGCCTTCCGAGCGATTGCAGCGTCAGATTGGTCACCATGCCGGAGCGCAGCAGCAAGCCCTTCGACTTGCGGTCCTTGGTCATATAGGCGAGCCCGCAGCGATTGGCGGCATGCACGTCGCCGGAGGGAACTGTTTCGCCCTTGATCACCACTTCGCCCTCGAGCCGGGTCCGCAACCCGGCGATCGCTTCCATCAGTTCGGTGCGGCCGGAGCCGATCATGCCGGAAAAACCGATGATCTCGCCCTTGCGCACTTCGAAACTCGCATCCTTCACATAGCCGGTCGACACCGAAGCGACGCTGAGAACGACCTCCTCGTCGACATCGGGCTCGACCTTGGCGGGATAGAGGCTGGAAAGTTCGCGGCCGACCATCAGCTGGGCGATCGATTCCCCGTCCAGAATGGACGTCGGCGACGTCTTGATCCATTGGCCGTCGCGCAACACCGTGACGCGGTCGGTCAATTCCATCACCTCGTCGAGCTTGTGGGACACGAAGACGAAGCTCGTGCCCTGGTCGCGCAGCTTGCGAACCTGCTTGAAGAGCATACTGGTCTCTTCCCGCGACAGCACCGCGGTCGGCTCGTCCATGAACACCACCCGCGCATCGCGGCTGATCGCCTTGGCGATTTCGACCATCTGCTTGTCGGCGATGGAGAGCGTGCTGATCAGTGCGTTCTCGTCGACATGCGAACCGAGCAAGTCGAGAACCTTGCGGGTCTCCGAACGCATATATTTGCGATCGAGCATGCCGAAGCGCGTAACTTCCCGCCCGAGGAAGAGGCTCTCCGTCACGGTCAGATGTTCGGCGAGGTTGAATTCCTGGTGAATGATGACGATGCCGAGCGCCTCGGCGGCGCCGTTCGGCGGCAGCACGACGGGCTTGCCGTCGAGCAGGATCTCGCCGGAACTCGGCTGTTCGAAACCGGACAATACCTTGACGAGCGTGGATTTGCCGGCCCCGTTTTCACCCATGAGAGCATGGATTTCGCCGGAGCGAAGATCGAAGTTCACGCTGAAGAGGACCTGCACCCCACTGAAGGATTTGCATATGCGCCTGGCGGACAGCACCACGGGTGCGGTGTCGGCGGCTTCCACGGTCATCTGATCCTCCCCAAAGCGGCTCTCCATCCGCTCTGGACCCTATGTAAACCTTTACATACATCGTGTAAAGGTTTACATCGTTGATTTACACAGATCAGTTGAAGCCTGCCTTTGACCTCTCGACAAGTCTGTGTAGTGTCTCGGCGAAGACAGCCCCAAGGCAGAGCCCAGTGTCGAATTCCACGCCCGCAACCATCGAAGACGTCGCCCGGATCGCCGAGGTCTCCATCGCGACGGTGTCGCGGGCGATCCATATGCCCGAGAAGGTCGCCAACTCCACACGGCTCAAGGTCAACCAGGCGATCGCCATCACCGGTTATACGACCAATGCGATGGCGCGCAGCCTGAGGCTCGGCCGCTCCAACATGATCCTGGTCGTGGCGCCCGATATCGGCGATCCCAATTTCTCCAACATTCTCGTCGGGCTGGAGAACGAGGCGCGCGCGCACGGCTACGGCATCCTGATCGGCCACACGCAGAACGACGCTCAGCGCGGCCTCGAATATCTGAAATTCTTCAATTCCAACCAGGCGGCCGGATTGATCCTCTTCACCGGCATCCTGCCCTTCGGGCATCAGACGATGACCGCGCGGCTGCCGCCGAGCGTCGGCGTTTTCGAGCCCGTCTTCAACGGCGGCATTCCCTATGTCGGTGTCGACGATACCGAGGGCGCCAGGAAAGCGGTGGATCTGCTGCTGGCCGAAGGGCATCGCAAGATCGCCTTCATCGGCGATTCACGCACCCGGCTTGCCTATACCAGGCGCCGCATGGGTTACGATGCCGGTCTCGACGCCGCCGGCATCCCGCCCGACTTGAGGATCGTGCTCGAAGGCGACGGCACGATCGAAAGCGGGCGGCATGCGGTCGAACAGCTTTTCATGCGTGACACGCTTCCCACAGCCTTCATGTGCGTCAACGACCAGACGGCGATCGGCGTCATGATCGGGCTCGGCGCGCGAGGCTACGACATTCCGCGGGATTTCTCGGTGACCGGTTTCGACGACGTGCCGCAGGCCGTCTTCATATCCCCGCCGCTGACCACGATCCGACAGCCGAGAACGGCAATCGGCAAACAGGCGATGGCGCTGCTGCTGGAATTGCTGTCCGATGGCCGGCCGACCGAAACGGAAATCCTGTTGAGGCCGGATCTGGTGGTTCGAAACTCCGTCTCGGCGCCGTCGCGCAACTGGTTGAAACGGTAAATCCATATAGCGTTCCGGCCGGAGAGGGTTGCGCCGGCGGCCGATGACCGCCGGCGCGCTTTGTCAGACGTAACGATTGACGACGTTTTCCAGCAGCTCCTGCTTGCCGGATCTCGGCTGCGGGTTGACGTCGTTGCTTTCGACATAATGGCTGATCTCATCCAGCGAATACTCGCCGCGGAAGAGCTTCTGCGCCTCGGCGGATTCCCAGCCGGCATAACGATCGGCAAGCGGCTGCGACAGAGCCTTGTCCTCGATCATCTTGGCAGCGGCCTTCAGACCGCGGGCGCAGCAATCCATGCCGCCGATATGGCCGATCAGTAGATCCGCCGGGTCGAGCGACTGACGGCGAAGCTTCGAGTCGAAGTTGGTGCCACCGGTCTTGAAGCCGCCGCCTGCGAGAACATGGTAGTAAGCGAGCGCCATTTCGGGGACATTGTTCGGGAACTGGTCGGTATCCCAGCCGGACTGATAGTCGTTGCGGTTCATGTCGATCGAACCGAAGATGCCGAGCGCATTGGCAAGCGCCAGCTCATGCTCGAAGGAGTGGCCGGCAAGGATCGCGTGGCCCTGCTCGATATTGAGCTTCACCTCGTTTTCGAGGCCGTGCTTCTTGAGGAAGCCGTAGACGGTCGCGACGTCATAGTCGTACTGGTGCTTGGTCGGCTCCTGCGGCTTCGGCTCGATCAGGATCGTGCCCTTGTAGCCGATCTTGTGCTTGTATTCGACGACGAGGTTGAGGAAGCGGCCGAGCTGGTCGAGCTCGCGCTTGATATCGGTGTTGAGCAGCGTCTCGTAACCTTCGCGGCCGCCCCAGAGCACGTAGTTTTCGCCGCCGAGCTTCTGCGTGGCATCGATGCAGGTCTTGACCGTTGCGGCTGCGAAAGCGAAGACATCTGGATCCGGATTGGTCGCCGCACCCGACATGTAACGGCGGTGAGAGAAGAGGTTCGCCGTGCCCCAGAGCAGCTTGGTGCCGGTTGCGGCCTGCTTCTCGGCGAAATAATCGACGATCTCGTTGAGGTTTTTGGTGTTCTCGGCGAAATTCTTGCCCTCCGGACGCACGTCGGCGTCATGGAAGCAGTAGTAGGGCGAGCCGAGCAGCGAGAAGAATTCGAAGGCGACGTCGGCCTTGAGCTTGGCGGCCTTCATCGTGTCCTCGAACCAGGGACGCAGGAAGGTCTGGCCGCCGAAGGGGTCGCCGCCCGGCCATGTGAAGGTGTGCCAATAGGCCACCGCAAAGCGCAGATGGTCTTCCATGCGTTTGCCCATGACGATCTCGTCCGGCTGGTAATAGCGGAAGGCCAGCGGATTGGTGCTGTCGGGGCCTTCGTATTTCACTTTCTGGATATCGCCGAAAAATCCGGTGCTCATGTTGGGTCTCCTTGGGTTCGTATCTTTTCGAAGTTCTGAATTGTTAGTCTATGCCAGAGGCCCCCTCATCCGCCTGCCGGCGGGGAGAAGAAACTTGTGGCAACGTCGCGGCTCCCTCGAATGAGGGTAGGGTGAGGGGGCGCCTCGATCTCAATGCGCCAGCGACTTGATCGCCGGATAGAGCGCCCGATAGCGCTTGTAGGCATCCTCGTAAGCGCCGCTCAGCGCCGACACCGGCTCGATCGTTCCGGCCGTTACCGGCGGCGTGCAGACGGCAATGGGATCTGCCCGCGTTGCCGCGATCAGGCCGAGGCGGGCTGCACCGAAGGCGGCGCCGAAATCGCCGTCGGCCGGCAGGTCGACGGGAACGCCGAGCGCGGTCGCAATCGAGGCCAGCCAGTAACGCGAGCGCGACCCGCCGCCGATTGCCATGACCCGGGATATGCCGGTGCCGGCCGAACGCAGGGCTTCGAGATTGTCGCGAATGGCGAAGGCGACGCCTTCGAGCACCGCCTGGGTGAGCACGACACGGCTGCTTTCATGTTCGAGGCCGATGAAGGCGCCGCGGATGACGGCATCGTTGTGGGGCGTGCGCTCGCCGGAGAGATAGGGCAGGAAGGTGACGCCGGTGGGCGCCTTCAGCGTCTCCCCGAGTTCGCCGGTAAGATCGGCGGCCGACTTGCCGGTCACGCCGGAATGCCAGTTGAGCGCATCGGTCGCCGACAGTATGACGCCCATCTGGTGCCAGGTGTTCGGCAGCGCGTGGCAGAAGGCATGCACGGCGCTTTCCGGTTTCGGCAAATAGGAACCGTTGGCGGCAAAAAGCACGCCCGACGTGCCCAGCGAGACGAAAGCGGCGCCATCGCTGACCGTGCCCATGCCGCAGGCCGAGGCTGCATTGTCGCCCGCGCCGCCGGCAACGACGACATCGCCGGAAATACCCCATTGCGCCGCCAGTTCAGACCGCAGCTTGCCGGCCTGCGCGGTGCCTTCGACAAGCGCCGGCATCTGCGCCTCGGAAAGGTTGGTGGCGGCGAGCAGTTGCGACGACCAGGCGCGCTTGCCGGTGTCGAGCCAGGACGTGCCGGCCGAATCCGACATTTCCGAAATATATTCGCCGGTCAGCCAAAGACGCAGATAGTCCTTCGGCAACAGCACCTTGGCGATCTTGGCGAAGACATCGGGCTCATGCTTCTGGACCCAGGCAAGCTTCGGCGCCGTGAAGCCCGGGAAGACGATGTTGCCGGTCAGCGCGCGAAAACGCGGATCGGCATCGAGCGCCGCGGCCTCTACATAGCTGCGCGTATCGTTCCAGAGGATGCAGGGCCGCAGGACCTTATCGCTGGCATCGATGAGCGTCGCCCCGTGCATCTGGCCGGAAAGGCCGATGCCCCTGACCGCGGCGAACTCTTTCGGATGTTTCGCCTTGAGGCCGGTGACAGCCTCCTCGGTGGCCCGCACCCAGTGGGCTGGCTCCTGCTCCGACCAGCCGGAATGCGGACGCGAGACGTCGAGCGAACCATTGGCCGAGCCGACGATCTTCTGATCACCATCGATCAGCATCGCCTTGACGCCGGAGGTTCCGAGATCGAGACCCAGATACATGTGGTATTTCTCCCTTTGCCGTTACGGCAGATTGTCTTTCAGGAATATGTCGAGGCGGATGCGCTCCTGCGCCTCGATGACGGCCAGCCCGTCCGCCTTGGCTTTCAGCACGCGAATCGCGCTGCGTACCTCGTGGCCGGCGTCCTGGTTGAGGATCGCATCGATCGTATTGTCGATCAGGGCTGCACGCGTGTGGGCGGTCAGTTCGTGGGCAATCACCGTCAGCACGCGATCGACGGCCTTCTCCTTCAACGCCCGGATGAGGCCGCGATTGCCCGCGCCAAGGCTGTAGACGCCGATGATGCCGGCATTCCTGGAAAGCGCGTCGGCAACGAGCATATGGGCGATCTCGGGGTCGTCGCGGCCTTCGAGGACTGGCAGAATCGCCAGATCGGGAAATTCCTCGGCCATGACGGCGGTGAAGCCCTCCAGCCGCTCGCGATGGTCGCGCACCAGCATGGAGCCGGCAAGCACGGCAATCTCGCCCTTTTTCGGTCCGAGGAATCGGCCGAGCAGGCGAGCAGCCGTGCGCCCGGCGGCGATATTGTCGACGCCGGCATAGTGATGGCGCAGCGAGCCGGTGAGATCGGAAACCAAGGTGACGATGGGAAAACGCTCGCGCACCAGCCTGTCGACGACGGCGCGCACGTCAGGCGCATCGGTCGCAACCAGTGCGATGCCGCAGGGCTTTTCCCGGGAAAGCTCCTCGAGCACCGAGACAAGCGCTGCGGGATCGAAGGCCGGCACCTCGATGGTACGGATATCGGTGCGCTCGGCCGACGATCGGAGGACTGCCTGGCGGATCTCGGCATTGAGCCCGTGCATGAAGGAGTTGTCGCTGGCCGGGAGGATGAAGACCAGCGGATAGGTGCGCCCTTTGGCAAGATTGGCGGCGGCGACGTCTCTGACATAACCGAGCTCGCGGATCGCGGTCTCGACCTTTTCCCGCGTGACGTGGCGCACACCGGGCCGCTGGTTGAGAACCCGGTCGACAGTCGCCAGACTGACACCGGCGGCAGCGGCGATATCGTGAACGGTTGGTCTCATCATTCCTCCTGACGAGACCATTAGCGCCAATTTTGATGTACGTAAATCAAAAAATCGAACGGGCCGGTTTCCGCGTGGTTTTCCGGCGTGGCCTACCCGATTCGGATCGATCCGACCGGCGATCATTCGCCTGATGACACGACGGCCGGAAAACAGCAACAAAAAGGCCCTCCGAAGAGGGCCTTTTCAAGGGGCGGCAGGCCGGAGGTCAGTGGCCGCCACCGCCTCCCCCGCCTTGCGGCGCGGGTTTCTTGATCATGGCGACACCGAGGATCATCGCCAGGAAAAGCGCGGTCAGGATCAGGAATACGTCGCTGAAGGAGAGAATGATCGCCTGCTTGGTGGCAAGGCCGACCATCTGCTTGACTGCGACCGAGGCGCCATCCATGCCGTAGGTGTTGAAATTGGCGGCCATGTTGTTCATCTGGTCGACCGCCGCCGGATTGCCCCAATCCATATTCTCCCGCAGCCGCTCGTAGTGCACGTCCTGCCGGTTGGTGAGCACGGTGTTGATGACGGCAAGGCCGACGGCGCCGCCGAGGTTTCTGGTCAGGTTGAACAGGCCGGACGCGCCGCGAATGCGCGAAGGCGGCATCGTGCCGAGCGCGATGTTGTTGATCGGCACCATGCACATCATCAGCCCGAAGCCGCGCAGGATCTGCGGGATGAAGAGTTCGTAGAAATCCCAATCCGCCGTCAGATGCATCATGATGAAGGTGCCGGCGGCAAAGCTGACGAAGCCGATCACCATCATCAGGCGCAGGTCCATCTTGGTCGACAGCCGGCCGGCGATCGGCGCGGTGAAGAACATCGCAAGCCCGGAGACGAACATCGTCTCACCGATCATCAGCGAATCATAGCCGCGGATGCGGCCGAGATAGACCGGATAGATATAGGTGAGGCCATAGAGGCCGATACCCATGACGAAGGAGAAGACCGAGCCGAAGGAAAAATTCCGGTTCGCAAAGGCCTTGAGGTCGACGACGGGGAATTCCACCGTGAAGGCGCGATAGAAGAAGATGATCGCGGCAGCGCCGGAAGCGACCGCCGCTATGGTGATCGAGCTGTCGTTGAACCAGTCGTTCGAATTGCCCTCTTCGAGCACATATTCCAGCGCGCCGAGAAAGACGCCCATCGAGATCAGACCCCACCAGTCGAACTTCTTGAAGAGCGACAGTTCCGGTTTGTCGAAATCGATGAAGTTCCAGGTGACGATCGTGACGATGATGCCGGGCACGATGTTGACGAGAAACAGCCAGTGCCAGGAGAAGGCGTGGCTGAGGTAGCCGCCGACGGTCGGGCCGATGGTCGGCGCCAAAGTCGCGATCAGGCCGATGATCGGCGAGACGATGCTGCGCTTCGACGGCGGGAAGATGGTGAAGGCGGCCGCGAAGACCGATGGGATCATGCCGCCGCCGATGAAGCCCTGAATGACGCGGTAGACAATCATCTGGTCGATATTCGTCGCCGTCGCCGCCAGCGCGCTCGCCATGGTGAAGCCGGCAGCCGAGATCGCGAAGAGATAACGCGTCGAGATGATGCGCGCCAGCGTGCCGGATAGCGGGATCATGATCACTTCGGCGATCAGATAAGACGTCTGCACCCAGCCGATCTCGTCGCTGCCGGCCGAAAGGCCGGCCTGGATTTCCGCAAGCGAGGCCGAGACGATCTGGATGTCGAGGATCGACATGAACATGCCGAGCACCATCGCAAAGAAGGCGATGAGCTTCTTCGGGTCCATGCGCTCGTCGGCATGGGCGGGTGCCGCCGGCATCGTCCCCGCCGTTGCTGTCGCGCTGCCGGCCATCAGATCACCTCTGCCTTTCCTGAAGGCTTACTTGCTCGGCGCCGTACGGGTGTCAACGTCGACGACGACGCTCAGGCCCGCGCGCAGACGGCCGCTATCGAGCGCATCCTGCGGCAGCGCGATGCGCACCGGCACGCGCTGGATCACCTTGGTGAAGTTGCCCGTCGCATTTTCCGGCGGCAGCAGCGAAAAGACCGAGCCGGATGCCGGCGAGATCGATTCGACGGTGCCGACGATCGGATGATCGCTATAGGCATCGACATGCACGTTGACCTTCGATCCCGCCACCAGATGCTGGATCTGCGTTTCCTTGAAATTGGCGTCGATATAGAGCTGGCGCACCGGAACGAGCGCCATCAGGCGCTGGCCGGGCGAGACGAGATCGCCTTCCTGGACCGAGCGGTTGCCGACAATGCCGTCATAAGGCGCCTTCAGCACGGTGAAGGAAAGGTCGCGGGCAGCCTTGTCGCGCGAGATCTCGAGCGAACGGACCGAGCCTTCAGCCTCTTTGCGCTGGGCCTGGAGAATGGTGACATTGGCCTGCGCAACCACGATGTTGGCATCGCCGCCGGAAAGATTGGCCTTGGCCTGATCGAGAGCGATGTTGGCGTTGTCGAGATCGGCGGCAGTGCCGACCGACTTCGCCTGAAGCTCGCTCTGGCGCTTCTGGGTGATCTCGGCACCGCGAACGGCCGCTTCGAGTGCCACCTTCTGCGCCCGCGCCTGCACGAGGCTCGCATTGGCGCCTTCGATCTGCGCGTCGATACGCTGCAGCGAAAGCTGTTCGGTGGCGATCTGGGCCTGGGCCTGGTCGAGGGCGTTCTGATAGTCGCCGTTATCAAGCGTGGCAAGCACGTCGCCCGCTTTGACTTCCTGGTTGGCGACAACATTCACCTTCGCGACGTAGCCCGTGACCTTCGGCGAAATCGTTGCAATATCGCCCTCGATATAGGCGTCGTCGGTCGACACCATGAAGCGGCCGTTCGTCCACCATTCATAACCATACCAGCCGCCGCCTGCGAGAAGGGCGAGCACGACGATCGGCAACACCGGGCTGCGGCGTTTCTTCGCAGCCGCAGGTGCGGCGACCGAGGCCGGCGCCGACTGGGCGGGAGTGGAAGGGACTTCGCGGGCTTCCGCCGTCGGAGCTTCCGCAACAGTTGCGACCTCGGCCTTGACCTCTTCGGTCTCGGCGTTTTCGCTGACAATCCGCGCGACATTGCTCTTCTGGTTGCTCGACATGGCCACTTTACCGATCTTGGAGTAAATAATCGAACTGAACGGTTCGGTTCAGTTGACTTAAACCTATTTTACCGTCATATCAAGATGTATAGAACCAATCGGTTCGATTTCTTTTAAAGAAAATACGAAACCGTCAACACGGTTAAGGAGACATGACGCTGAACCCCGACCACGCCGCCGTCTTCAGCCCTCCCGCGCCCGGAGGCCGATTTGCTGCAGGCGAAGATCCGGCCAAGCGCCAGCAGATTCTCGCCGGCGCCAAGCGTGTCTTCATGAAAATGGGTTTCGACGCCGCCAGCATGAACGACGTGACGCGCGAGGCCGGTGTCTCCAAGGGAACGCTCTACGTCTATTTCACCAACAAGGAAGAACTGTTTTCGGCGATGATCGAGGCCGAGCGCGCCGCCTTCGTGGCGGCCGTGCGCACGGCGCTTGCCGAACATGACGATCCCGAAGCCGGCCTGTATGAATTCGGGATAAGCTTCGTCACCCATATGACCGATGAAAAGGTCATCAACGCGATGCGCACCGTTCTCGGCGTTCGCGACCGCATGCCGGTTCTCTGTCAACGCTTCTTCAAGGGTCCGGAAAACCTGCGCACCATCATGCGCGACTTCCTGGAGCGGCACATCGCCGAAGGCAGATTTGAGATCGACGACATCGATCTGGCCGCCGGCCAGTTTCTCGATCTCGCCAGCGGCAGCTTCTTCAAGCTCCGGCTGTTCGGAAGCATGGAAGAACCGCCGTCTCGCGACGAAATCGAGCGCGTCATCCGCGGCGCCATCCGGGTCTTCATGGCCGCCTACGGTGCGCCCCGACACAAGACCGACTGACCGCCCCCTTGACTGCCCGCCTCCATCGGCCAAAAGTCCGCAACTGCGATCAAACCCGGCTGCCGGCTTTTCTTTAAGGAAGAAGCCGCAACCAGGGGAGTGAGGATGAGCGCCGTTGGACGGGCGATCTGGTTCATAGAGAGCCATTTCGAAAGCGATATATCGCTGGAAGAGATATCGGAAGCCGCCGGATTGTCGCGCTACCATCTGTCGCGCGTCTTCGGGCTCGTCACCGGCCACTCGATCAGCAGCTATATCAGAGGGCGGCGCCTCAGCCGCGCCGTGCCGGCCTTGGTCGGCGGTTCATCGACCATTCTCGAGGTTGCGCTTTGCGCGGGCTACGGCTCGCACGAGGCTTTCACCCGTGCCTTCCGCGACCAATTCGGCATGACGCCGGATGCGGTGCGCAGACAGGGACACGCCCGTAACCTTATCTTGCTGGAGCCGATCAGAATGGACCCCGCCCACCTCAACGACCTCGAACCGCCCCGCTTCGAAACCCTTCCGCCGATGCTCTTTGCCGGCCTGCAGGAGATCTATCCCTATGGTGGCAATGCCGCCATCCCCTCCCTCTGGCAGAAGTTCAATGCCCATTTCGGTCATATCCCCGGCCAGAAGGGCAACGTCGCCTATGGCATCTGCACGCATATCACCCGCGAAGCGGAGAAATTCCGCTATATGGCCGCAGCCGAAATCGCCGATGCTGGCGATCTGCCGGCGGATTTTGCAACGCTCAAGCTTCCCGGCCAGCGTTACGTCGTCTTTAGCCATCGCGGCCATGTCTCGGGCATTCCGGGGACGATGAACCGGATTTTTGGCGCATGGTGGCCAACATCCGGCCTGGAGCACGGCGAGATACCCGACATGTTCGAACGCTACGACGAGCGCTTCGATCCCTATACCGGCATGGGCGTCACCGAAATCTGGTTGCCGATCAAGGAATAAAAGTCACATCACTTTCGTATACCCCCTTGCGGCGCTTGTCTGGCAGGCCGGCGTCATTACATTGCGAGCGTCATTTATCCATATGACGCAAAAGGGATATACGCTGATGCAGGAAATCATGACGCTCATTCAGGATCCGGCCGCCTGGGTGGCGCTCATCACGCTGGTGGTGATGGAAGTCGTTCTCGGGATCGACAACCTGATCTTCATTTCCATTCTCACCAACAAACTGCCGCCCGAGCACCGGGAGAAGGCCCGCAAGATCGGCATCGGCCTTGCGCTCGTCATGCGCCTGGCTCTGCTCGGCACCATCGCCTGGATCGTGCAACTGACCGAACCGCTATTTGAAGCCTTCGGCCATGGCTTCTCCTGGAAGGATTTGATCCTGATTGCCGGCGGCCTGTTCCTCGTCTGGAAGGCCACCAAGGAAATCCATCATACCGTCGACCCGGAAGACCATCAGGAGGATTTCATCGCCACGTCGGCAACGACAGGCTTTGCATCGGCTATCGGCCAGATTCTGCTGCTCGACCTGGTCTTCTCCGTCGACAGCATCATCACCGCCGTCGGCATGACGCCGCATCTGCCGATCATGGTGATCGCAGTCGTCGCCGCCGTCACCGTCATGCTGGTTGCGGCGACCCCGCTTGCCAACTTCATCGAGAGGAACCCGACGATCGTCATGCTGGCGCTCGCCTTCCTGCTGATGATCGGCACGACGCTGATCGCCGAAGGCATGGGCTTCCACGTGCCGAAGGGCTACGTCTACGCCGCCATGGCCTTCTCGGCGCTGGTCGAGGTGCTGAACATGTTTGCGCGCAACGGCCGCAAGCGAAAACGCGACGCCGCCCATTGAGGCTTGGGCTGGAGGGCGCGGCCGAACCGCCGCGCCCTCACCCGCCGCCATCAGGCCTTTGCAAACGTGGTTTTTCTTGACGCGCCCGGTTGAATATGGCCTAAGGCCAGCCGAACGGACGATCGGCGGAGAGTGCGGGCGCATGCCCTTTTCCGGCCGGTTTGCCGATGAAGATATCTGCATCCTTCCGGCCGAACGTCGCTTTCCCATGAAAGCCGTCCGGCATTCATTGACGGGCACACACAATGACAGTTTCCGGGACAGCTACCGGCGTCCGCGTCCGCATCGCTCCCTCGCCGACCGGCGAGCCGCATGTCGGCACCGCTTACATCGCTCTCTTCAACTATCTTTTCGCCAAGAAGCATGGCGGCGAGTTCATCCTGCGCATCGAGGATACCGATGCGACGCGCTCGACCCCGGAATTCGAAACGAAGGTGTTGGACGCACTGAAATGGTGCGGGCTGGAATGGAAGGAAGGCCCGGATATCGGCGGCCCCTACGGCCCCTATCGCCAATCCGACCGCAAGGAAATGTACCAGCCTTACGGGCAGGAATTGCTGGACAAGGGCCATGCCTTCCGCTGTTTCTGCACGCCCGCGCGGCTGGAGCAGATGCGCGAAACCCAGCGCGCCGCCGGCAAGCCGCCGAAATATGACGGTCTCTGCCTCAGCCTCACGGCTGAGGAAGTCACCTCACGCATGGCCGCCGGCGAAACGACCGTCATCCGCATGAAGATCCCGGCCGAAGGCTCCTGCGACTTCACGGACGGCGTCTACGGCGATGTTTCCATCCCGTGGGATTCGGTCGACATGCAGGTCCTCATCAAGGCCGACGGCATGCCGACCTATCATATGGCCAACGTCATCGACGACCATCTGATGAAGATCACCCATGTGGCGCGCGGCGAGGAATGGCTGGCTTCGGTGCCGAAGCACATCCTGCTCTATCGCTACTTCGGCTGGGATCAGCCGGTCTTCATGCATCTGTCGCTGATGCGCAATGCCGACAAATCGAAGCTGTCGAAGCGCAAGAACCCGACCTCGATCTCCTATTACTCCGCGCTCGGCTATATCCCGGAAGCGCTGATGAACTTCCTCGGCCTGTTCTTCATCCAGATCGCCGAAGGCGAAGAACTGCTTGAGATAGACGAGCTCTCCGAAAAATTCGACCCGGAAAACCTCTCCAAGGCCGGTGCGATCTTCGACATTCAGAAGCTCGACTGGCTGAACGGCCGCTGGATCCGCGAGAAGCTGTCGGAAGAAGAATTCCAGGCACGCGTGCTGAGCTGGGCGATGGAAAACGATCGTCTGAAGCAAGGCCTGCGGCTGTCGCAGACGCGCATTTCCAAGCTCGGCGAGCTGCCCGATCTCGCCGGCTTCCTGCTGAAGTCCGATCTCGGCCTGCAGCCTTCCGACTTTGCCAAGATCAAGTCGCCGCCGGAGGAGATCCTCGAGATCCTCAACACCGTTCAGCCGGATCTCGAAAAGATCCTGGAATGGAATGTCGAGACGATCGAGGCCGAGCTGCGCGCGATCGCCGACCGCATGGGCAAGAAACTGAAGGTCGTGGTCTCGCCGCTCTTCGTCGCCGTGTCCGGCTCGTCGCGGTCCCTGCCGCTCTTCGATTCCATGGCGATCCTCGGCCGCTCCGTCGTACGCCAGCGCCTGAAGCTCGCCGCACAGGCGGTCGCCGCCCTCGTCGGCTCGAAGTAAGAACAGTCAGAGGATTTCGACAGTGGCTGACAACAAGACCGAAAACACCCTCTCCTCCGACGCGACTGAGGTGCGCGCCCAGAAGCTGAAGCTGCTGCGCGAACAGATCGGCGAGGTCTATCCGGCGCATTTCCATCGGACGATGGGCAATGCCGAGCTGACCGCGAAATACGAGAGCCTGGAGCCGGATACAGAGACGCAGGATGTCGTCACCGTCGCCGGCCGCGTCTATTCCTCGCGCAACTCCGGCATGTTCATGGATATCCATGACGCCTCCGGCAAGATCCAGATCTTCTCGCACAAGGACGTCACCGGCGAGGAGGCCCGCGCCCTGCTGCCGATGATCGACATCGGCGACATCATCGGCGTCACCGGCATCGTCCGCCGCACCAAGCGTGGCGAGCTGACGATCAATGCGCAGAAGATCGAAATGCTGACGAAGTCGCTGCTGCCGATGCCCGAGAAGTGGCACGGCCTCTCCGACATCGAGCTGCGGTACCGCAAGCGCCATCTCGACATCATGACCAACGAGGATTCGAAGCTCCGCTTCCAGCAGCGTTCGAAGATCGTCTCCGGCATTCGCCGCTTCATGGAAAATGACGGCTTCATGGAAGTCGAGACGCCGATGCTGCATTCGGTCTATGGCGGCGCCACCGCCGAGCCGTTCAAGACGCATCACAACACGCTGAAGCTCGACATGTATCTGCGCATCGCGCCGGAACTGTTCTTGAAGCGCACGCTGGTCTCGGGCCTCACCGACAAGGTCTTCGAGATCAACCGGAACTTCCGCAACGAAGGCGTCTCCACCCGGCACAATCCCGAATTCACCATGATGGAGTGCTACTGGGCCTATGCCGATTACGAGGACGTCATGGACCTCGTCGAGCGGCTGTTCGAGACCCTGGCGCTCTCCATTCACGGCACGACGGAATTCGACTTCGGCGACAAGCGGATCTCCTTCAAAGGACCGTTCAAGCGCGTGCCGATGCCCGATGCCGTCAAGGAAGCGACCGGCATCGATTTCCGCGCCATCAAGACCGATGAAGAGGCACGCGCCGCCGCCAAGGCTGCCGGCTTCGCGGTCGAGAAGGATTGGACCTGGGGCGAATGCCTCGCCTTCATCTTCGAGGAAAAGGTTGAATCGACACTGATTCAGCCGTCGCATGTCACGCATTTCCCGAAGGACATCTCGCCCTTCGCCAAGGAAGTGCCGGGCGAGCCGCGCCTCGTCGAACGTTTCGAGACCTATTGCAACGCCTGGGAACTCGGCAACGCCTTCTCGGAACTCAACGATCCCGAAGAGCAGCGCCGCCGCATGGTCGAGCAGCTCGAACAGGCGCATGCCCGCGGCGAGAAGGAAAAGCAACTGGACGAGGAATTCCTCGACGCGATCGATCAGGGCATGCCGCCGGCCGGCGGCCTCGGCATCGGCGTCGACCGCCTCATCATGCTTCTCACCAACGCGCCGTCGATCCGCGACGTCATCCTCTTCCCGGCCCGCCGCAACAAGGCCGACTGACGGAAAAAGACGCAGAGAAACGAAGCGGAGTGCCATTGCATAATTCCTTAAATCGGAATCGATTTACGGATAAAATTATGCAGCGATTCAAAGTGCGACAGCGTCCTTTGCGCGTCTGAAAGACGCGCGGCGCTGTAGCCGGCGCTCCGCTTTTTCATGCCGTTTAATCAGTGTTTCTTGGCAGGCGCGGTTTCCGGCGGCTCTTCGGCCGGGGCCTCCGCCACCACATCGGCGCTCCCGCCCTCTGCGGCAGGCGCGGCTTCGCTTTCGCCCGCCGGTGCGACACCATGGCCGCCGCCGGCAGCCTTCGTTTCCCTGGCTTTTTCCCCGTTCTTCGTCGAGCCAACCGCGACCGGATCGACGCAATCCTCGGGGTCCTTGAAGGCGGCGCTGATCATGGCGACCTCCTCGGACGGCATGTCTATCCGTTCGCCGAAGAACAGCCCGTTTTCGCTGGCCTTGCCGTCATAATAGCGCGCCGTATAGGACTTGTCGTTAAGGCCGGGAACGGTCTGATCGGGATGCGGGATATAGACGACATCGGCGCCAATCGCCCGGCCGCGAATGTCGGCACGCAACGTCGGGCCGTTCTCGTCGAGCACCACCACCTGCACCAGATCCGGCTTCTGCGCGGCATAAACAGCCTGGGCGACACGAAGCGCGGTCCTGACGCGCGTCATCCCGTCGGTCGGTTCGGTCTTGATGTATTTGCGCACCCAGACGTGGTTCTGCTTGCGGATCGTCACCAGGTTGACGTCGCTGCATTCGAGCCCGTAGCCGCCACCAGCAGCACCGATCAGCCTGTCCTTGCCGACATAGACCGCCGCACCGCCGGAAACGCCCGCCAGAAGAGCGACTCCACCGATGATGATTGCCAATTTCCGGGAGGGCCGGAAGATGCGCAGTAAGGCCTTCACGCCAACTGCTCCGCCATCTGAAACTCCAACGCAGGACTAGTGCTGAGAACGCTAAGGAAATGACGTTTCAGAAAGTTTAAGTGGGCGCGCAAAGCCTGCGCCATTTTGGAAAAACACCAAAAAAGGTCCACTTTTTTAGGCCGCTTGCCACGGCCTGTTGCGCCATGCTCTAAACGCCCATGGCCTTCACGCTTCGCCAGGTTCAATATTTCGTCGCCGTCGCCGAACAGGGGTCGGTAACGCGCGCCGCGCAGAACCTTTCGATCTCGCAATCCTCGGTGACGGAAGCGCTGAAGGAGCTCGAAACCGACCTCGGCGTCGAGTTGTTCGAGCGTCATCCGCGCGGCCTGACGATCACCCATAACGGCCACCAGTTCCTGCGCCACGCGACAAAGATCCTGGCCTCCGTCTCCGATGCGCGGACCAGCTTCTCCGGCCAGCAAAGCACCCTTTCCGGCACGCTGAACATCGGCGTCACCTCGCTCGTCGCCGGCTATGTGCTTTCCGACCTGCTGGCGCGATACCGGCGCGCCTGCCCGGGCATCGAGGTCAGCGCCATCGAGGACAATGGCGGTTACCTCGAACATCTCCTGGTCGGCGGCGAACTGGATGTCGCCGTCATGGTGATCTCAAACCTGCGCGACCGCATGGCGCTGCAGGCGGAAATCCTCGAAACCTCCCCCTATCGGCTGTGGCTGCCGATGGGCCATCCGCTGGTGTCGGCCGACATCATCTCGGTCGCCGACATCGCCCGCGAACCGTTGATCATGCTGACGGTCGACGAAATCGAGGAGAATACCGGCAAGCTGCTCTCGGCACTCGGCGCCCGCCCGCATGTCGCCTTCCGCACCCGCTCGGTGGAGGCGGTCCGCAGCCTGGTTGCAACGGGAGCCGGCGTGGCGCTGCTTCCCGATCTCGTCTACCGGCCCTGGTCGCTCGAAGGCGACCGCATCGAGAGCCGCGACGTCTCCGGTTCGCTGCCGGTCGTCCAGGTCGGCATGGTCTGGCGCAAGGGTTCCAGCCTGCCGCAGGCGGCGCGCGATTTCGTCGGCATCGCCGAAAGCCTGCGGTCCGGCCGCATCCGCTGATATCGGAATTTCCGATAACGCCCTTCTGATAAATGAATTTGCGAAAGCGACCTTTTCGCGTCACCTTTTCATCCGGGAACGAACCGCCACAAAAGTGGCACCAGACCGGGAGACGGATGATGACGAATCTCTTGAAATCCTGCACGGCAGCGCTTGCCTGCCTGAGCTTCGCGACGCAGGTGGTCGCCGCCGAACCGCTGAAGGCGCTCGGCAAGGGCGAAGGTGCGGTCAGCATCGTCGCCTGGGCCGGTTATATCGAACGCGGCGAAACCGACAAGAACTATGACTGGGTCACCGATTTCGAAAAGGAGACCGGCTGCAAGGTTTCCGTCAAGACCGCCGCCACCTCGGATGAAATGGTCTCGCTGATGAACGAGGGCGGTTTCGATCTCGTCACGGCGTCCGGCGACGCCTCGCTGCGCCTCATCGCCGGCAAGCGCGTCCAGCCGATCAACACCGATCTGATCCCGAGCTTCAAGACCGTCGACGAGCGCCTGCAGAACGGCCCATGGTACACGGTCGGCGGCGTCCATTACGGCGTGCCCTATCTCTGGGGACCGAACGTGCTGATGTACAATACCGATGCCTTCAAGGACAAGGCGCCGACCAGCTGGAACGTCGTCTTCGAGGAGCAGACGCTGCCCGACGGCAAGTCGAACAAGGGCCGCGTCCAGGCCTATGACGGCGCGATCTATATCGCCGACGCCGCCATGTATCTGATGGCCCACAAGCCGGATCTCGGCATCAAGGATCCCTACGAGTTAAACGAGGACCAGTACAAGGCCGCCCTCGACCTGCTTCGCGGCCAGCGCAAGCTCGTCTCGCGCTACTGGCACGACGCGATGATCCAGATCGACGACTTCAAGAACGAGGGCGTCGTCGCCTCCGGCTCCTGGCCCTTCCAGGTAAACCTGCTGCAGGCCGACAAGCAGAAAATCGCCTCCACCTTCCCGGAGGAAGGCGTCACCGGCTGGGCCGACACCACCATGCTGCATGCCGACAGCGAACATCCGAACTGCGCCTATATGTGGATGGAACATTCGCTGAAGGCCAAGGTCCAGGGCGATGCCGCCGCCTGGTTCGGCGCCGTGCCCTCGGTTCCCGCAGCCTGCAAGGGCAACGAACTGATGGGCGAGGCCGGCTGCGCCACCAACGGCTTCGATCACTTCGACAAGATCAAGTTCTGGAAAACCCCGGTCGCCAAATGCACGACGCAGAGCGAATGCGTGCCCTATCATCGCTGGGTGTCGGATTATATCGGAGTGATCGGCGGGCGATGAACCGGGCCGGTCCGCGTCCATAAAGTCCCCTCCCTACGAGGGGGTCTGAGTGGCGCCGCCGAATCCTGCCGAAACACCAAGGTATTTGCGAAAGGGTACGGCAGGTTAAGCCCCTCCCCCTCGTGGGGAGGGGTTTGGGGCAGGGTCTTTGTTGACCAAGACCGAGCCTCTCACTGAACACACACGACCCGGAGCCCCCATGACGTCAGCTGTCCGTTTCCAGCAGGTATCGCGCCATTTCGGCCAGGTTCGCGCCGTCGACGGCGTCGATCTCGAGATTGCGCCGGGCGAATTCTTCGCCATGCTCGGACCCTCCGGCTCCGGCAAGACGACGTGTTTGAGATTGATAGCCGGCTTTGAGCAGCCGACATCGGGCCATATCCAGATCTTCGGCGAAACGGCCGACGGCGTTCCGCCCTATCGCCGCAACGTCAACACCGTGTTCCAGGACTACGCGCTTTTTCCGCACCTCAATATCCTCGACAATGTCGCCTATGGGCTGATGGTCAAGGGTGTCGGCAAGGCGGAGCGGATGAAGGCGGCGGGCGATGCCCTCGAGCTCGTCAAGCTGCCAGGTTATGGCGGCCGCCGCCCCGGTCAGCTGTCTGGCGGCCAGCGGCAGCGCGTGGCGCTTGCCCGCGCGCTGGTCAACAAGCCGAAGGTGCTGCTGCTCGACGAGCCGCTCGGCGCACTCGACCTGAAGCTGCGCGAGCAGATGCAGGAGGAATTGAAGAGCCTGCAGCGCGCGCTCGGCATCACCTTCGTCTTCGTCACCCACGATCAGGGCGAGGCGCTGTCGATGGCCGATCGCGTCGCCGTCTTCAACGATGGCAATATCGTCCAGCAAGGCACGCCGCAGGATATTTATCGCTGCCCGAAGACCCGTTTCGTCGCCGATTTTGTCGGCTCCTCCAACGTCATCGCGCCTGATCTGATGGCCTTGCTCGGCGGCGAGAAACGCTGGGCGAGCCTGCGTCCCGAGGCGATCCGGCTGACAAGCGACGGCGTCGAGGCGAAAGTCGAAAATGCGAGCTTCCTGGGCGCCGCCACGCGTCTCAGCGTCGATCTCAAGGGCAGCCGGCTGCATGTCATGCTGCCGGCAGGTGCGCTTGTGCCGGATGTCGGAGCCGGCATCCGCCTCGCCTGGCAGCCGGCCGATATCCACTACATGGATGATGCGGCATGACGGCGCTCACCATCTCAGGCGGCAAGACATCGATCCTTCCGGGGCGCGGCGGCTTCTTCGGCCAGTTGTCGGATGCCTTCTGGCGGCACCCGAAGCTGCTGCTTTTCCTGATGCTGACGCCGCCACTGCTCTGGCTCGGCATCATCTATATCGGCTCGCTGATCGCCCTGCTTCTGCAGAGCTTCTTCTCGATCGACGATTTCTCCGGTCTGGTGAATTACGAATTCACCCTCTCGACCTATGCCCAGCTGCTGAATCCTGCGAATTTCGACATCATCATCCGCACCGTCGTCATGGCGGCGCTGGTCACCATCGCTTCCGCCCTGATCGCCTTTCCGATCGCTTATTACGCGGCGCGTTATGCGCAAGGCAAATGGAAGGCGCTCTTCTATCTCGGCGTCATGCTGCCGCTCTGGTCGAGCTATCTCGTCAAGATCTACGCCTGGAAGCTGATCCTCGCCAAGGAAGGCATCCTCACCTGGATCTTCGAAAAACTCCATCTCTCCTGGCTGCTCGACGCCGTCCTTAACCTGCCTGTCGTCGGCGGCAATTCGCTCTCGGTGAGCTACCTCGGCACCTTCATCGTCTTCGTCTATATCTGGCTTCCCTATATGATCCTGCCGACGCAGGCAGCCCTCGAGCGCGTGCCCGGCAACCTGATCGAGGCCTCGGCGGATCTCGGCGCCACGCCACGCCAGACCTTCCGTACCGTGCTGCTGCCCTTGGCACTGCCCGGCATCGTCGCCGGTTCGATCTTCACCTTCTCGCTGACGTTGGGCGATTACATCATCCCGCAGATCATCGGCTCGTCCAGGCTATTCATCGGCCAGGCCGTCTATGCCCAGCAGGGGACAGCCGGCAACGTGCCGCTGGCGGCCGCCTTCTCCATCGTGCCGATCGTCATCATGGCGCTCTACCTGTCGCTCGCCAAGAAGATGGGGGCCTTCGATGCGCTCTGACCTCAAGACATCGCCGCTGCCCCTGAAGATCGCCGCAGCCGTCGGACTGCTCTTCCTGCACCTGCCGATCCTGTTAATCTTCGTCTATGCCTTCACGACGGAGGAAAAGAGCTATCAATGGCCACCGCCGGGTTTGACGCTGCAATGGTTTGCCGTTGCCTGGAACCGGCCGGACGTCTGGTCGGCGCTCAGCCTCTCCGTACAGGTTGCCGTCATCGCCACGGCGATCGCGCTGGTCCTCGGCACGCTCTGTGCGGCGGCCGTCAGTCAGACGAAATTCTTCGGCCGCGAGGCGATCTCGCTGCTGGTCATCCTGCCGATCGCCCTTCCCGGCATCATCACCGGCATTGCGCTGCGCTCCGCCTTCAGCCTGTTCGACATCCCGTTTTCGGTCTGGACCATCGTGCTCGGCCACGCCACTTTCTGCGTGGTCGTCGTCTACAACAATGCCGTCGCCCGCTTCCGCCGCACCTCCGGCTCGCTGATCGAAGCCTCAATGGATCTCGGCGCCGACGGCTTCCAGACCTTCCGCCATATCATCCTGCCGAATATCGGCACCGCCCTTCTTGCCGGCGGCATGCTCGCTTTTGCGCTGTCTTTCGACGAGGTCATCGTCACCACCTTCACCGGCGGCCAGCAATCGACCTTGCCGATCTGGATGCTCGAAGAACTCATCCGCCCACGCCAGCGCCCGGTCACCAACGTGGTCGCCATGGTCGTGGTGCTCGTCACCTTCCTGCCGATCCTGGCAGCCTACTACCTCACCCGCGACGGCGACCAGATCGCCGGCGCCGGCAAATAACAGGGAGAACATCATGGATACCCAAATGCTGATCGGTTCCCGCTTCGAAAAAGGCACGGAGACGGAAGAGCACATCCTGAACCCGAAGACGGGCGAGACGGTGATCGACCTTCCAGAAGCCTCGCTTTCCCAGATCGACGCCGCCGTCGACGCTGCTGAAAAGGCCTTCGCAAGCTGGTCGCAGACGACGCCGGGCGAGCGTTCCGGCTACCTGCTGAAGATCGCCGACGCCATCGAGAAGGATGCGGTCGGCTTCGCGACTCTGGAAGCGCTGAACTGCGGCAAGCCGATCAATGCCGTGCTGAACGACGAAATCCCGGCGATCGTCGATTGTTATCGCTTCTTCGCCGGCGCCGTGCGCAACCTGCACGGCCCGGCCGCCGGCGAATATCTGCCTGGCCACACCTCGATGATCCGCCGCGATCCGATCGGCATCGTCGGCTCCATCGCGCCATGGAACTATCCGCTGATGATGATGGCCTGGAAGCTGGCGCCGGCGATCGCCGGCGGCAACACCGTCGTCTTCAAACCATCGGAACAGACGCCGCTGACGTCGCTGAAAATGGCGAAACTGCTCTCCGAAATCCTTCCCGAAGGCGTCGTCAACGTCATCCTCGGGCGCGGCGAAAGCGTCGGCAACGCCCTGATCAACCATGCCAAGATCGGCATGGTCTCGATAACAGGCGATGTCGCCACCGGCAAGAAGGTGCTGCAGGCCGCCGCCAAGACGGTCAAGCGCACCCATCTGGAACTCGGCGGCAAGGCCCCGGTCATCGTCTTCGACGACGCCGATATCGATGCCGTCGTCGCCGGCATCCGCACCTTCGGCTATTACAATGCCGGTCAGGACTGTACCGCGGCCTGCCGTATCTATGCTGATGCCAGGGTCTACGACAACTTCGTCGCCGATCTCTCCTCGGCCGTCGGAAGCATCCGCTTCAACCAGGCCGACGATACCGAAAACGAGATCGGGCCGCTGATCTCCAGGCGCCAGCGCGACCGCGTCGAAAGCTTCGTCGCCCGCGCTTCCGAACACAAGCACATGGAGATCACCACCGGCGGCAAGGTCTCCGGCGACAAGGGCTTCTTCTTCGCCCCGACGGTCATAGCAGGCGCTCTGCAGGACGATGAGATCGTCCGCCGCGAAGTCTTCGGTCCGGTCGTCTCGATCACCCGTTTCTCCGATGCCGATGATGCCGTTGCCTGGGCAAACGACAGCGATTACGGCCTCGCCTCCTCCGTCTGGACCAAGGATATCGGCCGCGGCATGAGAACCGCCGCCCGCCTGCAATATGGCTGCACCTGGATCAACACCCATTTCATGCTGGTCAACGAGATGCCGCATGGCGGCCTCAAACAGTCGGGCTACGGCAAGGACATGTCGGTCTACGCGCTGGAGGACTACACCGCCGTGCGCCACGTGATGATCAATCACGGCTGATCGGGAGAAGGCAAGGATACGAAATTCGACGTTAGACCCATCAGCAGCACCGGAGGGGCAGGCCGAAGATCAGCGCCATTCCATTCCGACGATCTGGAACATTTTCCCGGTTGCTGCGTCTTCCCAGTCAAAACGCAAAGGATGACGCCATGCTGAAATGGGCTCTGATATTTTTCGTGATTTCGATCGTTGCCGGCTTCTTTGGTTTTTCCGGCGTATCGGCAGCAACCGCGACGATCGCCCGCGTTCTTTTCGGCATCGCGCTGGTGATCTTCCTGATTTTCCTTGTCCTTGCGCTGATGGCCGGGCAGGCGATCTTATAAACGGAAACGAGGCGGCAATGAGCGTGGACGCAGAACATGCCCACGCGCTTTGACTCCACCGGCTATTTCAGATCCGCAAGGAGCGCGTCGGCGCCTTTCCGGACACCGACCATCGAGGCATCCATCGCCGTGAAGCTTGCACCGATATTCATCGCATTCGGATATTGCTTGGTGACATAGGAAGACAGGAGACGATTGCTCGCAGCATCATAGATCTCCACGGCATAGTTCACCGAACCGGTCATCGAGCCTTCTCGGCCGCGGACCGCCTGGACGGTGTTATAAAGTCCGCCGGCGACGTCGATGCGCGTGACCGTTCCGAGCACCGCAGTCGTCGCCTTCGCGCCCGTCAGTGTCAGATGCAATCTGAGCGTTGCCGGAGCAGGCGTACTGACGACGGCAAAGCGCGTCTTCAATTTTTCCGTGAATTGCTGCTGCATGTAATTGGCGAGGAAAATCCTGTCCTTTTCGGAGACCTTGCCGAACTGATTGTCAGGGCCGCTATAGACCGTAACGGGATCTACCATGATCCTGTTGTACTGGCTCCAGTTGACATTCGTCTGATAGCGATATGGCACGCGGCCGGTCTTATCCTCAATGTTCGGTCGAAGCTGTGATGCCGAAGCAAGTCCGGAATACACCGTCGGGTCAGGGGTCGTGCATGCGGCAACGCTCAAGCAGGCGAGCATCAGTGCGGCGCCGATTTTCAAATTTTTTATCAATGGCTTGGCTCCAGCTTTGGAAATGCCGAACGGCATCTGCTGGCACCGGTTTTATGGAATTCGGATGTTGCTGTGTTTGTTATGATATGCGGAAATGTTCGCAAACCGTCTTTGCGACCAAGCAGCGCGACGCGACGCGTGACCACGCCGTCGGCCGGCCGGCAGTCAGTGTGATGAAGAGATCGACGGCGAGCCTTCGGGCTGGATCACCTGAGGAGCGGGCAGATCGATCACGACGACCAGGCCGTGTGGTTTCCCGTCCAACAACGTCAATTGTCCGTTATGCGCTTTGGTGACGATCCCTTGGGCGATCGGAAGACCAAGCCCAAGCCCGGAACCGCCTGCGGCGCCGATCTGCCGCGATTTGTCCCCTTTGAAGAATGGCTCCAGAACCTTCACCTTGAGCTCGTCCGTCAGACCGGGACCATTGTCCCTCACCTCTATCCGGATCCCGCCATCGTCACGGCCTTGCAACTCGATTTCGACCTGCGTTGCGTAACGGGACGCGTTTTCGACCAGATTGGTTATCGCGCGGGTCAGCGCCTGAGGTTTGCAGACAAACGCCAGTCGCCGCGGACCGGTGAACCGCACATCGACGCCGGTGTCGGAGAAATCGGTCGTAATCGTCTGTAGCAGGCTTGAGATATCGACCTTTCGATCGACCGCCCTCACCGATGGATCTTTGAAATAGGCCAGGCACTCGTCGATCATGAAATTCAAAGTGGCGATATCGGCGAGCATCAGGCTGCGAAGTTCCGGCTCTGAGGAACGCTCGGCACGCATCCGCAATCTCGTCAGCGGTGTCCTGAGATCATGACCCACGCCGCTCAGCACTCTTGTTCGATCCTCCGCCATGCTCTGGATGCGATCGCTCATGACGTTGAGCGATTCCGCCAGGCTTCGGATCTCGGCTGCGCCATCCGGTTCGAAAGGCTTTTCCAGGCTGCCTTCCATGCTCGCGCGTTTGGCAGCGGCAGCAAAGCGCCTCAGAGGTTCGGTAATAAGTCGGCTGCTGAAATATGCGAGCAGCACCAACGGAATGACGATTTTCAAAAATCCGCTTGCAGCTGCCGGAACGAACCACAGATAGCTGGGAAAAACCGGCAGTTGAAAGATGAGAGCACACCTGTCGTCAATTCCGACAGTCAGCACGTCTGGATGCGATTGACCCATGACGAAACGATGAAATGCCGCGAAAATATTGTCGGCGAGCAGCGCGTCGATGCGCGCCACGATCTCGCTTGCAGCTATCATCGGCTGTTTGCCGGCAAGCGGCTGATCCAGGGACAATTTTTCGACCCCAACGCCGAGTGCCGCTGCTCTCTTGAGAACCGCGGCTTCGTCCTCGACTGACCTTGCCTGCGCAAATTGCTCGGCGACCATCGCCGCCCTGCCGGCAAACAGGCCGTTTTGAAAGCCGCGATCATGACGGCCGTAGATATAGGGCTCCATCGCGGTCGCCACGACGGAAACCAGCACGACAAGGAAGGTCGCCAATATGAGGATCTGGCTCTGGATCGAAGCGCGCCGGAAATTTCTCACGAGAGACGCTCTACCTTGGATGCGAAAAGATAGCCCCCCAAGCGCACCGTCTTGATGAACGTCGGGTCTTTCAGATTTGGCTCTATCTTTTGCCTGACCCGGCTGATGTGGGCGTCGATGCTGCGTTCCACCGGCCCTGCCGACCCTGCATGTGTCATCGACAAAAGCTGTTCGCGCGTCAGAACCTTATTGGGATTGCAGCAGAAGGCCAGGAGGATATCGAACTCCGCGGTTGTCAGGGAAACCTGCGCGCCGTCCGCGTCGAGAAGTTGACGGCTTTTCGGATCGATGCGCCATCCCGAAAACGTCATAGGCTCAAGTGTTTCCTCGTGATGGTGGGCATATGACGATCTGCGGAGAATGCTCTTGATCCGGGCCAGCAGCTCGCGTGAGTTGAATGGTTTCGTGACATAGTCGTCAGCACCGAGCTCCAGGCCGAGAATGCGGTCGATATCCTCCTGGAGCGCCGTCAGCATCAGGATCGGCACCGAGCGCGACGCGCGAAGCCGCCGGCAGATGCTGAAGCCGTCCTCGCCCGGCAACATCGCGTCGAGGACAATGAGATCGAATTGCTGTCGCGCCATCATCCGATCCATAGCCGCGCCGCTCTCCACCGACGAGGCTTCGAAGCCGCTGGTCCGGACGAGGTCCACCAGCATATCGGCGATCGCGGAATCGTCTTCGACGATGAGGATATGAGCCTGATTGGGAACTGCCATTTCATATGCCATCGTCATTTGCTCTCTTGCCAGGAGTCCTGTCGGCGCGAAATTATCACGTTTCCGCCTTTATCAATCAGGCGGCCTCATCCGCCATCGATCACGGTGGTTAAAATCTCCAATGTCGTGTCGCCAGGCATTTTTCTCCGTACGATATCAGCTGCCACACCGATACGGCTCCGCCTTATCAGGTCTCGTGCAATGCTATGTTCGATAATGTTGCGAAATGTTGCGAACAGGGTTGCCAACGTCGCCGACACGGCGCCCGGTATCAAAACTGCCTTTCGGGATCGCCACTGACTTTCACATGGTCATCTCGGATTGTGCTGTCGATGATAACCGTGGCGACGAAACAGACGCGGATGACCAGCAGACAGAAGAATACCAGCGAGAGGCTCGCCGTCGCATGGTGCTTCAACGCGGAACGCTTGGGGAGCCGGGCGGTGAGTTTATGAAGGGCGTTTCTGGCAAGACGACCGATCGCCACGAGCAGAAACAGTGCCGTAATGATGTACCCGCTTGCCGAGGCCGCCCCCAATAACTGGAACATCAAAAGACACCCGCACCAAGTGAAGACTTCGCGTTTTGGAATGACGCCTTCAAACCGACGAAACCCGATGGAACGACGCCGATGAGATCCGTCCGCAAGGCGCGTGATCGGCCGGGAAGGCGGGGCCGGGTGGTCCGGATCCGGGCCCAGCGAAGTCCGGTTCGGCGGCGATGGGAATTCGGCCACTGTTAATCGGCTCGCTCTGCGCGGGGCGAGGCGCGGCGACTTAGAAGCAGAGATGTGGCGGCACGCCACCGTGATGCCTTCGCCGCGGCTGCAATCACCGTCTCATTGAGAGTTGGCGTTCTTTGGACCGCAGCAATCCTGGCTGTCTTTGACTCCGTGAGCGCCGCGATCCTTCTCAGAAAGGCATCGCTGTCGAATTCTTTCGAGGAAGGAACGGACTTTGCTGTCGGCTGGATGGCATGGAAAAACACCTCCAGATTGATAACCGGTATCGGCTTGATGTTTCGCACCAGGTCGATATCCGCCCGCATCGTTACCGCCAGACAATATCGGTCCGAGCGCAAAGCGTCGAAGAGCTCCGGTACGGAAGACACAGCCGTCGCGGCATATCCGTTCTCATTCAGCTTCGAGACGATATTGCAGGCAGCGCCTTTGCCGAGAAAGACGAGAATTGGCTTTTGCTGGTTGCTTTGCACTGATGACATCACTGGCATACTCCTGACCTGTTGCCAGAAGTTTACCCCGCATCGGCGCTGCTGTTTGTTCGGTTTTATTCGGTTTTATTGCGCCGCGAAGCGCCCGCGAAGTTCAGGCCAAGGGCGACGGACCTCGCTATTTACGACAACGCTGCCCTGAGCCAGGGATGCATCGAGGCCCTCTTTCTGAGCAGCCTGTCGATCGATATCGATCCCGCGCCGGAACCCGAAAGCACGAACATGCCGCCGGCAATCGCCAGGTCCTTCTCGAAATGCAGCAGCTCGTTCTGGCTTTCGAAATTCGTATGGAAGAGCAAGGCGGTCGCCAGGCAGAAGAGCGCCAGCGCCAGTGCGCCAAGCCGGGTGAGGAAACCTGCCGCGACGGAAAAGCCGGCGCAGATCTGAAGGGCGATGGTAGCAAGTGCCACCGGCGCCGACAGCCCCAGTTTTGCGAAAATGTCGATGGTCGCGGTGAGATCTGCCGCAAGGGACCAGCCCTCATGCAGAAAGATCAGAGCCAGCAGAAACCTGCCGAGGAGAAGAACGAAATCGGCCGGCCGGGACCGGCTTGAGGCGCTTTCCATCATACCCTCCGGTTTGAAGAGCAGGCGGCGCGGCCCGCTCATGCCTTCGGCTCCTCAGATCCTCGCAGCCGCTCTGGCAATGCATTATAGCAGACTTGCCCCGACATTGATCGCCAGCGCCAGGATCGTCGTATTGAAGAGGAACGACAGCACGGCATGCAACAGCGTCAGCTTGCGCATGCTGGTCGAACTGACCGCGACATCCGCCGTCTGCGCGGCAACGCCGATAGTGAAGGAGAAATAGAGGAAATCCCAGTAGCCTGGCTCTTCGATCCCGTCGGGAAATTTGAGCCCGCCCTCCTCGTCCGCCCCCCCGTAGAAATAATGGGCATAGTGAATGGTGAAGAGCGTATGCAGGAAGATCCAGGAGATCAGGATCGTCAAAATCGCCGCACTTGCCCGCGCCAGCGCGACGTCAGGTGCTGCCTCCTTGATCGAATGAAGCTCGATGCCGATGCCGGCGATGCTGGCAAGTGCGGCACCGATCGAAAGAGCCAGGAGCACGGTATCGGAGAAGTCGAGATCCGCGGAGCGTTTTCGGATGCTGTCAACCGTCGCCCGCAGCATCTTGCGCCAGCTCAGCGCGACAAAAACGCCGGCGCTGACATTCCAGCCGAACAGGATATTGCCGGCGCTGACTTCGCGCGACGTCACAGCCAGGAAGACCGCCAGTCCGGCAAGGGTGGCGATGATGAAGCTCGCATGCTTGTAGACAAATGCCGCAAGCGAATTCGTCCTTTCCTCATCCGCCATATCGGTCTCCGACAGCATATGCCCTTGATAACAGCACGAAAAAGGCGCGCCTGCCAGCCGGCAGCCGCGCCTCCGATTGCATGCCGTGCCGATCAGGCGGCGGCGAGCTGCAGTTCCTTCTGCACCATGGTCCGCAACGTCCCCAGATCCTTGGCGAAGGCGCGAATGCCTTCGGCGAGTTTTTCCGTCGCCATCGCATCTTCGTTCATCAGCCAGCGGAAGGTCTTCTCGTCGACGGTGATCTTCGCAGCCGGCTTGATGATCTCGGGCGAAAGCTTGCGCTCGAGCTTGCCTTCGTCCTTGGAGAGTTCGTCGAGCAGGTTCGGAGCGATCGTCAGGCGGTCGCAACCAGCCAGCGCTTCGATTTCGCCAGCGCTGCGGAACGAAGCACCCATGACGATCGTCTTGATGTCGTTGGCCTTGTAATAATTGTAAATGTCGCGAACCGAAATGACGCCCGGGTCTTCCTCAGGCGTGTAATCCTTGCCCGTCGACTTCTTGTACCAGTCGAGGATACGGCCGACGAAGGGCGAGATCAGGAACACCTTGGCGTCGGCGCAGGCAACGGCCTGTGCCTTCGAGAAGAGAAGCGTCAGATTGCAATCGATGCCTTCCTTCTGCAGCACTTCGGCAGCGCGTATGCCTTCCCAGGTGGAGGCGAGCTTGATCAGGATGCGATCCTTCTCGATGCCGCGTTCCTTGTACCCGGCGATGATGCTGTGAGCCTTGTCGATCGAAGCTTGGGTATCGAAAGAAAGGTCGGCATCGACTTCGGTCGATACGCGTCCCGGAACAAGCTTGGAAAGCGCAGCGCCGACGGAGATGGCGAGGCGATCGGCGACGGCGGATGAAACGGCTTCGGGATTGCCGCCCTGCTTCTTGCCCCAGGCGACGGCTTCCTTGATGGCGTCGGCGAACATGGGCGTGCCGAGAGCCTTCAGCACGATGCTTGGGTTCGTCGTGCAATCAACCGGCTTCAGGCGGGCGACGGCCTCGATGTCGCCGGTATCGGCGACGACGGTGGTAATCTCGCGAAGTTGGTCAAGCTTGGATGTCATGGTCAATAATCCTTGTTGAACTTGGGCTGCGACCGGCGCGAGTTCCGCCCGGCAAAGGTGATCTACCGACAGGTTGTTTGCATGCTGCAGGCGAAAATGCGCGCATCCGTCACGGATGATTCATAAACGTGAAGGACAGTCGCCGTGTTCCGGCCACCAACGAACGACGGCTCGAACGCAAGCGATGCCGCCTGCGGCTGGAAGGCCGGTCGTGACTTTCGGCATGCCCGCACTATGTCCTCCTCGACGGACAAGAACGACTTGTGTCACCCGGACTATCGCCATTCGCCCAAGGAAAAGTCAAGGACATTTGTGCATTTCAATTGACATAAGTGTCACACCCGTCATTATCCCCCCAACGAAAGCGTCGTTACGGCCTTTCATCCCATGAGGGATTGAGGGAAGGATCCTGCGGGGGAGATGTGGTCAAGCTCAAACGCGGCACGCACACGGCCTATTCCGAAGCATCCTCGCTGCGGCTGAGGGCGGCATGGCTCTATTATAACGAGGGCCTCACCCAGAAAGACGTGGCCGAACAGCTCGGCATCAGCCGCACCACCGTGATCCGCCTGCTCGACGAGGCGATGAAACGCAGCGAAGTCCAGATCTGGATCAACGATTCGATCGGCGATTGCGTTGAACTTTCGGTGAAGCTGGAGCGCGCCTACGGCCTCGACGAGGCGATCGTCGTACCCGCACCGATCAGCTGTGATGTGAATTCGCTGGCGAAAAATGTCGGCCTGGCGCTTGGCCAGTTCCTCTCCGAAGCCATTCCCGACGACTATACGATCGGCGTCGGCTGGGGCCGCACCATGACCGCCTCGCTGTCAAGCTTCCGGCCGCCGCGCCGCACCAATTGCAAGGTCGTGTCGCTGCTTGGCGGCATCGTCGCCGTGCACCAGACCAACCCGATCGACTACACATGGCGGCTGGCAAATCAGCTCGGCGCCGAATGTTATATGTTCCTGGCGCCGCTTCTCGTCGATTCCATCGAGACCAAGCGCAATCTGATCGAAAAATGCGGGCTGGACACGATCTACCGTCTCGCCGAAAACCTCGATTTGGCGATCGTCAGCTGCGGCGATATCGGCCCGCATTCGACCTCGCTATCGGAGGGCTGGATCTCCAAGGCCGAGTTGCAGGAATTGATCGATGCCGGCTGCGTCTGCGACACCATGTTCAACTTCCTCGACAAGGACGGCAATTCGGTCGACCACTCGATCAACCGGCGCGTCATGTCCGTCGATCTCGACACGCTGAAGGAGGCCAAACACATCGTGCTCTCTTCCGGCGGCGCTCATCGGGCCGTGGCGATCCGCGCCACGATCAAGCGCATCGGCTGCAACACGCTGATCACCGACGAAAGGGCTGCACGGGCATTGCTGGAACTGGCGGAGACATCACCGTCTGCTCCCTCTCCCCAGTGGGAAGAAGTGCCGGAGCGATAGCGAGCGGAGCAAGGCGAATGGGTCGGAGATTGAACGGCCCGCCGCTCCGCCCCGGGAAACGCCATCAGGCGTGCGCCGATTCCCAGCCGAGCATCGCCCGTTTGCGGGTGAGGCCCCAATGATAGCCCGTCAATGCGCCGTTCTTGCCGAGCGCCCGATGGCAGGGGACCACGAAGGAGATCGGGTTTGCCCCGACCGCCGCACCGACGGCGCGCTGCGCCGTCGGCCGGCCGATATCGTTGGCGATATCGGAATAGGTCACGGCCTTGCCGAACGGGATCTTCAGCAGGCTCTGCCAGACGCGCACCTGGAAATCCGTGCCGATCAGCACGACGCGCAGCGGCTGCTCCGAGGACCATTTGCCGGGTTCGAAGATGCGAGCGGCATAGGGAACCGTCGCCTGCAGATCTTCGACATAACAGGCGTTCGGCCAGCGGCAGGTCATATCCTCGAGGCAGGCCTTCTCGTCGCCGGAATCGCTGAAGGCGAGGCCGGCGAGGCCGCGGTCGGTCACCATGATCAGCGCGACACCGAAGGGGCAGATGTGAAAGCCGTAGCGGATGGTGAGACCGCCACCCTTGGCCTTCCATTCGCCGGGTGACATCGCCTCATGGGTGACGAAAAGATCGTGCAGGCGGCTCGGCCCGGAGAGGCCGACCTCGATCGACGTCTCGAGCAGCGGCATGTCTTCGCTGCGCAGCAGCCGCTTGGCATGGTCGAGCGTCACCGCCTGCAGGAAGCCCTTGGGCGACAGGCCGGCCCAGCGGGTGAAGGTCTTCTGCAGCTGGGTCGGCGACTGGTTGAGCCGCGCCGCGATCGCCTCCAGCGAAGGCTGATCGCGGTAATCCTCGGTGATGAGTTCGATGACCCGACGGACAATGTCATAATCAGGGCCGTCAGGCGTGATGTCTGTCTGTAGGTTGGCAATCATATTCATCGTCTTTCTCCTTGTCACAAGGAGATAGTCAATAGGGGGTGAGCAAACCACCCGATTCTTGCGCATCCGCCAGAGAGGCTCAGATCCGCTGTTTGACGGTCGCGAGTGCGCCCTTGAAAGCCTTGGCGAAGCTTTCCCGATCGTCGGGATTGAGGAAGGATCCGATATCCGTGCGCCGCCCCTCGCCGAAGATATGCATGGAGAGGATGCCGATCTCCTGGTGCCGGCGAACGAGGAAACGCGCCCAGAACGGATTGAAATGATGCTCCACCATCCGTCCCGATGGTGCAAACTTGCGCACCGACACGTCCATGCGCGACACCGTCACCTGTTCGCGCGCTTTCCCGGAGCGGTAATTCAGCCAGAAGGCGCCGTACAAAAGCACGAAATCCAGTCCGAAGAAGAAGCCGATCGGCCAGGCGCCTGTCACGACGAAGAACATGCCGTAGAGGAAGCAGACGGCGCCGGACAAAGCAAGCAGCACCTTGAAGCCCCGACGGCCAAGTGACCGGTGGGGAAAGAGCTCGGCGGCGAAAACAGGCTGCTCGTTGGAGCTGTCGGCGTTGCTTTCCATCATGGCTGCTGAGTATAGAGTTTCCATGGCAAATCCGAAACTCAAATCCGTTACCAAGATGCCTCAGGGTGCGAATGTGATCGCCCGCCGCAAACCGGCGGCAGCGGTGCGCACGGTCTATTCACTGGCCGAGCGCGAGGAGATCTTCCGCCGCTTCTCCGTTCAGCGGCCGGAACCGAGAGGCGAGCTCGAACACACCAACGCCTTCACACTCGTCGTCGCCGTGGCACTTTCGGCGCAGGCGACCGATGTCGGCGTCAACAAGGCGACACGCGCGCTCTTCAGGATTGCCGATACGCCGGAAAAGATGCTCGATCTCGGCGAGGAACGGCTGCGCGACTATATCAGGACGATCGGCCTCTATCGCAACAAGGCGAAAAACGTCATCGCGCTCTCACAGATGCTGGTCGAGCAATTCGGCGGCAAGGTGCCGGAAACGCGCGAGGAACTGGTGAGATTGCCGGGCGTCGGCCGCAAGACCGCCAATGTCGTGCTTTCCATGGCCTTCGGCCAGGCGACGATGGCCGTCGACACGCACATCTTCCGCATCGCCAATCGCATCAGGCTCGCCCCCGGCAAGACGCCCGACGAGGTCGAGGCACGGCTGATGAAGGTGATCCCGAAACATTACCTCTATCACGCCCATCACTGGCTGATCCTGCACGGCCGCTACACCTGCAAGGCGCGCCGGCCCGAATGCGAACGCTGTATCATCGCCGATCTCTGCAAGTCGCCGGAGAAGAGTTCGGATATACCGGCGGCGCTCGTCGCGCTACCGCCGCAGGTGATCGGCGAGGCCGTCGAGTAGAACGGCGATCGCCTGCTCGTAGTCCCGCCTTTCCCCACCCGCCTCGATCGCGATCGCCGCGCGGTCGAAGGCGGCCGATAGCAGCGAGGTCAACGGTTCGAGCATGGCGCCGGCTTCCGGAAACATGGCTGCAAGCCCTGCCCGCAGCGTCGCTTCCGCATTCTCGGCATCGATTGCCGCGGCCGCCGACGAACCGAGAACGGCAGGCGCCTCGATCAGCAGCAGCCGTGTGCGCCCTTCTGCCATCATCGCATCGAAATAGGCCGAGGCACCGGCGATCAGTGCGGCACGCGGCGCGTCGTGCGGCGCCGAATGCGCTTCGATCACCCCGGCCACCGCTTGCGCCTCGCATTCGATCACCGCGCGAAAGAGCGCCTTCTTGTCTTCAAAATGATGATAGAGCGCGCCACGCGTCACACCCGCCGCCGCCACGATCTCGGGCGTTGCGGTTTCGGCATAACCCTTCTCGACGAAAAGACGCCGACCGGCATCGATCAGCGCCTGCCTCGTCTGTTCCGTTCTCTCGCGATTGCTGCGACTCATGCATTTTCTTTACATACAAACAGCATGTATGCTAATAGAAAAACATACAGAATGTATGTAAATGGAAAGATGGAGGAAAGAGATGAGATCGACGAGCTATTATCCTGTCATCATGACCGGCGATGTCGCCGGCACTGCCAGCTTCTATTGCAGGCATTTCGGCTTCAAGGCGCTGTTCGAAAGCGACTGGTACGTTCACCTGCGATCGATAGAAGAGGAGCATATCGCGCTTGCCATCCTTGACGGCAGCCACGAAACCATCCCGGCCATAGCCCGCGGCAGGGTGTCCGGCCTGCTGCTCAATTTCGAGGTCGCCGACGTCGATGCGATCTATGCCGCCTGCCGGAGCGCCGGCCTGCCTATACTGAGAGAGATCCGTGACGAGGATTTCGGTCAGCGGCATTTCATCACCGCAGATCCGAACGGCGTCCTGATCGACATCATCAAGCCGATCCCGCCGAGCGCCGAATTCGCGGCGATGTACGACACCGCCGCCCTGCCCGGCTGAGCCTCAGGGGTGGTGCAACGCGACATCCCTGGCGGAAACCAGCTTGTGCAGATGCACCATCATGCCGGCGGCAAAGAGCGGCGTCAGAAGATTGACGAAGGGGATCGCCAGGAAAAGGGCGATCACCAGCCCGCCGAGAAAGACGGTCGAAGCATGCCTGGCGCGGAAGAGCCGTGCCTCCTCAGGCGAACGGAATCGCATGGCGGCGAATTCGAAGAATTCCCGTCCGAGCAGATAGCCGTTCACCAGAAAGAACGCGACCAGATTGACCCCGGGGATGAACAGCAGCAGCAAGGCAACGATATTGCCGAGGATCACCACGCCGAGGAACTTGATCGAGCTTGCCATCGCCGGACCGAGCGGCATGGCGGTGCCCGGCGCATCCCCGGGATAGTCGCGTTTTTCGATGACGTCGGCGACATCGTCGAGAAACAGGCCGGCGATCAGCGCCGTGACCGGCGAAAGCAACAGCGCCAGCATCAGGGCGAGGCCGATACCGGCAAGGATCGCGAAGACGAAAGCGAACCACCCCGCCCAATCCGGCACATCGGGAAAGAAGCTCGTGAGCCATGGAAAGAGAAAGGCCATGAAGGCCCCGCGCAGCGCAAACCAGAGGCCGACGAGCACGAGAATCGTCAGGCCGAGCACCTTCCAGAAGACCGAGCGCGTTTCCGCCGCGAAGAGATTGGTGAGCGATAGTCGAGCGGCGTCAAGAATCATGTCTCAGGCGTCTCCGGTTGCGCGCAAGATGTAGGAAAGGTGGGGGTCGCCGACAAGAGAATAAAATTACATGCAGTAATAGAAAACTTGTCGAAAACTAAATACTAATATAATATTGTGACGTATATGAAATACGCACGGGCCTGAGAAGCAGCTTCCGAAATAGTTGCAAAGACAAGGGGTCGCAAAAGCGCATCCACGGAACGCCTCTGAGGGAAGACGGGGAGGCCGATGTGGAAGACTTTGTGCAAAAACTCAGGCAATACGCAAAAAACGGCACACCAGCCGAACGCCGTATCGCGAAATATTTCACCGAACACCTGAATGACCTGCCGTTCGAGACAGCTGCATCCGTCGCTGACAGGCTGGATCTCTCGCCGATGACCGTCGGCCGGTTCCTGCGCGCGCTCGGCTATCAAGGGTTGGACAGCGTCAAGGTCGAGATTCGCGAGACCGTGACCACATCGCCGGCGCAATTGCAGAGCGCCATGAGCGAGCTGCATCAGGACGCCGCGGAGGGCAAACCGCTCGCCGTGCTGGTTGCCGAACAGATCCAGGCGCTCCATCATATCTATCATCTGACGGCACAGCCACATTGGTCAGAAGCCGTCGGCTTGATCAGCACGGCCCGAGAAGTATCAATCGCCACGCATGCGCGGCTCGCGAGCCTCGCCAATCATTTCTGCCAGCGGCTGACACAGGCCCGCGACGGCGTGCGCACGCTCGACGCCGCCGACAACCGTTTTGCCGAGCTGTTCGCCCGGCTGGCGGTCGATGACGCGCTGCTTGTCATTATCGACTGTCGCCGCTTCGCCAAGGCGCGACTGCTGGCCAGGACGGCGCGGCGCTACGGCTATAAGGTCGTCCTCATTTCGCCGCAACAGGCGGACTGGATGGCGGACCAGTCGAACGTCATGCTGCCCTTGCCGCCAGCGCGCGCGCCCGATCTCGACAACCTTCCGCCGCTGATCGCGCTGCTCGATTGCCTGTCGGAATCCGTCATCCTCGAAGTCGGAGAAGAAGCGGCCCTTCGCCGTCGCCGCATGATGGAATTCGCGACCGTGCTCGGCGAGGCCGCAAACCACTGAGGTCCTTAGCGCGTCTCAAAAGACGCGCGGCGCTCTATAGCATCGTTTCCAGTTCGGCGCGGTGGCGGTGCATGGCGAGAAGACGGCGGTAGTCGCGGTCGTAGAGCGCCTGTTTCGCCTTGTCGGGAAGCCGTTCGTCGCCACCTGGATACATCGCCTCGCCGGCCGCCGCCAGATCCTTGTACAAACCGCAGGCGACGGATGCGGCGACCGCCGTGCCGAGCAGCACCGCCTCGTTCATTTTCGGCACCACGACCTTGCAGCCGGTCGCATCGCTGTAAAGCTCCATCAGCACCGGGTTCTTCACATGCCCGCCGGCAATATGCAGCGTATCGGGCATGTAGCCATATTCCTTCATCATTTCCAGGATATGGCGGATGCCGAGGGCAATCCCCACCGCAGACCGCCAATAGAGCGCGCAGAGCCCGTCGAAGGACGTATCGAGCGTCAGCCCGCTGACGACGCCGACGGCATGCGGATCGGCGAGCGGCGAGCGGTTGCCATGGAAATCCGGCAGCACGAAAATCCGCGCACCGAAGGCATCGCCCTCCTCGGCCCTCAATTCGGCGATGCGCGCGACGATCCTCTGATGCAGCGCCGCCGTCGGCTCGCCGCCGGCCGCATGCATACGCACGATGTGGTCGAGCAGCGCGCCGGTCGCCGATTGCCCGGCCTCCACCAGCCAGGATTGCGGGAAGACCGCCTCGTAATAGGGTCCCCACATGCCATGGCTCGGCTTGCGTTCCCGGGAGAAGGTAACGATGCAGCTCGACGTTCCGGCAATCAGCGCCAGCTGGTGCTCGCGTTTTACAGGATCGGCGGCATAGCCGCCGAGCGCGCCCAGTGCACCCGCATAAGCGTCGATCATCCCGGCAGCGACATGGCAATCCGTCGTCAGCCCCAGCGCTTCCGCCGCTTCCGGTGTCAACTGCCCGACACTGTCTCCTACAGGCGTGGTCTCGTCCGGCAGATGGCCGCGCTCATGAAGGTCCTCGAGGCCGATCCGCTCCAGGAAATCCTGCTGCCAGCCCTTTTCGAGATGGGCGAGATAATTCCATTTCGCCGTCAGCGTGCAGCGTGAACGGGCAGGCGAACCGGTCGATTTCCACGTCATGAAATCGGCGAGATCGAAGAAGTAGCCGGACTTTTCCCAGGTGGCCGGCAGCTTCTTCTTCAACCACATCAGCTTCGGCATTTCCATCTCGGGCGACATCACATGCCCGGAATGTTCGAGCACCCTGTGCTCCGTCGCCGTGCAGAAATCGGCTTCCTTCAGCGCCCGGTGATCGAGCCAGACGATCGTGTCGAAACGCCGCTCGCCGCCGGTGGAAACGCTGAGCTGACGTCCCTCGACGTCGCGGACGACCAGCGAACAGGTGGCGTCGAAGCCGATCGCTCCAACCGAGGCGGCGGCGATGCCGGATTGCTCCATCGCCCTGCGCACTGCCGTGCAGGCGGCCGACCAGATATCTTCGGAATCGTGCTCGGCATGGTTTTCACGCGGCCGGTTCATCACGATCGGATGTTCGGATTTGGCGAGCAGGCCGCCGCGTGCGTCGAAGACGCCGGCGCGCGCGCTGCCCGTGCCGATATCCACCGCAACCACATGATCACGCATCAAATCTTGGTCCCGTCCAGCTTATGGTTGCGGACAAGGTGTATCAAATCCGGCATGGCGTCAAACACCACCTCAGGCGAAAGACGATCGAGTTCGGCGCGGTATCCGGCGAAATTGGCGTGGGACCCACCGGTGAAGGCGAAGACCGTCATGCCCGCCGCCTTGGCGGCAGCAATACCGGCCGGGCTGTCCTCGACGACAAGGCAATGTGCCGGCTCGACCTGCATTTCACGCGCCGCATGCAGGAAAAGATCGGGCGCCGGTTTGCCGCGCTTGACCATCGTCGCGCTGAAGATGTCGGGCAGCTTGCCCAGAAGTCCGGTCACCGACAGCGACAGGCGGATTCGCTCCATCTGGCTGGACGAGGCAACGCAACAGGGCACGCCAAGTCCGTCGATCGTCGCGGCGACACCCTCGATCGGCTTCAACTCGGTGCGGAAACGGGCATAGAGATCGGTGCGGATGCGCTCGAGGAATTCCTCGCCAGCTTGGACGTTGAATTCGGTTTCGAGCGTATCGATGAGGGTCGACAGGCTACGGCCGAGAAAGCGCTCATAGGCCTGGTCCTCGGTGATCGAGACGCCGAGATCGTTCATGGCGCCGACGAGCACGCTGATCGAAATCGGCTCGCTGTCGACGAGCACGCCATCGCAATCGAAGATGACCAGCCGTGTTTCAGCATCAGCCATGGAAGACCCAACCTGAGTTCAATTCGGACGCATCACCGTCCCGCTTTGCTCGCAAGGCCGGATGGTTGGCGACAACAGCGTGCCGCCATCCCATTCCCTTACACTGCGAGCTTGCCGTCGAGATAGAGTTGCAGCGTCTCCCGCGTGCCCTTTTCCCACAGGGTTTTGAGTGCATGGGCGAAACGCTTGCGGAAAAGTTCGGATTTTGCCACTTCGCCAAAAATATCGTCGAAGGCGAGGAAGGCTGACGGATCGTCCTTGGCTTTCAGCGCCGCCGCATGCAGGCGATCGGCACTGGCGTCGTTGAAGACGATATCCTTGCCACTGTCGGTCTTGCCGGCGAAATAACGGCACCAGAGTGCTGAAACCAGCGCCAGGCCGACGACGTCCCTGCCCTGATGCAGATTGTCGAGCGTCGACGGCAGGATGAATTTCGGCTGGCGGTTCGAGCCGTCCTGCGCCAGTCGCGGAATGGTGTCGGCAATCTTCGGATTGAGCAGGCGGTGCTCAATCAGGGCGAAATAATCCGTCAGCGACGTGTTCGGCACCGGCGGGACGATCGGGATGATCTCATCTTTTTCGAGCTTGGCGAGGAAGGCGCGGATCAGCGGCTCTTCCATGGAATCGTGAACGAAATGAATATCCATCAGCGCCGCCGGATAGGCGATCGCGGCATGCCCGCCGTTGAGGATGCGGATCTTCATATGCTCGTAGGGCGTGACATCGGCAACGAAGGTCACCCCGACCTTTTCCAGCGCCGGCCGGCCGGCTGTGAACTTATCCTCCAGCACCCATTGCTTAAATTCCTCGCAATAGACCGGCCAATTGTCCTCGATCCCAAAATTGTCGCGGAGGAAATCGACCTCACGCTGGCTGGTCGCCGGCGTGATGCGATCGACCATCGCGTTCGGGAAGGCGACATTCGCCCTGATCCAGTCGGCAAGGGCAGGATCTGAAAGTGCGGCCGTGCCGACGACGGCATTGGCGGTGACGACGCCGTTGTGAGGAATGTTGTCGCAGGACATGACCGTGAACGGTCCGATGCCCCTGGCCTTGCGCGCCTTCAGGCCGGCGACGATCAGGCCGAACACCGTCTTCGGCGCATCGGGATTCTGTCCGTCGGCAGCAATCGCCGGATGAGCCGGATTGAACCTGCCCGATGCGTCGATGAAATAGCCGCCCTCGGTGATCGTCAGCGAGACGATGCGGATCTCGGGATCGGCGAGCCTGGCGATGATGGCGCTCGCATCGCCGACCGGCAGGATGTCGATCATCGGCGCAGTAACGCGCGCCGCCGTCTTGTTGTTGTCCTGCTCGACCACCGTCGTCAGGAAATCCTGCGCCGCAAGTTTTTCGCGCATGGCGGCATCCGACGGCAGCACGCCGGCGCCGACGATCGCCCAATCGTGATCCGAGCCTGCATTGAAGAGATCGTCGAGATAGATCGCCTGGTGAGCGCGGTGGAAATTACCGACGCCGAAGTGCACGATGCCAGCTTTCAGCGATGCCCTGTCGTATCCAGGGATAGCCGCCGTGCGGGCCACATCCGAAAGCGTTGCCAGCGATAATTTGCACGTCATGTTTCAGTCCTCTTGAAGGTCTTGCCGAGACGGCCGGGCGTCATCGTCCGGCTCGCATGCCTGCCCCCCGCCGCCTGCTCAGATGGCAAGGCCGCCCTCGTTGAATTTGTGGATGCGTGAACGGTCCGGCGTCAGATAGACCGTATCGCCCGCCTTGGCCGCGAAATCGCCGCTGCCGCGCGCCGTCACCATGCCGATGCCCTCGGCATCGATATGCAGGAAAGTGTCGGAGCCGAGATGTTCGGCGACCACGACCCTGCCCTTCCAGTCGCCGCTCTCCATCGACAGCAGCACATGCTCGGGACGGATACCGATCGTATGGGCTCCGAGCTGGGCCGCATTCTGGCCCTTGATGAAATTCATCTTCGGCGAGCCGATGAAGCCGGCGACGAACAGGTTGCGCGGGCGGCTATAGAGCTCGAGCGGCGAGCCGACCTGCTCGATATTGCCCCTGTTCAACACGACGATCTTGTCGGCCATGGTCATCGCCTCGACCTGGTCGTGGGTGACGTAGACCATCGTCGTCTTCAGCTGCTGGTGCAACTCGCTGATTTCGAGGCGCATGTTGACGCGCAGTGCCGCATCGAGGTTCGACAGCGGTTCGTCGAACAGGAAGGCCGAAGGCTGGCGCACGATGGCGCGGCCGATCGCCACGCGCTGGCGCTGGCCGCCGGACAGCTGGCGCGGCTTGCGTTCGAGATAGTCGGTCAGGTTCAGCACCCGGGCGGCATCCGTCACCTTGCGGTCGATCTCTGCCTTGTCGACACCCGCCATCTTCAGCGGGAAGGCGATGTTGTTGCGCACGCTCATGTGCGGATAGAGCGCATAGGATTGGAACACCATGGCCAGGCCGCGCTCCGAGGGCGCCTTTTCGGTGGCGTCCCTGCCGTCGATGACGATCTTGCCGCCGGAGACGTCCTCGAGCCCGGCAATCAACCTAAGCAAGGTGGACTTGCCGCAGCCCGACGGGCCGACGAAGACGACGAACTCGCCGTCCTTGATGTCGAGATCGATCGACGGGATGACCTTGGCTTCGCCGAAGACCTTCGAAACCTTCTGAAGGGTAATGCTGCCCATGTTTCTCTCCCTTTATCTTATTTCACAGCGCCGAAGGTCAGGCCGCGGACGAGTTGTTTCTGGCTGAACCAGCCAAGGATCAGGATCGGCGCGATCGCCATCGTCGATGCCGCCGACAGCTTGGCATAGAACAAGCCCTCGGGGCTGGAATAGGAGGCGATGAAGGCCGTCAGCGGCGCCGCCTTCGAAGCGGTGAGGTTGAGCGTCCAGAACGCCTCGTTCCAGGCCAGGATGATGTTCAAAAGCAGCGTCGAGGCAATGCCGGGCACCGCCATCGGCGTCAGCACGTAGACGATCTCCTTCATCAGCGATGCCCCGTCCATGCGCGCCGCTTCGAGGATCTCGCCGGGGATTTCCTTGAAATAGGTGTAGAGCATCCAGACGATGATCGGCAGGTTGATCAGCGTCAGCACGATCACCAGGCCGGTGCGCGTGTCAAGCAGACCTGAATTGCGGAACATCAGATAGATCGGGATCAGTGCGCCGACCGGCGGCATCATCTTGGTCGACAGCATCCACATCAGCACGTCCTTGGTCCGCTTGGTCGGCGAAAACGCCATGGCCCAGGCGGCCGGAATGGCGATGATCAGGCCGATCAGCGTCGAGCCGAAGGAGATGATCACCGAGTTCATGAAGTGGCTGAGATAGTTCGACCGGCTCTGCACCTCGGCATAGTTTTCCGTCGTCCAATGGAAAAACAGGAACTGCGGCGGCGAGGCGATGGCGTCGGCTTCCGACTTGAAGCTGGTGAGAAAGGTCCACAGAATCGGGAAGAAGATCAGGATGCCGAGCGTCCAGGCGATTGCGGTGACGATGAGCTTGCGCTTCGTTGTGACTTTTCTGGCCATCTCAAGCCTCCAGATTCTTGCCGACGAGGCGCACGAGGAAGATCGCAACGATATTGGCGAGGATAACAGCCACGATGCCGCCGGCCGATGCGCCACCGATATCGAACTGCAGCAGCGCCTGGGCATAGACGAGATAGGTGAGGTTGGTGCTGTCGGTGCCCGGCCCGCCATTGGTGGTGACGAGGATTTCGGCGAAGACCGAAAGCAGGAAGATCGTCTGGATCAGGATCACCACGGTGATGGCGCGCGCCATATGCGGCAGGATGATGTAGATGAATTTCGAGATCGGCCCGGCGCCGTCCATCTCTGCCGCCTCCTTCTGCTCCTCGTCGAGCGACTGCAGCGCCGTCAGCATGATGAGGGTGGCAAAGGGCAGCCATTGCCAGGCGACGATGAGAATGACGGAAAACAGCGGCACATTGGCCAGCCAGTCGATCGGCTGCAGGCCGAGCGCCTTGGCGAGATGGGCAAACAACCCGTTGACCGGGTTCATGAACATGTTCTTCCAGACCAGGGCTGCCACCGTCGGCATGACGAAGAACGGCGCGATCACCAGGATGCGCACGATGCCCTGGCCGTACATCGGCTGGTCGAGCAGCAGTGCAAAGGCGATGCCGCCAATGACGGTGATCAACAGCACGCCGGCGACGAGCAGCAGCGTGTTGATCAGCGCCGCAATAAAGGCCGGGTCGGACAGGAAATATTCGTAGTTCAGAAAACCGACGAAGCTTTCCATGCCGGGGCTGAGCAGATTGTAGTTCAGCAGCGAGAAATAGATCGTCATCGCCAGCGGGACGATCATCCACGCAAAGAGCAGCAGCACGGAGGGCGCAATCATCAGGCGCGCAGCGGAGCGGGTATGTAAGGTCGCCATGGCAATCACCGATCTGGACTGAAGCGGGGAGCGGCCGCAAGGCAGCTTTGTCTGAAAAAAGAGGCCGCCGATGCAGTTCGGGCAATCGGCGGCCCAGAGAGGCGGATTGTCAAGGATCCGCCTCTTGCTTGGGAGGCTTTTATTTAATGTAGCCGGCCTTGGTCATTTCGCGGGTGGCGAGCTGCTGTGCGCTCTGCAGGGCCTGGTCGACCGAAATCTGGCCGGCAAGGGCTGCCGAGAACTGCTGACCGATCGCCGTGCCGATGCCCTGGAATTCCGGGATCGCCACGAACTGGACGCCGACATAGGGGACCGGCTTGACGGTCGGCTTGCTTGGGTCGGCCGAGTTGATCGAGTCGAGCGTCGTCTTGGCGAAGGGGGCCGCCTTCTGATACTCCGCATTCGCATAGAGCGAGCTGCGGGTGCCAGGAGGTGCATTCAGCCAGCCTTCCTTTTCGGCAACGAGGTTGGTGTAATCCTTGCTCGTGGCCCAGGCGACGAACTTCTCGGCCGCTTCGGCCTTCTGCGAACCTGCCGGGATGGCGAGGCTCCAGGCCCACAGCCAGTTGCCGCGCTTGCCGAGGCCCTTATCCGGAGCGAGCGCGAAGCCGACCTTGTCGGCGACGGTCGATTCCTTCGGGTTGCTGACGAAGGATGCAGCAACGGTGGCATCGATCCACATGCCGCACTTGCCGGTCTGGAACAGCGCCAGGTTCTCGTTGAAGCCGTTGGAGGAGGCGCCCGGAGGGCCGGCATCCTTCATCAGCTTGACATAGAAGTCGAGCGTGTCCTTCCACTCGGGCTGATCGAACTGCGGCTTCCAGCTTTCATCGAACCAACGGGCGCCGAAGGAGTTGGACATGGCCGTCAGGAAGGCCATGTTCTCGCCCCAGCCGGCCTTGCCGCGAAGGCAGATGCCGTAGACTTCCTTGTCCTTGTTGGTGATCTTGCGGGCAGCGTCGGCAATGAAGTCCCAGGTCGGGGCGTCGGGCATCTTCAGGCCGGCGGCGTCGAACAGGTCCTTGCGGTACATGACCATCGAGCTTTCGCCGTAGAACGGCGCCGCATAGAGCTTGCCGTCCAGGGTCAAGCCGCTGCGGATGGCCGGCAGCAGGTCGTCGACGTCATAGTTGGCGCCGAGATTGTCGAGCGGCACCAGCCAGCCCTGCTTTGCCCAGATCGGAACTTCATAGGTGCCGATCGTCAAGACGTCGTACTGGCCGCCCTTGGTCGCGATGTCGGTCGTGACCTTCTGGCGCAGCACGTTTTCTTCGAGGGTTACCCATTCAAGGTCGATGCCGGGATTCTTCGCCTTGAAATCATCCGTCAGCTTCTGCATCCGGATCATGTCGCCGTTGTTCACGGTCGCGATTGTCAGCGTCTCGGCCGAAGCCATGCCGGCAAACGCCAGTGCTGAGCAGGCGCCCAGCAGAAAAGTTCTCAATGTCATATCTTCCTCCCAGAAGATGGAGTGTGAGCATTCGCTTTGCTCATGGGCAATTACTCAACAATCAACAAAGAATGTCAATCGGCAATCGTTGCTGCGATGCCGAAGGCGATAGTCATCTCATTGATTTAACTAGAATATTTTTTGCTCAATTCCTGAGCAAAAACTCAGCAGTTTCTTCATCGGTGATCAGAGCATTGATTTGATGGCCGACAATGGCAGCCCTGATCGCCTTGAATTTGCGCTTGCCCTTGGCCAGTCCAATGACGATCGACGCGTCGCGGGACGGGATCGGCGCCGACGCGACGCGCTCGTTGATCGGGTTGTCGAGCAACCTGCCGTCGACATCGAAGATCCAGCCGCAGATCTCGCCGACCGCGCCGCCGCGCATCAGCTCCATCATCTCGTCCTTCTCGAGAAAACCGTCGACGCAGAGCGGCCCGTCGATGCCGAGTTCGCCGATGCCGACGAAGGTAACATCGGCTTGCGCACTCATGTCGAGCGTCGAACGCACCAGTTGCTGGCCGTGCAGCAGCTCCCGTTCCTCCGCCGACGTGACGAGCACCGGCAACGGCATCGGATAGTGCCGCGCCTTCACCGCATCGGCCATGCTGAAGATGACGTTGTAATAGGCCGCCGACCCGTCCGGGGCGATATTGCCGGTCAGCGAAACGATGCGGTGATTCGGACATTCGATCGCCGGCAGCTGGTCGACGGCCGCCTTCAGCGTGCGGCCGGTGCCGATGGCGAGGACGATTGGCTCCGGCCGTTTCAGCCACCGCTCGATCTCGGCGGCCGCCGCCTCGGCGATACCGACCGTCGTCGATGACGACGCGGGATCACTCGGCACCACCTCAACATGTTTCAGCCCGAATTTCCGGCGCAACTGACTGCCGAGTTCCAGGCAGGCGGCTATCGGATGGTCGAGCCGCACCTTGATCAGGCGCTCGGCGACCGCCAGCGACACCAGCCGCTGCGCCGATTGCCGCGAGATGCCCATCGCAGCGGCGATTTCATCCTGCGTGCGCCCGGCGACGTAATAGAGCCAGCCAGCCCGAGCCGCATCGTCGAGCCGTGCAGGGGTCTCTGATCTTTTTGCCATTTAATGCCTACCGCGCAAAGTGAGCCGGCGTACCGCCGCCGAACATGATTTGAATTTGTATCGCGCCAGATCAAAACAAAATTCCGGCAAATGTCGAGCCTGTTGCAAAGAGCCCCGCCAAATAACCGCTATCACCAACGCAAACTCCGCTCAGGCAACCCCGCTTAGGCAAACCCACTCAGGCGAACCATTGCACGACGAGATAGATCGCCGCCCTCACCAGCCCGTAGATCACCCCGCCGGCGATGACGAGCGACACGGCCGTCATCACGAAGCCGATGAGCGCGAAGAGACCGTCACGGCCCAATATGCCGAAAGCGAAGACCGAGATCGTGATCGCCGGCAGGATGTTGCCGAGCGGGACCGGCAGCAGCAGCACGATCGACAGCAGCAGGCATGCGGCCCCGGCGAGATATTCCGCCGGCGGCTCGGCAAAGATCGCAAGCCTCGGCTTCAGCATGCGCTCCGCCCAGGCGAGCCAGCGGTGAATGCGGCCGACGATATTCTCGAAATCCTCCCGCCGCATCGAACGGTCGGCAATCACCCTCGGCAGCCAGGGTTTCAGCCCGAAGGTCAATTGCGCGGCCAGGAAGACCAATGGCGCGCCGAGCACGGCCGAGGTGCCGGGCGGCGTGGGAAAGGCGTTCGGCAGCGCGAAGATCAGCATCAACGCGCTGATCGCCCTGTCGCCCATCGTGTCGAATAGATCACCGATCGAGATCCGCTCACGGCTCTGGTCGGCGGCCATCTGCCGTAAAATGGATGAGAGGCGGCGGCCTTTGGGACGTGGTCTTCGGATGGTACTGTTTTCTCTCGTATCGATGATCGTGGATCCGGCGGTTGATGAAAGTGTAGGGCCGGATTTTGGCGATGCAATATGCCAATTGAATGACTTGCGGGGTTAGAAATTGCGGCTGCGATCGGAGCCGATCCCGGCTATCCAATTGCCCCACCCGTGGGCGAGATATCCGGCAGAACAGTGGGGTGCCACACGGCACGCCCCTGAAGCAGCCAACACCGCCGCCGAATGAGCGCTTGAAATTCCCCGCCAACAATGCAAGCAGACGCGGAGACCAGAGAAACGGCAGAGTGTAATGATCATTTCATTCGACATCGGCGGCACCGCCATCAAAGGGGGCATCGCCCGCTCCGAGACAGACATCGTTCCCCTCGGCCGCCGCCCGACGCCGAAGGATGATTTCGCCGCTTTCGTCGAGACCCTGCGCGACATTATCGCTGAAACCGGCGAACGGCCGAGCCGCATCGCGCTTTCCATCGCCGGCGTCGTCGATCCCGATACCCAGCGCCTGATCTGCGCCAACATTCCCTGCATTCACGGCCGCACGCTCGCGGCCGACCTCGAAACCGAACTCGGCCTGCGGGTGCTGATTGCCAACGACGCCGACTGTTTCGCCATGGCCGAAGCCGGCCTCGGCGCCGGCCGCGGCCACCGCATCGTCTTCGGCGCCATCCTCGGCACCGGCGTCGGCGGCGGCTTGGTTGCCGACGGACGCCTCGTCAATGAGGCCGGCGGTTTTGCCGGCGAATGGGGTCACGGGCCGATCATCGCATCCGCAGCCGGCAATCCACCCGTCGCCATTCCCGCCTATGCCTGCGGCTGCGGCCAGAAGGGCTGCGTCGACACCGTCGGCGGCGCTCGCGGCCTGGAGCGGCTGCATCAGACGCTGCACAATCTCGACCTTTCCAGTGAGGAGATCATCGCTCAGTGGCGGCATGGCGAGGAGAAGGCGACACGCACGATCGACGTCTATGTCGATCTCGTCGCCTCGCCCTTGGCGCTAACGATCAACATCACCGGCGCGACCATCGTCCCGGTCGGCGGCGGGCTTTCCAATGTCGAGCCGCTGCTGGCTGAACTCGACCACGCCGTGCGCCCCCGCATCCTGCGCAAGTTCGAGCGCCCGCTGGTGGTGCGCAGCGAATGCCGCATCGAGCCCGGCCTGATCGGCGCAGCCCTGCTGGGGTTGAAGGCCGAGGCGGCCTAAATCCAGAGGACTCCCTAAAGCACCGGCCACATCCGCACGATCGCTGCGAACCGATCCCAGTCCTTGCGCGCCAAAGGCGTCCAGGCAGCCTCGGCAACGGCCGGAAGGCGCGGAAAAGCCAGCCGGTTGAAATAGGCGCGGGACAGGAAGTTCTCGGTCCAGATGCAGGCCTGGATGCCGCGCATCTTCTGCTGCAGCGCCTCCGGCAGCTCGCCCTCGGCCTCATAAGCATAGGTGTGTTCCGGCGGGCTGAACCCCGCCCAGCCCGCGCCGGGTTCGGCCCAGGCTTCGGCCTGCGCCATGTCGAGATAATAGGCCTGGCCCGGCGTCATCACCACGTCGTAGCCTTCCTGTGCCAGCTCGATGCCGACGGCAGGCTTTTCCCAGGCCATCAGCAGCGTGCCGTCGCGCTCGACGCCGCCGCCATGCGAGACCTCGTTCCAGCCGGCGAGCTTCCTGCCACGCTCCGACAGCATGACTTTGATACGTTTCAGGAAATAGGATTGCAGCTCGGCGGTGCCGGCAAGTTTCTCCCGCTCCATCAATGCCTTGCAGAGCGGCGAGGAAAGCCAGGAACCCTGCGCCACTTCGTCGCCGCCGATATGAAGATATTCGCTGGGAAACAGCGCCACCATCTCGTCGAACACCTTGCCGAGGAATTCATAAGTGAATTCGACAGCCGGATTGAGGGCATTGTTGGGATAACCCTGCACGGAGCGGTAGCTGTCCGGCGCCTCCTGCCCGTCGACAAGCGCAGGTAGCGACAGCAGCGTCGCGCTGCTGTGGCCGGGAATATCGATTTCCGGCACCACCTCGATGTGCAGAGAGGCCGCATGCGCAACGATCCGCCTGACATTGTCCTGAGTGTAATGGCCGGAGCGCGGTTCCGCCCCGTCGCCGAGCTGCGGCACGAGCACTTCATCAGGCCCGCGCCGCGCGCCGATCTCCGTCAGTGCGGGATAGGCCTTGATCTCCAGCCGCCAGGCTTCGTCGTCGGTCAGATGCCAGTGGAAGATGTTGAGCTTGTTCCAGGCGAGAATATCGATCAGCCGCATGATATCGGCCACCGGATAAAACTGCCTGGACACGTCGAGATGACAACCGCGCCAGTCATAACGCGGCTGGTCGGCGATCGTGCCGAAATTGGGGAATTTGAAGCTCTCACGAGCGGCGCGGCCGCCATGCAGCAGCTGCGCCAGGCTGGTCAGCCCGTATTGCCGCCCAGCGGCATCGGCACTCGACAGCACGATCTCATGCGTGGTGAAACGCAATTCATAGGCAAAGGCGGCGATCGAGGATTCGGTGACGAAACGAATGGCCCGTCCGCCTTTGACGGCACTGAGGGAGAACGGCACGCTGTCGGCCGGATAGAGCCGCTGGTAGAGTTCCAGAACCAGGGAGAGCGCCTTGACCGCATCGGGCCGCGTCCGCTCGGCCGGATAAAGGACGACGGGCAGCTCTCCTGCCTTCAGCCCGAGAGCCAGCGGCCAGGGCAGCAGCGCATAGGGCTCCTCGGCCCGACCCGGCGGCAGAAGCGGCGGCGCCACGCCGCCTTCCCGGCCTTCGAGCATGAGATCGCCGAAACCGACGGGAACATGGCGCCCGTCGCCAAGTGTCAGATAGGCCGATTTGATACCTGATGTCGCATGTTTCGGCTCTCTGGTCAGCCCGTCGACGGTGAACCGCCAGCGCCCGCCGGGCGGCACGCTCAGGCCGTCGCTCGGTAGGAATTCGTGGAAATGCGCGAGCTGCCGTTTGAGGCTGCCGCCATCGCAGACATGTTTGTCGGCAACGCGCGTTTCCGAGGTGTAGGCCAGCGAGAAGCCGGAGAGCGGCTCGGCCGAAAGATTGAACAGCGTGAAGGTCAAGCGCCCAAAGCTGCCCTCGATCGGGCTCCAGCTTGCTTCCAGATGGTAATCGGCCATGGTCGTGCCCTGCCCCGTCGATGAATGACCGGGATCGCGACTGGAGTCCCGGCGTGCTTTCCCAGCTTAGCTTTTTCGAGGCGGCAATGGAATCGGCGCGCAGGTTCAGGGCGGGCTGCAGCATGAAAACCGTTCAAAGCCTTCCAACCAGGCTCTACGGGTTCAACAGCGGTGCATCTTGGTCGGGATCTGCGGGCCTGCAAGGAAAACGGCGCGGCTTTCGCCGCGCCGTCCTCACTCTGCTGCCAACGCCGGCGGATGCCTGTCATCCGCCTCTTCCTGGATGGCGTCGGCATGCTGGCCTGGCTCGTCCTTCGCCTTCGGCTCCCGGCCGAAGAAAAGGGCGTAACCGGCGGGCAGAACCAGAATGGTGAGCACTGTGGCAACCAGGATGCCGCCCATCATCGCGTAGGCGAGCGGACCCCAGAAGACGCCGCGCGAGATCGGGATAAGCGCCAGCACGGCGGTCAGCGCCGTCAGCATGATCGGCCGGAAACGCCGCACAGCCGCGCCGACGATCGCCTCCTGCCGGTGCATGCCGGCTTTGATATCCTGGTCAATCTGGTCAACCAGGATGATCGAGTTGCGCATGATGATGCCGAGCAGCGCGATGACCCCGAGGATCGCCACGAAGCCGAAGGGCGCACCGCTGATCAGCAGTGCCGCCGCCGCACCGATAATGCCGAGCGGCCCGGTGGCGAGCACCAGCATCGCCTTGCCGAAATGCTGCAGCTGTATCATCAGCAGCACGATGATGACGGCGAGCATGATCGGCGCCTTGGCGGCGATCGACATCTGGCTTTCCGCCGCATCCTCGGCGCCGCCCTGGATCTCGACTTTATAGCCGGCCGGCAGGCTGTCGCGCAGGTCCTTCATGTCGGCATACATCTTCATCACCACATCGTTCGGCTGCACATCGTCGGGCAGCGTCGCACGCACGGTGATCGTCGGCAGGCGGTCGCGCCGCCATTCGATGCCCTGCTCCATGACCGGCACGACCTTGGCGACCTGCGAGACCGGCACGAAGCCGCCGAAGTCCGTCGGCACATAGACAGAGTTGACCGCCGACAGCAGCGAACGGCTGGCATCCGGCTCGCGGGCGACGATCGAGACCGTCTCCTCGCCGTCGCGGAAATCATCGAGCGCCGCACCCGACATGGCAGTCTGCAACATCTGGCGAACGCGCTGCGAAGTGACGCCGAGTGCCCGAGCGCGATCCTGGTCGATCACCAACTTCATCGCCGGCACCTGCTCCAGCCAATCGTCATGGATGGCGCCGAGCATCGGATTGGCCTGGAAACGCGCCTTCACCTGATCGGCGATCGCCCTGACTTCCCCGCGGTCCGGCCCCATGACGCGCATTTGCACGGGCCAGCCAGTCGGTGGGCCGAGGAAGAGGCGGTCGACCTTGCCGCGAATGTCGGGGAAGTCTTCCGCAAGGATCGTCCGCAGCTTGGTGATCAGCCGCTCGCGCGCCGGTTCGTCATTGGCCATGACGAGCAACTGGGCGAAGTTCGGATTGCGCAGCTGCTGGTCGAGCGGCAGGAAGAAACGCGGCGCGCCTTCGCCGATATAGGTGGCGATGAACTTCTTGTCGGGGTCGTCCATCATCTTGGCTTCGAGCGCCTTTGCCTGCACCTCGACTTCCTTGATGCTGGTGCCCTCGGGCAGCCAGAGATCGACGAGGATTTCCGGCCGCGAGGACTGCGGGAAGAAATTCTGCGGGATGAACTGGAAGGCCCAGAGGCTGGTGACGAAGGTGCCGAGCGTCAGAAGCAGCACGATGACCCGGTGGCGCACCGCCCAGCCGACCGTGCCGCGCAGCCGGCGATAGAAGCCGGTGTCGAAGGCATCGTGATGCTCGCCGGCGTGATGGCGCTGCTTGAGGATCATATAGCCGAGCCACGGCGTGAAGTAGACCGCGACGAACCACGAGGTCACCAGCGCGATACCGACCACATAGAACAGCGACCGCACATATTCGCCGGCCGTCGATGCGGCAAAGCCGACGGGGATGAAGCCGGCCGTGGTGATCAGCGTACCCGTCAGCATCGGGAAGGCGGTCGAGGAATAGGCGAAGCTCGCCGCTTCGATCTTGACGAGCCCCTCCTCCAGCTTTCGCTCCATCATCTCGACGACGATCATCGCATCGTCGACGAGCAGGCCGAGCGCGATGATCAGCGCGCCGAGCGAGATGCGCTGCAGGTCGATGCCGAGTTCGTACATCAGCGCGAAGGTGGCTGCGAGCACCAGAGGAATGGCGATGGCGATGACGAGGCCCGAACGCCAGCCGATCGACAGGAACGAGACAACCAGCACGATGACGAGGGCTTCGCCGAGCGCATGCATGAATTCGCTGATCGCGTCCGTCACCACGTCGGGCTGGTTGGCGATCTGATCGACCGAGACGCCATAAGGCAGCGCCTCCTCGAAGCGCTGATAGGTCGCCTCCACATCCTTGCCGACATCGGTGACGTTGAAGCCCTTGGCCATGACGACGCCGACCTGAACGCTCTCGTGGCCGTTGAAACGGTACTTGCGCTGATAGGGATCTTCGAGCCCGGAACTGACGGTGGCGATATCGCCAAGCCGCGTCACCTGGCCGCCGGCGCGAAGGCGCAGCTCGCGAATATCGGTCGCCTTCTTCACGTCGCCTTCGACGGATATGCGCACCGAGCGCAAGCCGGTATCGACGGAGCCGGCCGGATCGACATTGTTCTGGCCCTTGATGGCATTCTGCAGATCGAGGATCGTCAGGCCGCGCTCGGCGAGCGCCTTGGACGAGACGTCGATATAGATCTTCTCAGGCTGGTCGCCGATGATCACGGCCTTCTCGACGCCCGGCGTCGTCAGCAGCATGTCGCGCGCCTGGATCGCGAATTTCTTCAGTTCCGGATAGGAATAGCCGTCGCCGCTGATCGAATGCAGTGTGATGAACGTGTCGCCGAACTCGTCGTTGAAATAGGGGCCGAGCAGGCCCTGCGGCAGCTCGCTGGAGATGTCGCCGACCTTCTTGCGCACCTGGTAGAAAGCGTCCGCCACATCCTTCGAATTCGTATCGCCCTTGACCTGCAGGGTGATGATCGCACTGCCCGCCCGCGTATAGGACTTGACCCAGTCGATATGCGGAGTTTCCTGCAGCTTGCGCTCGATCTTGTTGACGACCTGATCTTCCATCTCCTGTATGGAAGCGCCCGGCCAGATCGCCTGAACGACCATGACGCGGAAGGTGAATTCGGGATCCTCGCGCTGGCCCATGCGCATCAGCCCGAGCACGCCGGTGATGATGATCAGCCCGAAGAGGAAACGGGCGATGCTCGGATGTCCGATTGCCCAGCGCGACAGGTTGAAGGGCCGCTTCTCGGTGGTGGTGGCGTCCATGGTCTTATTCCCTATCCTATGGCCCGATCAGCGCACGGTCTGGTCCGTGGCGGCCAGGGCCGACTGCTGGTCCGGCACCTTCACCTTCAGGTTTTCGCTCATGAACTGCGTGCCGGCCGCAACGACGAGATCGCCGCTGTCGAGGCCCTCGATCACATGCACGCCGTCGCCGGTGAAATCGGCGACCTTGATGTCGCGGCCATGCACAGTCGACGTATCGCGATCGACGGTCCAGACCATCTTCTTGCCGTCCTTCTCGGCGAGCGCGCTGAGCGGGATCGAGACATAGCTGTTGCCATTGCTGACATTGGCCTCGATCGTCGCCGTCATGCCGAGTAGCACCTGCGGATCGTTCGGCAAGCTCACGCGAACCGCAAAGGTGCGCGATTGCTGGTCGGCGCTACCGGAAACCTCCCGCACCTTGCCGTCGAGCACCAGCCTGTCGTCGGCCCAGAAACTGGCCTTGACTGTCTTGCCCGGCTTGAATTCGGCAATGTCGTTTTCCGGAACCGCGATCTGCACTTCCTTCTCGCCGTCGACGGCAACGGTGACGACGGCGGTGCCGGAGCCGACGACCTGGCCGGTATCGGCATTGATCGCGGTGACGATGCCGTTCTGACCGGCCTTGAGCTCGGTGTAGCTCACCTGGTTTTTCGCCTGGTCGAGCGCCGAAAGGGCGGCATCGCGCTGCGAGATCGCCTGGTCATGGCTGAGTGAGGCCTGTTCGACCTGCGACTTGGGGGCGACACTCTTGTCGAAAAGCTGCTCGGCGCGTTTGTTGACGAGATCGGTGGTTTCGACACCCCTTTCGGCCGCGGCGAGATTGGCTTCGGCCGTCCTGACCGCCAGCTGGTAATCCGTGGCGTCGACGCGGGCAAGAACATCGCCCGGTGTCACCCGGTCGCCGATATCGACGAGGCGTTCGGTGATCTTGCCGGCGACGCGGAAACCGAGGTTCATCTCCGTGCGCGCCTTGACCGAGCCGGAATAATCGAGCTTGCGCGTGTCGCCGGCCTTGGCGATCTCGACGACCTTCACCGGCCGGACGACTTGCTTGACCTCAGCCTTCTCTTCCGAGCACGCGGAAACGCCGATGCCGATCGCGCCGACGAGCGCGAGACTGGTGACGGACGGCATGCGGTAGCTGAGGGTCTTGAGCGAAAACATCTTCCGCACTCCTGGATCGTTTCGGGGGTCTCGACGGCGGCTGCCGTCCATTATTTCTTCAGCGCCCTGATCACGTAGTCGATCAGTTCGTCGACGCTTGCGCGGTTGGTTTTGGCAAGGCATTGGGCCACCATTTGCGGATGGCAGAGATTGATCGTCGCCGCGCCGAAGCAGCGCGAGGCAACGACCGGGTCCTGCTCGACGAACTCGCCGGCGGCAATGCCTTCGGCAATGATTTCGGCAATGAGATCATGGACGCGGTCGATATGTTTTTCGATGACGTGCCAGTCGCGCTCAATCGCGACGATGATCATCTCATGCACCTTCATCTCATCGAGCATCAGATCCAGCGTCAATTGATGCTGGGTCTCGACATAGCGGCGCAACCGCTCACTGGCGCTGATCGGCTGATGGCGGATGTCGTAGGCGATCTGATACGCGGTGGCGAGCATGCGCCCGCAGAGCGCCTGGTGGATTTCCACCTTGGAGGCGAAGAAACGATAGATATTGGCGGGCGACATGCCAAGATCGCGGGCAATGTCGGCCACCGTCGTCTTGCTGTAGCCATAATGCCGAAACAGCCGCTCGGCCGCATCAAGAATGCGGGTGACATTCTCCTGCCGAGTGATGTCGAGCGTGTTTTCCGCAATCTCGTCCATGATTTTCGATGCCTCGAATTACGACTGACGAATTTTGAATTTCGTCAGTCGTAAAATATCAGGCGTCACTTGTCAACATCCCTGAACGCAGTACAGCTCTCGGCAGGACGGCCATTTGGTCGTGTGAGGGATTTTCTGAAGCAGATGGACGATGGCGATCGGGCGCAATTGAAAAGTGCCGCGACGCGAAACGCGCGCGGCACCTCATCGGCGGCCGGAAATCAGGCGAGCTTGACGTCGAGCGTGATCGGAACGGAGGCGAGCGCCTTGGACACAGGGCAACCGGCCTTGGCCTTGTTGGCAAGCTCGGTGAAGGTCGCCTCATCGGCACCGGGAATACGGCCAGAGAGCGAAAGATGGATGGCGGTGATGGCAAAGCCGCCCTCGACGCTTTCCAGCGTTACCTTGGCGGAGGTTTCCATATGCTCGGCGGTAAAGCCGGCTTCGCCGAGGATCAACGACAGCGCCATGGTGAAGCAACCGGCATGGGCTGCGCCGATCAGTTCTTCCGGGTTGGTGCCGGCAATGCCTTCGAAGCGACTTGCGAAGCCGTAGGGATAGTCCTTCAGGGCGCCGCTCTGCGTCGAGATCAGGCCTTTGCCGTCCTTGAGGCCACCGGTCCAATGGGCCGAAGCCGTACGATTGATCTGCATGCCGTCCTCCTGTTTCGATTGTGCTTTCGAGCAAGCGGCAGGGCGCCGCTCCATGCCCGCGGGAGATCAAATAGCCTTCCCGAAGGGCAATATAATGCTCTATCCGGAGAAGACGACAGGCCTGTAAAAATCAGCGAAAATCGAAGCCCTTTCAGCCGGGATGCTGCAAGACGCTGAGACCACCGTCGATCGTCAGGCAAGTGCCATTCATGAACGGGCATTCGTCCGAAATCATGAACACGGCCGCCATGGCGATCTCCTCCGGTGTCGCGATGCGCCCGCCGGGATGCAGCCTCATCGTTTCGGCCTTTGCCGCTTCCGGATCGGGGAAGCTGTTCCAGTAATCGATCACCTTCTGTGTCGAGACATAGCCCGGCGCCAGTGCGTTGACGCGGATATTGCGGGCCGCATATTCGAGACCCAGGGATTTCGTCATCCCGAGCAGGGCGTGTTTTGCCAGCGGATAGGGAAATGTGTGCGGGATGATGGTGAAAGCGTGCGTCGAGGCAATGTTGAGAATGACGCCGCCGCCCTGTTCGATCAGGCCGGGCAGCACCGCCTTGCAGCAGTTCCAGGCGCCCTTGAGATTGATGTCGAAGCAGCGGTTCCATTCCTCGTCCGTCGTCTCGAGTGGTTCGGCAAAGACATTCACCCCGGCATTGTTGACGAGCGCGTTCAGCTCTCCGATCTCTTCCTTCGCCTGGGCCACCAACGTCGTGATCGTTCCGGCATCGGTAATGTCGGCCGGCAGATAACCAAGCCGGCCGCCACTGCTCTGAAGCGCTTTCGCTGCCTTCGCCAGCCGCGCCGCATCGCGATCGACGAGAAAAACGGCGGCATCCTCCCGCATGAAAGCCTTTGCCATCGCAAGACCGATACCCTGCGCGGCACCCGTGATCAGGATGTTCTTGCCATGCAGGCGGCTGCCCATCTATCTCACCTCCGATTGAACCGGCAGTTCCGACATCAGGATCGTCACCGTGCCGGCAAGAGCCTCCCCCGGCGCAAGCCGCCTGAGCCCACCGAAATCGGGCAGGTGGTGGCCGTTCGGCAAGTGGCTCATCGGCTCGAGGCAGAAGAAGTCGCCGCGGGTGACGGGCATATAGAGCATGAAGCGATCGAGCGCACCATCGGCTTCGAGCGCCGCCTGAATTCCAAGTTCCGGCCAGGTGATAGCAGCCCGTCCGTTCCAACCCTCGAAGGCATTGTTCATCCATTTCTGCGGCAACAGCCTGCCGGACCTGAAATCGAAATCATCGGGCACGGAGCCGGGCATATCGGGAAGATGGTCGGGTCGCTCGTTCCAGTAACGATCGGCCGCAATCATCAGCCTCGTCTTTGGCGTGCGCGCGAAGAAGGGATGCTGACCGAGCCCGAAGGGAAGAGCGGTTTCGCCCCGGTTTTCCACGAAAAGTGTCAGCACCAGCGCATTGCCGGCGAGACGGATCTCCTGCCGGGTGAGATAGGCATAAGGTGAAACACTGTCGGCGCCCCGGGAAAAGCAGAACTGCGCGTGCTCCGGGCTCGAGTCTTCAAGCTGCCAGAGGCTGAGCCAGCCATCGCCATGCCGATAGAGCGAATCGGCAGTATTCGGCTGGAAGGTATAGTCGCGACCGGCAAAGGACATGACATTGCCTTCCACGCGGTTGCCGAACGGCACCATCGCGAAATTCGCCATCGTTTCTTCAGGCCCGCCGGCCGCAACGAGAAAGGGCACGTCCCGATATGTTGCGGCGGTGACGGCGGCACCCCGATGGCTGACCCGGACGACGAGGTCGCCGTGCCGCAATTCGATTTCGTCGCCGGCTCTTCCTTGGTTCATCCGCGTCGCCCCGCAGCTGAAGACCTCAAATTGTCGAGCAGCACCGCGATCAGCAGGATCAGCCCACGTACGACATATTGATAGAATGCCTGGATATTCAAGAGGTTCATGACATTTTCGGCAATGCCCATGATCAGCACGCCGACGATCACACCGCTCATCGCCGCCCTGCCGCCGGCCAGCGAAACACCGCCGAGAACGCAGGCCGAAATCACCGAGAGTTCGAGTCCCGTCGCTGCATTCGGCTGGCCGGAGGTGATGCGCGAGGCAAGCAGGATGCCGGCAACGCCGCAGACGAGACCCTGCAGCGCAAAGATCCAGATGCGCATGTTGACGACGTTGACGCCCGCAAGCCGCGAGGCCTCGGGATTGCCGCCGATCGCCAGGGTGTTCTTGCCGAAGACGGTGCGGTTGAGAACGAAACCGAAGAGGATGAAAAGGATCAGCATGATCCAGATCGGCGTCGGCACGGTCAGGAAACGCGACAGGGCAAGCTGGTAGAAGGCAGGATCGTTGATGCCGACGGCGCGACCATCCGAGGCGATCAGCGCCAGCCCGCGCACGATCTGCATGGTCGCCAGCGTGGTGATCAGCGCATTGATGCGAAGGCGGGCGATGACGATGCCGTTGACGAAGCCGACGAGGGCGCCGCACAGCAAGGCGGCGAGCAGCCCGAGGGGAATGGAGCCCGTCGCATTCGAGACCATCACCGCGATCATGCCGGAGAAGGCGACGATCGATCCGACTGAAAGGTCGAAATCGCGAGACGCCAGGCAGAACATCATCGTACAGGCGACGATGCCGATCGTGACGACCGACTGAAGCAGCCCCAGCATGTTTCGCTCGGTCAGAAAGTTCGGCACGAAGAGCGAGACGATCACGAAGGCAGCAGTGAAGATCACCACCAGTCCCTGTTCGCCGAGAAGGATTTTTTTCACCGAATGCATCGTCCGTGTTCCCAGTCTTAAATGGTGCCTGCGGCATTCTTGTCGGGGAGCGCCGCCGTCAGGATGCTGCGCTCGTCGAAATCTTGGCGGGCGACATTGGCCGCCACCCTGCCCTGGCACATCACCATGATGCGATCGGAGATGCCCATGACTTCGGGCAACTCGCTTGAAATCACCACGATCGCCATACCGCCGGCGGCAAGCTCGTAGAGGATTTCGTAGATTTCCGATTTCGCCCCGACGTCGATGCCGCGCGTCGGCTCGTCGATGACGAGAACCTGGATGCCCTGCTCGGACAGCCAGCGGCCGAGAATGACTTTCTGCTGGTTGCCGCCGGAGAGATTGATGATGTCCTGCTTGCGCGACGGCGTTCGCACCCGAAGCTTGGCGATGAACTGGTCGGCGAGCGCCGCCTCTTGTCTCAGGCTCAGAATGCCGAAGGGCGAAAAATGCCGGCGCGACGAGATCGCGATATTCTCTTCGATCGATCGGCCCTGGACGATGCCGTCGAACTTGCGGTCCTCGGGGCACAGCACCATGCCGGCATTGATCGCCGCTTTCGGATTGTTCGGCGAAACGGCGACGCCGTCGATCGTCACTTGGCCCTGATGCCGGGCATCGGCGCCGTAAAGCAGCCGCGCCATCTCGCTGCGGCCGGCGCCGATCAGACCGAAGAAGCCGAGAATCTCGCCCTGGCGGACCGAAAAGCTGATCGGGTGGCGCAGCCTCGGCCCCGACAGGCCCTTGACCTCTAGCCGAACGGCGCCGAGCGGACGTTCGCGCCATCCCCAGACATTGCTGATCTCGCGTCCGACCATTTCCGAGATGATCTGTTCGCGCGTCGTTTCGCCGATTTGAGGATGGTGGGCGGCAAGCTTGCCGTCGCGCAGCACCGTCAGGCTGTCGCAAAGCCTGAAAATTTCGTCGAGACGATGCGAGACATAGAGGATGACAGTTCCCTTCGCCTTCAGTGTCTCGATGAGAGAAAACAGGATCTCGCTTTCGCGCGAGGAAAGCGAGGAGGTCGGCTCGTCGAGCGCGATTACCCGTGCATCGAGCATGACGGCCTTGGCGATCTCGACCATCTGCCGCGCGCCGATCGAAAGTGAGGCAACCTTGGCCGCGGGATCAACTTCGATGCCGATCTCTTCCAGCTTCGTGCGCACCGTCTCGATCAACGTCTTCGAATGGATGACGCCGCCCTTGGCCGGAAAGCGCCCAAGCCAGAGATTTTCGGCGACCGTCAACTCCGGAACGAGCTGTAGTTCCTGATGGATGACGATGACGCCGGCATGGAAGGCGTCGCGGACGGAGCCGTATTTCTGCTCCTCGCCGTCGATGAGGATAGTGCCGCTATCGGCGGCCTGGTCGCCTGACAGCACCCGGATCAGCGTCGATTTACCGGCGCCGTTTTCGCCCATCAGGCCGTGGACGGCGCCCTTCTCGACAGGGAAGGAAACATCCGCCAGCGCCTGCACGCCGGGATAACCCTTGGAAATATTGTTGAATTCGAGGAAAGCCATCGTCGCTCCGTCGAGAAAGACCCGGCGGCGCTGAGCGGCCGCCGGGCATATATCATCCTCAAAGGACGATCACTCGATGCCAAGATCCTTGCGAACCTTGTCGTAATCGCCGCGCAGCGCCAGGGAACCAGCGGTCAGCGTCAGTTTTGCCGGCTCCTTGCCGTTGGCGATCCAGTCATACATGTTGAGCGCCGTCTCATAGCCGTGACGCTTCGGTGAGATGATGACGGTGCCGAAGAAGCCCGTCGCAGCCGGCTTCTTGAATTCGTTGATCGCCGATTCCGCGCCGCCGATGCCGACACCGATGACGTTGGCCGCCGGAATGCCGACCGACTCGGAGGCACGGACGGCGCCGAGAACGGCTTCGTCGTTGAGGCCGAAGGCGACCCAATATTTCACATCAGCATGTTTGTTGAGAACGGTGGTTGCCGCATTGAGCGCCGCTTCCGTGTCGGTCTTTGCCTGCGGCGCGTCATAGATGTTCTCGGCCGGGAAGCCGGCGGACTTCAGCACCGAGATCGCCCCTTCGACGCGGTCGACGGCAGTCGGTAGCTGGTCGTAGGAGACCCGCACCGCACCGACATTTCTCATATCCCAGCCGCGCTTCTTGATTTCGTCGACGATGGCCTGGCCGACGGTCTCGCCGATCTTGGTGGCAGAAATGCCCATATGCGGTACGTCTTCCAACGGCTTGCCATCGGCGCTGACGAGGCGGTCGTCGACCGTCATCAGCTTCAGTTGGTTGGCTTCAGCCTTGGCGACAATGCCGGGGCCGAGTTTTACGTCGGGCGTGCAGATGATGAAGCCCTGCGCACCCTGGGCGCCGAGATTGTCGATTGCCGACTGCACCTTCTCGCCGTCTTCGGCGCCGATCTTGACGACGGTGAAGCCTTTTTCCTTGGCGGCCTGGTCGGCGAATTTCCATTCGTCCTGGAACCACGGCTCCTCGGGCTGCTTGACGATGAACCCAATCTTGACGTCTGCGGAAAATGCCGAGCCGGCCGCCAGAATGGCGAAGGTGCCAGCCAGGATGGCTGCTTTGAACAAGCGCATGTCTCTCTCCCTGAACTCTAAAAACCGAGCAGCTGCCTCCCCGGCAGCGCCCTATGAATTATGATAAATCATCATACCAGTCAATTGCCAATGTATGATGATTGGAATAATAGGATTATTGACGAGAGGCCGGGAGGAAGCGTCGCAAAGCGGATCGAATTCGGATAATGAGGTTCGATTGCTTCGCGCCGGAGATAGAGCGGAGAGGTGAGTTGGAAACAATCGAGCGACAGGACGCGGCCGAAAAGCGCCGACCGCGCGTAGGCCGCAACGTCACGGCGGCGATCGCTCAGGATATCTGCGCGAACCGCTATCCCTCAGGCACGCCGCTGCCGCGCGAGAACGACCTGTGCGAGCTCTACGGCGTCAGCCGCACCGTCATTCGCGAATCGCTGAAGGTGCTGGAATCAAAGGGCCTCGTCCGCGGCAAACCGCGGGTCGGAACCACCGTCTGCGACCGGGACGACTGGAATATACTCGATGCCGACGTGCTCGAGTGGATCGGCCCTTACATCAAGGATTTCGACCTGCTCGGCTGCATTCTCGAAGCCCGCCGCACCATCGAGCCGGCAGCTGCGGAATATGCCGCCGAGCGGGCCAGCGCCCAGGAGATCGCCGATCTCGACAAGGCCTGGCGGCAGATGCGCGACAGTGCCCGCGACCCGGAAAGCTTCACCGAGGCCGATGTCATGTTCCATACGGTGCTGCTCACCGCCAGCCACAACCAGGTCTTCCGCCGCCTGTCGAGCGCCATCCATGCGGCGCTGAAATATGCGCTGCATGCCTCCAACATCGCCGTCGAGAATCGCGAGGATGCGGTCATCGTCCACGGCCAGTTGGTCGAGGCCCTGCGCATGCGCGACAAGGCGGGCGCCCGCGAATGCGCCAACCGCATGCTCGATCTTGCGGTGCGCGACCTTGCCGCCGCCGAAAAGGCGATCGGCAGAACGAAGTGATGGATCACCAGAAACCCCGCCGAAGCGCCACCGATCGCAAATCCGGGAAGAAACTGAAAGACAGCGATGAAGATCACCAAACTCACCACCTATATCGTGCCGCCGCGCTGGCTGTTTTTGAAGGTCGAGACCGACGAGGGCATCGTCGGCTGGGGCGAACCGGTCGTCGAGGGCCGGGCGCTGACTGTTCAGGCGGCCGTCCACGAACTGGAAGACTATCTGATCGGCAAGGATCCCTTCCTGATCGAGGACCACTGGACCGTGATGTATCGCGGCGGCTTCTATCGCGGCGGCGCCGTTCATATGAGCGCGATCTCGGGCATCGACCAGGCGCTGTGGGACATCAAGGGCAAGGCGCTCGGCCAGCCGATCCATTCGCTCCTCGGCGGCCAGCTCCGTGATCGTATCAAGGTCTATTCCTGGATCGGCGGCGACCGCCCCTCGGATGTCGCCAACAATGCCAGGGAGGTGGTTGCCCGCGGTTTCAAGGCGATCAAACTCAATGGCTGCGAGGAGATGCAGATCGTCGACACCAACGAGAAGGTGGAGAAGGCAGTCGAAACCATCGCCGCCATCCGCGAAGCGATCGGCCCGCATATCGGCATCGGCGTCGATTTCCACGGCCGCGTGCACAAACCGATGGCGAAGGTTCTCGCCAAGGAGCTCGATCCCTACAAGCTGATGTTTATCGAGGAGCCGGTGCTTTCGGAAAACAAGGAAGCGCTGCGCGATATCGTCAACCATACCTCGACGCCGATCGCGCTCGGCGAACGGCTGTTTTCGCGCTGGGACTTCAAGCAGGTTCTGTCCGACGGCTATGTCGACATCATCCAGCCGGATCTCTCCCATGCCGGCGGCATTACCGAATGCCGCAAGATCGCGGCGATGGCCGAAGCCTATGACGTGGCGCTGGCGCCGCATTGCCCGCTCGGCCCGATCGCGCTCGCCGCCTGCCTGCAGGTCGATGCCGTCAGCTACAACGCCTTCATCCAGGAACAGAGCCTCGGCATCCACTACAACAAGGGCAACGACATCCTCGACTACATTTCCAACAAGGAGGTGTTCCACTATGCCGATGGTTTCGTTTCGATCCCGCAGGGTCCCGGCCTCGGCATCGAGGTCGACGAGGCTTATGTCATCGAACGCGCCAAGGAGGGCCATCGCTGGCGCAACCCGATCTGGCGGCACGCCGACGGCAGCTTCGCCGAGTGGTAAGAGATAAGGGTCGCGCAAGCGGCCCTTTTTCATTCATGGTGTCGGACATCGAGCCTCTCATCCGTCATAGTAGAAGCTCAAGAGGAGGTTTCCATATGGCCAGAGCGATCGCAATCATCGTCGCCCGCATCATCTTCAGTTTTATCTTCTTCATGGCCGCCGGCTTCAAATTCGCCGATATCGCCGCGACGGCGGGCTATATCACCGCCGCAGGCTTTCCGATGGCGACATTCCTGGCCTGGGTCGCCGCCTTCTTCGAGATCGCGCTGGCGCTTGCCCTCATATCGGGAGCCTTCTTCACCGAGGCCAGCCTGCTCGCAGGCATCTATGTGATCTTCCTCGCCTTCGCCTTCCACGGCCCATCCCATTGGCAGCAGAACCAGGCAGAGTTCGGCTTCTTCATCGATCACTTTACCTTCCTCGCCGGCCTGCTCTTTGCCGCCGTCCATGGGCCGGAGAAATGGACGTTGAACCACAGCCTCCTCAGATAGCCCGAACGACCGGCGCTCCTTGCGGAACCAAACAACCGCGCCGAACATTGGCTTACCGGCAAAACGGCAAGGAGAGCCCATGGAACTGAAAGGAAAGATCGCATTGGTGACAGGCGCCGGTTCGGGCATCGGCAAAGCCGCCGTCTTGCGGCTTGCCGCCGAGGGAGCAAGGGTCGCAGCATTGAGCCGCACAGCGGAAGAAGTCGAGAAAACCTGCGCCGAGATCGAGGCCGCCGGCGGCCAGTCGATGGCGTTGACGGCAGATACAAGCGACGAAGCTCAAATGCGGGGCGCCGTGAAGCAACTGACCAACACCTTCGACGGCCTCGACATCGTTGTCGCCAATGCCGGGATCAACGGAGTCTGGGCGCCGATCGATGATCTGCAGCCGGATGAATGGGACAAGACCATCGCCGTCAATCTGCGCGGCACCTATCTGACCCTGCATCTGGCGGTTCCGCATCTGAAGCGCCGCGGCGGTTCGATCGTCGTCGTTTCGTCCATCAACGGCACCCGTAGCTTCACCACGCCGGGCGCCACCGCCTACACCGCAACCAAGGCCGGCCAGGTCGCCATGGTCCAGCAGCTCGCCCTCGAACTTGGTCGGCACGGCATTCGCGTCAATGCCGTCTGCCCCGGCGAGATCGAGACCAATATCGGCGCCAACACGAACAGCCGCCATCGCGAAGAGACCGAGGTGCCGGTCATCTGGCCGCAGGGGGATATCCCGATCGCCGGCGGCAGGGCAGGCAAGAGCGAGGACGTCGCCGAAACCATCCTCTTCCTCGCCTCCGACCGCGCCCGACACATCACCGGCACGCCGATCTGGATCGACGGCGGTCAGGGTCTGCTGCGATAGTCCTTGCCGATTCTGCCGCGGTCAGCCGTTCAGCCGGGCGCTTTCCAGCGTATAGAGCTGCTGGGCGCGCTGTACGCCGCGCAATGCGTAACGCCCGATGCAGGCGAGTGTCGCGCGCTCCTCCTCCGGGATCGCCGAGGCGAAATCGGAGGACATCAAGAGGTTGAGATCGACCGAGCGGCAGATCGAGGCGATGCGGCTGACCTCGTTGACGGCAGGGCCGATGACGGTAAAGTCCAGCCGGTCCTGGCTGCCGATATTGCCGTAGAAGACGTCGCCGATATGCAGGCCGATATAGACGTCGGTCGCGGCCCGGCCGGCCGCCCGGCGTTCATCATTCAACGTGCCGAGCTTTTCCCGCAGAAGGGATTCGGCGCGTAGGGCCGCGGAACAAGCCTCCGCCGGAACCTCGCCCTTGAAGATCGCCAGCACGCCGTCGCCGATCAGCTTCAGCACGTTGCCGCCGGATGCGTGGATCGCCGTGATCACAGCCTCGCTGTAGTCGTTGAGCAGCGGGATGATCTCCTCCGGCGGCACGCTGTCGGAGATCTTGGTGTAGTTTAGCAGATCGGAAAACCAGAGCGCTGCGGAAATCCGCTCCGATTTGCCGCGGCTGATCTTGCCTTCCATGACCTGGCGCGCGGCGTCTTCGCCGAGATAGACCTCTGCGATGGTGCGGGCGATGCGCCCAAGCGCGATGCATTTGATCGCCAGCCCCAACACCGGCACCAGCTTGCGCAGGATGGCAAGGTCGTGATCGGAAAAGCCCTCAGGATGTTTCGTCGCGAAATGCGAGAAGAAGCAATCCATCTCGCCGATCGTTCCAGCCTCGGAAAAACGATGCATCATCGCCACGAAATCCGTGTGGCCGGCTTCAGCGATCGTATCGAGCAGGCTGAAATCGATCGGATCGCCGAAACCGAGACGCCGGCGGATCTCCCGCTCGTTGCGAGACCAAAGATGATAGAAAGCCGAACGCTGCCAGTTCGACGCCGCTTCCCCCGAGCTCGTCGGACCATATTCGAACTCTGTCTGGATCTCCTCGACGCTGTCCCAGCGGAAAGCACGGCCCTCATGCACCGGATGCAACGTATCCATCAGCGCCAGACCGCGGTCGAGCGGCAGGCCGGCATTACGACAGGCCGCGCAGAAACCGGTCATGAGCTCGGCTTCGGAAACACCCTTCAGTCCCTGCTCGGTCACCCAGGCTGCAATCGTGCTGACGTCGCTGTAATCCATGGCGCTCACCTTCACTCGTGCTTGGTCTGAGCTGTAGCCCGAATTCGGCATGGAAGGAAAGTCAATTGGCTCAATCGCCCGCAGGCATATTGTAGGGCGTGATGATTTCGACCGTTGAAAGCGAGGGCGAAACCGCCCGCCCCGACGCTTGTGCCCGGCTCATGATCGCCCTGAAGGCCGAGCGCGCATCGGTTCTGAGATCGTGATGCAGCACGAAGCCGATCCGACGCGCGCCAAGCAGGGCGCGATTATCGGCATCGAGATCATGGGCGACGAAGACGCGGACGGGACGTTGGGCCGCATCGAAGGCCGAAAGCACCGCCCGGTTGCCACCGCCGATCGAATAGACGGCGTTGATGGCGGGATCGGCGGCAAGCGCCGCCGCCGCAAGCGTTCCCGTGGCGGCATCGGTGCCGTGCCCCTCGCTGATTTCAGTAATGCCGATGTCGGGATAATGGGCACGGATGCTGCGACGAAAGCCGATTTCGCGCTCTTCTTCGCCGCGGAACCGCCCGCTCGACAACGTCACCAGCACCTTGCCGCCATGGTCTCCAAGGAATTCGCCGATCAGATAGGCGGCGGTCTCTCCCGCCGCCCGGTTGTCGGCGCCGGCATAAGCGATGCGGGCCGAATTCGGCAGGTCGGTCACCAGCGTCACCACGGGAATGCCCGCCGCATCCGCCCGCGCAACTGAAGCAGCCACCTCGGCGACGTCAGGCGCCTTGAGCACAATGCCGTGCGTACCACGCAGCCGGATGCGATCGAGAAGCTGCACCAGTTCGGCCGGCTTCATCACCTCGGCGAAATGGAACCGGCAGCGGAAGACGCCGGGCAGGAAGGCCGCCATCTCCGCTTCGAAGGCAGTGCGCACCGCATCGCTGAAACGCTGTGGCGTCTCCATGACGATATCGATCGCCAGCACACGCCCGCTGCCCATCGCCCCCGCCTGCTGCTTCTCCAGCTCAGCGATCGCCGCCTTCACCCGCATCTCCGTCTGCCGGCGCACGCCCGGCCTGCCGTTCAGCACCCGGTCGACGGTCGCGGTGCTGAGGCCTGCCTGGAAGGCGATGTCCTTGACGAGAAAGCGATGGACCATGGCCGGGCCTGATGGTTTTTTGATGGATTTCTGATCTATATCACCTGGCATCGCGGCGTATAGTGCCTCCATCGGAAAGAGGGAGGAGCCCGCCATGAAAACCGACAACCCGCAGAAACTGCGCGCCGACCGCGTCTGGCTGAGCGAAGAGGCCTGCGATCTCGACGATTTTCGCGACCTTGCAGAAAAGGCGACTGTGCTTGCCGATTACCCCGCAGCGTCTGCGGTCGAAAAAAACGTGCTGATCTATGACAGCCGCAAGGTGATGGCGGCGGCCGCAACGCCGGAAGGCCGGCGAGCCGTATTAGCCGAAATCTGCGAGGCCTTCGGCGAAGGTCCCGGTGTCGTCGTGTTCAAGCGCGCGTACGAAGACACCGGCATCATCGACCGCGCCAGCACGATCTTCGACGCGATCATCGAGGAGCAGCACCGCACCGCGACCGGCGGCGGCGATCACTTCGCCAAGCCTGGCGCCAACGACCGCATCTGGAATTCGCTGGAAAAACATTGCCTCGCCGATCCGGCAAATTTCGCCGAATATTACGGCAATCCCATCATCGCGCTGGCAAGCGAAGCCTGGCTCGGCCCGAGCTACCAGATGACGGCGCAGGTCAATCGCGTCAATCCGGGCGGCGCGGCGCAGTCGGCGCATCGCGATTACCATCTCGGCTTTCAGTCGTCTGCGGTGATCGAGCAGTTTCCGGCGCATGTGCATCGGCTCTCGCCGGTACTGACACTGCAGGGCGCGGTCGCCCATTGCGACATGCCGCTCGAAAGCGGCCCGACGCTCTTTCTACCGCACAGCCAAACCTATGTGCCCGGTTATCTCGCGCTGAAACGGCAGGAGTTCCGCGATTATTTCGAAACCCATCATGTCCAGATGCCGCTCGAAAAAGGCGACGTCGTCTTCTTCAATCCCGCTCTTTTCCATGCCGCCGGCACCAACCGCTCGGCCGACATCAAGCGTGTCGCCAACCTCCTGCAAGTCTCCTCCGCCTTCGGCCGGGCGATGGAAACCGTCAACCGCGAGAAGATGAGCGCCAGGCTGTTTCCCGCCTTGAAGAACTTGCAGGAAAAGCTCTCGCCTGATGAAATCGCCAACGCCGTCGCCGCCTGCGCCGAAGGTTATTCCTTCCCGACCAATCTCGACCGCGACCCGCCGCTCGGCGGACTGGCGCCGAAGACACAGGCGCAACTGATGCACGAGGCGCTGAAGGAAGGCTGGAGCGACGAGGCCTTTACCGCAGCACTTGCGGCGCAGGCGCAGAAGAAGCTGAGCTGATTGGAAGCGTAAGCCACTTGTATCAGCACTGACACAAGCCTCCCGCATCCGCGGGAGGCCATTCGCACATCGTCACAACGGAGGAACCACATGAGCACAGACCACGGACGCCTCGACGGCAAGATCGCCATCATTACGGGCGGCACGCAAGGCTTGGGCGCCACCATCGCCCGCCTGTTCGCCGAGCGCGGAGCAAAGGGCATCGTCATCTGCGGCCGCAACGAAGCCAAAGGTAATGCGAAGGCCGCGGAGATCTCGGACGTGACCGGCGCCAGGGTCGTTTATGTGAAGGCCGACCTCGGCAAGGTCGAGGAGGCGCAGAATGTCGTGCGCGCCTGCGATGAGGCCTTCGGCCGTGTCGACGCACTGGTCAATGCCGCCGCCATCACCGATCGCGGCACCATTCTCGATACCAGCCCGGAGCTCTTCGACGCCATGTTCGCCGTCAATGTGCGCGCGCCATTTTTCCTGATGCAGGAAGCGGTGAAGGTCATGCGCCGCGAAAAGATCGAGGGCACCATCGTCAACATCGGCTCGATGTCGGCCAAGGCAGGCCAGCCCTTCATCGCCGTCTATTGCGCCTCCAAGGGCGCGCTGGAAACGCTGACGAAGAACACCGCCTACGCGCTGCTGCGCAACCGCATCCGCGTCAATGGTCTGAACATCGGTTGGATGGCCTCCGAAGGCGAGGACCGGATCCAGCGCGAATATCACGAGGCACCGGCCGACTGGTTGGAGAAGGCGGAGGCAAGCCAGCCCTTCGGCCGTCTCGTCGATCCGCACGAGGTGGCGCGCGCCTGCGCTTACCTGTCGTCTTCCGAATCCGGCCTGATGACCGGCTCGGTCATCTGCTTCGATCAGTCGATCTGGGGCGCCTACGACGGCTCGCCGCATCCGGTCGCAGCCCTCTGAGAAAGGCAGAGCCCGGCAATTCCGTCGCCGGGCTCTGGCACCTCCAGGTTTTTGCCGCTAGGAAAAGAACGGCAGCATTCAGGGAGGAAACTGGCATGGGCGACAATCCGATTTATGAGATCCGCGACGAACGCTTCGGTGCAATGATCATCGGCAGCGCCGCCCTCGAGGAGCTTTATTCCGGCTGCCGCTGGACGGAAGGCCCGGTCTGGTTTTCCGACCTGAACTGCCTTCTCTGGAGCGATATCCCGAATGAACGGATGATGCGATGGACACCGGATGGGACGGTCTCCGTCTTCCGTTCACCGTCCAACTACGTCAACGGCAATACCCGCGACCGGCAGGGCCGGCTGGTCTCCTGCGAACATGGCGGCCGCCGCGTCACCCGCACCGAGACGGACGGCACCATCACCGTTCTCGCCGACAGCTATAGGGGCAAGCGGCTGAACTCGCCGAACGACGTCGTCGTGCACTCCGACGGCGGGGCCTGGTTCACCGATCCGACTTACGGCATCCTGTCGGATTACGAGGGCCACAAGGCCGAGCCCGAGCAGCCCACCCGAAACGTCTACCGGATCGATCCGGCAAGCGGATCGATCGACGCCGTCGTCGAAGATTTCATCCAGCCGAACGGCCTTGCCTTCTCGCCCGACGAGACGAAGCTCTATATTGCCGATTCCGGCTCGGCAAAACATGACGTGCCGCGCCATATCCGCGTCTTCGACGTCATCGACGGCAGGAGGCTTGCGAATAGCCGTTACTTCTGCAGCCTCGACGTCGGCAATCCCGACGGCTTCCGCTTCGATGTCCAAGGCAATCTCTGGACGAGCGCCTCCGACGGCGTCCACTGCTTTTCGCCCGAGGGAACGCTGCTCGGCAAGATCAGGGTGCCGCAGACGGTGTCCAACCTCACCTTCGGCGGCCCCAAGAAAAACCGGCTCTTCATCACCGCGACGCGTTCGGTCTATTCGATTTATATCAAGACGACCGGCGCACAATATCCATAGATCAGGCCTTCAGCTGTCGGGACGCCCATGCAGCGGCTCGGCCCGATGCCAGTTTTCCAGGATGCGGCCATCTGTGTGTTTCTGCTGCGCCCAGCGGATGCCGTTCGAGATCACCTTATGCACGATCTTGTCGTGATAGATCGGGTAGGTCTCGTGGCCGGGGCTGAAGAAGAAAATGCGCCCGCGCCCGCGCTGGAAGGTGCAGCCGCTGCGGAACACCTCGCCACCGGAATACCAGGAGATGAACACAAGCTCGTCCGGCTGCGGAATATCGAAGGGCTCGCCGTACATTTCCGAGGCATTGACCTCGAAATAGGGCGGCAGTCCCTCGGCGATCGGATGCGAGGGATTGACCACCCAGACGCGTTCGAGGTCGCCATCCGGCGTCTCGCGCCAGGAAAGGTTGGCGTTGGTGCCCATCAGCCGGCGGAAGAGCTTGGAATGATGGCCGGAATGCAGGACCAGCAGGCCCATGCCCTTCAGCACACGCTGCTGCACGCGGTCGATCAGCCCGTCGCTGACCTCGTCATGCGCCATATGCCCCCACCAGAGCAGCACGTCGGTATCATCGAGCACGCTGTCCGGCAGGCCTTCATCGGGATCATCCAACGTGCCGCGGCGGATTTCGAAATCCGGATGGGCAATACCGGCGGCGATCGCGCCGTCGATACGGTCGGGGTAGATCTCCTGGACCTCCCTGTGGAGCTGTTCGTGGCGTCCTTCGTTCCAGATGGTGACCTTGATTGTCATGGCATTCCTCGATGTTTGGGCGATGGTTCAGGTGTCAGGCAGTTGCCGGACGGATCACTCGGCCGGCGGAATCGAACAGATGGCAGGCAGCCGGATCGGCCATCAGCGGCACGCGGTCGCCCGGCCGCACCGCGATATCGCCTTCGGCGCGCACCACGATCGGTTGCTGCGGCGAGCCGACGGTCATGTAGGTCTCGACGCCGAGGCGCTCGACGATGACCACCTCGGCGGTGAAATTTCCCCGCCCCTCCGGCGCGATCTTCAAATGCTCCGGCCGGATGCCGAGCTTGGCCTCGCCCTGCGGCACGACCCCGTTCGCATCGGCAAGATCGAGCGAAAGCCCGATCGGGCTGTCGAGATGCAGCCTGCCCGCTGAGGCCTGCGTCGCGGTGACCGGGATGACATTCATCTTCGGCGAGCCGATGAAGGTCGCGACAAATTCATTCTCCGGCTGATGGTAGAGCGCCATCGGCGCCCCCGCCTGTGCCACCAGGCCCTTGTTCAGCACGACGATGCGGTCGGCCATCGTCATCGCCTCCACCTGGTCGTGGGTGACGTAGACGACAGTTGCCTTCAGCTCGCGGTGCAGACGCTGCAGCTCGGCGCGCATCTGCACGCGTAGCGCCGAATCGAGGTTCGACAGCGGCTCGTCGAACAGGATCAGCGCCGGTTTCTTGATGATGGCCCGGCCGATCGCCACACGCTGGCGCTGGCCGCCGGAAAGGGCGGCAGGGCGGCGGTCGAGATAGTCGGTCAGCTGCAGGATCTCGGCGACGGCTTCGACCTGCCGGCGGATTTCCGCCTCCGGCACCTTCTTCAGGCTGAGGGAGAAGCCGATATTTTCGGCAACACTCATATGCGGATAGAGCGCATAGGACTGGAATACCATGGCGATGCCGCGCTTGTCGGGCGGCACGTCGTTGATACGCTTGCCGTTGAGGATGAGGTCGCCGTCGTCGATGCCTTCGAGGCCGGCGATCATCCGCAGCAGCGTCGACTTGCCGCAGCCGGACGGGCCGACGAAGACGGCGAACTCGCCGTCTTCCACGGTGATGTCGACGCCTTTGATGACCTCGAGCGCGCCGTAGAATTTGCGAACGTTTCTGAGATTGATCATCTGTTTCTCTTTCTTGATCTCAGCCCTTCACGCCGCCCGAGAATGTCTGGACGAGGAAGCGCCGCGCAAAACCGAAGGCGACGACGGCAGGCAGCAGGTAGATGAAGGCCAAAGCCGTCAGCAGGCCGTAATCGATCTCGTTGATGCGCAGGAAGGCCCGGAAGAGACCGAGCGGCAGCGTCTGCAGCTCCGGTGACGACAGGAAGATCAGCGGCAGGAGGAAGTCACCCCAGGCCGACATGAAGGCGAACAGCCCGGCGGCCGCAAGCCCCGGCAGCGCAAGCGGGATCAGCACCCGGCGGATGCGCTGGATCAGTGTCGCTCCATCCATCAGCGCCGCCTCTTCGTAATCCCTCGGCAGCCCGTCGAAGAAGGTCTTCATGATCCAGAGCGCCAGCGGCAATTGCATGGTCGCCAGCACCAGGATCAGCCCGAGATAACCGTCGATAAAGCCGGTCCAGCGCATGATGTCGCGGGCATAGCTGCCGAAGATCGGCCTGAGCACTGCCGCTTCCGCATTGTTCAGCGTCAGCAGGAACTTGTAGAGCGGCACGACCAGCGCCGTCGGCGGCAACACGCGGATGAGCAGGATCGCGTAGAGGAAGGGCAGCTTCCACCAGGCCCTGGTGCGTGACAGCGCATAACCGCCGAGCCCGGCAAGCACCATGACCAGCAGCGTCGCACCGCCGACCACGAAGAGCGAGTTGAACAGCCACTTCGCCCCGTCCTCCTTGGTGAAGACCTTAATATAGTTGGCGAAGGTCCACTGCTCCGGCCAGTGCAGGAAAAGCTGCGCATTGCCGTCGAGAGAGGCGAGCAGCACCCAGAAGAAGGGAACCGCGCAGAAGATCGAGATCAGCGACAGCGTCGCATAGGCGATGAGGTCGGAGCGGCCTTTGTTTGCGGTCTCGCTCGGGGAAATGACGGCCATGTCAGACCTCCACCTTCATGGCCCGGACATAGGCGATGCCCAATATCAGCGAGATGACGAGCGCGACGACGGCGACCGCCGCACCATATCCCAGCTGGAACGCCGTGAAGGACTGGTTGTAGATATAGATGCTGACGACCTCGGTCGCCCCGCCCGGCCCGCCGCGCGTCAGCGCATAGACGAGGCCGAAGACGGCAATGGTGGAGACGGCCGAGATCAGCATGTAGAGCAGGATCGTCGGCATCATCAGCGGCAGGGTGATGCGGCGAAACATCTGCGATGGTGTGGCCCCATCCATGCGGGCCGCCTCGTAAATCTCTCCCGGTATGGTGCTGAGGCCCGCGGTCAGGAGGATCATAGCCGTGGCGATGCCGCGCCAGGTGTTGACGACGATGATCATCGACAGCGGGAAGACCTGCAGCCAGTCGGCCGGCGCGACACCGAAAAAGCTGACGATGCGGCTGAGCGTGGCATTGTCGCCGCCGGCCAGCATCGAGATCCACATGAAGCCGGCGACGACTTCGGGAGCGGCATTCGGCAGCAGGATGATCGACGAGAACACCCGCCGGAAACGGATCGGCCGGCGCAGCGCCATTGCCGAGATCAGGCCGAGCACGAACTGGCCGATCACCGCCGAACCGATGACGAAGACGAAGGTGACGAACAGCGCGTTCCAGAATTTCGCGTCGTTCAAGAGCCGCGTGTAGTTCCTGAGACCGACGAAGCGGGGCCGCAGCGCCGCCGCCCCGGTCAGCGCTTCATTGGTAAAACTCAGATAGATGGAATAGAGGGCCGGATAGATGACGAAGGCCAGAAGCAGCACCAGCGAGGGCAGCAGGATCAGCAGCCACTGCCGCTCGGCGCGCTTTTCATGAGAGTTTCGGGCCATGGAAGCTCACAACCTTGTCAAATGAAGCCGGCTTATCGAATGAAAAGGGGAGGACGCGGGCGATGCCGCCGCGTCCCCGTTCGCTGGGAAAGAAAGCGGAGGCTTACTTGACCATGTCGTCGCCGAGCGTTTCCTTGACGTAGTCGACAAGGATCTTCTGGGCGCCGGCGGCATCGGTCTCCTTGCGCAGCAGCGCTTCGGTGGCACGCGCGACACCTTCCGAGACCGTGCCGAAACCGGAAGCCTGCTTCAGAAACACGCCGTTTCCGGCTGCCGCATGGATCGGAACCAGTTCCGTCAGCTTCTGGAACTCGGCATTATCGGCCGCATCCTTGCTGGCCGGAATGTTGCCGATGCGGGCGGCATAGGAAACCTGCGTCTCGATCGAGCCGATCTCCAGCAGCGCCTTGATTGCCAGCTCCGTATTGGCCGACTTGGAATTGACCGCCCACGGCGCGGCGAGGTTGGCAAGCACATACTGGCCACTGTTCTGGCCGGGAACCGTCCAGGTGCCGACCACCTTCGTCACGTCGGGAATCGGATTCTTGCTTTCGCGGCCCCAGTCGAAAATATAGCACCAGGAGCCGCAGGTGGTGGCGGCAAGCTTGCCTTCCGGGAACATCTGGTACTTCGGCACGACCCAGGGCTCGGGTCCGAGCAGCGGCTGCGTCGGCATCAGATCCTTGTCGATCAGTTCCTTGTAGACGTTGAAGACATCCTTGATGCCTTCGCCATTCAGATCGAGCTTGCCGTCGGCATCGACGAGCTGCGGCGTCTTCGAACCGACGAGCAGGTGCTGGAAGCCTTCGTCGAAGGCACCGCTTCCCCAGGAAACGCCGGCCGGGAACAGCAGGCCATAGGCGCCGGTCTTCTGCTTGATTTCGGCGGCACGGTCGAGAAGCTCCTGCCAGGTCTTCGGCTGTTCGGTCGAGATGCCGGCCTTTTCGAGAACGTCCTTGCGATAATAGATTTCCTGGATGCCGAGCATGAACGGCATCACATAAGTCTCTCCGTCCGGGCTGACGGCGAGGTCCTTGGCGACATCATAGAGGTTGGCGTAGCCATCCCAGGCCTTGAACTCCTTGGTCACAGGCGCGAGGTAGCCGGCTTCCACCATGTCGGCAACGGCTGCCGTCGTCGGGATGGAGAACAGGTCGGGGGCGTTGCCGGCGCCGAGCTCCGTCAGGAGTTTCGTCAGGTAATCCTTGTCCGGCGCCGGATATTCGATGACCTCGACGGTGACGCCGTATTTCTTTTCGATCCGCTCGACCGTCGACTTCATCGCGTCGATGCCGGCCTGACCGTGATTTGCAATTCGGATTGTTTCAGCCTGCGCCAGCGTCGAAACCGCGCTCAGCAGAACGGCGCACAGGCCGCCAAGAACCATCTTCTTCAACGGAAGTCCTCCCTTTTTTAGAGACACGGCGCCCTCCAGCACCGACCGCGAAAATGTACACGCATTCCCAATGCTGACAAGACGGTTTTTAAAAAGATTCGTTATTGGGTTTTAATATACTGATATTACTTATCTAATTAAATATTGCCATCACTGTAACGTTTGTGTAATCGTGTGCACAAATGCAATCAGGGAGGAAATTCCATGACTGGGAAATTGCGCCTCGGCGTCATCGGTGCCGGCCTGAAGGCGGCGGAATATGCCGCGAGCTGGGTCAAGATGCCGGAGATCGAATTTGCTGCACTCGCCGACACCACGGCGGCTTCGCGCCAGCGCCTGCTCGACGTCTGCCTCGCCGCCGGCGCCCCCGAACCGAAGAGCTTCGAGGACTATCGTGAGATGCTCGGCCAGTGCCGGGACGAACTCGACATCGTCTACATCTCCACCCCGCATGCCTTCCATGCCGAGCAGGCAACTGCCGTTGCCGAGGCCGGCCTCGACCTCTTCCTCGAAAAGCCGATGGTGACGACCGTCACCGAGGCCGAGAGGCTGATCGCCGCGCAGAAGAAGAGCGGCGTCACCATCGTCACTGCCTTCCAGGGCGGCCTCTCGCCGCTGGTGCTCGACACGCGCCGGCGGGCGCTCGCCGGCGAATTCGGCGAACTGATCGCCATATCGGGCATGATCTGGGAAAGCTGGTCGTCGAACTATCATGGTCATTGGAAACAGCAGCCTGAAATTTCAGGCGGCGGCTTCATGTTCGATACCGGCGCCCATATGATGAACACCGTCTGCCTGCTCGCCAATTCCGATTTCGACAGCGTTTCGGCCTACATGAACAACCACGGCAGGCAGGTCGACATCGCCACCGCCGTCTCCGCCCGGCTGAAAAACGGCGCGCTGACGACATTGACAGCCGCCGGCGAAGGCCCTCCGGGCTGCGCTTCCTACATCACCTTCTTCTATTCGAAGGCGATCGTGCGCATCGATGCCTGGGGCGGCTGGCGCGAGATCAGCGTCGGGCGGAGCGCCGAGCCGCGCGAGGAGGCCGAGATTCTCGGCAATCCGATGAAAAATTTCCTCGCCATTCGCGCGGGAAAGATGGAAAACTCCGGCTCCGTTGAAATGGGCCTCAGATTCGCTAGGCTATGGGATGCAATCAAGGAATCGGCAGCGGCCGACGGCGCTTCCGTCAGGATCGTCGCCTGATAGGCGCTGAAGATGACCGGAATGAACAGACGGCGGATCACTTCGAAGGAACTGGCGAAACTCGCTGGCGTCTCCTCCGCCACCATTTCCCGCGCCTTCTCCCCGGATTCACGCATCGGCAGCGCCACCCGCGATCGCATCCTCGCCGTCGCCCGTGAACATGGCTACCAGCCGAATGCGATCGCCCGCTCGCTGAACAACCAGCGCTCGCGCCTCGTCGCATTGGTCGTCAATGCGATCGGCAACCCCTGCGAAGCCGAGGAACAGCAGCTTCTCGTCCACCGCCTGCAGGCAAGACAATTGCTGCCGATCATCCTCTGCTGCGCCGATCATTCCGACCGGCTGCAGCTGATGCGCCTTGCCTCCACCTATCAGGTCGATCACGTCGTCGTCTTTTCCGACATGGTGTCGATGCAGGATGCCGTCGACATCTTTCACACGACGAAGCCGATCATCGTCTCCTTCGAGCCGCTCGACAACGAAAACGTCTCCAGCATCCGCATCGACGGCTCTGGGGCCGCCGACGAGATCATCGACAAGATCGTCCGCGACGGCAAGAAGCGTTTCGCCTACCTCTCCGGCACCAATTCAAGCTGGATCGACAAGCTCAGGCGCAAATGGTTCGCCGATGCGCTCGCCAAGCGCGGCCTCTCTTTCGAGGCGCAGGCCTTCGGCGACTATTCCTATGATTCCGGCTTCAAGGAAGCCGTGCTGCTGCTGCACCGCGACAAGGTCGATGCCATCATCTGCGGCAACGACGTCATGGCGATCGGCGCACGCGATGCCGCCCGCCGGGTGATCGGCAAGAACACGCCTGACGATATCGCCATCGTCGGCCAGGACGGCATCGCCATGGCCGCCTGGGATTGCAACGACCTCACCACGCTGAGCCTCGACCACGTCGCCTTCATCGATGCCGTCGTCGAACTGATCGAACGCCATGACGCCGAGATCGAAGGCCCGCACAGCATCACACTCACCTGCACCGCCCGCTGGGGCTCGACCGCATAGCGGCACACATCCATTGCATCGAGGAGGAATACCGATGACCAGATTTTCACGCGCCGAAGGGCGCCGCAATGTCCCTGATGCCGTAAGCTGGAGAGCCTGAAATGCGTTCCGTCGTCTCCTTCAATGAAGGCTGGAGTTTCCATGAGGGCTTCGGCCAGCGTTTGCTCGAAACTTTCGATGCCGCCAAATCAGTCAGCCTGCCGCATACCGCCGTCGAACTGCCCTTCAACTATTTCGACGAAACCAGCTACCAGCGCGCCTTCACCTATCAGAAGGTGCTGCGCTGGCTGCCGGAGTTCGAGGGGCGCGAGGTCTCGCTCGTCTTCGACGCCGCCATGGCCGACAGCGTCGTCTATCTGAACGGCGAGGAAATCGTCGCCCATAAGGACGGCTACACGCCCTTCGAGGCCCGCCTCACCGGCAGGCTCGTCAGGGGAGAGAACCTCGTCACCGTCAAGATCGACGGCAGCGAGAACCCGGCCATTCCGCCTTTCGGCGGCCGCATCGATTATCTCACCTATGCCGGCATCTACCGCGACGTCTGGCTGAAGGTCACCGACCCGGTGTCGATCCGCAATCTCAAGATCGAAACCACGGACGTTCTTCGCCCGGAGAAATCGGCAACCGTCCGCGTCGATATAGCCAATCCCGAGAGCCGCAGCTTCTCGGCGACCGTCACCGCCACGCTGAAGCAGGCAGACGGCACGGTGGTCGCCACCGCCGCCACCGAAACGATCGGCAGCCGCACCACGCTCTCCTTCGGCGGCCTCACCGGCATCACCCTCTGGGACATCACCGATCCCACACTCTATGACGTCACCGTCGAACTCAGGTCCGAGCACGGCTCCGACCGTCTCTCGACCCGGTTCGGCTTCCGCACAGCCGAATTCACGCCGGAAGGTTTCCTCTTGAACGGCAAGCCGCTGAAGCTGCGCGGCCTCAACCGTCACCAGTCCTTCCCCTATGTCGGTTATGCCGCCGGTCGCTCCGCCCAGGAGCGCGATGCCGACATCATGAAGACGGTGCTGAAGTGCAATATCGTCCGCACCTCGCATTATCCGCAGTCGAAGTGGTTCCTCGACCGCTGCGACACGATCGGCCTGCTGGTTTTCGAGGAAATCCCCGGCTGGCAGCATATCGGCGATGCCGATTGGCAGCAGGAATCGATCGAGAACGTCCGCCGCATGATCGAGCGCGACTGGAACCACCCCTCGATCATCATCTGGGGCGTGCGCATCAATGAATCGCAGGACAATCACGATTTCTACGCCGAGACCAACAGGCTCGCCCGCGAGCTCGACAGCACCCGCCAGACCGGCGGCGTGCGTTATATCACCGAGAGCGAACTGCTCGAGGACGTCTACACGATGAACGACTTCATCCTCGGCAACGAGGAACTGCCGGGCGCCAACCGCCCGCGCACGACGCTGCGCGGCCAGCAGGAAAATACCGGACTGTCCCACAAGGTGCCGTACCTCATCACCGAGTTCAACGGCCACATGCACCCGACGAAGATTTACGATCAGGAGCAGCGCCAGGCCGAGCATGTACGCCGGCACCTGGACGTGCTGAACGCCGCCTACGGCGATGTCGATATATCCGGCGCCATCGGCTGGTGCATGTTCGACTACAACACGCACAAGGATTTCGGCTCCGGCGACCGCATCTGCTATCACGGCGTCATGGACATGTTCCGCGAGCCGAAATTCGCGGCCTATGCCTATATCAGCCAGTGCGATCCATCAGACGAGATCGTCATGAAGCCGGTGACCTTCTGGGCGCGCGGCGAACGCAATATCGGTGGCGTGCTGCCGCTGATCATCCTGACCAACTGCGACGAGGTGGAGCTGCAATATGGCGCGCTTTCCAAACGCATCGGCCCGGACCGCGAAAACTACCCGCATCTGCCGCATCCGCCCGTCGTGCTCGACCATCGCCACTTCACCGCCGATGAGCTCGGCACCTGGGGCCTCGAATGGATCGACGGCACCTTCACCGGCTATATCGACGGCCAACCGGTGGCCAGCCTGACGCTGGCGGCCGATCCGTTGCCGACGACGCTTGAGGTCGTTGCCGACAGGTCGACGCTCAGAGCCCGCGAACGCGACAGCACACGCGTCATCATCCGCGCCCTCGACCAGAGCGGCCAGCGCCTGCCCTTCATGAATGACAGCATTTCGCTGAAGGTGCACGGCCCGGCAAGGATCGTCGGCCCGACCACTGTGCCATTGCAGGGCGGCACATCAGGCTTCTGGCTGGAGGCGACGGGCTTCACCGGCGAGATCACCGTCGAAGTCGTTTCTACACGTTTCGCACCGGTGACAACAAGCGTGACGGCCGCCTGACGGCCATCACCCGATCCTGGCCTGGCTTTCTGGATCGAAGAAGACGGCCTTATCGAGATTGAAGGCCAGTCGGGTTGTCTGCCCTGGCGCGATACCGGCATCGGCGCGCAGGCGGGCGACGACGGATTTGCCGCCGAGCTTGGTGACGGCGAAAGTGTCGGAGCCGGCCGGTTCGACCACCTCGATCAGGCAGTCGCCCTCGCTCAGCATGCGCGCCTTGCGGTCGGCGCCGTCGGGATCGGTCAAGGCCTCGGGGCGGATGCCGAAGATCACCTGTCTGCCGGTATAGGTGGTCAGGCCATTGTTGCCAGCCATGACGGGGAGCTTGAGCGGGGCGGCATGCGGCCGCTCCAGCGAGACTTCCAGCCCACCGGCGCCGTTTTCGACGGTGGCGGTCAAGAGGTTCATCGCCGGCGATCCCATGAAGTCGGCGACGAAGATGTTGGAGGGGCTGTTATAGATCTCGGCCGGCGTGCCGAACTGCTGCAGCACCCCGTCCTTCAGCACGGCGATCTTGGTCGCCAGCGTCATCGCCTCGATCTGATCATGGGTGACATAGACGAAGGTGGTGCCCATGCGCTGATGCAGCCGCTTGATCTCGGTGCGCATGTCGACGCGCAGCTTGGCATCGAGATTGGA
>NZ_JACIFS010000008.1:0-316282 GCF_014197475.1 Rhizobium sp. BK212
GGCGCGGACTTCAGGTGAAAATTTGTTTGTTGTCTTGCTCATATCGGCTCCACTTTCTCAGAAGTTGGAGCCTCCGGCAAACCCGGTGCGGTTCACACACATCCCTTGTTGAGTGTTAGAGGACTATTCAAATGCCGATTGTGCTGATGAAAGGCTCTTCGGCGGGCTTGGCCGAGCGCGCTCATAACCGCAAGAATTCGGCTCGGACGACCCAAAGAAAGGGGACGCCCCACTGTTAAATGCTTGATCCCGTCAATACTAAGGACGTATGTAATGGCTCCAAAGCTGTCCAAGCCGCTGGCATCGGCTGTCTGAGAAGGCCTCAATGAAATTACTGGATACAACCCTGCGTGATGGCTCGTATGTGATCAATTTCGGTTTTGATCGCAAGCAGACGGCGGACATATGTCTGGAACTTGATGAAGCAGGTGTTGACTTTATCGAAGTTGGACATGGTGTTGGTCTCAATGCCTCTAATAGGGGGCAAGGTGAAGCCAGGGAGACCGATGAGGCCTATATGGCGGCTGCATCTGGAGCGGTAAGAGACGCTAAATGGGGGATGTTTGCGATCCCTGGCATATGCGATCTTGAACACCTTGATGCCTGTATTGATTTTAAAATGGGATTCTTGCGTTTTGGCGTCTCAATAGATGCCTATAAAAAGGCGGTCCCTTTTATCGAAAAAGCCAAGGCAGCCGGTATTATCGCCTGCGTCAACTTTATGAAGTCCTATTCAAGGCCGCCAATTGTCTTCGAAGAGGCTGCGCGCTATGTCGTTGCTGCGGGAGCAGACTATGTCTATATCGTTGATTCCGCAGGCAGTATGGTTCCAAAAACCGTCCGGCAGTACTGTGAGCGGATTAAGGATTTGCCATTCGGCTTCCACGGCCACAACAATTTAGGCTTGGCGGTGGCAAATGCGCTGGAAGCCGAAGCCTGCGGCGCCGCATTGGTCGACACGTCGCTACAGGGAATGGGCCGCTGCACTGGAAACACGATGACAGAGCATTTCGTGGCCCTGATGCATCGTGAAGGTAAATTGGTAAATCTCAATCTCATGCGCCTGCTTGATGCGGCGGAAGAGCATGTGCGGCCGCTTTTAAATCAAGTGGGTCATGACAGCGTCGATCTGGTGTGCGGTTATTCCGGATTTCATTCGAGTTATATGCACGTGATTAGACGCTATGCTCTCAAATATGACGTGGATCCGCGTCTCCTGATCATCGCGGTCTGCCAGGAGAGTCAGTCGGATGCGCCCGATGCTCTGGTGGAGCAAAAGGCCCTGGAATTGAAGGGTCATAGCGCGACGAAACATCACTTTACTCTCAGCCAGTATTACGGGCGCGAACAGGAAAATCTCTGAGCCGGCAATGTCGAAACTGATAGACCGCTATTTCGAGCGCTTTCGCGAGCTGGAATATCCAATCCTCATCGATATTGCTGGCGATCGGCGACGTGAAGTCGCGGGGACAGAACTCGTTCCGATATTGGATCGGTTGGCATCGCTGTTGGGGCAAATGGGTATCCACCCCGGAGATCGTGTCGTCGCCGTAGTGGATAACACTCTTCAAGCAGCCTTGCTGCTGCTGGCTGCGATGCGTCACGGCATTACGCTGTGCATGCAGCCGGCCGATGCAAGCCCTGCCGAGGTCGAGAAGGCGGCCCGCCTGGTTGGGGCGAAATTCACAGTGAATGCCACGGGAAAGACCGTATGCAACACCGAGTCCTGGTGCCTGGATGATTTGCCGGCGGTCGAGAAAGTGCCAGCGGATGTTAGACCCGGGACCCCTCTCACAGTCACATTCACCAGTGGATCGACCGGCGCACCCAAGGGAATCGTTCATGCCGCCGAGAGTTTCCTCGCTTGCGCGGACGCCTTCAACAGGCAGACCAGCATTACGAATATCGATCGCTTCTTGAATGTCATGCCCATGTATTACATGGCAGGAATATTCAATGGCATTCTTGCACCGCTTCAAGCTGGCGCGGCTGTTGTAATCGATTCCGCATTTTCGACAGGGACTGCCCTTAAATTTTGGCGAGTCGTGGCGGAAAACGAAGTATCGGCTTTATGGCTCTCTCCGACCATGTTGTCGCTGGCGACAAAGTTGGATCGTGGAGACAAGCAGCTTCCCAAAGCATTCCGGAGGCTTTTCGTCGGGACGGGCGCGATGCTCAAGTCCGACGCCGAGACATTTGAAGCAACTTACGGACTGGCTCCGCTTCAATCCTATGGGCTCTCGGAGCTTCTGTATGTTTCGGTCGACGACGCAGAATCGCCGTGCTTCGGGACTGTCGGTTGCCCTCTGGAGGGCGTTGAAATTGCGACCGGCGATTCTGGAACCCTTGTCATCACAACGCCCTACGCATTCTTGGGCTACCTCGAAGATGGCAGCGTCAGAACTCCGCAACAACCGTTCGTGACAAGCGACATCGCCAGCTATGACGACAACCGCCTTTCGATCCTTGGACGCAGCGACGATGTGATATTGCGGGGCGGCGTCAATGTGAATCCTTTTGAGGCAGAAGCTTATCTAGCGCCTCTCTTTGGTCAGCGATCTTTCTGCTTGATCGGACTGGCCGACGCGATACTCGGTCAGAAAGTCATTCTCGTCTTGGAGGAGGGACAGCGGCCGCAAGGGGCAGATATTCTTATCAAAGCCCAGAGGCTGATGCGTGAAAAAGGCGGTAGGGTACAAATAGACGGCGTCGCCTATGTCGCGACCTTTCCGATAGGGCCAACGGGAAAGATTCGACGAAAGGACCTCCGGGAGATGCTTGCCGGGGAAACGATTTGAGATGCTTATCCTGGGCCTTAGCCACATCGCACTGAATACCCCGGATATTGAGCGTTCCACCTCGCGTCTTGCCATGCTCGGATATACGACGCGATTTGACGAACCCGATCTCGAAAACCACCCGACCAAGTCCGCGCTCCTCGATCGTTACCAGCGAAGGCATCATATCCGCTCACTTGGCGCTCCGGGCGGGATGAGCATTGAACTTCTGGACCATGGGCACACAGGGGAAATGCAATCAGCAGACCTCATTCCGGTTTTTCAGTCCCCTGAGCCTCTTGCCGGATGGCAAACCCTTAGCCCTGACTGCTTACCGCTGACCGAGGAGGCCTGGGAGCGACTAGAGGTGATGCTGAATGCTCCGCTTAAAGTCTTTTATGATCCAGAGCTGATGCTGATATTCGTCTGGTTCAGTGCGAGCGGAGCATCCGGCCTTTTCGCATGTCTTATGCCGAGCCTCAATGTTGATGCGTCAAAGGAGCTTCTTTCGTCGCTGCGATTTCGTCCCGACGCGGCATCCGGCCTGTGGTCGTTGTTGAGTCCAATTCCAACCCTGCAGGCCAGGCTCTTGCCCATAGAGTACAGCGATCATCCGAACTGGATACTACGCTCACCTCTGGACGCGGCGGGCAGCCCGTGCATCGCGCTTGTCGCGCGGGGCTCCTCCACGCTACGGGGGGATAGTGAATCCTTTGCGCTTACGGTGAACAATAGATCATTGAAAATAATGCTTGTCCGGTCTGAGCATGGACCGGTTATTGAGTTGGTGGAGCCGATCACATGATTATTGACCTGACTATGACTCTGCGGGAGGGTATCATGACTTTTCCCGTACACTGGCATCCTGTTGTGGAAATTACCCAATTGGGACGTTTCGAAGTCGAAGGGCGGGAAACCCGCAAGATCGTTTTGGGCACGCACACCGGCACGCATGTCGATGCGCCCCGTCACTTTGTGCCCAAGGGTGAGACGATCGAAAATACCGACCTCGATATCTACTATGGCCCGGCTCGGGTGCTGGATTTCACTCATCTTCCTGACAAGACCGAAATCACCCGGGAAATGCTTGTTGAACGTATCGGACGGGATTTCCCATCGCGTATTCTGTTTCGCTATGATTGGGAACGGCGTCTCGATAGCCTGAAATATTACAGCGACCATCCCTATCTGAGCGAGGAGGCCTGCGAGTGGATAGTCGAAAACGGCATTCGTCTGGTGGGCTTCGACGCACCTATGCCCGATGACCCGCGCAACGGCCGCGGAAGCGACCGCGACTCTCCCAATCATACGATCCTGTTGGGAGCAGGAGTCGCCATTCTTGAATATCTCGTCAATTTGTCTCAAATTCCGACCAAGGACTTCATCTTATCGGCATTGCCGCTCAAGATTGAAGAAGGCGATGGCGCCCCCGTGCGCGCTATTGCCATTGTCGAATAGCAGGGGTTCCAACAGTGACGGATCTGACCGAATGGGCATGTGCCTTCGTTGAGCAAATCGATCCGAGCTTTTCGGGGCTCGGTAAAGAAGCAAAGCTCGGTGAAAATCTCTTTACCTCGGGGCGTCTCGATTCCATGGCGCTCATGAATTTACTACTCGAAGCGGAGGCGCAATTCGGCTTCACATTTACACCCGAGGCGTTTCAGGATCGACGCCTTCAAACCATTCGAGGTTTGGCCGAGGTCGTCGAGAGCTTGAAAAGCGCAGCATGATTACCAAGGGCGATATTATTGAGGCCCTGCGGTCTGCGGGGCTGACCGCAGGAATGACTGTTTTCAGCCATGCCAATATAGCGTTTTTCGGCCCGGTAGCCGGCGCCGCGAATATGTCCGAGCTTATCGATATCATGCTCGCCGCGTTTAAGTCCGTTCTTGGACCGGACGGGACCCTTGTTCTGCCTGTTTTTACCTATTCGTTCAGCTCCGACAAACAGGATGGCATTTTCGATCTTCAGAAGAGCGTTTCAACGACCTCCGGGCTGGGCAACTGGCTAATCGCAAATGGAATGGGGCGCCGTTCCGCCGACCCGATGCTTTCTGTTGTGGCTCTCGGTGGTTCAGCTGACAGTCTAACGCGCGATATTGACCCGATCTGCTTTGGTCCCCGCAGTATCTGGGCACGGCTGTACGAGGCCGATGCGACTATATGCAATCTGAATCTCGATAGCGGCTCTACCTATCTGCATTGGGTGGAACGCGAATTAGGCGTCGCCTACCGCTCGGATATCCCGATGGTGGGAACGATTATCGACCATGGTAGGCCGCGCGCTGCGAAAATCGTCTACACTGGCCGCTCACTTGCCGATCCAAATGCCGTTCCAAAATTTGAACATTATCACAATGCATCGGTCGCCGCCGGCCTGTCAAAGATAGTGCCGCTTGGACGCGGACAGATTGTTGCGCAATCATGCCGGAAGGCACGCGATTTTCTCGGCGAGTTGCTCGAGAGGAATCCTTATGTATTGACCGCTCGGCACGAGAAGCTGGTCGTTTGAAAATTATGGCGTCGATGCTGGGCACGTGAGGCCGCAGCGACGGGTCGGTCGCACGAGATTCATATGAATGGGGGTTGGAATGGGCTATGATTCAAAAAAGGCCTGGGGTGAGCTTTATTCGGGCGATAGTCCGATCGCTTACCCCGCGGAAGGCGTGATAAGGATATTCAAGGGGAAGTTTCCTGCGCTGACGATGCCGCGCGATCACGCAAACCTTTCCATTTTGGATATGGGCTGCGGCGACGGCAGACATCTGCCATTCCTAAGCGGACTAGGCTTCAATGTCTGCGCAGTCGAGGTCAGCGAGACAATTTGCAGTACGCTACGCAGACGGATGGAAGCCTACGACGTGAAAGTAGACATCCGCGCCGGTCATGCGGGTTCCCTGCCATACGAGGATTCGTTTTTCGACCGTCTCCTGACATGGAACAGCTGCTACTACATGTCATTGAGCGGCCCGCGGTTTGGTGCTCACGTCGCGGAAATGGCCAGGGTCTTAAAACCCGGAGGCTGGATCGTTGCTTCTCTTCCAAAGAAAACCAACTTCATTTTTCAAGATTCGAAGGCAAGTGACGCAACCGGCTATCGAATCATTGCGAACGACTATTTCGGCCTGCGCGATGGCGAAATCATGCGCTGTATCAAAGACCGTGCCGATCTGGTCGAGTCTTTTGAGCCGAAATTCGAAAACTTCTGCCATGCTGATCTCGACATGGAGTGGTTTGGATTGCCCTATCATTGGCACGTCTTTTGTGCGCAGCGAAAGGTTTGATCTAGCCTAATGAGAAAAGTCGACCAGGAGACGATTAGTCGGTGCCATTGGCAACGTGGGCTTTTGCAAAAATTGCGACGCCGGGCCACTGTTCCGTTGAGGAAGATGAGAACCGGTTTAGCTAGGATAGCTGACTTTTTCCGACGTAGAAACTTTGATCGTCTTCTAAAGAATACGTCTTTTTCGGATATTATAATTGTAAATGATGCGCAACTATATGAGCGATCGCTAAACTGGTCTGTGGTTCTGGATAGGAAAGCTATCGATGCATTGAACGACGACGGCGACTACGCTCTTGGCGCCTTTGATCTTTCCGAATGTATACGGCTGTCACTGGCGTTATCGGGCAGGATATGTCGGCGTCTCGCTCGAGTAATGGCGCCAAATTCACCGACCGAGGCTGCGGCTCTGGAGGCTGCGTGGTTTTTTGCCGTTTGGACCGAGATCAGTGTTATCGTGCCGATGCGTCATCTGGCACGGTTTCTTCATAAGAAGTTTGGCGAGAGCCTTATTATTGTCCCCATCGACAGCGGGCAGGTAACGTGTCTCAACCACTGGGCATACAATGAACTTGAGCCCTTCATTTTGGTCGCGGAACTAAGGCGGCGCGGTGCTAGAAGTTTTCTGCTTGCAAGGTCTCAAGAGCTGTCGAACCGGTTTTCCGGCGGAAAAGGTGAACTGAATTTTGTCGCAAACTCTGCCTGGTGGCACTCGCGCGTGGACGCCAAAATCCCCACGACAACGTTCGAAAAGGTTTTCGAGCCGGATGGAATGCGTGATCCCCACAAGGTGCGTTCTACGATTGGGCGGGCTGCTCTCGTCGGGACCGTGCGTGACCCGGCATCGGCAGCGGCAGCCGATATCCACCTATGGAGCGAAGTTGATAACCCGCCTTCCATCAATGTGTCGTTCGATATTGTGTCAGCCTGCAAGGCATTTTCAATCTTCGCTCCCTCCAATCCACCTCCCAAACTCACCGATGCCTTTCTGACATTTGTGGGAGGGCTGTCGAAGGCGGCGTGGGAGAATGCCAATAAAGCCGTAGCTGCCTCCAAGGCCCGCGAGGCCCATGTCTGCGATCATTTATTTTTAGAAGGTGCGTTTATAAGCCACGCCGTGGCCGCCGCTGGCGGAGATATCCGTTTGTGGCCGCACTCTTCCAATGCTGGCCATGTTCCCTTTCAAAAACACGATGCATTAGCCAGTGTGACTGCTATTACGGCGAGCGCCAAGCGGATGTGGTCTAGAGCGCTCACCTCTGAAATCGTAAATATCGACTCGAGTTTCATGCTCTCTGAGGCCTCCAGCGCCCGCTCCTACGCGCTGGAAGAGCCCGTTCACATAGTGGTTTTTGCTGGCGCGCACCGGCTCAACCGAATGCCGACGCTGGATTGTCGTGCGCATAAGGCGGCGTTGCGGAAATTTTTCGGAGCGCTCGGCGAGTTGCCGGACAAATTTCAGGTTCTTGTTAAGCCGAAAGCCTACTGGGAAGAGGCCGACTGGCTTGAACAGTTTTTCCCGATCGGCCATCGTTTTCGCTTCACCGAGCAGACGACAAAGGAGCTGGATCTCCCAAACATGATATTCTCAACCGTCTCGCTGGGCTCGACCGCGCTCTTGGAGGGGATCGGGCGCGGCATCCCCGGCTTGATTGTTCGGGAGTTTCCTATTGTCGACTATACCGCCCTCGATGCTGAGTATTTGCAAGTCGGTGATACCGATTTTGTCATCGGGCAAATCAGGTCCTGCGCCGATCCGGCCTATTATCACATGTTGGCGGAGCAGCATCTTCGTTGGTACGAGACTGAGACGAGTTTTCCTCGTGGAAGCATTTGAGGATTCTTGGCGTGGCGACGTCTGCAGAGGACTACGTCAGGTTCTTGTTGGGGGAATGAGAAATGCGTGATGGCGTGCGTGGTGGTTGGCCTGAAAGGATAGCTGAACCAATGAATTCCGGTACAGCGCACGAATCGGGCCAAGCTGCCTACGATCTGGCTTGCGAGCTGTTTCCGATCAACCGGTCGATTACTGGACCCGGCGTGAGGCAAACGCTTGCGATATTGACGCGGGAAATGCCTGGGTTGACGACTCATTCCGTTCTTTCGGGCACCCAGGCCTTTGACTGGGTCGTACCGGATGAATGGGACGTTCGAGAAGCCTACATCGAAGATCCGGAAGGCAATCGTATCGTCGATTTCAAGGCCAACAATCTCCATCTGATGGGATATTCGGAGCCGGTAAACTGCGAATTGTCCTTGGACGATCTGCAAGCGCATCTTTATTCGCTTCCAGACCAGCCGGATGCAATACCCTATGTTACGTCCTATTACTCCCGCCGGTGGGGATTTTGCCTCAGTCATCATCAGCGCTTGTCGTTGAAACCTGGACAATATCGGGTTCGGATTGACTCTACGCTCGCGCCCGGCAACCTGAATTACGGCGAAATTCTCATCGCCGGTGATAGTGCGGAAGAAATTTTCCTATCCACCTATATTTGTCATCCCTCCATGGCAAACAATGAACTTTCTGGTCCAGTTGTTACAACCGAGATTGTCAAATGGCTAATCTCGCGAGATAGGCTTCCCTATTCATTTCGCGTCATATTCATCCCTGAAACGATTGGCTCTATTTGCTATCTCAGTCGCAATTTGGGGGTTATGAAAGAAAGAATGCGTGCGGGGTTCAACATCACCTGCGTGGGCGATGACCGCGCCTATTCCTTCCTGCCGTCGAGGGACGGCAATACGCTGGCAGATCGCGCGGTGCTCCATGCCTTAGAGCATGTCGCTGGCGAGTTTGAGCGCTATTCTTGGTGGGACCGCGGCAGCGACGAACGGCAATATTGCGCCCCCGGTATCGATTTGCCAGTTGCCTCAATTATGCGATCCAAATACGGCGTTTATCCGGAGTATCATACGTCGCTCGACAATCTGGATCTTATTTCACCGGCTGGCCTTGGTGGGGCTATTCGAGCCGTTCAGGGCGCAATTTTAGCGGTGGAACAGGACCGTCATTATAAGATCAATGTTCTCGGCGAGCCACAGCTTGGAAAGCGGGGCCTCTATCCCACCATTTCCACAAAGACTTCGGGCGCAACCGTCAGACTGATGATGAACGTTATCTCTCAGCTCGACGGCAGAACATCGCTTTTGGAGGTGTCGAATAGGATCGGCGTGGCGATTTGGGATATCTATCCCATCGTCCTGAAACTGGTTGAAGTTGGGCTTGTCGAGGACCTCTCGCTTCCTGCCCAGCCGTCAAATGCTTAAGGGTTAGGTAGGCGCACAGATCAAGGTCACGAGAGATGAATTCGCTACCATCTTCGACGCGGATCGCTGCCGGATAAGCGATCTGCCGGCACACCCGCTCCAGTGTCTGAACCATATCCTCGCCCCGATAGCTGAAGTGTGCGTCTGCCGCCGGAGAGAAGCGAGAGACCGTATCGACCGCTCTGGCGCGGCATATTCACGACAAATTCGGCAAGCGGATCATTGTCAACCCGATCCACCAGAAGTTGGTCCGCCACGAGGCCGGAACTGGATAATTCCGGTGGCAAAATCCTGTGGGAAGCCCTTTTGTCAAATACCCTATTTCCAACACAGCAATTATCGATAGAAGCTAAACTCAATAACGCAGTGTTCCAAATGCCGAGAGAGAGCTAAATGCTTGTATCCAAAAATTCGCTCGAACCTTCTCAGCACGTCAGAAAATCGGCCTGGCTCGAACATGCGCCTTTCGCCTTCTGGGTGATGCAGGAGCTGCGGCCTCGCACCGTGGTCGAACTCGGGACACATAACGGCTTTTCCTTTCTTTCATTCTGCCAGGCAGCCAAGGCGGGTGGGATCGACACAAGAATCTACGCCATAGATACGTGGCAAGGCGACGAGCATGCCGGTCTCTACGAGTCTGAAGTGCACGATTCACTCCGAGCCGAATTGCTCAAGGAATATCCAGGCTTCGGCACCATGGTGCGATCGACTTTTGCCGATGCGAGGCCTCAGTTCGCCGATGGATCCGTCGATCTTCTGCATATCGATGGGCGCCATCGCTATGAGGATGTGCTGGAAGACTTTCAAAGTTGGGAAAGCGCGCTATCCGACAGAGCGGTGGTCCTGTTTCATGATACGCGAGTAGAGACCGGCGACTTCGGTGTCTGGAAGTTTTGGGCGGAGATTTCGGCCGCGCATCCGAACTTCGAGTTTCATCACGGCAATGGTCTGGGCGTTCTCGTCGTGGGCAAGAACGCGCCGGAGGCGTTGAAGGCTCTCTGCGCTCTTACGCCGGAAGAACAAGCCGTCAACCGCATGCTCTACTCGAGGCTGGGCCTCGTCAATTCTCTTGATCACCAGATAGATGTGGCTCGTGAGCAGTTGGGAGTCATTGGGGAGCAGGCAAAGCTGCTGACGGCCGATCGCGACCGTATCGCCAATGCCTTCGAACAACATCGCCAGGCGATGGACATGATGCTGTCTTCGACGAGCTGGAAATTGACGGCTCCGCTCCGGTTGGCGAACCGCGCGGGTGCGCGTATTCCGCAGCTTGCCAGCATGATGCAGATGTTGGCCAAGAGACATGGCGGTTATGCGCGCCTTGCACAGAGATCGCTGAACATCCTGAGGCGGGATGGGTTGGCAGGCGGCAAAACAGCATGGGCGCGCGCCAAGGCATTGCGTCATGGAGGCAACCCGCTTTCCGGCAACGACTATGAGAGCTGGCTTAAGCGATATTCCGGCCTCGATGAGGTGGGACGCGAAAAAATTCGGTCCGAAATTGCGTCGTGGGAAAAACCGCCGCTGATTTCGGTGGTCATGCCGGTCTACAACCCTGAGGTCGATTGGCTGAAGGAAGCGATCGCGTCTGTGCAGGCGCAGCTCTATCCGTCCTGGGAGTTGTGCATCGCGGACGATCGGTCGACGTCCGAGCATGTACGCCCCCTTCTTGAAAAATTCGCCGCTGCTGATCCGCGCATAAAGGTTGTTTATCGCGCTACGAACGGGCATATATCCGAGGCCTCCAATTCCGCATTGAAACTCGCGTCCGGCAGCTGGATGGTTCTTCTCGATCAGGACGATCTTCTTACGGAAGATGCGCTGTATTATGTCGGTCGTGCCATCAGCCGTGAGCCAGACGTTGCGTTGATCTATTCCGACGAGGACAAGATCGAAAACGGCCGGCGTTATGATCCCTACTTCAAGCCGGACTGGAACCCAGATCTGTTGCGGTCGCACAACATGGTTTGCCATCTTGGCGCGTACCGGATGGATCATGTGCGGGCTATCGGCGGCTTTCGGAAGGGCTTTGAAGGCGCGCAGGATTACGATCTGGTGCTGCGCTTCTCTGAGCGCCTGCTGCCGGGGCAGATCTGCCATATCCCGCGGGTGCTGTACCACTGGCGAAGCCATTCCGGCAGCACGGCGCAAAGCGGCGGCAACAAAAATTATGCCGCCATCGCCGGTCAAACCGCCCTGAACGAACATCTGCATCGGACGGGGCTGGCTGGTCACATCGAAATATTGCCGACTGGAATGTACAGGGCGCGGTACGATTTGCCGCCCAATCCTCCGAAGGTAAGCCTGATCATTCCAACGCGAAACGGATTGCGGCTTCTGCGTCAGTGTGTCAGCTCCATTCTCGAGAAGACCACCTATCCCAATTTTGAGATCCTGATCGTCGATAACAATTCGGACGACCATGCGACGCTTCGCTATTTCGACGAAATTCGGTTGCACGAGCGGGTGAAAGTCGTTCGCGATGGACAGGCTTTCAATTATTCCGCAATCAACAACAAGGCCGTCAGTCTTGTCGACGGCGAATATGTGGGCCTCATCAATAACGATATCGAGGTCGTCTCTCCGGATTGGCTGAGCGAAATGGTGGCGATCGCCATGCAGCCGAAGGTCGGAGCGGTCGGCGCGCGGCTGTGGTATCCGGATGACCGGCTGCAACATGGCGGCATCATTCTCGGTATCGGCGGGGTGGCCGGTCATGCCCACAAGATGTTGAGACGCGGCGAACATGGCTATTTCTCGCGGGGCGAGCTCACGCAAACACTGAGCGCGGTAACGGCGGCATGTCTTGTCGTTAAAAAATCCACATACGAACTGGTCGGCGGCCTGGACGCGGAAAATCTCAAGGTCGCGTTTAATGATGTCGATTTCTGCCTGAAGCTCCGAGAGGCGGGCTTCCGGAATGTCTGGACGCCCTACGCTGAACTGCGCCATCACGAGTCGGCAACGCGCGGGGTAGAAGATACTGCCGAAAAGAAAGAGCGCTTCCAATCCGAGGTGCTTTTCATGCTCCGGCGCTGGGAGAAGGTGTTGATGGCGGATCCGGCTTACAACCCTAATCTGACGTTGGAATACGAAGATTTTTCACTTGCATGGCCTCCGCGAAACGATATTGATCCCACCTCGGCGTCCTGACATCCAGATGGACAAAAAATTGAAGTTTACGATTGCCATCGAGCGTTCACGGCGCCTGCGCCAGGAGACAACGATGGAACAGCATGATCGAGAAGAGCACGATGGCGACGCGAGCTAAAAGCAATACCATGCGTGCGCTGGATGATATCCGTGGTGGGTTCGACCAGCGTGAACTATGGCTTTACCTGGGCTGGCGAGAGATAAAGTCGCAATACAGCCGCTCCATCATAGGTCCGTTGTGGCTCACACTTTCCATGGGAATGATGGTTCTTGGTCTCGGTGTGCTTTATTCCCAGATATTGAAGATCGATGTCGCGAATTACCTGCCCAGGCTTGCGATAGGTCTCATCGTCTGGGGCCTGATAAACGGAATTATCATCGGGGCATGCAGGATATTCGCCGTTGCCGGTGGAGCCATGCGGCAGATCAAGATGCCGGTCAGCATGTTTATCTTTCAGTTCATCTGGAGTCAGCTTCTTGTTTTTGTGCATAACTTTCTAATATATATAATTATCGCTATTGTATTTCTGATGAATCCGGGCTGGAATGTCCTTCTGTTCTTTCCGGCGCTCTTTCTTGTTGTCTTAAGTGGATTTTTTATATCGATGATACTCGGTCCGCTATGCGCGCGGTTTCGCGACGTGCCGATGATCATTGGAAGCGTTATGCAAATCGTTTTCTTCATGACTCCAATCATCTGGAGTGCCGACCAGATGCCAAGCCGCGCATGGGTCCTGACCGCAAATCCCTTCTATCATTTTATCGAAATCATCCGGGATCCGTTGCTCGGAAAAACGGGCACTCTACTCAACTGGACGGCGAGTGTTGGCATTACGATTGCCCTTGGCGTGATCGCTACGGTCTTTTTCGCCCGTTACCGCGCACGCGTCGTCTATTGGAGCTGATCCTTGGCTAAAATTTCTCTGAAGGATGTCGTGGTCGACATTCCGATCTACGGCGCCAGCCATCGTTCTTTGAAGAACAGTATTCTCGCTTCAGCCACAGGCGGACAGATAAAGCCCCGTGAAGGCACTGGCTCGGTCGTCATTCGGGCGATCGAAGGTCTGACTTTGGATATCGAACATGGCACGCGCCTTGGCCTGCTCGGCCACAACGGCGCAGGCAAATCGACAATCCTGCGGGTGATGGCCGGCATTTACGAACCGTCGATCGGAACGGCGGAGATCGACGGCGAAGTCGCATCAATGTTCGACATCGGCTTCGGTATGGATGCCGAGTCAAGTGGCTGGGAAAACATCATTCTGCGGGGAATGTATCTCGGATACAGCCGCAAGGAGATCGAGGCCCGCGCAGAAGAGATCGGTGCTTTGACGGGGCTGGGCGAATTTCTCGATATGCCGCTTCGCACTTACAGCGCCGGCATGTCGACAAGGCTTGCCTTCGCGATCTCGACATCGATCAAGCCGGAGATACTGCTTATCGATGAGGGTATCGGCGCAGGCGACGCGGCATTCCTTGCCCAGGCGCAGGAACGGATGCGCACCTTCATTTCCAACGCCGGAATTCTGGTGATGGCGTCTCACTCGAACGATCTGTTACGGGCATGGTGTAAGGAGGGCCTCTGGATGGAGCACGGTCGCATGCGGATGCGTGGCCCTATCGACGATGTCCTTGCAGCTTACACCAAGTCGCTCGGATAGGTGCAACCAGCGAGTTACTCGATGATCTGGCCGGCGGTCAGTACGAGACCAACAGGACATCCAAGGCCACGTGCGGCCATCTGGATTTTGGTGGTCAAGCCGTCGTGAGAACGGCCAAGGGCCTGATCTTTAGCCCTTTTTCTCGTCGGAAGCGTGCTGGTGGGCGCGAATGATGGTGCTATCGACGATCAGCTATTCGAAATCACTGTCGTCCGATATCGCCTCATGGAAATGCCACCAGACACCCTTTTGGCTCCACTGGCTTTAGCGACGAAACATGCTGTTCCATGTCGCCGAACAATTCGCTTCGGTTGGGCGCTGCAGATCGCCACAACCCGATTGGTGTGTTATTGGACCCCCGTGACAGATCCCAGGCCAGAATCATTGTTGATATTGGGTCTTGGGATTCCGTATAGCGAATGGTCGGCAGAAAAATAGACTTAGGTGGTCATGGAGACTTCAAATCAGTTGTTTGACGGTTGTCTGAACCCAGAACCGAAATTGCCTATCATTGTGGATCTGGATGGTACGCTGATCCTGTCGGACACCTTGCATGAGTCCGCTGCGGTTGCGCTTTTCCGTAAACCGCTGGTTCTGTTTCACGCGCTGAGACAGCTTGTGAACGGCCGCCATGCACTGAAGGCTGCGCTCGCGAAAGAAGTCGACTTGACCCACGAGGTGTTACCGCTTCGGGAGGATCTCGTCGAATGGTTGCGCAGCAAGGCAGAAGAGGGGCATGAACTCCATCTTTGCTCGGCCGCGAATCAATCCGTGGTAGACGCGGTCGCAAAAAGAGTCGGCATATTCGCCTCGGCCGTCGGTTCTTCAAGCTCAAATCTGAAAGGCAAGGCCAAGGCGCTGTATCTCGAAGGTCGCTTTCCTGACGGCTTCATCTATGTCGGTGACCATGCGGCGGACCTGCCTGTCTGGCAGGCGTCAAAGGGCGTCGTGCCCGCCGGCGTCAGTCAAAGTGTGGCGCGGGAGCTCAAGCGGCGCAACCTGCCGGTGATCGCCGAATTTCATTCGCCGTCACTGAAGTTCAGGGAGTTCTTGAAGGCCATCCGCGTTCATCATTGGACCAAGAACGTTCTGCTCTTTGTTCCACTGATTCTGGCCCATGAATGGACCAACCTCTTACTCATTCTGCAAACCGTCTCAGCATTCGCCTGTCTCCTGGCGGTCACCTCTGCCACCTATTTGCTCAACGACATTGCCGACCTCAATACGGATCGCCAGCATTGGTCGAAACGCTACAGGGCCTTGGCCAGCGGCAAACTGTCCATCCGGGCCGGTTTCATGCTTGCGGGTGGGCTGCTGGTAGGCGGTTTCTTTTTCGCGGCCTTGCTGTCCCCGCAATTCACGCTCGCCCTCCTTGCGTATCTGGTGATAACGGGAGCGTATTCGCTGGGATTGAAGCGGGTTCCTCTGCTCGACACCCTTATTATCGGCATACTTTTCACGACACGCCTCATCATGGGGACGGTCTTGCTCGAGAGTTCGAAGCCGGCATGGCTGCTAACCTTTGCCGTGTTCCTGTTCTTTTCGCTGGCCGTGGCAAAACGTCATACGGAAATTGTGCGGGCAGCGACCAGCGGGTCCCTGAGTCTCAAGAGTCGCGGGTACGAAATCGAGGACGCGCCTTTGACGCTTTCGCTCGGTATCGGCACCGCTCTGGCGTCGCTCGTCGTCCTGATGATCTTCGTCTTGCAGGAAATGTTGCCTGGCAAAGCCTATTCCTCTCCGCATTTCCTGGGTGGAATTCCTATCATGCTGTCGATTTGGCTTGGCAGAATCTGGCTTCTGGCACACCGGGGGAAGATGAACGACGACCCGGTCAGCTTTGCCATTCGAGACCGTATCAGCGCTGGTCTCGGCGTCGTGGTGGCGATCTTGTTCCTGGCCGCACTATGACCAGATTCGAGCCGGCCGATGTCCGTTCGTGGGGTAATGTGCTGCAGGCGAAACACCATGCAGCTTTTCCTGCCTGGCGAGACCAGCTTGCCCGCATCGTGCTGTCCGGCCGCCAGGAAGGGCGAACGCTTTTGGCGACGGGCCTGCGCCGCTCCTATGGTGACAGTGGCCTCAATCCCGAAGGCGGATTGATTGATATGACCGGTCTCGACCGGATCATTGACTTTGATCGAGAGCGCCGCCTTGTTCGGGTGGAAGCAGGCTTGTCGTTCGACGCCTTGCTCGGGGTCATCGTCCGCCAGGGATTCTTTCTACCTGTGACACCCGGCACGCGTTTCGTGACGATGGGCGGCGCCGTCGCAAACGATGTTCACGGCAAGAACCATCATATCAACGGCACCATCGGACGCTGGGTCCGCAGGATCGGGTTGATGCGCTCCAACGGCGAGGAACTTGAGCTAACGCTCGAAAGCGATCCCCAGCTGTTTTCTGCGACGATCGGCGGCCTGGGGCTGACCGGTGCAATAACCTGGGTTGAACTGGAAGTCCTGCCGATCGAGAGCGCGGTCATGGATGCCGAAAACATTCCCTTTGACAATCTCGACATGTTCTTCTCTCTGGCAGCCGAGAGCGACAACGCGTTCGACTACACGGTCTCCTGGATCGATTGCCTCGCAAAAGGCGCATCCCTGGGTCGCGGAATTTTCACGCGTGGCAACCACGCAAAGACCGGCTCTCGCCTGCCGGGCCGCGGGAACACCAAGTTCACGATGCCGCTCAGCCTTCCCAGCCTCTGCATGAACCGTTATTCGATCAGCGCTTTCAATTCGCTGTATTTCTGGAACGGCAAGCGAAAGGCCGGGAAGCAGAACATACCGATATATCAGTTCTTCTATCCGCTCGATTCCATCGGGCGTTGGAACCGGATGTATGGCAGCAAGGGAATGTATCAGTTTCAGTCGGTGGTACCGCCGGCCGTCGAGAAAGACGCTACGAAAGAAATGCTAAAGACCATCTCCGCCAGCGGGCAGGGGTCGTTTCTAGCCGTTCTCAAGACATTCGGCGCGATTTCCTCGCCCGGAATGCTGTCTTTCCCGCGACCGGGAACGACATTGGCGCTGGATTTTCCAAATCATGGCGAGACCACCTCGAGGCTGATGGCTCGGCTCGATGATATCGTGCTGGAAGCGGGCGGTCGGCTCTACCCTGCCAAGGATGGCCGTATGCCGGCACGAATGTTCAAGGCCGGTTATCCGGCTTGGCAGGACTTCGCCAAATACGTAGATAGCGGGTTCAGTTCGCATTTCTGGAAGCGTGTATCGCAAGAGTAAGGGGGCTCCATTGCGGGTTATCATTTTAGGGGCCACCTCGGCGATCGCCTCTGCGGCCGCGAGGCTTTATGCAGCAGAAGGCGCAAGCCTGCTGCTGGTCGGGCGGGACGAAAATCGTCTGGCGCAAGCTGCAGCGGATCTGAAGATGCGTGGCGCGGAGACCGCCGAAGTTGCCATCAGCGATCTCGGTGACCCGGCTGACGTCGAGAAGCGGCTGGGCGCATTCGTAAGGCAGCTTGGCGGCGTCGATCACGTTCTCCTGGCCTATGGCATCCTCGGCAATCAGGGCGAGGCCGAGCGCGATTTGACTGAGGCGGAAACGATCCTGCGGGTCAATTTCAACTCGGCTGCCGCGTGGTGCCTTGCGACGGCCAACATTATCGAGAAGCAGGGCCGCGGCACGCTCGCCGTCATCGGTTCGGTTGCAGGCGACAGGGGCCGCCGAGCCAACTTCATCTACGGGGCGTCGAAAGCTGGTCTGGAGGCGCTGGTTGTCGGCATAGCGCATCGTTTTGCCGATAAGGGGCCGCGGGCTGTGCTCATCAAACCCGGTCCGACGATGACACCGATGACCGAGGGCATGAACCGCAAGGGTGCGCTCTGGGCCAAGCCGGAACAAGTCGCGGCAATCGTTCATGCGCGTGCGTATCGAGGCGGCCCGGTGGCGTATGCTCCGGGCTTCTGGCGCTACATCATGTTGATCATTCGGAACCTTCCGAGCGCCATTTTCAACCGGATGGAAATTTGATGTCGAAGATAGTCATTACCGGAGCAGCCGGTCTGGTCGGTCAGAACGTCATTGCTCGATTGAAGAGCGAGCCCGGCCTGCAGATCGTGGGTATCGACAAACATCCGAGCAATACCGCGTTGCTTCGCCGGCTTCATCCCGAAATCGAGGTGATCGAAGCCGATCTTGCGGTGGACGGTCCATGGAAGGACGCTCTTGCCGACGCATCTGCCGTTCTGTTGAACCAGGCGCAGATCGGCGGCCTCGACGAGCAGGAATTTATCGACAACAACGTCGTGGCCACCGAGCAGATCGTCGCAGCTATGCGCAAGCACGGCGTCCCGTATTTCGTGCACATCTCGTCATCCGTGGTGCATTCCAAGGCCGAGGACTTCTATACAAGCTCCAAGACTGCGCAGGAACGTTTGATCGACACTGTAACCGATATCCCGCATGTTGTGTTGCGGCCGACATTGATGTTCGGGTGGTTCGATCGGAAGCATCTGGGCTGGCTTCGCCGCTTCATGGACCGCGTGCCTGTCTTTCCTATCCCCGGCGACGGAAAATTCATCCGCCAACCGCTGTATGTCGGCGATTTCGCAGCCATTATCATTTCGTCGCTGCGCAACAAGCCGGTCGGGAGCTTCGACATATCGGGGCTGGAGCAGATCTACTACGGCGACGTGATTCGAATGATTCATGACACCGTGAAGCCGAGAGCACGCATCATCAGGGTGCCCTACCGGCTGTTCTGGCTGTTGCTGTTCGTCTACGGCAAGTTCAGCAGCAAGCCTCCCTTTACGACCAGTCAGCTTGAGGCTCTCGTCATCCCTGAGACGTTTCCGGTCATCGATTGGCCGGGATTGTTCGATGTTTCACCGACGCCGCTGCGCGAAGCGATCCGCCAAAGCTACCTGGATCCGGTTTACAGCAGCATCGTATTGGAGTTTTAGGAGACGTGACATGAGCCGGGTTGTGGTTATAGGCGCTGGCGCCATGGGACTGGCGGCAGCGCACAGAGCTGTGAGTTTAGGTCACGACGTTGATCTCATCGAGGCGGATAGCGTCGCGGGTGGGATGGCGGCGCATTTCGATTTCGGCGGCGTGTCGATCGAGCGGTTCTACCACTTCGTATGCAAATCGGATGAACCGACGTTTGCCTTAATGAAGGAACTCGGTATCGGCGATCGCATGCGCTGGCGGCCGACATCGATGGGCTACTACATGAAGGGACAGATCCATTCCTGGGGGGATCCGATCAGTCTGTTGAAATTCCCGCATCTCAGCCTCATTGCCAAGATTCGCACCGGTCTGCAGATGTTCCTGACCACGAAGGCGAAGAGCTTCGCTTCTATCGAAAGCAAGACCGCCCGAGAGTGGCTGGAAGGCGGTTCGGGGCGGGAAGTGTACAACACGCTCTGGAAGCGCCTCATGGAACTGAAGTTCTATGAGCTCGCAAACGACGTATCCGCATCCTGGATTGCCACGCGGGTCCGGCGCATTGGCAATTCGCGGCGTTCCCTCTTTCAGGAGGAACTGGGTTACATCGAAGGCGGCAGCCAGACGCTCGTGGACGCCCTTGTTTCCGCCTACACGACGCAAGGCGGCCGTCTGCATCTCGGGATGCCCGTGGAGCGTATCGAGACCGAGGCAGGCAGGACGACGGGAGTGACGGCGGCGGGAAAATTCTTCCCCGCGGACGCCGTCATTTCGACTGTGCCGACACCTTATATCTCCACGCTTGTCCCGTCTCTGCCGGAAGCGTCGAAAGCGAAATACGACGCCATCCGAAACATCGGCGTCGTCTGCCTGCTGTTCAAACTGAAGAAATCCGTCAGCCGAAACTTCTGGATCAATATCGTCGATGAAAGCATCGAGATTCCGGGACTGATCGAGTTTTCCAACTTACGGCCGGTCGAGAGCACGATCGTCTATGTTCCCTATTATATGCCGACCAGCCAGGCGAAGTGGCAATGGAGCGATAGCCAGTTCGTTGAGGAGGCCTTTGGCTATCTGCGCAAGGTCAATCCAGCGATCACCCGGGACGATCTCATAGAGGCCAAGGTCGGGCGGCTGAAACACGCGCAGCCTGTCTGCGAACCAAACTTCCTCGACAAGCTGCCGCCGATCCAGACGCCGATCGCCGGCCTGCAGATTGCCGACACCTGTTATTACTATCCCGAGGATCGCGGGATTGCTGAAAGTGTCCGCTACGGCCGGAATATGGCGGAGGCATTGACTTGATAAGGGACGGGGTCGTCAGCCTTTTCTCGATGCCGTTCGTCCGATTTGCAGTATCAGGCGGGATCGCGGCGGCGGCCAACATTCTTTCACGGATCGCGCTGTCGACGATTATGGACTACACGCCGGCCATCGTGCTGGCATACCTGATCGGCATGTCGACAGCCTATGTGCTGATGAAGATATTCGTCTTCGAGAAGTCGGGGCGGCATGTCGGCCATGAATATATTCGGTTCGGCCTTGTCAATTTCGTGGCATTCGCGCAGGTCTGGCTTGTGAGCGTCGGACTTGTCCACTTCGTCGTTCCGCTTGTCGGGTTTAATTTCCATGCGGAAACAGTCGCTCACGTCATCGGCGTCCTGAGCCCGATAGCAACAAGTTACTTTCTCCATAAATACTTTACGTTCGGGAGCCATCGGTGATGTTGAAGACGTCTGCACCGGGAAAAACATGGTGGATCGCTGCAGTCGGTTTTCTGCTTCTGTTCGTCAGTCTTTATCTCAAGTTTCAGCCGCTCGCCCTTCATCCGGTGCGGTCAGGCCTTGACCCTTCGTGGCAGGCGGCTCTGGCTTACGGTGTCGAACATCACCTGTTGTTCGGCACAGATCTCGTCTTTACCGGTGGCCCTCTATCCAGCCTCTATACCCAGCAGTTCGAGCCCATAACCGCCTTCGCCGTGGCGATTATATCCCTTGGCATCGTCGCCTTCGTGGCTCTTGCGCTAGGCCTGCTTTTTTCCGCATCCGGCAACGTCCTCAGCATGATTTCAGGTTGGGTCCTGGTGTCTATCTGCATGATTTCCAAGGACACCCTGCTGCTGCTCGTGCCGCTTCTGGGCGCGCTATACGGGTTCGAGAATGACTCGAAACGGGGGCTGCCGGTAACGATTGCAGGCGCGTATCTATCGGGCATACTCGCGCTCGCCAAGTTTTCCACATTCCCGGTGTCCATACTGGCCATGCTGCTGCTTGACGTCGTGGCGGTGCGTCGCCGACGAGTTCCGCTGCATTTTCTGGTGATGGTGGCCGGGCTCTACACGGGCCTGTTTATCTCCGGCCAGCCTCTGGCGCAGTTGCCTGCGTTCCTGGTCGCGAGCCTGCAGGTTTCCGGGGGCTATTCCAGCGCAATGAGCCTGTCCGTCTTCGTGGCGGATCTTGCGATCTGGCTCGCAATCGCGGCGGTGTTCATCGTGGTCCTTCTTCGTGATGCCGCATCGCGGGCTGGCAGCATACCTTACGACATCCTCATCGCCCGACCTCTCGTCATTGCCGGCTTTCTTTTCATTGCCTTCAAGGCTGGGCTTGTTCGCCATGATCTCCATACGCTTATCTCCTGGAGCGCGTTGGCGATGGTGATTACGGCGGTCGGATTTTCAGCATCCTACGTAGGGACGCGATGGAAAAAGCTCCTGATCCCGATGGCCTGCGTCTGCATTATGCCGAGCTATGCCGCCCTTTATGTCGCCTATAAGATGTTGCCTTCAGAAAATATTCGGACACTGCCGCAACAGATATCCGAAGGCTTGGTTCGAGGACGCGAGTTTCTGTTTCAGCCAACCGTTTGGCTTGATAAGCTTAAAGGCGAGAATGCCGCCTCTCTGGCTGCCATTCGCCAAAAAACGCCGCTGCCGGCGTTGAACGGTTCCGTTGATATCATCCAGTCAGAGCAATCGGATGTCATCGGGAATGGCCTCGACTACCGTCCTCGTCCGACTGTGCAGGAATATACCTCCTACACGCCAGAACTGATTGAGCGCGTTCGAGCCTTTTATGACGGCCCTGAAGCACCGGAATACCTGATCATGGCCCCAGGCTCGATCGACGGGCGGCATCCGGCTTCCGCCGAGGGAGCGCTGTGGCCGCTATTTTTTGCCAGATATGAGCCTTTTATCGAAACCGATCGGCAGATCATATTGCGGAAGCGTCCGACCGCGGTATCGGGCGTGAAAAAGCAGGATATCGAAGTTCAGACGGAACTCGGCCAGGACGTTCAGCTGCCGAAAACAGACAACCCGATCATGATCGCAGTCGACATGCGGCCGACCCTTCTCGGGCGCCTGGCGGAGCTGATCTACCGACCGCCGATGTCTGAGATATCCGTCAATTATTCCGATGGATCGACCGGCGTCTACCGGCTGATACCCGGGATGGCAGGCGATGGTTTTCTTGTTTCACCGCTGGTTGTCGACCCTGTCGCATACTTGAAGGTTTCTTCCGGGCACTCGGATTACCCGGATCTCAGGCACGCGCAGTCGGTCAAAATCAAGTCGGGGGTCCGGCATGGTCTTTTCTATCAATCGGCGATTACGGTGACTTTTACCGAGCTCGACAAGGATGTCCTCAGAAAGGCTTCCGGCGGACCGATCATCGAAAACGCCCTGCTGCGCGATGAAAAAATTCTCCCGCTTTTACGCGCGAATGCGCTGAATGGGGCGACTGTTTCTCGGGTGCCCGAGGGACTGCTGGCCCATGCGCCGGCTGTACTGCGTCTACCGGTGACGCCCTCATCAAAGCTATCGCTCTCGTTCGGCATACGGCCTGGCGGCTGGCAAGATGGCGGTCACACGGATGGCGTATGTTTCTTCGCCAGAAATGGAAAACAGGCCCTAGCACAAAGATGTCTCGATCCAGCCGCTGTAGAGGCGGATCGCGGCGAGCAGACAGAGAGTTTCGCCGTACCGGCTGATGTTCACGAGATCACGCTTGAAACCGAGTGCAAGGCCGGATGTGCCTGGGATTGGAGTTACTGGAGCTCAGTCGCTGAAGAATAGGGTAGTCGATGATGCAAGATCCGGGCGCGCAAGATCGGGATTTCATCTGTGAAATGACGCAGAAAATTCTCTTTCGTGCTGACGCGTCCGCTGACATCGGAGCAGGCCACGTGATGCGGTGCCTGACCTTGGCGAACACTCTGAAGGCCCACGGCTACCGCTGCGTTTTTGCCGCGAGGTTCATGCTCGAAAGCCTTGGAAGGCTGATTGAGGATGCCGGGCATATCCTGGTCAGGTTGGATGGCGGCTCTGAAAATGTTACCGATGGCGAACCTGTCTTGTCTCACGCCGGCTGGCTGGGCGTCGCTCAGGAAACCGATGCAGATCAATGCCTGCTGCTGAGCAGAAGCGGGCAATGGTCCTGGATCGTCGTCGACCATTACGCAATCGATTTCCGGTGGGAAAAAAGGCTTCGCCCGTTCTGCGATCGCCTGATGGTGATCGATGATCTCGGCGATCGCGTCCACGACTGCGACTTGTTGTTGGATCAAAACCTCGGAACCGGTGAGCAGAAGTATGCCGGCAAAGTACCTGCCAATTGCAGACTTCTGTTGGGTCCGGGCTATGCGCTGCTGCGTCCGGAATTTGCTGAGTTACGACACTACAGCCTGGCCCGCCGGAGAACGCCGCAACTGCAGCAGCTTCTTATCACCATGGGCGGAGTGGACAGGAACAACGTGACATCGGACATTCTGGAGGCGTTGAAGAGATCTCCGCTATCTCCATCGTGCCAGATTACGGTCGTTATGAGTTCTCAATCGCAATGGCTGAGAGGTGTGCGCAATTTGGCGCGGTCGATGCCCTGGCCGGCAAAGGTCCGTGTTGACGTGACCGATATGGCGCTGCTGATGGCAGATAGCGATCTCGCGATAGGCGCCGCCGGCGGCAGCGCGTGGGAGCGCTGCTGTCTCGGCTTGCCCAGCCTCACTGTCATACTGGCGGATAATCAAAGGCAAAGCGCTCACGCGCTTTCATCGCGAAAGGCTGTTATCGCGCTGGATCCGAACGGTCCCGAATCCCTTGCCGAAAGCTTGCCGAAAGCCCTATCGGCTCTCATCGGCGATGGCCTCGAGGCAATGGTGGAGCGCGTCTTTGCGGTAGGAATTGATGGTTTGGGGGCAGTGAAGGTGGCGTCCGAGATGGCAGGCGTGCCGCCTGCCAGGTAATCCGCCGTCCCTGATCGGGATGATCGACAGCCTTATGCGGTAACGGCTTCCCGCAACGCCACGATGACCTGCTCCTGCTGCGCATCAGTCATCGTTGGGTACATCGGAAGGGTTATGGCCTCTGAATAATAGGATTCAGCCTCCGGGTAGGTGTTACGTTGAAAGCCCAAACGTTGATAATACGGCTGCAGATGCACCGGGATATAATGGAGGTTGACATTGATGCCTTGCTTCAGCATCGCATCGAAAATGTCCTTGTGACTCTTCCCGATCTCTCCCGATTTGACACGAATGACGTAAAGATGCAGCGCGGAGTATCCGTCAGGATGCTGCCAGGGCGTGATCACAGGCAAGTCGCTGAACGCGTCGTCATAACGTCTCGCCAATTGATGGCGCTTGGAGACGTAGCTGTCCAGACGATCCATCTGGCTTAATCCCAGCGCGCCCTGCAACTCGGTCATGCGGTAATTATAGCCGAGATCTATCTGCTGATAGTACCATGGCCCGTCCGGCTGTTGCGTCATCCTGTCGGGTTCGCGGGTGATGCCGTGGCTACGCAGCAGGCGCATCTTGTGGGCGAGTTCGGGGTCGTTGGTAACGGCCATTCCGCCCTCTGCCGAGGTGATGATTTTCACGGGATGAAAGCTGAATATCGTAATGTCGCTATAGCGGCAGTTGCCGATAGGCTCGTTGAGATAGCGACCTCCAATCGCATGCGATGCGTCCTCGATAACAGCAAAGCCAAAACGAAGCGCCAAAGCATGGATCGCCGCAAGGTCACAGGGCTGCCCGGTCAGATGGACTGCGACGACCACCTTCGGCAGCCGTCCCGCCCGCTCTGCTTCCAACAATTTTTGCTCGAGCGCTGCCGGCGAAAGATTGTAGCTGTCCTTGTCGATATCGACGAAGTCGACATCAGCGCCACAGTAGAGAGCGCAATTGGCGGATGCCACGAAGGTGATCGGGCTTGTCCAAAGCAAGTCACCGGGACCAAGTCCGAGAGCGAGGCAGGCAATGTGGAGCGCCGAGGTCGCGCTGTTCACCGCAACAGCATGGAGTGCACCGCAATAGGATGCGACGGCCTGCTCGAAACGAGGCACGACAGGGCCTTGCGTCAGAAAGTCAGATCTCAGAACGGCGACGACTGCGTCGATATCCGCATCGTTGATATCCTGTCTGCCATAGGGAATGGAGGAACTCATATCATTCCGATCTTGAGACGATTTTCTTCGATCCAGGTCTGGAGAGATGCAACGCTCAGCCATTCCTTATTGTTGTCGCTGGTATAGCTGAAGCCTTCCGCGACTTTCACCCCGTCCTTTATGCGCTCGGCACTGGTGCCCCAATTATTGATGGCCGGCAGTATCTTGAAATGATCGTTATATTCGTAGGTGTAGAAGGAGTCTTCTTCGCCAATCATCTGCTCATGAAGTTTCTCGCCTGGGCGGATACCGACAATTTCGATCTGAGCTTCCGGTGCAACGGCGGCGGCGAGATCCACCATCTTCATGGAAGGGATTTTTTTGACGTAGATCTCGCCGCCTTCCATGTCGTCGAAAGCGTGCCAGACCAGTTCCACACCTTGTTCAAGCGTGATCATGAACCGGGTCATGCGCCAGTCGGTGATGGGCAGCACACCCTTGTCTTTGATGGAGAGGAAAAACGGAATGACCGAGCCGCGCGATCCCATGACGTTTCCATAGCGAACCACCGCAAAGCGTGTGCGATTGCCGCCCGAATATGAGTTGCCCGCGACAAAAAGCTTGTCGGAAGCGAGTTTGGTTGCTCCGTACAGGTTGATCGGGCTGCTGGCTTTATCGGTCGAGAGTGCAACGACGCGTTTTACTCCGCGGTCTATGCAGGCGTCGATGACGTTCATGGCGCCGTTGATGTTGGTCTTGATGCACTCAAAGGGATTGTATTCCGCTGTCGGCACTATCTTCGTTGCCGCGGCATGAACGACGTAATCGACCCCGTCGAGCGCCCTGTACAGACGCTCTCGGTCTCTCACATCACCAATGAAGAAGCGTACTCGCTTGTCGGCACTGTATTTCTTGGCCATTTCCCACTGCTTCATTTCATCGCGTGAATACACGATGATGCGGCGCGGGTTATAACGTTCAAGTGTCATTGGAAGAAATGCATGGCCGAATGACCCGGTGCCGCCGGTGATGAGGATCGATTGACCTGTCAGCATAATTCACGTTCTCTTCAACATCATTAATCGTAAATCTTCTAACGACGCGTTCTCGGCCAAGCAAGGGTTTGCGACGTCGATACAGTCCGACTTGAGTGCCGATGAAGCTGCCAGTCCAGGCAAACAGGCGTTGATCGTTTGCTCACCGCAAATCACCTGCGGAGCTATCGTCGGCCTATGAATTCGTCCTCGGAAAATTTTGGCTGGGGAACCTGGACTCGAACCAAGATTAACGGAGTCAGAGTCCGTCGTTCTACCATTGAACTATTCCCCAGCAGTTGCCGCCGAAGCATGGCTTGGCTGCTGTGCGGCGCTTATAACCAAAAGCGGGCGGATTGCAAATACCCGTTTTGAAAAAATTCGGTGCCGTGCGGAGGACGTGAAACCAGCCGCAAATCCCCTGTCCAAAAAAGAATTTGGCGAATTCGGCGGGCGCTGATATTCTTGCGGCAACGCAAAAATCGAATGAGCGCCTGCTGCATACCTCAGGGACTTGCGCGGCGCGATGGAAAAAGAACGTGGAAGACCCCGAAGGCGGCGCCAAGCCGCAATTTGACGGGGCGTCGGCGGCAGGGCGCAAGGACGGCAAGAAGTCCAGGCGCCGCAAGGGCAAACGTGGCGGGCAATCCCGCAACGCTGCTCATCCCGCTTCGCATGAGCCTTCCGGCGGTGCCGGACAGCCTGCGCGCCCGATGGAAGATGCAGCCGGCAATCCGGCCCGCAAGCGCAAGCGCCGCCGTCGTGGCGGCCATGGTGTTGCGCAGAACGGTTCACCTCAACCTCCTGTGATGGAACAGGCCGCAGCGGCAGAGCATGCTGCCCGCTCCGATGGCGATTCGGCGCCGAGCCGGCGCAACCGCCGCAAGCATCGTGGCAAGCGCGGTCTGCAGGGCCGGCCGCTGACATCGGCAAAGCCTTCCAGTGCTCCGCAACAGGAAAGCCGCGTGGAAGAGGCGCGCATATCCGTTCCGCGCGAAACGCAGAACGGCGCGGCCGCCAATCGCAAGGGCCGTCAGGATGGCCAAATCAATCCCGGTTTTCAGGGGGATCGCCAGGCCGGCGACCACGCCTGGCCGGAGGAGCTCTACGCCGCTCTCGATCTCGGCACCAACAATTGCCGTCTGCTCATTGCCCAGCCGACCCGCCCGGGTCAGTTCCGCGTCGTCGACGCCTTTTCCCGCATCGTGCGCCTCGGCGAAGGCCTTGCGGCAAGCGGCCGTCTCTCGGATGAGGCGATGGAGCGGGCGATCGAGGCGCTGCGGATCTGCGCCTCCAAGCTCAGGAACCGGGAGATCCGCCGCATGCGGCTGATCGCCACCGAAGCCTGCCGCCAGGCGGTCAATGGCGAGGAATTCCTCAGCCGGGTCGTTGCCGAAACCGGCCTGACGCTCGAGATCATCGATCGCGAAACCGAAGCGCGGCTTGCCGTCTCCGGCTGCTCCTCGCTGGTCGGTCGCGAAACGCGCTCTGTCGTGCTGTTCGATATCGGCGGCGGTTCGTCGGAGATCGCCGTCATCCGCATCGGCGACAATCGCTTCAGCCGCCTCGCCAACCACATCACCCACTGGACCTCGCTGCCGGTCGGCGTGGTGACGCTGTCGGAGCGCCATGGCGGGCACGACGTCACGCCGGAGGCTTTCGAGGGCATGGTGCGCGAAGTCGAAGGCATGCTCGGAGGCTTCGATTGCCCGGAGATCGAGGTCGCCCAGACCGGCGACTTCCACCTGATCGGCACATCGGGCACGGTGACGACGCTTGCCGGCGTCCATCTCGACCTGCCGCGTTATGACCGGCGCAAGGTCGATGGCATCTGGCTGTCCGATGACGAGGTGTCCGCCATGCAGGCAAAGCTTCTCTCCTGGGATTTCGAAAGCCGCGCCGCCAATCCCTGCATCGGGCCGGATCGGGCCGATCTGGTGCTGGCCGGCTGCGCCATCCTCGAGGCGATCCGCCGCCGCTGGCCGAGCCCGCGCATGCGCGTTGCCGATCGCGGCTTGAGGGAAGGCCTGCTGACAGACATGATGGCCGATGATGGCGTGTGGCGGCGCCACCGCAACCGACGCGGCCAGAGAGCGAGATAGAGGAAGGCATGACCAAGGCACCGATCGCGGGAAACCGCACCGGCCGCAAGCTCGGCCAGCGCGTCAAGAACAAGAAGATGAAGGCCTCCTCGCGCCAATGGCTGGAGCGCCATATCAACGATCCCTATGTGCAGCGCGCCCAGCTCGAAGGTTATCGCGCCCGTGCCGCCTTCAAGCTGCTGGAGATCGACGAGAAACACCATATCCTGCGCGGCGCCAGGCGCATCATCGATCTCGGCGCTGCACCGGGCAGTTGGTCGCAGATCGCCGCCAAGGTCACCGGCTCGACGGATGAGGATATCCGCGTGGCCGCGATCGATTTCCTCGAAATGACCCAGCTGCCCGGCGTGAAGATCCTGCAACTCGACTTTCTCGATCCCACTGCACCGGAAAAGCTGCTGGAGGCGGTCGGCGGCACGCCCGATCTCGTCATATCGGACATGGCCGCACCCACCACCGGCCATCACCGCACCGATCATCTGCGCACCATGCATCTCTGCGAAGTGGCGGCCCATTTCGCCGTCGAGGTGCTTCAGGAAGGCGGGCACTTCCTGACCAAGACCTTCCAGGGCGGCACCGAGCGTGATCTGCTCGCCATGCTGAAGCAGAACTTCCGCCAGGTCGTGCATGTCAAGCCGAACTCGTCGCGCGCCGAATCGGTCGAGATGTTCCTGCTCGCCAAGGGCTTCAAGGGGCGCAAGGCGGAAGGTGAAGCAGAGCAAGCTTGATCTTGGGGCCGGTCCTGTCCGATGATGCGGCCCTAAGATTGGAACCGCTGATCCCCATGCTTCTTTACGTCACGCTCGGAACCAACGACCTTTATCGCGCAGGGCATTTTTATGATGCCGTGCTGCCCGTGCTCGGCTATCGCCGCCAGCGCGATTCGGAGGAGGAAATCGGCTATGCCGCCGATGGCGATACGCGCTGCCGCTTCTGGGTGGTGACGCCCTTCAATCGCCGTCGGGCGACGTCGGGCAATGGCGTCATGGTGGCCTTTGCGGCCGAGCGCCGGGCGGATGTCGATGCCTTCCATGCGGCGGCGATAGCCGCGGGCGCCGTCGATGAGGGCGGGCCGGGCCTGCGCTCCTACCATGCCCATTTCTATGCCGCCTATGTGCGCGATCTCGACGGCAACAAGCTCTGTGCCGTCTGCGAAAGTCCCGAATAGAGCATGTCGCGCAAAAGTGTGCAGCGGTTTTGCGCTATAGACATGCGAAAAACCAAAGATCTAAAGCGTGGCAAGCGAATCCGAATGATCGCGACACGCTTTAGGCTGCCTTATTTCACCGCGTGCTGCTCGGCCTCAACGGTTGCTGCCGCCATCGCCTTCGAGCGGTGTCCGGAAACGAGCGCGCCGGCATTGCGGTCCATCCGGATGAAGGGAATGGTCGCAATAATAGTCAGCCCGGCGATGATGTAGAAGGCGAGGTGGAAGTCGGCGACCTGCAATTCCTCGCCGCTGATATAGATCGAGCTCTCCAGGATCGCGGCGGCGACCGCGACGCCGAGCGCCAGGCTGATCTGCTGCATCACCGAGCTCATCGAGGTCGCCTGGCTGGCTTCGGCATCATTGATGTCGGCAAAGGCGAGCGCATTGACGCCGGTGAACATGAAGGAGCGGGAGAAGCCGCCGAGCAGCAGCACGCCGATGATGACGAGGTGCGGTGTCGACGGCGTGAACAGGCCGGTGACGACAGTCACCAGCGTCGTCACCATGGCGGCGGCAAGCAGCGTCGTGCGGAAGCCGGCGGCGGCGAAGACGCGCTTCGCCATGAATTTGGTGGTGATCGCCCCGATGGCTCCCGCAAAGGTGATGAGGCCGGATTGGAACGGCGTCAGCCCGAATCCGAGCTGCAGCATCAGCGGCGTCAGGAAGGGCATGGCGCCGACGCAGATGCGAAACAGCGTGCCGCCCAAGGTGGAGGCCCGGAAGGTCGGGTTCTTGAACAGGTTGAGGTTGAGGATCGGGGCCGGATGGCGCTTGGCGTGGCGCACATAGAGAAAGCCGCAAGCAAGGCCGATCAGAGTGGCGGTGACGCCGATGACGGGGGGCAGGGCCGGCAGGCTGACCACCGACAGGCCGAAGACGACGCCCGCGGCCGAAAGCGAGGTGAGCACGAAACCGGTGAAATCGAGCTTCGGCGGCGCCGTCGCCTCCACTTCCGGCAGGAAGATCGTCGCCAGCCAGATGCCGATGATGCCGACCGGCACGTTGATCAGGAAGATCCAGTGCCAGCTGAAATAGGTGGTGATGAAGCCGCCGAGCGGTGGTCCGGTGAGCGGGCCGACGAGCGCCGGGATGGTCAGCAGCGCCATGGCCGAGACCAGATCGCTGCGCTTCGTCGTGCGCACCAGCACCAGGCGACCGACCGGGGTCATCATCGCGCCGCCCATGCCCTGCAGGAAGCGGGCGAAAACGAATTCGACGAGGTTGGAGGAGATGGCGCAGAAGATCGAGCCGATGACGAAGACTGATATGGCAAGCCGGAAGATCTTCTTGGCGCCGAACCGGTCAGCCATCCAGCCGCTCACCGGGATGAACACGGCAAGCGCCACCATGTAGGAGGTCAGCGCCAGCTTCAGCGTGATCGGCCCGACATGCAAATCACTAGCGATCGCCGGCAGCGCCGTCGCAATGACAGTCGAATCCATCTGTTCCATGAAGAGGGCGACGGCGAGGATCAGCGGGACGATGCGGTTCATAGGCGGGAGCCTTGATGGGGCAGCGGATTGGAGCTGGGAAGGCCAGTGCTGTTTAGTCCCAGTTCCCAGCCGTGCCAATCCCCAAATCCGGGTCCACGAGACGTTTGCTTCACGTCTGCGTGAGACGACTTGCGCATCAACGTCGGCAGTCAAGATTGACATATGTCTACTTGGCCGGAGCAAGAAATCCGGCCGGGATCGACACTGCGGGCCGTGCGGCGACGCATCGCACGTCATAAGAGGATGGACATATGGCAATTTCATCGGGAATAAAGCGGCGCACCCTTTTTGCCGCAGGCCTTGGCATGCTCGCGGCGCCGGCAATTTTTAAAGAGAGGGCCGAAGCGGCCGCAACTGGAGAAAGCAATCATATGGATGGAACGCTTTTGCCCGAGATCAATCAATTCAAGCTCGGTTCCTATAAGTTCACCGTCGTCCGTGACGGCACCAGCATCGTCGAAAAGCCCTATGAAACCTTCGGCACCAATCAGAACCCCGAAACGGTCCAGGCGTTGCTGACCGCAAACTTCCTGCCGGCCGACAGGTTCATGAGCTTCTACACGCCGGCTCTCATCGATACCGGTTCGGATGTCATCCTCGTCGATACCGGCTTCGGCGTTGCCGGCCGCGCTCGCGGCGCCGGCCAACTGACCGAAGGCCTGAAAGCGGCAGGCTATTCGGCCGACGACGTCACGCTGGTGGCGCTGACCCATCTGCACGGCGATCATATCGGCGGCCTGATGGAAAGCGGCACGGCTGCCTTCAAGAATGCCCGCTATGTCGTCGGCCAGGCGGAATATGATTTCTGGTCGGACAAGGCACGCGAGGGCACGCCGGCCGAAGGCAGTCACAAGGCGGTGCTCGCCAATGTCGCACCGCTCGCCGAAAAGACCACCTTCATCAACGACGGCGATAGCGTCGCGCCCGGCATGACGGCGATGCTGGCGGCCGGCCACTCGCCGGGGCATATGGTGTTCCACGTCGAATCCGAGGGCAAGCGCCTGATGCTGACCGGCGATACGGCCAATCACTATATCCTGTCGCTGCTGCGGCCGGATTGGGAGGTGCGCTTCGACATGGACAAGGCGCAGGCGGCGGCCACGCGCCGCAAGGTTTTCGAGATGATCGCGACCGACAAGATCGCCTTCCTCGGCTACCACATGCCGTTCCCGGCGGTCGGCTTCGTCGAGAGGCAGGATGGCGGTTATCGCTTCGTGCCGAAGACCTACCAGTTCGACATCTGATCTGGAGCAATTCCAGCAAAAACGCGCAGCGACTTTCCCGGGAATGCGTAAAAAGAAGGATCTGAAGCGCGAGCGGCGAATCTGAAAGATCGCGATGCGCTTTGGACGCATGGCACCCATGACGAGCCCGGCGGACGCGCCGGGCTTTTTGCTATTTCCTTCCTGTCATAGACGTGTTACCAGCCCTCGCCAACTTCCAAGCAACTCATGCACACCGCCGGGGCGGACGATTCGTTTCCGGGCCGGGTTGCATTTTTCTTAAATGAAGGAATTTGGCCATGGCACGCATCATAGAAACGGCAACCGGCGCGGACGCGCTTACCTTTGACGACGTCCTGCTGCAGCCGGGACATTCCGAGGTCATGCCCGGCCAGACGAATATCTCCACGCGCATCGCTCGGGATTTCGAACTCAACATCCCGATCATCTCATCCGCCATGGATACGGTCACCGAGAGCCGCCTGGCGATCGCCATGGCCCAGGCCGGCGGCCTCGGCGTCATTCACCGCAACCTGACGCCGATCGAGCAGGCCGAGCAAGTCCGGCAAGTGAAGAAGTTTGAAAGCGGCATGGTCGTCAATCCGGTGACGATCGGCCCCGATGCCACGCTTGCCGATGCACTCGGGCTGATGAAATCCTACAGCATTTCCGGCATCCCCGTCGTGGAGAAGTCCGGCCGCCTCGTCGGCATCCTGACCAACCGCGACGTCCGCTTCGCTACCGATCAGGAACAGAAGATCCATGAACTGATGACCAAGGACAAACTGGTCACCGTCAAGGAAAACGTCGATCAGCAGGAGGCCAAGCGCCTGCTGCATTCGCATCGCATCGAGAAGCTCCTGGTGGTCGATGCCGAAGGCCGCTGCGTCGGCCTCATCACCGTCAAGGATATCGAGAAGTCGCAGTTGAACCCGAACGCTTCCAAGGATGCGCAGGGCAGACTTCGGGCTGCGGCCGCCATCAGCGTCGGCGATGACGGCTTCGAGCGCGCCGAACGGCTGATCGAGGCCGGCGTCGATCTTCTGGTCGTCGACACCGCCCATGGTCATTCGCAACGCGTCCTCGATGCCGTCACCCGGGTCAAGAAGCTTTCCAACTCGGTGCGCATCATGGCCGGCAACGTCGCCACCTATGACGGCACCAGGGCGCTGATCGATGCCGGAGCGGATGCGGTCAAGGTCGGTATCGGTCCGGGTTCGATCTGCACGACGCGCATCGTCGCCGGCGTCGGCGTGCCGCAGCTCGCCGCCATCATGTCGGCGGTGCAGGCCGCGAATGATCAGGACGTGCCCGTCATCGCCGATGGCGGCATCAAGTTCTCCGGCGATCTGGCCAAGGCGATCGCCGCCGGCGCTTCCGCCGTCATGATCGGCTCGCTGCTGGCCGGCACCGATGAGAGCCCGGGCGAGGTCTATCTCTACCAGGGACGCTCCTTCAAGGCCTATCGCGGCATGGGCTCCGTCGGCGCCATGGCTCGCGGCTCGGCCGACCGCTACTTCCAGGCCGAGGTGCGCGACACGCTGAAGCTCGTGCCGGAGGGCATTGAGGGCCAGGTGCCTTACAAGGGGCCGGTCTCGGGCGTCATCCACCAGCTCGCCGGCGGCCTCAAGGCGGCCATGGGTTATGTCGGCGGCAAGGACCTCAAGGACTTCCAGGAGCGGGCCACGTTCGTGCGCATCTCCGGTGCCGGTCTTCGCGAAAGCCATGCCCATGACGTGACGATCACCCGCGAGAGCCCGAATTATCCGGGCGCCGGCCTCTGATCATGAAGGCGGGCAGCGGGATTCCTCTCTGGATCGTCGCGCTGCTCGCAGCCCTCTGCCTTGCCGTGCTCGCCTGGACGACCTTCGGTTTCGTCGTTCCGTTCAAGCACGAAACCGGGCAGGCGGTGCTCGATACCTATTTCGCCGGTTACGATGAGTCGGCGGTCTTCCACATGCAAAAGCTGCTCGATGAGAACGAGACGGCGACCAGGTTGCTGCGCGCTATGTATTTCGGGCCGGAGCTGGTCTTTCCGGCACTGCTGACGGCACTGCTGTTCCTCGCCTTCCTCAAGCTCGGTCCTGCCGGTGCGTGGTTTGGCCGATCGGTGCATCCGCTTGTCGGCAGGGCGATCTATCTGCTGCCGTTCATCTACGGCATCGCCGATTACGGCGAGAACATCTCGAGCCTCATCGCCTTCGGTAATGGTGCGCCCTCAACGCTTGCAACGCAGCTGCTGCCGTGGATGACGCGGCTGAAATTCGCAAGCCTCGCCATCTGCTTCATCCTCATTGTCCGGCTTGCCATCGGCCGCTGGCTTGCGCCGCGTGAAGATTGAGGGTGCCATCAGCCTGTCCACCGCCACGTCGGATTTGCAAGCCGCGCCACCATGAAATCCGAGAGCACCTCCACCTTCGCAGGTCGAGCTCGGGCAGAGGGCGTGACGAAATAGAGCGCTCCGCTCGGCAGCGTCCAGTCGGGTAGGATCGCTTTCAACCTGCCATCGGCGAGATATTCGTGCGCCATGAATTCCGGCAGCTCTACAACCCCAAGTCCGTGCAACGCCATTGGAATCAAGGCTTGCGAATTGGTGGAGCGCAAGGGACCGGCCGGCACGACAACTTCCTCTTCGCCTGCCTTATTGCGAAAGCGCCAGACGTCCTGGCGCGGCCGATAGGCGTATCCTAGACAATGATCGGCCTTAAGCTCGCGCGGATGTCGCGGCGTGCCGTATCGATCGAGGTACGCAGGTGCAGCGAGAATGAAGGGAGCCACCGCTGCCAGCCTCCGGGCGACCAATGAGGAATCCGGCAGAACGGCAATTCTCAGGGCAGCATCGAATCCGTCTCCCACCAGGTCGACGACGGCGTCGCTCATATGCAGGTCGATAGAAATATCGGGATAGAGGTCGAAAAAATCGGGCAGGATCGGCGCCAGCCAGCGTGTGCCGAAGGCCATCGGCGCGGCAAGCCGGATAAGCCCTCGCGGTCGGCTGGACAGCTCGCGCGCTGCATTTTCCGCAGCCTCTGCCTCCGCATAGAGCCGCGAGGCACTGTCGACCAATCGCAAGCCGAAATCGGTCAGCGCCAGTTGCCGCGAGGTGCGGTTGAAAAGCCGTGCGCCAAGTCTCTCCTCCAGCCGGCTCACGGCCCGCGAAACGGTAGGCACCGATACACCGAGCGTCCTAGCGGCGCGAGCGAAAGAACGCTCTTCGGCCACCTTGGCGAACATGGCCAGGCCTTCGAAATCCGGAAAGTTCGTCATTTCATTCCTGTAACGATAGCTTTCATTTCTTTCTATTTCGAAACGTTTCTCGCGTCCATATCTCAGTCTCGGTCGAACAACAGGAGACGACAATGACACAGAGATTGAGTGGAAAGATCGCAGTGATTACCGGCGCGACATCGGGCATTGGCCTTGCCACTGCCAAGCGTTTCGCCGCCGAAGGCGCCCAGCTTTTCGTGACCGGCCGGCGCAAGGACGTGCTCGACGCGGCGGTTACGGAAATAGGGGGTAAGGTTGTCGGCATCCAGGCGGACTCGGCAGAGCTTGCAGACCTTGATCGGCTCTATGAACGCGTGAAAGCCGAAGCCGGCCGGATAGATGTGCTGTTCGTCAATGCCGGCGGTGGTTCGATGCTGCCGCTCGGCGAAATTACCGAAGAGCAGTATGACGACACGTTCGACAGAAATGTGAAAGGTGTTCTTTTCACCGTGCAGAAGGCTTTGCCGCTGCTCGGTTCGGGCTCATCGGTTATCCTGACGGGATCGACGGCGGGCTCGACCGGCACTCCGGCCTTCAGCGTTTACGCCGCCTCGAAGGCCGCGTTACGAAGCTTTGCTCGCAACTGGATCCTTGATCTCAAGGATCGCGGCATTCGTATCAATACGCTGAGCCCCGGTCCTACAAAGACAACTGGTCTCGTCGAACTCGCCGGTAAAGATGAGGCGCAACAGCAGGGCTTGCTCGATTATCTCGCAACCCAGGTGCCAATGGGGCGCGTCGGCCGCGCCGAAGAGATCGCCGCCGCCGCACTCTTCCTCGCTTCCGACGATTCGAGCTTCGTCACCGGTATCGAACTCTTCGCCGACGGCGGCGCCGCGCAGGTGTGACGAAATCCGGCGGCCCGCCAATGTTGGATGGCGGGCCGCCGACGCTGGTATCCCGCTCGTCTTTCGACTAATGCTCGCGTTGAAAGCGGAAGCAGAAGCGGAAAGGAAACGGCCACATATGACCGGCTATCAAATCTTCTGGCCACTCCTCGCCCATGTGGCCCTGGTCTACGGTCTTTATGCGCTGCTCGGCATGCGGCGCGCGAAAATGGTCCGCGCCGGCAGCATCGCCAAATCGGATTATCGCGAAAATCGCGGCGAGCCGGCCGAAAGCCTCATCGTCAAGAACTGCCTCGCCAATCAGTTCGAACTGCCCGTGCTGTTCTACGCCTGCTCAATTCTTCTCTATATCACCGAGGCCGACAATCTCATCTCTGTCGTCCTCGCCTGGGCCTTCGTCGCCCTGCGCTACGCCCATGCCGCCATTCACGTCACCAGCAACGATATGCGCTATCGCAGCCCGATCTTCGCCGCAGGTTACATCATACTCGCCGCCATGTGGGTATGGCTCGCCGCATGGATGGCGATGAGCTGAGGAGCGCGTGCGCCTCGTCCGTCACTGACCGGTCACGCGGCTGACACCGTATCGGTACCGGTTGCGATGGGTAAAATCACATCCTGGAATCGTGATCGTCACGGGCTTTTCTCAACCGTTAAAATGCGAGCATTTCCATTTACCGCCGATGAACACCCTGCATGTCATGCCTTCCGCCGCGAACAATAAATATGGGAACGACATGGGCGCGGAAAGCATGGATCGGATCGGCTTGCGTAGGAAGCCGAAGCAGGAACGCAGCATCCAGAGGCTGGATCTCATCCTTGCCGCGGCCGCCAGGATCATTGCCGAAAAGGGCGTCAGCGCCATGCGGATGACGGAACTCGCCGTCGCCGCCAAAGTGCCGATCGGTTCGGTTTACCAGTATTTTCCCGAGAAGGCGGCGATCGTCAAAGCCCTGTTCGACCAGCACGCTTCGGCGATCCAGGCGAAGACGGCGGCGATGTTTGCCGACGTCAGGTCGCTCGACCAGGCGCTCGACCGCGTTTGCGCCATCATCGACTGGTATTACGATTTCTACCATGACGATCCCGTCTATCTCGGCGTCTGGATGGGCACGGAGACCGATCAGGATCTGCTGCAGCTGAACATCGAGCATAGCGGCCGTGTCGCCGGTATCTTCCATAACGCCGTGCGCGATCTCACTCCCGACCTTTGCGACGAGGATATGTACGCGCGCACTTACCTGTTCAGCCACCTGATCGGCGCCGTCATCCGGCTTGCCGCCGTCAGCGACAAGGAGTTGGCGCGGCGCATGCTCGACCAATGGAAGCGCGTCATCCGCGCCTCCCTTTTCACCACGACCGTGCCTGCTGCTGCTTGAGTCGGCTTACCAGCTCGGAACCATATTGGCGGCCTTCAGCCGCGGATAAAGGCGTGCCTGGGCGGATTTGACATCGGCCTCGAGGGTATCGTCGACGACGGCAGGGGTGATGTTGTCGAGGCAGGCGGTGATATGCGCCGTGATCGCGTTCATCAGCGAGAGCGAAACGCCCGGCCGCTTCATGATGCCGATCTGCACCGGCGGCAGCGCCGGAAAACCGTCGGCCTGGCTCAGTACCTTCATGCCTGTTCGCAATGCCGATTCCGGCATGACCGAAACCGCCATGCCGGCAAGCACGGCAGCGGCAACCACGGTGCAGGACCAACTGGTGAACAGGATCTGGTGCTCGCGTCCCACAGCATCGAGCGCCGAGCAGGCGAGCTGGCGCCACTGGCAGTCGCGCCGGCCGACGGCAAGCGGCACCGGCGCGTCGTCGCGGATCGGATGGTTGGCCGAGCCCACCCAGCAGAGCGGCTCGGTTCTCACCACATCGGACATGCGCTCGCGCGGATTGTGGGTGACGAGGGCGATGTCGAGCTCGCCTTTGTGCATGCGCTCGGCGAGATCCACCGAAGGCTCGCAGACGATGTAGAGTTCGACATTCGGATGCGTCTTGGCGAAGCGGCCGATGATTTCGGGCATGTAGCGGTCGGCATAATCGTCCGGCGTGCCGATCCGCAGCGTCCCCTCCAGCCTGTTGTCGTCGAAGGCGGCGATCGCCTCATTGTTGAGGCGAATGATGCGCCGGGCATAGTTGAGCAGCTTCTCACCCTCGACCGTCAGCCGGTTGCCGCGCCCATCCTTGATGAACAGCTGCTTGCCGATGCGCTCTTCGAGGCGGCGCATCTGCATGGAGACGGCCGATTGGGTCTTGTAGACCCTGTCGGCCGCCTTGGTGAAGCTGCCGGAATCGACGATGGCGATGAAAGTCTGCAGTTGGTCGAGATCAAGAGGTGCGGACATGGTTTCACCCATAAAGATAGCTGATGATAATCATTAGAAACATTCGTTGGACTGATCAATAGGTCTTTGGCATCTTCGGGATGCAAATCAAAGCAAAGTGAAGGACAGACACCCTGCCTGTCTAAGCGGAATTCAGCTTGCTCCTTCCCGCATGACCTCGCGGGAGGGGTGGGTTGCGTTGCGCGCCGATCTAAAACGTTACAGCGCCCTTTATGCGTCTAAAGACGTGCGGCACTGTACAGAAAGGAGAGTTCAATGCGCATGACAGACCGGACACTCGAACTCGACTGCGGCAAGCCGACCCCGACGTTTTTCCAGCGTCTGGCGGCAGGCCTCGCACCGTTGGCCTCTCTCTTTCGCGTGTTCCGCAATCGCATGGAGATCAACGCGCTGCATGATCTGAACGACACGCAGCTGAGGGATATCGGCCTTACCCGGTCCGATCTGACCTCCGCGTTCCTGGCGTCGACCTTTTTCGAGGACCCGTCGGAACATCTGACGCGTTCGGCGCGCAATCGCTGGCGCCTGTCGTCTCTTTTGCGCTCCTACGAATAGTAGGAGCGTCGAGTTTCCCCGCAGGGTGATAGCCAATAGCCCTGCCGCTTGACCCGGTGATAGGCTTTCCCAAGCCATCTCCGGGTTTTTTTATTCGGAGGAGGGTTTCGGCCGGTAGGTTTCGAAGATCGCTTCCAGGTTCTTCTGGTAGCTCTTCTGCACTTCCAGTCCACTGTCGAACATGGCGTTCAGCATCTGGGTATAGCTGTCGGCATTGACCTTCGCCTCTTCCTTGGGCGCCTCCGGTGTCTTGGCCTTGGTCGGGGCCGCCGGCTGCTGGCCGAGCCCGCCCATCATCTCCTGGAAGGCCTTGGCGAAGGGATTGTCGAGGAAGGGGTTGGGCGTCTGCGTCGGCGCAGGCTTCGGCACCGAAAACATCTGCTGCATCGCCTGCGTGAACGGATTGTCGAAGATGCTGGGCTCCGGGGCCGGTTTCGGCGCGAAGCCGGTACTCTCAAGCCATTTCTGGATGGTCTCGCCCATCGCCGTGTTGAAGAAGGGGTTGACCGGCGAGGCCATCTGTCCGGTCGTCTGCTTGAAGAGCCCGCCCATCAGCGTATCGGCCAGCACGGGCAGCATCCGCTTGTAGATATCCTGGCCGATGCCGGTCATCTGTGCGGCCTGGGCGGCGACTGCGCGCGAAACCTCCTTCGAGCCGAAAAGCTGGGCAAGGATGTTGTTGCCGTCTGAAATGCCCTCCGGTGTGAAGGCCCGGCTCATATCCTCGAAATAGCGCCCATAGTTGCCGGAGGAGACCGCCTGCATCAGCCCGACGAAATCGTAAGGATTGCTGGTGCTGCGCTTCAGCCCGGCGGAAAAGGCCGGCATCAGCGCCGCCATCGCCTTCGTCGCCTGTTCCTGCGCGAGGTTGAACTGCCGGGCGATCGCTTCCATCGCCGCGCCATTCTGCGCCTGCATCATCATGTCGAAGAGTGGCAGCATGGAGGTCCCTTTCCCCGAGTCGTGACGCGTTGTAACGCCACTATAACCTGAAATGCTCATGCGCAAACGGCTTTTTGCCATAAGAACTTAGGGAAGAATTTGGCCGGTGTTACCCGGCCGAGGCCCCAGCGAACCGAGCTCACGAGCGAAAGCGGCCACAACGACGGCAGGCTGTCACGCCTTAACCAGCATCTATGCTATCCTCACCGGAAACCGATCCCTGCGCGCCGGCGTTTTCCTTCCATGGCCGAGACGAAATCCCCCGCTGGTCACGACGAGGCGCCGCCCGGTGAAGACGGTGAAAAGCCCGGCGCGGATATTTCCTTTCCCTATGACAGGATGACCGTCGAGCAATTCCGAAGACGCTTTCCCCGTGCCCGCTGGAGCGATGCCCGCAAGGCTTGGTTTGTTCCCGGCCGGACGGCGTCCCGCCGCATCGGACGGTGGCTTGCCGAGATGGAGGCCGAAGCCGACGCCCACGCCGATGCGAAGGGACGCGACGCCTTCGTCTTCGATCCGATCGACAGTCCCTACCTCGAATTCGGCAAGGCAGGTTTCCGAATTCGCACACCCTATTCGAAAACTGTTGTCGACAAACTGCGCGAGGTGCCGTTTTCACGGTGGGACGGTGATCTCAGAATATGGCACGTTCCCTTCCGGTCCTATGAGGAACTCCGACGACGGTGGCCTGATATCGAGACTGCGGCGCGCAGAAACGAACCGGCGGAGAGACGGCGTCGCGCCGAGGAGCGCAAGGGAACCGAACAGGATATACGCAGCAAGCGCCGCTCCGCGGAACGCAAGCGTCATCGTTACCCGCTTCAGAGCGATGACTTGCCGCCGATCGAGCGTCCGGTGGCCACTGCCTATGGAATCGTCGTCTTTACTGACATCTCAGGCGAACTGGTCGAGCCGGACGTCATTGCGGACTTCTATCCCGGCGTAACCGAAGATCGCGTCTGGGGACATTGGCGGGTTCCCACACTCGAAGAACTCGTCCGCACCTGGCCGGCGAAAGTTCCTCCGGTTGAGGACGCCGAGTGGTGGCTGCCGACCATTGAGGAACTGAGACCGGCTCGCCGTACGGCACGATCGCGTGAAGCCAGGAAGCGCGCGAAGGCGCCGTGAACCAACTTGAATTCCTTGAAACAGTCTCGCCTCAGTACTGATAGTCCTCGAAGACGGGTTCCACGGAACCGTTCCAGCGGCCGTGATAGAGCGACAGCAGATCCTCGGCGAGCGTTGCTTTCTTGGCGAGCACTTCGTCGAGCGGCGCAAGGAAGATGGTCTCGTCCTGGCCTTCGCCGTTGAGCTTGCCGCGCGCCTTGAGGCCGGCCTTTGAAATGCCGACCACCTCGCGCGCCATGTCGAAGAGCGGATGGCCGCGGAATTGCGCCTTCAAGCCTTCGGCGGGAACGGCATTGCGCAGGGCGCTGATCTCGGCAAAGCTCCAATCCTTCGTCAGTTCGTCGGCGGCCTCGAGGGCCGTATCGTCGTAGAGCAGGCCGACCCAGAAGGCCGGCAGCGCACAGATGCGCCGCCAGGGGCCGCCGTCGGCGCCGCGCATTTCCAGGAAACGCTTCAGCCGCACGTCGGGGAAGAGTGTCGAAAGATGGTTCGTCCAGTCCCCCATCGTCGGCGCCGGATCGGCGACTTCGCCCTTCAACGCGCCGTTCATGAACTGGCGGAAGGTGACATGGGTACAGTCGTGATAGTGGCCGTCGCGGACGATGAAATACATCGGCGCGTCGAGCGCCCATTCGGCATAATCGCGGAAGCCGAAATCGTCGCGGAAGGTGAAGTCGAGCAGGCCGGCGCGTTGGTTATCGACATCGCGCCAGATATCGCCGCGCCAGGAAAGCAGCCCGTTCGGCTTGCCTTCGGTGAAGGGCGAAGATGCGAAGAGGGCGGTCGCCAGCGACTGCAGCTTCATCGAGACGCGCATCTTCTTGCGCATGTCGGCTTCCGAGGAGAAATCGAGATTCACCTGGATCGTGCAGGTGCGGTACATCATGTCGAGACCCTGGGTGCCGACCTTCGGCATATAGCGGGTCATGATCTCGTAGCGTGATTTCGGCATTTGCGGGGTTTCCGCATAGGTCCATTTCGGACTGCCGCCGATGCCGAGGAAGCGGATGCCCATCGGCTCGGCGATTTCGCGCAGCGTCGCCAGATGCTGGTTCGATTCCTTGCAGGTCTCGTGGATCGTCTCCAGTGGTGCGCCGGAGAGTTCGAACTGGCCGCCGGGCTCGATCGAGATCGCGCCCATGCCGTTCTGCTCGGCAAGGCCGATGATGTTGCCGCCGTCGGTGATCGGCTCCCAGCCGCTTTTCTTCTGCAAGCCGGTCAAAAGGGCCGAAATGCTGGCATCGCCGAAATAGGGAACCGGACTGTTGTCGGCGCGGAAGAAGGCGAACTTCTCGTGTTCGGTGCCGATCCGGAAGCGCTCCCGCGGCTTGTTGCCGGCGGCAATGTAATCGGTCAGATCCTGGACCGAAGAGAGCGGTGTCTGGTCGGTAGTGTCGCGGGCCATGCGGGATACCTGTATTCAAAAAGGCGCCCAGGGGGCCGGGCAGTTGGAAGGGTGATTAGGACCCAAGCCACCCATGTTGCAAGTGAAATTGTTTCAACGACGCATCAAAAAAATAGCAGCGATTTCCATGTCAACCCGTTTTCGACCTAATTCCAGTCGCCGATCGCCGCCTGGACCACCGCCAGCGCCGCAACGGCCGCCGTATCGGCCCTGAGGATGCGCGGTCCGAGCGGAATGGCGGTGACGAAATCGAGGCTTCGAAGCCGCGCCCGTTCCTCTTCCGAAAAGCCGCCTTCCGGCCCGACGAGCAGAGCAAGATGCTTTTCGCGGATCGCCGACAGCACCGGCAGCGGGTTCTGCCCGGCGTCGCCCTCGTCGCAATAGATGATGCGGCGCTCGCTCGGCCAGCGGTCGAGCAGGTCGAGAAGCCTCACCGGCTCGGTCACATCGGGGATGCCGAGAATGCCGCATTGTTCCGCCGCCTCGACGACATTGGCGCGCAGCTTGTCGAGATTGGTGATCTTGCCCTGGACGTGCTGGGTCATGACCGGCTGCAGCAGGCCGGCTCCCATTTCCACAGCCTTCTGCACGAGATAATCCATGCGGCCGACCTTGAGCGGCGCAAACAGATAATGCAGGTCGCAAGGCTGCGGCTGCGGCCGGGTCTCTTCGGTTGCCGTCAAGACGATGCGTTTGCGCGTAGGAAAAGTGAGGCTCGCCTTCCACTCGCCGTCGCGGCCGTTGAAGAGCAGGATCTCCGCCCCTTCCTCCATCCTCAGCACATTGGCGAGATAGTTGAACTGGTCGGTATTTGCCTCGAGGACGGCGCCGCGGGAAAGCGGCGCGTCGACGAAAAGCCGTTGCATACGGAAATTGGCGCGCATTCGAAAACTCGGGGTTTCACACGAAGAGCGCGAACATAGCCCAATAAATCATTGCCGCAAGCGCCCCCGAAACCGGCACGGTGACGATCCAGGCAGCGACGATCGTCATGAAATGCGAACGTCGCACGAGATAGCGCCGCCGCGTCTCGTGAATGTTCGGCTCCTCCGGCTCGTCGATATCAAAGCTCTCGGCCTTGCGCCTGATATAGGCGATGCGGCGCTTCGAATGACGCGTGTACCATTCGCGGAAGAATCCGACGCCGAAGACCGAGCCGACGGCGATATGCGTGGTGCTGACCGGCAGACCGAGCCAGGAGGCGACGATGACGGTAAAGGCGGTCGACAGCGCGACGCAATAGGCCCGCATCGGATTGAGCTTGGTGATCTCCTCGCCGACGAGGCGGATGAGGCGCGGCCCGAAGAGCAGCAGGCCGACCGAGATGCCAAAGGCGCCGATCAGCATCACCCAGAGCGGCGGATGGCCGATGGCGTCGCCGCCGACGCCGACCGAATGGACGATCGCCGACAGCGGCCCGACCGCATTCGAAACGTCGTTGGCGCCATGCGCGAAGGACAGCAGCGCCGCAGAGCCGATCAGCGGCAGGCGGAACAGCACCCGCAGCGAACTGTTGCGGTTTTCAAGATCCCGCGCCTGGGCGAGAACGAGCGGCCGGGCGGCAAGCCAGCTTAGCAGCCCGGTGGCAATTCCGATGAAGATGATGGTGAAGGATTGAAATTTGCCGGCTGGCGACAGTTGCAGCACCATATAGGCCATGAAGCCGCCGGCCATTGCCGCCACCAGCACCGGCACCCAGCGCTTGGCCGCCGCGATCTTATCGTCGCGATAGATGATCAGCGTCTTGACGAGATAAAGCAGCCCGGCTGCGATCAGCCCCCCGATCAGCGGCGAGGTGATCCAGCTCGAAGTGATTTCCAGCAGCACCCGCCAGTTCACCGGCTCCGGCCCGACGGCTGAGATGCCGGCTCCGATCACTGCTCCGACGATCGCATGGGTGGTGGAAACCGGCGCATTCATCCAGGTCGCGAGATTGATCCAGAGGGCCGCCGCCATCAGTGCCGCCATCATGATCCAGCCGAGTATTGCCGGCGGCACCTGGACGGCGTCGACCAAGTTCGAGGAAATTGTCTTGACGACCTCGCCGCCGGCGATGGTGGCGCCAAGGATTTCAAAAATCGCCGCGATGACCAGGGCCTGGCCCATCGTCATGGCGCGCGCGCCGACCGCGGCACCGACATTGTTGGTCACATCATTGGCGCCGATGTTCATCGCCATGTAGCCGGCAAGCGCCGCCGCCGCCACCACCAGCATCGCTCCCGGCCGGTCGAACACATAGACGCCGGCAAAAAGCATGGCCAGACCGAGAAAGATCAGTCCGAGACCGGGCGCCACCAGCCGCCGCAAAACATGCTTCGCCACGTCCTCGGCATGGGTGATCTTGTCGAGGTCCTTGTCGAGCGTGCGTTTCGTGAGGACTGCGGGACGTGGCGGCATTCTTGTTCCTGAGAATGAATCTGCTTCTACGCTGCTTTTCTAGCAGTGCAAGATGGCAGGAATCATTCCGCCGGAATTTGCTTGGCCGCCGGAATTTCGTTGTCCGTTGAAATTTGCGTCGCCGCGTTGGCCGAAAGCCTGTCGGTCATCTTTTTCTTGAAAGCAAGGAAGAGGTGACGGAGCTCCGGTTCGCGCACCCGCCCGGCCGCCTCGTCGAACGACACCCATTCGATGCGGCGCTCGCCTTTTTCCTTGAAGTTCTTCATCATATTGGTGACTTCGAGCGCATAGACCTGCACCTTGCAGACCACCTGCACCCCATCGCGCAGCACTTTGGGATAGGTATAGGCGCCAAGCGTCTCCGGCTCGACCACGCCGCGCACGCCGGCTTCCTCGAAGGCCTCCTGCATCGCGACCTCATGGGCGCATTTGCGCGTCATCGGCCAACCCTTGGGAATGACCCAGCGGCCGGTGTCGCGACTCGTCATCAACAGCACCTCGACCTCGCCGCTCTTCTTCTTAACCCGGTAGCAGAGCGCACCATATTGCTGTCGCGGCGGGCGCCGGAACATCAGTTGCACATCGGAAGCCAGTCGGGCGAAAAGAGTCAATTGTCGGGTCACCTTCACAGTCGTCGTTAGGAATCACTCATATACGTATATCACGGAAAGCTTACGCAATCCAAAATGGCATGACGATTCGAAACGCCATTTGATCGTCGTTCATAGGGAAAATCGAGGTAGGACAGGTTCGGAGAATCCGTCACGCCCTGTCTCGAATGCGTCACATTGCACAGCTGTACAATATGGCGTGATCTTGCCTTTCGTTCAATGGCAAGATCAAGTGATGCACTATGATTTTCGAATGTGGTAATCATGCGTCTACCCCCTCTCAACGCCGTCCGCGCCTTCGAGGCCGTCTGCCGTCACGGCAGCATTCTGAAAGCTGCCGAAGAGCTGAATGTGGTGCGTGGCGCCGTGCGTCAGCAGATTGCCACGTTGGAGAATCACCTCGGCCGCAAGCTCTTCACGCGTGACGGCCGCCGGCTGGTTCCGACGGTGCAGGCGAGCGCTTTCGCCGCCGCAGCGGGCGTGGCTTTCGACATTCTGCAGCGCGCCGTTTTGGAGCTCGAAGACGCCGAGCAGAATCGCATTCGGCTCGGCGTGCCCTCCGCCTTCGCGGTCTGGTGGCTGATGCCGCGCGTCGCGGATATGCAGGCAAGTCTCGGCGATACGGCGGTCGAGATCGTGCCGATGACCGTGGTCGAACCGCTGCAGATGCACCCGGAGTTGGACGCTGTGATCATGGGCGGTGAATACCGGCCGGCCCCGGGGATCACCGCTCTGCGATTCATGGAGGACGAGTTCGGCCCGGTCTCCACACCTTCGCTCGCCGCGACACTATCCAAGGACCCTGCAGCGATGGGTGCACTGACGATGCTCGCCAGCCGCAGCGTTCCGAAGCTCTGGGACGAATGGTTCGCCGAAAGCGGCACGCCGCCGGTCGTCTTTTCCCGCGTCCAGGAATTCGAGGATCTGCTGCTGGCGCTGGGGGCTGCCCGCTCCGGGCTTGGCATCGCGCTTGCGCCGCGTGCTTCGATCGAAGACGATCTCGAACGCCGGCATCTCGTGGCGCCCTACGGCTTCATATCCCGCCCGTCGGGCTACAGCCTCTGCTGCCGCACGCCGGATGCGAAACGGCCGGCCTTTGTGGCTTTGTCCGGCTGGCTGCTTCGTTGCGGGACGTCGGCCTGAAAGGGCAGATTTTCTGCCCCTTCGCCAGAATTACTTCCATATTCGCAGCCCTGTTGCTCCGCTAAAACAGCACCAAGGCGCAAATAGGAAAGAGATGATGGAAAAGACCGCAACCCGTATCGATTGGATCGGCGGCAGCTGCCGGCTGCTCACGGCGACGGCGGCCGAATTCGAGCGGACGCGTCCTTTCGAGGGTCTATCGATCGGTACCGGCATCCATCTCGAGCCGAAGACGGTGGCGCTGTTGATGACGCTGCGCGCCGGTGGCGCGCGTCTCGTCTGCACCGGCAATCTCAACAGTACCCAGCCGTCGACGGTCGAGTTCCTGCGTTCACAAGGAATCACCGTCTTTGCCACGCAGACGACCGATCCCGCTGCCCATCATCAGAGCCTCGAAGCGGTCATCGCCGAGAAGCCGGATCTGCTGCTCGACAATGGCGGCGATCTCTTCGCCATCGCGTCGGAAAAGCCCTATGCCAATCTCCTGGGCGGCACCGAGGAGACCACTTCGGGGCGCACCCGTCTGCTGCCGCTGCGCGAGCGGCTGGAGATGCCGATCCTCGTCATCAACGACAGCCCGATCAAGCAGTTCGCCGAAAACAGGCATGCCGTCGGCCAGAGCCTGTTCGAAAGCTACCTGCGCTTCACCAACCGCTCCACCAACGGCAAACGCGTGACCGTCTTCGGCTACGGCGCCTGCGGCAAGGGCACGGCCGCCTGTTTCCGCAATGCCTTTTCAACCGTCAGCGTCGTCGACATCGATCCGGTGACGACGCTCGAAGCCCATCTCGACGGTTTCGTCACGCCGCTACGCGACCAGGCGATCCGCTCGGCCGATATCATCGTCACCGTCACCGGTTTTGCCGGCATCGTCACGGCAGCCGACCTGCCGCTTGTCAAGGACGGCGCGATCCTGATGAATGGCGGCCATTTCCCGCATGAGATCGATGTCGAGGCCCTTCGCCGCCATCCCGATGTCACCGGCATCGATCGCTACGAGGCCGACCATATCGAGACCTTCCATCTCGCCGACGGCCGTTCCTTCCATGTACTCGGCGGCGGTCACATGGCCAATCTCGCCGGTCCGCGGCCGCTCGGCAATACGGTCGAGTCGATGGATCTCGGCTTCACCCTCCAGGCCCGCTGCCTGGAACGCATCGCCCGGGGCGAGGCCGGTCCCCAATCCTGCGTCGTCCCCGTACCCCGCGATATCGACGCGATGGTGGCGAACGCCTATCTCGATCTGGCGCGCTAATTCTCTCGTCGAGGTTAGTCGATCTCGACGACGAGCTTTCCATCCGCCTGCCGGCTTTCGATCAGCCGATGCGCCTCATCGGCATCGGCAAGGGTGAAGCGGTGCCTGTCGAGCTTGGGCATCACCTTGCCGGCTTCGACAAGCTTCGTCATCTCCCGCATGATCTGACCGTGATGGGCGCGTCCCTCGCCGGTCAGAAGCGGCAGCAGCGTGAAGACGCCGGAATAGGTGGCGGCCTTGAAGGAGAGCGGCGCCAGCGCGTGGCTTCCCCAGCCAAGACAGCTCACGACATGGCCGAACCGGCTGACGGCACGGAATGCCGTATCGAGCCCCTGGCCGCCGACCGTATCGTAGACCAGATCGAAACCCTTGCCGCCGGTGTGTCTTGCGACATAGGTTTCCACCGTTTCCACGTCACGATCGATCGGTGTTGCGCCAAGGCCGGCGAGATAATCCGCTTTCGAAGCGCCGTCGACCACATAGACCTCGGTTCCGGCAGCCTTGGCGATCTGCGCCACGATATGGCCGACACCGCCGCCGCCGAGTACGAGAACCTTCTGGCCGGCCTTGACCCCGGCGCGGTCGACAAGCCCTTCCCAGGCGGTGATCGAGATCAACGGCAGGGCGGCTGCCTCGCGCATCGACAGATTCTGTGGCTTTGGCGCCAGCAGCGCGGCGTCGATGGCTGCAAATTCGGCAAGCGATCCCTGAATGCCGCCGACCCCGCCGGTCATGCCGTAGACCGCGTCGCCGCGGCGGAAACCACTGACGCCAGTTCCGATCTCTTCGACGATGCCGGCCATATCGATGCCGAGTATGGCGGGAAGCGGATGGCGGGCATGGACCGCATTACCGGCCCGGATCTTGAGGTCGAGCGGGTTGACGCCACTTGCCTTGATGCGCACCAGAACCTGGCCCTCGCCGGGGGACGATTTTGCGATATCGGCGATCCGCAGCGGCGAATTCGGCGTCTCCGCCAGCAGTGCTTTCATCGTTGATTGGACAGGCATGGAACTCTCCTTCGTTCGCAGCGCGGCGTCTGCTGGGGCGTCGGCAATGGCTTGTGCTGGAAGAAGATGGTGCATTGAAGCGCGAATGAAAATGAAAGATAATGACTGAAATCCATGCATTTTTGTTTGACGGATGCGGGCGATGGAATGGAGCGACCTCAAGCTGTTTCTGGCGATCGCGCGGTTCGGCACGCTGGGGGCAGCAGCCCGCAGCCTCGGGCTGACGCAGCCGACGATGGGCAGGCGGCTGCGTGCTCTTGAAGCCTCGCTCGGCCAGACGCTTTTTCAGCGCACGACGGATGGCTTCGTGCTGACTGACGAGGGCACCGCCGTGTTCGCCGGCGCTGAACGCATCGAAGAGGAGGCGCTCGCCATGGAGCGCGTCCTCGCCGGTGGCAGTCGTCAGCTCGATGGCTTTCTCAGGCTGTCCTCATCCGATTGGTTCGGCGCGCATGTGCTTTCGCCGGTACTGGCGGAATTCTCGCAAGTCCATCCAAAGGTAGAGATCGAATTGCTGACCGACAGCCGGCTTCTCAACCTGTCGCGACGCGAAGCCGACCTCGTCTTCCGCATCCGGCCTTTCACGGAGGCGGAGGTCATATCGCGCAAGCTCATCCATATCGAATACGGCCTTTACATCAGACGCGGCGCACCGCACCCCGAAGCTGGCGATGGCACGGGCGCCCGCCTCATCACCATGGACGAGGCTTTCAGCGACATGCCGGATGTCGGCTGGCTGCAGCGCCTGTTGCCGCGGGCCGATACCGTCATGCGGAGCAACAGCCGCGACGTGCAGGCAGCGCTCTGTGCCAACGGTGCCGGGCTCGCCGTTCTGCCGCGGCCGCTCGGCGATTCCCTTGCGGTCGTCGAACTGGTCGATCTCGGTGAACCGCCACCCGGCCGCAACACCTGGGTCGGCTATCACCGCGACATGAAGCGGCTGGCGCGGCTGCGCGCCCTGCTGGACCTCGTCATCGAGAGGCTGGCGCGCTGAACCGGCACTGCCATCAGCGCTCCCAATAGGGGACGGGGCCATAAAGCTCTGCCAGATAATCGATGAACAGCCGCACCTTGGCTGGCAGGAACTGCCGGCTGGGATAGACGACCGACAGCGCGACATTGTGCGAGCCTTCATAGGCCGGCAGCACCTGCACCAGCCGGCCGGCCTTGAGCTCTTCGCCGATATCCCAGGTGGAGCGCAGGGCGATTCCGAGACCGGCGATGACAGCCTCGCGGATCACCTCGCTGGAATTGGTGATCAGCATGCCTTCCGGCCTGAGACTCAGCGCTCCGTCCGGTCCGTTCAGCCGCCAGGTGTCGTTATTGTGCGCCGGCAGGCAGCGGTGGTGTTTCAGTTCGTCGATATGCCGAGGTGCGCCATGCGCCGCCAGGTAATCCGGCGAGGCGCAGAGCAGCCGGCGCACCGGCGCCAGCCTTCGGGCGACGAGGCTCGAATCGGTGAGTTCGGCGATGCGGATCGCCAGATCGAAGCCGCCGCCGACGATGTCGCTGAATTCGTCCGTCAGCACCAGATTGATCGCAAGCTCCGGATGCGCCTCCATGAAACCCTTCAGATGCGGCGCGATATGCATGCGCCCGAAGGAGGTCGGCGCCGAGATCTTCAGCGTGCCGTGCATCTGCGCCGAGCGGCCGGAGATATAGAATTCCGCTTCCTCAAGCCCGGCGAGAATGCCGAGGACGCGGTCGTAGAAACCCTGTCCGGCTTCCGTCAGCGAGATCTGCCGAGTCGTGCGTTGCAAAAGCCGGGTGCCGAGCCGGTCCTCCAGCCGCTTGATCCGCTTGGAGACGACGGCCGGGGAAAAGCCGAGCGCGCGCCCGGCGAGAGACATGCTGCCTGTCGAAACGACCTTGGCAAAGATTTCGAGATCACCCAGATTGGTCATAAGGTTTTGCGACTTTTTCCCCTTTTGGCATAAGTGCTTAGCATTTGCGCCGCTTTCGGGAAAGTGCTAAGCCGGTCAATCGGCGGCAGGGAGGTTCGCGGCCGGTTCCGCTACCCACTTCCCGCTGTCATTTCCCCGTCGTCAGGGCCAGGGAGAACGCCATGTCCGACGCCATTTCGTTTCTCAGCCCCCGCGCCGATGTCCTGGCGCGCAGAGCCCAGATCGTCGCCGATCTGACCGATCTCCTGCCGCCGGAATGCCTGGTGCATGAGGCGCGCGAGCTGGTGCCGTTCGAGACCGACGCCTTCGTCTCCTACCGCCGTCTGCCGCTCGCCGTCGCCCTGCCGCGCACGACAGCCGAGGTTTCGGCCGTCATGCGCTATTGCCACCGATACGGCATTCCGGTCGTGCCGCGCGGCGCCGGCACCTCGCTTTCCGGCGGCGCCATTCCGCAGGAGGATGCGGTTGTGCTCGGCCTGTCGAAGATGAACAGCATCCTCGAAATCGATCTGCCGAACCGCGTCGCCGTGGTTCAGGCCGGCGTCACCAATCTCAACATCTCCGAATCCGTCTCCGCGGACGGCTTTTTCTATGCGCCCGATCCAAGTTCACAGCTTGCCTGCACCATCGGCGGCAATATCGGCATGAATTCCGGCGGCGCCCACTGCCTGAAATATGGCGTCACCACCAACAACCTGCTCGGCGTCAGGATGGTGCTGGTCGACGGCACGGTGATCGAACTCGGCGGCAAGGCGCTGGATGCGGCGGGGTATGATCTGCTCGGCCTCGTCTGCGGCCACGAAGGCCAGCTCGGCATCGTCACCGAGGCGACGGTGCGGCTGATCGCCAAGCCGGAAGGCGCCCGCCCGGTGCTCTTCGGTTTCGAAAGCTCGGAGGCCGCCGGCTCCTGCGTTGCCGATGTCATCGCCGCCGGCATCGTCCCGGTTGCGATCGAATTCATGGACAAGCCGGCAATCGAGATCTGCGAGGCCTTCGCCCATGCCGGTTATCCCCTCGATGTCGGCGCGCTTTTGATCGTCGAGGTCGAAGGGTCGGAAGCGGAGATGGACGCCACGCTGAAGGACATCGTCGAGATCGCCCGCCGGCACGCGGTGAAGACCGTGCGCGAATGCCAGTCGGCGACCGAGGCGGCATTGATCTGGAAGGGCCGCAAATCCGCCTTCGGCGCCACCGGCCGCATCGCCGACTACATCTGCATGGACGGCACGGTGCCGCTCAGCCAGCTTTCCCATGTGCTGAAGCGGACCGCCGAAATCGTCGATCACTATGGCCTGCGTGTCGCCAATGTCTTCCACGCCGGCGACGGCAATATGCACCCGCTGATCCTCTTCAACGCCAACGATCCCGAGGATGCCGCTCGCGCGGAAGCCGCCGGCAACGACATCCTGAAGCTCTGCGTCGATGCCGGCGGCTGCCTGACCGGCGAACATGGCGTCGGCATCGAGAAGCGCGACCTGATGCGCCACCAATATTCCGAGGCCGATCTCGCCCAGCAGATGGCGGCGCGCGCCGCCTTCGATCCCGGCTGGCTCCTCAACCCGTCGAAGGTCTTTCCGCTCGAAGGGCGCCCCGCCGCATGATCGATCTGATGCCGACGAGTGAGGAAGAGGCGACGGCAATCGTCCGCGCCCACGCGGAAAGCGGCCAGCCGCTCGCGATTTGCGGCGGCGATAGCCGCTCGGGCTTCGGCAATGCCGTTGTCGCCGAAGGCCGGCTGCGCTCGACCGGGCTTTCCGGCATCGTCGCCTATAATCCCGGCGAAATGGTCATGACCGTTCGAGCGGGCACGCCGCTCGCCGAGGTCGAGGCGGCGCTGTCTGAGAGCGGCCAGATGCTCGCCTTCGAGCCGATGGATCATCGCCCTGTGATGGGGACGTCCGGCGAGCCGACCATCGGCGGCGTGTTTGCCGCCAATGTCTCCGGCCCGCGCCGGCTCATCGCCGGTGCCGCCCGCGACAGCCTGCTCGGTGTGCGCTTCGTCAATGGCAAGGGCGAGATCATCAAGGCCGGCGGCCGGGTGATGAAGAATGTCACCGGCCTCGATCTCGTCAAGCTGGTGGCCGGCTCGCATGGCACGCTGGCTTTCCTCACCGAAGTTACTTTCCGCGTGCCGCCGCGCCCGAAGACGGAACAGACGGTGGTTCTGTCGGGCCTCAACGACGCCGAAGCGGCAAAGGCCATGGCCGCGGCAATGGCGCTGCCGGTCGAAATCTCCAGTGCCGCCCACCTGCCGCTGACGGTGACGTGGAAATTCCTCGCCGGCACATTGCCGGAGGGTGAGGCGACGGTGCTGCGCATCGAAGGCTTGGCCGGTTCGGTCGACGTGCGCATTGAAAAGCTTGTCGCGACAATGTCGGCCTTCGCCACGGTCACCAGGCTGGAGCAGCCCGACAGCCGCAGGCTCTGGCAAGAAATCCGCGACGTGCTGCCCTATGCCGACGGCACCGCGCGGCCGGTCTGGCGCGTCTCGGTCGCCCCCGGCACCGGCCATCAGCTGGTCGCGGCGCTGCGCCTCGAGGCCGGCGTCGACGCTTTCTATGACTGGCAGGGCGGTCTTGTCTGGATGCGCATGGAGGCCGGTCCTGAAGCCGAGCTGGTCCGCCGCTTCATCAAGGCGCTCGGTGGTGGCCATGCGACGCTGATCCGCGCATCGGCCGAGGCGAGGGCAGTCACCGCGGCTTTCCACCCCGAGCCTGAGGCGGTGGCGATGCTGTCACGGCGGGTGAAGGAGAAATTCGATCCGGCCGGCATATTCAATCCGGGGAAGATGGGGTGAGGGAGAAGATGAGCACAACCCCCGATATCCTCCAAAAGCGGAGGTCCCTCTAAATGCAAACCAACTTCACCCCGAGCCAGCTGCTCGATCCCGCTGTCGCCGAATCCGAGCAGATTCTGCGCAAATGTGTACATTGCGGTTTCTGTACCGCCACCTGTCCCACCTATGTGACGCTCGGCAACGAGCTCGACAGCCCGCGCGGCCGCATCTACCTGATCAAGGACATGCTGGAAAACGGCCGCCCCGCCGATGCCGAGGTCGTCACCCATATCGACCGCTGTCTCTCCTGCCTTGCCTGCGTCACCACCTGCCCCTCCGGCGTCGATTACATGCACCTGGTCGATCACGCCCGCGCCCATATCGAAAAGACCTATAAGCGCCCGTTGATGAACCGGCTGACGCGCGCCATCCTTGCCGCCGTGCTGCCCTATCCCGGCCGTTTCCGCCTGGCGCTCAATCTCGCCCGTCTCGGCCGGCCCTTCGCCGGCCTGATGCGGGGTGGCGCACTGAAACCTTTCGCCGCCATGCTGGCGCTTGCGCCGCGCCGCGTGCCTGCAGCTTCAGCCTTCGCAAAACCCGGCAGTTATCTGCCCGAGACGGAACGGCGCGGCCGGGTGGCGATCCTTTCCGGCTGCGCCCAGCCGGTGCTCGATCCCGGCATCAACGCGGCGGCGATCCGGCTGCTGACGCGGCTCGGCGTCGAGGTCGTACTGCCGGAGGGCGAGGTCTGCTGCGGCTCGCTGGTCCATCACATGGGCCGCGCCGAACAGGCGCTTGCGAGCGCGCGCGCCAATGTCGATGTCTGGACACGCGAGATCGATGGGCAGGGCCTCGACGCGATCATCATCACCGCCTCGGGCTGCGGCACGACGATCAAGGATTACGGCCACATGCTGCGCCTCGATCCCGCCTATGCCGCAAAGGCGGCCAGGGTCTCGGCGCTCGCCAAGGATATCACCGAATATCTCGCCACCCTCGAGCTGCCGGCCCACATGCCGAAGGGCATCACGGTCGCCTATCATTCCGCCTGTTCCATGCAGCACGGCCAGCGCATCACGCTCGCGCCGAAGCAATTGCTGAAAGCGGCGGGCTTTACGGTGCGCGATCCGGCGGAAGGTCATCTCTGCTGCGGCTCTGCCGGCACCTATAACATCATGCAACCGGAGATCTCGGCTGCGCTGAAGGCACGCAAGGTCAAAAACATCGAGGCCACCAAGGCCGATATCATTGCCACCGGCAATATCGGCTGCATCACCCAGATCGCCACCGGCACCGGCATGCCGATCCTGCATACGGTCGAACTGCTCGATTGGGCTTATGGCGGCGCTGTGCCGGAAAAATTAACAGGTTTACCGCTAGGCTGAAGCTACTACAGCGCCGCGCGTCTTTTCAGATGCGCAAAGGACGCTGTAGCACTTTAAATTGCTGCATATGCAGCAGGCCCGTCGGGCCGGTCTCGGGAGGTTGGGCGATGTGGCGGGGAATGATCGTGCTTGCGGGACTGCTCGGAGCGGCAGGCGCCGCCCATGCCGACAGTCGTTTGTTCTGTTCCGCCGACGACAAGGAAGCGCGTTTCACGCTCGAAAGCGGTTTCGAAAGCGATGCCGGCCACAAGCTCAACCATTTCCGCGGTGCACTTGTTGTCAAGGACCAGGCGCAATCGACGGTATTCGGAAAACGTGTTTTCGAATCGCAGCATCTGACCAATCACTGGTCGCGTGACGGCGAACTGCTCCTGGAGGTTCTCGACGGTGGTGATGACGACACCGGCGGAGCAACGCTGGATCTCGTCGTGGTTGCCGGCGAACGCGGCAAGCCGTCGGCAAATTTCAGCGGCACCTATTCCCTGACGATCGCAGGCGGTGAAAAGCCCTATGCCGTCCAGGGCAAGGTCAGCTGCGGCACGAAATAGAGCAATTTCAGGAAGTACGAAGCGGTTTTCCCAGGCAAAGCGCAAGGCGGTTTTGCCTGGGAATTGCATAACGATAAAAGGTTAGAGCGGTTTTGCGCTTTTATGCGCTGAACCGCTCTCACGTCGCAGCCGAAATTTGTTCTTACCAGTGGAATGAAACGCCGACGTTGACGGCATTCGTGAAGATGTTGGTCTTCAGGTCCACGCCGTTGTCGATCGGCACGTCGATGCGCGAATAGGTGCCCTTGTATTCGACGAAGGTCGACCAGCGCTCGGTCACCTTGAAGTCGACGCCGGCCTGGGCCTGCAGCGTCACGCCGCCGAATTCATAGGCCCAGGTCTTGCCCTCGGGGCGAATCACTTCGACATGCGGAATGTTCACGCCGATACCGGCGCCGAGATAGGGCGTCCAGCGGCGGGTCGGATCCTGGAAGCGGTAGAGACCGTTCACCGTAAGCAAGTTCAGGCCGTCGGTGAATTCGAAGTGCGACCAGCCGGTCTTGGCCAGCGTATCGTCGTCGGCATAGACCTTGTCATGGGTATAATCGAGCGAAATACCCCAGTTCGGCTTGTTGAAGTTCTCGAGCCACCAGGTGACGCGGCCGCCGTAATAAGGCGGGCTGCCGAAGGACTTGCCTTCCCAGCCGGCGGTGAAATGCGTGCCGTCGGAGAGATCGACGCCGCTGTGCGGTGCGGTCTGATAACCGCCATAGACAGAGAATTGCAGATCTTCCGCCGAGGCGGAAACTGCTGAACAGATTGTCAAAAACGCGATGCCCGCAAGTAGCGAAGCGGAGGAACGCAGCGCATATGTCATTGAATAGCCCCGATATTGCAAATATGTCGACTCTTAGGCATGTGTGCCAGCTTTCGGCCGCAAAGTCTAAGCAAAACAAAAGGCGCGTCGAAATGCGCCTTTCGTTTTTTTCGTCAGTGTTGCTCAGCCGCCAAACATCGTGCGCAGCACGTCGATGCCTCGGTCCTCGAAAGCCACCTTGCCCTGCCGGTTGCCGGGGCCGATGACGATCACCTTGGTGCCGACAGGCGCGCGGTCGTAGAGGTGCGTCACATCCTCGTTCATCATCCGGATGCAGCCGGAAGACATGTTGAGGCCGATCGTCCAGGGCTGGTTGGTGCCGTGGATGCGGAAGATCGTGTCGCGGCCGCCCTGGTAGAGATACATGGCGCGGGCGCCGAGCGGATTGTCCTCGCCGCCTTCCTGGAAAGCAGGGATGATGTGGCCCTTGGCGGCTTCGCGGCGGCGCATCTCGGCCGGCGGCGTCCAACTCGGCCATTCGGCCTTGCGGCCGATCTTGACGATCCCCGACCAGCCGAAGCCGTCGCGGCCGACGCCGATGCCGTAGCGGGTGGCGCGGTTGTTGCCTTCGACGAGATAGAGATATTTGTTGTTGGTATCGATGATGACGGTGCCGGCCGCTTCCGTCGTCACCAGGCGCACTTTCTTGCGCTTGAACTGCGGCTTCACGTATTTCGGCATCTGCGCCACGCGCACGATCTGCGCCGGGGCTCGTGTATTGTCCGGCGCGGAGCCGGCGGGTGCAGCAAAGGCGGATGTGGACATCAAGGACAGGACAAGTCCGGCGGCAGCCAGACCCGGCATCAATTTGATCATGATCGATTCCCCTCAAGCAAATTCGCTCGAAGCTACATGAACTTCTGACCGATTCAAGATCGGCGTGGCCGGATAAAGCTCTTTTGGAGAAGGGAGCCGGCTATTCTCTACGGCTCCCCAGGTATTTGCCCGGTCGTTACATGACGATGACGCGGGTTCCGACGTTGACGCGGTCATAGAGATCGACGACGTCTTCGTTGCGCAGGCGGATGCAGCCCGAGGAGACGGCGCTGCCGATCGACCAGGGCGCGTTGGTGCCGTGGATGCGGTAAAGCGTCGAGCCGAGATACATGGCGCGGGCGCCGAGCGGGTTTTCCGGGCCGCCGTCCATGCGCGCCGGCAGGTAATGGCCCTTGGCGGCTTCGCGGCTGATCATTTCGGAAGGCGGCGTCCAGTCCGGCCATTCCGTTTTGCGGGTGATCTTGTGGGCGCCGGCCCATTCGAAGCCGGGCTTGCCGACGCCGACGCCGTAGCGCCTTGCCTTGCCGCCTTCCATCACCAGATAGAGGAAGCGGTTGTTGGTATCGATGACGATCGTGCCGGGCTTTTCCGTGGTATCGTAATCGACCATCTGCGGCAGGAATTGCGGCTCGATCGGACGGCGGATCGACGGGATGCCGGGATTGATCGCCGAAACGGTCTGCGGTGCGGCCTGCGGCGCCTGGCGCAGCGCGCGGCGCTGGAAGATTCCGCGCTGCGGCTGCCGGATGACCGGCCGCTGATAGACGACGGGTCGAACCGCGCCGCCGCCGAGCTGGTTGATCCAGGGCGCCGTCAGATCCGGGCTGAGCACGACCGGCGGACGGGTGGCGTAGCGGTCGTCTGCAAGGGCGGCCGTGGAGACAATGCCGAAGAGGGCTGCGGCAAGAATAAGCTGTTTCATCATCGGACGAACTCTCTACAAATGACCGAAAATGGCTGGCGGGACTACTTCTCCGCCCGGGCGGACATGTTCCGCCCGCAAAGACGCTGCCACCCTATCCGCCAGCGAATGGTAAAGATCGATTCATGAAAAGCCGACCGACCGGATAAACTTTTCGTCAGGGTTACCGTTCGGTTTGGAAAGACGGTTTGCAAATGGTAAAGCCGGAATCATGCACGGTGAACGAAGCGACCCCCGCAGGATGAAGGATCATGAGCGCGACAGGCATCATCATCGGCGAGGACGGCAGGAGCCGCTGCCACTGGCACGCCAATCTGCCCGACTACCTCCGCTATCATGACGAGGAGTGGGGCCGCCCCGTCACCGACGACATCCGCCTCTTCGAGAAGATCTGCCTCGAAGGCTTCCAGTCCGGCCTTTCCTGGCTGACGATCCTGCGCAAGCGCGAGAATTTCCGCGCCGCCTTTTCAGGCTTCGATTTCGACAAGGTCGCTCTCTTCGGCGACGAGGATGTCGCTCGCTGCCTTGGCGATGCCGGCATCATCCGCCATCGCGGCAAGATCGTCTCGACCATCAACAATGCCAAGCGCGCGATCGCCCTCAGGGACGAGTTCGGCTCGCTCGCCCGTTATTTCTGGCGCTACGAGCCGGGCCATAACGAGCGGCCTGTTGTGGTCGACCGCGAGCATATCGTCGCCAACCCGACGACGCCGACATCGGTCATCATTTCGAAGGATCTGAAGAAACGCGGCTGGACCTTTGTCGGCCCGACCACAGTTTATGCTTTCATGCAGGCGATGGGTCTCGTCAACGATCATCTGGAAGGCTGCTTCTGCCGGCCCGAGGTCGAGGCGATGCGCTGCGCCCTGGTCCGTCCATGAAAGATCTGTCCGTGAGAATATTGATAACAGCCGCTGCCCTGTTTTTCCTGCCGGTCTCCGCCATGGCGCAGACACCGCAGCTCGATCCCGGCGAGAAGCTGGAGAAGCTGCAATTCCCGGCCGTCACCATGCAGCTGAAGGGCTGGACGAAGTTCGGCAATAGCCATGTCTATACGCTGCCGGTGCGCACCGGCCAGCACGTGAAGGTCAGTTTTTCCACCAAGAGCAAATTTGCCTTCCTGGCGATCTTCGACCTGTCGAAGCCGGATGACGAGGCCTTCTTCGGCACCGACGAGGATGGCATGAGCTTCGAGACGACGGTCAAGGAAGACGCCACCTGGCTGCTGCGTCCCTATTATTCCAAGGTCTCGCCGCGCCGCGGCCTCGGCGCTCCGTTCAGCATCTTGATCGAGCCCTTGGCGGCCGCCCCACAACCGCCGCAACCGCCGGCCGAGCCCGAACGCCCGTCGCTGTTTCCGAAGGCGCCTGCCAAGCAATGAGGCTCTAGCCGAGCCGGTCGATCAGTTCGCGCAATTCCCCGAGATGGCCGATCTTGCGGAAACGCGGCGCTTCTTTCGGTTCATCGACATGTTCCAGCACCCAGGTGAGTTCGTGCGGCACGAAGACGCCATAGCTGCCGGCGGCGATTGCCGGCACGATGTCCGATTTCAGCGAATTGCCGACCATCATCGCCCGCTCCGGCCCGTCGCCGACCTTGGCGAAGATGCGCCGATAGGTGACGGCGGTCTTGTCGGAGACGATCTCGACGGCATCGAAGAAATCGCCGAGCCCGGATTGGGCAAGCTTGCGTTCCTGATCGAAGAGATCGCCCTTGGTGATCATGACAAGCAGGTATTTGCCGGCAAGCCCCTCCAGCGTGTCGCGCACATGCGGCATGGTTTCGACGGGATGGGAGAGGAGCTCGCGGCCGATATCGAGGATCTTGGCGATCACGCCCGAGGGAACCTTGCCCTCGGTGATCTCGATCGCCGTCTCGATCATCGACAGCGTGAAACCCTTGATGCCGAAGCCGTAATGGCGAAGATTGCGTTTCTCGGCCTCCAGCAGCCGCTCGGAAATCTTCGGTCCTTCGGCGAAATCGGCAAGAAGCCTGGTGAAATGCGCTTCCGTCAGTCGGTAATATTGTTCGTTTTGCCAGAGTGTATCGTCGGCATCGAAGCCGATCGTCGTCAGTGGTCGCGTCGTCATATGCGCACCTCTTAAAATATGGCCGGCAATCTATCGGCTGCCTGTGTCGAGACAAGGGCGTCATCTTGGGTACGGTTGGGCGCAGCGTTGAAAAGCGCCGCTGCCGCACTAAATGCACTTTGCCTCACCCTGCAGCCAGCCACGGCTGTGCCTGTCGCGCGCAGGCCAATAATCAAAAAATGAAGTTCAGCGGTTCGCAAGCCCTCTTGCGGCAGACACAAAGGAATTTTTCCACCATGCGTTACAACCAGCTCGGAAATACGGGACTTTTCGTCTCGGAAATCTGCTTGGGCACCATGACCTTCGGTGAAGCCAAGCAAGGCAGCATGTGGGGCGCCATCGCCGATGTCGACCAGAATGCCGCCGACCGGATCGTCGAACGCTCGCTTGCTTCGGGCGTCAATTTCATCGACACGGCCGATGTCTATTCGGCCGGCGAGTCCGAAAGGCTGCTCGGCCAGGCGCTGAAGAACCTCGACATCCCACGCAAGGACGTCGTCATCGCCACCAAGGTCTATGGTGTGATGGGCGACAAGCCGAACGACCGCGGCGCCTCGCGCGGCCACATCATGGATTCCGTCGAGGCGAGCCTCGAGCGCCTGCAGACCGATCACATCGACCTCTATCAGATCCACGCGACCGATACGGTGACGCCGATCGATGAGACGCTACGCGCCTTCGACGATCTCGTCTCCCGCGGCCTGGTGCGCTACATCGGCGTCTCCAACTGGCAGGCCTGGCGCATCTCCAAGGCGCTCGGCCTGTCCGAACGCCGCGGTTTTGCCCGTTTCGAAACCGTGCAGGCCTATTATTCCATCGCCGGCCGTGATCTCGAACGCGACATCGTGCCGATGATGCAGGAGGAGAAGCTCGGCCTGATGGTCTGGTCACCGCTCGCCGGCGGACTGCTCTCCGGCAAGTATGGTCCCGGCGCGCCCGGCAACGGCGAGGGCCGCCGCGCCAGTTTCGATTTCCCGCCTGTTGACAAGGACAAGGCCTGGGCCTGCGTCGCCGTCATGCGCGAAGTCGCCGAAAAGCACGGCGTCGGCGTCGCCACCGTGGCGCTCGCCTATATCCTCGCCAAGCCCTTCGTCACCACAGTCATCATCGGCGCCAAGCGTGTCGACCAGCTCGACCAGAACCTTGCCGCCGTCAAGCTGAAGCTCGATGAAGACGATATGAAGAAGCTCGACGAGGTGAGCGCGCTTGCGCCCGAATATCCCGGCTGGATGCTGGCCCGACAGGGCGCCGGCCGCCGCCCGGCCGATTTCGAGCCGAAGGACTGACCTCGCCAACATAAGTCTTGGGGAACGCCTGACATCCCGGCGTTCCCCTTTTCATCCACGATCGATTATTTGCCGTGGGCCTTGAGCCAGGCGGTCATCTCAGCGATCTCGGCTTCCTGTGCCTTGATGACGGCTTCGGCGAGCTTTCGGATATCGGGATCTTTTCCATATTGAAGCTCGATCCTGGCCATATCGATCGCGCCCTGATGGTGCGGGATCATGCCGCGGACGAAATCCGCATCGGCATCGCCGCTATACTCGATCATCATATCCTTGTGCATCTTGGCATTGGCCTCGCTGAAGGCGTGGCTTGCCGCATCGTGATTGCCCATCGGCTTGCTCATATCCATCGGTTTGTCTTCGGCAAGGACGGGAGCGGCAATGATGGCGAGCATGGCGGTGAGGGCGATGATTTTCAAAGACATGAGAGTTCCTTCCTCTGTCTGACAATAGGTTTGCCGGGCGGCTGAGCCACCCGATTGGCATGGATTGCTATGGTGTCAGGACAATCGCGGAGGCGGCGACTGTGGTGTCGGTTTGTCGTCGTCGAGGGCGCGGGCAAGCGCGGGGTCGGGATAACCGAAAATGGACTTACCGCTGGCCATGACCGTCACCGCCGGTGGCAACAGCAGGCAGGCGGCGCAAAGCGGCATATGCGCGGAATTGCCGCCGGCGCAGGGGCCTTTCGAGGGTTCAGTCTTGCCCGCCGCCTCGGACATAGCCATGCCGTGCATTTCGTGATGCATGCCGGCTTCGACGGCAACCGGTGCATTCATCGATGCGCAGGTCGGACAGCCTGCCCATGCGGACATGGCGCTGTAGACCAGCCAGCCGAGAAACATCACGATGAGGGCGAGCATGCGCATGCTGTTTTATAGGCGAATGACTGATGCAAGCCAAGCCGACCGGCGATCACATCCTGATCACCAGCTGGCAATGACCTTGTGCTCGATCCGGTAATCCTTGCTCTCTTCGCCGAGCGGCGCCACCGGCCATGTCCAGGTAGCTTTTGCCGGCGGCGGCAATACGCCATGCAGCAGGTCGGCCTCCTCATGCGTCCTGCCGTTGCGGTCGATGACGGCATAGGCGATGTCGGTCACCAGGCAGCCGCGGCAGGGGAGGCCCGAAAGCCCGGTCAGATGCGCCGCGATCAGCCTTTCCACCGTGTCTTCGGGCATTCGCCCGGCCTCGGCCTCCGAGCGCCGTTTCACACCGCGACCGATCTGCGACAAGAGGTTGGCCGAAACCACCAGATCGAGATAGGGCACGCTCCTGAGGAAGCCGAGCGGTTCGGGCTGCCGGCCGGCGGCAAGGTCGTCATAGCCGGAGAGGTCGCGCTCGATCAGTCGGACATTGCGATAGCCCTTGGCCGACAGCCACAGGCGCACCGATGCGAGGTGAACGAGATCGACCAGCACGACGGTATCGAAATCGCGCGCCAGTTCCTCGATCGGCACGTCCCGCAACAGACCGGAACCGAGCACGACGGCGGTCCGCTTCTGCCTGAGACCGGCCGCAGCCGCGCGGATCGCAGTCCGGCTCTTTTCCTCATGTTCGGCCCAATCCGCCGCACAGCGCCCGGCCCGCGACCACAGATTGACGGAATAGCGGATGAACTTTCGATGCGGCTTGCCGGTCAGCGGCAAGGTCGCGGCATAGAGAAGCGCTTCAGCGATCATGAGCATATCCGCATTTCTGATGGATGCCTCCGGTTCAATCGATACTCCCTGCGGCATCAAGACCCTTCGCCCTTGCCGCTCCCCGCCCGATCGGTTAGGAAACCGCCACTGTCACAGTCAGCGGAATTCCCGGAAATGAACGACAAGCAGAAGAAACCGCAAAAGCTCAAGGCCCGCCTGCCGCGCGGCTTCGTCGACCGCACGGCCACCGATATCCGCGCCGTCAACGAGATGACGGCAAAGATCCGGGAAGTCTATGAGCATTATGGTTTCGATCCGCTCGAAACGCCGCTGTTCGAATATACCGATGCGCTCGGCAAGTTTCTGCCCGACAGCGACCGGCCGAACGAGGGTGTCTTCTCCCTGCAGGATGACGACGAGCAATGGATGTCGCTGCGTTACGACCTGACGGCGCCGCTCGCCCGTCATGTCGCCGAGAATTTCAACGAGATCCAGCTTCCCTACCGCACCTATCGCGCCGGTTACGTCTTCCGCAACGAGAAGCCGGGCCCCGGCCGCTTCCGCCAGTTCATGCAGTTCGATGCCGATACGGTCGGCGCGCCGGGTGTTCAGGCCGATGCCGAAATGTGCATGATGATGGCCGACACGCTTGAGGCCCTCGGGATCAAGCGCGGTGACTATGTCATCCGCGTCAACAACCGCAAGGTCTTGGACGGCGTGCTCGAGGCGATCGGCCTCGGCGGCGACGACAAGGCCGGCCAGCGGCTCAACGTGCTGCGTGCCATCGACAAGCTCGACAAGTTCGGCCCGGAAGGCGTGGCATTGCTGCTCGGCCCCGGCCGCAAGGATGAATCCGGCGATTTCACCAAGGGCGCCGGGCTTGATCAGGAGCAGATCGACAAGGTGCTGTTTTTCGTCGGCATCAAGGATTATGCCGAAAGCGCTCAACGCCTCGCCGAGCTCGTTGCGGGAACCTCGAGGGGTGGCGAAGGCGTCGAGGAGCTGAATTTCATCGCAGCGCTCGTCACCAGCGCCGGCTATCAAGCCGACCGGATCAAGATCGATCCCTCGGTCGTGCGCGGTCTCGAATATTATACCGGCCCGGTCTATGAGGCCGAACTCAGCTTCGACGTCACCAATGAAAAGGGCGAGAAGGTCGTCTTCGGTTCGGTCGGCGGCGGCGGCCGTTATGACGGTCTCGTCTCTCGTTTCATGGGCCAGCCGGTTCCGGCGACGGGCTTTTCGATCGGCGTCTCTCGCCTGATGACGGCGCTGAAGAACCTCGGCAAGCTCGGCGCCAGCGAGGTGATCGAGCCGGTGCTGGTCACCGTCATGGACGGCGATGTCGAGGCGATGGGCCGTTATCAGAAAATGACGCAGCAACTGCGCGCCGCCGGCATCCGCGCCGAGATGTTCCAGGGCAACTGGAAGAAATTCGGCAACCAGCTGAAATACGCCGATCGCCGCGGCTGCCCTGTCGCCATCATCCAGGGCGGCGACGAGCGCGCCGAAGGCGTCGTGCAGATCAAGGATCTGATCGAAGGCAAGCGGCTTTCCGGCGAGATCGAAGACAATGCCAGCTGGCGCGAAGCACGCGTGGCGCAGGAGACGGTGCCGGAAGCCGACCTTGTGGCCAAGGTGAAGGAAATCCTTGCTGCGCAGGCTGAGGATCGGAAGAGGGCAGCATCGAATGTCTGAGGCGTACCTTCAGGCACGCCCTTCGCCTACTATTTGGAGCTCGGCATGCCCCTGATCAACCTCCCCGAATTCTCCAACGACCTGCTGGCCGAATTTACCGCGCGCAACGCCGAGCGCATCGATACGCCTGTCATTCAGCCGGCCGAACCTTTCCTGGACATCGCCGGTGAGGACCTGCGCCGCCGCATCTTCATGACGGAGAGTGAAACCGGCGCCAGCCTTTGCCTGCGTCCCGAATTCACCATTCCCGTCTGTCTGCGCCACATCGAGACGGCGACCGGTACGCCGAAGCGTTATGCCTATCTCGGGGAGGTTTTCCGCCAGCGCCGTGACGGCGCCAATGAATTCTACCAGGCCGGCATCGAGGATCTCGGCGATATCGACCTGTCAAACGCCGACGCCCGCGCCATCGGCGATGCCACCGGCATCCTCGCTCGCCTGCTGCCGGGCCGGCGACTGTCGGTGACATTGGGCGACCAGGCAGTGTTCGAGGCCGTCGTCCAGGCGCTCGGCCTGCCGCTCGGCTGGCAGAAGCGCCTGATCCATGCCTTCGGCAACATGACGCAGCTGGAAGCGCTGCTGGCCAGCCTCGTCAGCCCGCAATTCGTCACCGGCCTGGACGACGATATTGCCAGGCTGGTCGCATCCGGCGACGAGCAGGCGCTGGTCGTCCATCTCGAGCGGGAGATGCAGAAGACCGGCTATTCGACGAATGCCAGCCGCTCGCCCCTGGAGATCGCCCGGCGCCTCAAGGAAAAGCTGATCCTCTCCGAAACCCGCCTCGACGATGCGGCCTTCCAGGTGCTGGAAGAGTTCCTGTCGCTCGACGTGCCGCTCATCAACGCGTCCGCGGCCCTTGCCGGTTTCGCCGATGCTGCTGGCCTGAAACTCGGCAACGCGCTCGCCCGCTTCAATGGCCGGGTCGCAGCCCTTGCCAATGCCGGCGTCGATCTTTCCTGCCTCGACTACCGCGCCGCCTTCGGACGGCCGCTCGACTATTACACCGGCCTCGTCTTCGAGGTGACGGTGGAAGGCTCGAGCGCGGTGCTCGCCGGCGGCGGTCGCTTCGATCGGCTGCTGACCTTCCTCGGCGCCACGGACCGCATTCCTGCCGTCGGCTTCTCCTTCTGGCTCGACCGTATCGAAACCGAAAGGGCAGCCGCATGACCATCACCATTGCGCTTCCTTCCAAGGGCCGGATGAAGGACGACGCTTCGGCGATCTTCGAACGTGCCGGCATGCCGATCTCGGCTGTTGGTAACGACCGCTCCTATCGCGGCCGCGTCGAAGGCTGGGACGATGTGGAAGTCGCCTTCCTGTCGGCTTCCGAAATCTCTCGCGAAATCGGCAACGGCAGCGTCGATTTCGGCGTCACCGGCGAGGATCTGATGCGGGAGGGTTTTGCCGAGATCGACAAGCGCGTCGAATTCTGCGCCCGGCTCGGTTTCGGCCATGCCGATGTCGTCGTCGCCGTGCCGGAGATCTGGTTGGATGTCGACACCATGGCCGATCTCGTCGATGTCGCCGCCGATTTCCGCGCCCGCCACTCCAGGCGGCTTGCTATCGCCACCAAATACTGGCGGCTGACCCAGCAGTTCTTTTCGAGCCAGCACGGCATCCAGCTTTATCGCATCGTCGAAAGCCTGGGGGCCACCGAGGGCGCTCCCGCCGCAGGCTCGGCTGACATCATCGTCGATATCACCTCCACCGGCTCGACATTGCGCGCCAACCACCTGAAGGTGCTCCAGGACGGCGTCATCCTGCATTCGCAGGCCTGTCTCGTGCGCGCCCGCAAGGAGAGCCATGCCGACGAACCGGCGGTGCAGGCGATCATCGATGCGGTGCGCGCCGCCCTCTGATCTCGGCTACATAACGGCACAAGAAAAACCCGCCGTCGGATGACGGCGGGTTTTCTGTTTCTGGGAGGATGTCTGCTGGTGTCAGGCCGTTGCGTAGGCGCCGCGGCGGGCGTCGAGCGAGTAGGCGCCTGCGCCATTGGTGGCGAGCATGATATAGGCGCCGGCGAGCGTGATGTTCTTCATGAAGTTGACGAAGTTCAGGCCGCTCAGCCAGGCGTTAGCGGCGGCCGGGAAATCAGGAACGTTGATCGGCGAGAAGTGGAAGACGAAGCCGGTAAAGACGCAGAAGACGGCAAGCAGCCAGCCGACGATGCGGACCTGGAAGCCGACGAGCACGGCAAGGCCGGTTGCAAGCTCGAACAGGCCGGCGAGATAGGTGAGCGCGGTGGAAGCCGGCAGGCCGGCGCCGGCGATCATGCCGGCGGTCGATGCCGGATCGGTCAGCTTGCCGAAGCCGGCGAAGATGAACATGAAGGAAAGAAGGATACGGGCGATCAGGATGATGACGTTGTTTGACATGGACGTTGTCTCCGTTTGATTGGCTCTGGAGATCTTGGTGCCCCGGCACCGGTTGGACCTCGGATGCTTCTATGTCGCTCTTTTCCTTCGTTGTGGAAAGATAAACGGAAGCGGACAGATCGTTCAACAATATGGAACGATCTCCTGGTCGCCGCTGCTTGCCTTTACCGAGCCCGGTCTTTTATGGTCGGCGCCCAACATGGAGATTCCGATGGCAGATCTTTCCGCATTTCCGATCACGACGCGCTGGCCGGCGAAAAATCCCGACATCATCCAGCTCTATTCGCTGCAGACGCCGAACGGGGTGAAGGTTTCCGTCGCCCTCGAAGAACTCGGTCTTGCCTACGAGCCGCATTATGTTTCCTTCGCCGCCAACGAGCAGAAGTCGCCGGAATTCGAATCTCTCAACCCGAACGGCCGCATCCCGGCGATCATCGATCCGAATGGCCCGGACGGGAAGCCGATCGGCCTTTTCGAATCCGGCGCCATCCTGCTTTATCTCGCGGAAAAGACCGGCAAGCTCATCCCTGCCGACGCCGCGGGCCGCTACGAAACCATCCAATGGGTGTTTTTCCAGATGGCGGGCATCGGTCCGATGTTCGGCCAGTTCGGGCATTTCTACAAATTCGCCGCCGACAAGGTCGCCAACAATTCCTACCCGGTGGAGCGTTATCGCGACGAGTCCAAACGTCTGCTCGGCGTGCTCGAAGACCGGCTGAAGGGCCGCCAGTGGATCATGGGCGATCTCTATACGATCGCCGACATCACCACCTTCACCTGGGTTCGCGGCGCCGATATCTTCTATGGCGGCCGCGAGGTTCTGGAATATGCGAAATTCCCCGCAGTCTCGGATTGGCTGGAGCGCTGCATCGCCCGTCCGGCAAGTGCGAAGGGCCTCAACATACCCGTCAAGCCGGAATAACGGAGAGGCCGACCGGAAATGCCGAAGGCCGCCCTTGAGAGCGCCTTTTCTTTGCGCTGGCGGCTTTTATCGGCGGCTTGTGATCTGCCTTGCGCCTTCAAGCTTGAAGCGCGGGAAGATGAAGACGCCGGACATGCCGCCGCTGTATTTCTCTTCGAGCCCGTTCGACTCGCCCATGCAGAACAGCGGCTGGCGGAAGCCATTCGGCATGATGATCGTCGTCGAAAAACAGAAGGAGGAGTTGAGCGTCGCCGCCTGTTCGAACAGCTCCAATATGTGGCTGCGGTCTTTGGTATCGTAGCAGCGGATCAGGCTTAACAGCCCGCATTCCTGTGCGGAGAGGCCGTGTAGCATGCCGCTCCATTCGCCGAGGCGGAGCATGCCGCTCGACAAATCTCCGATCCAGCTTTCGGAGATGGAAAACTGCGCCAGCATCTAGTGATTGCGATTGGCGTCCTCAAGCGAGCCGGGCATCAGGGGCAGGGCTGCATTGGCTTTGGCGATCTTAAACAAGGCGTTCTCCCGTTCGCATGCGGCTTCTCCGCCGCACGCTCGGCAAACACAAAGAAACAGGATCATGTCGCTGCGGACATGATGTCCGCCCATCCGGCAATCGCCATGGCGTTCAGGGGCTCCGGAAGCGGAGCCGTTGAAGCCGAACATTCGCGTATCGCCGTTTCGCGCTCCGACCTCGTCTATTAGCGAAAAATTATCGCCGGGCGCACTTTAATTGCAGCGCGGATTTATAGGAGCTTTTGGACAAACGGCAACGGCTTTTTAAGGGGTATTCGGATCGGGATCATTTCTCGTGAGGCCGCGCTTCCGGGACATTTCAGGAGAATCGGCGGTGGAGGATCATCTTTGAGGGCATTGGAAGCGTTTTCACCTGATGCGGAGGCCGGAAACGGCACGGCAACCCTGCGACCCCGCGCCGATGTTGGCATACTGCAGAGGCGCAGCAGCGCAAGCTTCACACAAGCTTCGGCCCGGGGGCGGGCAATAGACGGCTGGTTAGATGGGTTGATCAGCTGAATCGGGCGTGCCACGTGGTCGAATCGCCGCTGCATCATTCCTGAAATCGGAAGCGGTTGAAAAGACATCGGCGGTGCTATCGAGACAAAAGAAAAGGGCGACCCGAGGGCCGCCCTTCCTGTTCCGGATGCCGGAATGGTGTCAGTGCAGGCTTTCGCCTATCACATCATGTCCATACCGCCCATGCCGCCCATGCCGCCCGGCATAGCCGGAGCGTCCTTCTTCGGCAGCTCGGCGATCATGGCTTCGGTGGTGATCAGCAGCGATGCAACGGAAGCTGCATCCTGCAGGGCCGTGCGAACGACCTTGACCGGGTCGATGATGCCCATGCCGATCATGTCGCCATATTCGCCGGTCTGGGCGTTGTAACCCCAGTTGTCCTGATCCTTGTCGAGGATCTTGCCGATGACGATCGAAGCTTCGTCGCCAGCGTTTTCAGCGATCTGGCGAGCCGGAGCCTGCAGAGCGCGACGAACGATGTTGATGCCGGCTTCCTGGTCGTCGTTGATACCCTTGGAGGTGATCTTGACGGAAGAGCGCAGCAGGGCAACGCCGCCGCCCGGTACGATGCCTTCCTGAACGGCAGCGCGCGTCGCGTTCAGAGCGTCGTCGATGCGGTCCTTCTTTTCCTTCACTTCGACTTCCGTCGAGCCGCCGACGCGGATAACGGCAACACCGCCGGCCAGCTTGGCAAGACGTTCCTGCAGCTTCTCGCGGTCGTAGTCGGAGGTGGTTTCTTCGATCTGGGCCTTGATCTGGGCAACACGGCCTTCGATGTCGGACTTGGCGCCCGAACCGTCGACGATCGTGGTGTTTTCCTTGGAGATCGAAACCTTCTTGGCACGGCCGAGCATGTCGAGCGTGACGGATTCGAGCTTGATGCCGAGGTCTTCGGAGATGACGGTGCCGCCGGTCAGGATAGCGATGTCTTCGAGCATGGCCTTGCGGCGGTCGCCGAAGCCGGGCGCCTTGACGGCAGCGATCTTGAGGCCGCCCCGCAGCTTGTTGACGACGAGCGTTGCAAGAGCTTCGCCTTCGACGTCTTCAGCGATGATCAGGAGCGGCTTGCCGGTCTGGACGACGGCTTCGAGAACCGGCAGCATCGACTGCAGGTTCGACAGCTTCTTCTCATGGAGGAGAATGAAGACGTCTTCGAGGTCGGCGATCATCTTTTCCGGGTTGGTCACGAAGTAGGGGCTGAGGTAGCCGCGGTCGAACTGCATGCCTTCGACGACTTCGAGTTCGGTTTCGGCGGTCTTGGCTTCTTCAACCGTGATGACGCCTTCGTTGCCGACCTTCTGCATGGCTTCGGCAATGTCGAGACCGACCTGACGTTCGCCATTGGCGGAGATCGTGCCGACCTGGGCGACTTCTTCCGAGGTGTTGATCTTCTTGGCCTTGGCCTGGAGATCCTTGACGACTTCGGCGACGGCGAGATCGATGCCGCGCTTCAGGTCCATCGGGTTCATGCCGGCAGCAACGGCCTTGGCGCCTTCGCGAACGATCGCCTGGGCAAGAACGGTTGCAGTCGTGGTGCCGTCGCCGGCGATGTCGTTGGTCTTCGAAGCAACTTCGCGGACCATCTGGGCGCCCATGTTTTCGAACTTGTCTTCGAGTTCGATTTCCTTGGCGACGGAAACGCCGTCCTTGGTGATGCGCGGTGCGCCGAAGGACTTGTCGATGATGACGTTACGACCCTTCGGGCCGAGCGTGACCTTGACTGCATCGGCGAGAATGTCGACGCCGCGCAGCATCTTTTCGCGCGCGGTGCGGCCAAACTTGATTTCTTTAGCTGCCATGTTAGTGACTCCTGAATTCGAGTTGTTCGGGCAAAAGGCCCGTCAGCCATTTCGGGAAAGCAGGTCGGCCGATCAGCCGATGATGCCCATGATGTCGGCTTCCTTCATGATCAGAAGGTCTTCGCCGTTGATCTTGACTTCGGTGCCGGACCACTTGCCGAACAGAACGCGGTCGCCAGCCTTGACGTCGAGTGCAACGACCTTGCCGGACTCGTCACGAGCGCCGGAACCGACGGCGACGATTTCGCCTTCCTGCGGCTTTTCCTTGGCGGTATCGGGAATGATGATGCCGCCCTTGGTCTTTTCTTCGGACTCGACGCGACGAACGACGACGCGGTCGTGAAGCGGACGGAAATTGGTGCTTGCCATTGTCTAATCCCTCGATCGAATGACATTCGCGGACCGGAGCGGCCCACATGGATAGGTGTTAGCACTCCCTTGCGGTGAGTGCTAGCGACGAGCATTTAGGGATGGCTCCGAAAGGAGTCAATGAGAGCAATCACGAATTTTTGTGCCGGAATTGTGAAGAGACCGGAGAATAGTCGGAGATTGCAGGCGAAACCATGGCGCGACCGGGCTTTGGCGAAGTCCGTCTGCCCTTGACGATCTGCCGCTTCGGGATGGGGTCGGCAAAACCTTTTGCCCATCCGCGCCATCGGATTGCCGGTCAGGATCTTCGCATTGGCCCGGCAGCGAAGAAAATGCCTTGCCATCGCCTTGCGCCTTTGCAATGTCACCGTGACTAAAGCAAATCGGGAAATCGGAATGGCCAAGCGGATAGAAAACTTCTCTAACATAACAGGTCACTATGATGTGGTGCTCTGCGATGTCTGGGGCGTCGTTCATAATGGCGTCGATCCGTTTCCGAAGGCGGCTGCCGCCCTTGAAGCGGCCCGCGCAAGCGGCGCCGCCGTCGTCCTCATCACCAATTCGCCGCGCCTTTCCTGGCAGGTGGTCGAGCAGCTGCGCCAGATCGGCGTTCCCGACAGCGCCTATGACCGGATCGTTACCTCGGGCGACGTCACGCGCCGGCTGATCTCCGAAGGGCCGAAGACGGTCTTCCTGCTCGGCCCCGAGCGCGACAAGGCGCTTCTCGAAGGCATTGGCGTCGAGCGCCGGCCGGCTGGCGAAGCGCAATCGCTGGTCTGCACCGGCTTTTTCGACGACGAGACGGAAAAGCCGGAGGATTACACCGACATGCTTCTCGACTTCAAAGCCCGCGACGTGCCGATGATCTGCGCCAATCCCGACCTCATCGTCGAGCGCGGCCATCGCATGATCCCCTGCGCCGGCGCCATGGCCGCCTACTACGAGCAGCTGGGCGGCAGCACCCGCATCGCCGGCAAGCCGCACCAGCCGATCTACGAGGCGACGATGGCCGCTGCTCGCGAGCTTCGCGGCGATTTCCCGGTCGAGCGCGTGCTGGCAATCGGCGACGGCATGCCGACCGATGTGCGCGGCGCCTTGAATTACGGCCTCGACCTTCTCTACATCAGCGGCGGTATCCACGCCAAGGAATACACCCTGAACGGCGAGACCGACGAAGCGATCCTCCACGCCTATCTCGAACGGGAAAATGCCGCGCCGAAGTGGTGGATGCCCCGCCTTGCATGAAGAGAAGCCAGCCGATGACCGTCTTCCACCGCAATGAAACCCGCGAACCCTTGCCTGCCCATCTGAAGGGCGGCGTCATTGCCATCGGCAATTTCGACGGCGTGCATCGCGGCCACCAATCGGTGCTGAACCGCGCGCTCGAAATCTCCAAGGCCCGCGGTATCCCCGCTTTGGTGCTGACCTTCGAGCCGCATCCGCGCACGGTCTTCCGGCCGCAGACGCCGGTCTTCCGCCTGACGCCGGCGCCGCTGAAGGCCCGCATCCTGGAAACGCTGGGGTTCAGCGCCGTCATCGAATATCCCTTCGACTACGAATTCTCGCAGCGCTCGGCCGATGATTTCATCCATTCGATCCTGAAAGATTGGCTCGGCGCCTCCGAAGTCGTCACCGGCTTCGATTTCCATTTCGGCCGCGGCCGCGAGGGCGGTCCCGCCTTCCTGATGAATGCCGGCCATACCTACGGCTTCGGCGTCACCCTGATCGATGCTTTTCGCGATGAAAACGCCGATGTCGTCTCGTCGAGCCATATCCGCGCGCTGCTGAAGGAGGGCAATGTCAGCGAAGTCGCCGGCATGCTCGGTTACCGTTATACGGTCGAAGCCGAAGTGATCGACGGCGAAAAGCTCGGCCGGCAGCTCGGTTTTCCCACAGCCAATATGCGCCTGCCGCCGGAGGTCGATCTTGCCGCCGGCATCTATGCCGTGCGCTTCCGCCTCGAAGACGGCACGCTCCACGATGCCGTCGCCAGCTACGGTCGCCGCCCGACGGTGACGGAAAACGGCGCACCGCTGCTCGAAACCTATCTTTTCGATTTCAGCGGCGATCTCTACGGTCAGCTCTGCTCCGTCTCCTTCTTCGGCTATCTGAGACCCGAACTGAAATTCGACGGCCTCGATCCGCTCGTCGCCCAGATCAAACGCGACGAGGAGGAGGCGAGGGCGCTGCTATCGGGCGTCAGGCCGCTCGGTGCGCTTGATGGGAAATTGTGCTTTTCCTCAGCGCAATAGCCGGCTGTCGAAAGGATAGCGGATCGTTTTTTCGATTGTCAGCCGCGACGCGTCCGGATGACGCGGATTGATGAGAATATTCGCGGCCTCCGGCATGATTGCCGATGGGACGCGCAGCAGACAGAAATCATTGTCTTCCAGCAATTTGCTGCCACGGTCGCGCGTCAGGCTGGTCTGATTGACCGCAGCAGGGTCGATCCCGATATCGAAGGCTTCAATGTCGTCCGGGCAACGGATTTTCAGGAGCTGAAAATCTCTCGGAATTTGATGCAGATCGACCTGTACCAGAATTTCGAGGAGCGCAGTCGACGGGTGATCGCAGCAATAGACGACGGGAATTCCCTGATGATGCCATCGTCCCGGTGCAAGCAGCCCGCCGCGTCCGGAAAGATCGGCATAATTCGAGATACGCCATAAGATCATCGCCTAGACGTAAATCCCGTGGTCGATCTGCTGCAGGGCCTGCTCGACGAGGCGCGCGCCGGTTTCCGATTCCAGGAGATCGATTGGCGTGATGCCGTCCATGCCGCGATTGGGCTTGCGCAGCCAATCGAACGCGATGGCTCTGTCGCCGAAAATGCGCTTAGCCATGTCCGCGATCCGCACGATACGTAAGGCGCCGTCGTTTTCCTCGACCGTCAGCGGCTCGCCGTTCGCATTACGTCTCGCCAGAGTTCGGCGCGGTGCGACGAAACGATATATTTCCTCCACGGAAAAGCCGAACTCTGTCAATTTCAATGCCATCGCTCCGTCATAAACCTGGACGGAGCCGTGCGAAGCGATCTCGAGGCGCTCGCGTATGGTCATCGGATCGGACGTCTGAAGAGAACTGAGCATTACCGTGAACACCTTCTTGCCAATTGCCCCTATATATATGCGCATTTGGCTCAGTCTTCAATTGCTTCCGTTGTGGCAGCCGGCCTCTTCCTTTTCCCGGCAAAAACGCCTATGAACCGGCGCGATGATGAAATTTCGGCTGGCGATGACGATGCGAATTATCGGCCCGGCCTTCCGCGCGCGCTAAGCGGCCGGAAGGTCCGGGTTTTTGGCGCTTGGATACGAGCGCTGCCGTCACCAGCAATTTCACGCCCGTTGCGCCCTTCCTGGGCTGCCAGAAAACGATTGTCAGACATGACCGACACAGCCGAAAAGATCGACTATTCGAAGACCCTCTATTTGCCCGAGACCGATTTCCCCATGCGCGCCGGCCTGCCGCAGAAGGAGCCCGAACTCGTCAAGCGCTGGCAGGAGATGGGTCTCTACAAGAAGCTGCGCGCTTCTGCCGCCGGCCGCGAGAAGTTCGTCCTTCACGACGGCCCGCCCTATGCCAATGGCAACATCCATATCGGCCACGCGCTGAACAAGATCCTCAAGGACGTCATCAACCGCTCATTCCAGATGCGCGGCTACGACGCCAATTACGTGCCTGGCTGGGATTGCCACGGCCTGCCGATCGAATGGAAGATCGAGGAGAAGTACCGCGAGAAGGGCAAGAACAAGGACGAGGTCCCGGTCAACGAATTCCGCCGGGAATGCCGTGAGTTCGCCACCGGCTGGATCAAGGTCCAGGCGGAAGAGTTCAAGCGTCTCGGCATCGAGGGCGACTTCGACAATCCCTATACGACGATGAACTTCCACGCGGAATCGCGCATCGCCGGCGAGCTTCTGAAGATCGCCGCGAGCGGCCAGCTCTATCGCGGTTCCAAGCCGATCATGTGGTCGGTCGTCGAGCGCACGGCGCTGGCCGAGGCCGAGGTCGAATACCAGGATTATGAGAGCGACACGATCTGGGTGAAATTCCCGATCGTCGAAGGCCCGGCCGCGCTCAAGGACGCGTTCGTGGTCATCTGGACGACCACGCCCTGGACGATCCCCGGCAACCGCGCGGTCTCCTTTTCCGCGCGCGTCTCTTATGGCCTTTACGAAGTGACGGCGGCCGAGAACGACTTTGGTCCGCGTCCCGGCGAAAGGCTGATCTTTGCCGATAAGCTGGCCGAGGAATCCTTCGCCAAGGCCAAGTTGCAGTACAAGCGCTTGAGCGATGTCTCTGCGGCCGACTTCGCAGCGATGACCTGCGCCCATCCCTTCAAGGGTCTCGACGGCGGCTATGAATTCCATGTGCCGCTACTCGATGGCGATCACGTCACCGACGATGCCGGCACCGGCTTCGTGCACACCGCACCCAGCCACGGCCGCGAGGACTTCGATGCCTGGATGTCGGCTGTCCGCACGCTCGAGGCGCGCGGCATCGAGACCAAGATCCCGTTCCCGGTCGACGATGGCGGCTTCTACACATCGGATGCCCCCGGCTTCGAAGGCGCCCGCGTCATCGACGACAACGGCAAGAAGGGCGATGCCAATGACCGCGTCATCAAGGAGCTGATCGCCCGCGGCGCGCTCTTTGCCCGCGGCCGGCTGAAGCACCAGTATCCGCATTCCTGGCGTTCGAAGAAGCCGGTGATCTTCCGCAACACGCCGCAATGGTTCGTCTATATGGACAAGACCCTTGCCGACGGCACGACGCTGCGGTCGCGCGCGCTGAGCGCGATCGACGACACCCGTTTCGTGCCCGCCGCCGGCCAGAACCGCCTGCGCGCCATGATCGAAGGTCGCCCGGACTGGGTGCTCTCGCGTCAGCGCGCCTGGGGCGTGCCGATCGCCGTCTTTGCCGACGAGCATGGCGAGGTCCTGGTCGATGACGCCGTCAACGCCCGCATCCTCGAAGCCTTCGAACATGAAGGCGCCGACGCCTGGTTTGCCGAAGGCGCCAAGGAACGCTTCCTCGGCAATGACCACGACCATTCCCGCTGGAAGCAGGTCATGGATATCCTCGACGTCTGGTTCGATTCCGGCTCGACGCACACCTTCACGCTCGAGGACCGCCCGGACCTGAAGTGGCCGGCCGACCTTTATCTCGAAGGTTCCGACCAGCATCGTGGCTGGTTCCATTCGTCGCTCTTGGAATCGGCCGCCACCCGCGGCCGTGCGCCTTACAACGCCGTCCTCACCCATGGTTTCACCATGGACGAGAAGGGCGAGAAGATGTCGAAGTCGAAGGGCAACGTCACCGCACCCCAGGAAGTGATGAAGGATGCCGGCGCCGATATCCTGCGCCTCTGGGTGATGACCTCGGATTATGCCGACGACCTGCGCGTCGGCAAGACGATCATCCAGACCAATGTCGACGCCTATCGCAAGCTGCGCAACACCATCCGCTGGATGCTCGGCACGCTCGCCCACGACAAGGGCGAGGAGATCGCGCTCGCCGATCTGCCGGAGCTGGAGCAGCTGATGCTGCATCGGCTTGCCGAACTCGACGAGCTGGTGCGCGAGAACTATGACAGCTTCGACTTCAAGAAGATCGCCCGGGCGCTGATCGATTTCGCCAATGTCGAGCTTTCGGCCTTCTATTTCGATGTCCGCAAGGATGCGCTTTATTGCGACGCGCCGTCGAGCCTGCGCCGGCGCGCCAGCCTGCATGTCATCCGGCAGATCTTCGATTGCATGGTGACCTGGCTCGCTCCGATGCTGCCCTTCACCACCGAGGAGGCCTGGCTGTCGCGCAACCCGTCCGCCGTGTCAGTGCATCTGGAGCAGTTTGCCCCGGTCGCCAAGGAATGGCGCAACGATGCCCTGGCCGAGAAGTGGAAGAAGATCCGCGCGGTGCGTTCGGTTGTGACCGGCGCGCTGGAAATCGAGCGCAAGGACAAGCACATCGGCTCCTCGCTGGAAGCGGCTCCCGTCGTCCACATCGCCGATCCGGACCTGCTGAAGGCGCTCGAAGGTCAGGACTTCACCGAAGTCTGCATCACCTCGGCGATCGAGATCAAGACCGGCGAAGGCCCGGCGGATGCCTTCCGCCTTGCCGAGGTGCCTGAGGTCAGCGTCGTGCCGAAGCTGGCCGAGGGTGAAAAATGCGCCCGCTCCTGGCGCATCACCCGGGATGTCGGTTCCGATCCTGAATATCCCGATGTCTCGGCCCGCGACGCCGCCGCCCTTCGCGAACTCGCCGCGCTCGCGTGAAGAATATTACCGGGTGAATTGCGCTTTCGCGGTTCATCCGGTAAAAGCTGCCTGAAAATGGCCGGATTTTTGCGTCAGGGGGACGGTTGTCCGGTTGGGCGACGATTGCACCGGGGTGGAAGGGTTTTCATGTTAACATCGCATTGGTTCCGTATGGGCGCCTGCCTGTCTGTCGTCATGGCGGGAAGCTCGATGGTGTCCGGTTGCGCCAGCAGCCCGACCTACGGCACCGACAAGACCGCCATGGAACAGCTGACCGACGATCTCGGCCAGTCCGTGTCGTTGACCGGACCGGACCCGAAGAACAAGGGCGTCAAGTACACGCCGCGTCCGACGCTGGTGCTGCCGGCCGAGGCGCAGAAGGAAAACCTGGTTGCGCCGCAGCCGACGGTCGCCAACAAGGACAATCCGCAATGGCTTGAATCGCCGGAGGAGACCCGCGCCCGCCTCGTTTCCGAGGCCGACGCGAACTCGGACAATCCGAATTACCGCTCGCCTCTCGCCAGCTCGGCGATCGAAGGCGGCCGGCGCACGACGGAAGCCCAGACCAAGGCCTATCGTGAAGCCCGCGCCCTGCAGAAGGGCTCCTATGTCGATCAGCGCCGCTATATATCCGATCCGCCGCCCGGTTACCGCACTGTCGACGATCCGGCAAAGCTCGATGATCTCGGCGAGCCAGAGCTCAAGAAGCAGAAGAAGCGCAAGAAGGATGCAGCGGTCGCCAACACCGGCAAGCAGTGGTGGAACCTCCTGCAATAGCTTTTTCGGCGCCGACAGGAATGACGGCGCCGCGCACAGACGCCGCTGATTACGGCGCCTCTCTCCGTTGCGAAAAGAATCTCCGCAAGATCTCGGCCGATTGCACCTCGTTGAAGCCGGAATAGACCTCCGGGGCGTGGTGGCAGGTCGGCTGCGCATAGAATCGCACGCCATTGTCGACGGCGCCGCCCTTCGGATCCTCGGCGCCGTAATAGAGCCTGCGGATACGCGCAAACGAGATGGCTGCCGCGCACATGGTGCAAGGCTCGAGCGTCACATAGAGATCGGCGCCGACAAGACGTTCCTGCCCAAGCGCGTCGCAGGCGAGCCGGATTGCGGCGATTTCGGCATGCGCGGTCACGTCATTGAGCTCGCGCGTGCGGTTTCCCGAGCGTGACACGGCAATGTCGTCGACAACGACGACGGCGCCGATCGGTACCTCGCCGCGTTCTCCGGCGGCGCGCGCTTCTTCAAGCGCCATCTCCATGAAACGATTTGTCTTCACGATCGCACGAATTTCCACTTAACCGCAGATGCGTGACCTGATAGACAGGCCCAAAAGGCAGGCAAACAACAAATGACACCCAAAGACAAGCCAAAACGCCCGGGCGCAAAGCCGTTTTCACGGGACACCGAGCCGAAGACCGGCGCCAAGCCGGGCGGTGGTAAGCCGGCAAAGGCTGCGATCGCCGCCGAGGCCGATGGCGAGGCCAAGGCCGAACGCATTTCCAAGGTGATGGCGCGCGCCGGCGTCGCCTCCCGCCGCGACATCGAACGCATGATCATGGAAGGCCGGGTAACGCTGAACGGCAGGGTTCTCGAAACCCCCGTCGTCAACGTCACGCTCGCCGACCGCATCGAGGTCGACGGCGTGCCGATCCGCGGCATCGAGCGCACCAGGCTCTGGCTCTATCATAAGCCGGCTGGCCTCGTGACCACCAATGCCGATCCGGAAGGCCGGCCGACCGTCTTCGACAACCTGCCGGAAGAATTGCCGCGCGTCATGTCGATCGGCCGTCTCGACATCAATACCGAAGGCCTGCTCTTGCTGACCAATGACGGCGGTCTTGCCCGCGCGCTGGAACTGCCGGCGACCGGCTGGTTGCGGCGCTACCGCGTCCGCGCCCATGGCGAGATCGATCAGGACGCGCTCGACAAGCTGAAGGACGGCATCGCCGTCGACGGTGTGCTCTATGGCTCGATCGAGGCGACGCTCGACCGCACCCAGGGCTCGAACGTCTGGATCACCATGGGCCTTCGTGAAGGCAAAAACCGCGAAATCAAGAACGTGCTCGGCGCGCTCGGCCTCGACGTCAACCGCCTGATCCGTATTTCCTATGGCCCGTTCCAGCTCGGCGACTTGCCGGAAGGCCATGTCGTCGAAGTGCGCGGCCGCACGCTGCGCGACCAGCTCGGCCCGCGCCTCATCGAAGAAGCCAAGGCGAATTTCGACGCGCCGATCTACAATGCGCCAGCTGTCGCTGCCGAGGAAGAGGCAGAGCCTGCAGTGCCGGAAAAGCGCGAGCGACCGCGCCGCGACGAGGACAAGCGCGAACGGGCGCTGAGCCGCCTCGACACCAAGCGCGACGACCGCCACGGCGGTGGGCGCAGAGATGACGATCGCCGCGACAGCGGCCGCAGGGACGACGACAAGCCGAAGCGTCCCCAGCCGCTCGGCCAGCGCCGCAGCGCCAATGTCTGGATGGCGCCGGGCGCCCGGCCGCTCGGCGAAAAGGCCGCCGCGAAAGCCGCCAAGAATGCACAAACGGCGCGCAAGCGCGGCGAGCAGGCGCCGGCAAAGAACGCGTTCGACCGTACCGAGGATCGCCCGCGCACGCAGGTGAACCGTGTGCGCGAAGAGGATGGCGAATGGATTCGCTCGAGCGAGCAGCCCCGCCGCAAGGATGAGGCTGAAGGTTCCGGCCGCAAGCGTTCCTTCGGGGACCGCCCCGCCCGTGAAGATCGCGGTTTTGGCGACCGCCCGGCGCGCGGCGACCGTCGCCCGCGCGAAGCGGGTGACGAACGTCCGCGCACCAGAAGCTCCGCCGGCGAAGGCCGCTCGGAGCGTCCGCGCGGCGACCAGCCTTTCGGTGACCGTCCCTCGCGTGGCGATCGACCCTTCGGCGACAAACCGCGTGGGGACCGCAGGCCGCGTGCCGATGGTGACGAGCGTCCTCGGGCTGCCAGAGCCTCCACCGGGGAGGCCCGTTCGGAGCGTCCGCGCGGCGAGCGGCCCTTCGGTGACCGTCCCTCGCGTGGCGATCGTCCCTTCGGCGACAAGCCGCGTGGGGATCGCAAGCCGCGTGCGGATGGTGACGAACGTCCGCGGGCAGCCAGAAGCTTTACCGGCGAGGGCCGCTCGGAGCGTCCGCGCGGTGAAAGATCGTTTGGCGACAAGCCGTCGAGTGCCAGGCCTTCAAGCGACAGGCCTTCGGGTGACAAGCCGCGCGGCAAGGGTTTTGCCGGCAAGCCCGGCGGGGCCAAGAATTTTTCCGGCAAGCCGAAAGGCGCCAAGTCGAGCAGTGACAGGCCGGGCGGCGACAGGCCTGCGGGCGGGCCGTCCAAAGGTGGTGCGAGAGGAAAGGGAATGACGCGCGGTGCGGATCGTCGGCGGTGAGTTTCGCGGACGGCCTCTCGCCGTGCCAAAATCCAACGATATCCGGCCGACTGCCGACCGGACGCGCGAGAGCCTGTTCAATATATTGAGCCATGCCTATCCGGAATGTGTCGACGGCACCCGGATCCTCGACCTTTTTGCCGGAACCGGCGCTGTCGGCCTCGAAGCCGTTTCGCGCGGCTGTCGCCACGCGCTCTTCGTCGAAAACAGCGTCGAGGGCCGGGCGTTGCTCTGGGAGAACATCGATGCGCTCGGCCTGCACGGCCGCACCCGCATCCTGCGCCGGGATGCGACCGATCTCGGCAGCGTCGGCAATCTCGAGCCCTTCGACATGCTCTTTGCCGACCCGCCCTACGGCAAGGGGCTCGGCGAAAAGGCGATGGCGGCGGCGGCCGAGGGCGGTTGGCTGCGGCCGGGCGCGATTGCGGTGCTCGAAGAACGCGCCGATATTGTCGTTTCCGTCCACCCTTCCTATGTTTTCCTCGAAAACCGCATCTTTGGCGATACGAGGGTGCATTTCTTCCGATATCAGCCGCAATAAGCGGGGGCGGGGCGTGCAGCAGGCAGAGATCATCAGTCCCAAACTGCCTGCGATCAGCGATTTGCCGACGGTTGCGGTTGCCTTCGGCGGCGGCGGCGCGCGCGGGCTTTCCCATATCCACATCATCGAGACGCTGGATGAACTCGGTATCCGCCCGGTGGCGATATCGGGTTCCTCGATGGGCGCGATCATGGGCGCCGGCATGGCGGCCGGCATGTCCGGCGCTGAAATCCGCGAACATGCGCTGGCGACCGTCGGCAACAAGACGGCCGTCATCGCCCGCATCTGGGGCCTGAGGCCGGCGACGGTGCGCGATGCGGTGGCCAAGGGCGTCCGCATCGGCCAGTTCAATCTGGAGCGGATCCTCAAGGCCTTCCTGCCATCCGAGCTGCCGGCCCGTTTCGAGAACCTGCTGGTGCCGATGAAGGTGATCACCACCGATTATTACGGGCAGTGCGAGGTGATCATCGAACAGGGCGAGCTGTTCCCGGCGCTCGCCGCCTCTTCCGCCATTCCCGCCGTCTTCATGCCGGTGCGCCTGCGCGACCGCGTGATGATCGACGGCGGCATCAGCAATCCCGTGCCCTATGAATGCCTGATGGATCTTGCCGACATCGTCATCGGCATCGATGTCGTCGGCGCGCCGGAAGGCGATGGCACCCATATTCCGAACCGCATGGAAAGCATCTTCGGTTCCGGCCAGCTGATGATGCAGACGGCGATCACGCTGAAACTGAAGCTCCGCGCGCCGCATATCTTCCTGCGCCCGACGGTCGGCCGCACCGGCGTCATGGATTTCCTCAAGGCCCGCGAAGTCCTCGCCATGTCCGTCGGCGTCAAGGACGACCTCAAGTTCGCCCTCGACCGCGAGATCGAAGCGCGGCTAAAGCGCTAAAGTGCACTGCACGGGAACCGTTGCTTGTTTCCGGGCGACATCCATGCGCGGTTCAGTGAGCATCGCTTCGGCTATGAGTTCGGCATCGTCATTGTCGATTTCGAAGAGACCAAAGCGCAATCGATAGCCCCAGCCTCCCCGGTCGCTTGTGAAAGACAGCCGGCCGAGCAACGGCCGGATCGGCGTTTCCACGGCCCGCCACCAGGCGACATCGCGCCTCCAGGGGCGGAAACCGGGGTCAACGTCCACCTGATATGCCGCCGTCTCCTCGACCACGCCAATTGCCGTGAACGCCTGCAGGCGATCCTTGCAGCCAAATGTTTCGGTCGGCGAATAATAGATCACCCGGTCGCCAGGCGCGCTTCGCTTAAGCGGTGCGGCCTTGCCATGACAGACCTGCATGAACCCGGCTTCGCGCCCGATGCGGACATGATTTGCTGATGCGACAGCGATCCAGCTGCGGGACATGTTTCAGTCCTCCGCAACGTTGTAGACGCGCAGGCGATGCCCGTCGGGGTCGGCTGCAACAAAGGTGCGGCCGAAATCCAGGTTGGTCGGCGGCAACAGGATGGTCGCGCCCTTGACTTGCCATTCGGCGTGAAGCGTATCGACCTTATCAGCTGTCGCGACCTTGAAACCGACGTCGCAGCCGCCGCCCGCGGCAGCCGGCGCCGGCTTCACGCCCGCTCTGCCCCAGAGTCCCAGGGCCAGACCCGAAGGCAGGATGAACATGGCGAAGGTCGGGCTGAACTCAACTGGATCCTGCCCGAGCAGTTGGCCATAAAAGCCGGCGCTTTTTGGCACGTCGGCTACGAAAAGTAGAATGCTGTTGCTGTCGATCATTGGTGGCCTCCTGGTTGGGTCAGGAGGATCGTCTACAGAGACATGCTGACAGATTCTGGCAGTAGCATTCGCCTCTGCCGCCGTTCAATCCGCTCAAGCTTCGCACGTCCCGGAGTGGATTTATGCGTCCGCCGTCGCATCCGCGGTGCCCGCCAGCAGATCGTCCTCGAAGGGATCGACGGCGCGCTTCGGCTTGACCAGCGGTTCGGGACGGACCGGGTGGGAAAACAGCATGTCGCGCCCGGCCTGCAGCCCTTCGGAAACCTGCAGCGCCAGGCGGGCCTCGTCGCGCTTGCGGATATCCTCGCCGATTTCGTAGGCGTCGACCTCGGAAACGCCGAGCGCCTCCAGCGTCCGCCGCCCGAAGAGCAGGCCGGATTCCAGCGTTTCACGCAGCTCGTAGTCGACGCCCTTGTTGCGCAGTTCGATGGAATGGATGCGGTCGTAGGAGCGCACATAGAGCCTTGTGTGCGGATAATCCGCCTGCACCAGCTCGACCACCTTGTCGGTGACTTCCTTCTTCTGGGTGCAGACGAGCACGATCTTTGCCCGGTCGATGCCGGCCGAGCGCAGCACGTCCTTGCGGGTGCCGTCGCCGAAATAGATGCGGAAGCCGAAGGAGGAGGCCTGGCGGATGCGGTCGGCCGAAAATTCGATGACGGTGACGCTGCGCCCGCCGGCAAGCAGGATCTGGGCGGCGATCTGGCCGAAACGCGAGAAGCCGACCATCAGCACGTCGGCGCCCGCGCCCTCGAAATCCTCGTCCAGCTCCTCCCGTTCGTCGCCGTTGAGCAGCCGTTTCGAAAGCGCCGCCCCGATCGGCGTCAGCGCCATCGACAGCGTCACGATCGCGACCAGCAGCGATGCCGTGCTGGTCGACATCAGTCCGGTCGTACCCGCGGCGGTGAACAGCACGAAACCGAATTCGCCGCCCTGCGGCAGCAGGAAGGCGATGCGGATCGCATCGTCGTGCGGCGAGCCCGAGACCCGGCAGAGCCCGTAGATGATGATCGCCTTGACCGCCATGACGATCGGCACGGCGACGATGACGAAGAGCCCGTTGTCGAAGAGAACGTCGAGCTGCAGCGACAGGCCGACGGCGATGAAGAAGATGGCGAGCAGCACGCCGCGGAACGGCTCGATATCCGCCTCCAGCTCGTGCCGGTAGGAGGATTCGGCCAGCATCACGCCGGAGAGGAAGGCGCCCATCGCCATCGAAAGTCCGGCAAGCTGCATCAGGCTCGCCGATCCCATGACGACGAAGAGGGCCGCGGCGATCATCGCCTCGCGCGCGCCGGTCCGGGCGATGATCTGAAAGAGCGGCGTCAGCAGGTAGCGCCCCGCAACGACCATCGCCGCGACCGCGCCGACGGCGACGGTGAAATCCAGGAGCGGCGCGTTGCTGCCTTTGCCACCGCCGTCGAGAATGGTGATCAGCGCCAAGAGCGGCACGATCGCCAGATCCTGGAACAGAAGCATCGAGAAGGAACGCTGCCCGTATCGCGTATTGACGTCGCCGTCGCCTTCGAGGATCTGCATGGCAAAGGCCGTCGAAGACAGCGCCAGGCCAAATCCGGCAACGATGCTGCCGCGCCAGTCGAGAACGCCTGAAAGCCACGCCAGCGCGGTCAGCGCCAGCCCGCTCACCACCACCTGCGCCGTGCCGAGGCCGAAAATGTCACGCCGCATCTGCCAGAGGCGCGAGGGTTTCAGCTCCAGTCCGATGATGAAAAGCAGGAAGACGACGCCGAGCTCGGCGACGGCGAGGATTTGTTCGCCATCGGTGATCCCGTGGAAGACAGGGCCGATGACGATGCCGGCGGCGAGATAGCCGAGCACCGTGCCGAGCCCCAGCTTCTTGAAGATCGGCGCGGCGACCACGGCTCCGCCGAGCAGCAGGATCGTTTCGGAAAAAAGGGCATTGGGCGCTGACATGCTGGCAATTTCTTTCAACGGCGGGAAGCGAGCAAGCAGCCCCGATAAAGAATCGGTGGCGGCGGCCTTGATGCTTGGGAGAGTGCACAATAAATGGAAGCCGAAGGAAAGGCCAAATCATGTCCTCTGAAATTGATTCCTCGACACTTCTTTCCCGCGCAAGTCAACTGATCGATCTGGCAAGGAAGGCAGGGGCCGATGCCGCCGACGCCGTCGTCGTCCGGTCGCGCTCGCAATCGGTGAGCGTCCGCCTCGGCAAGGTCGAGGGCACGGAATCTTCCGAAAGCGACGATTTTTCCCTGCGCGTCTTCATCGGCAAGCGCGTCGCCAGCGTTTCGGCCAATCCGGGCTTCGATCTCCAGGCGCTGGCCGAGCGCGCCGTCGCCATGGCCAAGGTTTCGCCGGAAGATCCCTTCGCCTGCCTGGCCGATGAGGCGAGCCTGTCGAAATCCTATCCCCACCTGCAATTGCTCGACACCACCGAGGTCTCCTCCGAGATGCTGCGCGAGGCGGCTCTTGCCGCCGAAGCCGCAGCCCTTGCGGTCAAGGGCGTCACCAATTCCTCCGGCGCCGGTGCGTCGGCCGGCATGGGCGGCCTCGTTCTTGCCACTTCGCACGGTTTCGAGGGCAGTTACATGGCCTCGCGTTTCGGCCATTCCGTCAGCGTCATCGCCGGCGAAGGCACTGGCATGGAGCGCGACTATGATTACGACAGCCGCCTTTATTACGCCGAGCTCGACGATCCCGCCGAAATCGGCCGTCGGGCCGGCGAGCGGGTGATCAAGCGGATCAATCCGCGTCAGGTGCCGACCGGCAAGGACGTCACCGTCATCTTCGACCCGCGTGTCGCCCGCGGCTTCGTCGGCCATATCGCCGGTGCGATCAATGGTGCTGCCGTCGCCCGCAAATCGAGCTTCCTGCGCGACAGGATGGGTCAGCAGGTGTTGAAGTCAGGCCTGTCGATCACCGACGATCCCTTGATCGTGCGGGGGCCTTCCTCGCGGCCCTTCGACGGCGAGGGCGTGTCCGGCGAGCGGCTTGTCATGATCGAGGACGGCGTGTTGAAACACTGGTTCCTCTCGACCTCCACGGCGCGTGAATTGGGTCTTACGACCAACGGCCGCGGCGTGCGCGGCGGCACATCAGTCTCGCCTTCCTCCAGCAACCTTGCCTTGGAACCCGGCGACATCTCCCCGGAGGAGCTGATCCGCAGCGTCGGCAACGGCTTTTATGTCACCGAATTGATCGGCCACGGTGTCAACATGATCACCGGCGAATACAGCCGCGGCGCCACCGGCTTCTGGATCGAGAACGGCGAACTGACTTTCCCGGTTTCCGAGGTGACGATCGCCTCGAACCTCAAGGACATGTTCATGCGCCTGACGCCGGCAAACGACATCGATCGCAAGTTCGGCGTCGCGGCCCCCACCTTTGCCATCGAAGGCATGACGCTTGCAGGGCGCTAGAGCATGATGCCGAAAACTGTGCGCGGTTTTCGGACGACATCATGCTCCAATGATAGTTCAGAAACGGATTGATCTGATGAGCGACATGGAGAAAGCCCGCTGGCAGAGCGATCTCACGCTGATCGTCGATGCTGCGAAGGAGGCGGGTGCCGTCGCTTTCGGCTTCTTCAACCAGTCTCCGGAAGTCTGGTGGAAGAATGACGACCGCTCGCCCGTCAGCGCCGCCGATTTCGCCGCCAACAAGACGCTCGAGACCATTCTGCGCAAGGCCCGGCCGGATTATGGCTGGCTGTCTGAGGAAACCGACGACGATGCCGACCGTCTCTCACGCGAGACCTTGTTCATCATCGATCCGATCGACGGCACGCGCGCCTTCCTCGGCGGCCAGAAGGTCTGGTGCGTCAGCGTCGCGGTGGTTCATCGCGGCCGGCCGGTCGCCGGCGTGCTCTATGCCCCGGCGCTCGAAGAGCTCTATGAGGCGGTCGAGGGCGGCGTGGCGCTGAAGAACGGCGTGCCCTTCACCGTCTCTGTCGCCGGCCCGGAGGAAATGAGCCGTCTTGCGATCGGCGAAGACTTGCTGAAGACCTTGCCGCGGGAGTTCCAGGAGCGGGTGACGCGCGAGAAATACATCCCCTCGCTGGCCTATCGCATTGCCATGGTGGCCGACGGTCGTCTCGAAGGCACCTTCGTCAAGGCCAATTCACATGATTGGGACCTTGCCGCCGCCGATCTGATCCTCGCCTGCGCCGGCGGCGGTCTCGTCGATCTCGAAGGCCGGGCGGTCGTCTACAACAGCGTCGAAGTCACCCACAAGGTCCTCTGTGCGGGTCCGACGCCCCGCCTCGGCGAATTCCTCGCGGCCTTTGCAGGACGACGAGACAGTTGACGTTTCCGTCAAAATCCCGCAGATGGGATGGCGGAGGAGAATAGGCAGAAAGAGAAGAAAAAATGACTGAATCCGGTGACAAGAAGCAGCTTTTGCATCTCGTTTTTGGCGGCGAACTGGAAAGCCTCGATGACGTCCAGTTCCGTGATCTGAAGGGTCTCGATATCGTCGGCATTTTCCCGGATTATGCCACGGCGCTGACGGCCTGGAAGTCGAAGGCGCAGCAGACGGTCGACAATGCGCATATGCGCTACTTCATCGTCCACATGCATCGTTTGCTCGATCCGCAGGAAAAGGCCAAGGGCAACTGACCTCGGCCACGAAGCTGAGTCAGGGACATCGGCCAGGAGCTTCGGCCGGGCACCTCGGGATGTGCCGCCGGCGCGGCCGCTCGTCGAGCGGGCTTTCGTGCATCGGGCGCCGTCGATCCGGATTGGTCGATCCGGATTGTTTGACGCATTCTGAACAAATTGATCGGCCATTGCGGCCGCAACGATAATTAGGGAATGGGTGTGATGTCGATCGGTTTTGATCGGAGGCTGGCGCAATGAGCTCCCGGATGGCGCGGTTCGGTCTGAGCGCATACCGTCTGGCGGGAACCGTGGCCTCTCCGGTCGTCGGCCTCTATATCACCTACCGCACCGCCAAGGGTAAGGAAGACCGGGCGCGCCGCCTGGAGCGCTTCGGTTATCCGAGCGCCAACCGGCCGCAGGGTCCGCTCGTCTGGTTCCATGCCGCAAGCGTCGGGGAAACCAATGCCGTCATCCCGCTGATCCGTGAAATCCGCCGCCGCGATATCCATGTCATCCTGACGACCGGCACCATCACCTCCGCCAAGCTCGCCGCCGAGCGCCTCGGCCAGGAGGCGATCCATCAATATGTGCCGCTCGACCTGAAACCCTCCGTCAGCCGCTTCCTCGATTATTGGCAGCCCGACTGCGCCATCATCGCCGAATCCGAGATCTGGCCGGCAACAGTGCTGGAGCTTGGCCGCCGCCGCATTCCGCAGATCCTGATCAATGCCCGCATGTCGGATCGCTCCTTTGCCCGCTGGCGCCGCCGCCCGGCGATCGCCGAAGCCTTGTTCGAGAATCTTGCCCTCGTCATTGCCCAGTCAGATGTCGATGCCGAACGTTTTCGCGATCTCGGCGCTGTCCCGGTCATCACCTCGGGCAATCTGAAGGTCGATACCGACGCACCGCCTTATGACAGCGCCGTCCTGGCCCGCTATAAGAAGCAGATCGGCGACCGCAAGACCTGGGCGGCGATCTCGACCTTCGACGGCGAGGAGAATGCCGCCGCCATCGTTCATCGGGCGCTCAAGGAGCGTGATCATCAATTGACGATCATCGTGCCGCGTCATCCCGAGCGCAGCGACGAGATCGAGGCGGCTCTGGTCAAGCAGGGGCTGAAGGTCGCCCGCCGCACCCGCGACGATGTCTTGTCCGCCGATGTCGATATCTTCCTCGGCGATACGATCGGCGAAATGGGCCTCTATTTGCGACTGACGGAAATCGCTTTCGTCGGCCGCTCGCTCTTTGCCGAAGGCGGCCAGAATCCGCTGGAGCCTGCCATGCTCGGCTGCGCCATTCTTTCCGGCGGCCATGTGCAGAACTTCCGCGATGCCTATCAGAAGCTTGCCCGCAGCGGCAGCGCCCGCATGGTGCGCGATACCGAAATGCTGGCCAAGGGCGTGCACTACCTGCTGATCAACGACGAAGCCCGCCGCAATATGATCGAGGCCGGCATCACCGCCGTGCACGAGATGCGCGGTGCGCTGACGGCGACAGTGAAGGGGCTGGAGCCCTACATCAACCCGTTGACGGTCAAGGCGCGGCTGCTGCCCAAGGCCGTGGCCCAGCTCTGAGGAACGAAGATGTCGGCAGCCGCCCCCATCAAAGGCATTCTTTTCGACAAGGACGGCACGCTGCTCGACTATGACGAGAGCTGGCTGCCGGTAAACCGCGAGCTGGCTCGCATCGCCGCGGAAGGGGATCCGCTTCTCGCCGACCGGCTGCTTGCCGCCTGCGGCATGGATCCGGTGACCGGTCATATCGTTCCCGACAGCCTGCTTGCCGCCGGCAATACCTGCCAGATCGCCGAGGGCCTCGTGGCCGCCGGCTCGATGGTCGATGTCGGCGAACTGACGGTGCGCCTCGACGCGCTCTTTTCCAGCGCCGCCGAATTTTCCGTGCCGGTAACCGACCTTGCCGGCTTCTTTTCCCGGCTGCATCGGCGCGGCTTCAAGCTCGGCGTCGCCTCCAGCGACAATGAGCGGTCAATCCGCCAGACGGCGGAGCGCTTCGGTTTTGCCGGCTATATCGACTACATCGCCGGCTATGACAGCGGTTTCGGCGTCAAGCCGGAACCGGGCATGGTGCTCGGCTTCTGCGCCGCGACCGGTCTTTCGCCTGAAGAGGTCGCCATGGTCGGCGACAACAATCACGATCTGCACATGGGCCTGAATGCCGGGACGGGGCTGAGGATCGCGGTGCTGACCGGCACCGGTTCGCGGGATTCGCTTGCCGCCGCCGCCCATCACGTGCTCGACGATATCACCGCCATCGAGACGCTTTTGCCGGACCTGCAGCCGGCCTGACCGGTAAGGGCTTGCATTTTTTCAGGTTTTGGCTTCTCAATCCAGCCGATCGAAAAGCAGGGGACCGGTTGCGGCTGGAGCAATTCCAGCAAAAGTGCACAGCGGTTTTGCCGGGAAGAGCGCGTAGCGACTTCCCAGGAATGGCGTGAGAACAAGGCCGGCAGGGGAGCGGGACGGCAAGATGATATCCGAAGCGCCGCCGTTCTGGTGGAGGAAAGCCGATTGGCGAGCCTGGCTGCTGCTGCCGCTTTCTTTTGTCTATGGCCGCATCGCCGGCCACCGCATGGCCCATGCGCGCCGCGCCTCTGTTCCAGTTCCGGTCATCTGCGTCGGCAATTTCACCGTCGGCGGCGCCGGCAAGACGCCGACGGCGCTGACGATCGCCCGTGCCGCCAAGGCGAAGGGGCTGAAGCCCGGTTTTCTCAGCAGGGGTTACGGCGGTTCGCTCGATGTGACCACCGTCGTCGATCCCGATCATCACCGGGCGGTTGCCGTCGGCGACGAGCCGTTGCTGCTTGCCCAGGAGGCGCTGACGGTGATTTCCCGAAGGCGTGTCGAGGGTGCTGCGCGCCTGGTGGCGGAGGGCGCCGATCTCATCATCATGGATGACGGGTTCCAGAGTGCCCGGCTGGCGATCGACTATGCCCTGCTCGTCATCGATGCGACCCGCGGCCTCGGCAACGGCCATATCGTGCCGGGCGGCCCTGTGCGAGCGCCGATCCGCCAGCAGCTGCGTCATGCGACGGCGCTGCTGAAGGTCGGCGGAGGCAATGCGGCCGACAGGATCGTCCGCATGGCGGCGCGGGCGGCAAAGCCCTATTTCACCGCATCGCTGAAAGTGCGGGGCGACAATACGCTCGCCGGCACGAAGGTGCTCGCCTTCGCCGGCATCGCCGATCCTTCGAAATTCTTCCGCACAGTGGAATCACGCGGCGCCGAAATCACGGTCGCCAAATCCTTCGGCGACCACGAGCACCTGACCGAGGAAGAGATCGACGACATCCTGACGACCGCCGAGCACCAGGGCCTTCTGATCGTCACCACCTCCAAGGATTTCGTCCGCCTCTCCGGCCATCCTGGCAAGGCAGCCCGGCTCGCCGAAAAGAGCCGGGTGATAGAGGTCGACATGGTGTTCGACGATCACCTCGCGCCCAGTCTCATCATCGACCGGGCGATCATTGCCTGTCGCGAGCGGCGCCTGCGGGAAATGAAGCCTGCCAGCCAGGGCAATCCAGGAAAAGCTGAGCCGCAGTTTTAAAGTGATAGAGGGCTTAACGCCGTTGGTTCGGCAGCACGCCGGCGCGTTTGTCGGCATCGATGGCCGAGATCACGTCGGCATAGGGCTCCTGCCGGGCGACGCTCCAGTAGCGCAACTCGTCGAGCGGGATCTGTTTCCCCGTCATCGCGCAGACGACATAGGAGCCGGGCGAGAGAATCTGGAAATCGCCATCGAGATACCGGATCTTCGCCTCGCGGTTTCCGTGCCCTTCGAACAAATTCATGCGCTCCGTTCCCTGCAGTCTGTCATTAGAGCATGTCGCACAAAAGTGTGCCGCGGTTTTGCGATCACGACATGCGGAACACCAAAGATCCGAAGCGTGGCAAGCGAATCTGAAAGATTCGCGACACGCTTTAGTCTGCCATACTCTCGAAAGGGCTGCTTTTCCAGCTTTTTTAGCTTCTGCCGAAAAGCCGCTCGATATCGCTGAGCTTCAATTCGATATAGGTCGGCCGGCCGTGATTGCACTGGCCGGAGCCGGGCGTCACTTCCATTTCCCGCAGCAGCGCGTTCATTTCCTCCGGCCGCAGCCGCCGTCCGGAGCGCACCGATCCGTGGCAGGCCATGGTCGCCGCCACATATTCGAGCTTGGCCGACAGGCCCGACGCCGTATCCCATTCGGCAATCTCATCGGCAAGCTGGCGGATCAGGCCATGCGCATCGACCTCGCCGAGCATCGCCGGCGTCTCGCGCACGGCGATCGCCCCGGGGCCGAAACGCTCGATCGCCAGGCCGAGTTCGGAAAGCTCCGCCGCATGCTGCATCAGCCGGTCGCAATCCTCTTCGGGAATGTCGATGATCTCGGGGATGAGCAGCACCTGCGAAGCGAGCCGCTTCGAATGCAGCGCCTTGCGCATCGCCTCGAAGACCAGCCGCTCGTGCGCGGCATGCTGGTCAACGATCACCAGCCCGTCCTCGGTCTGGGCGACGATGTAATTTGCGTGGATCTGCGCCCGCGCCGCGCCGAGCGGATAGCGCGCGGTTGCTTCGGGGGCGGCCGGCTGCGGCGAAAACTGCGACTCGGCCCGCGCCGTCGGCATCGACAGCCCGTCGAAGGACGCCTGCGGCCGTTCGCTGAGACCCGTTGCCGGCTGATAAGGCCGGAAGGGCGAGGTCTCAGCCGACCATGGCGCCTGCGGCCGCTGCGCCTGCGGCTGGAAGCCGGGGCGGAAGGAGCGCAGCATGTCGCTCGCCCCGGTCGTTGCCGCCCGACTGCCGTCGCGGGCCAAGGCCTCACGGATGGCGCCGACGATCAGGCCGCGCACCAGGCCCGGGTCGCGGAACCGCACGTCGGATTTTGCCGGATGCACGTTGACGTCGACGAGAGCGGGATCGAGCGTGATCGACAGCACCGCCACCGGATGGCGTCCGGAAGGGATCGTCTCTGCATAGGCGCCGCGGATCGCCGAGAGGATCAGCTTATCCTGCACCGGCCGACCATTGACGAAGGCGTACTGATGGGCGGAATTGCCGCGATTGAAGGTCGGCACGCCGGCAAAACCGGTGAGCGAGATCTCCTCGCGCACGGCGTCGAGCGCAATGGCGTTGTCGCGGAATTCCTTGCCGAGCACCTGCGCCATGCGCGCCAGGTGATCGTCGCCGGTCGCCGGAAATTCCAGCGTCGTGCGGTCCGAGCCCGACAGCACGAAGCGTACGGCGGGAAAGGCGATCGCCATGCGCTTGACGATCTCGGTGATGGCGCCGGCCTCGGCCTTCTCCGTCTTCAGGAATTTGAGCCGGGCCGGTGTGGCGAAGAACAGGTCGCGCACTTCGACGATCGTGCCGGGATTGGCGGCGGCCGGCCTGATATGCGCGATTTTGCCGCCGACGACAGCGATCTCGTGGCCGCCGGCGCTGTCGCGCCTGCGGCTGGCGATGCTAAGCCTGGCGACAGAGCCGATCGAGGGCAGCGCCTCGCCGCGGAAGCCGAGTGTGCGGATGTCCTCGAGCGTCTCCGATATCTTCGAGGTGCAGTGGCGCCTGACCGCCAGTTCCAGATCGGCCGCGTCCATGCCCGAGCCGTTGTCGCTGACGCGCAGCAGCGCCTTGCCGCCGCCTGATGTGGCGATCTCGATGCGGGTCGCGCCCGCGTCGAGCGCGTTTTCGATCAGTTCCTTGGCAGCGCTCGCCGGCCGTTCGATGACTTCGCCGGCGGCAATCTGGTTGATGAGCGTTTCGGAGAGCTGTCTGATGGCCATGGGTTATTTTCGGGGATTCGCGGGCTGGAGGGAAGGGGTTGGCGCAAGCTTTCCCTAGGCGTGATCGGGGCCTCCCTCAAGATCCGGGTCGCCGCTGCATGATTTCATCCTCAAATCGGAACCGATTTAAGGATGAAATCATGCAGCAGTTCAAAGTGTTACAGCGTCCTATGCGCGGCTGGAAAAGACGCGCGGCGCTGTAATGTTAAGCCGGTTTTAACATAAAAATGGCATTTCTATTCATATACCTCCGGAAGCTGCGAAATCGAACAGATGTGGGACGCAATAGCATGAGTGCCGGCTTCGAAAAGGCGGACACATCATCAGAAATCGATGGGACCTCCGTCGAGGCCGATCTGCAGACGGCGCTTTTCGATGTGGTGTGCGACAGCCTTTCCGCAGCTTTCATCATCTACGACAAAAACGATCATCTGATCTTTGCAAGCCGCCAGACGCTGGAGTTCTTCCCGCTACCGCCGGAGATGCTGAAGCCGGGCACCCGGCTTCGCGATTTTCTCGGCGCAATGTATGACACCGGCATTCGTCAGCAATATGCTGCGAAGCAGGGCGGCTCGCTGAGCCGCGAGGATTGGCTGTCGCAGAAAATCGCCTCGCATTGGCGCGAGCGCTTCGAATCCGTCGAGCGCCATGGCGCCGACAGCTGGGTCCGCTTCGTCAAGCGCAGGCTGCCGGGCGGTTACGGCGTTACCATCATCTCCGACATTTCCGAGGACAAGAAGCGTGAGGAGCAATGGCGTTCGGATCTGGAGCGCGTACAGCTGACCGAGGACATTCTCGACAATCTGCCGTTCCCGCTCTTCGTCAAGGACCGCAATCTCACCTATGTCGCCGTCAATCTCGCCTTCTGCGAAAAATATCAGACGACCGCCGACGAGGTGCTCGGGCGCAAGAGTGGCGATCTCTTCTCACCGGAGATCGCCAAGCGCTTTGAGGAAAGCGATCGTCATGTGCTGGAGACCGGCGAAATGTCGGTCTCGCGCCAACGACAGATCTCCCGCGACGGCATCGAGCGCGACATCGTCAGCCGCAAGCACCGTATCGGCAAGCCCGGCCGCTATTTCCTGGTGTCGACCACCCAGGACCTGCCGCGCGACGGCGCCGATCTCGACGAGTTCGGCCGGGCCTCGGCGATCACCACGTCAAGCAATCAAAGCTATCGCCGGGCCTATGTGCCGGTGCCGAGCGCCGTCGAGCGCCGCGAACCGGCGGCAATGGAAGCGATCGTTCCGGAGAATTTCTCCGGCCGCAAGGTCCTCGTCGTTACGGCCGACCTCGCCGCCGAGACCGCTGCGCTGCGGACCCTTTCGAAATACGGCTTCGAATCCTGCTCGGTCCGCGGCGAGGACGAAGAGGAGCGCTTCCTGGAAATCGCCACCTCCTCCGGCATCTCGCTCGATCTCCTGATCATCGACAATCAGATGGGCATGCGCTGCCTCGAACTCGCCGAGCAATACGGCATCCCGTCGCTGGTCATGGACGGTTTCCAGATCGCCAACGAGCTCACCTTCCAGATCGCCCGCCATTTCAATCGCAACAGCCGCAGTGCTGCCGGTTCGGATACGGATTGGGAAATCAGCATCTCCGACGACGTGGTCGGCCTGCAGGTTCTCGTCGCCGAGGATAATGATATCAACCAGATCGTTTTTTCGCAGATCCTCGAGGGCCTGGGCTACAGCCACATGATCGCGGCGACCGGCGACGAGGTCGTGCGCATGTGGGCCGAACACCGGCCGCAGATCGTGCTGATGGATATTTCCCTGCCGGGCTTCAACGGCTTCGAGGCAGCGCGTCTCATCCGGCAGATGGAGGAAACCGGCGGCGGAGCCCGCACCCCGATCATCGGCGTGCTCACCCAGGCCTTCGAGCGCGACCGCGCCGAATGCGTCAAATCAGGCATGGACGACGTCATCATGAAACCCGTCAGCCCCGACATGCTGGAGACCGTATTTCAGAAGTACCTGATGGATGAGGCCGTGCGGGCGCGAGGCTAGGCGGAGAGACCCGTCAATTCCCTAAATTTTGGGGCGGTTCAGGCGGCAGAAGCCGTTGATTTACTATCGAATTGTTAAGACATGCCGGTCATTCTTTGCATGGCTCCGGAGGAAAGCTCGGGTTTGGATGATAAAATCGGCGGACATAGCCTTCTTGACCGTCGGTCAGAACGAGCTTCAGGCGATGGCCTATACTGATCCGCTGACCGGATTGGGAAACCGCAATCGCATGCGCGACAAGGTCTTGCAGATCTCTTCCGAGCGTGCCAGCGACCCGGCCCCCTTCACCATCGGCATCGCCAATCTCGACAGTTTCAAACCGATCAACGATCTCTTCGGCTCGGCAGCCGGCGATGAAATCCTTTGCCAGGTCGCCCACCGCCTCAAGGCCTGTATTCCCGATGGTGCATTGGTCACCCGTCATGATGGTGACGAATTCGCTTTCGTGCTGCCGCTGATTTTCGAGCGGGCGAGTGCCGAGAAATTCGGTCAGATGATCCGCGAAGTTCTGTCGGCTCCCTATGACCTCGGTGACCGCAACGTCCGTCTCTCCGCTTCCCTCGGCTTCTCCATCTATCCCTTCGCCGGAGAGGATTGCGATGAACTGCTGAAGAGCGCCGAAACCGCCCTCTACCGTTCCAAGCGCCGCGGTCGCGGCCAGATCACCGTCTACTCGCGCGAGATCGCCCAGGAGATGAAGCGCGCGACGCAGCTGGAGCAGGCGCTCAGAAACGCCATCATCTCCGATGCGATCGATGTGCATTTCCAGCCGATCGTCTCGCTGTCCAACAACCAGGTCGTCGGTTTCGAGGCGCTCGCCCGCTGGAACGATCCCGATCTCGGCTTTGTCCCGCCCGGCGTCTTCGTGCCGCTCGCCGAAGAGCGCGGCTTCATCGACGCGCTGTCGGAAGCACTGCTGCGCAAAGCCGCCGAAGCCGCCCTTTCCTGGCCACGCGACCTCTTCCTGTCGTTCAATCTCTCCTCGGCCCAGCTGATGGATCCGGGCACCAGCGGCAGCATCCTGTCGATCCTCGGCCGCGTCGGCTTCGATCCCCATCGCCTGGAGCTGGAGATCACTGAGACCGCGGTGATGAGCTCGGCCGATACCGCCCACCGCATCATCGCCGATATGCGCGCCGCCGGCGTGCGCATCTCTCTCGACGATTTCGGCACCGGCCAGTCGAGCCTCGGGCGCCTGCGCGACTTCATCTTCGACAAGATCAAGATCGACCGGGCGTTCGTCTCACGCATCAATTCCGATCGCGCCTCCGAACATATCATCAAGGCGATCTTGACCATGTGCGAGGGTCTGGAGCTGGAGGTCGTGGCGGAAGGCATCGAGGATTATGCCGAGGCGGTAAAGTTGCGCACGCTCGGCTGCGGCATGGGCCAGGGCTATCACTTCGGCCGTCCGGCCGACGGGATCGCCACGCTGCGCTTCCTGCACGAGAACTATTACGATCCGACCATGGCGGAGCGGGTCAGCGCATAAAGCGATGGCGCCCCTAGGAGCGCCATCGCCTACGCTATACTACCGCGCGTGGTTTAGTTGACCCCGGTCTACTTGGCCGTGGTCGAGCCTGTCGACGTGGCGTCGGTCGGCAGGGCGGTACCGGTGGCCGGTGCCTTTTCAGCCGACTGCATGGCCAGCGTCTTGAACTCAGGTGCGGCCTTCAGCGATTCAGCCGTTTCGCTTGTCGTCAGCTTGACGCTGCCGTCCTGGGTGTTCTGGGCGACGGTGATCTTGTCCATCGGCACGGCGACGTTCTTTTCGCCGATACCGAGGAAGCCGCCGACGCCGACGATCGCGGCAACCAAGCCGCCATCCTTCTTCATGATCAGGTCGTTGACGCTGCCGATACTTTCATTGTTGCCGTTATAGACCGACTGGCCGATATAGGTATTGGCGCTGATCTGATCCGGAGCCTGTTCGGTGATATAGCCGGCCTGAGCCGTGTCTGTCGTCGCGGCCGGGGCGGGAGCCTGTGCGGCATCGCCTGCGGGCTTGGTGACGTCAGGAGTGATCGGCGGCTTCGGGGCTGCCGGATCGGCAGGCGCCGCTTGGGTCGGAGCGGCGGGATCCGCCGGCTGCGGGGCCGTCTGTGAGAATGCCGCCGGTGCGAAAGCCGTGGCAAACAGCGCGCCAGCGGCAACGGTCGTCAAGAGTTTGCGTGTCATTTCGAACCTACCTTCAGTTCCCTAGAGTGATCGCTGACCCGGCAATATCTGTGTGATTGCCGCGCCGGTTCGAAGGGAAAATGACTGGTGGGCCGATTGGTTCCGGTTGAAAACACGGAAAATTTCTCGATTCTCACGGAACATTTATCGAAAAACCGCTGCAGAAACGAGAAAGAGCGCCCCGGTCCGAGGGCGCCCTTGAGGGTCGTTGGCAAAGCCGGATTTAGATCACATAGACGGGATCGAACGCGCCTTTGACCTCGATGCCGAGTTCCAGAAGCGCGCCGGCGCTCGGCTGGGCCGAACGGGCATTTTCATCCAGCCCTTCCCAGGCGGTGGTGACCGCCAGCCGGTCGGCATTGACGCCGATGAAGGCGGGGCAGGAGGGCTGGACGGCAGGAACCTTGTAGCGGGAGATGCGCAGGCCATCGGGATTGTAGCGGTCGACGACCCCCGCACCCCAGCGTGCATTCCAGATATAACCATCGGCATCGACCACCGAGCCGTCGATGTCGCCGGGCTCGTTCATGCTGTCGACGAGCACGATCGGTTCGCCCGAGGGCAGGCCGGTCTGCGGATCGACCATGACCCGCATCAGCCGGTTGATGCGGGAATCCGTATAATAGCCGACCGTGCCGTCCGGCGAGAAGCAGATCGAATTCGGGATGCTGATGCCGTTGAAGATCTTCGTCACCTTGCCGCTGGCGACATGATAGATGGCGCCGGCCTGGTTTTCCGCCCGCTTGCTCATCGTGCCGATCCAGAGTGCACCGGAAGGATGGGTGCGGCCGTCGTTCGAACGGTTTTCCGGCCTGTCGTTTTCGAGCGCGGCGTAGAAGGTGAGGTTGCCGCTGGCCACGTCGCGCACGAAAAGCCCTTCCTCCGTCGCGATCAGCTGCCGTCCGGCGTCGATGCGGGCAAGTACGCTCGCCATCACAGGCAGCGGATGCACCTTTTTCGCGCCTGTCGAAAGATTGAGCTCATGCAGTTCCTTGCCCAGGATGTTGAACCACCAGACGGTATTGCTGTCCGGATCATAGGTCGGGCCTTCGCCGAGGACGGAATTGGTGTTGCAAAGGGTTTTGCCCTCGAACTCATAAATATCGGTCATACGCTCACGCTCCCAATGGCTGCATCATAGGCGTAAATGGTCGCCTTGGCGCGCTCGGCAACCTCTGACGCGGTCATTCCGGGTTTGTAGATGCTGGTGCCGAGGCCGAAGGCGAAGATGCCGGCCTTGGTATAATCGCCGAAGTTCTTGTCCGATACGCCGCCGACGGCGGCAATCGTGAGTTCCGGCGGCAGGATGGCCCGGATCGCCGTGATGCCGGAAGGACCAAGCACGCTTGCCGGAAAGAATTTGAGACCGGTGGCGCCGGCGCGTGCTGCCGCCAGCGCCTCGGTCGGGGTAAAGACACCCGGCATCGTCACCATGCCGTATCCGCGCGCCCGGATGATTACCTCAGGCTCGACATTCGGCGTGACGAGCAGTTTGCCGCCGGCAGCATGCAGGCTGTCGACCGCCTCGACCGTCAGCACAGTGCCGGCGCCGATCAGCACGTCTGCCGGCGCCATCTTCGCGGCGATCTCGATGGATTTGAACGGTTCGGGCGAGTTGAGTGGGATCTCGATCGCCGTCAGGCCGTTTTCGATCAAGGCGCCGACGACGCTTTCGGTCTCTTCAGGCCTGATTCCGCGAAGGATGGCGATCAGCGGACGCTTCATGTCGGGGAAGGGGATACGGGTCATTGTGTCAGCTTTCTCAATTCGGCCAGATGGCTTCGGCGGCAGCCGAAAGCCCGCGGCGCACGGCGGCGTCGGCGTCGATGGCGGTGAAGGCAAGGGAGAGGGTTTTGAAAGCCTGTTCATAGAGCGCCTGCAGGCGCCCGGAGGCAACGAGGGTGATGTCTGAGTTGGCCGCATCCTGCAGTGCCCCGGCGATTTCGAGGCCGATCAGCGTGCCGGAAAGCCGGGCTTGCGCGGCAGCGGCTGAAATGCCGTGCAGGAGCTGGCCCGAGCGGGCCGTGAACAGCAGATTGGAGGCAAGGGCCGGGCGCGCGAAAGCCGCCGAGACCGCCGCCTCGAAGGCCGCCGCATCCGCCGGCTGCTCTTCCGCCCCCGCAACCGCATGCGACAGGATCGTGTGTTTGCTGATGACGTCGAAAAGCTCGCCGGTCATGAAGGTCGAAAAGCCGGTAACTTTGCCGTCCGTCACATGCACCCATTTCGAATGCGTGCCGGGCATGCAGACCGCCTGCGCTCCGGAGCTTGCGCGGCCGAGCGCGCCGAGCAGCTGGGTTTCCTCGCCGCGCATGACGTCGGGTGTGGCGATATCCCGCTGGGCAAGGCCCGGCAGGATGCGGATGTCGCGGCTTTCGCCGGGCACGGAGACCGCCCCGGTGAGGATCGCGGCGAGCGGCGTCGGCACGTCGATATAACCGGCCTCGACCCAACCTTGCCTGGCGCCGGCCATGCCGCAGACGATCACCGGCAGGTTTTCCGGCGCTTCGATGGCAGCGAGATGGCTGGCAAGCACGGTGGAAAAGCCGGTCTTTGCGGCGCTCGTCATCCCTTCGCCGCTGCGGCGTTCGGCAAGGACGGTGCCGTCCCGGTCGATCAGCCAGAGCCGGAAGCTGCTGGTGCCCCAGTCCACCGCGACATAAGCGGGATTTGCCATTACAGAACGCCTCCATCGACAATCAGGGACTGGGCGGTCATCGCCGCCGCGCAGTCGGATGCAAGAAACAGGCAGGGGCCGACGATCGCATCGGGCTTGAGTGCGACTTTCAGGCACTGGTCCTCGACCGAACTCGCAATGCTCTCCTCGGTGAGCCAGAGCTGCATCTGCCGCTCGGTGACGACCATGCCGGGCAGGATGCAGTTGACGCGGATATTCTCCGGCCCGAGCCTGCCCGCCATGCTCTTCGTCAGCCCGACGACCGCAGCCTTCGCCGCCGCATAGGCGGGAAAGCCGCCCATGTTCAGCTTGAAGGCGATCGACGACATATTGATGATCGCCCCGCCGCCGGCCGTCCGCATCGACGGCACGACTGCCTGCGAGGTAAAGAACACATGCCTGAGGTTCACTGCCTGGTTGTTGTCCCAATAGACCTCGGTCACCGCGTCGAATTCATGGCGGTCGTCCCAGGCGGCATTGTTGACCAGCACGCGGATCGGTCCGGACCGCGCAATGACGGTATCGACCGTGCTCCGGATCGCCTCGATATCGCGCAGGTCGGCATGGTGAAAGGAAACCGGATGCGCCGTCTCGCGCGACAGCCTTTCGGCGAGCTCGCGGCCTGCGGTCTCGGCGATATCGATGAACGACACCTTGGCGCCCTGGCGCGCGAAACCTTCGACGATCGCAGCGCCGATGCCCGATCCGCCGCCGGTCACGAGCACGGCTCGGTCCTTGAACTCGGGAAATTGTGCTGTTGGCATCATGGTCACTGTCATCGTCAGCGGCGCCTCCCAATTTTATCATTGTTCCATTATCTGGAACTTAATTTGACTATATGGAATTATCGAATTACACTGGCCTTTCTGTCAAGGGTGAGTGAGGCGATGAATTCAAACGGCGACGGGCCAGCACAGTCACGCGAAACCGGCACGCTCGGCAAACTGATGGTTCTGCTCGATCTCGTCACCCATGCCGATGCGCCGCTGCGTTTCACCGATATCCTGGCTCTTGCCGGCCAGCCGCGCGGCACGCTGCATCGCCAACTGAGTCACCTGGTGGAGGAAGGCCTGCTCGAACTCGATGGCGACGGCCGTTATGCGCCGGGCCTGCGCCTGCTCGATTTCGCCGCGCGCAGCTGGGCGCGCAACGAATTTCGCCTGATTGCCGAGCCGCACCTCGCCGATCTGCAGCAGGCGACCGGCGAGACGGTGCATCTCGGCGTTCTGAGAGGCCAGTCGATCATCTATCTCGACAAGGTCGAAGGCCGGCAGCCGGTGCGCATGTATTCGCAGATCGGCAATGCCTCGCCCTGTTATTGCACCGGCGTCGGCAAGGCGGCCCTGTCGCTGCTCCCGGCCGAGAGCCTCGGCGATCTCGTCGCCGGCCTGAGCTTCACCAGCTTTACCGCCTCGACCCATGTCTCGGCCGAAACGCTGCTGGAAGAAATCCGCGAAATTGCCGATCAGGGCTTTGCCTTCGACCGTGAGGAGCACGAGGCCGGCATCCGTTGCGTTGCCGCACCCGTCTGGTCGGAGGATCGGACTTTTATTGGGGGCGTTTCGATCACCGGCCCGGCCTATCGCCTGTCGATGGAACTTCTGCGCCAATGGGCCGTTCCGGTTCAGCTGGCAGCTGGGAGGATCATGGAAGGCATGCGCGTCCGTCTGGGGCCGCGCCGCTGACGGAAAAAATCGCAGTCCGCCCGCCGCTGGACGCGATTGCAGAGCATGCTTATGGTGAGTGCGATATTGAGATTTGCTGGCGAATCACCACAACTAGAACGGTCAGCGAAATCTACAACCATTCAACGGCCGAACGCTAAACGCCAAAGCCGATCCCATGTGATCCCAAGCGATCATCATTCCCTATGCAATCGAAACACCCATGGCGGGCAGGTTTCGCAAACGGTTTGCCGGCCGCTGTGCCGAAGATGAAGAAATGTGATGGCACCCTTGTCGCAAGCATCCCCGGAAGAAGACGATCATGTTCAGGAAATAGCCGGACTGAAGACCCAGTTCGATATTTTCCGTTTCATGAAGCGTGTGACCGAAGCCTATCGCAGCCGGGCCTTCATGGTTCTCAACCTGCCGCCCGTCACTTCCTTCGATCTTCAGGGCAGCACGGTCATCACCAGTTGGCCGGCCGAGCTTCTGGCGCTTTACGACCAGGAAGGCCTGATGGTGAACAGCCCGGTTCTGAGGCGCTTGAGAACATCGGCGCGACCCTTCTTCTACGACATGTCGCGCCAGAACTGGTCGCGGGACGACGGCAAGTCCATCCTCGTCGTCTCCCTGTTCGAGCGTTTCAAGATGATGCGCGGCGCCTATTTTCCGACGCATGAGCCCTCCGGCCTGCGCGGCGCCGTCTCTTTCGCCGGCGACCGCGAACCCTTCAGCCCGGCCGAGATGCGCGAACTCTGCTATATCGCCATCCATGTCTTCGACAGGCTCGCCGAGATCCGCAACCTCGATACGCGCATCACCGACACGCTGACCGACCGCGAGATCGATTGCCTCAACTGGACGGCGGCCGGCAAGACCAGCGCCGAAATCGCCGAAATCCTCACGCTGTCCGAGCACACGGTCAATCACTACCTCAACCGCGCCACCAAGAAGCTCGACACTGTTAATCGCACCCAGGCGGTCGCCAAGGCGCTGCGCATCGGCCTGATCAAATAAGTTGCAAAAAACAACCACGTGCTTTCGCAGCCGCCCAGCGCTTAGGCATATCTATCCCGTTGAGCGCCTGCCGCAGGCGCTTTGGCGCTGCTTTTCGCCGATTTTGGATCTGGCACGCTTTCTGCTTCTCTTTTGTCAAAGGTCCAGAGGGGACTGAGCCAGCGCCAGGAAATGGCGCGGCCGACACACCGCTGCCCGACGCCGATGCCGCTTTCTCCCGGCCCTTCGGTGTCGGCGGCGGTTGTTGCGTTTTGGCACCGCTTCTTTCGCAGCTGCTGGTGACCTGGCCTGTCTTCGGCATTTTTTGCTGGCCTTTTTTCCGGCTTGCTCTAGTTCGCCCCGCATTGCGCCGGTTCTCGGGGAGACCGTTGCGGCCATCAGGGCGAAAGCCCGGCGGACTTGATGGCCGCAACGGATTGACAATTCTCCGGCCCCTTTGGGCGCGCCGGCCATCGATTGTCCTCCCGATGATTTTGTTTGGCGAAGGCCTCCGTCTCCACTATCTCTACTGCATGATGTCAGCCTTAAATCGGCATGGATTTAGGCTGACATCATGCAATTCAAAGTGCGACAGCGTTCCTTGCGCGTCTTGAAAGACGTGCGGCGCTGCCGTCTGCAAGAAGCAGCAATGAGGGTGGAATGACCGACGTCACCAAGGAACAGGTTCTCGAAACGCTGAAGACCGTGCGCGGACCGGATCTCGAGCACGATATTGTCGAGCTCGGCATGGTCTCCGACGTCTTCATCTCCGACGGCAAGGTTTATTTCTCCATCACCGTTCCGGCCGATCGCGCCCAGGAGCTGGAGCCGATGCGGCTCGCCGCCGAGCGCGTCGTCAAGGAAATGCCCGGCGTCAAGGGCGCCCTCGTCGCCCTGACCGCGGACAAGAAGGCCGCCACTGCTGCTCCCGCTGCCCGCCCTGCGCCCAACCCGCCGCACGGTCATGCCGGCCACGATCACCATGCGCATGCGCCGCAACAGCCGCCGCGCGCCGGCAAGATCGGTGTGCCGGGCATCGGCGCCATCATCGCCGTCGCCTCGGGCAAGGGTGGGGTCGGCAAGTCGACCACCGCCGTCAACCTGGCGCTCGGGCTGCTGGCCAACGGCCTTCGCGTCGGCATTCTCGATGCCGATATCTATGGTCCCTCGATGCCGCGGCTCTTGAAGATTTCCGGCCGCCCGACACAGATCGACGGCCGCATCATCAATCCGATGGAGAATTATGGCCTCAAGGTCATGTCGATGGGCTTCCTCGTCGACGAGGAGACGGCGATGATCTGGCGCGGGCCGATGGTCCAGTCGGCGCTGCTGCAGATGCTGCGTGAAGTCGCCTGGGGTGAGCTCGACGTGCTCGTCGTCGACATGCCGCCCGGCACCGGCGACGCGCAGCTGACCATGGCCCAGCAGGTGCCGCTTGCCGGCGCCGTCATCGTCTCGACGCCGCAGGATCTCGCGCTGATCGATGCCCGCAAGGGCCTCAACATGTTCCGCAAGGTCGAAGTGCCGGTGCTCGGCATCGTCGAGAACATGAGCTATTTCATCGCCCCGGACACCGGCACCCGCTACGACATCTTCGGCCATGGCGGCGCCCGCAAGGAGGCCGAACGCATCGGCGTGCCCTTCCTCGGTGAAGTGCCGTTGACGATGAACATCCGCGAGACCTCCGACGCCGGCACGCCGCTCGTCGCCTCCGAGCCGAACGGCGTCGTCGCCGGCATCTATCGCGGCATCGCCGCCAAGGTCTGGGAGCAGCTCGGCGGCCAGCCGCAGCGCCCGGCGCCGGCGATCGTCTTCGAATAATGCATTGCATGATTTAAATTCGATGCGATGCGCTTTCGGGTGCCGAATCACCGTCGCGAATACCCCAAATTGTGGGTGAAACGTGGTGAAAAGCCGCGCTTCACGGAAGATGTCTTGATTATTTCATGGCTTTGCTTCATATGCCGCGGCGCCATGATGGCGTTTGCTGCAGATGCTCAATGACGGCCGTCTTCATTCCGAAGGATGTGGCCCGCCTGCGAGTTCGGAGTTGTCTTGTCGATCGAAGGATTGGTAACTGCGATGCGGTGGAGCACAATGCGCATGCCGGCCTTTGAGGTCGGATGCAGCCGGAGTCGTATGAACTTTCTTGATCCGCTTCCGCTTCGACCGAGGACAAGCGACCGTCGCGCTGCCGCGCTGGCGATCGCATGGAAAGGCTTTCGATGAAAAGTGCATTGGCCGCGAAGCGCCGTGAGCATCGGAGAGGCTGCCGGTGATCACCGCTTACTGTTCCAATTGCAGGTCGGTCGAGATCCGCGATCTGTCGCATGCCGCATCCTTTCCCGAGGATGTCGTGTGGATCGACATGATCGAGCCGACCCGCGACGAGGAGCTCTATGTCGAGAAGATTCTCGGCATCGAGGTCCCGACCCGCGACGATCTCAAGGATATCGAGCCTTCCGCCCGGCTCTATGTCGAAAACGACGCCGTCTTCATGACCGCTTCGCTGCTCTGGAAAGCTGATACCGACGCGCCGACGCTGACCGATGTCGCCTTCATCCTGGCCGGAAACCGCCTGGTCACCATCCGTTATGCCCATCCCAAATCCTTTGCGCTGTTCATTGCCGCCCTTCACCGGCTGCCGGAAAACTGGCGCAGTGGCGCTGCCCTTCTCGCCAAGCTGCTGGAGACGATCGTCGACCGCACCGCCGAGATCCTCGAGATCTCCGTCTCGCGCATCGACATCCTGTCGATGCATGTCTTCGGTGATCGGGCAAGGAAGGTGCGCAAACCTTCGAACTATCTCGAGGAGAAGCTCAGGGATATCGCCGGCCATCACCGGATGATCAGCAAGGTGCGCGACAGCCTCGGTTCGCTGTCCCGCCTGCTCACCTTCTTTCACACGATCCCGGCAATCCAGCAGGATCGCGAGACAAAGGAGCTCTGCCGCACCGTTTCGCGCGATATCCAGTCGCTATCGGAGCATGCTTCCTTCGTCGCCGCCAACATCACTTTCCTGCTCGACGCCTCGCTCGGGCTGATCAACATCGAGCAGAACTCGATCATCAAGATTTTCTCGATTGCCTCGGTGGTGTTCTTGCCGCCGACATTGGTCGCCTCCATCTATGGCATGAATTTTCAGGTCATGCCGGAGCTGACCTGGGTCGCGGGTTATCCCTATTCGCTGGCCCTGATGGTGATCTCAGCCGTCATCCCCTTTTTCTTTTTCCGCTGGAAAGGCTGGCTCTGAGGAGCCTGTTGCAACTTCATGTCCGAAGAGAGCCATCCGAACGAATCCCATATGACGCCGCGAAAGCTGTTCTATCTGGCGCTGGGTTCCGTCGGCGTCGTCTACGGCGATATCGGCACCAGTCCGCTCTATGCCTTTCGTGAGGCGCTGAAGCCGGTGGCCCATGACGGCGTCACCCGTTTCGAGGTCATCAGCCTGATTTCGCTGATGATCTGGGCGCTGACGATCATCGTCACCATCAAATATGTGCTCTTCCTGCTGCGCGCCGACAATGACGGCGAGGGCGGCACGCTGTCGCTGCTCGCCCTTCTGATGAAGACCGCCAACGGCCATACCGCCATCCTGATGCTGCTCGGCCTGATGGGGGCTGCCCTCTTCCTCGGCGATGCGATGATCACGCCGGCTCTGTCCGTGCTGTCGGCCGTCGAGGGCCTGAAGCTCGTCACCCCCAGCCTTGCGGAATATATCGTGCCGATCTCGGTGGTGATCCTGGCGCTGCTCTTCGTCGTGCAATCGCGCGGCACCGGCGCCGTTGCCAGGTTCTTCGGGCCGATCACCGCCGTCTGGTTCCTCGTCATGGCTGCCGCCGGCATTTCCCATATCTCGGACGATTACGGCATCCTTGCCGCCTTCAATCCCTATTATGCCGTCAGCTTCCTGCTGCATGAGGGCTTCTACGGCGTCGTCGTGCTCGGCGCCGTCTTCCTGACGGTGACAGGCGCCGAGGCGCTCTATGCCGATCTCGGCCATTTCGGCCGCCGCCCGATCCAGTGGGCCTGGTTCCTGCTGGTCTTCCCGGCGCTGACGCTGAATTATCTCGGGCAGGGGGCGCTCGTTCTCGGCAATCCGGCGACGATGTCCGATCCCTTCTACCTGATGTACCCGAAATGGGCGCTGTTGCCGGTCGTCATCCTGGCGACCGCCGCGACGATCATCGCCAGCCAGGCGGTCATCACAGGCGCTTTCTCGATGGTGCGCCAGGGCATCAACCTCGGCTTTCTGCCGCGCATGGAAATTCTCTTCACCTCGGAAACCAATACCGGGCAGATCTTCGTGCCTTCGGTCAATGCCGTGCTGTTCATCGGCGTCATCTTCCTGGTCCTGAGTTTCAAGACGTCGGACGCGCTGGCGACCGCCTACGGCATCTCCGTTACCGGCGCCATGGTCGTGACCTCGATCATGGCCTTCGAATTCGTCCGCGCTCGCTGGAACTGGTCGCTGCCGGTTGCGGTGATCGCGCTCGCGCCGCTGGTCGTGCTCGAATTGATCTTCCTCGGCGCCAACCTCTTGAAGATCCATGACGGCGGCTACATCCCGATCATGATCGCCACCGCCTTTACCGTCGTCATGTGGACCTGGCGACGCGGCACCGCGATCCTGATGGAAAAGACCCGCCACACCGATATCCCGCTTGCCTCCTTCGTCAGCTCGATCGAGCGCAAGAGCGAACATTCGCCGGCCCAGGTGCCGGGCACCGCGATCTTCCTGACCAGCGATCCGGAATCAGCCCCCGCCGCCCTGCTGCACAATCTCAAGCACAATCATGTGCTCCACGACCGCAACGTCATCCTGACGATCCGCACCGTCAACAAGCCGCGTGTGCCGAGCCAGGACCGCTATAAGGTCGAGCAGATTTCTCCGCGCTTCTCCCGCGTCGAACTGCTCTTCGGCTTCATGGAATCGCAGAACGTCTCGCAGGCCCTGGCGACGCTGCGCAAGACCGGACTGAAGTTCGACATCATGTCGACCTCCTTCTATCTCGGCCGCCGCAAGCTGGTGCCGGACGCCAAGTCGGGCATGCCCTACTGGCAGGACCGGCTCTACATCGCGCTCGCCAATGCCGCCGCCAACCCCTCGGACTACTTCCGCCTGCCGGCCAACCGCGTGGTGGAGCTGGGCTCGCACGTCATTATTTGACACGGGGGGCAAAGACCCCGCCCCACGAGGGTGAGGGCCTTAACCTGTTGCTCCGCGTCTCCCAAAACTCGAGCTCGGCAAACGATGGGATGATCGCGGGCAAAGCGATCGTGGTCGGCTAGTCCCCCGCCCCTGTGGGGAGGGGACTTTTCCAACACATTAGAACATCCAAACGTGCTCACAGTCACATTCCGGCACGGTCCGTTAACCGGACGTCAAGGTTAATGCGGGATTTTTATTGGAATGTTCCCGCGTTCCATGCCCGGAGTTCGTGTTGCGTCGAAAGAGCCCTTCCCGTAGCAAGCTGCGTCTTTTTCCCGAGAACTGGGTGTCTCCGGTCATCTTCGGTCTTGCCGGCTGGCTGATTTTTCCGAGCGTCGCATCCCATGCCGATCTCGCCGCCATGCTGGCCGGCCTCGATCATCAAGGCGAGAACTGGCGCATGGTGCTGACCAATTCGCCGGCCGGCTCCATCCACCAGGCCGAACTCGCTTTCGCCGAGCCGATGGTGACCGGTTCGATTTCCGCCGGTGCCGGCATGGTGCTGCCCGATGGCCGCAAGGTCGCCTTTACCGCCGAAAATAAGGGCCACGAGGACACGCCGGACGAGGATCGTGTCAACCGCTCCACCAAGAAAGGCCGCGTCGTCGCCGTCGAGAAGATGCAGCCGCCGAAGGACTTTTCCGCCGGCTCCATTCTCGAGCGCACCAGGATGCTCTTCACCCCGAGCTTCGACCTCAAGGACAGGTCTGCCTTCGTCAAGCCGAAGATCCAGGGCAAGGAAATCGAGATCGCCACTTCTTTCTATAAGAAGCAGCCTGTCGTGACCGACAATGGCGTGCCGGCAATGCTCGCAAGCCTCGTCACCAGCAACAAGGCCGATGTGCTCGCCACCGCCTATGCACCGCCTGCACCCGACTATTCCCGCCAGTCGCCGTTCGATTCCATCCTGACCGAGAAGGATAGCGGCCGCTTCGTTCCGGAGATTGGCCCGCGCGATCATGCCTGGGCCGCAAGCGTGCTGGCGCCGAGCGTCTTTTCCGCCCGCGAACAGCAATGCCTTGCCTCCGGCATCTATTTCGAGGCGCGGGGGGAATCGGTGAAGGGCCAGGCGGCCGTCGCCCAGGTCATCCTCAACCGCGTCCGCAATCCTTCCTATCCCAAGACCATCTGCGGCGTCGTCTATCAGAACGAGGATTGGCGCAACCGCTGCCAGTTTTCCTTCGCCTGCGACGCCATCAAGGACAGGGTGAACTCGGAATATCATTGGCGAGTCGCCCGCGATGTGGCGATGGCGGTGACGGCAGGCAAGATCTGGCTGCCGCAGGTGGGCTCGGCGACGCACTACCATGCCGTCTATGTCAGGCCGAAATGGGCAAGGACCATGGAAAAGGTCGGTCGCATCGGTCTTCACGTCTTCTATCGCACCTATGGAGGCGGCTGGAGCTGAGATAAATCGCCTGGGCAAGGCGATTTGCGGGGCTTTAAAGCGGATTCTTTCCATCGAATTTAAGCGATCGGCCTTAAATTGGCCTATCTATTTGATTTGACGAATTTATTTTCTCGCTGGACAGAAGCTGTCTACGCCTTGACTATACCAATCCCTAAAACTATGTTGCGCGCGACTTCAGAACGGGCCGGAAGGGTCTCAACCTTCGTGTCCGGGGTCCGAATGACCGGGGTAGCGGGAGTGCGGGCGACGGGCAGACGAGGAGAGATCCATGGCGGACGACCGCGAGGAAAGTCTTGAAAAGCGCCGTGCGCAATTGGGAGCGAAACTCGCGACCAAGGGCGTCGAGACGGGAGAAGACGAGGCTAGGGAAGCCCGCGCCGAGGTAAGCCGCAAAGGTTATGCCCAGGCGATGAAGCTTTCCAGCGAGTTCATTTCCGCAATCGTCGTCGGTGCTCTGCTTGGCTATCTCCTCGACCGTTTTGTTGGCACGGCGCCTTGGGGTTTGATTGTTCTTCTGCTTCTCGGATTTTGTGCCGGCGTTCTGAACGTGCTGCGTTCTGCGGGGGTGGTGGCCCATCCCCTGGACGACAAGGGCGACAAGAAATAAGGACCGGTTCCGGTCCAGTGCAATGACCCCGCGTTCTGCGGGCCAAAGAGAGAGAACAAGCGGTGTCTAACGATCCGACTCATCAGTTCCTGATCCAGAAGATTGTGCCGATCGAAATCGGCGGAATTGATTTTTCGTTCACCAATGCATCGCTCTTCATGGCCGCTTCTGCTGCCGTTGCCGTAGGCTTCCTCTATTTCGCGACCTCGAACCGCGCCATCGTGCCGGGTCGTTCGCAGTCGGTCGCGGAAATGTCCTATGAGTTCATCGCCAACATGCTGAAGGAAGGCGCGGGCAAGCAGGGAATGAAGTTCTTCCCGCTGGTCTTTTCGCTCTTCACCTTCGTCCTGACGGCGAACCTGCTCGGCATGTTCCCGTATTTCTTCACGGTCACCAGCCAGATCATCGTCACCTTCGCGCTCGCGCTCCTGGTTATCGGCACGGTTCTCGTCTACGGCTTCTATAAGCACGGCTTCCACTTCCTGAATGTCTTCGTGCCGTCGGGCGTGCCGGGCGTTCTGCTGCCGCTTGTTGTCACGATCGAAATCATTTCGTTCCTGTCCCGTCCGATTTCACTCTCTGTTCGTCTTTTTGCGAACATGCTCGCCGGTCACATCACGCTGAAGGTGTTCGCAGGCTTCGTCGCCTCGCTTGGAGCCCTCGGTGCTGTCGGTGTCGGCGGAGCCGTTCTTCCCCTCATCATGACCGTCGCCCTGACCGGTCTCGAGTTCCTCGTCGCCTTCCTCCAGGCCTACGTCTTTGCGGTGCTGACTTGCATGTACCTCAACGACGCAATCCATCCGGGCGGGCACTAAGGATAACGACATCGACGTCAAAGGGCGTCAGTCATTCGCCGCAACAACCATTTCAAAGGAGTTCAACATGGAAGCGGAAGCAGCAAAGTACATCGGTGCAGGCCTGGCTTGCTTTGGTATGGCCGGTACGGCTCTCGGCCTCGGCAATATCTTCGGCAGCTACCTCTCCGGCGCACTGCGCAATCCGTCTGCCGCTGACAGCCAGTTCGGCCGTCTGGTATTCGGCTTCGCCGTTACGGAAGCTCTGGGCATCTTCTCGCTGCTCGTCGCTCTCCTCCTCCTCTTCGCCGTCTGATATCGGCGAATAGATGGATCACGGCCTGCGACCGCAAGCCGTGATCCTTTGCATTTGCAGTCCACCTGGAGGTGAGCATGTTTTTTGTGACCCCGGCTTACGCTGAGGAAGCACCGGCGGCAGCGACGGGTACGGATGCGCATGCCGCTCCGGCCGCAGGCGAGGTCCATACCGAGACTGGTGTTGCCGAAGGCGAACACGCCCGCGGCCCTTTCCCGCCTTTCGATTCGACGACCTTCGCATCCCAGCTGCTCTGGCTGGTGATCACGTTCGGCGTCTTCTATTTGCTCATGCAAAAGGTCATCGCGCCGCGCATCGGGGCCATCCTCGATCAGCGTCACACGCGCATTTCCCAGGATCTGGAAGAAGCAGGCCGCCTGAAGGCGGAAGCCGACGCCGCCGTCCGGACCTATGAAGGTGAACTGGCCGCTGCGCGCGCCAAGTCCAACGCGATCGGCTCTGCCGCACGCGACGCCGCCAAGGCCAAAGCCGAAGAGGATCGCCGCGCTGTCGAGGCGAGCCTGTCGGAAAAGATCAAGGCTGCCGAAGTTCGTATTGGCGAGATCAAGGCCAAGGCCTTCGCCGACGTCGGCACCATTGCCGAGGAAACCGCGGCTGCCGTGGTCGATCAGCTGATCGGCGGCACCGTCGCCAAGGCCGATGTCGCTGCTGCCGTCGCAGCTGCCAAGAAGGAGGCTTGATCGATGGAATTTGCCTTTGACGCGACTTTCTTCGCCTTTGTCGGCCTCGTCCTCTTCCTGGCGCTGGTCGTTTACCTGAAGGTTCCGGGCATGATGGCACGGTCGCTCGACGACCGCGCCGACCAGATCCGCAACGAATTGGCCGAAGCCAAGCGTCTGCGCGAAGAGGCCCAGCACCTGCTCGCCGAATACCAGCGCAAGCGCAAGGAAGCGGAAGCCGAGGCGGCCCACATCGTTGCCGCCGCTGAGCGCGAAGCCGAAATGCTGACCACTGAGGCGAAGAAGAAGACGGAAGAATTCGTCGCCAACCGCACGGCGCTTTCCGAGCAGAAGATCAAGCAGGCCGAGGCCGAGGCGATGAAGGCGGTGCGTTCCGCTGCCGTCGATCTCGCAATCGCGGCCGCCGAAACCGTGCTTGCCAAGCAGGCCGATGCCAAGGTTCAGTCCGAGCTCTTCGGCAATGCCGTGAGCCAGGTCAAGACGCGGCTCAACTGAGCTGTATCGAAAAGATTGAGAGCGAAGGCCGGGCATGTCCCGGCCTTTTCTTTTGTTGATGACTCGGCCTCGTGCGGGGGGCGAGCCGCTGGTCTCGACCCATCCTTCGGACCCCCGTAAACGGGGCGAAGGGACCATGCCGCGACCTCTCCGTTCTTACTCGGAAATAAGCTGATCCATCTCGGGACCATCCTCCACCTTGCGCAACGGCCGGAAGCTCATCCGGTGCAGGGAGCAGGGGCCGTGTTTTTCGATGCCGGCGCGGTGCTGTGCGGTGCCGTAGCCCACATGCGCGGCAAAGCCGTAATCTGGAAACACATGATGTGCCCGTGCCATCATCCGGTCGCGCGTCACCTTGGCGACGATCGAGGCCGCGGCGATCGAGACCGAGCGGGCATCGCCCTTGACCACCGCCTGTCCGGGGCAATCGAGGCCGGGCGGCACGTCGAGCCCGTCGGTCAGCACGTAGCTTGCCGGAATGGCGAGACTGCAGATGGCGCGGCGCATGGCGTCGAGGCTAGCCTTGCGGATATCGGTCTCGTCGATGCGCGTCGAGCTGGAAGAGGCGATGGAGACGGTCGCGGTCGCCAGAATCTGCGCGAACAGTTCCTCGCGCCGTTGCGCCGAAAGCTGCTTGGAATCGTTCAGACCCTCGGGGATGCGTTTGGGATCGAGGATGACGGCAGCGGCGACCACAGGCCCGGCCAGCGGCCCGCGGCCTGCCTCGTCGGCGCCGGCAACCGGCCAGTGGCCGGCCCTGCGGGCTTTGAGCTCGAGTTTGAAATCCGGCACGAGCGGAACCGTGTCGAAAAGCAGGGGAGAATCGGGTGGCGTGCGAGGTTTCATGCGGCTGAACCTCGCACGCCAACCCGATTTCCCGCAAGTCCCCGGATCAGGGCGGCGGCCGGGGACCGGTCCGGCGGATGGTGGCGGTCAAGGCCATCCGCGGGAATTGCGCTCGGGGCTCGAAGACAGGGCGGTTCTATCGAGAAGCCGATGCGCAAGCTACAAGCAATTCCAGGAAAAGTGCGAAGCGGTTTTCCGTTCGGAATTGCGTAAAGGCCAGAGAGCAGTTCCCGGCAAAGCGCGAAGCGGTTTGCCTGAACTGCGTAAAACAAAAGGTCAAAGAAGCGACAGCTGGACGCCGCTGCCGTCGGGCGGCACGAACAGGTCGTCGCGCAGCGGCACGCTGCGTCGCGTCAGGCCGAAACGCCGGGCTGCCATCTCAAATCGCCTGGCGATCTGCCAGGCATAAGGACCGGCGCCCTTCATGCGCTTGCCGAATTCGGCATCGTAATCCTTGCCGCCGCGCATCGAGCGCACCAGCGACATCACATGCCGGTAACGATCGGGGTAATGTTGCAGCAGCCAATCACGAAACAGCGGGCTGACCTCGAGCGGCAGCCTGAGGATGACATAGCTCGCCTCGGCGGCGCCGGCAGCCTTGGCCGATTCGAGAATGCGCTCCAACGCGTGATCGTTCAGCGCCGGGATCAGCGGGGCGGCCATCACAGCCGTCTGGATGCCGGCTTCGGCAAGGGTGTGGATCGTCTCCAGCCGCCGCGGCGGTGTTGCGGCCCGCGGCTCCATCGTCCGGGCAAGCTTGCGATCCAGCGTGGTCACGGAGATGCCGACGCGCACCAGATTCTTGCTTGCCATCTCCCGCAGAATGTCGAGATCACGCAGGATCATCGCCGATTTGGTGACGATCGAGACTGGATGGTTCGCCTTGTTCAAGACCTCGAGGATGCCGCGCATGATGCGCCATTCCTTTTCGATCGGCTGATAGGGGTCGGTATTGGTGCCGATGGCGATCACCCGCACCTTGTAGCCGGGTTTGGCGAGCTCCCGCTCCAGCAACTTTGCCGCATCGGGCTTGGCAAACAGCTTCGTCTCGAAATCGAGCCCTGCGGAAAGCCCCATATAGGCGTGCGTCGGCCGGGCGAAACAATAGATGCAGCCATGTTCGCAGCCGCGATAGGGATTGATCGAACGGTCGAAGGAAATATCCGGCGATTCGTTGCGGGTGATGGCCGTGCGCGGCTTCTCGACCTGCACCTCCGTCTTGAACGGCGGCAGTTCTTCCCATGTCTGCCAGCCATCGTCGAAGGTCTCCCGCTGCAGCGCTTCGAACCGCCCCGTCGGGTTCAATCCCGCCCCACGCCCGCGCCGCCGATCGACCTCGACCCTTAGACCCGAGGAAACGATCATCGCATCGGCAATATCTGCCGTATTGGCAGGCGCGAATGCGGCCTGCCCTGCCAGGGACTGGTCTCTCATCGGATTCTCCCGTGGCGGAAAGCCATCGCCTCCGCCCGTTTTGCTGATTAAATTCCTATCGGCAAAATGAGAACAATGCAAGAACAAAATGAGGAAAACGGCGCTGGCAAAAATTTGTGCGGCGCATTATAAACAGTCAATGTTGACGGTTGTTCTCGAATGTCAGGATCAGGAATCTGAACTGGCGCAGACTTTATCGGTCTTGGTGGCAGGCGCAGTGGAGGGGCTGGTGAGCGATGTGATCGTGCTCGATCACGGCTCTCGCGACGGCACCTCACGGGTGGCCGACGCTGCCGGCTGCCGCTTCCATTCGCAATGGGATATCAAGGACATCGTCCGCTCGGCGCGCGGCGAATGGCTGCTCTTCGTCGAGCCGGGCGCCAGACCGCAGGCGGGCTGGATCGATGAGATCGCCGAATATGTGGCGCTGAACAAGCTGCCGGCGCGCTTCACTGCGTCGAGGGGCTATCGCCGCCCGTTCTTCCAGCGTGTCGGCCGGGCCGTACCGCCGCTGGAACTCGGTTTCCTGGTACCGAAAAAGCTGGCACTCGCCACCGCCAAAAGCGGCATGCGGCTTGCCGAATTCATCAAGGGCCAGAAACCGCGGCGGCTGGCGAGCGAGCTCATTCCGTCCTGGGTCGCCCGCGCCGCACGGTAGCTGCCGCGATCCCCTCCCACCGCTCGCGCAAAAGATGGCGCCCAATAGGATTTCGCGCTATAATTCAAACATGGCGCCGTCGAAGCGCCGCGCTTCGCAACGGAATGGCCATGGAATGCCGGTGAACGGCAGAACAGGTCAGCGACAATCTCCTCTTCTGCCGGGTACCCGGCGAAAGGAGGTGCGTCATGACACGCGGTATGATCTACGGCCTGCTGGCCGTCATATTGCCGATATTGGTGATCGCGCATCCGCATTCGGCAGCATCGCAGATGATGCGCAGTTGCGCAGGCCGACCCGAAATCGTCAATTTCCTGGACAAGAACTTCGCCGAAAAGCTCACGGCAGTCGGACTGGTCAACCAGAACGCCATTCTTGAGGTCTATGCCGCCGAAAGCGGCACCTGGACCCTCATCGTCACGGATGTTCACGGCGTAAGCTGCATTCTGCTGTCGGGTGATAGCTGGGATACCATGCCCGTCCTGCCGGGCCTGGCCACATAGGAATGCCGCTCTTGCAGGCAGTCTACTTCGTCGCGCCGCGTTTCAGGTGCTCGTCCAGCCGCGGCATGATCTCGACGAAATTGCACGGCACGCTGCGGTAGTCGAGTTGGCCTTTCAGAATGCCGTCCCAGGCATCCCGGCAGGCGCCGGGCGAACCCGGCAGCGCGAAGATGAAGGTGGCATTGGCAACGCCTGCCGTGGCGCGCGATTGGATCGTCGCCGTGCCGATCTTCTCGTAGGAGATCCGGTGGAAGATGGCGGAAAAGCCGTCCATCCGCTTTTCGAACAAAGGCTCCAGCGCCTCGGGCGTCACGTCGCGGCCGGTAAAGCCGGTACCACCCGTGGTGATGACGACGTCTATGTCTTTGCTGTCAATCCAGGCCTTTACCCGGGAGGCAATCTCCGTGCGATCATCGGGCACGATGCCACGGTCGACCAGCCGGTGGCCCGCTTCGGTGATCCGCGCCGCCAGCGTGTCGCCTGACTTGTCCGTCTCCGGCGTGCGCGTGTCCGAGATCGTGAGAACCGCAATACCGACCGCGATGAAGGGCCGCTTTTCGTCCAGAGCTGCCATCACATGCCTCCCGAAACCGTTTCCGTCGCCTGGAAATACCAGTCGGGCCGCGCGTCGTGAAGAGCCGCCGCCGCATCTTCGGCGGCGGTCATGGTGGCAAAGATGCCGAAGCAGGTGGCGCCGGAACCGGACATGCGGGTCAACAGCGCGCCGCTGGCCTGCAGCATCGCCGAGATCGCCGATATCTCCGCCACAAGCTCACGCGCCGGCGGTTCCAGATCGTTGCGGGCGGCACCGATCGCCGCGAGCCAGTCGGCAGTGTTGGGCACGCGCGGAGCCAGGCTCAAGGCCGGATTGTCCTTTGTCGCCAACCGGCGGAAAACTTCGGGCGTCGACACGCCCTTCAGCGGATTGGCGAGCACCATGGCAAAGGCCGGCAGATCGGGCACCGGTTCGATCTTCTCGCCGATGCCGCGGGCAATCAGCGGCCGGCTTTCCATGCACATCGGCACGTCGGCGCCGAGCTTCAGCGCCAGCATAGCAAGCGCGTCCTCGGGCAACCTCGTGCCCCAGAGGCGCATCAGCCCCCGCAAGGTCGCAGCTGCGTCGGCCGAGCCGCCGCCGATGCCGGAGGCGATCGGCAAATTCTTCTGGAGGTGGATATGCACAGGGAAGGCGAGGGCTCCGACCGCCTCGCGTAGGAGATCACGCGCCCTCAGCACGAGGTTGGTGCCGCCATCTTCGGCAAGCGCGCCGCCGAAACGGCCTGACAGGGTGAAGGCGTCGGCCTGTGCGGGCAGGAAACCCAGCCGGTCGCCATGCTCTGCGAAGGTCACCAGCATATCGAGCAGATGATAACCGTCCGGCCGCTGGCCCGTCACATGCAGGGCCAGGTTGATCTTCGCGCGCGCCTCTTCGGTGACGCCGAAAGCGTCGGCCAGGCCCTCTTCAGGCATGCGTCCCGCCCGTCAGGATTTCTTGTCGACCGGCGGCGGCGTGACGGGGGCCGGATCCGGCTGCTTCTTGTCGGCCGCCTTGGCATCGTCGCTGACGGGAGGCAGGCCGTTGGCGACCTTATCCTTGATCTTCGGGATCTCGGCAGCCTCAGGCTCGGAGCTGAGCGCCCGGTTCCACTGGTAGACGGCTTCGAGCTTGCGCCCGACGCGCCAATAGGCATCGCCGAGATGGTCGTTGATCGTCGCGTCGCCGGCCTTGATCTGGGCAGCCCGCTCCAGCTCGTCGACGGCATCGTCGAAGCGGTTGAGGCGGAAATAGGCCCAGCCGAGCGAATCGATGATGTAACCGTCGTCAGGGCGAAGATCGACGGCCTTCTTGATCATCCCGAGACCTTCGTCGAGGTTGCGGTTCATGTCGATCCAGGAATAGCCGAGATAGTTCAGCACCTGCGGCTGGTCGGGGTTGAGCTCCAACGCCTTGCGGAAATTCGGCTCCGCCTGGTCCCACTTCTTCAGCCGTTCATAGGCGATGCCGCGCTGGAAGAAGACGCTCCAGTTGGCGCGGCCGGGAATGGGGCCGATCGCTTCGACGGCCTTGTCGTAATTGGCGGCCATCGCCTCGTAGTCCTTGGCATCGGAGAGCACGCTGCCATAGGCGAGGTAGCTGCGGATGTCCTTCGGGTCGGAGGTGATCAGCGCCTGCAGATGCTTGCGCGCCTCGTCCACCTTGCCGCCCTGGGCAAGGGCAAGGCCGAGCTGTAGCTCGGAGATGCGCCGCATCGGCGAATTCTCCGGCACCTTCTTGTAGAGCGCGATGGCGCGGTCCATCTGGTTCTGCTTCTCGGCGATGCCGCCGAGCAGCACCAGCGTATCGGCGCTGTTCGGATCGAGCGCATTGGCCGTCTGCAGGTAAAGCGAAACGATGTCCTCGGCGCCGTCGCGGTTCAGTGCGCCGCCGACCGAAAACAGCACGCCGGCAGCCCCTTCTTCGGCTGTCTTGACCTGCTGTTCCTGCTTCTCGTCCTTTTCGATGCTGTCGCGCAACGCGTTCAGCGGCGCATAATTCGGCAGCAGGTTGTCACCGACGGAAACGGCGTCGAGCGCCTTCTGCTTATTGCCCTGTGTTGCTTCGAGGCGGGCAAGCGCCATCACTGCGCGCATGAAGGTGTCGGGCGCCGTCGCACCGCCTTCCTTGTCGAGCACGGCATCGTTCAGATGCTTGCGGGCGGACTTCACATCGCCGGTGGCGATGGCGATCGCCCCGGCATTGTAATTCTGGAAGATTCGGAACCAGTCCGGTCCCTTCATCTTCTCGACCATGGTGAGCGCTTCCTTGCCGCGGCCGGCGCCGACGCGGGCCCAGGCAAGCAGCAGGTCGTTCATCATCCGGTCGAGATCGTTCGGCCCCTTATATTTCAGGATGGCCTCGGCGGTCTTGTAGTCGTCGCGGCGCACGGCATCCATGCCGCGCACGATCGTGGTGATGCGCTCGACGGAAGGATCGCCCTTCAGGTCGTTGGCATATTTGACGCCCTCCTTGATGTCGCCATTGAGCAGCAGCGAGATCATCAGCCGCTGGCGAATCTCGGGATTGCCGGGTTCGATCTGCAGCGCCTTCTTGTAGAGTTCGATCGCGGTTTCGTAGTCATGATCGACATCGGCCGTGCGGGCGGCGAGGAAGGCGCCGGAGAAACTGGTGACGCTATCGGCATCGAAGAAACTGTCGGTCTTTGCGGCATCGCCCGTCTTGGCCGCATCCTCGGCGTTGACGCCGCCGACGCCGCCCAGCGAAAGGACAGCGGCCAGCGCTGCGCTCGTAAGAAGACGGATGGCAAATCTCTGCCGCATTAGGAAACCTTTCTTCGACAGCGTCCCGGCAATGGGGCCGGCCGCAAAACAAGTTGCGATCACTGATTCATAACAGGATGGCTTTTTTGAAGCGGCGCTGCAAGAAAATCAGCCTGCGATCAAGGACGATTGATCAATTGACGCGCTCGATGCAGAAGTCGATCACTTCCATCAGGGAGGATTTCCAGACGGTATCGGGAAGCGGCGCAAGCGCATCCCGTGCGATCGTGCCGTAATGGATCGCGCGGCCGATCGTGTCGCTGAGCGTGCCATATTTGGTGATCAGCCCCAGCGCTTTTTCGAGGTTGGCGTCGGTGCTGTTGCCGGCTTCGATCGCATCGCGCCAGAACGCGCGCTCGTCCTCGGTGCCGCGGCGATAGGCGAGAATGACCGGCAGAGTGATCTTGCCCTCGCGGAAATCGTCGCCGACATTCTTGCCGAGATCGGCAGCCTTGCCGCCATAGTCGAGCGCGTCGTCGACGAGCTGGAAGGCGAGCCCGAGATTCATGCCATAGGATTTCAGGGCGTTGCGGCCGGACCGGCCGGCCTCGGCGACGATCGGCCCGACTTCGGCGGCGGCGGCAAAGAGAGCGGCCGTCTTGGCGCGGATGACGGAGAGATAATCGTCTTCCGTCGTCTCCATGTTCTTGGCGACGGAAAGCTGCAGCACTTCACCTTCGGCGATCACGCAGGCGGCCGAGGACAGGACGTCGAGCGCATCGAGCGAGCCGACATCGACCATCATGCGGAAGGCTTGGCCGAGCAGGAAGTCGCCGACCAGCACGCTTGCCTGGTTGCCCCAGATCATCCGTGCCGTCGATTTGCCGCGGCGCAGATCGCTCTCGTCGACGACGTCGTCATGCAGCAGCGTCGCCGTGTGCATGAACTCGACCGATGTGGCGAGCTTGACGTGGTTTTCGCCCCTGTAGTCGAACAGCGAGGCGGAAGCCAGCGTCAGCATCGGCCGCAGCCGCTTGCCGCCGGATGAGATCAGATGGTTCGCCACTTCGGGGATCATCTGCACGTCGGAGCCGGCCTTGGACAGAATGAGCTGGTTTACTCGCTCCATATCCGCCCTGGTGAGATCGACCAGTGGCTTTATGGATGCCAGTTTGTTTTTGCTTTCTTCAAGCGGTATGACCACGCCCAACGACCCGGACTCCTATTCATTCATTGCACCTGACAATAGAAAGGGGCGATGGACGCGGCAAGGGGTGAATTGTCGCGCTGAGCGAAATTGGAAGGAAAACGACGGCAAATGCATGAGCTTATCCGCGCCAACGACCCCGTTCTTCTCTCCTATGCCGAGAGTTTGATGAAGGATGCCGGAATTCACTGCTTCATCGCCGATCAGGGCATGAGCGTGCTGGAGGGCTCGCTCGGCATGCTGTCGCGCCGCCTGCTGGTGGACGAGGAGATGGCCGATCAGGCGCGCCGCATCCTCATCGATGCCGGTCTCGGCGGCGAGCTGCGCGAGCGGAAGTGAGCTCCGATGGCAGGCGAAACCACTGACACCATCGATGCCTTCCACCGCGGCGCCTTCCATGTGGTGCAGCCAAAGGGCAGGGGCCATCGCGCCGGCATGGATGCGATGCTGCTTGCGGCTCTCGTCGCCGACGATCGCCCAGTCAGGGTTGCCGATCTCGGCGCCGGCGCCGGTGCCGCCGGCCTTGCCGTCGCCTCGCGGCTTGCCGATGCAGAGGTGGTGCTCTTCGAGCGCTCGGCCGAGATGGCCGATTATGCCCGCCGCAGCATCCTCTTGCCCGGCAATGCCCATGTCGCAGGCCGCGTCAGCGTCGTCGAGGCCGATGTGACCCTGACCGCCAAGGCGCGCAACGATGCCGGCCTTACCGATGAGAGCTTCCACCACGTCATCATGAACCCCCCCTTCAATGATGCCGGCGACCGGCGCACGCCGGATGCGCTGAAGGCCGAAGCCCATGCGATGACCGATGGCCTGTTCGAAAGCTGGATCCGCACGGCCGGCGCCATCATGATCCCCGGCGGCCAATTGTCGCTGATTGCCAGGCCCCAGTCGATCGCCGAAATCATCCTCGCCTGCGGCCGTCGCTTCGGCGGCCTCGAAATGACAGCCATCCACCCGCGTCCGGGTGAAAACGCCGTCCGTATCCTGGTGACCGCAATCAAGGGATCGCGGGCGCGGCTGTCGCTGCGCGCGCCTCTGATCATGCACGAAGAGGGGAGCCACAAGTTCTCCCCTCTCGTCGATGATTTCAACAATGGCCGGGCGGCTTACACCAGAATTTAGCCGGTGACGAAGTCGAAGAGCAGCTTGACGTTCAATCCGGCGATGACGACCGCGATCACATAGGCGATGCCGCTCAGCCAGCGCGGCGCCACCAACTCGCCCATCTTGGCCTTGCTGGCGGTGAACATCACAAGCGGGAAGACGGCGAAGGAAAGCTGCAGGCTGAGCACCACCTGCGTCAGGATCAAAAGCTCGGCCGTGCCTTGATCGCCATACCAGATGGTGACGATTGCCGCCGGCACGATGGCGATGGCCCGGGTGATCAGCCGGCGCACCCATGGCTTCAGCCGGATCTTCAGGAAGCCTTCCATGACGATCTGACCGGCAAGCGTTGCCGTCACCGTCGAATTGAGGCCGCAGCAGAGAAGCGCGATGCCGAACAGCGTCGGCGCGATGGCGAGGCCGAGCAGCGGCGACAACAGCGAATGCGCCTCGCCGAGTTCGACGACGTCGGTCTTCCCATGCGCGTTGAAGGCGGCAGCCGCCAGGATCAGGATCGAGGCGTTGATCAGCAACGCGAAGCACAATGCGACCGTCGAGTCGATCGTCGCAAAGGTCAGCGCCTCCTTCTTCTCAGGGATAGTATGGCCATAGGCCCGCGTCTGCACGATGCCGGAGTGGAGGTAGAGATTGTGCGGCATGACGGTGGCGCCGAGAATGCCGAGCGCCAGGTAGAGCATCTCGGGATTGGTGACGATCTCCGTTGTCGGGAAGAAGCCGGTGAGGACGGCGCCCCATTGCGGGTCGGCAAGCAATATCTGCACGCCGAAGCAGATCGCGATGACGCCGAGCAGCGCGATGATGAAGGCTTCCACCCAGCGGAAGCCGAGCTTCTGCAGGAAGAGGATCACGAAGACGTCGAGCGCGGTGATCAGCACGCCGAGTTCGAGCGGGATGCCCATCAACAGGTTGAGGCCGATCGCCGTGCCGATCACCTCGGCGATATCGGTGGCGATGATGGCGATTTCGGCAAAGGCCCACAGCGGCACCGAGACATATTTCGGAAAAGCGTCGCGGCAAGCCTGCGCAAGATCGCGGCCGGAGGCGATCGCCAGGCGGGCGCAGAGCGATTGCAGCACGATCGCCATCAGGTTGGAAAGCAGCGCGACGGTGAGCAGCGCATAGCCGAATTTCGAGCCGCCGGCGAGCGAGGTCGCCCAGTTGCCGGGGTCCATGTAGCCGACGGCGACCATATAGCCGGGCCCGGCAAAGGCTGCCGCCCTTCGCCACATCGAGCTGTGACGCCCGGTTCCGACGGTGCGGTAGACATCGGACAGCGACGCCTCGCCGCGTTCGTGCCGCCAGCCGCTCTTTGCATTCGGATTGAGGACGTCCATGCGATTTCCACCTGTTTTAGCGTCGGTGCACTATGACGGATTAGAATGATAATGCAATTCATTCGCAACAAGAAAATCAATCCCGATGCCTCGGGCCGATGTTTTCAGGAACGCGGCCATTGCGTTTGGCGTTCCAGCGCATACATGGATGCCGATCGCAAATTGCGAGCGTGCGACCTGAAGCAAAGGATGGGAAATGGCCGGATTCTTGAGAAAGCTGCTGCCGAAACGGTTCCGCAAGGACGGCATCACCATCCCGGTCGTCCGGCTGCAGGGGGCGATCATCAGCGGCGGCGGCCAGTTCCGGCCAACCCTCAATCTCGCCAATGTCTCCCCGGTCCTGGAAAAGGCCTTCGCCATGAAGGACGCGCCGGCAGTCGCCATCTCGATCAATTCGCCGGGCGGCTCGCCCGTGCAGTCGCGGCTGATCTTCACCCGCATTCGCGAGCTCGCCCGCGAGAAGCAGAAGAAGGTTCTGGTCTTCGTCGAGGATGTCGCCGCCTCCGGCGGTTACATGATCGCACTGGCCGGCGACGAGATCATTGCCGATGCCACCTCCATCGTCGGCTCGATCGGCGTCGTCTCCGGCGGTTTCGGCTTTCCCGAACTGTTGAAGAAGATCGGCGTCGAGCGCCGCGTCTATACGGCGGGCGAAAACAAGGTGATCCTCGATCCGTTCCAGCCGGAAAAGGAAAAGGATATCGAGTATCTGAAGAGCCTGCAGCTCGAAATCCACCAGGTCTTCATCTCGATGGTGCGCGAGCGTCGCGCCGGCAAGCTGCAGGACGATGCGGCGGTCTTCTCGGGCCTGTTCTGGAGCGGCACGCGCGGCCTCGAACTCGGCCTCATCGATGGCCTCGGCGACATGCGCCAGGAATTGAAGCGGCGCTACGGCCAGAAGACCAAGCTGGAGCTCGTCACCGCCGGCCGCGGCCTGTTCGGCCGCCGGATTCCCGGCGTATCGCCCGTCTCGCTCGAAGGGGCTGCATCCGGTCTCGCAACAGGGCTTGTCGAAGCGGCGGAAGAGAGAGCATTGTGGAGCCGTTTCGGGCTTTGAAGGGAGCAAGAGAGGGGCATGCCGCAGTTAATTACCATCCTCATCCTGGTTTTCTCAGCCTGGTGGCTCTACCGCCGCTTCGTCTCCGATGCCCGCAAGCTCGCCGAAAAATCGCGCCAAGCTGAAAAGGAGCGTCAGACCGGCGCGATCGGCACGCTGGTCAAGGACCCGGCGACGGGCGAATACCGGCTGAAGCGCGAGGGAGAATAAGGGGCCCGACTGTACCGGCCTCTCACCCGGCGCTTGCCCCTCATCCGCCTGTCGGCACCTTCGCCCCGCTCGCGAGGAGAAGGGAAATATGCCGCACCGGCAGCCTCAATCTCGCCGCAGCGTTTGGCACGTCCCCTCGATCCGCGAGCGGGGAGAGGGTTAGGGTGAGCGGTAACCGAATTCCTCTTCCATATCGCCGCAGCCGTCTCTCCACCGCTGTAAAAGTCTTGACCCCCGTCGCCCTCCATGGCACCTGTCGCGCCGATAATTCCCAAGCAATCGGTGCCGTTCGATGTCAGCTATCCCAGACCATATGAACCCGAAGCGCTCCTTCCAGGCGCTGATCCTGACCCTGCATAGCTACTGGGCGGACAAGGGTTGCGCGGTGCTGCAGCCCTACGACATGGAAGTCGGCGCCGGCACCTTCCACCCTGCCACAACGTTGCGCGCCCTCGGCCCCAAGCCGTGGAAGGCGGCTTACGTGCAGCCGTCGCGGCGCCCGTCCGACGGGCGCTATGGCGAGAACCCGAACCGGCTGCAGCATTATTACCAGTACCAGGTCATCCTGAAGCCGAACCCGCCCAATCTGCAGGAGCTCTATCTCGGCTCGCTGGCGGCGATCGGCCTCGATCCGCTGCTGCATGACATCCGTTTTGTCGAGGACGACTGGGAAAGCCCGACGCTCGGCGCCTGGGGCCTCGGCTGGGAATGCTGGTGCGATGGCATGGAAGTCTCGCAGTTTACCTATTTCCAGCAGGTCTGCGGCATCGAATGCTCGCCGGTCGCAGGCGAACTGACCTATGGTCTCGAACGCCTCGCCATGTATGTCCAGGGCGTCGACAATGTCTACGACCTGAACTTCAACGGCCGCGAAGGCGACGAAAAGATCAGCTATGGCGATGTCTTCCTGCAGGCCGAGCAGGAATATTCGCGCCATAATTTCGAATTCGCCAATACCGAGATGCTGCATCGCCACTTCGTCGACGCCGAGAAGGAATGCCGGGCGCTGCTCGATGCCGGCGCGCCGGGGGATAACGCCAACCAGCGCCTGCACAAATGCGTCTTCCCGGCCTATGACCAGTGCATCAAGGCCAGCCACGTCTTCAACCTGCTCGACGCCCGCGGCGTCATCTCGGTCACCGAGCGTCAGAGCTACATCCTGCGGGTGCGCACCCTTGCCAAGGCCTGCGGCGAAGCCTTCCTGCTGACCGACGCCGGCGGCGTCAATCTGGCCAAAGAGGCGGCGTGACGCAAAACCCTGTCGGCCGTATCATCCATATCAACGGCTGGCCGGGCACTGGAAAGCTGACTGTCGGTCGCTTGCTGGCAAAAAGGCTCGGCGCGCGGCTCATCGACAACCATACACTGCTCAATCCTGCCGAGGCTCTGTTCTCCCGCAGCGATCCGCTGCACGCCTCGCTGAGAGGGCAGATTCGCCACGCGTTTTTCGACCATGCCGCGCGCGCGGACCCTGCCGAAAGCTTCGTCTTTACCGATGCTCTATCGGACGACGCAGATGACGCTGCGACCTTCTCCTGGTACAGCGATCCGGCCGCCGCGAGAGGCGCCGATCTCGTGGCGATCCTGTTCGATTGCGCCCCGGAGGAGAATGCCAGGCGTCTTGTTGCTCCCGGCCGGGCTGAGGCGCTCAAGCTGACGGATACGGCGACGTTACAACGGCTGCGGGCAAACCATAAACTGCTGCGTGGGCTGGCTGAACGCACCGTCGAAATCGACACGACGGGCTTTTCACCGGAGCAGACGACGGCCCGGATCCTCGCCGATATCGGCGTTTGACGGCAGCCGGCAAACCCGCGTAGTCTCCGCCCCGACATTACTTCGCTGCGGGGGGATTCGCGATGTATATTGCGCTTGGCGTCATCGTTCTGGTCGCGCTCTATCTCGTCTTCATCTACAACGGCCTGGTTCGTGCGCGGCAGATGGCGGAAGAGGCCTGGTCGGGCATCGACGTCCAGCTCAAGCGTCGCGCCGACCTGATCCCGAACCTGATCGAGACGGTCAAGGGTTATGCCGCCCATGAAAAGTCGACACTCGAAGAGGTGGTTGAGCTCCGCAACAAGGCGCAGGCCGTGCCATCGGGCGATGTCGCGGGCAGGGCCCAGGCGGAAGGGCTGCTCGGCCAGGCGCTCGGTCGGCTCATCGCGCTCGCCGAAGCCTATCCCGATCTCAAGGCCAACCAGAACTTTGCCGAGCTGCAGGCTTCGCTGGAAACCATGGAAGGCGAGTTGCAGATGGCGCGCCGTTATTACAATGGCGCGGCCCGCGACCTGAACGTCAAGGTCGAAAGCTTCCCGTCCAATCTGGTCGCCGGCCAGTTCGGTTTTGCCAAGCGGGACTATTTCGAAATCACCAACGAGGCCGACCGCGCCGTCCCCACCGTGAAATTCTGACGATCCGGCATTTTGCCTTTGCCAGAAAGCGATTAAGAGCAAGGGCGGATTGCGGCCGGTAATGGTCGCCTTATGGACGGAAGAACAGCATGACACGCACAGCCAAACTCACGATCACCCCGCCGGGCAAGCCGCTTTCGGGCCGCGCCATGCCGCCGGGCTCCAAGTCGATCACCAACCGCGCGCTTCTGCTCGCCGGCCTTGCCAAGGGCAACAGCCGGCTGACGGGCGCGCTGAAGAGCGACGATACGCGCTATATGGCCGAAGCGCTGCGGGCCATGGGGGTTTCGATCGACGAGCCCGATGACACCACCTTCGTCGTCACCGGCAGCGGCAGGCTGCAGCCGCCGAAGGCGCCGCTCTTCCTCGGCAATGCCGGCACCGCGACACGCTTCCTGACGGCCGCCGCCGCCCTGGTCGACGGCACCGTCATCGTCGATGGCGACGAACATATGCGCAAGCGCCCGATCGGCCCGCTAGTCGAGGCGATGCGCACGCTCGGCATCGACGTCACTGCCGAAACCGGCTGCCCGCCGGTCACCGTCAAGGGCACCGGCCGCTTCCAGGCCGACCGCATCCGCATCGACGGCGGCCTGTCCAGCCAGTATGTCTCGGCGCTGCTGATGATGGCGGCCGGCGGCGACCGCCCCGTCGACATCGAACTCGTCGGCGAGGATATCGGCGCGCTCGGCTATATCGATCTGACCACCGCGGCGATGAAGGCCTTCGGCGCCAAGGTCGACAAGACCAGTCCGGTGACCTGGCGCGTCGAGCCGACCGGCTACCGCGCCGCCGACTTCATCGTCGAGCCCGATGCCTCGGCTGCGACCTATCTCTGGGCCGCCGAGGTTCTCACCGGCGGCGCGATCGATCTCGGTGTACCCTCCGATACCTTCTCGCAGCCGGATGCCCGCGCCTATGACGTCATCGCCACATTCCCGCACCTGCCGGCAGAGATCGACGGCTCGCAGATGCAGGATGCCGTTCCGACGCTTGCCGTGCTTGCCGCCTTCAACGAGACGCCGGTTCGCTTCGTCGGCATCGCCAATCTGCGCGTCAAGGAATGCGACCGCATTCGCGCACTGTCCACGGGGCTCAACAATATCCGCGAAGGTCTGGCTGTCGAGGAGGGCGACGATCTGATCGTTCATTCCGATCCTGCTCTCGCCGGTCAAACGCTGCCGGCCGAGATCGATACCTTTGCCGATCACCGTATCGCCATGAGTTTCGCGCTCGCCGGGCTGAAGATCGACGGCATCACCATTCTCGATCCCGATTGCGTCGGCAAGACTTTCCCTGCCTATTGGCGGACACTGGCGGCACTCGGCGTGACATATCGGGACAAGGATTGACGAAAACGCAGCCGAGGCTGCCGACGGAGAGACAGGGATGGGGCGTCGGTTTTTCGGATTTTGTTTTGCACTGCTGTTGATGCTCGCCGCCCCGGTCGCCTTTGCCGCCGAGGTGATCGACAATTTTGACTCCGACATCGTGCTGGAAAAGAGCGGCGCGCTGACGGTGACGGAAACGGTCACCGTCAATGCCGAGGGCGACCGGATCAATCACGGCATCTTCCGCGATTTTCCGCTCTATTTCACCGATGCCTCGGGCCGTCGCCGCAGCGTCGATTTCGATATGGTGTCGGTCCAGCGCGATGGCGCGGATGAGCCCTGGCACACTGAATCGATATCGGGCGGCATCCGCATCTATGCCGGTTCTGCCGATGTGACCGTGACACCGGGACGTCATCGATATGCCTTTACCTACAGGACCAACCGGCAGATCCGTTATTTCGACGATCATGACGAACTCTATTGGAACGTCACCGGCAATGGCTGGATCTTCCCGATCCGCTCGGCGACGGCGACGGTGACGCTGCCGCCGGGTGTCACTGCCACCCAGACGACCTTCTTCACCGGCCGGCAGGGCGCAACTGGAAAGAACGCCCGCGCCAGCGAAACCGGCGCCGGCATCGTTTTTTCCACCACCGCGCCTCTCGGTCCCAGCGAAGGTCTGACCTTCGCCATCCGCATGCCGAAGGGCTCGATCGATCCGCCGAGCACGGATATGGAAAGCACATGGTGGCTGAAGGACAACCGTGATTATTTCATCGGCTTCGGCGGCCTGATCCTGGTTTTCGCCTATTATCTCAGATCATGGCTGAAGGTCGGTCGCGATCCTGCCCGCGGCGTCGTCGTGCCCCGCTGGGACGCGCCTGATGGTATCTCGCCGGCACTGGTCAACTACATCGACAATAAGGGCTTTTCCGGCGAGGGCTGGACCGCCCTTTCCGCCACCGCCCTCAATCTTGCGGTTCGCGGTTACGTCAAGCTCGAAGATCTGAAGAATTCGATTGTCATCCGCGGCACCGGCAAGGCGCTCGGCAAAGAGAAATTCCAGGCTGGCGAGATCGAACTGCTGAAGGCCGCTGGCGGCGCCGGCAAGACGCTGACGATCGACAAGGCCAATGGCGAGCGGGTGAAGTCCGTCGGCCAGGCTTTCCGCTCGGCGATCGAGAAAGAGCACCGCGGCAAATATTACAATTCCAACCTCGGTTATACCACGGGCGGCATTGCGCTCAGCGCCGCCGCCCTGGTGGCGCTGTTCGTCTTTGGGTCGCTGCAGCCCGATACCATCGCGCTGATGCTGATCCCGATCGCCATCTCGGTCTTTGTCGCGGTGTTCGTCGCCGGCTTCATGCGGTCGCTGCATCGCGGCAGGTCGCTGTTCGGCAAGATCATCGCCATCATTGCCACGGCGATCGGCGTTTTCGTCGGCATCAGCATCCTGGCGACCGTGGTCCTGGCGCTTGCCTCGTCGCTGGTGGAACTGCATGAAACGCCGATGCTGTTTGCCGTCGGCGGCATAGTACTGCTCAACATCCTCTATTTCTTCATCATGGGCGCGCCGACCCCGCTCGGCGCCAAGATGATGGATGGCATAGACGGCTTGCGCCAATATCTGACGCTGGCCGAGAAAGACCGGATGAACACGGCAGGCGCGCCGGAAATGTCGCCGCAGCATTTCGAGACGCTGCTGCCCTATGCGGTGGCGCTCGGCGTCGAAAAGCCCTGGTCGCGCACCTTCGAAACCTGGCTTGCGGCAGCCGCTGCCGGCGCGGCTGCCACCTATGCGCCCGCCTGGTATTCCGGCAATTTCAACAGCGGCAGCTTTTCCGATCGTATCGGCGGCTTTTCCTCGTCGATGGCCTCGACCATCGCTTCGACGATTCCGGCACCGCCGCCATCCAGCTCATCCTCCGGTTTTTCCGGCGGCGGTTCGTCGGGCGGCGGCGGAGGAGGCGGTGGAGGCGGGGGCTGGTAGCTTTCCCGCTTGACCTTTGGGCCCTTGGCCCTTAACCGCCAGGGGCAAAAGGAAAGGGTCGCGCATGAAGGTTCTGTTGATCGGATCGGGCGGACGCGAGCATGCGCTCGCCTGGAAGCTGGCGCAATCGCCGTTGATGACCGAATTCTACGCCGCACCCGGCAATCCCGGCATCGGCGAACACGCCGTCCTCGTGCCCATCGACATCGCGGATCATGAAGCGGTCGCGGCCTTCTGCAAGGACAAGGCGATCGATTTCGTCGTCGTCGGCCCGGAGGCGCCGCTGGTTGCCGGCATCGCCGACCGCTTGCGTGCCGATGGCCTTGTGGTTTTCGGTCCGTCCGCCGCTGCGGCCCAGCTCGAGGGCTCCAAGGGCTTCACCAAGGATATCTGCGCCCGCTACGACATTCCCACAGGCGCCTATCAGCGTTTCAACAATGCGCCGAAGGCCAAAGCCTATATCCGCGCCCAGGGGGCGCCGATCGTCGTCAAGGCCGATGGCCTTGCCGCCGGCAAGGGCGTGACGGTCGCGATGACGCTGGATGAAGCCCTGGCCGCGGTCGACGACTGTTTCGAAGGCGCCTTCGGCGCTGCCGGCGCCGAAGTGGTCGTCGAAGCCTATCTCGACGGCGAGGAGGCGAGCTTCTTCTGCCTCTGCGATGGCAAACATGCGCTGCCACTTGCAACCGCCCAGGATCACAAACGGGTGGGCGAGGGCGATACCGGCGTCAATACCGGCGGCATGGGCGCCTATTCGCCGGCGCCTGTGATGACCGCCGAGATGGTCGAGCGCACCATGAAGGAGATCATCGAGCCGACGATGCGCGGCATGGCCGAGAGCGGTCATCCCTTCTCGGGCGTGTTTTTCGCCGGGCTAATGATCACCCGGAAGGGACCGGAGCTGATCGAATACAATGTCCGCTTCGGCGATCCCGAATGCCAGGTGATGATGATGCGGCTGAAGAGCGATCTGCTGCCGCTGCTGCTTGCCACCGCCAACGGCACGCTCGACCAGGTCAAGGCCGAATGGAGCGACGATCCGGCGCTGACGGTGGTCATGGCCTCCAAGGGTTATCCGGCCGCTTACGAGAAGAACACGCCGATCCTCTCCCTGCCGGATGCAGGTAAGGGCGAGAAGGTGTTTCATGCCGGCACGGCTCTGAAGGACGGCGCGCTGGTTGCGACCGGCGGCCGCGTGCTGAACGTGACCGCCACCGGCGGCACGGTTGCCGAGGCCAAGGACCGCGCCTATGCGCTGCTCGACAGGGTGACCTGGGAAAACGGCTTCTGCCGGCGCGACATCGGCTGGCGGGCGATCGAGCGCGAAAAAGCCTGAGATACGGTGTAAACGACCGCATTCTTTAAATTTTTACCCTTTCCCCTGACGGGATGGAAACAAAGCTGCGCTATACCGCTCCCATAGTGAGACGGAGGTGCGTTGATGCGTCAGATTTTCCTCGGTGCGGCAATCCTGCTGATGGCAGGTTCTGCGATGGCGTCCTCGATAGAGGTGGTCGGCAAGACCGCGCCGCGCGCTGACGGCAGCATCGTCACCGAAAGCTGTGCCAATTGTCCGCCGCTCCAGGCCGAAGTGAGCAAGAAGGACTACACGGTGCCGGAGCTGAAGCCCGGCGTCCTCCAGGCGAGTGAAATCCGCGACGTCGGCGGCGAAAAAAAGATCTATCGCACCGAAGGCTGGATGGGCGGCTCGCCCGTCGTCTTCGTCAGTAAGGCGGCCCCGGAAGCGATGCTTGCCGCAGCACCGTCCGCCCAGCCGGCCGACGGCATCGACATGAGCGCAACGACCGCAGCCGTCATCGGCGGCGACGCCAAGCCTGTTGCCGCCGGCATGGCGGAACAACCGGCAGCCCTCAACGTTTCCGAATTCGAACTGCGCTTTTAGAGCAACTTCCAGCAAAAGTGCGAAGCGGTTTTCAGTCCGGAATTGCGTAAAGGCAAAAACTTCCCTGCCCCCACCTGATCAAGGTTTCGATCGTTTGGGGGTCCACCACTGGTGGACCGAATGCACCCTCGATGAGCAGCGGGGGTGCATTCCTGTTTTGATGCGCCGGGCAAGCTGAGAGTTCGACATGATATTAGGCCGGCGGATGAAAATCCGGCGTCTACCTTGTAACTCTACCCCCTGATTTTGAGGGAAGTTCGCGCCGCGTCCAATAAAATTAAAGCTTTTTTATAGGGTAAGCATCAATTGTTACTTACCCGGTCGCAGCATGTTTGTTTTAGCAGCGGTAGACGCGCTCTCTTTTTCGGCGCGCTCGCACAGGCGGTAGAAAACCGCACCGGAATGCAGCCATTCATTCCCGTTGCGAGGCGTCATGAAAAATTTGAAGATATCGAAGCAGCTCATATTGCTGGTCGTCGGCCTGATGATCGCCTTTGCGATCGCCACCTCCCTGCAGATCCGCTCTTCGGTCGATGCGATCTACAAGGAGCGCTATGACATGCTCCGCGCCGAGGTTCAGTCGGCGGTCTCCGTTCTCAAGCTTTACCAGGCCAAGGTAACCGCGGGCGAAATGACGCTGGAGGAGGCCCAGAAGCAGGCCTATGCCACCGTCAACGGGATGAAATACGATCCGGACGGCTATTTTTTCGGTTATAGCTACGACGTCCAGATGGTGTTCCACTACGATGCGTCGAAAGTCGGGCAGATCAACAAGGGCCAGCCGGACAGCAAGGGCAAGCTCTATCGCGATGAGCTGGTCAAGCTCGGGCAGCAGGGCGGCGGTCTCGTCGAATATTATTCCACGGTCAAACCGGGCCAACCCGTCGGCGATTATCGCAAGACCGCCTATGGACAGGCCTTCGAACCCTGGAAGATCGTCGTCGTCACCGGCGTCTACATGGACGATCTCGATGCGCAGATAAACAGCACGATCCTGACCGCGCTCTCCGGCAGCATCGTTCTGTTCTTCCTCGCCATGGCGGCCGCCTACCTCGTCATCCGCGGCATATCGGGACCTCTCAACAACGTCCATGCCGCCCTGAAGGCCGTCGCCGAAGAGGACGTTTCCATCGCCATCCCGCATATCGGCATGAACAATGAAGTCGGCATGATGGCCAAGGCGACGCAGTCGCTGCAGGAAAAGATCAGGGAGCGCCATGCGATGTCGGATCGCGAGGCGGCCCAGCAGCTGGCGCTGGAAAGCGAGCGCGAGAACAATCAGCGCCAGCAGCAGGATGAGGCAGCGCTCCAGGCGCGTGTGGTGGCGACCATCGGCCAGGCGCTGGAGATGATCGCCCGTGGCGACCTCACCGTGCGCTGCGCCGATCTCGGCCAGAAATACGCCGCTCTGCGCGACAACTTCAACGATGCGTTGTCGCATCTCGAAGCCGCCATGGCCAAGGTCAGCGCCAAGGGCACCGATATCGGCACCAGCAAGGAAGAGATCCGCCGCGCCTCCAACGAGCTGTCGCAGCGCACCGAGCGCCAGGCGGCCAGCCTGGAAGAAACCTCCGCGGCCCTCGACGAACTCACCGTTGCCGTCCGTCAGACGGCCGATGGCGCCCATGAGGCGAGCAAGCGGGTCCACTCGGTCAGCACCGAAGCCAACCATAGCGATGCGATCGTCACCCAGGCGATCGAAGCGATGAGCGGCATCGAGAAGTCGTCGTCGGAGATTACCAAGATCATCGGCGTCATCGACGAGATCGCCTTCCAGACCAACCTCTTGGCGCTTAATGCCGGCGTCGAGGCCGCGCGTGCCGGTGAATCCGGCAAGGGTTTTGCGGTCGTCGCCCAGGAAGTGCGCGAACTTGCCCAGCGTTCCGCCGCGGCCGCCAAAGAGATCAAGGACCAGATCGCCCGCTCCTCCAGCCAGGTCGACCATGGCGTCCGTCTGGTCGGCGAGGCCGGCGAGGCGCTAAAGCGCATCTCAGACCAGATCAAGGCCGCCAACGAGATCGTCGCCAAGATCGCCCACAGCGCTTCCGAACAGGACACGACGCTGCGCTCGATCTCGTCGTCGATGAACCAACTCGATGCCGCCACCCAACAGAATGCCGCCATGGCCGAAGAGACCACGGCATCGGCCGAGACGCTCGCCAGCGACACCGACGAGCTGATCGACCTCATCCGCGGCTTCCGCGTCAGTGTCGAAAGCGCTGCACCGGCCATGCATCAAGGTCGCCGCGCCGCTTAAACGGCGCGGAGGCAACAGGCCTTTTCATCGCCAAATTCTTAGCGGCCGTCGGTTCTCCGGCGGCCGTGCCGTTTGAAGCTCATTGCGCGATACGTTCGATCAGCCGTTCGATCTCCCGATCGGAAAACACCTCGATCCCTTCAGCTTTCAGCGCTGCCGCCGTCACGCCGTTGCCGGCCTGCTTGCGGCCGGAAAAGGTGCCGTCATAGATGAAACCGGATCCGCAGGACGGACTGCCGTCGATGAGCAGCGCATAACGGCAGCCGGCCTGCCTGGCGAGCGCCACGGCATTTTCTGCCGCCAGCAGGAACTCTTCCGTCACATCGGCGCCCGTCAGTTCGACAACCCGCGCCTTGCCGGCCAGCACCTCTTCGCCGGTTGCGGCCTCTGCGATCTCCGCCGGCGACCGCGGCACCGTCATGCCCGCCGAGATCTCCGGACAGATCGTCACCAGCCGGCCCTCGGCCCGCCATGTCTCGATCACCGGATGAAGCAACGGCTTCGCCCGCCCGTCATAGCGGACGGCGTGCCCCATGAGACAGGCGCTGACGAGAATCTTGCTTTGCATGTCTGCTTGAATAGCGCCGTAATGGCGGCAACGCCATCCGGCCGAAGCAGAACATCACCCCGAAATCTTCGAGAAATCCGCAACCGTTCCGGTCGCCTCGCGGATCAACCGCAGCAGGGCGAGACGGTTGGCGCGGATGGCGGCGTCCTCGTCGTTGACGAGCACGTCTTCGAAGAAGCGGTCGACCGGGCCACGCAGCTTGGAAAGCGCTTCCATCGCCGAGCGGAAATCTTCCCGGGCGACCGCGTCCGAGGCATCCTTCGAGGCGCCTGATATTGCGGCGAACAGCTCTTTCTCGGCATCGAGCGTCAGAAGCGCCGGCGACACGCCATCGGCAATCACAGTGCCCTTCTTTTCCTCGGCGGCGAGCAACTGCGTCGCGCGCTTGGTGCCGGCAAGCAGGTTCTTGCCGTCTTCCGAGGTGATGAAGGCCGTCAGCGCTTCGACGCGGCGCGCAACCATCAACAGGTCGTCGGCATCTGAAGTCAGCACGGCATCGATGAGATCGTGACGGGCGCCCTGATCGCGCAGATAGACCTTGAGACGGTCGTGGAAGAAGGAGAGGAGATCGATATCCTTCGTCGTCGCCAGCAGCGGCAGGCGGATCCTTCGCTCCAAGAGGATCCTGACGACGCCGAGGGCCGCCCGCCGCAGCGCGAACGGGTCCTTCGAACCGGTCGGCTTTTCATCGATCGCCCAGAAGCCGATCAGCGTATCGAGCTTGTCGGCAAGCGCGACCGTGATCGCCACTCTGTCCTCCGGCAAGCGGTCCGACGGACCCTGCGGCTTGTAATGGTCCTCGATCGCTGCGGCAACGGAGGCATCCTCGCCCTGCAGCGCCGCATATTTGCGGCCCATCAAGCCCTGCAGTTCCGGGAATTCGCCGACGGCTTCGGTGCGCAGATCGGCCTTGGCCAGCACGGCGGCGCGATCGACGAGAGCCGGGTCGGCGCCGGTGATGTCGGCCAATTGCTTGGCGAGCGCACGGATGCGGGCGACACGCGCGCCCTGTGTGCCGAGCTTGGCATGGAAGGTCACGTCAAGCGCATCGAGCTTGGCCATGCGCTGGTCGAGCGGCTTCTTGATGTCGAGGCCGAACTTTGCCGCCGAAGCTGTGAGCGTCTCGAGATCCGGCAGGTTGCCCTGATCGCGTTTCCAGAAATGCAGCGCATCCGAAAGCCGGGCCCGCACGACCTTGCCGTTGCCGTGGACGATTTCCTTGCCGCCGTCGCTTGCCTGGATATTGGAGACGAGGATGAACTTGTTAGAAAGCGTCTCTTCACCCTGTTTGCGGGTGACAAAACACTTCTGGTTGGTCTTGATCGTCAGCCGGATGATTTCCGAGGGGATCGAGAGATAATCCTCCTCGAAGCTGCCCATCAGCACCTGCGGCCATTCGACGAGGCCGGAGACTTCCTCCAGCAGGCCTTCGTCTTCCACCAGCTCCAGCCCGTTGGCAAAGGCGATGTCGCGGGCGTCGTGCAGGATGATGTCCTTGCGGCGTTCGGCATCGAGGATGACCTTGGCCTTTTCCAGGTGCGCCGCATAATCGTCGAAGCGCCGGACGGTGATCGCCTCGGGCGCATGGAAACGATGGCCATAGGTGATGTTGGAAGCGGTGATGCCGTCGATCTCGAAGGGGATGACGGTGGTTTCTTCATGCTCCGGGCCGAAGGTGCAGACGATCGATTGCAGCGGCCGCACCCAGCGCAGCGCGCCGGGCTTGGAGGAAGCCTTGCCCCAGCGCATCGATTTCGGCCAGGGAAAATCGCGGATGATGCCGGGCATGATATCGGTGACGATCTCTTCGGTCGCGCGGCCGGGCCTGGAGATGACCGCGACGTAGAAATCGCCCTTCTTCGGATCGCTCACCACCTGCGCCTCGGAGACCGAGGAAAGGCCGGCGCCGCGCAGAAAACCTTCGATCGCCTTCTCGTTGGCGTCGGTGCGCGGTCCCTTGCGCTCCTCGCGCACATCGGCCGAGCGCGCCGTCAGGCCGTGAATGTCGAGCGCCAGTCGCCGCGGCGTCCAGTATTCGCGCGCGCCCTCATAGGACAGGCCCGCTTCGACAAGCGCATCGGTGACGAGCTTCTTCAGGTCGCCGGCAGCCTTGCGCTGCATGCGGGCCGGAATCTCTTCGGAGCGGAGTTCGAGAAGAAGGTTTGGCATGTCGAATTTCCTTGCCTCCCGCGACCGGGGAGGGATGGCGTGGGCGCCGGGTCAAAACGTTGCTTCTGCTAGCAAAGAATGGCGCATCTGCACAACCGCAAAATCGCCGTCTTTCCGGCATGCTTATCCTGTGGATCGGCGTCTGCCTGATAACTCCAACATTGCCTTGCCGCTTTTCGCCGCTATGGTCCCGCCACCTCAGTCGAAACAGGAAATCCCAGGAACCCCATGGCCGCAGACCTCCGTTTCCTCGCAGCCCGCATCTCCGCCGAAATCAACGCCCGGCCCGACCAGGCCAAAGCCGCCATCGAGCTGCTCGACGAAGGCGCCACCGTGCCCTTCATCGCCCGCTACCGCAAGGAAGTGACGGGCGGGCTCGACGATACGCAGCTGCGCAATCTCGCCGAGCGGCTGGTCTATCTGCGCGAACTCGAAGCCCGGCGCGACGCGATCGTCGAATCGATCACCGGCCAGGGCAAGATGACCGACGAGCTGATGGCCAAGGTCTCAGGCGCCGTAACCAAGGCCGAGCTCGAGGATCTCTATCTGCCCTATAAGCCGAAGCGCCGTACTCGCGCCGAAATCGCCCGCGAACGCGGCCTCGGCCCGCTTGCCGAGGCAATCCTCACTGAGCGCACCAGGGAACCGGCGGTCCTGGCCGAAGGCTTCCTCACAGCAGACGTGGCGGATGTGAAGACGGCGCTTGAAGGCGCGCGCGACATCATCGCCGAAGGCATTGCCGAAAATGCCGACCTGCTCGGCAGATTGCGTGCCCACATGCGCCAGGCCTCGCTGCTGAAGGCCAGGGTCGTCGACGGCAAGCAGGCGTCCGGCGAGAAGTTTTCCGATTATTTCGACCATTCCGAACGCTGGGCGACCGCGCCGGGACACCGCGCGCTCGCCATGCTGCGCGGCTGGAACGAGGAGGTGCTGACGCTGACGATCGAGGCCGACGCCGAGACCGCTTCTCCGAACAAGCCGGTCGAACGCATGATCGCGGCCGCCTATGAGATCGGTGCGAGCCGCCCCGGCGATCGCTGGCTGATGGAGGTCGCAAGCTGGACCTGGCGCGTCAAGCTCTCCATGTCGCTGTCGCTCGACCTGATGCGCGAATTGCGCGAAAGGGCCGAAGAGGAGGCGATCCATGTCTTCGCCCGCAATCTCAAGGATCTGCTTTTGGCAGCACCCGCCGGCTCGCGCGCGACCATGGGCCTCGATCCCGGCATCCGCACCGGCGTCAAGGTCGCCGTCGTCGACGGCACCGGCAAGGTGGTGGCGACATCGACCGTCTATCCCTTCCAGCCGAGGAACGACGTGCGCGGCGCTCAGGTCGAGCTCGCATCGCTGATCCGCAAGCACAATGTCGAACTGATCTCGATCGGCAACGGCACCGGCAGCCGCGAAACGGAAAAGCTGGTGGCCGATATGCTGGCCGAGTTGCCGGCGCCGAAGCCGACCAAGGTCATAGTCTCGGAAGCCGGCGCCTCGGTCTATTCCGCCTCGGCGACCGCAGCGGCCGAGTTTCCCGATCTCGACGTGTCGCTGCGCGGCGCCGTCTCCATCGCGCGGCGCCTGCAGGATCCGCTGGCCGAACTCGTCAAGATCGAGCCGAAGTCGATCGGCGTCGGCCAGTATCAGCACGACGTCGACCAGCAGAAGCTGTCACGTTCGCTCGATGCCGTGGTGGAAGATGCGGTGAACGCCGTCGGTGTCGATCTCAACACCGCGTCTGCACCGCTGCTGTCGCGCGTTTCCGGCCTCGGCCCGTCGATCGCCGATGCCATCGTTCGCCACCGCGACAGCGAAGGCCGTTTCGAGACGCGAAAGGATCTCCTGAAGGTCGCCCGCCTCGGCGGCCGCACCTTCGAGCAATGCGCCGGTTTCCTGCGCATTCCCAACGGCAAGGAGCCGCTTGATTCCTCCTCGGTGCACCCGGAGGCCTATGGCGTCGCCAAGAAGATCGTCGCCGCCTGTGGCCGCGACCTGCGTGCGCTGATGGGCGACAGCGCCGTGTTGAAATCGGTCGATCCGCGCCAGTTCATCGATGAGAAATTCGGTCTGCCGACGGTCAAAGACATCATCGCCGAGCTGGAAAAACCCGGCCGCGACCCTCGTCCGAGCTTCAAGACCGCGACCTTTGCCGAGGGCGTCAACGAAATTTCCGACCTGAAGCCCGGCATGGTGCTGGAAGGCACGGTGACCAATGTCGCCGCCTTCGGCGCCTTCGTCGATATCGGCGTGCACCAGGATGGTCTGGTGCATGTGTCCCAGCTTGCCGATCGCTTCGTCAAGGATCCCCACGAGGTCGTCAAGGCGGGCGATGTCGTCAAGGTGCGGGTCGTCGAAGTCGACGCGAAGCGCAAGCGCATCGCTCTGTCGATGAAACGCGATGACGGTTCTGCCGCACCGCCGCCGCGTGGTGATTCTCGCGGCAACCAGGGCTCCCGGCCGCAGAACGAGCGCCGGCCGGCGCCTGCCAAGCCGGAGAGCCAGGGCGCCTTCGGCGCGGCGCTTGCCGAAGCCATGAAGAGAAAATAAGGGTTTAGCCGGTGTTTCGGCAAAAATGCAACAGTTTGGCAGCGTTGTGAACGGAGTGCTAAATCCGGCGCTTGTAAGGCGAAAGAGAGCTACTAAGTTGATGTGACCATCCTGTCACATTTGCGAGGCGTCCATGGCGTCGGCTTTCCTTTCGATCGTCCAGCAAATCATCCGCAAGGGTTCATTGAAGCTTACCCTTGCCAATGGCGAGACCCACACTATCGGCGACGGCACGGGTGAAACCGTTGTCGCCCGTCTTGCCGATCAGGAGGCCGAGGACGCCATCCGGCGCGACCCGACCATGAAGCTCGGCGAAATGTACATGCAAGGCCGGTTCATTCTCGAACAGGGCAACATCTACGATTTCCTGTCGCTGGTGAAACAGAACACCACCAACGAAATCTTCGATTTCAAGATGGCGGCACTGCTCCTCGGCCGCATCGCCTGGCAGCAGCTGAAGAGCCGCGTGCCGGTCAATCGCAACAAGCACAACGTCGCCCATCACTACGACCTGTCGGCCAAGCTCTTCGATCTTTTCCTCGACGAGGACTGGCAATATTCCTGCGCCTATTTCGAACCGCCCGGCATCGGTCTCGACGAGGCGCAACTCGCCAAGAAACGCCATATCGCCGCCAAGCTTCTGCTTGAACCGAACCAGCGCATCCTGGAGATCGGCTCCGGCTGGGGCGGCATGGGCATGTATCTGACGGAGGCGACCGAAGGCGCCGATTTCACCGGCATTACGCTGAGCGAAGAACAGCTCAAGGTCTCGCGCGCCCGCGCCGAAAAGCGCGGTCTTTCCGATCGCGTGCGTTTCGAGCTGCAGGACTACCGCACCATGACGGGCAGGAAGTTCGACCGCATCGTCTCGGTCGGCATGTTCGAACATGTCGGCATCGGCAATTACGGCAATTTCTTCCGCAAGGTATCAGATCTCCTCGACGATAACGGCGTCATGGTGCTGCATTCGATCGCCCGCCCGAAGCCGAGCTTCGGCACCAATGCCTTCATCGAGAAATATATCTTCCCGGGCGGCTACATCCCTTCGGTCGGCGAGGTGGTGCCGCCGCTCGAAAAGGCCGGGCTGCTGGTCAAGGATATCGAAATCCTGCCGATGCATTATGCCTATACGCTGCGCCATTGGCGCGAGCGTTTCGTGGCGCGCAAGGCCGAAGCGGTGGCGCTTTACGACGAGCAGTTCTTCCGCATGTGGGAATTCTACCTGGCGGGTTCCGAAATGGGTTTCCGCTGGGACGAGCTCTTCATTCTGCAGATCCAGCTCGCCAAGAACCAGTTCGCCGTTCCCGACAACCGCAGTTACATCGCGCGCAACGAGGCCAAGCTGAAGGAATTCGAGGCGAGGCGTGCGCCGCTTGAGAAGGTGGCGTTCTGATCCCGAAGTGCCGTGGCCCGCAGGACCTTCGTCGAGGGACCGGCTATCATGAAAGGACGTGCGGATGAGCAGTGCGTTTCCCGAGATCTACCTGGTCCGCCACGGTGAAACCGAATGGAGCCTGTCCGGGCGCCATACCGGACGCAGCGATATTCCCCTGACGGCGAATGGCGAGGAGGCTGCCCGCAAACTCGCCGGCCGGCTGGCGGGCCTCTCCTTCTCCGCCGTCTGGTCGAGCCCGTCCGCGCGGGCCCGCAAGACCTGCATGCTCGCCGGATTCGGCTCGGGCGCGGTGATCAAGGAGGAACTCGCCGAATGGGACTACGGCGCCTATGAAGGCATCACGACCAAGGCGATCCTTGCCGACCGCCCCGGCTGGCAACTGTTTCGCGACGGTTGCCCGAATGGCGAATTCGCCGCCGATGTCGGCGCCCGCGCAGACGCCGTCATCCATGCGCTTCGCGAAGCGGCAAGCACCATCCTGATCTTCTCGAGCTCGCATTTCCTGCGCGTGCTCGCCGCACGCTGGCTCGGCCTGCCGCCGGAAGGCGGGGCGTATTTCTCTCTCGATACGACCAGCATCAGCGTGCTCGGCTATGAGCACGACCTGACGGAACCGGTCATCCGCCGCTGGAACCAGCGCTAGTGTACGATCGCCTCCCTCGTTGCCGTGGTTAACATTGGGGTAACGAGACCCGGATAAATGGAGTGAGCGCCGCCTCCGCGGCTTTTGTTTTGCGTTTTCTGGAGTGCGGACGTGTTTCATCGATCAGTCGTATCGATCTCTTTGGCCATTGCCCTTTTTTCTTATGGTTCGGCAGCCGCGCAGGAAAGCGGCCAGCACTTCTGGTCCGGCGACTGGTATCTGAGCGTCGGCGTTGCCGGCTTCTCCGCGCCGAAATTCGAAGGCTCGTCGCATAATGAATTCAAATTCAGCCCGCTGATCTCGGTCGGCCGCCAGGGCGCCGGGCCGCGCTTTTCCTCGCGCAACGACAATCCTTCCTTCGCCCTCATCGACAAGGGCGCCTTCCGCGCCGGTATCGTCGGCAGGTTCGTCCCGTCGCGCGATGACGGCGACGGCAACGAGCTGAAGGGCATGAAGAAGGTCAAATGGGGCGCCGAAGCCGGTGGTTTTGTCGAAGTCTACCCGACCGATTTCCTGCGCGCCCGTGCCGAAGTCCGTCAGGGCATCCGCGCGCATGACGGCGTCGTCGCCGATCTCGCCGTCGATGCCTTCACCGATATCGCGCCCGACCTGCAGCTATCAGGCGGCCCGCGCGCGACCTTCGCCACCAGCGGCTATTACGACGCCTATTACGGCGTCAACGCCAGGCAGGCGGCGGCAAGCGGGCTTGATCCCTATAAGCCCTCGTCGGGCATCCAGTCCTATGGCGCCGGCACGGCGCTCACCTGGAAGGCGACGGAAAACCTCCAGGCAAGTTCCTTCCTCGAATACAAGCGGCTGGCCGGTCCCGCCGCCGACAGCAGCCTCGTGCGCGAACGCGGCTCGAAGAACCAGCTGCTGATCGGCGTTTCAGCGACCTACAAGTTCAATTTCTCTCTGCAGTGAGGGACGGCACTGCGCGTCGTTCAGGCGCGCAACGACGCCGTAACGCTTTGAATCGCCGCATAATTTCACCCCCGGATCGATTCCGGTCGAGGGAATGGCGAGCAGCAGCGCAATGATCGCTTCTTGACCGGATCGGCGGCCCGCCGCTAGATGAGCGGCATGCACGATACTGGCGACTTCCACGACCGCGTTTCCGACGCACCTTCCGATAACTGGGTCTACCGGATCCTGCCGGCATGGCTCTGGCCCTATGCGCAGCTTGCGCGCTGGGATCGCCCGATCGGCTGGCAGCTCTTGATGTGGCCGTGCTTCTGGTCGGCGACCCTTGCCGCCAATGCGGCGATCGGCGAGGGGATCTACTCCGGCAGCGTGCTGGTGTCTCACCTGTTTCTCTATTTCATCGGCGCGGTCGCCATGCGCGGCGCCGGCTGCACCTATAATGATCTCGTCGACCACGAGATCGACATGGAAGTGGCGCGCACGCGGTCGCGTCCGCTCCCCTCCGGCCGCGTCACCCGCCGCCGGGCGAAGATCTTCATCGGCCTGCAGGCGCTGGTCGGCCTCTTCGTGCTCTTGCAGTTCAACTGGTTTACCGTTTTTCTCGGCGTGCTCTCGCTCGGCATCGTGGCGCTTTATCCCTTCGCCAAACGTTTCACCGACTGGCCGCAATTCTACCTGGGACTTGCCTTTTCCTGGGGCGCATTGATGGGCTGGGCCGGCATTTTCGGCGGTCTCTCCTTCGCTGCCGTCCTGCTTTATGCCGCCTCCGTCGCCTGGACGATCGGTTACGACACGATCTATGCGCATCAGGATAAGGAGGATGACGAGCTGATCGGCGTCCGCTCCACCGCGCGGCTGTTCGGCGACAGGACGCGGCAATGGCTGATCGGCCTTTATGGGCTGACGCTGGTGCTGATGTTCATCGCTTTTCTGCTCGCCGACGCCAATCTCATCGCGTTTCTGGCTTTGCTCGGCGCCGCCGGCATGTTCGCCTGGCAGATCGTCCGGCTCGATATCGACGATGCCGCCCAATGCCTGGCGCTCTTCAAATCGAACAACCGCGTCGGCCTGATCATCTTCTTCGGCCTCTTCGTCTCGCTGCTCTTCGCCATTCCCTGAATGGGACGATGCATGAAACGATAAACCCGGCGCGGGCGCCGGGTTTCAAAATGGTTCCGAAGCGACGTTCCCGAATGGAATTGTCGCGTTTTTGTTCAGTTGCGGGCGATGATTTCCTTACCTTCGATCTTCATCGCGACACCCAGCCGGCCGGTGGTGCGGCGCACGAGGAAGCGCGGGCGGCGATTGGCGAAGTAGGAATGACGGCGGCGGGGCTTGATGTCGCTGGTGCGCAAGGCGCCGATATGCTCTTCGAGCGGACGCGCGACGCCGTCGGCTTCGACCATCAGCATCGGGATGCGGAAGGCTTCGGACCAGTTGCGCCAGTCGGCGGCGATGTCGCTGAGATCATGGGCGACGAGCAGCGGAATGCAGAGCTCCGGATCGGCGTGGTGAAGCTCGAGCGTCACGGTGACTTCGCCGTCGCCATGGTCGATGGCGCGGGCGGCGACACCTTGGAAGACGCGCTTTGGCAGCGCAATCGAGAGCGGCAGGCCGCTGGAGGGCAGGACCTTGCGCAGGACCGCGCCGCGTTCGTCTATCGTGATACTGACGTCATCCGAACAATCATGGATGGCATAGCTGACCTGCTGGGGAAAGCGGGACGGATCGAGGCGTAACGTCGTGCCAGCCCAAGCGGGCTTCATAACGGGATTGTTCATTTCATTCTACCCTTGTCTTACCTGAGAGCCGATTTCCGGTCTTCTCCTTGGGACTTTTCGTCCTCTATGGCCGACAATAGGCACCCGCCCTTCCGTACAGCTTAAAAATTGCGGTTAAGAAAACTTTGCCTCCTCTGATGGTTATCAAAACCGAATCCGGCAAGGTTTCCGGAAGGTGAACGGTGCGATGTCCTGAAACGATGCATCCAGAGGTAAGCCTCAGGTAAGCTTTCCATGGCAAAATGTGCTCACCAGCAGTTCGTCGTTCTTTTAGAAATTTTGGGTGAAAAGGGCGCTTTTCATGATCTCGGCTTCCCTCGCATATACGATCCTGTCGCGGGATATGACGTCCAGCCTCAACAAGGTTGCGTCGCAGGCGACGGTCAAGAAGGATGCTCAGTACTACGCCGACCATATCAACAAGGTCGAAAACGTCGACGACTTCCTCGGCGACTACAAGCTCTACAGCTATGCGATGAAGGCCTATGGTCTCGAGGACATGACCTATGCCAAGGCCTTCATGAAGAAGGTGCTCGAAAGCGATCTCACCGACCCCGACAGCTACGCCAACAAGCTTTCCGATACGCGTTACCGCGAGTTCGCCGCCGCCTTCAATTTCAACGCGCCGGCCAAGGATGTGCAGACGGACGCACAGGAAGACGACCTGATCGGCCTCTACAAGCAGTCCTTCATCGATGCCGACAGGGCCGCGGCCGCCGAGAGCACCTATTACAGCAACAATATCGATAGCGTGCAGAGCGTCGACGACCTTGTTAACAACACCCGGCTGCGCACCTATGTGCTGAAGACCTTCAACATCGATCCGACCTACGCGTCGACGACTTTTCTGCGGCAGGTGCTGACGAGCGATCTCAGCGACCCCACGAGCGTCGTCAACACCCAAGGCGGCGACAAGTACAAGGCGCTTGCCGCCCAGTTCAGCTTCAATGCCGACGGCACCGTCAACGGCACGGCGCAGACCGCCGCGCAAAAGGCCTCGGTCATCGAGTCCTACACCCTGAATTCCCAATCCGTCATCATCGACAATTCGGTCGGCTCGGACGTCTATTACGTCGGTCAGACGGCGGCGGACTACAACAAGGCATATTACACGGCGAAGATCGGCACGATCACCAATGTCGACGATCTGGTCGCCGACAAGCGCCTGACTTCCTACATCACGACGGCCTACAGCATGGGCGCCGACTTCACCGCGGCCGCGCTGCGCACGGTGCTGACCGATCCCAGTTATGCACAGCTGATGGGCTTTACCAATGTCTACAATGCTTTCAACTTCAAGGCTGACGGGTCGGCCTCGAGCACGGCGCGCGTCCAGTCGGTCGATCAGTCAAACAATCTGAAGGCGGCCGCATCGAGCACGACCAACTATTATTCCGTCACATCGCAGTCGAGCAGCATCACCAATGTCGACGCCCTGCTGGCCGATAGTGTGCTGGCGCGCTACATCAAGGATGCCTACGGTCTCGGCACGAGTTTCAGCAATGCCGACCTGAAGAACATCCTGACCGATTCCACCTATGCCGCGGCCCAGGGCCATGCCGATCTCAATGCCGACTTCAACTTCCAGGCGGACGGCTCAATCAACGGTTCCGTGATCCAGACTGCGGCGCAGCGGAAATCGACCACCGACAAGTCGGCGGCGAATGCAGCGCACTTCAACAGCATGATCGGCAGCGTCACCAATGTCGACGACATCATGTCGGATGCGGTTTCGGTCAGCTATCTCAGAAACAGCATGCAGATCGCAGACAGCGTCTCCGACGCGACGTTGAGGACTTTCCTCGTCGACCGCACGGCTGCCAGCGCCCAGGGCTACAGCGACGTTCACGACCTCTTCAATTTCAAATCGGACGGTTCGATCGCGACCCTTTACGCCTCGCAGACGGCGACGCAAAGCGCCAGCACCACCAGCAAGGCCGACAATGCGGCAGTCTACTACCAGTCGACCATCGCCGGCATCTCGAACGTCGACCAGTTGCTGACCGACCAGAAGCTGAACAATTTCGTGCGCAACGCCTACGGCATCCCGTCGACGGTCAACGATGTCGCTCTTCGCGCTATCCTGACCGATCAGAGCGGCACCGGCACCTATGCCGACGTTGCCGCCGCCTTCAATTTCAAGGCGGACGGCACGCTCGAGGACGGCATGGCTGCGCAGACGGCGTCCCAGATCAGCAGCACGAAATTTGCCGCCTCGGCGCGCACGGATGATTATTCCGCCAGGATGTCGACGATCAGCAATGTCGATGAGTTGCTTGCCGACAGCGCCATTACCAATTTCCTGAAGAGCACCTACAATCTGCCGTTCAATATTTCGGACGCCGATCTGAAGAGCATCCTGACCGATGCGACGGCCGCTGCCGCAGCCGGCCATGCCGATCTCAATGCCGACTTCAATTTCGCTGCCGACGGCTCGCTTCCTGTCGCCACCTCGGCCCAGACGGCCGATCAGGCACAGACCACCAACGACAATTATGCGGCGCGCTACGACGACGAACGCGACGAGGCGATCGACGAGGTCCTATCCAACTACCAGAAGCTTATGGCCGACAGCAGCAGCCTGCTGAATTTCTCCGACGTCACCAGCGTCAATGATTTCCTGCGCAGCAATTCGTCGGCCGATTTCAGCAAGGGCAACGACAACCTGCCGGATCTCTTCCACGTGGCGCTGCAGGCCTTCGGTCTGACCGACCAGGAGGTCTCGCGCTCGATGATGCGCAAGATCCTGACGAGCGATGCCTACGACCCGAATGGCTATGTCGCCTCGCTCAAGGATGAACGCATCACCAACCTTGCCCGCGCCTTCAATTTTGGCCCCGACGGCAAGGCGGCATCACCCTTCCAGGCACTGCCCGACGCGACCATGGCCAAATACGCCACCGACTACAGATCGCATATCACCATGCTGATGAAGGACGGTCCGGTGAAGGACAAGGCGGCGAAGGACGCGACGGCTGAGGTCGACTATTTCGCCAAGGGCATGGCGAAGGTGAAGTCGCTCGACGATTTCCTCGACGACAGCCGCCTGACCGACCTGGTGCTGAAAGCGAACAATCTTGACCCGAAGGATTACGACAAGGCGACGCTGAAGAAGATCTTCACCTCCGATCCCGACGACAAGAAGAGCTATCTCAACGCCACCGCCGATGCTCGTTTCAAGGACATCGTCGCCGCCTTCAACTTCGACAAGGACGGCAATCTGACCCGTGCCAAGATGGGCACCATCCAGAACAAGGCGGCCGAGGAGCACACCCAGGAGCTCTATGTCCAGCAGACGATGGAAACCCAGGAGGGCGAATCCAACGACGGCGTTCGCCTGGCGCTCTATTTCAGCCGCAAGGCCCCGAGCATCACCTCGATCTATTCGATCCTCGGCGACAAGGCGCTCTATCAGGTCATCACCACGGCCTACAGCCTGCCGTCGCAGATTTCGGGCATGGACGTCACCAAGCAGGCCGATCTCATCAACCGCTTCGTCAAGCTCGAGGATCTCCAGGATCCGAAGAAGGTCGACAAGCTGCTGCGGCGGTTCACCGCGATGTACGACGTCCAGAACGCCACCCAGCAGTCGCCGGCACTGCAGATCCTGACCGGCGGCGGCACGCAGTAAATCTAAGGTAATTTCAGGAAAGCGGGCAGTGGCGCAAATGGCTGCCCCTCACCCTAACCTTACCGGGGTCGACCCCGGTCGGTGGCGGCAGCCGGATGAGGGCCGGTCTCGCCGACCTCACGGCTCGAGGCTGACGACCTTGTCCGGGTTCATGATATTGGCGGGGTCGAAGGCGCGCTTGATGCGGCGCATCAGCTCGATTTCGATCACTGGGCGGATTGCCGCCAGTTCGTCGCGCTTCAGCTGACCGATGCCGTGCTCGGCCGAGATCGAGCCGCCATGGGCAAGCACCAGCCCATGCACGATATGGTTCATTTCGCGCCAGCGGGCGATGAAGGCGGCCTTGTCGGCGCCGACCGGCTGGGAAATATTGTAATGGATATTGCCGTCGCCCATATGGCCGAAGGCGCAGATGCGGGCGCCCGGCATCGCCGCCATCACCGCTTCTGCGGCCTCGGCCATGAAATGCGGGATCCTCGACACCGGCACGGAGACATCGTGCTTGATCGACCCGCCTTCCGGCTTCTGGGCATCCGACATGCTCTCGCGCATGTGCCAGATCGCCTTCTGCTGCGCCACGGAGGCGGCGATTGCGGCATCCAGCACCAGCCCGGCCCCAAACCCCTGTTCCAGCACGCCGTTCATCATCCGCTCCGCCGTCTCGGCCGAGCCCGAGGTCGAAATGTCGATCAGCACGTACCAGGGATAGGCGGCATCCAGCGGATCGCGCACGCCGTCGATATGGCGCGTGGTGATCTCGACGCCGAAACGCGGCATCAGCTCGAAACCGGTGAGCGAGGTGCCGCAGAGGCCGGAGGCCAGGTTGAAGAGGGCAAGCGCATCCTCGACCGAATTCAGGCCGGCAAATGCCACCTGATGGCCGAGCGGCTGCGGGAAGAGCTTCAGCACGGCGCCGGTGATGATGCCGAGCGTGCCTTCGGCGCCGATGAAGAGATCGCGCAGATCGTAGCCGGTATTGTCCTTCTTCAGGCGGCGCAAGCCGTCCCAGATTTCGCCGGTCGGCAGCACCACTTCGAGGCCGAGGCAGAGCTGGCGCATATTGCCATAGGCAAGCACGGCCGTGCCGCCAGCATTGGTGGATAGATTGCCGCCGATGCGGCAGGAGCCCTCGGAGCCGAGCGACAGCGGAAACAGCCGCCCATGCGCCTCGGCTGCCTTCTGCACCTCGGCCAGGATGGCGCCGCCATCGGCCACCAGCACGTTCGCCACCGGATCGACATCGCGGATCCTGTTCATGCGATCGAGCGACAGGATGATATCGCACTTGCCGGCACGCGGCGTCTGGCCGCCGACGAGACCGGTATTGCCGGTCTGCGGCACGATCGCCGTTCCGGTCGCGGTCGCAAGCTTCATGATATCAGAGACTTCCTCGACCGAGCCGGGCTTCAGGAGGAGAGGGGAGGAGCCGCGATAGAGCCCGCGATTTTCGATCAGATGCGGCGCCAGGTCGGCCTCGCCGCGAAGCGCGTATTTTTCGCCGACGATGGCGACGAAGCGGTCGAGCAGTTCGGTGGAAATGCTGGGGCTGCTCATCGGGCTCGATCCTCCATTCTCAAGGCGACCGCAAAGCGGTCGTCCCGGCCAATCCAGGTCTTTCAGTCGCGGGGTGCGGCTGCCCGCTGCAGGCGGTCGTTGATCGCTTCGCCGAGCCCCTCTTCGGGAATCGGCGAAAAGGCGATGCTCGATGCCCCGCTGGCATCGGCCCGCTTCATGTAGTCGAAAAGATTGGCCGCCGCCTCGGCGAGATCGCCGCGCGGGCTGAGGTCAAGCACGATCCGCGCGCCGTTGGCGCCGGAGACCGCCGCGCTGCCGAAGGCGATCAGCGCTTCGCCGGGTTCCACCGCCGTCGCATTGAGGCGCACGGAAGCGCCCGGCGCGTAATGCGAGGCGAGCATGCCCGGCGCCTCGATCGCCGCCGAGGCCGCTTTCGCACGCAGCAGCGGCTGGCCCGCGACGCGCTCGATCTCGCGCGCCGCCAGTCCACCCGGGCGAAGCAGCCGCAGCCGGCCGCCCTCTGCCTTGACGATCGTCGATTCGACGCCGACGGCACTTGGGCCCGCATCGAGGATCAACGGGATCCGCGCGCCGAGATCGGCGTCGACATGGGCCGCACTCGTGGCGCTGATCCTGCCCGACGTATTGGCGCTGGGGGCTGCGAGCGGCCGTCCGAAGGCGGCGATCAACGCACCGGCAAACCCTTCCGGCACACGGACGCCGACGCTGTCGAGCCCGGCGGTCGCCAGCGAATGGATCGGACTATCAGGCTTCAGGGGCAGCACCAGCGTCAGCGGCCCGGGCCAGAAGGCCGCAGCGAGCGCCCGCGAGAGCGGGTCGAATTCGGCATGTTTTTCGGCCATCGCCAGATCGGCCATATGGCAGATCAGCGGGTTGAAACGCGGCCGTCCCTTTGTCTCGTAGATGCGGGTGATGGCGACAGGATTGGTGGCGTCGGCTGCAAGGCCGTAGACGGTCTCGGTCGGGATGGCGATGGCAAAGCCGTCGGCAAGAGCGGCTGAGGCCGCTTCGATCGCTGCCTGCCTGTCTGCCTTTATGTCGATTATGCGCGCCATGTCCTGCCCGATAAATTAGCCCCGGCAGTCATTAGGCTTTCCGTCGGCGGCGATCAATCGCCTTATAGCTGCCGGATGATTTCGCGCAGCTGTTCGTTGCGGGCGCCGAGCAGGAGGATGTTGCGGATCGCTGCCTGCGGATCATGGGTGCGGAAGAGCAAGCCGTTGCCGCGCACCGACCGGTCGATGGTCATCTTTTCCGTGGAGTTCTCGCCCGGTTTGATGGCGACGGCGAAATACATGCGGGAATAGCCGACATCGATGCGCTCGAAGAAATTGTCGTTCTCACCGATGTCGGAATAGAAATTGGCGATGTAGAAAGCCCAGCTCACGTCCTCGTAATGGGCGAATTTTGTCCGCGAGGCGGTGACGTGGCAATAGCCGAGATGCGGGCTGTCCTCCAGCGTCCGGTGGAAGATCATCTTCGGAAACTGGATCGAGTGGTGAAAGCCGTTGATGTGCTGATGCGTCTTCTCGCCGGCAACCTGCAGCTTGCGCGCGGTCTTTGCGGCGACCTCATCGTGGGTGAGATAGCGCTTTTCCTCTGCCAGCCAGTGGCGCCGGTCGCGGGGGATGCGGCCGGTGCGCAGGAATTCGGAATGCGCGGCAATCAGCTGCGGCTCCTGCGATCTGCTCGCATCTTTCGCGTCGAAATAACGGAGTTTGGCCATGGTTCGCGTTCTTCGGTCGGTCGGTAATCGTTAGAAGGATAAGACGGTATGCTTAAGGCGATGTTAAAAATGAGCCGGTGGCCGGCCGGCTGACCGGCAGGCGCCGGCAGATGTCGCAAACGCGACGGCGATCGATGTCAGGCAGCCGACCTCTTGCGTGACGGCTCTTTACGCCATGTCGCAATTGAGGATAATTGCCCGGAGAGTCGGACGATGAGAGTCGGGCGATGAGAGTCGGGCGATGTGATCGACCGGGATGAGCCGCTTCAAGCCTTGCCGCATCCTGTCGTCAATTTCGAAGCCGATGTCGCATTACAACCAAGCGGCAACCATGCTCGGTGATTAAATGGCGCCATGAACAATTCTCCCGAAGGAGAAGGAAGCGGGCGCGCTTCCGCCAGCCCTCTGTTCGAGGGTGGCAACCGGGTGCACGAGGACATGAAGATGGATATTCGCAGCAACGTTTTGCGTCAGCTCAAGAGCCGCCGTGAGGGCTTCAGCCTCGAACAGCCGTTCTACATAGACGAGGATTATTTCCAGCTCGACATGGAGATGATCTATTATCGCGACTGGCTGTTCATCGGCCATGATTGCGAACTGCCGAAGCCGGGCGCCTATTTCACCGTCCAGATCGGCAGCTATCCCGTCGTCATCGTCCGCGGCAAAGACAATGTCATCCGCGCCTTCCACAACAGCTGTCGCCATCGCGGCTCGCGCGTCTGCACCAAGGAGCACGGCTCCTCCGTGCGGCTCGTCTGCCCCTACCATCAGTGGACCTATGATCTCGAAGGCAAGCTCGCCTTCGCCCGCCACATGGGCGATGATTTCGACAAGACCGGCTTCAATCTGAAACCCGTCCATTGCGAAGTCGTCGCAGGCTATGTCTTCATCTGCCTTGCCAACACCGCCCCGGATTTCCAGCCGGTGCGCGACAAGATCGAACCCTATGTCGCGCCGCACCGGATCAGCGAGAGCAAGGTCGCCTTCCAGAGCACGATCATCGAGAAGGGCAATTGGAAGCTCGTCTGGGAAAACAACCGCGAGTGCTATCACTGCGCCGCCAATCATCCCGAACTCTGCCGCACCTATCCCGAAGCCCCGAGTGTCACCGGCACGGATGGCGGCGCCGACGATCCGGAGATCGCCGGCCATTGGGCGCGCTGCGAGGCTGCCGGCCTGCCGAGCAAGTTCCAGATTTCGCCGGACGGCCAGTTCCGCACCGCCCGCATGCCGCTGATCGAAGATGCCGAAAGCTACACCATGTCGGGCAAGCGCGCCGTCAAGCGCCCGCTCGCCGACGATATCTCGATAAGCCATATCGGCACCATGCTGCTCTTCCACTACCCGACGACCTGGAACCACCTGCTCGGTGACCACGCCATCTCCTTCCGCGTGCTGCCGCTCAGCGCCAACGAGACGGCGGTGACGACCAAGTGGCTCGTCCACAAGGACGCCGTCGAAGGCGTGGATTATAATCTCGAGGAACTGACCCACGTCTGGACCGAGACCAACGACCAGGATCGCCGGATCGTCGAGGAAAACGCCTTCGGCATTCACTCGCCCGCCTATGAGCCCGGCCCCTATTCGTCGCTGCATGAAGGCGGCGTCATGCAGTTCCTCGAATGGTATTCGAACTTCATGGTGAACCGTCTGCAGGGCGACCAGGCGAAAATCTCGGCCGTTGCCTGACGCACACTGGCTGAGCCGGGCGGTTAATGTCCGGTTCAGTTCGGATTCTCTAAAAGGAAGCTGCCGGTCCCGGCGGCTTTTGGAACCATTCAGGGGCAAAAGCGTTGCTAGGCAGGCGGTGCTCGCTGTTGAATGGGAGAAAACAATGATCGGGCTGAGAAACAAGATTGCAACCGCAGTTCTGGCCGCCGCCGTCGTTCTGACGGGCTTTGCGCCGTCGCAGGCCATCCAGATGCCGACCGCTCCGCAGGTGGAAAAATCCTCGGCGGTCGAGGACGTCCAGTACCGCCGTTATTATCGCCGCGATTATTACCGGCCCGGCTATCGCCCCGGCGCCTATTACCGGCCCGGCTACTACGGCGGCTATCGCGGATATTCCTATTATCGCCCGGGCTATCGCCATTATAACGGCTACTGGTATCCGCTCGCCGCCTTCGGCGCCGGCGCAGTCATCGGCGGCGCCATCGTCGCCCAGCCGCGTTACGTCGAGCCCGCGCCCCGCATGGGTTCAAGCCACGTCGCCTGGTGCGCCAACCGCTATAGGTCCTATCGCGCCTACGACAATACGTTCCAGCCCTATAACGGCCCGCGCCAGCAGTGCTATTCGCCGTATTGAGGCAGGAAGCGCGCCGCGCTTTCGATCGCTCCGTGTCAATGCGGTGTGATGTGGTAGTCGTAACACCGCGCCATTCGCTGCATCGGCGGCGAGTTTGGCTGGAGCGTTCCCCCACCCTCCGTCATCCTCGGCCTTGAGCCGAGGATCCGTGCCCGCTGCTGATGGAGGCCCACATGGATCCTCGGGTGAGGCCCGAGGATGACGGAGGGTGGGGCGAGCTCTGTGGCAAGTTCCGCGACGTGTGATGGATAGCGAACCCAAGCTTCCCCCGCCAGTCACGCCAAACGCTTCCGCCTCAAAGAATATCCACCCGCCGCAGCAGCCACCAGGCAAACGCAATGGACGCGACGATCAGGGCGACGGCGTATTCGGTGCCGTAGTCGCCGACGGCGAAGGGCAGGTTGGCGGTGTTCATGCCGAAGAAACCGGTCACCAGGGTCGGCGGCAGCAGGAAGGCCGTCATGATCGACAGCAGATAGAGGTGGCGATTGGTTTCGGAGGATTGTTTCGAATCGATTTCTTCGTGCAGCAGGCGCGCCCGGTCCTGCAGCGCATAGATATCGTGGTCGACCGTTTCCAGCCGGCTGGTCAGGCGCCGCGCCACATCGTCGAAGCCGAAGGGCATCTCGTCGTCGTCGGCCGCCGCCGCACGGCGCATCAGCGCCAGCACCGTGCGCAGATGCCGATGCAGCCTGACCACGGTTCGCCGCACAGGCGCTAAGCGCCGGCGTTCGTCGCGCGGCGCGTTGTCGTAGACGATATCCTCGATCTGGTTCAGCTCTTCGGTGAGTTCGATGACGATCGTAATCAGCGTGCGCTGGAATTCGATCACCAGCAGTTCGAACAGATCGACCGGCCGCGAAAATTTGCCCGGGTTCTTCTCGATCAGCGCCCGCGCCCGTTCGACGCTGCGCAGCGGCTGCAGCCGCGTGGTGATGATGAAGCGATCGGACATGGCGAAATGCAGCCAGCCGAGATTGTTGGTGTCCTGGGCGAAATCGCGCTGGCAATCGACGAGCGTGCCATAGAGCATCTGCTCGTCGACGGTGATGGCCGCATGCGTATCCCGCGTCGTCAGCGCCGATTTCGCATCCTCCGTCAACCCGTCCAGGGTTTCGAGCAAGGCCGGCACCCGGGCGTCGACGAGGTTGAGGTGCAGCCAGTAGAAACAGTTGTCGGCGGTCAGTTCCGCCACCGTCGCACTATTGTTTAGTCGCACCGCGGTCTTTTCGTCGGGCGAGAAACGATAGGCCCAGACGAAACCGGGTATGGTGACGGGCAATGTATCCATTGGTCGCCGATCCTTTGCGAAGGCGATATCGTTCTTTAAAGTGTCTTCATGACGTTCATTTGCGCAAGGGTGCAAGAGCCAAGCGCCATGTTCAGGCAAACTATCACATGGCAGCCAAAGAAATCGAAATTGACGTTTACGTAAAAATCAATTAGCCCTTGCCTCGGAGGGGCTTTGCTGGGGTGCGAGGCCGTCTGCGGAGGAAAAGAGCATGTACAAGGCGCCCGTCGAGGAAATCGCGTTCACGTTGAAGCACGTAGCGGGCATGGGCGAGGCGATGTCACAAGGGCTGCTCGGTGATCTCGGCGAGGATCTCGTCGACGCCATCCTGGCCGAGGCGGGACGTTTTGCCACAGAGGAAGTGGCGCCTCTCGCCGACATCGGAGACCGCCAGGGCGCCCGTCTGGAGGGCGGCGAAGTCCGGCTGCCGGATGGCTGGCGCGATCTCTATCGCAATTGGATCGCCGGCGGCTGGAACGGACTGACCGCCCCCGAGGCGTTTGGCGGCCAGGCGCTGCCGCATATGCTGAATGTCGCGGCGCTGGAAATGTGGAACTCCGGCTCCATGGCCTTTGCGCTCGCCCCGACGCTGACGATGGGCGCCATCGAGGCGGTCAGCACCCATGGCAGCGCTGCGCTGAAAGACAAATATCTGGAGAAGATGGTGTCAGGCGAATGGACCGGCACCATGAACCTGACCGAGCCGCATGCCGGCTCCGATCTCGGCGTGCTGAAGGCCCGCGCCGAGCGCCGCGATGACGGCAGCTACCGTCTGTTCGGCCAGAAGATCTTCATCACCTGGGGCGAACATGACGCGGCCGACAACATCATCCATCTGGTGCTGGCCCGGTTGCCGGACGCGCCGGCCGGCACGCGCGGCATCTCGCTCTTCCTGGTGCCGAAATTCCTGGTCAACGACGACGGATCGCTTGGGCCCCGCAACGATCTCTTCTGCCATTCGCTGGAGCACAAGCTCGGCATCCATGGTTCGCCGACCTGCACGATGATCTACGGCGACGGAAAATTCGGCAGTGAAAAAGGCGCTGTCGGATGGCTGGTCGGCGAGGAGAACAAGGGACTGGCCTGCATGTTCACGATGATGAACAACGCCCGCCTTGCCGTCGGCATGCAGGGCGTGGCGATCTCGGAGGCCGCCACCCAGAAAGCAGTCGCCTATGCCAGGGAACGCACCCAGGGCAGGGCGCCGGGTTCAACCAGCGCCGGCATGAGCCCGATCGTCGACCATCCCGATGTCGCCCGCATGCTTCTGACCATGAAGGCGCTGACCCAAGGGGCACGCGCCATCTCCTATGCCTGCGCTCACGCGATCGACATGTCCCATCGCGCCGGTGACGATCGTCGCCACTGGCAGGAGCGCGCCGCTTTGCTGACGCCGATCGCCAAATCCTTTTCGACCGATGCCGGCGTCGACGTCGCCTCGCTCGGCATTCAGGTGCATGGCGGCATGGGCTTCATCGAGGAGACAGGCGCGGCGCGGTATCTCCGCGATGCCCGCATCGCCCCGATCTATGAGGGCACCAACGGCATCCAGGCGATCGACCTCGTCACCCGCAAGCTGCCGCTCTCCGGCGGCGAGCAGGTGAAGGGCTTCGTCGCCGAACTTCAGCAGATCGCCGATACCGTCCGCGGCTCCAATCTCGATGGTTTCGGCGAGACTGCCGTAAGGCTCGATGCCGCGATCGTCGATCTCGAACAGACGACCGCCTGGCTGATGAAGGCGCTTGCCGAGGAGAGGGCCGCCGAGGCGCTCTCGGGCGCGACGCCCTATCAGCGCCTCTTCGGCCTCGTGCTGACCGGCTGTTACCTCGCCAAGGGCGCTCTCGCCGAGGCCGCCGATGGTGCAGGTGAGGGCCGCATCGCGCTCTGCCGCTTCGCCGCCGAAAACCTGCTCGCCGAGACCGCAGCCCTTCGCGACCGGGTCGTCAATGGCGCGGCAAGCCTTGCCGCTGCCCGCATCCTGCTTGCCTGAGGAGACCCCATGACCGACCACATCATCGTCGAGCAGCCTTCCGCCTATCCCGGCGTCCAGTCCATCCGCTTCAACCGGCCGGAAAAGAAGAACGCCATCACCCGCCCCATGTACCGCATCATGGCCGATGCTTTGAATGCGGCCAATGCCGATCCCGGCATCCGCGCCACCGCCCTGCTCGGCACCGAGGGCTGCTTCTCGGCCGGCAACGACCTGAACGATTTTCTCGCTGCCGCAATGGGCGGCCGCGGCCTGGAGCAGGAGATCCTCGATTTCCTCTATGCACTGGTGAATGCCGAAAAACCCGTCGTCTCTGGCGTCGACGGTCTGGCGGTCGGCATCGGCACGACGATCCATCTCCATTGCGACCTGACCGTCGCCTCCAGCCGCAGCCAGTTCCGCACGCCCTTCGTCGATCTGGCGCTGGTGCCGGAGGCCGGTTCCAGCCTCGTCGCGCCGCGGCTGATGGGCCATCAGCGCGCCTTCGCCATGCTGGGCGCCGGCGAAGCATTTTCGGCCGAGGAGGCAAGGCAAGCCGGTCTGGTCTGGAAGGTTGTCGAGCCAGGCGAGGTCGATTCACTGACGCTTGGCCTGGCTGCAAAGCTCGCGGCCAAGCCGCCGGAGGCGCTGCGCATCGCCCGCGATCTTATTCGCGGCGATCGTGGCGAGATCATCGCCCGGATAGACGAGGAGGCCCGCTATTTCTCCGCGCGGCTGAAAAGCGCCGAGGCCCGGGCGGCCTTCGAAGCCTTCATGCGCCGCTAAGCGTCGCCTGACATCGTTTTTCAGGCAGCCGGCACATTGAATACTTCGCCGGCCCTGAGCGGCCGAAACCGTTCCGGGGGAATATCATGCTCGCTCATTGCGTCTTGCAACGCTCTTGCCGGCGCGTCGACCGATTCATTTGTCAGTTGGAACGTGGCGAAGTGATGCCCGGCCACATAGGCCGCATTTGCCAACTTCATCCCCATCACCGCCTCCTGCGGATTCTGGTGCTGCCCTTTCATGAACCAGCGCGGCTCATATGCGCCGAAGGGTAGAATGGCCAAGCGAAAGCCGCCATGTTTCCGCTGCGCCGCTTTGTAATTGATGCCGTGGTGAAAGCCCGTATCTCCGACGTGATAAATTTTTCCGGCTGGAGTCGACAAAACGAACGACGCCCAGAGTGCCATCCGGCGATCGGCGGTTCCGCGCGCGGACCAATGGTGTGCCGGCTCTGCATCAATGCTTATTCCGGCGTGGGAAATGCGCTCGCCCCAGTCCATCGATGTCGTCTGTATATCGGGCACGGCACGGCGAATGATCGTGTCATTGCCGAGTGGCGTCACGACACGCGGCCGATGCTTCGCACCCAACCGCCTGAGCGTTGCGATATCGAGATGATCATAGTGATTGTGCGATACCAGCACGAGATCGATTGGCGGCAAATCATCGAACGCGATGCCTGGTGGGACGACGCGCTTGGGCCCAGCAAAAGCGAAGGGACTTGCGCGTTCCGACCACACCGGGTCGGTGAGGATATTGAGCCCGGCGACCTGCACGAGCAGTGTTGCATGACCAACCATGGTCACCCTTAGATCCTCGCCGTCCACGCATGGACCCGGCTTGGCCGCCGGGTACGGACTTGGGACCGATTGCGGCCAACGCTGACGGCCACCGCCGAATTGCCAGCGCAGCAGATCGCGGAAACCAAGGGGCTCGATGCCGTCGGGATTGAAGAAATGCGCGCCGTCGAAATGATCGGACACCGGGCCGTTATAGTAGGGGTTGCGCCTTTTGGTCTTTCCGACAGGCACGCCTATTTCTCCAGTGTCGCCACCACCTCGACATGCGAGGTCCAGAGGAACTGGTCGATCGGCGTTACGCCAGTGATCCGGTAGCCGCCCTCGACGAGGATCGCGAGGTCGCGCGCCAGCGTCAGCGGATTGCAGCTGACGGCCGCGATCTTCTTCACGCCTGAGCGGGCAAGCTCCTTGCACTGGAACTCGGCGCCGGCGCGCGGCGGATCGAAGACGACGGCGTCAAAGGGCTTGAACTCCTGCGTCATCAGGGGACGGCGGAAGAGATCGCGCTTTTCGACGCTGACCGGCTTCAGCCCCTGCGTATTGCGGGCGGCGTGATCGAGGGCTGCGAGCGCCTTTGCCTCGGCTTCGACGGCATGCACGCGGCCGATCCGCGCCAGCTGCAGCGAAAACGTGCCGGCGCCGGCAAACAGATCGGCGATCCGTTTCGCCTTGCCGACATGAGCGAGCACCAGCTCCGCCATCGCCTGTTCCGCCGGCTTCGTTGCCTGGGTGAAGCCGCCCGGCGGCGGCGCAACCTGGATGCCGCCGAAATCGACCAGCGGCTTCGACGGCTCGATGAGGATTTCGCCATTCAGCGAAACGCGGGCGATGCCGCGCAGGCTGAGCACGGTCTCGACCGCCTTGCGCCGCTGCGGGTCGGAAAGTTTCTTCACCTCGTCGACCGAGATATCGAGGCCGGAAAGCGTTTCGAGCACGGAGATCCGGAAGGGCTCGGCATTGGTCGCCAGCGATGCGGCAATCGCCCTGATCGCCGGCAGCCGGGCGATGATCCCTGCCGACGAGATCGGACACTCCTCGATCGCGACGATATGATGGCTTTCGGCCTGGTTGAAGCCGATCAGCATGTCCTTCTCGGTCTTGCGTGCCGCAAACACCACGCGCCGCCGTTCGCCAGGGCGGGCCGGAACGATCTCGCCGACCGCGGGTGTCAGCCCTTTCGATTTCAGCGCGTCGATGACCAGCTGGCGCTTGAAGGCGCGGTAAGGGTCATCTGCCAGGTGCTGTAGCGTGCAGCCGCCGCAGGTGCCGTTCAGGCCGTCCGGGCCGAAATGCCGGCAGGGCGGCTCCTGCCGGTCGGGCGAGGGCGTGGTGATCGACATGATCGTGCCCTGGCTCTTGACGCGGGCGATCGCCACCGTTTCCCCGGGCAGGGAGAAGGGCACATAGACAGGTCCGCCGGCATTGCTGGCGATGCCGTCGCCCTGGGCGCCGAGTTTTTCGATCGTGACGGTTTCGGTGCTCACGGTTTCAATCCTGCCAGAAGGAATTCCTGATTGCCGTCGCCGCCGGAAATCGGGGAGGGGATGAGGCCGAGGCTGTTCCAGCCCATGTCCTCGATGAACCAGCGCTGCAGTTCGGCCGCGACGGCGGGCGCCGAGGCGGGATCCTTCAGCAGTCCGCCCTTGCCGATCGCCTCGCGCCCGGCCTCGAACTGCGGCTTGACGAGCAGCACGGCGATAGCACCCGGCTCGGCGATCTCCAGCGCCGGCGCCAGCGCCAGCTTCAGTGAGATGAAGGAGACGTCGGAAACGATGAAGGTGGCGGGATGGCCGATATCATCTGCCGTCAGGTTGCGGGCGTTGAGGCCTTCCTTGCTGGTCACGCGCGGGTCGCCTGATATGCGCGGATGCATCTGCCCATGGCCGACATCGATCGCGGTGACATGGACGGCGCCCCGTTGCAGCAGCACCTCGGTGAAGCCGCCGGTGGAAGCGCCGATATCGAGACAGTGATGACCGGCGGGATCGAGCCGGAAATGCTCGAGCGCGGCGGCAAGCTTCAGCGCGGCGCGCGAGACATAGTCCTGCGCCGGATCGTCGATCTCGATGACGGCATGCTCGCCGAACAGCGCGCCGGCTTTGGTTACCACCTGGCCGCCGATCCTGACGGTGCCGCGCTGGACGGCGTCGCGGGCGCGCGAGCGGCTGGCGAAAAGGCCGCGGGAGACGAGAAGCTGGTCGAGACGTTGACTGTTTTGATCGGACATCGGCTGTGAATGACCGGCAAAGCCGCCGGTTGCAAGCATTTTGTTCCCAAGAGCGTCATTGACCCTCAAAAGCTTTCGGCGATAATCCTGCCGCGGCGATCGCGGGGCGGGCCGCAGACACGGGGGTGTTTTATGCTGAAGCTCTTCACTCTGCCTGTCGTGGGGCCTGTCGCGGTGGGGCCTATCGCTGCGGGGCTTGTCGCGGCGGGGATAGCATCGCCCGCATTTGCGAACGATACGATGGCCGAGGTCAAGACCGGCGGGCTGATCTTCGCCCAATCCGACGATGTCAGCATGGCGCAAGAGGATCTTTTCATCTCCGCTTCGGAAGTGCGGGTCGACTATGTCTTCGAGAACAGCTCCGACAAGGATGTCGAAAGCCTGGTCGCCTTCCCGATGCCTGACATCACGGGCCAGATCGACAACATCTCCGCCATCTCGGATTATGACAGCGATAATTTCCTGCATTTCTCCACCGTGCAGGATGGCAAGCCGATCAGTGCCAAGCTGCAGCAGCGCGTCGTCTCGCTCGGCATCGACGTCACCGACGAGTTCGCCAAACACGGCATTCCCGTCCTGCCCTACAGCCAGAAGACCGCCGAGGCGCTCGCCAAGCTTCCCGAAACCGTCCGCAAGGACTGGATCGCCCGTGGCCTGATCTATTCCATGGGTTCGGGTGATGCCGGGGGCGATCTCGTGCCGCTCTGGACGCTGCGCTCGACCTATTGGTGGCGCACCACCTTTCCGGCGAAGAAGAAGGTCAGCGTCGAGCATCGTTACAAGCCGGCCGTCGGCGGCACCGTCGCCATCAGCTTTCTCGAAAATGGCGAGCCGAAGGGTGAACGCTTCGAGGAATATTCCCGCAAATACTGTCTGGACGGAGATTTCGTCAGGGTTGCCCAGCAGCGGGCCAGGGAAGCCGAGGCCGGAGGGGCGAACTATACCGAAAGCTGGATCTCCTATGTGCTGTCGACCGGCGCCAACTGGGCGGGGCCGATCCGGCGCTTCCAGCTGACGATCGACAAGGGCAAGCCCGCCAGCCTCATCAGCTTCTGCGGCAGCAACGTGCAGAAGATCGGTCCGACGACCTTCCGGATGACGGCTGAGGATTTCGATCCCTCGAAGGATTTCGACATCCTGATCCTCAATCCGCCGGAGGCGGCACAATAATCAGCGGCCCTGACCGCCGCAGCGCACAAATTTAAACAAATTTAAAGCCCGTCCGCATAGGTTTGGCTTGATTGCAGCGGTTCGTCCGAACTGTTTCGTGCCATGACGGCGCCGGCGTCCTATCGCCAATCATGTTCTCAGGTTCAGAAGTCCCTGCGGTTGCGCCTTTCGCGCCACCCGCCTTTCGCTGCGTCGACTGTCGTCAGGAGAAATCACCGATGTCCGCCAAAAACATATCCTTGAACGGTAAGCTTGCGGCCACGTTCGCAGCCCTCATCCTCATTTTTGTCGCCGTTTCCGCTTTCGTTTATTCCAAGGCGATGGCGTCGGCGGCCGCTTCCGCCGAGCAGGAAAAGTCCGAGCTGCTCGTCAACCAGATCGACGATGCGCTGCAGGCGATGCTCGAACAGGCCGTCAATCTGCGCGGCTTCATCCTTTTCCGCAGTGACAGCACCTATGGCGATGTCTTCGCCAATCGCGAGCGCATGCTGAAGGCGATTGCCGCCGCCAAGCAGACGGCCGCTGGCGAGCCGCAGCTGGTCGAGATGATCGACGGCATGCAGAAGGCCGCCGACCTCTATTTCCATGAACTCGCCGAGCCGCAGACCAAGGCGCGCAAGGAAACCGACATGCCGATCGAAGAGGTCGTCAAGATCGGCGTCAACGCCGCCAAGGGCCAGCTCGACGGCTTCCGCCAGGCCTCCGCCAAGATCAAGGCCAGCGCCCGTGAAAAGTCGAATGCGCTCGCCGCGGTCCGCGCCGATGCCAACCGCGATCTGAAGACGACGCTGCTTGCCGGCGGCATCCTCGCCTCGCTGGCCGCTGCCGTGCTCGCCTGGCTGATGTCGCGCACCATCGTCCGCCCGGTCGTCGGCATGACCGCAGCCATGGATCGCCTTGCCGGCGGTCAGAACGACATCGAGGTTCCGGCGGTCGAGCGCGGCGACGAAATCGGCCGCATGGCCCAGTCGGTGCTGGTCTTCAAGCAGGCTGCGATCGAGAAGCTGCGCCTTGCCGGCGAGACCGACCGCATGCGCGATGACGCCGAGCGCCAGCGCCGGGCAAACGACGAGCAGAAGGCGCGCGAGGAAGGCGAGCTCCGCCATGCCATCGACGCTCTGGCGGGCGGCCTTGCCGAGCTTGCCAATGGCGATATGGCCGGTCGTATCCAGACGCCGTTCGCCGCGCAATATGACAGCCTGCGCAATGACTTCAACCAGGCCGTCGAAAAGCTGCAGGCCGCTCTGCAGTCGGTCGGCCGCAACGCCTCGGCGATCAATGCCGGCGCCGGCGAAATCCGCTCGGCCGCCGACGATCTCGCCCACCGCACCGAGCAGCAGGCTGCCGCCGTCGAAGAGACTGCCGCAGCGCTCGAGGAAGTGACGACGACCGTGCGCGACAGCGCCAAGCGCGCCGAGGATGTCGGCAATCTCGTCGAGCGCACCCGCCTCGGCGCCGAAAAATCAGGTGAAGTCGTCCGCAAGGCGGTCTCCGCCATGCAGCAGATCGAGAAGTCCTCGGGCGAAATCTCCAACATCATCGGCGTCATCGACGACATCGCCTTCCAGACCAACCTCTTGGCTCTGAACGCAGGCGTCGAGGCAGCGCGCGCCGGCGATGCCGGCAAGGGCTTTGCCGTCGTCGCCCAGGAAGTGCGCGAACTCGCCCAGCGTTCGGCCAAGGCCGCCAAGGAGATCAAGGCTTTGATCACCACCTCGGGCGAACAGGTCGTCGCCGGCGTCTCGCTCGTCGGCGAGACCGGCAAGGCGCTGCAAGCGATCGTTTCCGAGGTGCAGGAGATCAACCACCACGTCAACGCCATCGTCACCGCCACCCGCGAACAGTCGATCGGCCTGCAGGAGATCAACACCGCCGTCAACAACATGGACCAGGGCACGCAGCAGAATGCCGCCATGGTCGAGGAGCAGACCGCGGCAAGCCATGCGCTCGCCCAGGAGGCAAACGCCCTCGACGAACTGCTGCGCCAGTTCAAGCTCGGCGAGGCAGCCCCGGCGCCGCGGGCAACCGTTGCCGGCGCAAACGCCCGCCCGGTCGCCTCTCCGGCCCACGCTCTCACCCGCACCGTCGCCAAGGCCTTCGGCGGCAGGCAGGCGAGCGCCGCGGCTGCCGTTCAGGAAGAGTGGACGGAGTTCTGAGAAGCGCTTTCTTCGGAAAGGCACGTTGAACAAAGGGGCGGTGCAGTGATGCGCCGCCTTTTTCTATTGAGATGACCTGCTTGGTGGCACCCTCATCCGCCTGCCGGCACCTTCTCCCCGAGGGGAGAAGAGTTTTGCGGCGACGTTTCGATTCCCTCTTCTCCCCTCGGGGAGAAGGTGCCCGTAGGGCGGATGAGGGGGCCACACGGCACGCCCTCACGTAGCCTCGGCTACCCAGCAACCCCAACCGCGACACCGCGCCCCAGCGCCTTGAACACCGTCGAGACGATGCCGGCGCGGTCGAGGCCCGCATGTGCGTTCATCGCTTCGGGCTTGGCCTGCTCCATCCAGATGTCGGGCATGACGAGCGAGCGCAGTTTCAGGCCGTTGTCGAGCAGGCCTTCGTTGGCGAGGAAGTGCATCACATGGCTGCCGAAGCCGCCGATCGAGCCTTCTTCGACGGTGATGACGATCTCGTGGTGGCGGGCAAGCTGGCGGATCAGCTCGTGATCGAGCGGCTTGGCGAAGCGCGCATCGGCGACCGTCGTCGACAGCCCCGCGGCATCGAGATCCTCGGCGGCGAGCAGACAATCGGCCAGCCTTGTGCCGAAGGAGAGCAGCGCTACCTTGGTGCCTTCCTTGACGATGCGGCCCTTGCCGATCTGCAGGATTTCGCCGCGCGCCGGCATGTCGACGCCGACGCCTTCGCCGCGCGGATAGCGGAACGAGATCGGCCCGGCATCATAGGCGACAGCCGTGCGCACCATGTGCTTGAGTTCGGCCTCATCGGCGGCCGCCATCACCACGAAGCCGGGCAGGGTGGTGAGGAAGGCGGTGTCGAAAGAGCCGGCATGCGTCGGCCCGTCGGCGCCGACGAAGCCGGCGCGGTCGATCGGAAAACGCACCGGCAGTCCCTGGATCGCCACGTCGTGCACGACCTGGTCGTAGGCGCGCTGCAGGAAGGTGGAGTAGAGGGCGGCGAAGGGCTTGTAGCCTTCCGCCGCAAGGCCGGCGGCGAAGGTCACGGCATGCTGTTCGGCGATGCCGACATCGAAGCAGCGAGACGGAAAGAGCTCGGCGAGCTTGTCGAGGCCGGTACCATTCGGCATGGCGGCGGTGATGCCGACGATCTTGTCGTCGAGCGCAGCCTCCTGCACCAGCGCTTCGGCAAAGACGCTGGTATAGCTCGGCGCATTCGGCTTGACCCTGGCCTGGGCGCCGGTGATGACGTCGAACTTGTTGACGCCGTGATATTTGTCGGCAGCTGCTTCCGCCGGCGGATAGCCCTTGCCCTTCTGGGTGACGACGTGGATCAGCACCGGTCCGCGGCCATTGTCGCGCACATTGCGCAACACGGGCAGCAGGTGGTCGAAGGAATGCCCGTCGATCGGGCCGATATGGTAGAAGCCCATCTCTTCGAACATCGTGCCGCCGGTGACATAGCCGCGCGCATGCTCGACGGCGCGGGTGATCGCCCGGTCGATGTTCTTGCCGAGATAGGCCGTCAGCTTCTTGCCGAGATCGCGGAAGCCCATATAGGTGCGGCCCGAGGCGAGGCGGGCGAGATAGGCGCTCATCGCGCCGGTCGGCGGCGCGATCGACATGTCGTTGTCGTTGAGGATGACGATCAGCCGGGCATCGAGCGCGCCGGCATTGTTCAGCGCCTCATAGGCCATGCCGGCCGACATCGCCCCGTCGCCGATGACGGCGATGACCCGGCGATCGGTCTTGTCGAGATCGGCGGCAATCGCCATGCCGAGGCCGGCCGAGATCGAGGTCGAGGAATGCGCCGCCCCGAAGGGATCATATTCGCTCTCGGCCCGGCGGGTGAAGCCGGACAGCCCGTCTTCCTGACGCAGCGTGCGGATGCGGTCGCGCCGGCCGGTGAGGATCTTGTGCGGATAACATTGATGGCCGACATCGAAGATCAGCCGGTCGTCAGGCGTGTCGAAGACGCTGTGGATGGCGATCGTCAGTTCGACGACGCCAAGACCGGCCCCGAGATGACCGCCGGTACGCGACACCGCATCGATCATCTCGTCCCGGACTTCGCGGGCGAGCTGCGGCAGGTCGCGATCCTCGAGCTTGCGCAGGTCGGCGGGATAGATGACCTGGTCGAGCAGGGGGGTCTTCGGCAGTTGTGTCACGGGCGGGCGCTCTTTCTTGCTTTTCCTTGTTCCGCTTTATTCGATTAGATTGCGGCAAAACAAGTGCATTTCAGGAACCGAAGGTTTTCACCCTAGAGCATGACGCTGAAAAGTGTGAGCAGTTTTGCACGATATCACGCTCTATTTCTGTGGTTAATCGAAGCCGGGTCGGCGAAATCGCCATGAGGTGGGGAAGCCCGATCTTCGCCGGGGCGTGTGCCGCTTCTCCCTGCTGTCGCGGTGGCAACCGAAGGAGAGGCGCTTGAGTATGACACGGAATGGTAGCAAAGTCGCCGCACTGGCTGGGGGGACGGGGCATGGGAACGATTGTTGCGGCGCACGCCTATGTGAATAACGAGGTCGCCTATGTGGCCTGGGACATAGACGCCAGGATCGATGGATGTCTCGGGTTTGAAGTCGTCCGCGTCTATCTCGACGAGCAGGGTAAGGTCGCGAAAAGACCCGACGGTGCGGATGACCGCGTAACCTGTGCCGCGTGGGTCGCCTTCAAGGGTCAGCGCAATCCTCACTGGCTGCCGCAAACGACGTCGCTCTGGCCGGTGCAGAAGCTGTCCTGGCGCGATCTCACGCTGCGCAAGCGGCGCAACGAAATGAGACGGCGGCCGGACGAGGTCCACCTGCGCTACGAAATCCGTCCGCTCGGCGACTTAAAACCGGGCATGCAGGCGGCATCGGATCCGACGCCGCAGCTCGTCGAAATCAACAAGCGGGACGGAAACGGCAGGCCGATCAAGAAGGCTGACGGCAGCTATGAGAAGATCGCGGTCAAGGCCTATGAGGGCCCGCCGCGGCCGCTCGGTTATCTCGGGCCGGCTGTCGCCAGCAATCCCGTCCATGTGACGCGCAAGCGTGGCGCCTTCGAGTCCACCTTTACCAACGGCATTCTCGCCGCGCAGTGGCTGAGAAACGTCCTGCTGGAGGACGGCGTGAAGCAGCCGAACGAGCTGATCGAGATGATTTCCAACCCGTCGAACGGCATCCGTAAATATCTTGCCGGCGATGTAATTCCGATGCTCAAGGGCTTCATCAATGCGCCCGGCCGCTTCCTTGTCGCCCTCTACGAACTGGAGGACGAGGAACTGCTGGAGCTGCTGCTTGCCAACAAGGACAAGTTGCGCATCATCCTCGCCAACACCGGAAAGGTCGGCGACGCCTGGGATGTGCGCAATGCGCATGCACGCCAGGCGCTGGTCGATGCCGGCGTCGAGATTCACCACCGGATGTTCAACAATTCGAGCCAGATCGGCCACAACAAATTCGTCGTGCATATTCCGTCCGATGGCGCTGCGCGCAGCGTCTTCACCGGCAGCACCAACTGGACGGCGACCGGGCTTGCCGGCCAGTCCAACAACGCGTTGATCGTTCGCAACGATGCGGTTGCCGCCGCCTATGTCACCTATTGGGAGCGGATGCTGGAAGACAATGCGACGCTGGAAGCGCCCATCGAATTTGATGACGGCATGCCCGACAACCAGCAGAGCAAGAAGTTCCGACGCTTCAATGAGACGCCTTCTCTTGTCCCGATCGGCGATGAGGCCTTGGGGCCTTCGGTCGAAACGTGGTTTTCACCCAACATGCAGAGCCGCAGAAAGGGCAAGGCAACGCCGCCCGATCTTCGCGAAGTCTACCGGCTGATGCGCCGTGCCGAACATGCGGTGCTGTTTCTGGCCTTCTATCCCGGTCAGTCGGGCAGGGATTGCATTGTCGGCGAGGCGATCGATATCGGCCTGAAGGACCAAAAGCTGATCGTCACCGGCGCGGTTTCCAGCGCCCAGGCCATGCCCAACTACGTCGCCGGCAAGAAGAACGATCCCGACGATGAGGACGACGATGTCGACGCCGTCTCGCCCCACACATTCGAGGAGGCCAATGTCTCGATCGTCCGGGCGTCGCGCATCGACGACCGCCAGCTGTTGGCGGATTTCGGTGCGGAGGAACTGACGGCCAAGAAGGTGGGCGCCATCATCCACGACAAGGTGCTGGTGATCGATCCCCTGTCGGAGGATTGCGTCGTCGTGCTCGGCAGCCACAATCTCGGCTTCAAGGCCTCTTACGGCAATGACGAAAACATGCTGATCGTCAAAGGCGACCGTGCGCTTGCCGAGGCCTATGCGGTGCATATTCTCGATGTCTATGACCACTATCGGTTCCGCGCCGTCGAGGCCGAGTTGAAGCGCCAGGGCAAGAAGGGCTGGTCGGGCTTTCTCAATGTCGACGACAGTTGGCAGGACGGCTACGTCAACCGCACGAAGGGTGCGCTGACGCGATATTTCGCCAAGGGTTGAAGGTCCGGAGAGGTCGACAGCCGCGCTCCGCTGCTGCCGTCAGCCCTCCGGCAAAGGCACGAATTCCTCTTCGTCGCCGGGCACGATGTCGAAGCGGCCGGAGCGCCATTCCTCCTTGGCCTTTTCGATCCGCTCCTTCGAAGACGACACGAAATTCCACCAGATATAACGTTTCGAATTCAGGCTGGCACCGCCGAAGAGCATCAGGTGACAGCCATCGCGGCCGGCTTCCAGCGTGATTGCATCGCCCGGCCGGAAGACCAGCAGCTGGTCGGCGGCAAAACGGTCGCCCGATATGACGACTTCGCCCGAGAGCACGTAGACGGCGCGCTCTTCATGGGCCGCGCCGAAGGGAAATTTGGCGCCGGGCTGCAGGTCGAGATCGACATAGAGCGTGTCGGAGAAAACGCCGACCGGCGATGTCATGCCTTCGAACGAGCCGATGACCACACGCCCGCGCACGCCTGTTGTCTCGATCAGCGGCATCTCGGTCTTTTCCGTATGGGCGAAGGAGGGATCGATCTCCTCCTTGTCGTCGGGCAGCGCCAGCCAGGTCTGCAACCCCGACATCAGCAGCGGATGGCCGCGCAGATTGTCGGGCGTGCGCTCGGAATGCACGATGCCGCGGCCTGCCGTCATCAGGTTGATATCGCCGGGGCGGATGACCTTTTCGGTGCCGAGGCTGTCGCGATGGCGGATCTCGCCGTCGAAGAGATAGGTGACAGTGGACAGGCCGATATGCGGGTGCGGCTTGACGTCGAGCGCCTCATCCGGCTTCAGGATCGCCGGACCCATGCGGTCGAAGAAGATGAACGGGCCGACCAGCCGCCGCTGTCTCGTTGGCAGCGCGCGGCGCACCTGAAACCCGCCGATATCGCTGGTGCGCGGGATGATCAGGTTCTCGATTGCGTCGCAGGCGAAGGCATCGCCGGGCAGGGGATCTTTACCGGGAAAGAAGGACATCAGGGATCTCCGATCGCAAAGGCTTCAGGCACAGATAGTGCCTGGAGCGCCGCACGTCCAATCGGACGCGCTAAGGACGCTCCAGCACCTGAAAGCGCGCCGCGCGTCCAATCCGACGCGCTAAGGACGCTCCAGACGTGAAAGTGCGCCGCGCGTCCAATCGGACGCTGCATGGCTCAGATCGCCGTGAAGCCGTTATCGACGAAGAGATGCGCGCCGTTGACGAAGCTCGACTCGTCGCTGGCGAGATAAAGGGCGGCGCGCGCCACATCCTCCGGCTCGCCGATCCGTCCCTGCTGGGCGGCAATGGCGGCGTCGGAAACATCGACGCCGAGCGCCTGCAGGTCGGCCACCTCGCGCAGGCCGTGCGGCGTGCGGATGAAGCCGGGGCAGACGGCGTTGCAGCGGATGTTGCGATCGCGGAATTCCACGGCGATGGCGCGGGCAAACATATGCACCGCCCCTTTGGTCGTGTCGTAGAGCACTTCCATCGGCGTGGCGGCGACCGCCGAGATCGACGAGGTGCAGACGATCGATCCGCCGCCGCTTTCAATCATCTTCGGCAGCACCGCCTTGGTCATCAGGAACATCGAGCGCACATTGACGGCGTGCAGCCAGTCCCATTCCTCGACGGTCGTTTCCAGGAAAGGTTTGATGACGATCGTGCCGGCATGGTTGAAGAGCACGGTGACGGCGCCATAACGCGCCTCGACACCGGCGACGGCGGCATTGACGGCGGCTTCGTCGGAAACGTCAGCCGTCCAGCATTCGGCCTCGCCGCCGGCATCACGGATCGCTTTGACGGTCTCGGCGGCTGCATCGCCATTGCGGTCGATGATCGCAACGCGCGCGCCTTCGGCTGCAAAAAGCTTCGAGGCGGCACCGCCCATGCCGGTCGCGCCGCCCGAGATAATGGCGACCTTGCCCTTCAATCTGTCCGACATTTTTCCGTCCCCTCATCGTTTGCAAGGGGATCATAGATCGGTCTGAAGCCGATCGCCAAGCGCCTTCAAGAGAGTTCCGGTACGCCTCAGGCGCCGTCGAGCGGCTCGACGGCCTGCGGCTTGCCGGCGCGGTCGAGCCGGATCTTCTCGATGCGGTTTTCCGCTGCCGAAAGCAGGGTCTCGCAATGTTTCTTCAGCGCTTCGCCGCGCTCATAGATCTCGATGGATTCGTCCAGCGCCACATCGCCGCGTTCCAGCCGGGCGACGATGCTTTCGAGTTCGGCAACCGCCTTTTCGAAGGAAAGGCCTGATACCTCGGGCTTGGCGCTGTCAGTCATTCTCAACCCTTCATCATTCTCAGAATATGCATGCCCGCCGATTCGGCGAGTCCCTCCAGATCATAACCGCCTTCGAGCAGGCTGACGACCCGGTTCTTGGCGTGCCGGTCGGCCATTTCGAGCACGCGCCCGGTCGCCCAGTCGAAATCCTCGCCGGTCAGGTTGATCTGCGCCAGGGGATCGCGGTGATGGGCGTCGAAGCCGGCGGAGATGATGATCAGATCCGGCCGGAAATCGTCAAGAGCCGGCAGCACGCGCGATTTGAACGCCTCGCGGAAATGATCGCTGCCGACATTCGGCGAAAGCGGCGCATTGACGATGGTATTGTGCTTGCCCTTCTCGTCCTTGGCGCCGGTGCCGGGATAGAGCGGCATCTGATGCGTCGAGCAGAACAGCACCGAGGCATCGTCCCAGAAGATATCCTGCGTGCCGTTGCCGTGGTGCACGTCCCAGTCGACGATCGCGACGCGCTCGGCGCCATGCATCTTCTGCGCATGCCGGGCGGCGATCGCCGCATTGTTGAAGAAGCAGAAGCCCATCGCCGTCATCTTCTCGGCATGGTGCCCCGGCGGGCGGGCGGCGACGAAGACATTGTCAGCCCGGCCGGTAAAGACGTCGTCGACTGCGGCCATCGCCCCGCCGATGCCGGTCAGCGCCGCCTGCAGGCTCTTTGGGCTAGCATAAGTATCGGCTTCGATCTGGTTGATCTCATCCTCTTCCTCGGGGATCTCCCGCATCACGGCGATCAGATGTTCTTCGGGATGGGCCAGCAGCACCGCATCCTCGCTCGCCTGCGGCGCCTGCCGGCGCTCCAGCCGCTCGAAATTCGGATGTTCCAGCGCGACATTGATGGCGCGGATCCTGTCCGATCGCTCCGGATGGCCGGCGGGGGTCACGTGTTCCAGGAAGATCGGGTGTTCATAAAGACGGGTGCTCATGGAGACACTCTATCGGTCGCTTATGTCATGTGCCACAGCAGATGGGGCATCGCCCGACGATTTCAACAAGCACCGTTGCCGCGCCGTCCGACCGTCCGCTGTATCATTGCGGCATTGCGGCGGTTACCTCGGAGGCGCTGTAACACTTTGAACTGTTGTATAATTTCATCCCTAAACCGGTTTCAGTTTAAGAAATTATGCAGTACTGTCGTCGACGGGGAATTTTGTAAGGCAGTTGCGTTGATGAGTCAGTCGAAACGTCCTGATGTGACGGACATACGCGTGCCGTTTCGCGATGTCGATATGAACGGCCGAATGTTTCTGGCCTCCTATATTTCCTATGCCGAATCCGTACTTGCAAGCTTCTGGTCGTCGCGGCCCGATGTCGATGACGAACCGGTCTATAGCCCCAGCAAAGTTTCCTGCATGCTCCACCGCCCACTGCACTACGACGAGCCGGTCACCTTCACCACCACCGTCGACAAGATCGGCATGCATTCCATCGGCTTCCTCGTTTCGATCGACACCGGGGAGGAGCGTGCCGCCGAGGTCGAGATCATCTGGCAGGCCCGCACCCGCGAGGACCAGTCGCCGGCCTCGCTGCCGGAGGAAACGCGCGACTGGCTTTATCGGTTTTTGGATTAGGGTGCCGTGGGGACGGCGGGATACGCTTCCGTTTTCAAGCTGGAGTCCAATCACCTGGCCGCCATGCTTGCGACCAGATCGCTGAACCTCTCTCCCTGAATGCCGACATGCGTCCGCAGCAGGCGGCGGGCTTCGTCGCCGTCTCCGGCAAAGATCGCCTCGACGATGGCGCAATGTTCGGAGAAGGAGGTCGACAGGCGGTTGCGCACGCGCAGCTGGAGGCGGCGGTAGGGCCGCAGGCGGCGGTGCAATTGCAGGCATTGCTCCTCGAGGAACTCGCTGCGGCCGGCTGCGTAGATGGCCTTATGGAATTCCTCATTGTCGTAATAATAGGCGTCGCTGTCACCGGCCGCGGCCGATTGTTCGCAGCGGCTGTGGGTGGCGGTGATCGCTTCCCGGGAGGCCTTGTCCAGCCGTCGGGCGGCGAGCGACCCGGCCAGGCCCTCCAGCTCGGCCATCACCTCGAACATTTCATAGACGCGGTGCGGCCCCGGATCGATGACAATGGCGCCTCTGCGCGGCCGGATTTCGATGAGGCCGATCGCATCGAGCTGCATCAGCGCCTCGCGCACCGGTGTGCGGGAAACCCCGAAACGCGTCGCAAGCACCATTTCGTCGAGCCGCTCACCGGGGGAGAACTCGTTGGAAAGAATTGAATTTTCAATTTCATCCCGAAGCCATCGGCCGACATTTTCGGACATACGTTTCACTTCCATCATACATAAACACGATTCTTGTATACACGATTGTTGACCTCGTGTACGAAGAGTGGCATTCTACATACTACCGGTGAAACCCGACGATGGGAAGCAGCCGTCAAAACGATCCGTGCACCCGCGGCCGGCAGAAGAAACCAGCGGAAGAGAGGAGAATGGCATGTCTGAGGCTTCCTTCTTCACCGACATGCTGCAGAGCATCACCGATCGCGGACGCCAGCTTCTGTTTTCCGGCGCGCGCGCCACGCAGGCCGCAGCCAAGGCCGATCTCCAGGCGCTCTGTGAAATGCTGCTGTCGAGCCGGGGCGAAGCCTCGGGCATGGCGCTAGCCGCCGAGATTCTCGATCGCTGGGAGGCGCTCGACAGTGAGGGCGCGCAGGCATTTCTCGATATGCTGCATGAAAAGTTCGGGCCCGACACGGTGAGGCTCGACCAGGCGATTGAAAACTACCGCACCGACAAAAGCTCTGCCGCAATCATTGCCCTCCACCAGGCAGCCGAGCCGCGTCGACAGGAGCTTCTGCGCCGATTGAACCATGCCCCGAACGGCACGGCCAAGCTCGTCCGGATGCGCCAGCAGCTGCTTGCGTCCAAAGACCAATCCGAAGGTTATCACGCGCTTGACGCCGACTTCACCCATCTGTTCGGCTCCTGGTTCAATCGCGGTTTCCTGACGCTGCGTCCGATCGACTGGACGACGCCGGCTTACATCCTTGAAAAGATCATCAAATACGAGGCCGTGCATGAGATCGCCGGCTGGGAGGAACTGCGCCGCCGTCTGGCGCCGGCCGACCGTCGATGCTTTGCCTTCTTCCACCCCCGGCTGGCCGACGAGCCGCTGGTGTTCGTCGAGGTGGCGCTGACACGATCGGTGCCGAGCGCGATCGGCGATGTGCTCGTCGAGGGCAGGGAACAGATCAATGCTGACGAGGCGACGACGGCCGTCTTCTATTCGATCTCCAACTGCCAGGACGGCTTGCGCGGCATCTCGTTCGGCAACTTCCTGATCAAGCAGGTCGTGGAAGACCTGCGCAGAGATCTGCCCGGCCTGAAGAATTTCGTCACGCTGTCGCCGGTGCCGGGCTTTGCCCGTTGGCTCGCCAAGGCGCGCCCGGAAACGCTAACGGCGCTCGACGACCCGAAATGGCCGGACAACGAGAAGACGGCGGCCGAAGTGGAGCGCGTGCTGCTGCCGCTTGCGGCGCGCTATTTCCTGACCGAACGGACGCCGGAGGGCCGCCCCGTCGATCCCGTCGCCCGCTTCCATCTCGGCAACGGCGCTCGACTGGAAAGACTGAATTTTCTCGGAGACCGCTCGGCCAAGGCGATGCAGCAGGCCCACGGCCTGATGGTCAACTATCTCTACAAGCTCGACGACATCGTGGCCAACCACGAGGCCTTAGCGCAGCGCGGCGAGGTGATTGCCTCGCTTGCCGTCAAAAGCCTGCTCAGCCAGACCGACGAAAGCCGCCGCAGCGGCAATGGCCAGCAAGGCTCCCGGCCATTCGCACAGATAATGAACACCACGCTTGGAGGAGGGCGAAAGTGAGCAACCATCTTTTCGACGCCATGCGGGCGGCTGCGCCCGGTGACGCACCGTTCATCCGGATCGATGACACCCGCACATGGACCTATGACGACGCCTTCGCTCTTTCCGGCCGGCTTGCCGGCGCGATGGATACGCTCGGCATTCGCCCGGGCGACCGGGTGGCGGTGCAAGTCGAAAAAAGCGCCGAGGCATTGATCCTCTATCTCGCCTGCCTTCGAACCGGCGCGGTCTACCTGCCGCTCAACACCGCCTATACGCTGGCCGAGCTCGATTACTTCATTGGCGATGCGGAGCCGCGTCTGGTGGTCGTGGCGCCGGCTGCCCGGGAAGGCGTGGCGGCGATCGCCAAGTCCCACGGCGCGATCGTCGAAACGCTCGATGCCGATGGCCGCGGCTCGTTGCTGGATCTCGCCCGCGATGAGCCGGCCGACTTTGTCGATGCCTCGCGCACTGCTGACGATCTGGCGGCGATCCTCTACACTTCGGGAACGACGGGCCGTTCCAAGGGGGCGATGCTCACCCATGGGAACCTGCTCTCGAACGCCCTGACCTTGCGGGACTATTGGCGCGTCACATCAGACGACCGGCTGATCCACGCCTTGCCGATCTTCCACACCCATGGGCTGTTCGTCGCCACGAATGTCACGCTGCTCGCCGGCGCCTCGATGTTCCTGCTGTCGAAATTCGACGCCGACGAGGTCGTTTCGCTGATGCCTGAGGCAACGATGCTGATGGGCGTGCCGACCTTTTACGTGCGCCTCCTGCAGAGCCCGCGCCTCGACAAGCAGGCGGTCGCCAACATCCGCCTGTTCATCTCCGGTTCGGCGCCACTGCTTGCCGAAACCCATACCGAGTTCCAGGCCCGCACCGGTCACGCCATTCTCGAGCGCTACGGCATGACCGAAACCAACATGAACACGTCGAACCCCTATGAGGGGAAACGCATTGCCGGAACGGTCGGCTTCCCGCTGCCTGACGTGACGGTGCGCGTCACCGATCCCGCCACCGGGCTCGAGCTGCCGCCTGATGAAACCGGCATGATCGAGATCAAGGGGCCGAACGTCTTCAAGGGCTATTGGCGTATGCCGGAAAAGACCGCGGCCGAATTCACATCAGACGGTTTCTTCATCAGCGGCGATCTCGGCAAGATCGACCGGGACGGCTATATCCACATCGTCGGCCGCGGCAAGGACCTGGTGATTTCGGGCGGATACAACATCTACCCGAAGGAGGTCGAGGGTGAGATCGACCAGATCGAGGGTGTGGTCGAGAGCGCTGTCATCGGCGTGCCGCATCCCGATTTCGGAGAAGGTGTCACTGCCGTCGTCGTGCGCAAACCCGGCGCCGTGCTCGATGAAAAGACCATCGTCAGCGCCCTTCAGGACCGTCTCGCCCGCTATAAACAACCCAAGCGCATCATCTTCGCCGAGGACCTGCCGCGCAACACGATGGGCAAGGTTCAGAAGAACATCCTGCGGCAGCAATACGCCGATCTTTATACAAGGACCTAGAGCAATTCCAGGAAAAGTGTGAAGCGGTTTTCCGCCGGGAATTGCGTAAAAACAAAAACTTAGAGCGGTTCTGCGTTTCCATGAAAAGCTGAACCGCTCTAAGGCGGCCGCGCCCTCTGGGAGGAGGGTGCGTCGGCATCCCGCATCGATCTTGAACACAACAGCTACGGCGCTGGAGGCGTCGGAGGGAGGGGAATCATGGGTATTGAATTACTGGCCATAGGCCTGCTGGTCGCCATGTTCATCATTGCGACGATCCAGCCGATCAACATGGGTGCGCTCGCCTTTGCCGGCGCCTTCGTGCTCGGCTCGATGATCCTCGGCATGAAAACCAACGATATATTTGCCGGTTTTCCGAGCGATCTGTTCCTGACGCTCGTCGCCGTCACCTACCTCTTCGCCATAGCGCAGATCAACGGCACGATCGACTGGCTCGTCGAATGCGCCGTGCGCCTGGTGCGCGGGCGGATCGGCTTGATTCCCTGGGTGATGTTCCTGGTTGCCGCCGTCATTACCGGTTTCGGGGCTCTTGGGCCGGCTGCGGTCGCCATTCTCGCACCCGTCGCCTTGAGCTTTGCCGTGCAGTACCGCATTCACCCGGTCATGATGGGCCTGATGGTGATCCATGGCGCGCAGGCGGGCGGCTTTTCGCCGATCAGCATCTATGGCGGCATCACCAATCAGATTGTCGCCAAGGCCGGCCTGCCTTTCGCGCCGACCTCGTTGTTTCTCTCCAGCTTCTTCTTCAACCTGGCGATCGCGGTGCTGGTCTTCTTCATTTTCGGCGGCGCAAAGGTGATGAAGCAGGACGCCGCATCGCTTGGCCCCTTGCCCGAACTCCATCCCGAGGGCGTGTCGGCGTCGATCAGAGGTCACGGCGGCACGCCGGCAAAACCGATCAGGGAACATGCCTATGGGACGGCGGCCGATACCGCGACGACGCTGCGCCTCAACAATGAGAGAATTACCACCTTGATCGGCCTGACGGCGCTCGGCATCGGCGCCCTGGTCTTCAAGTTCAACGTCGGCCTCGTCGCCATGACCGTGGCGGTCGCCCTGGCGCTGTTGTCGCCGAAGACCCAGAAGGCGGCGATCGACAAGGTCAGCTGGTCGACCGTGCTGCTGATTGCCGGCATCATCACCTATGTCGGCGTCATGGAGAAGGCCGGGACGGTCGATTACGTGGCGAACGGCATATCCAGTCTCGGCATGCCGCTGCTGGTGGCGCTGCTGCTTTGCTTTACCGGTGCTATCGTCTCGGCCTTCGCCTCCTCGACCGCGCTGCTCGGCGCGATCATCCCCCTCGCCGTTCCCTTCCTCCTGCAAGGGCATGTCAGCGCCATCGGCGTGGTCGCGGCGATCGCCATCTCGACGACGATCGTCGATACCAGCCCATTCTCGACCAATGGCGCCCTTGTCGTCGCCAATGCGCCGGACGACCAGCGGGAACAGGTGCTGCGGCAGTTGCTGATCTACAGCGCGCTGATCGCCATCATCGGCCCGATCGTCGCCTGGCTGGTGTTCGTCGTGCCCGGGCTGGTGTGACGGCGCATGTCGGCAGACGCGCTTGCCGGCCTGACGGTCGCCCACTCCTCAGGCTTGATCACCGTGTCAGACGATGAGTATGGCGCGGATATCGTTGACATTGGTCAGGGTCGGCCCGGTTTTGACGAGATCACCGATCTCGTCAAAGAAGGAATAGCTGTCGTGCGAAGCGAGATGAGCCCGGGCATCGAGTCCCTTCTTGAGGCCGCGCTCCAACGTGTCGGGAGTGACCACTGCACCCGCCGCATCTTCGGTGCCGTCGATGCCGTCGGTATCGCCGGCAATCGCCCATATTCCGGCATGTCCCTTGAGGGTCACCGCAAGTCCGAGGAGGAATTCGGTGTTGCGGCCACCGCGGCCCGCGGCTTCGCGGCCGATCGACACCGTCCCTTCGCCGCCCGACAAAAGAACGGCAGGTCCGCGAACGGGAAGCCCCTTGATCTTTGCCGATAGGGCGATGCCCGCCATGACAGTGCCGAGCTCGCGCGCCTCTCCCTCGATGGCATCGCCGAGGACAAGTGGTTGCAGGCCTGCGCTGGCGGCCGCTTTCGCTGCGCTCTCCAGGGCGAGCGAAGGGGCGGCGATGATGCGGACATCGCTCTCGAGATCGGCGGGCTTCGGTGTCTCGTCACCGCTGTCGAGGACGGCGCGTGCCGTATCGGGCAGGACGATCCTGTAGCGGGATAGGATGCCGCGAACCTCGTCGATCGTGCTTTGATCGGCGATCGTCGGGCCGGATGCGATGGATGCGGGATCATCGCCCGGCACATCGGAGATAACAAGGGTAACGACTTTCGCGGGCCGGGCGGCCAGGCCGAGACGGCCTCCCTTGATCCGCGAGAGGTGTTTGCGAACGGCGTTCATCTCGGTGATCGTCGCGCCGCTCGCCAGAAGCGCACGATTGACGCTCTGCTTGTCCGCCAAACTCATGCCGCCCGCCGGAGCGACCAGAAGCGCCGACCCGCCGCCCGAGATGAGAGCAATCACCAGATCGTCCGGTGTCAATCCGTGAACGGCCTGCAATAGATCAGCAGCCGCCGTTTGGCTCATCGCATCCGGAACGGGGTGCGATGCCTCGATGATAGGGATACGACCGGCAGGCACCGCGTGACCATAGCGTGTGACAACGACGCCGGAGACATCGACATCCGGCCAGGCGCTGTCGAGAGCGGCGGCCATGGCCGCCGACGCTTTTCCGGCGCCGACGACGATGCATCGGCCTCTCGGCTTGTCCGGGAGGTTCTTAAGAATCGCCCGCTGCGGATTGGCGCTTTCGACCGCTGCGTCAAAGATCTGATGCAGCACTGCCCGTGCTTTCTGATCGCTCCAGACCATCGGCGGATCGTTCAGACGTTCGATGCGTGGATCGCATCGACGACCGCGTCGGTGACTTCCTTGGTGTTGGCCGTCCCCCCGACATCAGGCGTCAATATGCCTGCCCCCGTCACCCGTTCGACGGCCCGCATCAGGCGTGCGGATGCATCTGTTTCACCCAGATGGTCGAGCATCTGCGCCGCTGTCCAGAAGGTCGCCACCGGGTTTGCGATGCCCTTGCCGGTGATGTCGAAAGCAGAACCATGGATCGGCTCGAACATCGACGGGAAGCGGCGTTCCGGATCGATGTTGGCGGTCGGCGCGACGCCGAGGCTGCCCGCGAGCGCGCCGGCGAGGTCCGAGAGGATATCGGCATGGAGATTGGTGGCGACGATGGTGTCGAGGCTCCTGGGATTGAGGGTCATCCGCACGGTCATGGCGTCGACGAGCATCTTGTCCCAGGTGACATCGGGGAATTCCGTGGCCACTTCGGCCGCGATTTCATCCCACATCACCATGCCGTGCCGCTGGGCATTGGACTTGGTGACCACGGTCAGGAACTTGCGCGGCCGGGACTGGGCGAGCTTGAAGGCATAGCGCATGATGCGGGTGACGCCGACACGGGTGAAGATGGCGACCTCAGTGCCGACCTCTTCCGGCAGCCCCCTGTGGGCACGGCCGCCATGGCCGGAATATTCGCCTTCGGAGTTTTCGCGGACGATAACCCAGTCCAGATCGCCCGGGCCGCAATTGCGCAGCGGCGGCGTGATCCCGGGCAAAATCTTCGTCGGGCGAACATTCGCATACTGGTCGAAGCCCTGGCAGATCGGCAGCCGCAAACCCCAGAGCGTGATGTGGTCGGGAACATCCGGCGCGCCGACGGCGCCGAAATAGATGGCGTCGAACTTCTTTAGTTGCTTCAAGCCATCGGCCGGCATCATGACGCCGTGTTTTTTGTAGTAGTCGGATCCCCAGTCGAAATTTTCGACGTTGAACTTGATCCCGCCCTCGCGCTTCTCGATGGCAGCCAGGACACGTGTGCCGGCCGCGATGACTTCAGGACCGATGCCGTCGGCGGGGATGGTGGCGATTGCATATTCACGCATGGGTATTCTCCGATCGTGTCAGGGGTGATCAGTGTTGACTGGCGGCGCGGCTATCCGCCGCCTTGGGGCCGGACCGCGCCAGGACGAGTGTGAGGATTGCCGAGATCACCAGGAGCCCGGCGACGAAATAGAGGCCACCGGCGAAACTCCCGGTCGTGTCCTTGATCCATCCGATCATCGACGGACCGACGAAGCCGCCGAGATTGCCGATGGAGTTGATGGTGGCGATGCCGGCCGCCGCAGCCGGGCCGGACAGGAACAGGGTCGGCATGCTCCAGAGCGGCGGCTTCGAGCAGCTGATGCCGATGTTGACGAGGGTGAGAGCGATCAGGACCGTGTATACGCTGGTCGCACCGGTTGCGAAGGCCAGTCCTGCGGCCGCCAGCAGGCAGGCGCCGACGACGTGCCATGTCCGTTCGCCCGTCCTGTCGGAATGACGCGCCCAAAGAACCATGGCAACCACGGCGAAAATGCCGGGAACGGCATTGATGAAGCCGACCTCGAACGCCGACAGTCCGAACTGTTTGATGATCTGCGGAGCCCAGATGCCCAAGGTGTAAAGCCCGGCAGAGGTGCCGAAATAAACCAGGGCGAGGGCAAAGACGCGGATGTCGGCCAGTCCTGCCAGAATGCTGTGGCTGGCCTGGCTTTTGCCCGCCTGTTCGGCATTCATTGTTTTGACGAGCCAGCTGCGCTCTTCGTCGGTCAGCCATTTCGCCTTTTCCGGGCGATCGGTGAGATAGAAGAGGACGATGACACCCAGGATGATGGCTGGGGCTGCTTCGATCAGGAACATCCACTGCCAGCCGGCAAGGCCGAGAAGACCGTGCATTTCCATCAGCGCACCGGAGACCGGCGACCCCAGGACCGTGGAGAGCGGTGCTGCGGCCATGAAGATCGCGGTCACCGCGGCGCGGCGGCGGGCCGGGAACCAGAAGCTGAGATAGAGGATGATGCCGGGGAAAAAGCCCGCTTCGGCGACGCCGAGAAGAAAGCGCAGGATGTAGAAACTGGTGGTCCCCTGCACGAACGCCATGAGGCCGGAGACGATCCCCCAGCTGATCATCACCCGGGCGATCCAGATGCGGGCGCCGACCTTGTTGAGAATGAGGTTCGAGGGAACCTCGAAGAGGAAATAACCGACGAAGAAGATGCCCGCACCGATGCCGAAGACGGTGGACGAGAAGCCGAGGTCCTCATTCATCGTCAGGGCGGCAAAGCCGATATTCACGCGGTCGAGGAACGCGATGAAATACAGCAGCATGATGAACGGTACGATGCGGAATGTGATTTTGCGCAAGACACGCGTTTCCAAGTCGTGAGTCACGACGGTCTCCTCCCGGAATGGATGATAACAGAGCGCACCTCCTGCGCTTGTGAACATCTATGACCACCGCCGGCTTGATCCTCAAGCGACACAAGAATATATAAAAATTTGATATAATCGAATTCCGGAGTAGACGTTCGTGGACCTGAACCAGCTTCGATGTTTCGTGTCGGTGGCCGATGAGCTTCATTTCGGGCGGGCCGCTCAAAAGCTCGGCCTCATGCCGGCGTCGCTGTCGCGGCACATACGCCTGCTTGAGGAATCCCTTGGGACGCGGCTGATGGCGCGAACGACGCGCAGCGTATCGCTGACGGAAGACGGCCTCGTCCTCCTGGAAGGCGCGCGGGAGATCCTGGCCAAGACCGAAGCTCTTCAGCAACGGTTCCACACGTCCCGCCAGGCAAGAGCGGATGTTCTGCGGATCGGGGCGATCGATAGCGCTGCAGCAGGGCTCGTACCGATGTTGCTGCACGATTTCCGGCAGCAGTGCCCCGAGGTCTCGACGCAGTTGTTGGAAGACAAGACAATCAGGCTGATCCCCAAACTCCTGTCGGGCTCATTGGATTTGGCATTCATCCGCGCCCCCGATATCGTCGACCCCAAGCTGAAGACGATGTTTCTTTTCCATGAGACCGCGGTCGTCGCCATGTCCGAGAACCATCGGCTGGCGTCGAGAGCCAGCGTGAGAATCGAAGACCTCGCCGACGAACCGTTGATCGTCCCGGAGCGTCGGTCGCGCCCGCATAGCCACGACCTGACGATGAAGCTGTTCATCGAGGCGGGACTGCAGGCACGGGTGGCCCAGCTTGCGGAAGAAAAGCAGACGATCGTCAACCTCGTGGCCGCGCAGATCGGGCTGGCGATCGTACCCCAATGGACATCCCGGCTCGCCGTCAGCGGCGTCCGTTACATCGCTCTGGACATGGAGGGGAGGGCTGCCATGAACAAGCTTCCCCTCTCGGTCGCGTGGTTGAAGGGCGTCCGTGATCCCGGACGAGACCGCATTCTGACCATGCTTCAAGACAAGCTTGCCCATTATGCCGAGCTTGCCTGACACTCGAATTCGATTGCCCCGCATCACAATGTTCTTTCCTCGAAGAGCGACGGCTTGAAGGGGAACCAGCCCGAAACGCTCTGCGCTGCAATTTAGGCAGCGCAGAGTTTTGACGTGATCCTGAATGTCATGAAAGTTTCATATTCAGGCTATTTCCAGCAGTGGGAAAGTAATCTACTATTTTAGTCAGGAAACGAGATTTCCTGAAACAACGAAAGGATACTGATTGGAGACATTTCTTGTGGCTACCGGAATCGTTGGAGGCTTCGCACTGATCTTTGCGCTGATCGCAAGGGCAGAAAGAGCCACCCAGGCCACCGCAAACACCAAGCGCAGGTGGGGCAATTCGGAAGGCTCCGGCGATGGAGGGGGAGGCTGGTTCGACGCCTCAGGCGACGGCGGCTGTGATGGCGGGGGAGATGGTGGAGGAGGAGACTAAATCAAACTGAAATCGATAGAATGCCCGACCGCCTCAAGGCGGTTTTTTGTTGCCCGGATTCCGGCCGTGACGGCAATAGACCGGAACGGAGACAGGGCTGCTGACGCTATCCCCCGGCAAGTGGCCATACTGAGCCACGATTATAATTCCCACGCCAAATGCGAGTATATTGCACCAATGCCCAAGTCCAGGTAGTAGTTGGCCAGGGTTTGGGGGGAATCGCTATGGTAAAATTTCAAGCCGGCAGTCCGTATATTTACGGTGTCGACGCACTACGATTTGTGTGCGCATTGATGGTGACGGTATTTCATCTTGGATTTGCTTCCTGGGCTTCGCCCTTATATCTGAGACCCTACAAAATGCCTCTGATTGAGAATGTCGCCCAACCCGGATGGGTCGGCGTCGAATTGTTCTTCGTCATATCGGGGCTCGTCATCGTCAACTCTGCCGCTGCAGCCACTCCGATGTCATTTCTCAAGGGACGAATTCTGCGGTTGTATCCGGCGGTATGGATTTGCGCATCACTGACGCTGATTGTCATCGCCACGCAAGATGTGAACAGACGTGTCATCAAGAACTACCTCAGATCGATCACTCTCTATCCCGGCGGCCCATGGATCGATGGTCAATATTGGACCCTGGCATGTGAGATCTGCTTCTACGCCCTGGTCTTCATCCTCTGCGCGACCGGTCTAAAGGTGAGGATGCCTGCCCTGGCGCTCGGCCTGTCGCTGGCCAGCACCGTTTTCGTTGCCCTGTTAAACGCCTTTCCCGATTCAGACAGTCTGGCCATATTCACGGAGACGGCCTGGCGGGCCATCCCGTTTTATTATGGCTGCCAATTTGCCATCGGCATCTACATCTACATATGGCTTTTGTCTCAAACTCGGATGAGCCGAATTTCCTGGGTGGGTTTTGCCTGCGCCTTGGTGACTGGGGCTGCCCAGATATATATGGCGGGCGAAAATACCAGCGACCGCACTCTCGCCGCAGCCGGTCATTCCTTCTCGCCGCTTCCCGCAATCGCAATCTGGGTGGCGGGGCTGATATCGATCGTCGCCGGCGTGACTTATGCCAGGCAGATCAGTCGTCTGCCGACCGGCTTCCTGCAATCGGTCAAAACCCTCGGCGCGATGACCTACCCGCTTTATCTTCTGCATTTCGCGATCGGCGTTCAACTTCTCGACTGGCTGACCGGTCTGGGGATGACACCGCTGCTGGCGCTGGCTTTGTCCGTTGCAATCATCTGTGCAATGTCGCTGGCTGTGTGCAAATGGGGAGAGCCTCCCATCCGCAGCATTTTACGATCGGTCTTCGACAGGCTTGGGCAGCGCGGTGCTGGTTTGCAGGCGAAAGAGTCTCGGGTGTAGCTGAGCCGAGGAGCCGCACGCCAGCTTGGTCAATCCAACGGCATCACAAAGGTGAAGCGTGTCTCCTCGTCATCGGAACTTACCATGATCGTCCCGCGATGGGCGCGGGCGATTTCCGAGGCGATGTGCAGACCGAGCCCCAATCCTCTTTGACTTGTCCCGGCTTCGCCTTTGAAGAAAGGTTGAAAGAGCCCTGTCATCGCATCGCTGGAAATCGGGGCGCCGCCATTGGCGATCCAAAGCTCCAGCCTTTGCTCGTCATTTGCCGCAGAAAACCGCACCGGTTCATCCGGCGTTCCATGGGTCAGGGCATTTCCCAGAAGATTGGAGACCAGCTGACCGATCCGGCCGCTGTCGCAATTTATCGGTCCGTCGAATTCGATGCTTACCTCGATTGCGCGGTCGGGATGGCTGGAGCGGAGTTCATCGATGACCTGCCGCAAGATCGGCTCGAGATCCTCCACTTGCCTCTTGAGCGTGATGCCGCCGCCCAATTGTCCCCGCGCGAAGTCGAGCACGTTGTCGATCAGGCCGGACATGCGGATGACGCTGCCCTGCATCAAATCGAGAATTTTCGTGGCGCGATCGGTCTGCTCTTCCTTTCGCAGCATGCGCGCCGCGGCCGCAATCGAGGCAAGCGGGTTGCGCAGGTCATGGCCGAGGATGGCGATGAACTGTTCCCGCAGCTCGGCGGTTTCCTGTTCGAGCTCGAGCTGGGATTTGACCATGGCACTGGCCGCGTCCGCGGCGGCGCGCGCGTCGACCAGTTCCCGTTCATACCGGCGACGCTCGGCGGCCTGAAACATCGTCACACGGGTGAAAAGCAAGGCGCCGTCTTCGGCACGCCTTTCCATTGCATTGGCGAGCACGGGCAGCTTTCTGCCATCTGATGTCACAAGATCGAGGGCAACCTCGTTGAAAAACCCCTGCATGCGCAGCAAGGGCGCAAAATGGGTTTCGTAGAATATCCGGCCCGGCATGTTGAGCAGATCATGGAGCCGTTTGCCGAGAAGCTGATCGACAGGGATGCCGATCCAGGCCGAAAGCGTCCGGTTCACCTTGACGATGCGCCCGTCCGGCTGCAGCGAAAGATAGCCGCAGGGTGCGTTTTCGTAGAGGTCCTCGAGGTCCTCGGTCGGCGGGGAGCCTTGCGTGCCGGCGCCGGTCATCAGACGAACCGCCGGATTGCCGATATGACCTCGCCGGGAGCGCTGAGGTTGGGGCAGTGGCCACTGGCGTTCAGCACGACCAATTGACTATCGGGGATCTGTTGATGGACGAATTCGCCGATCTCTTCGGAGGCGATGATATCGTCGCGGCATTGAAGGATCAGCGTTCTGGCGGTGACGCGCTGGAGGTCGCTGCGATTGTCCGACGTGAAGGTCACCCGTGCGAAGGCCTTGGCGATCTCGGGATCGGTGCGGCAGAAACTGTTTGTCAGCTCTTCGGCGAGTTCCGGTCGATCCGGATTGCCCATGATGACAGGCGCCATGGCGGCAGACCAGCCCATGTGATTGTCGTCCAACGACTGCAGGAGGTCGTCTATATCAGCCGCGCTGAAACCGCCGATATAGTCACCGTCGTTGATATAGCGCGGCGACGGCCCGACAAGGACCAGGCTTTCAAACAGGTCCGGCGCCTCAAGCGAGGCGATGACGCCGATCATCGCGCTGACGGAGTGCCCGACGAAGACCGTTTGCGTCAGGCCGAGCGCGCGGCAAATTTCCACGAGGTCATCGGCATAACCGGATAGGGAAGAATATTTTCCGGCATCATAAGCCGCAAGATCGGATCGTCCCGCGCCGACGTGATCGAACAGCACCGTCTTGAAGTCACCTTCGAAAGCCGGCGCCACGAAGCGCCACATGTTCTGGTCGCATCCGAATCCATGCGAAAAGATCATCGCACGCTGACCATCGCCGCGGATTTGAACATGATTTCGATCGATGACGGTCATTTCGTCCTCTTCCCTGCTTTCGTAGCATGTTCGGGCTGTTTTGGATTGAGGAAAGATTATCCAGCCGCCAGCCGTTTGCTGCACAGCTCAGTCCATCACTTTCCGGAGCTTGAAGAAGAACCGCCGGGAGTCGTCGCGCACGCACATCATTCCGGCAATCTCGTCATCGTCAATCCTCCGGAAGTAGTCCACGATCGGCTGTTTGTCGTAGATCATCGCAGCCGTTTCGATGCCGTCGAGGGCCTGAAGCCGCAACGAAGCGGTCGTGCCTCTCGCTCGAAGCATCTTCTGCAGGTATGAGAACCAGCTGCGGGCGACGAACGTCCGGCCAAAGGGCGCCAACTTGATCGCCAGCCTAACCGGTAAGAAACTTGGCTCGAGCGGCACGAGACGGCCCGGTCTCCACGTGAAGAGCAGGGCGTCCGCCCGCATGTCGGAATGGAAGCGCTTGCCAAACCAGTTGAGATTCTCGAGCACGCCGTCCAGTGGATGATCCGACGGAATACCGCGGCCGCTCCAAAGGCCGACCATCTCCTTCGGCTGGACAGGATCCAGCGAGCGGAACCAGGCAGCCATCTCCTCCTGCCGGTCGCCTCGCATGGGTTCTCCTTCAGGAACGTTCATTGCGGAAAAATCAAAGGAAGGTTTGGAAGTTCCCGTTCCTGCGGACCGGGCGGAGCGCCCGGTGAAGGCTTTCGCTTTTGGCCATCTGCGTCTTTAAGCCCAACGGCCCCCGAAGGGGCCGTCGGGTATTCGTAGACAATAACGGCTTGTGCGTCAGGCGCGCGACGGCAGCAGGGGATAACCGACCATGACGGCACGGCCAAGCAGGGCTGCGACGAAAGCCTTGATTACATCGCCGGGAATGAAGGCCATCGAGCCGACGAAGGCTTTCGTGAAGCCGAGGCCGGCGACGGTGGCGAGATAGGTGATGCCGAAGGCGTAGAGCACGACGATGCCGCCGGCCATGGCGGTGAGGAAGAAGCTCACCGTCTGCACCAGAGCGGATTGCTGATGGTTGACCAGCCGTTCGCTGAGATAGCCGGTGACGAAGGCGGCAAAGATCCAGCCGATCAGAAAGCCGGCCGTTGGTGACGCGAAGATCGCAAGCCCGCCGCGGCCGCCGGAAAGCACCGGCAGGCCGATGGCGACCAGCACCAGCACGATCAGCACGGCAATCGCCCCGCGCCGGGCTCCGAGCACGACGCCGGCCATCATGACGCCGAGGGATTGGGCGGTGATCGGCACCGGAATGAAGCCGAGCGAGATCGGCGGCAGCAGGCCGAGCGCCACGATGATCGCGGCAAAGAGGGCGGTAAGAACGAGGTCGCGAGTGCTCATCATGAATTCCGTGTTTATTAATCTTTAACTCACATGCCGCCGAATACCGCGCGCGTCAATCGCCGCGGCGATATTATCCGCATCCCTGAGCGTCAGGATGATCAGCGGCGCAAGCAGCGTTGTCGGCCGGATTTTCAGCCCGCGCGCCCTGTGCGCCTCGCAAATCGCCTGATAACGGCCGACGATCTCAGGCACGAAACGCAGCACCAGCCCCAGCGCCAGGCCGATATCGTCGGCCTGCACCCAGCCGGTGCGTTCGAGCGGGCGGGCAAGGGCGGTCACCTCGTCGATGAAGGCGGTGATCGACGTCGTCGCCGTCACCGTGGCGGCGAGCAGCATCAGTGCGGTCAGCCGCAGCAGGGGTACCAGCGCCTGCTGCCAGGGATTGAAGATCAGGTTGAAGAGCGCCACGACCGCAATCGTCAGGAAGATCGGCCGCAGCCGCCTGAGGGCATCGGCAAACGGCAGGCCGACCATGCCATAGAGAACCGCCGTCAGCAGCACGGAGATCGAAAGCAGGACGAGATTCCCGCTGATAAACAGCAGGACGCCGAAGGCCGTCAGCGACAACAGCTTCAGCCGCGGCGAAAGCCGGTGCATCACGCTGTTGCCCTCGACATAGAGCGATTGCATCAGGCGACGATCTCCCTGTAGCGAGCGATCGCCTCGGCAGCCGGCGCATCGGCGGCAAGCCGGCCCTCATGAAACAGCAGCACCCGCTCGAAATCGGCGATCAGGTCGAGATCATGGGTGATGACGATGGCGCTTTCCGAGAGCCCGGCGATGATCCTTTCGACCAGCGCCCGGTTCTTGAGATCGAGCTGGTTGGTGGGTTCATCGAGGATCAGAATGCCCGGCCCCGTCGCCAGCACCGAGCAGAGAGCGGCCACCTGCAGCTCGCCGCCGGAAAGCTCGTGCGCGCGGCGATCGGCCAGCGCCTCAGCGCCGAAGCGGGCCAGCACCGCCTGGACCTTCGCCTCGATCTCCGCCTTGGTGAAGCCGCGCCGCTTCAGCCCGAAGGCGATGTCGTCTTTGACGATCGGCAGGATGATCTGGTTCTGCGGCGATTGGAAGATGAAGCCGACATCGGCCACCGCAGATTTCTCATCGCCGGTGTCGCGGCCATTGACGGTGACGCGGCCGATCGACGGCTTGGTCAATCCGTTGATCAGCCGCGCGAACGTGGTCTTGCCCGAACCGTTCAGCCCGATGACGCCGATGCGTTTCCCACTGATGCCAAGCGTTAGCGGCTGCAGCGCCACCCGCGCCCCGAAACTGACCCCCGCACCTTCGAAACGAATATCCAAACCCATCCCTCGCATTTTTCGCCGGCGGAGATTGCCGATGCCGGCCCCTCATCCGCCTGCCGGCACCTCTGCCTGGGTCGAGCCACGTGTCTCGACCCGTCCTTCGGACCCCCGCTCGCGGGGAGAAGGGATATGCCGCGCCGGCTTCCTTTACCCTCGACATTGCGTTTGGCACGTCGCCTCGCCCCGTTTACGGGGAGAGGGTTAGGGTGAGGGGCAGCCGCAGCCATTGCGCCAACCTGACAGCAGTGCTTCTACACGGGGAATCGAGGATGATGAAAGCGCAAATCGCGATGTTGATATTGGCTCGATATCGGGTGGCCGGAGCAACTCCAGCAAAAGTGCGCAGCGGTTTTGCGTCCGGGATTGCGGAAAACAAAGCGAGCGCATTTCCGTGACTCGAAGAAAAACGGAATGCGCTAGGAAGATTTTCCGGATTATGATGCGGTCATGACGAATCTGCTTTCCAATTCCGACGCCCGCCGTGTCTTTCTTGCCAAGCAGGGCCTCAGCGCTCCGCCGAACCGCGCCTTGACCAAGGACGGCCTGCTGCAGCTCATCCATGAGCTGGGTTTCGTCCAGGTGGACAGCATCCAGACGGTGGAGCGGGCGCATCACCAGATCCTGTTTTCCCGCAACCAGACCTACAGGCGCGAGCATCTCACGGCACTGCTCGAAAAGGATGGCGCGCTGTTCGAGCACTGGACGCATGACGCTTCCATTCTGCCGAGCGCCTTCTTCGTCTATTGGAAACACAAGTTCCGTCATCAGGAGCAGGTCATCATCGAGCGCTGGCGCAAATGGCGCGGCGAGGGCTTCGAGGCGGCGTTCGCCGAGACCTATGAGCGCGTTGAGCGCGATGGCGCGATCCTCGCCCGCGAGATCAAGGCCGACGGTCACGTTTCCGGCGGCTGGTGGAACTGGCATCCGAACAAGACGGCGCTCGAATATTTCTGGCACACCGGCAAGTTCGCCATCGCCGGCCGCTCGAACTTCCAGAAGATCTACGATCTCACCGAGCGCGTCGTCCCGGCCGAGTTCCGCGAACCGGAGGTGAGCCGCGAGGAATTCGTCGACTGGGCCTGCCGCAGCGCGCTTGCCCGGCTCGGCTTTGCCACCCATGGCGAGATATCGGCCTTCTGGAACCTGGTCTCGCCCGATGAGGCCAAGGCCTGGGTCTCAGCCCATCGCGACGAACTGATCGAAGTGCTGATCGAACCGGCGCTCGGCGGCAAGGCGCGCCCGTCCTGGGCCTTTGCCGATTTCCTCTCGACCCTCGACGATTACCCCGGCGCGCCGCCACGTATCCGCGTGCTCAGCCCCTTCGACCCGATGATCCGCGACCGCAACCGCACCGAACGCCTGTTCGGCTTCTTCTACCGCATCGAGATTTTCGTGCCCGAGCCGAAGCGCGAATATGGCTACTACGTCTTCCCGCTGCTCGAAGGCGACAGGCTGATCGGACGCATCGACATGAAGGCGGATCGGAAAAAATCGACGCTCGACGTCAAACGGCTCTGGCTGGAACCGGCCGTGAAACCTTCGGCCGGGCGATTGGAGCGGCTGGAGGCGGAGTTGGATCGGGTTGCGCGGTTCGCCGGTGTGGAGAAGGTGGTGTTGCTCGACGGGTGGAGAGGGTAATCCCTTATCCCCTCGGGGAGAAGGTGGCGGCAGCCGGATGAGGGGGGCTTCATGGCACGCCGCTCAATATTGCCCTTCGCTCGCGCTCAGTGCACTCGCTCCTAACATCGCTCACCCCTCATCTGTCCTTCGGACATCTTCTCCCCGCTGGGGAGGAGAGGAGGAGCCGCTCAGCAGATCTCCGTCTTGCTGATCTTGATCCCGAAACCTTCCAGGCCGACATAGTGGCGCTCGCGGCTGGTGAGCAGCTTGATCGAGCTGACGCCGAGATCCTTGAGGATCTGGGCACCGAGGCCGATTTCCAGCCATTCGCTGTCGCGCGTCTGGGCTTCGGCATGGGCTTCGCGGCCCTGGTTGCGGGCCTTGCGGCCGTTGTCGTGGTGGCCGACGCCGACCGAGCCTTCGCGCAGATAGACGATGACGCCGCGGCCTTCCTCGGAAATCTTCCGCATGTAGAAATCGACCGGGCTGTTCTTGCCGAAGAGATCCTCGGCGACATTTTCCGGATGCAGGCGCACCGGGATGTCGACGCCGTCGCGGATGTCACCGAAGACGACGGCGAGATGCTGCATCGGATCCCAGGGCAGGGAATAGGTATGAGCCTTGGCCTTGCCGAACGGCGTGTCGACGTCGAAGCTGGTGCCGAGCTCGATCAGCGTTTCCTTGCGCTGGCGATAGGCGATGAGATCGGCGACGGAGACGAGTTTCAGCCCGTGCTGTTCGGCGAAGTCGACCACCTGCGGACCGCGCGTCACGGTGCCGTCATCGTTGACGAGTTCGGAGATGACGCCGATCGGCGGCAGACCGGCAAGCTTGCAGAGGTCGACAGCGGCTTCGGTATGGCCGGAGCGCATCAGTACGCCGCCTTCGCGCGACACCAGCGGGAAGATGTGGCCGGGGCGGACGAAATCGGCGGCGCCGACATTCGGATTGGCGAGGTTGCGCACCGTCAGCGTCCGGTCGTCGGCGGAGATGCCCGTCGTCGTGCCATGCTTGAAATCGACCGACACGGTGAAGGCCGTCGTATGGGCCGAATCGTTTTCCGCCACCATGGCGTTGAGGTTGAGGCGCTTGGCCTCTTCCTTCGGCATCGGGGCGCAGACGATGCCGGAGGTGTGGCGCACGATGAAGGCCATCTTCTCCGGCGTGGTATGGACGGCGGCGACGATCAGGTCGCCTTCGTTTTCGCGGTCATTGTCGTCCATGACGACGACGATCTCGCCGGCTTCGAAGGCCCTTATGGCGTCGACGACGCGCTTTTGGTCATAAGACATGGGCGAGCGCTCCTATTTCAAACGGCCGGTCTGGCCGCGGTCGCGAAGATAATGGTCGGCGATCGCGCAGGCGACCATCGCCTCGCCGATCGGCACGGCGCGGATGCCGACGCAGGGGTCGTGCCGGCCCTTCGTTCGGATGTCGACATTCTTGCCATCGGCATCGATCGACTGGCGTTCGGTCAGGATCGATGAGGTCGGCTTGACGGCGAAACGCGCCACCACCGGCTGCCCGGTGGAGATACCGCCGAGAATACCGCCGGCATTGTTGGAAAGGAAGATCGGCGTGCCGTCATTGCCCATGCGCATCTCGTCGGCATTGTCTTCGCCCGAGGTTTCGGCGGCGGCAAAACCATTGCCGATCTCCACCCCCTTGACGGCGTTGATCGACATCAGCAGCGAGGCGATATCCTGGTCGAGCTTGGCATAGATCGGCGCACCGAGACCGGCAGGCACGCCTTCGGCGATCACTTCGATGACCGCGCCGATTGACGAGCCGGTCTTGCGGATGCCGTCGAGATATTCCTCCCAGACCGGCACGATCGCCGCATCCGGCGAAAAGAACGGGTTCTGCCCGACCTGGTCCCAATCCCAGTTGCGGCGGTCGATCTTATGCTTGCCGATCTGCACCAGCGCGCCGCGCACGGTGACACCCGGCACGACGAGGCGGGCGATGCCGCCAGCGGCAACACGCGCGGCGGTTTCGCGCGCCGAGGAGCGGCCGCCGCCGCGATAATCGCGAATGCCGTATTTGAGGTCGTAGGTATAGTCGGCATGGCCGGGGCGGTACTGCCGGGCGATCTCGCCGTAATCCTTGGAGCGCTGGTCGGTATTTTCGATCAGCATGGAGATCGGCGTGCCGGTGGTCGTCATCGTCTCGCCATCGGCGTCGAGCATGACGCCGGACAGCACCTTCACCAGATCGTCCTCGCGCCGCTGCGTCACGAAACGGGATTGCCCTGGCTTGCGCTTGTCGAGCCAGACCTGCAGCTCCTCGAGCTTGAAGCGCAGCCCCGGAGGGCAGCCGTCGACGACGCAGCCGAGCGCCGGACCATGGCTTTCGCCCCAGGTGGTTACGCGGAAGAGGTGACCGAATGTATTGTGCGACATGTGTTCCCACGGTGGCGCGCCAAAGCCGGTTGCGCCATTGCTTGAAAAGGCGCGACACTCATAGGCCAAAAAACCGTCTAGGCAAAAGCCTTTCTTTGCGTCAAACCGGCAGGTGCGGAAATGCTGTTTCGGTCTTCTGGCGCGACCCTCTTTCCGCGGGCAGGGAAGGGGCCAGGCTGAGGTCGATCGGCAGGGCGGCGGTCATGAGGCCAGCCGCCACCCCGTTCCTGTGGCTTCCGCAGAGAAATCGTCGAAGGAGAGGGGCCGCGAGAAGGCAAAGCCCTGCAGGATATCGCAGCCGAGATCGCGTAGCAGTTCGGCATGCGCTGCCGTCTCCACCCCTTCGGCCACCGTCTCGACGCCGAGCGAGCGGGCGATCTCGATGATCGAGCTGACCAGCGCCCGCTCCTGCGAGGCGTTGACGATTGGCTTCACCAGCTGGCGGTCGATCTTCAGCCGCTTGGGCTTCAGCTTCAACAGGCTGACGATCGAGGTATGGCCAGTGCCAAAATCGTCGATCTCGATATCGATGCCGAGCGCCTTGATGCGTTCGAGATTCTGCGAGGCAACATCTTCGCTCTCGTCGAGAAAGATCGATTCCACCAGTTCGAAGGAGAGTTCGCCGGGGCGGATATGCAGATCGGCGAGCGATTCCAGAAGGCTGCCGTCATGCAGCCGCCGGGCCGAGACATTGACCGAGACCTTGGGCACCGTGATGCCGTGCGCCGCCCAGCGCATCTTGTCGCGCAGCGCCGTTTCCAACACGATCCGGTCGAGCATCTGCACGACATTGATCTCGTCGGCGATGCGCAGGAACTTGTCCGGCGTCAGCAACCCCTTGGAAGGATGCTTCCAGCGCACCAGCGCCTCGACGCCGGTCAGTTCCATCGTCCGGGCCGAGAATTGCGGCTGGTACCAGGCGGTGAATTCGCAATTGTCGATGCCGGCGAGGATCTCGTCGGCCGTGCGCTTGGTGTTGATGATATCGGCCTGGAGATTGTGATTGAAGAATTCGAAGCGGTTGCGGCCCATGCTCTTGGCGCGGTAGAGCGCGATATCGGCATTGATCAGCACCTTGCGTGCATCGACATGGATGCCGTTGGCAAGCGCCACCCCGATCGACACGCCGCAGCGGCAGGAGAAACCCTGGAAATCGATCGGCTGGCGCATCTCCTCGATGATCCGCGCCGATAGCTGCGCCATCTCCTTATCCCCGACGTCGAGCGCGAGGATGACGAATTCGTCGCCGCCGATGCGCGCGACGAGGTCGCTGCCGCGGACATTCTTGGCGAGCACCTTCGAGGCATGCACCAGCATCGCATCGCCGGCGGCATGGCCGAGCGTGTCGTTGATGTCCTTGAAGCGGTCGAGATCGATGTGCAGGATCGAGAATTTCTGCCGCTGTTGGCGGCCGTCATTCGTCAGGCTTTCCAGGGCGATGTCGAGCTTGCGGCGGTTGGCGAGCGCGGTCAGCGGGTCGTGCAGCGAATTGTGCTCGATCCTGTTCTTGGCAGCCTCGAGCTCGATATTCTTGGCGACCGCCTCGTCCTTGGCGGCCTTCAGCCGGATCGTCATCAGCACGTCTTCGGTGGCGTCGAAGGCGATGCCCATGATCTTCATCTCGCCGGTCCCCGTCTGGTGGACCTTGCCGACCGAGCGCACATAACGCACCGAGCCGTCGTCGACGATCACCCGGCAGACGAGTGTGTGCGTATCTCCGTTCTGCCTGAGGTGGCGGGCGCTTTCGAGTGCGAGATACCGGTCCTCGGGGTGGATGCAGCCAAGCCAGGTCTCCTCGGTCATGAAGCCGTTGCGCGGCGCAAGCCCATAGAGCTCGTGCATGCGCTCGTTCCAGATCGAGCCGCCTCGGCCGGGCCGCGCCTCCCAAATGCCGCACTGATAGGAATTGAGCGCCAGGTCGAGCCGGCTCGAAAGCTCGGCGAGCTGCCCCTCGCGACTCGACAGCTCTTCAAGCGCCAGCTCCAGCTCGGCATTCTTGACCTCGCTCATATCCTTGGCCTTGCGCAGCGTGTCGGTGGTCACCGCATCGGCGGTCACGTCCCAGACGATGCCGATCGTCTTGCCGACGCCGCCGGCATCCGTATAGAAGGCGCCGACCGAGCGCAGATGCCGGATGCCGCCGTCGCCAAGCAGGATGCGGTATTGCGCCGTGCAGGCAACGCCGGCGACGCTGCAGCTGAAGAAATGCACCTCGGCGGTTTCACGGTCCTCGGGCAGGACCGCCGCCAGCCATTCGTCGAGCGCCCGGCTGCCTTCCTGCGCCGGCTTGCCGTGCAGGGCGGCGGCGCGCGCGTCCCAGAGCAGGCTGCTCGAATCATCCTGCAGCTCCCAGATGCCGATATTCGAAGATTCCAGCGCCAGATTGAGCCGCTGCGACAGTTCCAGCAATTTCGTTTCGCGCGTCTCCAGTTCGGTAATGTTGCGATTGCGCTCGCCGAGCAGGAGGGTCGCGAAGAAGATCGGGATGATGATGATGCAGCCGGCGGCAACGACGATCAGCCGCAGCTCGGTCTGGTTTTCCGGGATCGCGTCCCAGCCGCTGTTCGGCACGACGGAAAGCTCCCACTTGCCGCCGGCAAAGCCGATCTTCTGGCGCATCGGATCCTTGGCGTCGATATCGGACGACCCGAAGAAGGGGGCTGCCGTTGCGCTCGCCGCCGGCAAGCCGATATCGCGGATGGCGATGGAGAGATGGTCGAGATGCGGATAGCGTTCCTGATTCTCGCGGTCGCGCGCCGGCATCAGCCCGGTCGCCTCGTAGAACATCTTCTGGTCGATGACGAGTTCGACCGCTCCCCAGATCCGCCGCTGGCCGTTCTCCTTGACGAAGACAGGGAAGAATATGGCAAAGGCGCCCCGGCCATCGGTGCTGACCGGACCGTAGAAGCGCGCCGACTGGTCGCCGGTGGCGGGCGTTATCGCCTGGCGGAAGAAGAGGGCTTCGCGCACGTCGCGGCCGACCCGCTCAGTGCCCGATTGCGGCGGGTAGACGTTGCTGACGATGAAATCGGGTGCGACGGCGATATGAAGGAAAGGCGGATTCTGGATCAGCAGCCAGTTGATCTGGCGCTCCATCTCGTCCCGGTTCGCCGCGCTGACGGAGATCAGGTTGGCAAGGTCGCGGACGATGCTGAGGTCCATGCTGATCTCAGCCATGACCCGGGCGCGGATGAGATTCGCCTCGCTTTCGGTGCGGATATGAAGTTCGCGTTCATAAGCTGCAGTATTGGCCCGGTCGAGGCCGAAGCCGACCATGATGACGACAAGGGCGACGAGCGACGAAACCAGAAACGAGACGCGGGTATTCTTCAACACGCGCCGCAACTGCTTGCTGTCGCTGAGCCTGGATAACAAAATGAAACTCCCCTGTTGGCGAGCAACTGTAGGACGCGCGGGTTAATTTACGATTGCCCGCAGGCAGTGCCGAAAAATCCTGGGAAGGGAAAAACCGCAGTGAATGCGGCATCTTGATTATATTTAAAATCCTATTCATCAATTGGGCGGGAAAAGCCATTCTTACGGGCAATTTTCGCCATATTCAGGAGCTTATCTGTGGCCAGTCATTTTTTCGTGCAGCCTCTCGTGCAGCGTTTCAAAAGGATTGTCGCCATGCGTTTCGTCGTCGCCACGCTTTTGGCAACAGCAAGTTTCCTGTCGCCGATGAGCGGTTTTGCCGAGAGCGCCGATGTCGAGGCGACGATCAAGAAGGTCGACACAACAAACCTCGTGCTGACGCTCGATGACGGCAAGACCTATCAGGCGCCCGAGGAATTCAATTTCGACGGCCTCGAAGCCGGCGTGAAGGTGATCGTCTTCTATACCGAGGTCGACGGCAAGCGCGTCATCAACGATCTCGATATCGTCAAATAGGCGGCTTCTGGAGAGTGACCGTGTGAGGTTCGCGCTGATGGCTGCCCCTAACCTTACCTTACCTTATCGGGGTCGAGCCACTCGCCGCGACCCGTCCTTCGGACCCCCGTAAAAACGGGGCGAGGGGACGTGCCCTGCGAGACGTAGATGGGGACGGAGAGGTCACGACCCCGGCTGGTGGCGGCAGCCGGATGAGGGGGCTCATATCGGCAATCTCCCGGGCCAAACAAGTCGCTCCTATCCCCCTCCGACCTAACTGAGCGCCCTGCGGCGCCCTACAGCCAGACGATCGTCCGCTCGGCGGTGTCGATCCTGGCGATCCGGTCCTGCGGGATTGCGCCTTCCGCAGCACTGCTCTTCGGCAGGTCTGAAATCGTCTGGAAAAGCGTGCGGATGACGCCGCCATGCGTCACGCAGACCGTCGGGCGATCGACGGATTGCAGCCATGAGCCGGTGCGCCAGGAGAGGATTTCATAGCTTTCCGCGTCATCGCCGGGCGGGATGAAATCCCATTTGGAAGCGTTGCGTTCCGCCACCCGCTCGCGCTGCGTCGCCTTCAGCTCCTTGAGCGTCGAGCCCTCCCAGTCGCCGAAGGAAATCTCCACCAGCCGCGGATCGGTGCGATAGGCGAGCGGCGGCAGGCCCATGGCGGCGCGCATGATTTCCATCGTCGCGCGCGTGCGTCCGAGCGGGCTTGCGACAAAATCGAATTCGTCGACTCTGTTGCCGAGAATCTCGGCCAGCGCCACGCCGTTCTGCCGGGCCTGTTCCAGGCCCGTGGCATTCATCGGGATATCTTTTTGACCTTGCAGGCGGCGCTCGGCATTCCAGGCGGTCTGGCCGTGTCTGATCACGTAGATAAGCACGGTCTCAGCCCCACTCGAAATGCTCTAGTCCTTGACGACGGAAATGTCGGGCGCGTCGACCGCCTTCATACCGATGACATGATAACCGCTATCGGCATGGTGCACTTCGCCGGTGACGGAGCGCGACAGATCCGACAGGAGATAGAGGCCGACATCGCCGACTTCCTCGATGGTGACGGTGCGGCGCAGCGGCGCGTTATATTCGTTCCACTTCAGAATGTAGCGGAAATCGCCGATGCCCGAGGCGGCAAGCGTCTTGATCGGTCCGGCCGAGACGGCGTTGACGCGGATGTTCTGCGGTCCGAGGTCGACAGCGAGGTACTTGACGCTCGCTTCGAGCGCAGCCTTGGCGACGCCCATGACGTTATAGTTCGGCATCACCTTTTCGGCGCCGTAATAGGTCAGCGTCAGCATGGCGCCGCCATCCGTCATCAGCTTCTCGGCGCGGCGTGCGACCGAGGTGAAGGAATAGACGGAGATCTGCATCGTCTTGGCGAAATTATCGGCCGAGGTGTCGACGTAACGGCCGGTCAGCTCGTCCTTGTCGGAAAAGCCGATCGCATGCACGAGGAAATCGATCTTGCCCCAGAGCTTTTCGACGTTGCCGAAAACCTCATCGATGGTGGCTTCGTCGGCGACGTCGCAGTGGCCGACGAGCGTCGCGCCGATTTCGGCGGCGAGCGGCTCGACGCGCTTCTTCAGAGCATCGCCCTGATAGGTGAGCGCGACTTCTCCGCCCTGCGCATGAATGGCCTTGGCAATACCCCACGCAATCGAACGATTGTTGGCGACACCCATGATGACGCCGCGTTTGCCTGCCATGAGGCCGGATGCTTGAGCCATATTTCGCTCCCTAGGAATTCTGATCGATCCTGCCTATGGCATAGGCCGTTAATCGGTTCAAGCTTGGCCTGGATCATCAACTGTTAGGTATCGTAACAAAGGGTGCGATTGTCATAAAAATTTCACAGGAACAGGCCTTCGCGCATGCTCCGCATGAGATCGGTGACTTTGTCGTCGGGCTTTTCCCACAGGATAATGCGCAATTCGACGACGAGATCGCCTCTCCCACCCTCTTCGCGGGGCAATCCCTGGTCGGGGATTCTGATCGTCTTGTCCGAGCCCGACCAAGCGGGAATGGTAATGCTGAGCGGCCCGCTCGGCCCCTCGATGCGCGCCTCGGTGCCGAGCACGGCATTTTCGATGCTGAGCGGCAGCACCGCGTGCAGATCGAAACCGTCGACGGTGAAGCGCGGATCGGCTGCGATGCGGATGTTGATGACGGCGTCGCCCCGCTGCATGCCCGGCAGCTTGAAGCCTTGACCCTTGAGCCTGATCTCATGACCGTCCGTCGTGCCTGCCGGCAACGCGAAGCCGATTTCGCGGCCCTCCGGCAGCGACGCGGTGATCCAGCCGCTCTTCAAGACGTCGTCGATCGTCACCGTCGCCGTCGTCACCTCATCCGGTGCCTTTTCCAGGCCGGTATCCTTGGCGCCGGTGAAACGGCGCACCAGGTTTGTCAGGATGCTGAGCGGCAGCGGCAGGTTGGCGCCGGCATTGGCCGCAGTCTCGCCGGTCTCCTCGTCGCCCTTGGCCTCGGCCTCGGCGGCGTCGCCGTCTGCGCGCCTGCCGGTTTCGCCCGTCTGCTGATTCTGGGTCTGCTGGTATTGTGCCTGCTGGGCGCGGCCCTGCGCCTGGCCGCCGGCCGCAGCGCGCGCCTGGGCGCCGAAAATGCGCTCCACCATCTCGTCGGCAGGCTCAGCCGCTCCCGCCTGTTGCCTGGCGCCTTCGGCGGCCGACTTCTGGGCGGCGCGTGCAAGCTCTTCCATCACCCGCTCGGCATTGGCCTGCGCCGCCTTGGCGCGGATCGCAGCCTCGCGCGCGGCCTGGCGCTGCTGCATGATCGTCTGTTCTTGTTTCTTGGCTTCCGCCATCCGCACGGCATTGTCGAACAGGCTGCGTTTACGCGGGTCCTTCAGCGTTTCATAGGCGCGGCCGATCTCGGCGAACCGGGCCGTCGCCGTCGGGTCGCCCTGATTGTGGTCGGGATGGGCTGATTTGGCCATGTTGCGCCAAGCCGCCTTGATCTCGTCTGCTGCCGCGTCGCGCTTGACGCCCAGAATTTTGTAAGGATCGCGCATGTCAAAACCGCCGGTGTTGCGATGCGGGAAGCCACGTCCTTGCCCGGCACCCCGAAACTCCAATATCAAGTGCGCGGCGCCACCCGCCGCAAAGGCAGGGAGAGCCACTCTCAACGCCGATCGTGCGTTGGAGTTGCTAATCACTTCTTATTTCTATGGAGAGATGTGGGGTGTTTCGCCCCGAATGGTTAGCTCTTTGCTAAGCATTCGGCGGAAAGGCGTCGGGCGTTAACCTGTCGGCGAGCCGGATCAGCTTTCCCGCGGGATTAACTTCCCGCGGGATCAACTTTCCGGCTGAAAGCTCAAAAGCTGCCAGTTGCCGCCGCCGACGAGGCAGGTCTTGCCGTAGAATTTGGCGATGCCGACATAGGAATGCCGGGTCGTGCGGAACTGGCGGCAGACCTGGCCTTGCTCGTTGTTCTCGACGATGGTTTCGATGACGCCGGCGCTGCCCGTCGATGCATTCGCCCAGGGAAGCGGCTGGCCCTCGAGCCGCTGCACGTCGGCCGAGGTCACGGCATTGCGCACGGTCATCTCGTCGGAAAGCGTGTCGGTGCTCGGCGGCGTCTGCGGCACGGTGCCGGTGGCAACCGACCGGTCGACCTTGGCCTCGCTCAAGAAATCCATGCCGCTGCCAACGCAGCCGGAAAGCGAAAGCATGGCGACGCCGATGACGAAGAACGCGCTGCTGCGTCGCCGCAGGCTCTTTGTATGGCGATATGACTTTGCTATGACTTCCACCCTGCGTCCTGTCCAGTTACCAAAAGCTGGGCGAGTTTTGAATAATCCGGGGCATTTGAACCAATATGTCGGCAAACGAGTTAACAAGCGGTGACTTTACCGAAAGTGGCGAACCCTTCAAGCTCTTTGCCGAATGGCTGAAAGAAGCGGAGGCTTCCGAACCCAATGACCCGAACGCGGTGGCGCTGGCAACGGTCGATGAGGATGGTCTTCCCAATGTCCGCATGGTTCTCCTGAAGGGATTCGATGAAGACGGTTTCGTCTTCTACACCAATTTCGAGAGTCAGAAAGGCCGTGAAATTCTGGGCCAGAAAAAGGCCGCCATGTGCTTTCACTGGAAAAGCCTGCGCCGCCAGGTGAGGCTGCGCGGCCCCGTCGAGATCGTCACCGATGCCGAAGCCGACGCCTATTTCAAGACGCGTGCGCGCGGCAGCCGCATCGGCGCCTGGGCGTCCAAACAATCCCGCCCGCTCGAGAGCCGATTCGCGCTGGAGAAAGCCGTGGCCGAATATACCGCCCGTTATGCCATCGGCGAGATTCCGCGCCCGGCCCACTGGTCGGGCTTTCGCATCCGCCCGACCTCGATCGAATTCTGGAAGGACCAGAAATTCCGCCTGCATGACCGTGTCGAATTCCGCCGGCCTTCACCGGAAGGCGAATGGGACAAGGTGCGGATGTATCCCTGACAGGCCTACCTGCCCATCAGCTTCAGCGGGACGCCGGAGGCGAGCGCCGAGACGTAGCGCCGCTTCTGGTAGAAGCCGTTGAGCGAAAGGCGCGGGAGATAGCCGGTCAGCTGTGCTGCCGGCAGCCCGGGTTGCGTGGTGACCGCGAGGGTAAAGCCGAGATTGCGCGCCATGCGCGCCTCGCGGGCGGTCGCAGCCGCCGGCGTGCCGTAGGGATAGGCGATCGTATCGGGACGGATGCCGGCCACCGCCTCGACATAATCCGCCGAAACCTGCATTTCGATTCGCGCTTCGGCTTCCGGCAGGCGGGCGAGCGCGCGATGGCTGATCGTATGGGCGCCGAGGGATGCGAGCGGATGTGTCGCCAGCCATTGCAATTCGCCGGGACCCATCACCAGATCGCGGACGATATCCGTCGGCTCGATGCCGTTTTCCCGTGCCAGCATATCGATGGCGGCGACGGCGTGCGCCTCGTTGGAGCCGTGGATGTAGGCGGCGAAGCGATCGAAGGCATGCCATTGCTGCTGCGGGGTGTCGAGCCCCAGCCGCTCGCTGCCGCGGCCGAAATCGAAGCGGATTTCCGGTGCCCGGCGCAGGAGGATGGCGAGCGTCTCCCACCAGATGCTGTGCGAGCCCTCGGCAAAACCCTTGGCGACGAATACCGTAAACGGCGCCTGATGCCGCGCGAACACCGGCAGCGCATATTCCAGATTGTTGCGGTATCCGTCGTCGAGCGTGAAGGCTGCGAACGGCGGCCCGCCCTCGGGTTCCGCCAAGAGCACCGGCACCTGATCGAGCGGCACGAAGCGATAGCCCTTCCGCCGCAACCGGCTGAGCGCCGCGTCGAGAAAACGCGGAGTGATTTCGAGATGCGCATTCGGCGCGAAGGCTTGCGGTACATGCGGGCGGACATGGTGCAGCGTGAAGACGGCGCCACGCCCGCGCGCTTCGCGCATCAGTCCGGCAGCGGCGAGCAGCCAGGAAAGCTCGAGCCCGGCGCCGATCGCCGCGCGTTTTGCCAACCGCTTGAATTGTCCCGTCATGCGCCGTCCGTCCCTTGCCTTTGCCGGAACCTAGCAGCGGCGACTTAAGCCTTGCTGAATCCCGATTCGGCACGGGTCTTTGATTTCTTGTTAACCAAGGCGATGAAAAGACTAGAAAAATGATAGGCGTTGCCTCAAAGTCGCGCCAAACTTACGGCTTCTGTCACATTACGGCACAAATGCCGGTCCTGTCGCGGATCAACATTTGAAGGGCCAGCGCATCAGGGGCCAGCGTCAGGGGCAAGCAGATGAGGGGAAGTGTATGAGAAAGCTTTTGGCGGCTGTTTTGACCGTAACGCTTGCCGTTTCGGCGCCGCTTGCAGCCCTTGCCGGCAACGCTTCGCTGATCCTCGATGCCCGCACAGGCAAGGTTCTCGCCGCTGAAAACGCCGATACGCTGAACCATCCGGCCTCGCTGACGAAGATGATGACGCTCTATCTCACCTTCGAGGCGCTGAAACGCGGCAAGATCGCCTGGGATACTCCGATCACAATGTCGAAATACGCCGCCGCCCGGCCGCCGACCAAGCTTGGCGTCAAGGCCGGCGGCACGATCACCGTGCGCGAGGCGGTCTATGGCATGATCGTCAAATCCGCCAATGATGCCGCCTCCGCCATGGGCGAGAAGCTCGCCGGCTCTGAAAGCGCTTTTGCCCGGATGATGACGGCCAAGGCCCGCCAGCTCGGCATGAGCCGCACCGTCTTCGTCAACGCCTCCGGCCTGCCGGACGGCCGTCAGGTCACCACGGCGCGCGACATGTCGACGCTCGCCGTCGCGCTGATGAAGAATTATCCGAACGAATACCGCCTGTTTTCGGCGGCAAGCTTCAATTTCCGCGGCCGCACCGTGCGCGGCCACAACAATCTCATGTACCGCTACCAGGGCATGGACGGCATCAAGACGGGCTACACCAACGCCTCCGGCTTCAACCTCGTCAGCGCCGTCAAGGACGGCAACCGCCGCGTGGTCGGCGTCGTGCTCGGCGGCCGCACCGCCCGCAGCCGCGACGCCAAGATGGCTGGTTTGCTCGACCGTTACCTCGGCCGTGCCTCCTCTTCCGGCGGCGCCAAGCTGGTGGCGAGCGTCGGCGCCAAGGAGGCTGTCGAAGTCGCGTCCGCCGCCGACGATTCCGACGTTCCGGTGCCGCTCAACGCACCGCGGCCGGCCGATGATCTCGGGGCCAAGAGCCTGGCTTATGCCGATGACGCCGTCGTGCCGCTGGAGCGTCCGGTCGCGATGGAGGAGATCCTGAACGCCGGCAAGACGCCGAAGACATCGGCAGAGAGGGCCGATGGCGACTGGCAGATCCAGATCTCGGCTGCTCCCAGCGCCGATGCGGCGCGTGCGCTTCTCGCCCAGGCGCAGTCGGAAGGCGGCGCGCCGCTCGTTTCCGCCTCGCCCTATACCGAGGCGGTCGGGCAGGGGGCCAACAGGATCTATCGCGCCCGCTTCGTCGGCTTCGCCAGCAAGGATGCCGCCGTCTCGGCCTGCGATGCCCTGAGACAGCGCTCCTATGACTGCATGCTGCTGCCGGACCACAGCTGATCGCTGCCCAGCACTTTAGGCAATTCCGGCCTGGACCATCCCAGTCTGGACAATCGGCGGGAATCAGCGTCTCCTCCATAAACAAAAGGAGAACGCCCATGCTGCGCCGTCTCGCCGATCAGTTCGAAACCTCATCCGCGGCCTATGCCGCAGCCAACGGCATCGAGCGTGACCCCGACTGGTTTTTGCTGAAGCTGCAGGAGGAGGTGGGCGAACTGACCCAGGCCTGGAACCGCGTCACCGGCCGCGGTCGCCGCAGGGACCGGACGCCGGAAGAACTCGACCGCGATCTCGCCGACGAAACCGCCGACCTGCTCGGCCACATCCTGCTCTTTGCCCGCCGCAACGATATCGACCTTGCCGCGGCGATCGAAAGGAAGTGGCGGTTTCAGCCGGCGCTGGCGTCAAGATGAGGCGGGGCGCCTCATCTTCCAGAAATCGAGTCAGCCGACCTTATATCGGTAGAATTTGCTGTCCACCGCCATCAGCGGAAAGGCGCGGGGAAGGGCGCTCTTGGCAATCTCGCTAAAGCCGTTCTTCTCGTAAAAACGATGCGCGGCGACGAACTTGTCGGTCGTGCCGAGGAACATATCGGTGATGCCGGCATCCCTGGCGTGAGCGATCAGGCGATCGAGGAGCAGCGCCGCCACGCCGTGTTCGCGGCCGCGAACCTCGGCTGAGACGAACATCTTGCGCAGCGCCGCCTGGTTGTTGCCGATATCCTTCAGCCCGACCGTGCCGACGATGGCGCCGTCCTTGACGGCGACCCAGAACTGGCCCTTGCCGGACTGGTAGAAATCCGGGATGACCCGGAGATCCGGCTGCGCATCCGCGGTGATGTCGATGCCGAATTCCTCACGCTGGATCGGCAGGATCACCGAAAGCACGGCATCGGCGTCATCTGATGTGAAGGTTCTGATTTCAATGTCCGCCATCAGAGAATCCTTTCGCCTCAGGTCTGCGTGCCGCCGACCGTCACCTGATCCATGCGCAGATGCGGCTGGCCGACGCCGACGGGAACCCATTGGCCGGCCTTGCCGCAATTGCCGATACCGGTATCGAGCTTCATGTCGTTGCCGATCATCGACACCCGTTTCATTGCATCCGGTCCGTTGCCGATCAGCATGGCGCCCTTGATCGGCGCGCCGACCTTGCCGTTCTCGATCAGATAGGCCTCGGTGCAGCCGAAGACGAACTTGCCGGAGGTGATGTCCACCTGGCCGCCGCCGAAGGAGACGGCATAGATGCCCTTCTTCACCGAGGCGATGATCTCCTCGGGCGTCTTGTCGCCGCCGAGCATATAGGTGTTGGTCATGCGCGGCATCGGCACATGCGCATAGCCCTGGCGGCGGCCGTTGCCGGTGGGCGCCATACCCATCAGCCGGGCATTCTGCCGATCCTGCATGTAGCCGACGAGCTTGCCGTTTTCGATCAGCACGTTGTAGGCCGACGGCGTGCCCTCGTCGTCGATGGTGATCGAGCCGCGGCGGTTGTCGATCGTGCCGTCGTCGACGACGGTGACGCCGGGCGCGGCGACCATCTGGCCGAGAAGGCCTGAAAAGGCCGACGTCTTCTTGCGGTTGAAATCGCCTTCCAGCCCGTGACCGACCGCCTCGTGCAGCATGACGCCCGGCCAGCCGGAGCCGAGCACGACGTCCATCGTGCCCGCCGGCGCATCGATCGCCTCGAGATTGACGAGCGCCTGGCGCAGCGCCTCGTCGGCGCCATATTGCCAGCTGCCCTCGGCGATGAAGTCACCGAAGCCGATGCGCCCGCCATGGCCGTAGGAGCCGCTCTCCTGCCGCTCGCCTTCGCCGACCATCACCGAAATGTTGATGCGCGTCATCGGCCTGATGTCGCGCACGCGGTGCCCGTCAGCGCGCAGGATATCGACGACCTGCCAGCTGGCGGCGACCGAGGCCGTCACCTGCCGCACCTTGTCGTCCTTGCCCCTGAGATAGGCGTCGATGTCCTGCAGGACCTTGACCTTCTCCTCGAAGCTCGGCTGGCCGATCGGGTTCTCGTCGCTGTAGAATTTCTTGTTGGTGCCCTGGGGCGCTGCCGCATAGGAGCCGGAATAGCCGCGCGTCACCGCGCCGACCGCATCGGCCGCCCGCTTCAGCGCCGCCACCGACAGATCGCCGGCATGCGCGTAACCCACAGCTTCGCCGGCAACGGCGCGCAGGCCGAAACCCTGTTCGGTGTTGAAGCTGCCGCCCTTCAGCCGGCCATTGTCGAAGGTCAGCGCTTCCGCCTGCGCATGCTCAATGAACAGTTCGCCGTCATCGGCGCCGGACAGCGCCTCGGCCACATGCTTGCGCATCGTCGCTTCATCGGCATCGAAAAGCGTCAGGAGATCGGTGGTCATGTCTTGTGCTCCGCTGAAGAGCAGGAGTGCTCATAGCCGATGTAGGTCTGTTGGATAGTCCGAGCAAGCCCCGGCCTCAGGGCAGGGCGTCGAAGCCTTCGGCGAAGCCCTTGAGGTCGACCGGGATGCCGATGCCTTCTTCCGGGGTCTGGAAGACGATGAAGGTTGCCTGGGCGCCGCTGCGGAAGGTCTTGAGCAGTTCGTCCTCGAGCACGACCTCGGCATAACAGCCATCGGCGAAGCAGCGGACGAAATAGGCGCGGCCGATATCCTTGCCGTCGACATTGAGCCCGAGGCCGTTCGGCAGCAGCACGCCGAGCGGCGCGAGCACGCGGAGAATCTTCGACTTGCGGTCGGCCGTCTTCAAGACGACGACGGAAAGCCCGACTTCCGGACGATCCTCGGCGATGACGTTCTGCATCAGCGCGCATTGTTCGGTCGCAGCCCCGGCCGGCTTGTCGCAGACGACAGACCATGCGCCGTGATTGGACTTCACCGTGCCCGGCGCCTGTGGCTGCGTCTGGCCGGGCGTCACCTGTTCGATATTCGGCTTGGCGGCATTCGGCTGTTGCGGCGCGGGGGCAGGCGCCGGCGCGGCAGCGGGCGGCTTGGCCTGTGACGGCGTGGGTTGCTGTGCGAAAACGGGCGTCGTCGCTGCGGCCGCGATGCTGGCAGTCACGAGAAGCGACTGCGCGAGGGAACGGAAACCCATGGAAACCTCTGGATATCGAATCATTGCGGCTATTGTTGAAGCTGCCCACCAAAAATGAAAAGCCCCACCCCGTGAAAACCGGGGGACTGCGGCGGAAATTGGACCTTTCCGAAATAATGTGCGACGCGCGGATTGGCCGGAAAGCCGATTTTTCATATGCTGATGAAAAGCTTGGGATGTTTTGCCGTTCAGGGCTGCCTACACTTTGAGCAAAAATGCCGCATAGACAATTGCTCTGACCTGTTGCGGCAAATGCCAAACTGTGGTTTGAAGCGCTGAAGATGGCAAGGATTCTGCGTTCTATTTTGCAGGTCAAGCGCTCGAGGGAGATAATAAGGTGATGAAGAAGGCTTATGCAGCCCTGACCACGCTGGTCTGTCTGCTTTTTGCTTCCGGCACATATGCCGACCAGCCAACGCCGTGGCAGGCAACGCTGCAGCCGGCGGCAACGCCGATCATGCGGGAAATCCACTGGTTCGAACAATATACTCTTTGGTTTATCGTTCCGATCACGCTTTTCGTTCTGGTCCTGCTCATCGTCGTCTGCGTCAAGTTCCGCGCCAGCGCGAACCCGGTTCCCTCGAAGACGAGCCACAATACGCTGATCGAGGTTGCCTGGACCGTGGGGCCAGTCCTGGTGCTGCTCCTTCTCGCCATTCCTTCGTTCAACCTGCTGACGGCGCAGCTGACGCTGCCTGAAAATCCCGACGTCACCATCAAGGCGACCGCCACCCAGTGGCAGTGGAACTATGAATATGAAGGCTCGGGCGAAAGCCCGCTCGCTTTCGATTCCTACCTCCTGAAGGATCAGGACCGCGCGAGCGCCGGCAAGGAAGACAAGTCGATCTATCCCAGGCTTCTCGCCGTCGATAACGAGCTGGTCCTGCCGGTCAACAAGACGGTCCGCGTTCTCGTGACCTCGGCGCCGACCGACGTTATCCACGCTTTCGCCATGCCGTCCTTCGGCGTCAAGATCGATGCCGTGCCGGGCCGTCTGAACGAGACCTGGTTCAGGGCCGAGCGCGAAGGCCTGTTCTATGGCCAGTGTTCCGAGCTCTGCGGCAAGGACCATGCGTTCATGCCGATCGCCATCCGCGTCGTCTCCGAGGACAAGTACAAGCAGTGGCTGACCACGGCCGCCAGCGACCTGCCCGGCGCCTACAAGACACTCATGGCCGCAACCGATGGTCCCGCAAAGACCCTCGACGTTGCCGAAGCACAGTAATTAAAGGGGATCGGGACAATGGCTGGACCTTCCGCTCACGACGATCATTCTCATGATCACGCCCACCACGACCACGCTCATGACGATCACGATCACCACGATCACGGGCACAAGCCGAGCTTTGCCAATCGCTGGCTGTTCTCGACCAACCACAAGGACATCGGCACGCTCTACCTGATCTTCGCGATCATTGCCGGCATCATCGGCGGCGCGCTGTCGGTTGCCATGCGCATGGAGCTGCAGGAGCCGGGCATCCAGATCTTCCACGGCCTGGCCTCGATGGTCTACGGCTATGAAGGCGATGCCGCGATCGACGGCGCCAAGCAGATGTTCAACATGTTCACCACAGCGCACGCGCTGATCATGATCTTCTTCATGGTCATGCCGGCGATGATCGGTGGTTTCGCCAACTGGATGGTGCCGATCATGATCGGCGCGCCCGACATGGCCTTCCCGCGCCTGAACAACATCTCCTTCTGGCTGATCGTTCCCGCCTTCGCGCTGCTGCTGCTGTCAATGTTCGTCGAAGGCCCGACAGGCGCCTATGGCACGGGCGGCGGTTGGACGATGTATCCGCCGCTGGCGACAAGCGGCACGCCGGGACCGGCGGTCGACCTTGCGATCTTCGCGCTCCACATTGCCGGCGCCTCGTCGATCCTCGGTGCGATCAACTTCATCACCACGATCCTCAACATGCGCGCTCCGGGCATGACGCTGCACAAGATGCCGCTGTTTGCCTGGTCCGTGCTGATCACCGCCTTCCTGCTCTTGCTGTCGCTGCCGGTTCTGGCCGGCGGCATTACCATGCTGCTCACCGACCGCAACTTCGGCACCTCCTTCTTCTCTCCGGAAGGCGGCGGCGACCCGATCCTTTACCAGCACCTGTTCTGGTTCTTCGGTCACCCCGAGGTCTACATCCTCATCTTGCCGGGCTTCGGCATGATCAGCCACATCATCTCGACCTTCTCGAAGAAGCCGATCTTCGGCTATCTCGGCATGGCCTACGCCATGGTCGCGATCGGCGCCGTCGGCTTCGTCGTCTGGGCCCACCACATGTACACGGTCGGCCTGTCGCTCGACGCGCAGCGCTACTTCGTCTTCGCCACGATGGTCATCGCCGTTCCGACGGGCGTGAAGATCTTCTCCTGGATCGCGACGATGTGGGGCGGCTCGATCTCGTTCCGCACGCCGATGCTCTGGGCGATCGGCTTCATCTTCCTGTTCACGGTCGGCGGCGTCACCGGCGTCCAGCTTGCCAATGCCGGTCTCGACCGCTCGCTGCATGACACCTATTACGTCGTGGCCCACTTCCACTACGTTCTGTCGCTCGGCGCCGTCTTCGCGATCTTCGCCGGCTGGTATTACTGGTTCCCGAAGATGACCGGCTACATGTACAACGAGTTCGTCGGCAAGCTGCATTTCTGGATCATGTTCATCGGCGTCAACCTGGTGTTCTTCCCGCAGCACTTCCTCGGCCTCGCCGGCATGCCGCGCCGCTACATCGACTATCCGGATGCCTTTGCCGGCTGGAACTATGTGTCCTCCATCGGCTCTTACATCTCGGCCTTCGGTGTGCTGATCTTCCTCTACGGCGTCTTCGAAGCCTTCGCCAAGAAGCGCGTCGCCGGCGACAATCCGTGGGGTGAGGGTGCGACGACGCTCGAATGGCAGCTGCCTTCGCCGCCGCCCTATCACCAGTGGGAACAGCTTCCGCGCATCAAGTAATTTGCGCGGACATCAGGACGCCGCATTCGATACGGCGTCCTGATCTTGAGACATGCAGGACGGAATGATGACGGTCATCGACAATCACGGGGCGCTTGCAAAGGACGGCGAATTGTCGGAAGCGAGTGCGCGCGATTATTTCGAATTGTTGAAGCCACGGGTGATGTCGCTCGTGGTCTTCACTGCCTTTGCCGGTCTTGTGCTGGCGCCGGGTCATATCCATCCCGTCCTCGGCCTGATCGCCATTCTCTGTATCGCCGTCGGCGCCGGCGCCTCCGGGGCGCTGAACATGTGGTATGACGCCGATATCGACGCCGTCATGAGCCGCACCGCCAACCGTCCGATCCCGGCCGGCCGCATCGCGCCGTCGGAGGCGCTCGCCTTCGGCCTAGTGCTCTCGGGCTTTTCGGTCGTGATCCTCGGCCTGGCCGTCAACTGGCTCTCGGCCGGCATCCTTGCCTTCACCATCTTCTTCTACGCCGTCATCTACACCATGTGGCTGAAGCGCTCGACGCCGCAGAACATCGTCATCGGCGGCGCCGCCGGCGCCTTTCCGCCGATGATCGGCTGGGCCTGCGTGACCAACAGCGTGACGATCGAGAGCACCGTGCTCTTCATGATCATCTTCCTGTGGACGCCGGCGCATTTCTGGGCGCTTGCCCTCTTCAAGATGCGCGATTACGAGGCCGTCGGCGTGCCGATGCTGCCGAATGTCGCCGGCGAGCGGGTGACCAAGCATCAGATCGTCGCCTATGCGGTGCTGACCGCCATCTGCGCAGTCTTGCCGACCGTCCTCGGTTTCGCGAGCCTCGGCTATGGCTTCGTCGCTGCGGCGCTCGGCGCGATCTTCATATACTGTTCCATCGCCGTCTGGCGCATGCCCGACGGCGATCTGAAGATGATCCCGGCGAAGAAGCTCTTCGGCTTCTCGATCTTCTATCTCTTCGCCGTGTTCTCCGCCTTGATGATCGACCGGCTGGCTTCGGTGCTGGTCTCGCATGCGGGAGGTTGGTTCTGATGGAAATGGTCAAGCTGACGGAAGCGCAGCGCAAGTCGCGCCGCAACCGCAACGTCGCCCTCGGGCTGGTGCTTGCCGGCCTCGTCATTCTCTTCTACGCGATCACCATCGTGAAGATCGGCGGGGGAATGGCGGGATGAGCGAAAACGCCGGTACACCGAAGAAGCAGGGCCGCAACAACGGCGCCGTCGTGATGATGTGCCTGAGCTTCGTCTTCGGCATGGGGGCGATGAGCTATGCCGCCGTACCGCTCTACCGCATCTTCTGCCAGGTGACCGGTTATAACGGCACGACCCAGCGCGTCGACCAGGTGTCGAGCGTCGTGCTCGACCGCACCATGCGCGTCACCTTCGACGCCAATGTCGCGCCCGGCCTGCAGTGGGACTTCAAACCGGTCGAGCGTGAGGTCAATCCGAAGATCGGCGAGACCATTCAGGTGAATTTCACCGCCGAGAATCGCTCGAACGAAACCCAGCGCGGCCAGGCGGTGTTCAACGTCACCCCGGGCGAGGCGGGCGTCTATTTCAACAAGGTGCAATGTTTCTGCTTTACGGAAACGGACCTGAAGCCGGGCGAGAAGCTCGACATGCCGGTGGTGTTCTACATCGATCCTGACATCGTCAAGGCGGTGGAATCCAAGAACATCCATACGGTGACGCTGTCATATACGTTCTACCCGAAAGAGGGTCCGAAGCCGCTGGCTTCGAATGAGGGTGGAGCGGAGAAGATTGAAAAGAAACTTTGATCAAGGCTCGTTTCCGGCTATGCCGGGAGCGGAGTGAAGGAAGACATCCGGGGATAGCTACATGGCCGATGCTCATCAGAAGAATCACGACTATCACATCATCGATCCGAGCCCGTGGCCGATTCTCGCCTCGCTCGGCGCCTTCATCATGGCGATCGGCGGCGTCTGCTACATGCGCTACCTGAACGGCGGTTCGTTCAAGGTCGCCGGCGCAGAACTCGCCAATCCCTGGCTCTTCTATATCGGCTTCGCGCTGGTTCTCTACGTCATGTACGGCTGGTGGGCCGATACGGTGAAGGAAGCCCATGAGGGCGCCCACACCCGCGTCGTCTCGCTGCATCTGCGCTACGGCATGATCATGTTCATCGCTTCGGAAGTGATGTTCTTCGTTGCCTGGTTCTGGGCCTATTTCGACGCCAGCCTCTATCCGAACGAAGCGATCCAGGCCTCGCGCCTGCTTTATACCGGTGGCGTCTGGCCGCCGAAGGGCATCGAGGTCCTCGATCCCTGGCACCTGCCGATCTACAACACCGTCATTCTGCTGCTCTCGGGCACGACGGTCACCTGGGCGCACCATGCGCTGCTGCACAACGACCGCAAGGGCTTGGTCCAGGGCCTGACGCTGACGGTGCTGCTCGGTATCTTCTTCTCCAGCGTCCAGGCTTACGAATATGCCCACGCGCCCTTCGACTTTAAGAATTCGATCTACGGCGCGACCTTCTTCATGGCGACCGGCTTCCACGGTTTCCACGTTCTGGTCGGCACGATCTTCTTGGCTGTCTGCCTGATCCGCGCGCTGCGCGGCGACTTCACTCCGAAGCAGCATTTCGGCTTCGAGGCAGCCGCCTGGTACTGGCATTTCGTTGACGTCGTCTGGCTGTTCCTGTTCTTCTGCATCTACGTCTGGGGCGGCTGGGGCGCACCGGTCGCCGGCTGATCGGAACGATATTTGAGAAAAGGCGGGCCTGGTGCCCGCCTTTTTTTTGGTGGACTTCGTTTTTGCTTGGCCCCGTGCCGCGGCTGTTCGGTTCGCGCGGGTGGCTGCCCCTCACCCTAACCCTCGCCCCGTTTACGGGGCGAGGGGACGTGCCAAACGCAGGGTTGAGATTGAGGGAGGTCGGTGCGGCATGGTCCCTTCGCCCCGTTTACGGGGAGAAGGTGCCGGCAGGCGGATGAGGGGCTGCCATCGGCGCCCGCCCGCTCACCATCGCCTCAGCGCATACCGGCGATCCGTTCGAAGGCCGAAGGTTCGGGAATGCCGAGATCCAGCTGATGGCGGATCGCCTCGGCGCATTCGAGCGGTGTCAGCACTGACGTATCGACCTCCATATCGTAGATGCCGGGCCGATGCACCTCGTCCTGCCAGCGTTGCACTGGTTCTGGAATGGGCACTTCCCCCGTGGCCCTGAGATAAAGCGTCTCGCGCCCTTCCTGGGCAGTTTCGCGCCGCTGCATGATCGTCTCGATCGGACAGCGCACGCCGACGAACAGCACGGGAAAATCCTCCAGTCGCCGGGCGCAATCGGCAAGAATGCCGAGCGGCTTGGTATAGCTGTCATGGTGGCCGAGATCGGCGATGACATTGAGGCCGAACCCGGCATGGATGGCGATCGACTCGTAAAGGGCGGCATAGAGGAACGGCACCAGTTCCTCAAGATCCGGCCGTTCGCCGCCCGGCCTGAGGCCGATGCCGGGCAGATAGCGCTTCGGCGTCATGGCATTGTAGCCGTCGACGCCGAGGTTGATCCACGGCCCCTCGAAATGTTCCTGGACTGCGCGCGCAATGCTGGATTTTCCGCTTCGCGGCGCACCGTTTAGGATGATGATCTGTGCGGAGTGGCTATCGTTAGTCATCAGTCTTCTTCTGTTTGGCGCGAATCGCTGAGGCGAAAAAGCGCAGGCATTTCCCTTCGTCCTGCGAATAATTTATGGGAGAGTTAAGGCAGCGTCGAAAAAGCCGCGGCCGCAAGGTTACGCAAAGGAATGGCATGAACGAGGACAGCGCCCATTTTCCCCCCGTCGATCCGGTAAAAACCGGCATCAAGGGCTGCTGCCCGCGCTGCGGCGAGGGCAAGCTGTTCGATGGCCTGTTGGGCCTGAAGCCGCGCTGCGCCGCCTGCGGCCTCGATTATTCCTTCGCCGATTCCGGTGACGGCCCGGCCGTCTTCGTCATCCTCATCGTCGGCTTCATCATCATCGGCATGGTGCTGTGGCTGCAGGTGAATTACGGGCCGCCGATCTGGGTGCATATCATGCTCTTCGGCCCGCTGACGATCATCCTGTCGCTGCTGACGCTGCGCTGGTTCAAGGGCATCCTGATCGCCATGCAATACCGTCATAATGCCCGCGAAGGACGCCTGAGTGATTGATATCGACCATGCCGCCCCGCGCCGCCGGCTGCCTGTGGCAACCGGCATCCTGGTGCTGATCGCGCTTGCCATCCTGATTTCGCTCGGCACCTGGCAGGTGGAACGCCTCCACTGGAAGGAGGGCCTGCTTGCCGATATCGCCGAACGGCAGGTCGCAGCACCCGTGCCGCTGGCCGATATCGAGGCGATGGCGGCTGCAAGTGGCGATATCGAATACCGCAAGGTCACCGCCACCGGCCGCTATATCAACAACAAGGAGCGGCACTTCTTCGCCACCTGGCGCGGCCAGACCGGCTATTACATCTATACCCCGCTGGAGCTTGCCGACGGGCGCGCGCTCTTCGTCAATCGCGGCTTCGTTCCCTTCGAGAACAAGGAGCCGGAGATGCGCATGCAGGGCCAGCTGACGGACCAGCAGACCGTCACCGGCCTGGCGCGCCAAAAGCTTCCCGGCAAACCGTCCTGGGTGGTGCCCGACAACGACGTCGCCAAGAACATCTTCTACTGGAAGGATCTCGACGTCATGGCGGAGAGCGTCGGGCTGGACAAGGCCCGCGTCATTCCCTTTTTCGTCGATGCCGATTCCACCCCCAATCCGGCCGGCCTGCCGATCGGCGGCGTCACCCAGGTCGACCTGCCGAACGACCACCTGCAATATGCCTTCACCTGGTACGGGCTCGCCGCCGTGCTCGTCGTCGTGGTGGCGATTTCCTGGTTCCGCAGGGGGAGCAAGGCACCCCCGCAATAGTATCGCTTCAATTCCTGGCCATATTGGGCTAGAGGTCCCTTATTCCCATGCGGGACGGAATTCTTGACGGGACAGACATGAATATTGCGGCGAAACCTCCTTTGACGATCAGGCTCTGCGGCCCGCGCGGCTTCTGCGCCGGCGTCGACCGCGCCATCCAGATCGTCGTGCTGGCGCTGAAATCCTATGGCGCGCCGGTCTATGTGCGTCACGAGATCGTCCACAATCGTTATGTGGTCGAAGGGCTGGAGGCCAAGGGCGCCGTCTTCGTCGAGGAACTGGACGAAATCCCGGCCGAAGATCGCGCCCAGCCGGTGGTCTTCTCCGCCCATGGCGTGCCGAAATCCGTGCCCGAGGATGCGACAAGCCGCAACCTCTTCTATCTCGACGCCACCTGCCCGCTGGTCTCCAAGGTCCACAAGCAGGCGATGCGCCACAATCGCCTCGGCCGCCATGTCGTCCTGATCGGCCATGCCGGCCATCCCGAGGTGATCGGCACGATGGGGCAACTGCCGGAGGGCTCGGTGTCGCTGATCGAGACGATCGAGGATGCCGACGCCTATACGCCTGCCGATCCCGACAATCTCGGCTATGTCACCCAGACGACGCTGTCGGTCGACGATACGGCCGGCGTCATCACCCGCCTGCACGAGCGCTTCCCGAACCTGACGGCGCCGGCGGCGGACTCGATCTGTTATGCGACGACCAACCGCCAGGAAGTGGTGAAGCAGGCGGCCCCCGGCTGCGATCTCTTCATCATCGTCGGCGCTCCGAATTCGTCCAATTCCAAACGCCTCGTCGAAGTGGCGCTGAGGGCAGGGGCGAAGAAATCGATCCTCGTGCAGCGCGCCGCCGAGCTCGACTGGGATGAGATCGGCGCGATCTCGACGCTCGGCCTTTCCGCCGGCGCCTCCGCCCCGGAGGTCATCGTCAACGAGATCATCGAGGCCTTCCGCGCCCGCTTCGACGCCCGTGTCGAACTTGCCGAGACGGTGCAGGAAAATGAACATTTCCTCGTCAACCGCGAACTGCGCAACATCGAGCTGACGACGGCCGACATGGCCTTCGTCAACGGCTAGATCGAGCCTTGTCGCAGCCCGGCCAGTCGGTCGGGCAATCCAATATCAACAATGCAAAGACGAGACCTCACTTGGCAGTCTATACCGATATCGCCGAAGACGATCTGAAATGGTTCCTGACGGAATATGACGCAGGCACGCTGCTGTCCTACAAGGGCATCGCCGAAGGCGTCGAAAACTCCAACTTCCTGCTTCACACTTCCGAGGACCCGCTGATCCTGACGCTCTATGAAAAGCGCGTGGAAAAGACCGACCTGCCTTTCTTCCTCGGCCTGATGCAGCATCTCTCCGCCCGCGGTCTGTCCTGCCCGCTGCCGCTGCCGCGCCGCGACGGCTCGCTGCTCGGCTCGCTGTCCGGCCGTCCGGCTGCGCTGATCTCCTTCCTCGAAGGCATGTGGCTGAGAAAACCGGAGGCCAAGCACTGCCGCGAGGTCGGCCGGGCGCTGGCCGAAATGCATGTGGCGGGCGATGGTTTCGAGCTGAAGCGGGCGAATGCGCTGTCGATCGACGGCTGGCGGGGGCTCTGGGAGAAATCCGAGGCGCGCGCCGACGAGGTCGAGCCCGGCCTGCAGACTGAGATCCGCAGCGAACTCGACTTTCTCTCCGCACACTGGCCGCAGAGCCTGCCGGCCGGCGTCATCCATGCCGACCTCTTTCCCGATAACGTCTTCTTCCTCGGCGATGAGCTCTCCGGCCTGATCGATTTCTATTTCGCCTGCAACGACCTGCTCGCCTATGACGTCTCGATCTGCCTGAATGCCTGGTGCTTCGAGAAGGATGGCGCCTATAACATCACCAAGGGCACGGCGATGCTTGCGGGCTACCAGAGCGTCCGGCCGCTGAGCGAGGCCGAGATAGCTGCCTTGCCGGTGCTGTCGCGCGGCTCGGCGCTGCGCTTCTTCCTGACCCGGCTCTATGACTGGCTGACGACGCCGGAGGGCGCCATGGTCACCAAGAAGGACCCGCTCGAATATCTCCGCAAGCTGCGCTTCCACCGCCAGATCAGCTCGCCGGCCGAATACGGATTGAGCCTATGAAACACGTCGATATCTTCACCGACGGCGCATGCTCCGGCAATCCCGGCCCCGGCGGCTGGGGTGCGGTGCTGCGCTATGGCGACGTCGAAAAGGAGCTTTGCGGCGGCGAGGCGGATACGACCAACAACCGCATGGAGCTGCTGGCGGCAATTTCGGCGCTATCGGCCTTGAAGACGCCTTGCGAGGTCGATCTCTATACCGACAGCGCCTATGTCAAGGACGGCATCTCCAAGTGGATTTTCGGCTGGAAGAAAAACGGCTGGAAGACCGCAGACAAGAAGCCGGTGAAGAATGCCGAGCTCTGGCAGGCGCTTGAGGAAGCCCGCAGCCGCCACAAGGTGACGCTGCACTGGGTCAAGGGCCACGCCGGCCACCCCGAAAACGAACGCGCCGACGAACTCGCCCGCCGCGGCATGGAGCCGTTCAAGAAGGGCAAGGCGGTTTCGTTTTAGGGTGTAGCCTCACGCATGCGGCCGGAAAAGTCCGCTGGCGTGAATTGCCTTCCGCCCACCCCACCCTCCGTCATCCTCGGCCTTGAGCCGAGGATGACGGAGGGTGGGGGCCTGTTTCAGCCAAACTCTCGGTCGGCGGGATAGCAGATCGGGTTCCATCGGGCGGACACTTACCTGACGGCGAGGATATCGCGGCACCTCACGGCAGCGATGCGACGGCCTTCCAACTCCTCAAACAACCTGTTGCGCCGTCCCCGCACCCTGGATCAGCCGGTGCAGATATTCAAGCTTGGCCACGACAGGCGAAGACAGCACGAAGGGGTAGGAGTCCGGCTGGCCCATGCTGCGCTGGATGGCGTTGATCGCCAGGCTGAGCGGCACCCAGGCGCTGACCAGCTGTTCGGCGCTTCTGGCCCGGTAGGGGATGAAATCCACCTCGCCTGATATTTCCTCATGGCCGCGCGGATCGATTGCGATGCCGAAGGCGCGGGCCGTTTCCAGCGTATCGACGATATGGAGGTAATGGGCGAAGCATTCGGCGAAATCTTCCCAAGGGTGCGACGCCGCATAGGCGCTGATGAAATTGTCCTGCCATCCCAGGGGGGCGCCGCCGGCATAATGGCTCTGCAGGGCCGCGGCATAATCCTGCCGCTCGTCGCCGAAGACGGCGCGGAAATCGGCAAGGCCGCCCCGATCGCGCACCAGCTTGTTCCAGATGAAATGGCCGGCCTCATGGCGGAAATGGCCGAGCAGGGTACGATAGGGTTCGTTCATCGAGCTGCGCGCCTGTTCGCGCGTCGCATCGTCGGCCTCTGCGGCGCGGATGGTGATCAGGCCTTCCTCGTGGCCGGTCATAGCCGGCACGACATAGCCGTTGCTCTCGATCGAATCCTCGAGGAAATCGAAGACCAGGCCGCCCTGCGGGTCTTGCGCCCGATCGGGATGCGGCAGCCTCCAGCGCAAGAGCGAATAAAACAGATGGCGCTGCGCCTGGCTGATGCGCCGCCAGCGGTCGATGCCGTCCTGGCTGTCGGTGTTCGGCACCAGCCGGTTATGGCGGCAGGCCACGCAGAATTCGCTGTTCCCATCGCCGTCCACCAGCCAGTTGCAGATGTCGAGGCCGGCATTGGCGCAGAAGCGGACCTCACGCTCGGGATCGGAAACGAGCTGCCAGAGGATCTCGTCGCGCGGCTCCAGCGCATGCATGGCGAGATCGCCGGGCAGAAAGCCGAGGCGATGATTGCAGCGCACGCAGTGACGATTGTCGAAGTGGACGACCTGATCGCAATTGTCGCAGGCAAAAAGCTTCATCGTGTCTATCTCTGCAAAGCATTGGCGTAGGGGATTAAAAATGCCTGCCGCGCGAGGGCGCAGCAGGCATGGTGATAAAGGATGAGCGTCTGGCTCAGAGCCGGTCGACGGCGCCCTTGAGCTTGTCCTTGACCTTGCCGGTTGCGACCTGGCCCTTGCCCTTGGCTTCCTGGACGGCGCCCTTGGCCTGCATTTCGCGATCGTCCGTGGCCTTGCCGACGGCCTGCTTGGTCTTGCCGGCAATTTCGTTTGCCTTACCGGAAATCTTGTCGCTGGTGCTACCCATATGTGATGTCTCCTTGGTCGGCATGGGCCTCTTGCCCATGCTTGCCGAAATGAAACGTCACTTGCGGCTATTCGTTCCCACTGGCGCGAACCAGCTATTTTCTCAGGCGGGCTGTTTCTCGAGCCTGCTGCTTCTCAGGCCAACTGCTTCTCAGGCCAACTGCTTTTCAGGCCAAGTGCTTTTCAGGCATGCCCGGCTTCAGCCGAAAGCATGGCGGCGGTCACGCCCATGCCGGCGAGCGCCCGCTCGTATTTGTCGTCGAGACTGCGGTCGAAGATCAGTTCCTCATTGGCCGGGCAGGTGAGCCAGCCATTGTTGACGACTTCGCTTTCCAGCTGGCCGGCTGCCCAGGAGGAATAGCCGAGCAGCATCGTCGCCCGCGTCGGCCCGTTGCCCTTGGAGATGGCGCGCACGATGTCGAGCGTCGCCGTCAGGCAGATATCGTCGCTGACGGGGATCGAGGAGTCGCTGGCATAATCGTCCGAATGCAGCACAAAGCCGCGGCCGCTCTCCACCGGGCCGCCGGTCTGGATCGGGAAGTCGCGGGCGCGCTTCGGCAGCACGATCGAATCTTCCTGCTTGATCATGTCGAGATGCTGCAGCACATCGGTGAAGGTGAGGCTCTGAGGACGGTTGATGACGAAGCCCATGGCGCCGGCATCCGAATGCGCGCAGATGTAAATCACGGTGCGCGCAAAATTGCGGTCTTCCATGCCGGGCATGGCGATGAGGAACTGGCCATCGAAGAAGCCACGTTCCCGTCTGTTCTTCAGCGTCGATAAGGACATCGTTCCTCCTGCTGCCAGACCGCACCAAGGCCTCGACAAGAGAAACATGGGCCAATGTCACACATCAATCAACTGAAAATGAAGATTTAAATCGCCGCGACTTCTGGCGGTCAAACACCGCTTTCGGTAAACCTTTGTTCCATGATGATTATTTCCTCAGTCCCGCGCGGTTTTTTGATTGCGGTCGTTTCGGCGGTCGCAGCACTTGTGCCGTTTTCTTCGGTTCATGCGGAAATGAGCGGCTGGGCGGAGAACGAAGGCGGCCGCATGCGCCTGGTGGCGCTTGCGCCCGATGCCGGCGGCAAAATCCGCGCAGCGCTTCAGATCGAGCCGAAACCCGGCTGGATCACCTATTGGAAAGAGCCCGGCGGCAACGGCATTCCGCCCCAGCTCACCATCGCGGCGGAAAGCGGCGTCACGCTCGATGCCATCGCCTATCCCGTTCCGAAACATTTTTTCAACGGCGCGGTCGAGGATATTGCCTATGATGCGCCGGTGACGCTGCCGCTTTCGCTGAGTGCGGCCGGTAAAGGCCCGGTCGAGATCGATGCCAGTGCCTTCATCGGCATCTGCAAGGATATCTGCATTCCCTTCCAGGCGAATTTTCAGCTGAAGCTCGGCCCGGCCATGCAGTCGCGTCCGCAGGAGGAGGCGATCCTCCAGGCCGCCGATGCGAGCCTGCCGAAGCCGCCATCGGCGGATTTCGACGTGACCGCGCATGCGATGTCGCCGGACAGGAAGACGCTGTCGCTGACGCTGGTTTTGCCGAGTGAGGGGCCGAGCGACGGGAAAGCCGCGCCCGATATCATCGTCACCGGCCCGAGCGGCTATGCCTTCACCAAGCAGATCGGCGGCAAACGCGACGGTGCCACTTTCAAGGTCGATGTATCCATCGGCAAGCTGCCGAAGGATTACGACATATCGGGCAAGCGCTGGGGCGTGCTGGTGATCGATGGCGCAAGGGCGATGGAGACGACTCTTGCCTTTGAATGACTGGTCTTGCCTTTGAATGACCGGGTCTTATAGTCGCCGCAGGACCCCCGCGGCGGCCGCCGCCAAGGCAGAACCCCAAAGCCACAACCCCCAAAACCGAAACCCAAGGAGAAGACCATGACCATCGCGATCGGCGACAAGCTTCCTGCCGCCACCTTCAAGGAAAAGACGGCCGACGGTCCGGTCGAAATCACCACCGATCAGCTCTTCGCCGGCAAGCGCGTCGTGCTTTTTGCCGTGCCGGGCGCCTTCACGCCCACCTGCTCGCTGAACCACCTGCCGGGTTATCTCGAAAACCGCGACACCATCCTCGGCAAGGGCGTCGACGATATCGCCGTCGTTGCCGTCAATGACTGGCACGTGATGGGCGCCTGGGCGCAATCGTCAGGCGGTATGGGCAAGATCCATTTCCTCGCCGATTGGGATGCCGGCTTCACCAAGGCCGTCGGCCTCGACGCCGACCTCTCCGCCGGCGGCCTCGGCCTCCGCTCCAAGCGTTATTCGATGCTGGTCGAGGACGGCGTGGTGAAAGCCCTCAACGTCGAGGAAAGCCCCGGCCAGGCAACCGTCTCCGGCGCTGCCGCGATGCTGGAACAGCTGTAAGCGCTCGTTCCTGATGGATGAAGGGGCGGCCGTTCGGTCGCCCTTTTTATTTGTGTGGGCGGCATCTGGGATGTTGCCTTCATCGTGAGTTTCACGAACGGAAATGTTATGGGCGCAGGTGCAGTTCGTCATTTGAGGAATGAGGGTCCAAGGGTTTCATGAGCATCCCATTCCTCGTTCAGTACCTGAAGCGTCTCTCCCGGAAATCCCTGCTGCCGACCCTTTTGGAACGAAGGTTCAAGCAAGAAGCGATCAACTTTCCAAAGCTCCGCTATAAGCAGCCCGAGCAATTGTTTGCGCTTAACTCGGATTGAAAGGATCGTTTTCTCATCGCCAGTGAATTCATAGACTCCATGACACAAGGGGAGTTCTTGGATCATAAGTAGCATCGTATGTTGTTGCTGAGCGTCCGGGATTACTGACAGGGCATGGCCGCCGGGTTCATCATAGAGCGTAATAGACACGGCCTCGTTGGCTAAGACGCCACGGCACAGTTTCAGAAGCTCTGATGCGGCATCGGAGAACACATCACTGATGCGGCACGTCACTATTCCGCCATTGCAAGAGATGAGAAGATCGCTCCACCCGTGTCGATCGAGCACGAAGCAAAAACCCAAAGCATCGCAAACGTCAGGGGGCGATCTGGTCAACTTTTCACACCCTCCTGGGTCGTGCTTTTCACTTCGTTGAACAGCTCACAGCGCGGTTCAAGAAGCAGCACATAACCGCGCTAGTCTTATGTTTTACGCCAATTCCTACGAAATATGCGCCATCAAGTCGGGGTCAAACAATTTTTCGCAGGTAACGTTCAAATCAGGTCGCAAGCGGGCCGAAGGGCGCAATGCGTCACCCAGCAACTCAGTTGACGGTAAGTGCACGCTGTGCCTGCGCCAATGCTTTTATATGCGCCCTAAGCGCACCGCGCGTTCAGGAGAAGTGTCCTCCCCTCTGATGCGCGACATGACCTCAGATCGCTGGTCGGGCGTGAGAAAGTCAACCATACTTCATCTGACCTAAAGACTTCGTCGGTCGCGTATGGCGCTTGCGATCGACCGGCCTAAAATCATTCTCCTCCAGGCCCCGCCTAAATCCTGCCGCAATTGTTATAACATAACCGTAATGTTATTACATTGTAGGATGCGCCATGCCCCCGAGCCCCGACCGCCCCTCCATCAGCCTGCTGGGACAGTCGGCATTTTCTAGGGTCATCGGCATCACGCTGGTCCTTGCCGTGCTCTGGCTGGCGATCCACTGGGCGGTTCTGCTGCCATGACGCCGCTGATCCGTCTGGAGAATCTGACCGTCGCCTACAACAGACACCCCGCCGTCCACCACGTCTCCGGCGCCTTCGCCTCCGGCAGCCTGACGGCGATCGCCGGGCCGAACGGGGCGGGCAAGTCGACGTTGCTGAAGGCGATCATGGGTGAGCTTCGCCCGGCCGAGGGCAGGGTCGAGCATCGGTTGGGGCGGGCGGAATTCGGTTATCTCCCGCAGGCGGCCGAGATCGACCGGCGCTTTCCGATCTCGGTGATCGACACCGTCATGCTCGGCGCTTGGAAGAAGGTGGGAGCCTTTGGCCGCATCGCGCCCGGCGAGATGAAAAGGGCAGGCGAGGCGCTCGCCGCCGTTGGCCTCGAAGGTTTCGGCCGGCGCCATGTCGGGTCGCTCTCGGCCGGCCAGTTCCAGCGCGTGCTCTTTGCCCGGCTGCTGCTGCAGGATGCCGGCATCATCCTGCTCGACGAGCCGTTTACCGCAATCGATGCCCGCACCACCAGGGACCTCGTCGATATCGTCACCCGCTGGCATGGCGAGGGCCGCACGGTGATCGCCGTGTTGCACGATTTCGAACTCGTCCGCACGCATTTCCCGCAAACCCTGCTGCTCGCCCGCGAGCTGGTCGGCTGGGGTCCGACCACTGAGGTCATGTCATCGGCCAATCTGTTGAAGGCGCGCGCCATGGCCGAGCGCTGGGATGAGGATGCCGCTGCCTGCGATCCCGAACAGGCGCCGGCGGCATGACGGCTTACGATCTCTTCCTCGCGCCCTTTGCCGATTTCGGCTTCATGCGCCGCGCCCTCGTCGCCTGCCTCTGCCTCGGGCTCGGCTCCGGCCCGATCGGCGTCTTCCTGATGCTGCGGCGCATGAGCCTGATGGGCGACGCGATGAGCCATGCCGTGCTGCCGGGAGCGGCGATCGGTTACCTCGTTGCCGGCTCCTTGTCGCTGACGGCGATGGGCCTCGGCGGCCTGATCGCCGGCCTGTCGGTGGCGCTGCTGTCCGGCGCCGTCAGTCGGATGACCGTGCTGCAGGAGGATGCGAGCTTTGCCAGCTTCTATCTCGCGTCGCTGGCGCTCGGCGTGCTGATCGTCTCGTTGCGCGGCTCGAATATCGATCTCCTGCATGTGCTCTTCGGCACCATCCTGGCGATCGATGCGTCGGCCCTTTATCTGATCGGCGCGATCACCTCGCTGACCCTCATCATCCTCGCCTTCATCTACCGGCCGCTGGTGGCCGAATGCTTCGATCCGGGATTCCTGCGCGCCGTCGGCGGGCGCGGGCCGGTCTATCATGTGCTCTTCCTGCTGCTCGTGGTGCTGAACCTCGTCGCCAGCTTCCAGGCGCTCGGCACGCTGATGGCGGTCGGCCTGATGATGCTGCCGGCAGCCATCGCCCAGCTCTGGTCGCGCAGCCTGGCGGTGATGATGGCGATTGCGGCCGGAAGTGCCGCCGCATCCGGCTATCTCGGCCTGATCGCCTCCTACCATCTCGAACTCGCCTCCGGCCCGACGATCATCATGACGGCGGCGATCCTCTACGGCTTTTCGATTTTTTTCGCGCCCTCCGGCCTGGCCCGGCGCTTCTTTCCCCGCCCGCATTTGAAGGGCTGATCCCAAGGAGACTTCGATGAACCCGAAAAGACTGCTTCTCTCCGCAGCAATCCCCGTTTTGATGGCGCTGTCGGCCATGCCCGCCTCCGCCGAAACACTGAAGGTTGTGGCGTCCTTCACGGTGCTTGCCGACGTCGTCAAACAGGTCGGCGGCGAGCATGTAAAGGTGACGAGCCTCGTCGGGCCGAACGGCGACCCCCATGAATTCGAGCCGTCGCCGGCCGATGCGAAGAATTTGAACGCGGCTCAGGTGACCTTCGTCAGCGGCGAGGGGCTGGAAGGCTGGATGGACCGGCTGATCACCGCCTCGGGCTACAAGGGCAAGCCGGTCACCGTCTCCGAAGGCATTGCCACCCGCACCATGGAAGAGGACGGCGCGGAGATCACCGATCCGCATGTCTGGAACAGCCCGGTCAACGTCAAGATCTGGGTCGCCAATATCGAAAAGGTGCTGTCGGCGGCCGATCCGGCCGATGCGAGCGCCTTCAAGGCCAATGCCGAGAACTACACCAAGACGCTGGATGGATTGAACGCCTACGCCCATGCGAAATTCGACAAGGTCGCCGCCGACCGCCGCAAGGTTCTGACCAGCCACGATGCCTTCGGTTACTTCGGCCGCGAATACAATGTCAGCTTCCTTGCCCCGCTCGGTCTGTCCACGGAAAGCGAGGCCTCGGCCGCCGACGTCGCCAAGCTGATCGAGCAGATCAAGAGCGAGCGCGTGAAGGCCTATTTCTTCGAGAATTCCAACGATCCGCGCCTGGTCAAGCAGGTCGCCAAGGCAACCGGCGCCGAGCCCGGCGGCGAGCTCTATGTCGAATCGCTCTCCGACGCCAAGGGACCGGCGCCGACCTATGAAAAGATGTTCAAATACAATGTCGACCAGCTCGCCGCCGCCATGGCGAAATCGAGCTGATCAGTTGAGGCACTGCGGGGTTTGACCCCGCAGTCTTCACTGATTGAGGTCGAAGACCAGGATGCCGGCAAGGCCTCCGTCCGTCGAGGAGACGATGCGCTCGCCCACAGCCACATGTTCGGGGTGGATGAGATAAGCGTCGCGGGCTTCGGCGCTTTCGAAGGTCACGGCAAAACCGTCGACGAAGCCGCCATGCAGCCCCTCGGGCGAAACGTTCGGCCCGTATTTGATATCCAATATGCCGGGAATGACCTGTTTCAGGGCGACGATCGCGTCGAACAGCGATTGTTTGTCGTCGGCCGTCATCGCCGTCTTCAGCCGCAGGAATACGCAGTGCAGGATCATCATGGTCCTCCCGATTTTCTTTGGCTGGAGAATAGCGGCGAAAACCGGGAGAGCAATGAGATTTATTTTCACGCAGGCGTTGCGCCGCGAGCCGGGCCCCGGGCAGATTACATCTGGTCGGTCTTGACCAGGGGCCGCTTGTAGATCTTCTGGACGAGATCGCTCGCCAGCGCCCGGGCTTCGTCCTTCTGGGCCGCCGTCATCGGCCGGCAGGTGTTCCTGGTGTTTGAACTGTCGAGCACGGTCGTCGAACCGGAATTGGCGATGACCAGATGCCAGCTGCAGGAGGCGACCTTGTCGATGGCGACAGCACCATGGCAACCGGTGGACAGGCAGAAGGCAACGGTGACCTGCGCCCCGTGGTCGCCTTTATAGGCCAGCTCGACGGCTTTCTTGATATCCGTGACCCATCGCTGGCATTGCGCTTGTTTTGCCCCCGGCTCGCAGCTCTTGGTGACGGGAGTGATGTCGCCGGCCTGAAGCGGCGATACGCAAAAAACACCCATCGAGAGGGCGAGCAGAAACTTGAGCATGGGATTTTCCTTGTGCAAGCATTGAGAGGCGCACATCGCAGGCCATTGGTCAATGGCCGTTTATGGGAGGAAAGGGGCGTGGCCGACAGCTTTCAGCCGAATAATCAGCGCGTGAAGTCTGCAACAGTTTTTCCGGGCGCGTGACCGGTACGGTTGCGCTCGATGGCCTCGATCAGGTCCTCGAAGGCAACGACTTCGGCGATCACCGATCGTAGGAAGCCGTCGGCGACTTGTTGGGCGATGCTGGCCAATCGAGCCGTGTCAGGCTTGACCGAGAACCAAACGCCCCGACGGCCTTCCGGTGACCGCGCAACCACGTCGGTTGCAGCGATACTCACCAGGATACCATTGTCCGATAGGATAGCCCACGACTTGTCCACGACGGGACCGCCGACGAGATCGACAACGAAATCGATGTTGTTCGCAACAAGCTCGAACTTCTGCTTTTGGTAATCGATCACCTCATCAGCACCGAGGGCCTGGACATGGGTCACGCTCTTTGTCGAGGCTGTGGCATAGACGGTCGCTCCTGCCGCCTTGGCGAATTGAACAGCAAAGCTGCCTACCCCACCGGCTGCGCCGTGGATGAGCACCCGTTTTCCTTGAAGCTCGAATTCAGGGACCTGGAGGACTTGCCATGCCGTCATCGCCGCCACCGGCAGCGCTGCTGCGTCAATGTCTGGCAGGTTTGGAGGTGTCTTTATGAGGTTTTCGGCGTTTATAATCAAATGGTCGGCATAGGCGCCGAGGCCACCGAGCGCAGCCATGACCCTTTCTCCCACACTCACGTCTTTGACGTTCGATCCGACCTTGAGCACGACGCCCGACATTTCGATGCCAAGAGTGGCGGGCAATACTAAATTGAACCTTTCACGCAGATAGCCTTCGCGGACTTTCCAATCCATTCCGTTGATGCCAGCGGCTTTGACCTGGACCAGGACCTGATCCGGCCCCGGCCCGGGAGCATGAACCGTATCAACTTTCAAGCTGTCAGCGCCGCCATAGGCGTGCAGCCGCAGAGCCCGACCTTTGGCCAGTGGTTCAGTACTATTGTCCCTCTCGGGGGCTGCAGAATGGGTCATACTCATCTCCTTTTGGTGAGACGGCGGCGTGGAGCGACTCCGCTACCACATGCCATTTTCTCGTATACTGGCGCATCGTCTCGCCATTGTTGAAATGTCATCCCTAGGTCTTACGGAATGAACTGCTGATCTCGTGCCCACTGCGTGATCACGTCGTGGGATGTCGGAGCGGGTCCGAAGAAGCGCTCATGCTTGGAGATGTTCGAGACGTAGAGCCCGGTCCTGAAGAACAGGAACATTTGGATCAGATCGTACCCGAGCTCGGAAAACAGTTTGACCGGGCGCGCCGCCACCCGAACGATCCACCATGGGATGATCTGGATCTTCAGCCGCTTCTTGATGACGTCGGAGATAATGTCGGCCAGCTCCTGCTGGTTCTTCGGACCGTCACTCCAGCCGACATCGATCGTTTGGTTGGCGATTTCGGTACCTTGATATGTTGCCGCCTTCGCAAGGTAGGAGGCAAGGTCATCCGTCAGAACATAGGACCACCTGGTGGTCTTGTCGCCGATGCCCTGGAATTTGCCAGCTTTCACGGCTTTTGCGATATAGTCCGTGCTCTGGTCGAGAAACGAGGGCGCGCGGATAAAGACATAAGGCACGCCCGATTTCTTGATCAGATCCTCAGCCACCTTCTTGGCGTGGAAGTGAGGCACTGCCGAAGCCGCCTCACAGCTCACGATGCTGAGAAAGACAAATCTGTTGACCTTTGCCCGTGCCGCTGCCTCGATGAGGTTCTTGTTGCCCTGGAAGTCAGTTTCGAGGCTACCCTTCATGTAGCTGTTTGCCGAGCTGACGACGACGTCGACGCCCTGCAAGGCGCGATCCAGCGACGCCGGGTCCATCATGTCGCCGCATACCCATTCGACGCCGGCGACCCCGCCTGAGGGAGCGCCCTTACGCGACATGGCGAGGACGGCCGCGGTTTCGTCAAGGGCGAGGTTGCGCAGGATCTTTGCACCGAGGAACCCTGTCGCGCCAACGACCAGGACTTTCAATCTCGCTGCAGCGTCTGCGCCGCCCGACGCTTCACTAATTGCAAAGGTCGATGGGTGCTGTGATTGGGTCATATCGAGCCTCCTGTCAAGAATTCGCATTGGCCGAGGGCATGAGCGTAGGGTAATCCGTGTAGCCCTCTGCTCCGCCGCCATAATAAGTCGTCGGATCTGCCACGTTCATTGCCGCATTCGTCTTCAATCGCTCGAGGAAGTCAGGATTGGCCAGCACCATCTGACCATAGGCTTCCAGATCGGCCAGCCCTGACGCCAGGTCGGTGCCGATGTGGTGACTCGGACGACCTGGACGGTTGAGGACGAATGATTGGTGCCAGAGCTGGCGGATGTCAGCGACCAGTGTCTCGTTGCCCAGGTGCATGATGTGCAGGTAGGCAAGCCCGAGCTTGTCGAGTTCTCCAACGAGGTAGCGGTAGAGAGCCGGCCCTTCTGCGCCTTCGTCGATACCCCATATCGTCGTACCGGGGGAGAGGCGGATTGCGGTGCGGTCCGCACCGATTTCCTGAGCAATCGCTGAAGCTACCTCGATGGCAAAGCGGGCACGGTTCTCGACTGAGCCGCCATATTCGTCTGTGCGCGTGTTGGCGCTCGGTGCGAAAAACTGCTGAACGAGATATGCGTTCGCGCCGTGGATCTCGATGCCGTCGGCACCCGCCTCGATCGCAGAACGCGCCGCATTGCGGAAATCGGCGACGGTCTGGCGCACCTCTTCGGTCGTCAGCGCTCGGGGCGTGGGGATGTCCTTCATGCCTGTCATTGTGAACATGCCCGTCCCTGGCGCGATCGCGGACGGTGCGACGCCCTGGCGATGATGCGGCGTGTTGTCAGGGTGGTTCATACGACCAGCATGCATAAGCTGGATGAAGATTTTGCCGCCCTTGTCGTGGACAACTGATGTGATCTTCCGCCAGCCGGCGATGTGTGCAGGCGTGTAAATGCCCGGGGTCATCAGGTAGCCCTGCCCGTCATCGGAAGGCTGGGTGCCTTCGGTGACGATCAGGCCAAGGCTGGCGCGCTGGGCATAATAGTCGGTAGCCAGTTCGCCGGGCGTTCCGTCGAAGGCGGCACGGCTGCGGGTCATGGGTGCCATGACTAGGCGGTTGGGAAGCGAATAGCGGCTGACATGGACTGGTGTGAATATTGGATTCAATTGGGTTCTCCATTTATTGGGACCACTATCCACCGTTCAGTTTTCGGGATAAATCCGCTGAAGCGGAAATCATTATTTCATTAATGGGGCAATGGGATGAACCATCTGAATGACATGGCGCTGTTCGTCGAGGTAGCGAGAGCCAAAAGTTTCCGTAAGGCGGCGGAGGCTGCGGGCATTCCCAACTCCACGCTGTCACGCCGTATCAGTGAGTTGGAGAAGGCAATCGGTCTGAGGCTCCTGCATCGCACGACGCGCAAGATCGAGCTCACCGAGGCTGGTCAGCTATACTATGCACGAAGCAAGCGGATCGTCGACGAGGCCCGGCTCGCGCACGAACAGCTCGGGGCCATGCTGGAGCAGCCGAGCGGCGTCCTCCGCGTTTCGTTGCCGGTCGATCTGGCCACTCTTTACCTCACTCCAATCATCGCCGATTTCGCGGGGCACTACCCCGGCATCACGTTCGAGTTCGACTTAACCCCGCGCCGCGTCGATCTAGTAACGGAGCCGTTCGATGTAGCGATCCGCATCGGCAAACTGGAAGATTCCGGTCTGATCGCCCGCCTGATCGGGAGGCATTCGCGCTACCTCTATGCGTCCCCTGGCTATATCGAAGCGTCAGGCGAGCCCGCCACACCGGCGGACCTGGCGGAGCACGAATGCATCTGCATGCCGAGGGTTTCGACCTGGACCTTGCATCAAGGGGTGAGCAAGGTCGAGGTGGAGACCGCCGTTCACGGTCGGTTCACACTCAACAGCGTCGGGATGAGCCGTACTCTCGCGGTCAACCATCAAGGTATCGCTCTGCTTCCCGAGAAGATCGTCGCCGAAGACTTGGTCTCAGGCCGCCTCCGACGCATTCTGTCCGACTGGCAGGGATCGGCGGTCAGCATCTATGCCGTCACCGAAACGCGACTTATTCCGGCTAAGACCCAGCGCTTCATAGAGTTCCTATCCGCGAAACTTATGTGACCTCGATCGCTATACTGGAGAGCAGCCGCAGTAGGTGAGCCGTAACGCCGTTAGCTCGATCGCCGCACATCACCTTCTTAACACCCAGGATAGTCGTTCTAGCGCGATGAATTGACCGGCAGCTTTCAAGAACGGGCCCGAGTGCCTCTATCAGCAAGGAAGGGGCTCAATTTCGGTCGTAGCACCGACCAAAGCAGAAAGGTTGCTTTCGGTATTCGCCAAGGCCGCGAACGACAGAAATGAGGGCGCATTGCCGCCCGGCAGCATTGGCTCGGTCGGTGATTTCTGACCGCATCTCTGCTAAAGCTCGGAAGCAAATCGCCCGCGATGTCACCAACTGCCGAAGTGTGAAGGGCGCAACGGACTGACGGGCCTCTCGCTTATCAGGCCTCTTGTCTTGAAGGAGGAATGCCAGGATGGGCACCGACCTGGATACCGTGCGGTCCTATGATGCGGTCGCGGCGGAGTACGCTGCGGAGGCCGCGGCGATGCCCGAATGGGTCGCGACAGAGATCGATGCGTTCGTGACCGGGCTGGGCGGCTCGGGCAGGGTGCTGGAGATCGGAAGCGGTGGCGGGCGAGATGCACTTGCGCTTGAGAAGCGGGGGATTAGCGTCCGGCGCACCGACATTGCAAAGGGTTTCGTCGAACTGCTTCGCGAAAATGGCTTCGAGGCCGACCTGTTGGACCCGCTGACCGAAGACTTGGCCGACCCGCAGCGTCCCGGCACGCCGTACGAAGGGATCTGGGCCTGTGCCTGCCTGATTCATGTCGCGCGCGAGGATTTCGGCACGGTGCTCGGACGGCTTGCCGAGGTGACCCGGACCGGTGGCCGATTGCACGCCTCGGTAAGAGAGGGCGAAGGCGAGGATGTGTCCACACATGGCAGTGCTGCAGCGCCCCGGCGCTACGTCGAGACGTACTGGCGCGAGTCTGCCCTGCGGTCCGCACTCACAGACGCCGGCTGGATCGTCAGCGAGATACGTCTGTGCGTCGGAAAACCCCATGATCGATGGCTGAGCGTTCGAGCGAGCCGGGCGTGACGCACACAGAACTTGCGGGAATGGCCGGTTGCGGCGCGACTATGAATTCCGGGGGGCACCGCCGGCTTCCGGGCGAAGGCAAAGATCCCCTCTGTGGCCGGCTAGGGGCGCAAAGCAGCTCGGTCGAATTGTTCAGGCCGAGAACATTCGCGCCGAGAAGTACGGCGCTGGATGCAGGCCGCACAATGTCAAATCTCGGTATGCTCCGCTAGTTCCAGCGCATCCTCAAAATCCCCCCGCGGCCAAGGATTCGCCGCTTGGAAAGCGTACGTGAGCGGTGAGAGGGGCCGTCATTTCTTTGGCGAAGCGTTCCCAGGTAGAGTGTCTTTTCACCAGATCGAAGTCCATGATAAGCGGCGCCTATGGGAATCAAGAACTATCTGATCGAAGGCGGTTCCGGCACTGGGAAAACGTCTGTCGCTACCGAACTGGAGCGGCGAGGCTACCATGTCGTCCATGGTGACCGGGTCCTGTCCTATGTCGGCGACCCCGAGACGGGCCGGGCACTCGCAGGACCACCTGAAGGCGCGGACCGCATCGTTTGGGGATACGCCCACTGGATCTGGCGTGTCGACAAGGTCCGCGCTATTGCTGCCGACACCACCCAGCCTGCCACTTTCTTCTGTGGCGGCTCGCGCAATTTCCACAAATTCCTGGAGCTTTTCGATAAGGTTTTCGTGCTCGACATAGACGTTGAGACCTTGAACCGACGATTGGATGGGCGGCCAAATGAGCCCGGCTTCGAGCCGGCCGAGCGGGCGCTGGTGCTCCGCTACCATCATACCCGGGAACATCTTCCCATCGGCATCAATATCGACACGACGGGTACTGTCCCAAGTGTCGTCGACGATATCCTCGCTCAACTCACCTGACGACCGACTAGACCGGCCGTTCCGCTCAGGCCCGTTTCGTCAGCGGAAAGCGGTCGCGCAGCAGCCGCAGTACCGATTCAGAAGGGATCGGCGGCCCGAACAGGTAGCTCTGGCCGTAGCTGCAGCCCATCTTGGCGAGTTCGATCGCGTCCTCGTTGGATTCGATCCCCTCGGCCACTACCTTTATCTCAAGCTCGCGCGCCATCGATATCACCGACCGGAGCACGGTCGCCTTCTTGTCGCTGCCGTCGCGCACCAGCGCCTTGTCGAGCTTGATCGTGTCGAAGGGGAAGCGGGTGAGATAGGCGAGCGACGAATAGCCGGTGCCGAAATCGTCGAGCGCCAGCCCGATGCCGGCCTCCTTCAGCTTCTGCAGCACGAGGCGGGCCTGTTCCGGATTTTCCATCACCATGGATTCCGTCAGTTCGAGCTTGAGCCGCGAGGGATGGCAATGCGTCTTGGCGAGAACCGAGCGCACGTCGTCATAGAGTTCGTTGTTGAGCAGCTGGACGCTCGACAGATTGATCGAGACGAAGATCGGCAATTCGCCGGTCTGGTGCTGCCAGCTCATCAGATCGTTGGTCGCCTGTTCCAGCGCGAACATGCCGAGCGGGCCGATGAGATCGGAGGACTCGGCGATCGGAATGAATTCGGATGGCGGAATATTGCCGCGTTTGGGATGTTCCCAGCGCATCAGCGCCTCGAAACCGGCAATCTCGACATCTTCAAGCCTGGCGATCGGCTGATAGACCATCGACAATTCCTTGCGCTCGATGGCGCGGCGCAGATCCGTTTCCAGCTGCAGCCGATCGGTGCCGAAATCGCGGAAGGCCGGCTGGAACGGTTCGACGCGGTTGCCGCCCGCCCGTTTTGCCCGGTACATCGCAAGCTCGGCGTCACTGAGCAGGCCGGTGGCGCTTTCCTGCCGGTCAACCCAGGAGGCGAGCCCGACCGAGGCCGTCAGGATGATCTCGCGATTGGCGAAGTTGATCGGCACCATGATCGCCTTGCTGATCGCATCGGCGAAATCGGCGACCTTGGCCGGATTGTGCTCGGAAACCAGGATCAGGCCGAACTGGTCGCCGGCAAGCCGGGCCAGCGTGTCCTGCGGCTTCAACAGCCGGCGCAGCCGCCGCGTCAGCGCGATCAGGATGTTGTCGCCCGCAGCCACCCCGAGCGAATCATTGACCAGCTTGTAGCGGTCGATGTCGATCACCATCACCGTCGGCCGCAGCGTGTCACCGCCCGGCGCCAGCGCCAGCACCGATTGCAGCCGGTCGAGGAAGACCTGGCGGTTCGGCAGGCCGGTCAGATTGTCGTGCAGCGCATCGTGCAGCAGCCGCTCGACGGAATTCTTCTGCTCGGTCACGTCGACGATGGTGCCGACGCAGCGGATGATCTCGCCGTTCGAGCCGAGCACCGGCCGGGCGCGGATCAACAGCCAGTGGAAATGCCCGTCCTCGGCGCGGATGCGGAACTCGTGGTTCAGCCGCCCGCGGCGATGTTCGAGCAGCACGTCGAGTGTCGCGCGGAAGCGGTCGCGGTCGTCGGGATGCAGCCGCGGCAGCCAGTTGCGCGCCGCGCCATGCATGGCGCCCGGCGATAGGCCGAGCTTGGTCGAGACATCGGGAATGGTGACGACGCGGTCGCGCGCCACATCCCAATCCCAGACCATGTCGCCGGAGCCGGTCAGCGCCAGCGATTGCCGCTCGAGATCGGAAAACAGCCCCTGCTGGAACGCGCCGCCGGCAAAGGCATGCTGCATCACGGTGAAGCCGATCAGAAGCACGATGAGCACCAGGCCGCCGCCGAGGGCGGGCTGGATGATATCGTTGTCGAGCCGCCCGGTCACCGTCAGCCACGCCCCGAACAGCCAGACGAGGATCAACGCCCAGGCCGGCACCAGCAGGATGGCGCGGTCGTAGCGGTTGAAGCCGAGATAGATGATGAGCAAGAGCCCCATCGTCGCCGTCAGCGCGAAGGAAAGCCTGGCGATACCGGCGGCGATCGACGGATCGTAGATCGCCACGCCGAACAGCAGGGCAAGGCCGAGCACCCAGGCAAGCGTGGCGTAGCCGAGATGCGCATGCCAGCGGTTGAGGTTCAGATAGGTGAACAGGAAGATGACGAAACTCGACGCCAGCGCCACCTCCGCGCAGGCGCGCCATATTCGCTGGTCCGCCGATGCGACGCTGATGAGCTTGCCGAGGAAGCCGAAGTCGACGCAGATATAGCCGAGCACCGCCCAGGCGAGGGCCGCCGTCGCCGGCAGCATCGAGGTGCCCTTGACGACGAAGAGAATGGTCAGGAACACGGCGAGCAGGCCGGCAATGCCGAGCACGATGCCGCGATAGAGCGTGAAGGCGTTGATCGTATCCTTGTAGGCGTTCGGTTCCCAGAGATAGATCTGCGGCAGCTCCGGCGTCGACAGTTCGGCGACGAAGGTGATGACGGCGCCGGGGTTCAGCGTGATGCGGAAGACGTCGGCCTCGTCGCTCGGCTGCCGGTCGAGCGCGAAGCCTTCGCTCGGGGTGATGGCGCTGATGCGCTGCGAGCCGAGATCCGGCCAGAACAGCTTGGAATTGACCAGGCGGAAATGCGGCGCGACGATGACGCGCTCGAGCTGTTCTTCCGAGACATTGGCGAGCGCAAACACCGCCCAGTCGCCCTGATGGTTCTCCGAGCTCGCCCGGACCTCGATGCGGCGGCGGATGCCGTCCGCACCCGCGGCCGTCGAAACCTGGAAGGCCTCGCCCTGGTTCACATAGATCTCGGTCGTCGCGGTCAGGTCGAGCGCGGTATCGTCGCGGGAAATCTTCACCGGTTCGGCCGCCTGGGCCGTACCCGCCACGAAGGCGAAGGCCGCCAGGAAAAGGGCTGCGATCACCGCGATCACTCGTCCGGACGGTGACTTGGGCAGCGTGCGGTCTCTGGTCATCGGCTGTCGGTTTTCCTGCCTTTATCCGTATCGGTGGCGAGACGTGAAAACATCACATGATCATGCCACTGACCGTTGATCTTCAAATATCCGCGCAGATAGCCTTCTCGCTGAAACCCGGCCTTTTCAAGCAGACGGATGCTGCGCGCGTTATCTGGAATACAGGCTGCTTCGATACGGTGCAACTCAAGCCCGGTGAAGATGTAAGGAATAACCATTTGCAGGGCGGCGAACATGTGCCCCTGGCCGGCATGGCGCTCGCCCATCCAGTAGCCGATCATGCAGCTTTGTGCCGCACCCCGCCGGATGTAGCCGATGGTGATGCCGCCGACGAGCGTCATGTCGCCTTTGAGGAAAATGAACAGCGGGACCGCCTGGCCCGAGGCATATTCCTGCTTGCCGCGGATGACGCGGGCGCGATAGGCGCCCTCGGTCAACTCGTCGCGCCGCCAGGTCGGCTCCCAGGGTTCGAGGAATTTGCGGCTTTCGGCGCGCAGCCGGTGCCACTGGTTGAAATCCTGGTAGCGCGGCAGGCGCAGGAGATATCTGTCGTTCTCCAGCTCCACCGCTTCCGGCTGCCGCGACAGAAACCGAAAAACGGATTTTGCCATCGATTACTCCCGGCAGACGGACGTCTGATCAGCTTGCCTGCAGCGTCTTCGACGCCGGGACCGAAAGCGAGGCGGTGATGTCTTCCATCGGCGCGAGCTGCTCCAACGGCCCGATCGCCGAAAGCGTCGGCACCGTGTCGTAGAACAGCCGGCCGGCAAGGTCGGTCAGCCGCTCGATGGTGATGCCTTCGAGCCGCTCCATCATCTCCGGATTGGAGATCGGCCGGCCGTAGAGCATCATCTGCCTGGCGATCTGGCCGGCGCGGGCAGCCGGGCTCTCCTGGCCCATCAGCAACTGGGCGCGGATCTGGGCGCGGGCGCGCTCGATTTCCTTCTGGTGGATGGCATCGGTGGACTTGTGCAGCTCGTCGATGATGACCGGCAACAGCTCCGGCAGGTTTTCACCGCCGGTCGCGGCATGAATGCCGAAGATGCCGGTGTCGGAAAAGCCCCAGTGGAAGGCATAGACGGAATAACAGAGGCCGCGGAACTCGCGCACTTCCTGGAAGAGCCTGGAGGACATGCCGCCGCCAAGAATATTGGCGAGGATCTGCGAGCAGTAGAAATCGCGGGCATGATAGGGCTTTCCCTCGAAGCCGAGCAGGATCTGCGCGTCCATCAGGTCGCGCGGCTCGCGCACGCTGCCGCCGATATAACGCGCCGCTTCCATGACGGGCGGGGCGGAAGGCGAAGTCGGCAGGCTCGCAAAACGATCCTCGACCATGCGGACGAATTCATCATGCTCGACGGCGCCGGTCGCCACCACGAACATGCGGTCGGTCGTGTAGTTGCGGCCGAGATAGCCGCGGATCTGCTGCGGCGTGAAGGAGACGACGGTCTCCGGCGTGCCGAGGATCGCCCGGCCGAGCGTCTGGTCGCGATAGGCGGCTTCGGAGAACCGGTCGAACACCACGTCGTCGGGCGTATCGTTGGCGGCGTTGATCTCCTGCAGGATCACCTGCTTCTCACGCTCCAGCTCCTCCTCCTCGAAAGCCGATTCCGTCAGGATGTCGGCGAGGATATCGACGGCGAGCGGCACATGATCCTTGAGCACGCGGGCATAGTAGGAGGTCGTCTCGGTCGAGGTCGCGGCGTTGACTTCGCCGCCGACATCCTCGATCTCCTCGGCAATCTGGCGGGCCGAGCGGCGCGCCGTGCCCTTGAAAGCCATGTGTTCGAGCAGGTGGGCGATGCCGTGCTCGTCTCCCGTCTCGTTACGCGATCCTGATTTGATCCAGACTCCGAGCGCAACACTTTCAAGGTGCGGCATGGTTTCTGTGACTACTGTCAGCCCGGATTTGAGCCGGGTGCACTCAACTGTCATTGGCTATCTTTCTGCGCCTGCTGTCGTCTCGCCACGGGCATGTTTGCCGATAAAAGTCTCAACGGCTTTCAGCTCCGGCTTGATGATCTGGAAACGCTCCTCCCTGTGCATCACATCAGCAAGCCACGTCGGAAGCGCCGGGTCAATACCGCAAGCGGATTTTACGGCGACGGGGAATTTCGCCGGATGCGCGGTCGAAAGCGTCACCATCGGCGTATTCGGCTTCTCTTTCTTCGCCGCAACGAAGACGCCGATCGCCGAATGCGGATCCAGCAGATAACCGGTCTCGGCATGGGTCTTGCGGATCGTCTCGGCCACCTGTTTCTCGCTGGCGCGGCCGGCGCGGAAGTCGCGGCGGATCGCCTTCAGCGCTTCAGGAGCAATCTCGAAGCCATTGGATTGTTTGAGACTCTCCATCGCCGCGCGCACCTTCGAGGCGTCGCGCCCATAGGCTTCGAACAGCAGCCGTTCGAAGTTCGACGAGATCTGGATGTCCATCGACGGCGAGCTCGTCGCCTTGACCGCCTTCATGTCGTAGCGGCCGGTCTTCAGCGTCCGCGCCAGAATGTCGTTCTCGTTGGTGGCGATCACCAGGCGGTCGATCGGCAGGCCCATGCGCTTGGCGCAGTAACCGGCGAAGATGTCGCCGAAATTGCCTGTGGGCACCGTGAACGAGATCTTCCGGTCGGGTCCGCCGAGGGCGACGGCCGCCGTGAAATAATAGACGATCTGGGCCATGATGCGCGCCCAGTTGATCGAGTTGACGCCGGAGAGACGAACCTTGTCGCGGAAGGCCACGTCGTTGAACATCGCCTTCACCAGGTTCTGGCAATCGTCGAAATTGCCCTCGACGGCAAGCGCATGCACGTTTGGCGAAGACGAGGTCGTCATCTGCCGCTGCTGCACCGGCGAGACCTTGCCGTGCGGGAAGAGGATGAAGATATCGGTGCGCTCGCGGCCCGCAAAGGCGTCGATCGCCGCCCCGCCGGTGTCGCCCGACGTGGCGCCGACGATCGTCGCCCGCTCGCCGCGCTTTTCCAGCGCATAGTCCATCAGCCGGGCGAGCAGCTGCATCGCCACGTCCTTGAAGGCGAGCGTCGTGCCGTGGAAGAGCTCCATGACGAAGCTGTTCGGCCCGGTCTGGACGAGCGGCGCGATCGCCGGGTGGCGGAAGGTGCCGTAGGCCTCGTCGATCATCGCCCGGAACGTGTCGTCGGGGATCTCGCCGTTGGTGAAGGGCGACAGGATGGTGAAGGCCACTTCCTGATAGGTCTTGCCGCGCAGCGCCCGGATCTCCTTCTTCGAGAAGCTCGGCCATTTACGGGGAACGTAGAGCCCGCCGTCGCGCGCCAGCCCGGTCAGCAGGGCGTCGCAAAAGCCGAGGGAAGGGGCCTCGCCGCGGGTCGAGATATAGTCCACGTTCGTCATCCTTGATCTATCGCTGGAAGAAATCCGGCCGGGCGCAGCCGTGGCTTGCTCTGCCGAAAATTGGAGAGGGGCTGCCCCGTAGGCACGCCATCGCGGGTATCCTGTTGAAGTTGCCCGCATCCGGCGGCGAAAAGTGCATCAAAACGGCGCTTACCCAATCGATTTTTGTTTGCGCCGCTGATATAGACCATCGCAAACCGTCATGAAAGGCCTCGCGGAAAAGACATGGGGCCTCCAAGAAACGCTTGTACAAGGGATGGAATATGGTGCTCGGCAAGGTCTCGCGTCTCATCGTCTCCGCATCTTTTCTTGCCCTGCTCGCCGGCTGCAACTCGCTCGGCATAGGCGGAGACAGCAAGTCGTCTGCACCGCCGACCCAGCCGAACGGCACCGCCCAGATCATGCCGCTGGCACCCGCCAACCCCTCGTCGAACAATCCGTCGATCGGCACGGCCACGACCGCGCAGGGCACCGTTGCCCCGGTCGTCCAGGGCGCCTGCCCGCAGATCTTCATGCGTGACCAGGATGCGATCTTCCGCACCTATGCCAAGGGCAAGAAGGACGATCCGCAGCAGATCGTCTACCAGGCCTCCTTCGGCGATTACACCCGCCAATGCACGCTGAACGACACCAACCTGACGATGACGGTCGTCGCCCAGCTGCGCCTGATCACCGGCCCGGCCGGTGCGCCGGGCCCGCTGACGCTGCCGATCCGCGTCACAATCCTCGACGGCGAGAACGTGCTCTATTCCGAGGTCACCAAGTTCGCGACCGAGATTCCGGCAGGCGCGCCTGGCACGCAGGTGATCTTCCGCAAGGAAGGCATCAAGATGCCGGTCGGCGCCGGCGCCCTGGTGCGCGTCAATGTCGGCTTCGACACCCAGCCGGCGAAGACCAAGAAGAGCAGCTAAGCAATTCGGCCTTCGGCCTACACCGGCCTGGGAAATCATCGATAGCGGCCCCTCATCCGGCGCCGCCACCCGGTCAGGCTAGGGTGAGGGCAGCCGTACGCTCAAACCAGAGCGGGCTAGCGGCTTCGGGCGCCTCAGAGAACGTTGTCCCAGGCGGCCAAGGCGGCGACGACGCCCGGCAGGTCGTTCATGCGCGAGATCGCCGTTTCGGCGCCGGCATCGGTCAATTTATCGGCATGGGCGGGATAGCTGTGCGAGGCGCCGGTAAAGCCGATGACGCGCATGCCGGCGGCACGCGCCGCATGCACGCCGTGCACGGAATCCTCGACCACGACGACCTTGTCAGGCGAAACACCCATCTGGCTTGCGCCATGCAGGAAGATATCGGGCTTCGGCTTGGCGCGGTCGGGGCCGAGATCCTTGGCGGAGAAAATGTTGGGTGCAAACAGCGGCTTCAACCCCACCTTGGTCAGCATCATGTCGAGCCGCTTGGTGCTGGAGTTCGAGCAGATGCAACGCTTCATCGGCAGCCGGGAGACGGCGAATTCGACGCCCGCAATGGCCTTGACGTCCTGCGCCAGCCTGAGGTCGAGCATTTTCTCCGACTTGTCGAGCAGCGAGGCCGAAAGCGGGATGCTCGCCTCGCGCTCGATCTGCAGCAGGATGTTGCGCCATGTCATGCCGGCGAAACGCTCGCCCATTTCCTCGACGCCGATCGGGTAGCCGGCCTCCGTCAGCAGCGCGGATTCGACTTCCGCCGCGATGATTTCGGAATCGACGAGAACGCCGTCGCAGTCGAAGATGATGAGGTCGAAGCCGTCCATATGTTCACGCCTTGCTGAAATCTGGGCCGAAAGCCTGGGTCTTGTCCGGGGATGCTGCGGCTTTACACGATGCCCGCCCAAAGCTCAACCGGATCTCAAGCATGGCTGCGATGCGGCAAGCGACCGGCTCCGGCGTTGCTGCCGGATCGACGGCGTAGGCCACCTTCATCCCGGCCTCGACAAGCAGGAACTCGCTCGCCACCGAAGGCGCATGGGAGGGAGCCGGAAGGCACAATCGCACGCCGCATGCTCGCCTAGCATCGTGCGCGGCGCTATCAGGTGAGAGTCCCTGGAGATGACCGTGGAATGACGTCGGCAGGATTGCCCGCCAACGTCATGGCAAGCTTAAAGCGAACTCAGAAATGCGAGGGACGGCATAAAGAAATATTCGCCTCCCTTCATCTTCACCGCTTGAGGAACGGTTGCAACGGTCTTGAGGGAGCCGGGATCACCCCAGATGGCCGCTCCTTCCATATCTGGTCGCGCAGCATCTTGTTTTGTTTGACCGATGACCGGATCGACCCCCGGCGCTGGAAAGCCGGTCGGCACAGCTGGGAAACCGGGATTGTTGGCCCAATTTTTCTGCGTGAATTCGAACTGATTGCCTATATCACTGTTGAAAGCCATGAATAACAGGCCGACGTATTTACTCGGTTTGTTCTCGATCCTGCCATCGTTCGGATTATCTGTTCGCACGCCATAGGTTTGGCCGCGTCGGGCCATGAGGTGCTTTCGTTCGCCAGCACTGTTTTCGAACCCGCCCGACCCTCGCGGATTGGTTTTTCGGATATGCCCTGAAAAGGGACACTTCGCGCCGCTCTTGTCGCTGAAGTAGTTGAAGTTGTTCGGGACGGGTGACTCAACGCCGTCTTCTGACTGCATCGTGACCGGCGTTCCGTCCTCAAAGCGCCCGACGACCATGGCGCCGGCCCTTTCGTCATCAGATCCGAACAAGCGATCTGCAAGTTTCTGCTCTTGCCTTTTGAACCGGCGGACGTTTTGTTCCAGCTTCCGGTATACGAAGTAACTTCCGAAATGAACGGCCGGATCGGGCGCTGCTGGATCAGGAACAATAACCTGTTCTAATGGGAAAGCCGGATCCCAGTTCGCAATTCCATCTGTCGCGTTTTCTTCCGCGTCGATGTCTTCCAGCAGAAACAGCGGCTGGCTGCGCCCATCGACATAGCCGAAGTGTTCGATACCTTCTCTATTGTCATTGTGAAGACCCAGGCCATCTTGCGTCCCCACAATTGTTACCCCATGCGAGGCCTGGATCAAGTTTACCACCTGATCGTGAGCAGTGACCTTGGTGTCATTGAGCATATCTCCCACCAGAACGACCGCATGGATGGGATTGCGAAAATAAGAATCCCACCTGCTGACATCAGGGTCATTCAAGTCGGATTTTTGCATGCCCGCGCGAAATATCGGATCGCTCGGCCTTTGGGCGATTTGGAGGGCTTGATAGCCCTCGTCAGTAAGGCCAAGCCCGATGTACGGCGTTCCCGGCGTCGAAGGTTTGGCTTTGAATGCTTCAATTTCCATTAAATGTTGCTTTGCCGATTTCATCAGCGTCGTGGAAATTGCCCGAAGGAAGTTTTTCGCAGCTTCCTTATCGTCAAACCGCAGAAAAAACAGAGTCAAAAACTCACGAACATGCGCCTTGATGATGTTCGGCTGAAGGTTGTCAAGCATAGTGCTGTCGTCGGCAGATGGATTTTTCCATGAGATTGGAGAATTTAACGTGACGGACATCTTGCGTTCCTCCGTTAATGACATCGTCATTAAACAACAGGTAGCATATTAGAGTCAACGCAACCATTTATTGTTTGATTTGTATTTCCGATGGCGTGTTGAATCTTTTGCGTTTTTGATCTGCAAAAGACCCTATTGGCATCAGGGTGCGCTAGATGTCCTCGATGCTGCGGGTGAGGGTGGTGGACTTTGATCTGATTTATCACCCGCCCACTTGGATAGGCTCTGCTGCCACTGCTGGAGAGTGCAGGCACTGCCGGTCGCCCTCCGCTGAGAAGATGATCGGGCGACTTTCCGCCGCCCGGCGCGCCCAGCCTTTGTCGAAGAAACTTGACAGCAGGGCCTCGCGGAGACGGCCGGCAAGATCAGCCCGCCTTTCGTTACAGTCGAGGCAGGAGCGGCAGCCGCAATGATCTGAGGTCCTCGACGTCGCGGGAATGGAAATGGCGAGCAGACAGAAGCCGTCAGGCCGCCAGCTGCCCGCTCCGGCGTCCAGCGGCAGATGGCGTCGAAGCCGTCGCGCGCAGCTTGAACCGGGAAACGAGTTCACGCAACTTGGCGGCTTCCTCGGCGAGATGACCGGATGCCGCGGTTGATTGCTCCACCATCGCCGCGTTCTGCTGGGTCACCTGATCCATGGAATTGACGGCGGTGTTGACTTCGGCAAGGCCGGTCGACTGTTCTCTTGCCGAGACGGCGATGGCATCCATGTGCTGATTGATGCGGGCGATCTGTTCGCTGATCGCCTTCAGAACCTGGCTGGTGTCGAGAACCAGCTTGACGCCGCTTTCCACTTCCACCGACGATTTCTGGATGTGGCCTTTGATTTCCTTTGCCGCCTGGGCCGATCTCTGGGCGAGTTCGCGCACTTCCTGGGCCACCACCGCAAAGCCCTTGCCCGCCTCTCCGGCGCGCGCCGCTTCGACACCGGCGTTCAGCGCCAGCAGGTTGGTCTGGAAGGCGATCTCGTCGATCACTCCGATAATGCTGGAGATCTGCTGCGACGAAGCCTCGATGCGGCGCATCGCCTCTTCGGCATGCGACACGACCTCCGAAGACTTGGCGGCATTGCGGTTCGCATCGGTCGCTTCCGTGCGCGCCTCGTCGGTGCGCTTGCTCGAGTTCGAGACATTGGCGGTGATCTGATCGAGCGCTGCGGCGGTTTCTTCGAGCGAGGCAGCCTGCTGTTCGGTGCGTTTGGACAGATCGCCGGCCCCGGATGCGATTTCCCTGGTGCCTTCGTCGATTGCGGCAATGGCGGCCGCAATGGCGCCGAGCGTTTGGTCGAGCTGGCGGATCGACATGTTGAAATCATGCCGGAGGCCCTCGAAATCAGGTGCGAACGGCTCGTCGATCTGGAAGGCGAGATCGCCGGATGCAAGCCGCTTCAGGCCGGCGGCAAGGCCGGATGTCGCCGCCCGCAGCCGAACGGCTGCATCTTCGTCGGCCTGTTTGCGGGCCGTCAGCCGTTCGGTTTCGCCCTGCAACCGGGCTGCCTCGGCGTCTTGCTCGAGCTGCCTGTTGGCAATTGCCGCCTGGCGGAAGATTTCGACGGCCGATGCCATCGTTCCGATTTCGTCCGAGCGGCCGATCCCGGTGCAGGCAATGGCCGTGTCACCGCCGGCAAGCCTTTGCATATCGTTGGAAAGCGCCAGGATCGGCTTGGTTACGGTCTTGCGGGTCAGGAAATAGAGACCAATGGCGAACAATGCGGCTGCGGCCAGAAGTGCTTTCAGAGCGATATCGACCGAAGCCTTGACGTCGGCGCTACGCTTGGAGATTTCGTCCGACGCGGCGGTGATCTCGTCGCCGGCCTGTTCCATGGCCGTTTCCAACGTCGAGAATTGCTGCATGAATGCGGGCAAGGCCTTCAAGGCCGCCGAAGGATCCTGGTTTGCCAGATCCACGATTTTCGTGGCGCTTTCGATATAGCTCAGAAGGGGAGGTTCGATGCTGGCAAGCAGCGCTTTGGTCTTGTCGTCGGCGGCAAGCGCCTTGTTGGCGGCAATCATCTCGCGAAACGACGCGTCGTGTTCCACCAGGTCCGCCTTCACCGCGGCCGCTTCTATGCCCGCTGCCGGATTGGACGCCAGCATCGATGCCAGCACGTCCGCGCGCATCGCGTCATGCATCATATCGGCCTGCATGTGGTTGCGCAGAATTTGCGCCGACCGGGCAACGTCGGCGTTGTTTTCCGACAGGGTCGAGGCCGACCAGATACCGACCCCCGTGGCGCCACCCGCCAAGGCGAAAATCGCGATGCTCGCAATGATGATCTTATGCTGGATCGACGCCATGACAGGGCTCTCTCGTTAATTTAGAACGTGAGAGTACGGGAATATGCTTAATGATTTCTCAGCACCGATCCTTAGTGGCGTAAAAACAATAGGTTGCATTCGATATTTCATTTTCGATGAAAGGTTGATCCGCCCATCGTGGCCGCTCATTGCTGCTTCACGGTCTTGGGCGTAGCATGCAGCCGCACAAGGAGAGGGACCATGAGGCTTTCAGCTTTCGTCCGACCGGCGGCAGCCGTAGTGCTGCTGTTTGCCTTCACATCCACCGACGTCAACGCCAGGGGAAAGCACCGAAGCTGTGCGCAGCTGCAGGCGATGAAAGATAATGCCCTGACCGGCGGAAAGCATGCCGGGGATGGCACCGACAAGAGAGCCAAGGTCGAAAGGAAGATGAGGAAGAAGGGCTGCCAGAGCTAAGCCGCCGATAGCGTCCGAGTACCGAGAGAACATGGACGGGCAGCAGGCGAGCCTGTTACCGGGACGGCAGAGGTGCGCCTTCTTTGAGAACGGCGCGACATCCATCAAATCCGCGTCATGCAGTTCTAACCGCGGCCCCAGGACTACCTTTGGCAAACTCATGCACTAGATGGCGATCGAGGAGGACGTCACCGCCGCTATGGGGAGGAGAACAAGCGGCATGCCAAGGAACGGACGAAGAGGAAGACCGCATGACGATCGAGGACATCATCGAGACCCTGGAAAAGACTGATATGCCCGACAGCCGGATCGACGCCTTCATCACCTGTGCTTTCCTGCTGAAGCAATTCCGGCCGGCCGAACCGGACGATTTCGACGGTCCCCACGACTATATGCCGAGCAGTATCAAGTCGCCGCATGGTTTCCTGATGGCGCGTTCGTTCACGCATGATGTCAATCACGCCATCGATCTGTGCCGGGAGGTGCAGCCGGATGCGGTTTGGCACCTCGCCTGCGGCCGCCAGACATCGGACGAGTCGCTTTACGGTGCGCAGCTGCGCGAGATCGATGAGGGCGAAAGCGTGCTCGGTGAAGCCGAGAGCAACCACGCGGCGCTGGCGCTCACTCTTGCGGCGCTGCGGGCGCATGTGCGGCAGGAAGATGAAAAGAGGGCAGGGGCATGAGGCCGCCGGAAACGGCCTTGGAACCTCCTGCAGACCGGCAATAAGCTACGGATCGACCGGAAACAGCCTCAGGAACTGCCGGTCGCCTTCCGGCGAAAACAGGATCGAGCGGCTCTCGGCCGTGCGCCGCGCCCAGCCCTTGTCGAGGAAGCTTGACAGCAGCGCCTTGCCGAGGCTGCCGGCGAGGTGGGTGCGTCTTTCGCTCCAGTCGAGGCAGGAGCGGCAGAGCGGCCGGCGCGAGGATCTGAGGTCGCCGACATCGATGCCGATGCATTTGAGGTCACCTTCGCCCTTTTCCGTCAGCGCCAGGCCGTCGCCGACCGCCTCGATCGAGCCGGAGGCAATCAGGCTGTCGAGCATGCGCACGCCGTAATCGCCGGCAAGATGATCGTAGCAGATGCGCGCCTTGCGCAGCGCCGGCTCCTTCGGTCCCGGCTGGTGGCGCAGGTGCCCGCGTCCGGCGGCAAAACCCATCATGCTTTCGATCAGCCGGGCGACGGCCTCGTCGGCGAGGGTGAAATATCGGTGGCGGCCCTGCTTGCGCTGGGCAAGCAGCCCACCGGCTTCGAGCTTGGCGAGATGGGTGCTCGCCGTCTGTACGGTGATGCCGCCGACGCCGGCAAGCTCCGTCGCCGTCAGCGCCCGGCCGCCAATCAGCGCCGCCAGCATGTTGGCGCGGGCGGGATCGCCGATCAGCGCGCCAATCTGCGCAATGTCTGGGCCTTCCTTCATAGTTCGATCGTAACCGAAGCATCGCCGTCAGGCAATGTGCGAAAACGGCCCAGGAGAGCACTGAGACAGCAAAGGAGAAACGATATGATCACCTGCTTCATCCGCTATCAGATCGACCCCTTCAAGAAGGAAGCGTTTGCCGAATATGCCCGCAACTGGGGCCAGGCGATTCCGAAGAACGGTGCCGACCTGATCGGCTATTACGGCCCGCACGAGGGATCGGCGACGACGGCTTACGGCGTCTATAATATCGAGAGCCTCGCCGCCTATGAAGCCTATCGCGCCCGGCTGGCGTCCGACCCGCTCGGCCGCGAGAATTACGAATTTGCCCGACGCGAGCGCTTCATCCTGAAGGAAGATCGCATCTTCCTCAAAAATGTCTCCGCCCCTCACGCCAAGCTGGTGCTGCCATGATCGCCGTCATCTTCGAAGTCGTGCCCTATATGGGCGAACGCCACAAATATCTGGATCTTGCCGGCGAGTTGCGCCGCGAGCTCGAAAAGATCGACGGCTTCATCTCGATCGAGCGTTTCGAGAGCCTGACGAACCGCGGCAAGCTTTTATCGCTCTCCTTCTTCCGCGACGAGGCGGCCGTCAAGGAGTGGCGCAATCTCGAGGCGCACCGGGCAGCGCAGCAGGCCGGCCGCGGCGGCATCTTCGCCGATTACCGCCTGCGGATCGCCAGCGTCGTCCGTGATTACGGCATGTTTGAACGCGACGAAGCGCCGGCCGACAGCCGCAGGATTCACGACGCCGCCTGATCGCCGGCGTCGGCAAAGTCTGCCGCTCACTCACCGGCCGGCCGAATAAATTCCCGAAATCGGCCACCGCTTCAGGCTTTGGTAACTAAGTTGCGTAACCATAACGGACAGTTAAGCGTAGAGCGTATGAGTGAGTATCAGAATGGCATCAGTTTTTCCGCTTGCCGACCTCAAGGCTTCCGTCAAGTCGGATTCCCGGCCGGGATCCCGGTCGGATTCCTGGGTTGACACGATCATCAAGGGCGATTGCGTCAGCGCCCTCGAAGCTTTGCCCAGCCACTCCGTCGATATCATCTTTGCCGACCCGCCGTATAATCTCCAGCTCGGCGGAACGCTGCATCGTCCCGATCAGTCGCTGGTCGATGCGGTCGACGACGAATGGGATCAGTTCGCCTCCTTCGAGGCCTATGACGCCTTCACCCGTGCCTGGCTGCTGGCCTGCCGGCGGGTGCTGAAGCCGACAGGCTCGATCTGGGTGATCGGCTCCTACCACAATATCTTCCGCGTCGGCGCCACGCTGCAGGATCTGAACTTCTGGATCCTCAACGACATCATCTGGCGCAAGACCAACCCGATGCCGAATTTCAAGGGCCGCCGTTTCCAGAACGCCCATGAGACGATGATCTGGGCGAGCCCCAACGCCAAGGCCAAGGGCTATACCTTCAATTACGATGCGATGAAGGCGGCCAATGACGACGTGCAGATGCGCTCCGACTGGCTGTTCCCGATCTGCAATGGCGGCGAGCGGCTGAAGGGCGAGGACGGCAAGAAGGTGCATCCGACGCAGAAGCCGGAAGCGCTGCTTGCCCGCGTCATCATGGCCTCGACCAAGCCCGGCGATATCGTGCTCGATCCTTTCTTCGGCTCGGGAACGACGGGTGCGGTCGCCAAGCGTCTTGGCCGCCACTTCGTCGGCATCGAGCGCGAGCAGGATTATATCGATGCGGCCTCGGCCCGCATCGCCGCCGTCGAGCCGCTCGGCAAGGCGGAACTGACCGTCATGACCGGCAAGAAGGCCGAAGTCCGCGTTGCCTTCAACGTGCTGGTCGAAAGCGGCCTGATCAAGCCCGGCCAGGTGCTGACCGATGCCAAGCGCCGCTACAGCGCCATCGTGCGCGCCGACGGCACCGTGGCCTCAGGCGGCGAGGCCGGCTCCATTCATCGTCTCGGCGCCAAGGTGCAGGGTCTCGATGCATGCAACGGATGGACCTTCTGGCATTTCGAAGACGGGCAGTCCCTGCGCCCGATCGACGATCTCAGGTCCGTCATCCGCAGTGATCTGGCAAAGGTGGAGTGAGCACCACCTTCGCAAGATCGAGATACCTTCTTCCGATTTCCCTCCAGTTGCGGGAGAAGGTCAAGGCGCCCGGAGTTCAAGCTCCGGGCGTCTTCTATTTGCGCTGAACTCGGTCATCAGAACTCTTGATAATCGGTGACCTCGACCCGCGTGACGCGCCCTTCCGCATTGAAGGTGATTGTCTCCTCGCCCTCGCGGATCAGCGGCTTGCCCGTCTTGCTGTGGGTGGCGCGCACCGACCAGACCGATCGGCCGGAGAGCGGCGTCAACGTTTCCACCAGCGAATTTTCCGCCGTCTGATCGGGATAGTCGTCGAAATAGCGCCGGAAGGCCGCCATGATCTCAGGCCGGCCGGCAAGACTGCCGACGCCGTTCGAGACATAGGTTGCACCCTCGGCGAAATAGGCCTCGATGGCGGGAAAATCGAGGGCGTTGATCGCGGCGTGAAAACGTTCGATTTCTTCTGCGGGGTCGAAAGCCATGGGTTTCAGACCTTCAATCCGTAAGCGGCGAGATCGCTGCGCAGCTTCTCCGCACCCGAAAACAGCACCGCATTCCAGCCATAGGCCTTGGCGCCTTCGACATTGACCGGCGCGTCGTCGATGAAGATCGTGGCCGCGGGATCGAGGCCGAAGCTTTTCGTATGCGTCTCGTAGATGGCGATATCCGGCTTGATCAGGCCGACATCGCCGGAAACGGTGACGCCGCGCGGTCGGTTGAGGAAGGCGAAGCGTTGCTGCGCCTCGCGGAAGGTGTCGGAGGCGAAGTTGGTCAGCATCGTCACGTCGCGCCCTTCGGCGATCAGCCCTTCCATGATGGCGACGCTGTCCTCATAGGCGTGCGGCACCATCTCGTGCCAATATTTGCGGAAGGCGCGGATCTGTTCCTCACGTGCCGGGTGCTGTGCAATCAGCAGCGCTTCGGCCTCCGCCCAGCTGCGGCCGCGGTCCTGCTCGATGTTCCAGTCATGGGTGCAGATATTGGCGAAGAACCAGTTGCGCTCGGCCTCATCCGGGATCAGGCGGCTGAAGGGAAGATGCGGATCGTAATGAATGAGGACTTTGCCGATATCGAAAACAATATGCTTTATGCCGGTGGTCATGGTCATCCCTTGGATGTTTTAAACGCGAGAGGAATAGCCGCTGCGATCGCTTTTTTCATGACGGTCGGCAGCGCCTGCGCTTCAAGATTTGTAACCGGCTCCCACCATCCGTCATTCGTGCCGACCTTGCCGGCGATCACCGCACGCCAGATCGACAGCCTGAGCTCGAAATGGGTGAAGACGTGGATGACGGTGCCACAGGACTGCCATGCCGCCTCGAAGGGCGCGGCCGCAGCCGAGGTCTCGCCGTCGATGCGCGCCGTCCAGGCTGTCGTCGGCACCTCGGTCATGCCGCCAAGCAGGCCGCTGTCGATGCGCCGCCGCAGCAGGATTTCGCCATCGCCAGTCACCGCGATGAAGGCTGCGCCGTAGCGCACCGGTTTCTCTTTCTTCCCCGCCTTGACCGGAAACAACTCGGGATCGGAAAGTTTGAGCGCCTCGCAGGCACCCCGGAACGGACAGAGCGAACAGGCCGGCCGCTTCGGCGTGCAGATCGTCGCACCGAGATCCATCATCGCCTGGGCGAAATCGCCGGGGCGTTCTGCCGGCGTCAGCAGCGCCACCTTTTCCTTCATCGCGGGCTTTGCAGCCGGCAGCGGTGTTTCGATCGCATAGAGCCTGGAGATCACCCGCTCGACATTGCCGTCCATCACGGCCGCCTGCCGGTTGAAGGCGATGGCCGCGACGGCGGCGGCCGTATAGTCGCCGATGCCGGGGAGCGACCTCAGCCCCTCTTCGGTATCGGGAAAGATGCCGCCATGCTCTGTCGCCACCGCCTCGGCGCATTTCTTCAGGTTGCGAGCCCGGGCGTAATAGCCGAGCCCCGCCCAGGCGGCCATGACAGCGTCGTTCTCCGCCGCGGCAAGATCGGTCACCTCGGGCCAGCGCTTGAGAAACCGCTCGAAATAGGGTTTGACCGCCTGCACCGTCGTCTGCTGCAGCATCACTTCCGAAAGCCAGACGTGATAGGGATCGGCCTTGACGCCGCGGGCCGCCATGCCGGGCGAGACACGCCAGGGCAGGTCGCGGTGGTGGCGATCATACCAGTCGAGGAGGGGCTTTGCCGAGGGCGTGTCGAGTGTGGTGATCGTCATGATTTGCCGCGATGGGGGGAAGTGCCTATACTTGGCGAAGCAATGCCGCGCGATCAAGTCGGCCGCGCCAATTGTCTGTGCGATTGGCGGCGGCGCCCAAGGGTTTCGATGAGTTATCCACGCAAAGATGTAAAGCAGATTTCCGAGCTGGCGAACGGGCTGATCGATCCCGTCCTGGCGCGGCGCGCCGGCATCAACACGGCGCTGCTCGGCTCGTGGAGCGAAATCGCCGGCGAGGATTTCGCCGATTGCACCCGGCCGGAAAAAATCGCCTGGGCCCGCGGCGGCAACGAGGCCGGCGGCTTCCGCCCCGGCGTGCTCACCATCGCCTGCGAAGGCGCGCGCGCGCTGTTCCTCACCCATGCCCAGGGCGAACTCATCCAGCGCATCAACAGCTTCTTCGGCTTCGCCGCCGTCCACCAGATCCGTATCGTCCAGAAGCCGGTCTCCCAAGCTCCCCGCCGTTCCCGCACCCCGGCGCCGCTGAAAGGCGAAGCCGCCCGCAAGCTCGAAGGCATGATGGAGGGGATCGAGAACGACAAGCTGCGCCAGGCGATCCAGCGCTTAGGGACCGCGGTGATGGGGAAGCGGGGGAATCAACGCTGACGTCCAGGACCGCCGCTAAACGACACCCTTCTTCAAGATGAAGTTGCCATAGGGCCGTATCTCCCCTGTCTGAACCACGGCAAAGCAGGCTTCAGCCAGCGGATAGTAGTCAAAGCGCTCGATGGGCCTGCTCGTGATGCTTCGCTTTTCCGCCGTCGAGCAGAGCAATTCCACATCCGCATGAACCGGTAGCATGATGCCGGTCTGATCCGGATCCTCCATATGCATGAGCGGCTGTTCGACGAAATGATCGAGCGGCATGACCGCCAGGATCGCCGCTATGGCGTCTGGCGCGCTGGCCGCGTTCATCGACACGAGTTTGCCGCTGACGGTCTTTTTCGACACGCGGCACGCCGAGAAATTCTTGTCGACAAGCAGGTTTGTCATGATCTCGAGGACATGCCGGAAGGGGGAGCGCCGCGCGAGGATTTTGCCCCGGGCGTGCGAATTCTGGTTTTCGAGCGGCGTGTGACGATCGCTTACCGGATCGTGAAGGATCGGGTGCAGGTGTTGAGACTGTTTTATGCCGGCCGAAATACGCCTTCGGCCTTCCGTGAAAACTGAGAACCGCCGATTTCGGACGCAACGTGCGCTTTTGGTCCCATCACGGTCACAATTCTTTGAAGGAAGTTGGTGATCCGTGGCTTGTGAGCGGCCGCAAGCCGTTATATCGCACAATCACGCCGTCAATCTCATTAGTTATGGGGAACCCATGCAGATGTCCGAAATGCAACTGACGAAACGCCGCCTGCTCAGCGGTATCGCCATCGCCGCAGCTGCCGTCGCGCTTGTCGCCTGCAACGACAGCAAGGACGCTGCCGATGCTTCGTCTTCCGGCAAGACCATGGCCGACGGCACCAATGTCGACACCATGCAGACGGCGGCCACAGCGGCGACCGACATGCCGGAGTCTGACGGCGATGTCGATATGGCCGAGGTGCTGAAGCCCGGTGCGCTGCCGGAAATGGCGCTGGGCAAGTCCGACGCCCCGGTCAAGATCGTCGAATATATGTCGATGACCTGCCCGCATTGCGCCCACTTTCACAACACCACTTTCGACACGATCAAGCAGAAGTACGTCGACACCGGCAAGGTGCAGTTCATCATCCGCGAATTCCCCTTCGACCCGCGCGCCGCCGCAGCCTTCATGCTCGCCCGCTGCAGCTCTTCCAATTCGGAACAGTTGAGCACTCCGGAACAGTATTTCCCGATGGTTTCGATGCTGTTCAAGCAGCAGCAGATCTGGGCCGCCGCCGATGACGGCCGCGCCGCACTGCTGCAGATGTCGAAGCTTGCCGGATTCACTGAGGATAGCTTCACGAAATGCTTGACGAACCAGAAGCTTCTGGATGAAGTGAACGCCACGCGGGAAAGAGGTTCCAAGGATTTCGGCGTCAACGCCACCCCGACTTTCCTCATCAATGGCAAGCGCTACTCTGGAGACATGCCGGTTGACACCATGTCCAAGCTCATCGACAGCCTGCTCTGAACCGGATCGTTTCGATAGAACGGGCGACGGCGAAAGCCGTGCGCCCGTTTTTTTGTGGCTGCGTGACAAGCCCGCCCGGCACGCCGGAGCTTCTGCATGAAGTTCAACAAGCTGCGCCTGGTCGGCTTCAAATCCTTCGTCGAGCCGACGGAATTCATCATCGAACGGGGGCTGACCGGCGTCGTCGGGCCGAATGGCTGCGGCAAGTCGAACCTCGTCGAGGCGCTGCGCTGGGTGATGGGCGAGAATTCCTACAAGAACATGCGCGCCTCCGGCATGGACGACGTGATCTTTTCCGGTTCCGGCAACCGCCCGGCGCGCAACACCGCCGAAGTGGCGCTCTATCTCGACAATGGCGAGCGCACCGCGCCGGCCGCCTTCAATGACAGCGACGAGATCCAGGTCACCCGCCGCATCGAGCGTGAGCAGGGCTCGCTCTATCGCATCAACGGCAAGGAAAGCCGTGCCAAGGATGTGCAACTGCTGTTTGCCGACGCCTCCACCGGCGCGCGTTCGCCGTCGATGGTCGGGCAGGGGCGCATCGGCGAGCTGATCCAGGCCAAGCCGCAGGCCCGCCGCCAGCTGCTGGAAGAGGCGGCCGGCATATCGGGCCTGCATTCCCGCCGCCACGAGGCCGAACTGCGGCTGCGCGCCGCCGAAGGCAATCTCGAGCGCCTCGACGATGTCACCTCGCAGCTCGAAAGCCAGATCGAGAGCCTGAAGCGCCAGGCCCGCCAGGCCAACCGCTTCAAGACGCTGTCTGCCGACATCCGCGCCCGCGAGGCGATGCTCTTGCATATCCGCTGGGTGCAGGCCAAAGAGGCCGAAGCCGAGGCCGACAGCGCGCTGAACCAGGCGACATCAGTCGTCGCCGAAAAAGCGCAGCTGCAGATGGAGGCAGCGAAGAACCAGGGCATCGCCAGCCTGAAGCTGCCGGAACTGCGCGAGGGCGAGGCCCGCGCCGCCGCCGCGCTGCAGCGCCTGCAGATCGCCAGAAGCCAGCTCGAGGAAGATGCCGGCCGTATCCTGCGCCGCCGCGACGAGCTGACCCGCCGACTTGCCCAGCTTGCCGAGGATATAAGACGCGAGGAGCGGCTGGTGGCCGACAATGCCGTCATCCTGGCCAAGCTCGATGCCGAAGAGGCGGAGATTGCAGAAATCCTCGCCGATTCCGGCCGTTATGCCGAGGAGACCCGCGAGGCATTCGAGGGCGCGGCGGCCAAACTGGCCGATAGCGAGCGCATCTTCACCCAGCTGACAGCCGAACGCGCGGAAGCCGCTGCCGGCCGCAACCAGCTGGAACGCGCCATCCGCGATCTCACCGACCGGCGGATGCGTCTCGAACGGCAGATGGATGAGGCAAACCACGAACTCTCCGCCATCGGCGAGAAGATATCAGGCCTGCCCGATCCGGACGAAAAACGCGCCATCGTCGAGGCCGGCGAAATCGCCGTCGCCGACGCCGAAGCCGCCGTCCAGGTGATCGAACAGGCGCTGGCATCAGCCCGCCAGACCGAGGCGCTGTCGCGCGCCCCGGTCGATCAGGCCCGCTCGAGCCTGAATGCGCTTGAAACCGAGGCGCGCACCATTTCCCGCATGCTCGCCGCCGGTGCGGCCGCCGGCAAATTTCCGCCGGTTGCCGACGAGCTGAAGGTCGATCGCGGCTTTGAAACGGCGCTGGGTGCTGCGCTTGGCGACGATCTGGAATCGCCGCTCGATGCCGAGGCCCCGGCCCATTGGTCGGTCAATGGCGACGGCGCCGCCGATCCGGCGCTTCCCACCGGCGTAACAGCGCTGCTCGACCATGTCCGCGCGCCGGCGGCACTGACCCGCCGCCTGCGTCAGATCGGCCTTGTCGCGGGAGCGGAAGCGCAGTCGCTGATGGCGGCGCTGAAAACCGGCCAACGGCTGGTGACGAAAGAGGGCGCCGTCTATCGTTGGGATGGCCATGTCACCGGCGCCGATGCCCCGAGTGCCGCCGCGCTCCGCCTTGCCCAGAAGAACCGCCTGGCCGAACTCGAAGGCGAAGCGACCCTTGCCCGCGACGTGCTTGCCGAAGCCGAGGAGCGGCAGGCGGCGGCCGCTGAGGCGATCCGCGCCGAGGAGCGCCGGCTTGCCGAGGCGCGCGACATGAGCCGTCTGTCGGCGCGCCATCTCGCCGAAGCCCGCGATGCGCTTGCCGCCGCCGAGCGTGCCTCCGGCGATCTCATCCGCCGCCGCGACGTCGTCAGCGAGGCCGCCAGCCAGCTGCGCGCACAGCTGGAGGAGATCGCCGTCCAGGAGGAAAATGCTCGCATCGAGCTGGAGGACGCGCCCGATCTCACCGCGATCGACGAGCGGCTGCGCTTCCAGCAGGCCGAAGTTGCGACCGATCGCGGCGCGCTCGCCGAAAGCCGCGCCCGCCATGAAAGCCTGGCCAGGGAAAACGACGCCCGCCAGCGCCGCATCATGGCGATCGGCCAGGAGCGCGAGACCTGGCGCCAGCGGGCGGCAAGCGGCGAAGATCATGTCGCCACGCTGCGCGAGCGCGAGGAAGAGGCGCGCGAAGAGGCAGCCGAGCTCGAACTGGCGCCGGACGAATTTGACGACAAGCGCCGCGCTCTGCTCAGCGAATTGCAGAAGGCCGAGGAGGCGCGCCGCCAGGCCAGCGATCTGCTGGCTGAGGCAGAACGCATCCAGCGCGAGGCTGACCAAAAGGCGACGACGGCATTGTCGGAACTTGCCGAATGCCGTGAACGCCGCGGCCGCGCCGAGGAGCGCCTCGTCTCTGCCCGCGAGAAGCGGCAGGAAAGCGAAGGCCGCATCCGCGAGGTCCTGAACGTCGCCCCCCACGAGGCGCTGCAGCTGACCGGCCGCCCGGCCATGCAGGCGCTTCCCGATCCGCGCGAGGTCGAGCGCGAGCTGGAGCGTCTGAGGATCGAGCGCGAGCGGCTCGGCGCCGTCAACCTGCGCGCCGACGAGGAGCAGAAGGAGCTGAGCGAGAAGCTCGAAGCGCTGATCAAGGAGCGCGACGACGTCATCGATGCGATCCGCAAGCTGCGCGGCGCCATCCAGAGCCTCAACCGCGAGGGCCGCGAGCGGCTGATCGCCGCCTTCGACATCGTCAACGCCCAGTTCCAGCGGCTGTTCACCCATCTGTTCGGCGGCGGCACCGCCGAGCTGCAGCTGATCGAATCCGACGATCCGCTCGAAGCCGGCCTCGAAATCCTCGCCCGCCCGCCCGGCAAGAAGCCGCAGACCATGACGCTGCTATCGGGCGGCGAACAGGCGCTGACGGCGATGGCGCTGATCTTTGCCGTCTTCCTCACCAATCCGGCGCCGATCTGCGTGCTCGACGAAGTGGATGCGCCGCTCGACGACCACAATGTCGAGCGCTACTGCAATCTGATGGACGAAATGGCGGCCTCCACCGAGACCCGCTTCGTCATCATCACCCACAATCCGATCACCATGGCCCGCATGAACCGCCTGTTCGGCGTTACCATGGCCGAGCAGGGCGTCTCCCAGCTCGTTTCCGTCGACCTGCAGACGGCCGAGCGCCTGCGCGAGATTGCCTGAGGTTTTGTAGGGGAGAGCCTTGCGGTGTCTCTCTGCCTTGGGGAAGAGTGACATTTCTTATTTGCACAGGCCGGCAGTGCTTGCGCGGTGGATCCTCGGGCCAAGCCCTGGGATGACGGAGTGTGGGGAACCTGCTGACCAAGACAATGCTCCGGGCGTCTCCACTCTTGCCGTCGCGCCCTCCGTCTCCGTCATGCTCGGGCTTGACCCGAGCATCCATGCAGCCGCCGGCCCAGACGCAATTTCAGCAAAGGTATGGTGCGGTTTTGCGCCCAGAAATTGCGTAAAATCAAATGGAAGGAAATAAACACCAAAAAAGGTCGGCTTCCCAGCGTCCCGTACCCCATTTGGGTGATGCTCTTTTCGCTGACTTGCATTAGAAGTTGTTTCAACGCAACCTAATTACTTTGCTGCAAAGCGAGCGATCAAAGGTTGTGAGTTGTCGAATTTACGTGCGGTTTTCCGGGCGAGGGCAAGAACCGGAAACCGTTGGAGCAATTCCAGGAGAAGCAGCGATCTGTTTTCCCCGGAATTGCGTAAAACGAAGGTCAGAACGGTTCTCTTTACAAAAAGTTGAACCGTTCCTGGGTTGAGGGACCCCCCGTCCGGTTTTCCTGGCCGGACGGAAACAAGGCTTTGCGGGACATTGTTGCAGTCCCGCAAAGCTTTTTTTATGCCTTCTCTTATGTCCGGGCGATGTTTCAATCGTTTCGCCTCTGGCGGCAGCCAAGATTTATTGTGCAACGCAACATTTTGCCGCATTTGTCGATTTTCATTTCAACTCCAAGGCATTAAGCTGATAACTCAGACTGATGACACTGCCTGCCTGCTTCTCTTTCGTCACGCTCGGGCTCGTGCCCCGGCATCTGCAACCGATCTACGCAGCAGATCCTCGGCACAAGGCCTGGGATGACGCCGAGAAAAGAGCGAGCTTTGTCAACAAACTGAGGGATTGAGCTGATCCCGGTTTGGTGTTGGGGGGAAGATGACCAAGTGGGTCTATAGGTTCGGCGACGGGCAGGCTGAGGGCCGGGCGCGCGATCACGAGATTCTGGGCGGCAAGGGCGCCAATCTCGCGGAGATGTGCAGCCTCGGGCTGCCGGTGCCGCCGGGGCTGACGATCGTCAGCGATGCCTGCGACACCTATTACAAGAACGGCCGCCGCATCGAGGAGGCCGTGAAGGCCGAGGTCCGCGCCGGCATTGCCGAGATAGAGGCGATCACCGGCCGCCATTTCGGTTCCGTCAGCCAGCCGCTGCTCTTGTCGGTGCGCTCCGGCGCCCGCGTCTCGATGCCGGGCATGATGGACACGGTGCTCAATCTCGGCCTCAACGACGAGACGGTGCAGGCGCTCGGCCATGATGCCGGCGATGCGCGTTTTGCCTGGGACAGCTACCGCCGCTTCATCCAGATGTATGCCGATGTCGTCATGGGTCTCGGCAACGACGCCTTCGAGGAGATCCTGGAAGACGAGAAGGCCAAGCTCGGCCATGAATTCGATACCGAACTCAGCGCCTCGGAATGGCAGCATATCGTCTCGCTCTACAAGAAGCTGATCGAGGAGGAACTGGAGCAGGAGTTCCCGCAGGATCCCGAAGTCCAGCTCTGGGGTGCGGTCGGCGCGGTCTTTTCCAGCTGGATGAGTGCGCGCGCCGTCACCTACCGCCAGCTCCACAATATTCCGGAAGGCTGGGGCACGGCGATCAACATCCAGGCGATGGTCTTCGGCAATCTCGGCAATTCTTCGGCCACCGGCGTCGCCTTCACCCGCAACCCCTCGACCGGCGAGAAGGCGCTGTACGGCGAATTCCTGGTCAATGCCCAGGGCGAGGATGTCGTGGCCGGCATCCGCACGCCGCAAAGCATCACCGAGGAGGGGCGGATTTCCTCCGGCTCCGAAAAGCCCTCGATGGAAAAGCTGATGCCGGAGGCTTTTCGCGAGCTCTGCCGCATCTGCACCGAGCTCGAGATCCACTACCGCGACATGCAGGATATCGAATTCACCATCGAGCGCGGCAGGCTGTGGATGCTGCAGACCCGTTCGGGCAAGCGCTCGACGCGGGCAGCGATGAAGATCGCCGTCGACATGGTCGATGAGGGCGTGATCACCGAGGACGAAGCGGTGCTGCGCATCGAACCATCCAGCCTCGACCAGCTGCTGCATCCGACGATCGATCCGCGTGTCACCCGCCAGGTGATCGGCACCGGGCTGCCGGCCTCGCCCGGCGCTGCCACCGGCGCCATCGTCTTCACCGCGGAAGAGGCCGTCGAGGCGGAATCCGAAGGCCGCAAGGTCATCCTGCTCCGAGTCGAAACCAGCCCCGAGGATATTCACGGCATGCATGCCGCCGAAGGCATCCTGACGACGCGCGGCGGCATGACCAGCCATGCGGCGGTCGTTGCCCGCGGCATGGGCATCCCCTGCGTCGTCGGCGCCGGCACCATGCGCATCGATCAACGCAACGAGCGGCTGCTCGGCGTCGGCGTCACCCTGAAGAAGGGCGACATCATCACCATCGACGGTTCGGCCGGCCAGGTGCTGAAGGGCGAGGTGCCGATGACCCAGCCAGAGCTGTCGGGCGATTTCGGCCGCATCATGGGCTGGGCCGATCGCGCCCGGCGCATGACGGTGCGCACCAATGCCGATACGCCGGCCGATGCGCGCGCCGCCCGCTCTTTCGGCGCCGAGGGCATCGGCCTTTGCCGCACCGAGCACATGTTCTTCGAAGGCGAGCGCATCCATGTGATGCGCGAGATGATCCTGGCCGTCGATGAAAAGGGCAGGCGGGTGGCGCTCGACAAGCTCTTGCCGATGCAGCGGCTGGATTTCACCGGCCTGTTCACCGTCATGCACGGCCTGCCGGTGACGATCCGCCTGCTCGATCCGCCGCTGCACGAATTCCTGCCGAAGACCGACGACGAGGTGGCCGAGGTCGCTTTCGCCATGGGCATGGAGGCGACCGTGCTGCGCCAGCGCGTCGATGCGCTGCACGAGTTCAACCCGATGCTCGGCCATCGCGGCTGCCGGCTGGCGATCTCCTATCCCGAAATCGTCGAGATGCAGGCCCGCGCCATCTTCGAGGCGGCGATCGCCGCAGCTCAGGAGACCGGGGCCGCCGTCGTGCCGGAGATCATGGTGCCGCTCGTCGGCCTGCGCTCCGAACTCGATTACGTCAAGGCGTGTATCGACGCGGTGGCCGGCAATGTGATGAGCGAGGCCGGCATGAAGATCGATTATCTCGTCGGCACGATGATCGAGCTGCCGCGTGCGGCCCTTCGCGCCCATGTGATCGCCGAAGCCGCCGAATTCTTCTCCTTCGGCACCAACGACCTGACGCAGACCACCTTCGGCATCTCGCGCGACGACGCCTCGGCCTTCATCCCCACCTATCAGCGCAAGGGCATCATCGAGCACGATCCCTTCATCTCGCTCGATTTCGACGGGGTCGGCGAATTGATCAGCATCGCCGCCGAACGCGGTCGGCGCACCCGCAACGACATGAAGCTCGGCATCTGCGGCGAACATGGTGGCGACCCGGCCTCGATTCGCTTCTGCGAAACGATCGGCCTCGATTATGTCTCCTGCTCGCCCTTCCGCGTGCCGATCGCCAGACTGGCGGCAGCGCAGGCGGTGATCTCAGGTGGTCTGGAAGAGATCCGGCGGGGTCCGAAAGACCTGCGGGGAAGCTTGTAAGACAGTCGGTGGCGCGTAAAAAAGATAGTGCGGTTCTGCGCTTCCGTTAAAAGCGGAACCGCGGGGCAGGGGTGTCCGCGGCACTCAGTGATGATGCCGCCAGTGATCGCGGTAGATATACGGCCCGTTCAGATCCCAGGCCATGCTCTGCATCAGCTCGGCGCTCTGCGCCCGTGATTCGGCCCGCCGGTCGAGTTCGATGCGCTGCAGGCAAGTGGCAAAACCATCCGTGCCGCGCCGGAAGCCGTAGCCGAGGCAGCGCTGCTCATCCGCCGCCCGCCGCTCCTCCGGCGTCATCGTCTGGCAGGCGGAGAGCCCAGCGATGATGGTGGCCAGGGCGGTGATGAGAAGGGGATAGCGCATGGGTTTATTCCTTGGAATGCATTTCCCAGAGGAAAGTCCTTTCAGCCGATGCCGTCAAGCCGCCCTTGGCTGGGGAGATTGTCGAGAGCGGCCCCTCATCCGCCTGCCGGTGCCGACCGGGGTCGAGCCACGTGTCTCGGCTATGTCTACGCCGCCCCGGCCGGATCCCCGATCGGCAGCAGCGCTGGATTGAGCGGCGGATCCTGCGGGTTCTTCGTATCGGCCGGGTCCTGCGCCGGCGTCAGCGGCGGTTTTTGCTGGATGGGGTCGGGAATGCCGGGGGTCGGCGTCGGGCCGCGCGGCGTATCGGCATTGGGTGTCGGGATCGGGTCTTTGTTGGGCATGAGTGCCTCCTTTTCGAAAAAGGAACGGCATCGTCCGCATATGGTTCCACTTTCGCCACCGGACATTCCTCTGTATGAGGGGACTGGAAAACACTGGAACGAGCATGGCCATTCGCGATCGATTTTCGAAGAAACTGAGCTGCCCACAATGCGGCAATGAGGGCTTTGCCGAAGCCTCGGAAGTCGACGATCCCAAGCGCAAGCACCCGGATTTCAAGGTCGATCAGCTGCCGCGCGGCTTCGGCGTGCAACGGCCTGCCAATCAGCAGGAAAATTTCGTGATCAAGTGCGAATGCGGGCGCAAGTTTCCCTTCCGCAGCGTTGCAGAAGCCGCGGCCGAGCGTCGCTAAATGTTGATCTAGAACCTAGATCCGCTCCAGCAATTCGACAAAGGCATCGGCGAAACGCACCAGCGGCGCGGTGTCTTCATCCGGCGCCTGCATGCGGATCTCCGTGCCGTGGTCATCGAGCAGCGCCAGCACGACGCGCATCGCCTGGCCGTCGCCTGGAATGCGCAGCACGGCGATGCGGCGGCAATCCTGGACGAGGCCGGAGGCCGGCAGGTCGAACAGCAATTCGCCGCCGGAGCGTTCCGCTGCCCGGCGCACCGCCTCGCAGAAGCCAGCCTCGCCGCCGGTATAACCTTCGAGCGAAAGTTCGAGCTCGAGCAGCTCCATCGGCAGCGTCGGTTCGGACTGGTGGTCGATCCCGCCAAGCGCAGACGCCTGCGGCCTTTCTGCTATCTCGGGTGAAATCATCCCGTCTCTCCTGTCTCTCTATCGGAGATGAAACCGCGGCAGAATGGCCTTTTTTTGGCATATCAGCAAGGGCTTATGAAGCAGCCCCCGTTTCGTCATGGCCTTCGCCGTGGATTCAAACGCAATGCTTCAGACAATGGTTTCGATCTAGCCGAATCTTGCCCCGGGTCCGGATGATTTTGGGCCGGGCCGGCCTAAAATCTGAATCCGGATCTAAATCAAAGAATAGAGCATGATGTCGTCCGAAAACCGCTTCACACTTTTCGGCATCATGTTCTAAACAGGGGTGAGGCGATTTGCGTGGTCGAACGCGCGGGCGCTGACGAGCAACCGGTAAGTTTAATGGCCATCCGCTTCGACCGTCCCGTTTCCAGCGCCGCCCGCTTTTCGCGGCTGCTCGGGGCGTTTTCCCTGGTGCTGGCGCTGGCGGTGATCATCGCCCACCGCTTCGGCGGCCTCGCCACGCCCTATCTGGTGCTGCTGCTGATTGCCGCCGCCGGCTGCGCGCTGCTGGCCGCGATGCTCGCCGCCCTCGGGCTGCGCAGCCTCTGGATGACGGGGGCCGAAGGCGGGCTGGCGGCGCTGGCAGCACTGATCTATGCCGCCTTTCCGTTGGGCCTCGGCGCCTTTGCCACCGAGCACTATCTGACGCTGCCTGATATTTACGACGTCTCCACCGATCCGGTCTCCGCACCCGACTGGCTGTCGCCGCCGCACTCCGACCAGATCTGGCTGAAGCGCAATCCGGAGGTGACGCCGGAGGATCGCGAAAAGCAGCTCACCGCCTATCCCGAACTCACCGGCCGGCGTTATGAAGGCGCGCTCGACCGCGTGCTGGAAGCAGTCCGCAAGGTCGCCAAGATGAGCGGCATCACGATTACCCGCAGCAATGGCGACACCGAGCCCGGCCGCGATCCCGAGGAAATGCCGGTCAAGCCGCCGCAGCCGAGCGACGATGCCGTGGCCGATGCGCCCGATATCATCCCCGTGCCGACGCCGCGCCCCTATGACGACGACGTCGCCAAGCTGATCCGCGGCGCCAACGGCGTGACGCTGCAGGGCACCACCCGCACGCTGATCCTCGGCCTGCGCTTCGATATCCTGATCCGCCTGCGCGAAGAGGCTGAAACCACCTTCGTCGACATCCGTGTCGCCTCCCGCTACGGCCAACACGACCTCGGCTTCAGCGCCGAAATCGCCGGCGATTATATGAAGGCGCTGGATGCCGAGCTGCTGGGAATTGCGGGTGGGTGAGCCGCGGTGCCGCCGCAGGCGGCAGCAATCGATCCAGTGAATCGATTGCAGCGGCGAACGCCCTGAGCCCAAGCGAAGGGCCGGGATAGGGTGCGGCAAACTCGACGCCCTGCGAGCCGCAGCCTCTCGATTCCCTCTTTTCCCCGAGAGGAGAAGAGATTTGCGGCAATCTCTCCGTTCCTCGCTCGCTCTCGCAGGGTTCGACCTCACTAAGGTTAGGGTGAGGGGCAGCCATCCGCGCAAACCGACAGGCACATCACCGTCACCCCTCCACCACCAACCACCCCGTATACCGCACCACCAACCCCGTCAGCCGCCCACCAATCTCCACATGAAAGTGGAACCGCCCATCCCGCTCCTCCTCATACGTATCCCCGCCCGGCGCCAGAAACATCGGCAGCGGAATCCCGCAAAACCGCCAGCCGCGCACGACGAGCCGCAGCTTCTCCCCATCCGGCACCGGCGCCATCAGCACCCGGAACGGCCCGAACACCTCGGCGAGCAGATGCCGGTCGCGGCCCAGGCCTTCGGCCTGCCAGCTGCGGAACACCTTGCCGCCGAAATCGCGGGTCCAGATCTCCCTGTCGCCATCGCTCACAAAACGCACCGTGACCGGCACATCCTCGCCCGCTGGGGGAAAGCCGATGACGCCTGCGACGATCCGCGCCAGCAGCCCGCCGCCGCGCTCGATCCGCGCCCGGCCGGAGGCGACGCGGGCGCCGCCGGCATGCAGGGCTGATAGGGCGGGCGGCAGCCGCTCCCAGGCGCTGCCGAGAATTCTGTGGTAGAGCGGCAGGGGCGCCTCGTTTTCCATCCGGATGCCTGACGTGATCTGAAAACGCCGGAGGGCCGCTTCGAAATCTGCAAGCTGCAATTCCCCCGCCGCCGGTCGCGCGCCATTCTCCGGCCGCGTGCCGGTCAGCAGCCGGCGCACCAGCGCGTCGACGCCGATGATGGGAATGAACGGCCCGTCATCACCTTCGGCAATCAGATGCCATCCAGCTGTCAGCTTGCTCCCCGCGTGATCGACGCCGGCGACGCGGACGAACATGCCGCCGCGATGTTCGCCGATCGCGAAAGCATGGCTCGCGCGCTGCAGCAGCCGCGCAAACGGCAGCAGCGATGGCAGCAGCCGGAGGTGGACGAGCCGTGCGGCCAGGCTGAGCAAGTGCTGCAGCGGCTGCGGCTCTGTGCCGACCCCGGTGAAGCTGGATTTGAGATCGGCAAGATGCTGCGGCAGCAGCGCCAGATCCGGCGCATCGACCAGCAGGAACTTGCGGCTGCGCAGCGGCGGAACCCCCGGCGGCGCCACCGTCACCCGCATCGCATCGATCAGCCCGCGCCCGGCAGCCGGCCGCCCATCGCGCAGCACCGTCACTTGTCTGCCGGCATAGGTCGCGATTGCTCTCACGACATTGAGCCCGATCCGCACATGCGCCGACGGGGCAATGCCCGCCGCGACATTGTCGATCCGGGAGAAATGAGGCGCCATTGCATTAAGTGCCGCGAAGGAGAGGGCGGGCAGGCTGCTCAGCCCCGAGAGCGCGAAGGTGCCCTTGGCCTTGGCCGCAGCATCGAGCCCATTGACGCCGGCGACAAAACCGGTGCTATCGGCGATATCGGCATAATCGATGCTCAGATCGATGCAGGCCTCGACCACCTTATAGGCATCCTTCCCGAAGGTCTGGAACGGCCCCGAGGCATCGACGACGAGATGAGGCCTCAACCGCGTCAGCTGTTCGGTGAGATCGCCGTCTCGGTCGAAGCTGACGGCCTGCACCATGGCGCCGAGATTGTTGCTTCCCAGGCCCTCGGCTCCATCTTTCGGCGTCCTGAGATCGGCAACGAAATCGTCAGCCTTTTCAAGCGAGCGCCCGGCAACCAGGAGCCTGAGCCTGGGTTGATCGCCAAGCAGCCGGGCAAGCCGCCCGCCAAACGTGCCGTAGCCGCCGATGATCAGCAGCGAAAACCGGTCGTCGCTCATGTGATGAAGCGGCTTCGCTGCTCCGGCGTCGGCACCATGCAGCTTTGCCGCCCGGCAATCTTCAGCCGGTTGCGGGCGATGAATTCATAGAGCGCATCGGCCGCCCGCCGCGGCAGCAGCCGGAAGAGCTTGACCAGCGAATAGGGAAAGCCGAGGCCCGCCACCATGCGGATCGAGCCGTCTGATTTGAAGAAGGCGCGGCCGTTTTCGATCAGGATATTGGTCTCGTAGTCGCGCGCATGCAGCCCGTAATGCCGGTAGAGCGCTTCGCCGAGCGGCGTCTGCGCCGCCAGAAAGCGATATCGCCGCTGCCTGTCATGTTTCAGCGCGAATTTCACCCAGCCGGAGCAGAATACGCATTCGCCATCGAAGACGATCAACGGCCGGTCATCGGCAAAGGCCGGCACATCGGCATCGTCGCGATAGCTGTAATCGGCTCGGGGCGTCATCCCTATCTCCCTGTTGCCGGCCGGTAGAAGGCGGCAAGCGAAGGCGGCCCATCCGCCGCAATCTCGCCGCGCTCCAGGAGATCCTCGATATGGGCTAGCACGGAAAGGGCGGCCGCCCCATGCAGCTTCGGATCGGTGTCGCGATAGATCACCTTCACCATCTCGGTTATCCGCTCATCGCCCGCCTGCACCCGCTCCAGCACCGCCTGTTCGCGCTTCAGCCGATGCACCTTCAGCGCCCGCAGGAAACCGGCCGGCTCCGTCACCGGCCCGCCATGGCCGGGTAGCAACAGCCGGTCGTCGCGCGCAATCAGCCGCTCGAGCGAAGCCATGTAATCCGCCATTGAACCATCCGGGGGTGCCACGATCGAGGTCGACCAGGCCATGACATGATCACCGGAGAAGAGGATGTCACGACCCGCGAGCGCGAAGGCGGCATGATTGGCCGTGTGCCCCGGCGTCAGCACCGCGCTCAGCGCCCAGCCATCGCCCGATAGGGTCTGACCGTCACCGAGCACTATATCGGGCACGAAGGATAGATCCGAGCTTTCGGAGAAGGGATTGATCTCACCCTCGCGCAGCGGCCGCGCCGGCCGGTGCGGCCCTTGCCCCACTGTCACCGCCCCCGTTGCCGCCTGCAGGCGCCGGGCCAGCGGTGAGTGGTCGCGATGCGTGTGGCTGACGAAGATATGCGTCACCGCGCGGCCGCCAAGCGCTGCCATCAGCGCCTGATAATGCGCCTCGTCCTCCGGCCCGGGATCGATGACCGCGACGGAGGAAGCGCCGACGATATAGCTGTTGGTGCCGAAAAAGGTGAAAGGGCCGGGATTGTTCACTGTAACCCGCTCGACACCCGAAACCACCGGCACGGCCTGCCCATAGGCCGGCTCGAAAGCGAGGTCGAATGCGGGACTGTCCATGAAGGAATGATCTCAGGCCGATGACGTCGCCAATTCCTAGCACGACGGCGAGCACTGCGCAGCGCATAAATCTGCGCCGGGTCAAACTTAGTCATTGTGACAGGCGAAGAGCTTTGCTAATCAGGCGTCGATTTGAGCAAGCGGTTTCCGCTCAAGCTCTGGTGGGGCGTCGCCAAGCGGTAAGGCAACGGTTTTTGGTACCGTCATCCCTGGTTCGAATCCAGGCGCCCCAGCCACGCGTTATTTATGCAGTGAAATCAAATAGATAGTAAATATTAGCGAAAGCTAACCGTAGCAGTCTTCCGCTGCATATTTCCGTATCATGAACTCGATGGATTCACGTGTAGGCTTCAACACCCAAACGCGAAACTCGGGGCAGCCCATAATTGCAGGCGATGAGAGACTCGAAAACTCGAAACTCTCATCCTTATTCCATTTATCTAATTGGCAAAGTCTGTCCCGATGATATTGCGCGCGACGGGGTGCTGGTCGGTATGACGCCCTCGCTAATACCTAGTGCTCTGAAATGAAAAAGGGCGACTACTCGTCGCCCTTTTTCTCGCCTTTTGCGAACCGCCAGACTTTTCCGACGATACTCGCCGGAATTCCGAGGATCAATTCCAGGATCTGTCGGCCCAAGTCGATATTCAGCTCGCGCTCGATCTTGTTGGCTTCCTCAATGTCACCCGTCGCGAGCGCTTTAATCACGTCTGCGCGGTTGTCTGCGATCGTCTGTCCAAAGTGCTTATAAAACAGCCGCTTCGAAATGAACACGGTCAGGATCCGGGTGAACATATGGCCGGGTGGCGTTGCGATTCTTATTTCTACGCCCGCATCCACTACCCTCTTGATGATCCTCGGCAAGGTTGTTGTAGCTAGTCCGAAACCCGCCATCGAAATCCCTAAGCTGAACACTGACAGGTCTTTCGACCAGAGGAAATTTCTCGCTAGGAAATAGACGGCACCGGAGATCAAGAAGATCGCGGTCATAAGAAGGTAAGAAAGGCGAATCCAATTCCTCATGCCTTAGCTCCTTCGATGTCCCAGGTATCGAACTGTTGGCGAGTCGCTACCGCGCGGTCGTAAACAGCCTTGCCCTTGCCTGTCATCCAATAGAGGCGCCGCGGAAGACCGGGCACGGCGGCGCCATATGTACGGTTGTGAGGGAATGGAAGTGCGTTTAGAAGCTGCCTAGGTTGTGTGAGAGGCAAAGCGACACCATGGCGAAGTCGAACCGACGCAAGCAGCCAGTGATTGAGGAGGCTCATTGCCCTACGTGCAATCGGGAGCAGAATTGTATTCTCCACGGACGTGCCGATAAACCATGGCGGTGGGAAGACAGATACGGCAACTCGATGGTCGGCGGAAACGCTTATAGCCTCTTTGAATGCTGCGGCTGTGAGACAGTCTTTACCGAGAACAGTTCATGGGACGAAAACAACATCGATCAATGGTATGACCATTACGGGCGATCCAAAGCGAGCCGGTCTACACGAAGATTACTTTGCCTGGTCCTCCCGCACGCCCCAGACCTGATTGGCTGGATAAAATCGGTAAACTCGATCCCACCTTGTTTCATATCTTGGATGAGACCTATCGATGCTACGACGAGAAATGTTTTATCCTTGCGGCGATAGGTCTGAGGACGGCATTGGACAGCTGTGTAGCCAGCGTCAAAATTGATCCCGCGAAGTCATTTCAAGAAAAGCTGAAGGAGCTAAAAGAGCGGGGTTTCATTGGTGATACGGAGCACGGGATTCTGACCGTATTAACCGATGCGGGCAGCGCCGCAGCGAGGCTGGTCACCGAATGAAGAGCAAACGACCCATCTTCTGGACGTGCTGGAGAACTTTATTCATCGCGTTCTGGTGAACGGGCAGAAGGCTCTTGAGATTAAGAGTGGAATTCCCGAGGCTCAGAAACGAAAGAGGGCGGGAACATCGAAAGCTGATGGGGTCTGAGCCGTACGCCAGCGCCACAACTACCGCAGCATCTAAATGACGCGCCTCACAGGCGCCCGTTAAACAGCCGAACACTCGTGAGCTCCACCAGCCTTCCGACCAGCGCCTCCTGAAACCCCGGATCACCAACCTCCGCCGCCGCCTCCCGCCGCTGCCGATGATACCAATACCCGCCGCTGACCTTCGCAGCCCCTTCATCGCTCGCCGCCAGCCACGTCTGCGTCAGATGCCCCATTTCGAGGTCATCGGGCGCGCCGGCGCCGCCCATCTTGGTCGGCACCCAGCCGGGGTCCACCGCGTTGCTCAGCACATCCGGCCAATGGCGGGCGATGGCGGCTGCGAGTGTGGCGATGTAGAGCTTGCTTTCCGAATAGGCCTGGCTTGCGTTCCACGGCCGCGTCTTCCAGTCGATATCGTCAAGGGCGCTGCTGCCGCTGCGGTGCATGCCGCTGCTGAGATAGACCAGGCGATCGGGGCGGGTGATCCAGGCGGTGAGCAGATAGGGGGCAAGCACATTCACCGCCAGCGTCTTGGCGTGACCTTCCGACGTTTCGCCCCGGCTCCTCTCGAGGTAGATGCCGGCATTGTGGATGACGGCGTCCGTGCGGCCGATGGCGTTGACCTGCTCGGCGATCGAGCGCGTTTCCGTGGCGCTGGCGAGATTGCCGATGACGATGCCGAGTGTGGCGGGCGAAATCTCGGCGAGGGCGGCGGCGCGCTCGCGGGAGCGGGCGTGCAGCACGACCGCGTGGCCTTCCTTCATCAGGGTGCGGGCGGCGGCAAGGCCGAGTCCATCGGTGGAACCGGTGATGAAGATGCGGCTCATGGGGTGTCCCTTCGCGGTGGCGTGGAGGGCAGAGAGTGCTTGGCTAGGGGTGCTTGGGTCAAGGTGGGATGGTGAACAAGTCCGCCAGCGAGTGGGTGCGGTTTTGCAGATTGGTTCCCACCTATTCCGTCATCCTCGGGCTTGACCCGAGGATCCATACGCAGCACTCGACGTCCATGAGTTCACGCATAGGATGCCCCCTGCCGCTCCGTCTGTCGCGGCGAGCACAATGCTCGGGGCATGGATCCTCGGGTCAAGCCCGAGGATGACGGAGGAGTTGGTGGGGCTCGGCGAAAAACGGCGGCGCCATGGATCCCAGGCTCAAGGCCTGGGATGACGGAGTGTGTGGTGATGCGGCGGCCAAACCACGGTTTGTTGCCTCCGCCCCTCACTCCGCCCAACGCCGCCCCATCACCCCCGCCGCCGCTCCGCTCCCGCAGCAATCGTCTGCACCAGCTCATCCACCTCCCGCGCCAGCCGCTCCAGCGGCAGGCCGACGAAGCGGCCTTCGAGGCTGATGCTGACGACGCCGTGGACGGCGCCGAAGAGGGTGCGGGCGCGGATGGCGCGGTCTTCGGGGGGCATGTCGGGTTGCAGTTCGGCCAGCGGTTCGGCGATCACATCCATCAGGAAGAGGTGCTCGTTAAGATGCCATTGCGGCGTCGGGCTGCTTTCCGGCGGGAAGTGGTCGAACAGCGCCTTCCAGAGGTTCCGGTGCTCGACGGCGAAGTTCAAATAACCCTGCGCCAAGTTGCGCAGCCGGTCGGTCGGCGGCCGGTCCTTGGTTTCATCAAGGGTGAGCCTCGCCTCCAGCGCCTTCAGCGTTCCCGAGTTGACGTGGATGACGAGCTCCGCGAGGTCTGTGAAAACAGTGTAGAGGCCGCCGAGTGCGCAGCCGGCATCCTGGGTGATGTCACGGGCCCGGAGATTGGTGAGCCCGTCCTTGGCGATCCGTTCGCGCGCCGCCTCGATCAGCCGGGCCTTCAGGTCTTCGCGTTTTTCTTCTCGTCTGCCGGCCATTAACCATTCCACTTCGATTTTTTGAACGACGTTCAAAATTTATCTTGAACGACGTTCATGATTCTGGCATAACACCTCTCGTGAACAACGTTCATAAACCGGAGGAAGGAAATGTTCAAACTGATTTCCATTTTGTTGCGGGGCAGGGCGCATGATGCCGAACAGGCTTTCGCCGACTGCCACGCCGTGCCGCTGCTTTCCCAGCAGATCCGCGATGCCGCCCAATCGATCCAGTCGGCCCGCCGCAGTGTGGCGGTCGCTATCGCCCAGAACGAACAGGAGAAGGGGCAGCATGCAACGATCGTTGCCCGCATCGCCGATCTCGAGATCCGCGCTTCCGCCGCGCTCACCAAGGGCAATGAGGGCCTGGCCCGCGAGGCGGCCGAGGCGATCGCCTTTCTCGAAGCCGAGCGCGATGCATCTGAGAAGGCGCAAGCCCAGTTCACTCAGGCGATCGACAAGCTGAAAGGGATCGTGCGCGCCTCCGAAGCGCGGCTGCAGGAGCTGCAGCGCGGCGAGCGGCTGGCGCGGGCGACACAGGAGGCGCAGAAGCTCGATGTGTCAGTCGCCGGTCCGGGCTTTGCCACGCTCGACGATGCCGAGGAGACGCTGGCGCGGCTTCGTCTGCGCCAGAGCCAGAATGAGCTGACGGCCGCAGCGCTGAAGGACATGGAAGGCGCCATCCGCCCGGCCGGCATCATCGAAAAGCTTGCCAATGCCGGCTTCGGCGCGCCGCTGCGCTCATCCGCCGATGATGTACTGGCGCGGCTGAAGAGCCGCATCACGCCTGCTGCCTGAAATTGCATCCATCCAACCATTCATCCATCGAACCATAGGGACCACTGATATGAACGACAGTTTCCAGAAACATTCCGCCAGCTGGGTCAGCTTCTCCTACATCTCCTTCGGCTCGGCCGCCTTCATGTTGGCGCTCGGCCTCTACATGATGCCGCTCGATCTCTGGGGCAAGGGCTATCTCGCCATGGGCATTCTGATGCTGGTGCAGACCACGGTGAACATCACCAAGACGCTGCGCGACAACGCCGAATCCGAGAAGCTGATCCGCAAGGTCGAGGATGCCCGCACCGAGAAACTCCTGGTCAAGTTCAATCGTAACGATGAAGATTGATCTTGGTTAACCACAGCGCAGAGTTGTTATCGCATTCAACTTTTGCGTAACAACTCTGTGGCCTTCTCTGCCAGTCGAAAGAGGGACCCGCCGTGCAACACAATCTGATGACCTCCAGGAAATTCGCGCCGCTGTTCTGGACCCAGTTCCTGACGGCTTTCAACGACAATTTCCTCAAGAACACCCTGGTGTTCCTCATTCTCTTCAAGATGTCGGCCAGCGAAGGCGCCGCCCTGGTGACGCTTGCCGGCGTCATCCTCATCGTGCCCTTCCTGCTGCTCTCCGCACTCGGCGGCGAACTCGCCGACAAGCATGACAAGGCCAAAATCGCCGAGCTGCTGAAACGCTGCGAGATCGCGGTCGCCGCCCTGGCCGTTATCGGCCTGGCCTTCTCCTCGATTTTTGTGCTGATGGCGGCGCTGTTCGGCTTCGGCATCGTCTCGGCGCTGTTCGGGCCGATCAAATACGGCATCCTGCCGGATCATCTCGAACGCCGCGACCTGCCGAAGGCCAATGCCTGGATCGAGGGCGGCACCTTCATCGCCATCCTCGCCGGCACGATCATCGCCGCGCTTGCCTTCTCGGGCGGTGAAAACGTGCTGATCTTCGGCACGATGATGATGGGGCTTTCGGTGGTCTGCTGGCTGGCCAGCCGGATGATCCCGCCCACCGGCTCCAAGGCGCCGGATCTCGAGATCGACCGCAATGTCATCCGCTCCAGCTACACCCTCGTCAAGGAAATCCGCGAGGACAAACGGCTGTGGCGTTCGGCGCTGATGAACTGCTGGTTCTGGCTGGTCGGCGCCTTCGTGCTCTCCATCCTGCCGACCATGGTGACCGAGCTGCTCGGCGGTTCCGAGCTCGTCGTGCCGGCCTATCTCACCGTCTTTGCCATCGCCGTCGCTGTCGGCTCGGCCATTGCCGCCTGGATGTCATCAGGCCGCATCGTGCTGCTGCCGGCCCCTGTCGGCACGGCGCTGCTCGGCCTCTTCAGCCTCGATCTCGCCTGGAACCTCTGGGGCCTGGCTTCCACAAGCCATGCGACGACGATCGTCGGTTTCTTCGCCGGCCAGAATACCATCCGCGTCGCCATCGATCTCGCCGGCATGGCAATCTCGGGCGCCTTCATCGCCGTGCCGACTTTCGCCGCGCTGCAGACCTGGGCGCATGAGGACCGCCGCGCCCGCGTCATCGGCGCCGCCAATGTGCTCTCGGCGCTGTTCATCACCGTCGGCCTCGGCCTGGTTGCCGCCGTCCAGGCGCTCGGCGCTTCCATTCCTCAGATTCTGATCGGCCTCGGCATCATCAATTTCGCCGTTGCCTGGCTGATGCTGAAGACGCTGCCGACCAATCCCTTCCGCGATTTCATCTCGATCCTGTTCCGCGCCTTCATGCGGCTGGAGGTCGAAGGCCTTGATAATATCAAGAAGGCCGGCCGCGCGCCGATCATCGCGCTCAACCATGTCAGCCTGCTCGATGGCGCCCTGGCGCTTGCCATTACCGAGGAAGAGCCCACCTTTGCCGTCGATTACAAGATCGCCCAGGCCTGGTGGGTGCGCCCCTTCCTGAAGATGTGCAAATTCCTGCCGCTCGACCCGACCAAGCCGATGGCGACGCGTTCGCTGATCAAGGTGGTGCAGGATGGCAACCCGATCGGCATCTTCCCCGAAGGCCGCCTGACGGTGACCGGCACGCTGATGAAGGTTTATGATGGCGCCGCCATGGTCGCCGACAAGACCGGCTCGATGGTCGTGCCGGTGAAGATCGACGGGCTGGAGAAGAGCTATCTCTCCTATCTCGACAACGGCAAGATCCGCCGTCGGCTGTTCCCCAAGGTCAAGGTCACCATTCTCGAACCGGTGAAGCTGGAAGTGCCGCCGGAGCTGAAAGGCCGCAAGCGCCGCACGGCGGCAGGTGCCGCCCTTTATCAGGTGATGTCGAACCTGCTGTTCCAGACCGCCGATACCTCGTCGACCGTGCTCGACCGCGTCATTCAGGCAGGTGGCGAATTCGGCATGGGCAAGCTTGCCGTCGAGGATCCGGTCACCGGCCGGCTGACCTATGGCAAGCTCCTGACCGGGGCGGCCGTGCTCGGCGCCAAGTTCCGCGCCCGCTTCCCGGAAACCAATCTCGGCGTCATGCTGCCGAATGCCAATGGCGCCGCCGCCACCCTGCTCGGCGTCATGACCGCGGGCAAGGTGCCGGCGATGCTGAACTTCACCGCGGGTGCTGCCAATATCCTCTCCGCCTGCAAGGCCGCCGAAGTCAGGCATGTGCTGACCTCGCGCGCCTTCGTCACCCAGGCCAAGCTCGGGCCCGTCATCGAGGAGTTGGAAAAGCAGGTGACGATCGTCTGGCTCGATGATCTCAGGGCGGAAATCGGCCTCAAGGACAAGATCCTGGGTTATCTCAGGAAGGCGCGGCCGCTGGTGAAGCGTAAGCCGGATGATCCGGCCGTCATCCTCTTCACCTCCGGCTCCGAGGGCACGCCGAAGGGCGTGGTGCTGACCCACCGCAACATCCTGTCGAACGCCGCCCAGGCCGCCGCCCGCATCGATTTCCACAGCGGCGACAAGGTGTTCAACATCCTGCCGGTGTTCCATTCCTTCGGGCTGACGGCCGGCACCGTGCTGCCGCTGATCTCGGGCGTGCCGGTCTATTTCTATCCGTCGCCGCTGCATTACCGCATCGTGCCGGAGCTGATCTATGTCTCCAACGCCACGATCATCTTCGGCACCGACACCTTCCTCAATGGCTATTCGAGGACGGCGCATCCCTACGACTTCCGCTCGATCCGCTACATCTTCTCCGGCGCCGAGCCGGTGAAGGCCGCCACCCGCCAGACCTATATGGAAAAATTCGGCCTGCGCATCCTCGAAGGTTACGGCGTCACCGAGACGGCACCTGTGATTTCCATCAACACGCCGATGTACAATAAGTCGGGCACGGTCGGCAAAATCCTGCCGGGCATGGAATGGAAGCTCGAACCGGTGCCCGGCATCGATGAGGGCGGCCGGCTGCATGTGCGCGGCGCCAATGTCATGGCCGGTTATCTCCGCGCCGAAAAGCCCGGCGTGCTCGAGCCGCTCGCCGACGGCTGGCACGACACCGGCGACATCGTCACCATCGATGAGGACGGTTTTGTCAAGATCCGCGGCCGCGCCAAGCGCTTCGCCAAGATCGGCGGCGAAATGATCTCGCTCGCCGCCGTCGAGACGCTGGCCGCCGAGCTCTGGCCCGGCGCGCTCTCGGTCGTCTCCTCGCTGCCCGACGCCAAGAAAGGCGAGCGCCTGGTGCTCCTCACCGACGCCCCCACCGCCACTCGCGCCGAATTCCTCGCCTTCGCCAAATCCAGGGGCGCCATGGACATGATGGTCCCGGCCGAGGTCAATATCGGCAAGGTGCCGGTGCTCGGCTCCGGCAAGGTGGATTTCGTCGCGGCCCGGAAGCTGGCGGAAAGCGCGGTGCAGGCGGGGGAGGCGGCGTGAGGGCGTAGGGTTCGGGGGTCTCGCGTGGCCCCCGCTGGCCTGCCGGCGCCCGTGGCTCGACCCTGGGATCCATGCGGCTGGCACTGGTGGACTGGGATGGCATCCAACTGGGGTAAATTTTGAAGCCTCGTGCCGGGTTGTGGATCCCAGGGTCAAGCCCTGGGATGACGGAGTTTGGGGAGGGCAATTGGCAAGAGGCGGGACGTCTGGAGGAATTTCAGGGAGATGCACGAGCAGTTCTGCATTGGCATGGCTTAAATCGGCAATCCGATAATCGCTGCACACCTCGCTATTTGTCGCACACGTTTCCCCAAACTCCGTCATCCCAGGGTCAAGCCCTGGGATGACGGAGTTTGGGGAGGGCGATTGGCAAGAGGCGGGACGTCTGGATGAGTTTCAGCAAGGTGTACGAGCAGTTTTGCATTGGCATGGCGTAAATCGGCAATCCGATAACCGCTGCACACCTTGCTATTTGTCGCACATTTTCCCCACCCTCCGTCATCCCAGGGCTTGACCCTGGGATCCATGCGGCACGCGTCGCGGGCGGTGGCCTACGGCGTCGGCCCGCTTGCCGCGGTCGGCGCCGGTTTCTTCAGCCTGAGAGCAAGAATGAGCGGCACGGCCAGCGCATAGACGGCGACGACCGAAAGCCAGATCGCGCCCGGCCATGCCTGGCGGACCAGGAAATAGACGCTGGAGAAGCCAAGCGGCGCGACGATCGAGGCGAGGCTGACGACCGAGGCCAGCACGCCCTGGAACTGGCCTTGCTGGTTATCATCCACCTGCCGGCTGGCGAGCGACTGCAGCGCCGGCGCGCCGATGCCGCCGAGCGTGAAGACCGGCATGATCGAAAAAATCATCCAGCCCTGGCCGGCAAAGGCCATGACGGTCAGCGCCATCGCGGCGCCGGCGATGCCGGTCAGGATTGCCCCGCGTTCGCCGAGCAATTTGACCGCCGGCCCCGGAAGGAAGGCCTGGGTCAGCGTCTGGCAGATGCCGAAGGCGCCGAGGGAAAGGCCGATCGAAAGCCCGCTCCAATGGAAGGCGTCGCTGCCCCAGAGCGCCCAGCAGGTGCCGTAGGCCTCGCCGGTGGCGCTGAAGATGAAGAAGAGGGTGACGACGGGCAGCAGGCTTTTGACCTCCAGCACCGCGTGCAGCGGCTTCAGCGGATTGAGCGCCGAAAGCGCGATCTTCTCCCGGCTGCCGGGGCGCGATTCCGGCAGGACGAAGAAGGCGAGCAGCAGGTTCAAGCCATTGAGCACGGCGGCCGCCATGAAGGGCAGCCGCAGCCAGTAATCACCGAGGACGCCGCCGGCGACCGGGCCGATGATGAAGCCGAGACCGAACATGGCGTTGAAAAGCCCGAAGCGGCGGGCGCGCTTCTCCTCGGGCGAGATGTCGGTGATATAGGCGGTCGCCACCGACACGTTGGCGCTCGTCAGGCCGGCGATGGCGCGGCCGAGAAACAGCATCGGCAGATCGGCCGCAAAGGCGAGGAACAGATAGTTGACGGCAGCGCCGGCGAGCGAAATCAGCAGCACCGGCCGGCGGCCGATCCGGTCGCTGAGGGCCCCGAGCACCGGCGCGAAAATGAACTGCATCACCGCGTAGAGCGCGGTCAGCGTGCCGATATAGGCTGCGACGTTTTCGGCATGGGTGATATCCCGCAGCAGCGAAGGCAGGATCGGGAAGATCAGGCCGATGCCGACGGCATCGAGGACAATGGCGGTGAAAATGACGATAAGGGATCTGGTCATGGCGCGTTCCGGGTCGACGCAAGCGCACGAGCGCCGTTCGAGCGCCAATGGACTCACGATGAGGCCTGAGCTGATCAGGCGTTTGGTTTCTGGGAGGTGCTGGCCGATCCATGCTGCAAAGGCATGAATGGCGTGTGCTCGACCACCTGGACGACCATTCGTCCACCTGTTTACTCCGCCACTGAGCGGATCAAGGGAGGCAGCCGCTTTTTGCGACGGGCAATAGATACGCCGGAGGGTTGAATGCGACAAGCCCCTTTTTGCGCCGGATCCGGCTGCGGGCTGTCGGGATATTCGGAGCGGGGAGTCGATGGGCCATCCGCTGCAACGGCGGACCTGGCGGAATCTGCTCTTCGTGCGGAAGCCGGCTTGCGGCAGAAGCAGCCGCCGCGAACGAAAACAGGCGGCACTCGGGCCGCCTGTGAGCTGCTGCGGACGAAGCGTCCGTTACTTCTGTTCCGGCGCCAGGAACTCGGCGCAATAGGACGGGCCGTTGACGCCCGGAATATCGGCGACGGTGCGGATGTCGCGGATCGTGTAATCGGAACTGGTGGTGATTTCCGCCTGGCAGCGCAGATAGGCGGTGCGGGCGGACGCAATCAGCTTGCCGCGCTTGCCGTCGGCGCCTTCGGCGTATTTCGCCGGAATGCGCACGGTCTTGTAGCCGCCACGCCAGGTATAGACGGTGGTCGAGCCTTGCTCGCTGTCACTGATCGGCGGCCCGTAGGCGGCAAAGAAGATGCCGGCCGATTTGCCGACCCAGCGGGCCTCGATCGGATTGCCGGCGGAAGGAATGGTCGTGCATCCGGCAAGCGCAATTGCAAGCCCGGCCGCGGTCATGGTGCGGAAATTCATCGTATCGTCCTGATCTCTAGCGCATTGGCTGCGAAGCCCGCCCTCGTGAGCGGTTTCGCCTGTCCCGTCTGCCCTTTAGCGCGGAACCCGGCAAAAGAAAATTGCCCGTTTGAGACTTCCGTTCGATTTGCGGGAAGTGTGGCTTTTTGCTGCAGCCGCCTGCGCCCACGCCTGTTGCAACCCCGTCAAAAATTCCGCCGGTTTTTTGGAATTTGGTGCTTGTGCAACCAGATAGGCTGTTCTATAGAAGCGCCGCTGGTCACGGAGTGTAGCGCAGTCTGGTAGCGCACCACGTTCGGGACGTGGGGGTCGAGTGTTCGAATCACTCCACTCCGACCAGCTAGAAACCCCGCTTCGGCGGGGTTTTTCGTTTCTGCGAATCTCAGCCAAAATTCCCCCGGATTCACCGGAGCGAGTTCAACCGCCCGAAAACCCGTCCTTCGCTGGAAATAATTTTTCTGCAGGAAAGGTATAACCGAAGCGCGGCTGGCGGAAGCTCGGTGCATCGGCATCGCAAGAATCCAAGTTCGAGCCGATCCCAGGCTTTGAGCTGCGTCTCCATCCAGGTGCCCCAAGCGCAATTTGCGGGCCGCACGAGCGCCGCTCTGGATTTCGGACTCATCTATGCTAGCATCGAAGGCCTGCGTGACTGGCGATGAAGGTGGATACCACCGGGGAGCGTGGGAATTTGGCCGCTCGCTTGGGCATCTGGATCATTTTTGCGAAGGTGCCCCATGTCGTCCCGCATCGAAAGTGAACGGCTTGCGAATTGTCTAGCCGAACTTGATCAACTCACGAATTGGGAACGCCGCCCGCGCGGCGGTATGCGGGCCGATCTGGAGCCGATGCGCGATCTCGCTCACCGGCTTGGCGATCCCCAGAACAGCTTCCGTATCGTCCATGTGGCCGGCACCAAGGGCAAAGGCTCGACTTGCGCCCTGATCGAGGCGGGTCTTGCGCGGGCGGGCTTCTCCGTCGGGCGATATGCCTCGCCGCATGTCATGCACATCACCGAGCGCGTCAGCATTGATGGCCGTCCGGTCGGCGAGGAGCGCCTGGCGGACGCGCTTGGGGCAGCGCTGGTGGCATTCAAAGACGCAAGGCGAGAGGCGACAGCCGCGCAGGGAGCGACCTGGTTCGATATCCTGACGGTTTCGGCCTTGCTGATCTTCAGCATGGAAAGGGTAGAGTGGGCCGTTCTCGAAACCGGACTTGGAGGGCGGTGGGACTCGACCAATATCGTTCAAAGCGATGTCGCCGTTATCACCAACATCGATCTCGAGCACACCGAAATCCTCGGCAAAACCCGCGCCGCCATTGCCTTCGAGAAGGCGGGAATCATAAAGCCCGGCACAACGGTCGTCACACTCCTGCCGGAGGCGGACGAGGCAGGCGCCGTCATATCCGCCCGGGCAGCAGAACTCGGCTCTGCCGTGCGACGCCCCATGGTGCCGGCCGACGCAACGATTGAGCAGCGGAATGTTGCCGTGGCGGGAGCGGTTCTGGATGTCCTCGGAAAAATGGGCGTCATGACAAAGGGCGCAGGCGCGGTGTCGGAGCCTCTTGGAGCACAGCTCCTCGATCCCTCGACGATCGAAGCTGCCCGCCTGCCGGGACGGCTCGAAAAAATCGCCGTCGTCACCAGCCACGGCGATAAGGTCAACGTGGTGCTGGACGGCGCGCATGTTCCCTTCAACCTTGCTGCGGTTCTGAGCGACCTCTCGCAGGAAGAAAAGTACGGCGCTCCGTGCATTGCCGTTGTGTCAATCGCGGACGACAAGGACGCGGCAGGCTTGCTGTCGACGATGACGCGCCACGATATGTCGATCATCTTCACCACCGTCGGCGCCAGATCGCGTTCGCCGGAACAGTTGAAGACGATTGCAGACAGCCTTGGGCTGCTGAGCATCGTCGTGCCGGACCCGCTCGAGGCCTATGAAGAAGCACTGGCCGGCGCCGCGGAATCGGGCGCATGGGTTCTCGTGACGGGATCGCTCTATCTCGTCGGCATTATCCGTGCGGCGTGAGCCCGAGCGGGTGTGAATGACTCCGACCGGAACGCAGTGGAGAAGCCGCCGCCGCCGCTGGAACGTGCGGCGCTATGCTGCGATCTCAGCCGCCGACTGTGATTTCACCATCCGCAACACGTTTGACAAATATCTTCAGACCTTCATGCCTCAGTTTCTTCCAACCGCCGTCGGAAACCATTGATTTAGCCAGATCGGCAAACCCGGTCGTGAGGTAGGGAACCTGCGATGCCGGTCGTTTGCCGAGCGCTTGAATCAAGCAGTCAGTTCTTGGCGGGGACGAGAATGAGTTTCCTGAACGTTTCATGCCGATCTCCAAATGATCTGTGCCATCTGGAAATCTGATCGTCCCATAGCCGCACTTGGCCGCGGCATTCACTTCGGCCTTGGAGAGATTGTCTTGCAGAAGAAATGACAGCTGGCTGAAAGTGTTGTCGGTGTAGTCGAACTGACCCAGTACGATGAAGTCCAGCTCGTTCTGCCCCTTCTTGGCGCCTTTGATCTTGCCATAGAAGTTGGAATTCACCTTGGTGTCCTTGCCTGTCTTCATGGCAAGCATTTCGCCCAGCTTGATATAGGTCCTCGGTTTTGACGAAACGTTTTCGGTACCAGCCGCGGCGTTGCCTGAAGGCAGACTGGCGGTCTCCGGCTTGGCATAGGCGTCAGCGAAGGCTCGCAGTGTCGTGAGATTGACCGCTTGGGGAAGCGAACCGCTCTCGAACTTGCGGCAAGAGAGAGCGGCTTGCCGTGTTGCCTTGTCAGGCTTGCCCTCAACATTCCCTGGCTTGCAGCCCAAATGAGCCAGTTGCTGCTGCAACGTCTTGAGCAAAACTGCTTGTTCGGCGGAATAGGCGCTGACGCCGCGGGTCACACTGACATTGCGGACATCGATACCGATACCATCCGGCTGCACCACGTCAAACTGGGACGTATGATGGTCATAGTTCTTCCATTCATTGCCCCAACCCATCATCACCGGGCCGAGAATGAAGTTGAATGATTTTGGGTCGCGGTTTGATTGCGGCTCGCACTCGTTCGATTCCCAGCAATGCGGAGCCTGGTTGGTTGCTTCGCCTTCGGCGGCGTAGATCACCTTGTTGTCGCAGCTTGCCGTAACCCATCCGCTGTCGTCGTTTGCCCATCGGATTTTCAGCGAGAATGTCGCCCATTTGCCGAAATCTTCCGGTTTTTGGCACTGGCGGGCGAGAAAGTTGACGCCGTTGCGCGTGTCGGCCTTCAGCATGTAGATGAAATTGTGGATTGCCGGTCCTTCCCAGGACGCGAAACGCAAATGGCTGTCCCAGCCATCGGGATAAAAGCCATTTGCGGAGTTGTTGTGCCAGCCTTTGTAGGCAAAAGTCGGAGCGAGCCGGAAATCAAACTTGTATTCGACGCTTTCGCCAACCCTCATGTCTCGCGTATAGCGAATCGTGGAGCGGACGTTGCCATTGCGGCAATCATTTTCGCCGCGTCCATCTCCATAGTCGACATTGGAACATTGACGGTCGAATATCTCAAACCGGGTCACGCCGTCCTTGACCTCCGGTCTGACCGATCCGTTGAACTTGTGGCGCTCAAAACCTTTGGGGAGCGGATCGGCAGTCGCTGCTGCGTGGGTCGCAAAAACCATAAGCGCGCCAACCGCCAGTCCAACGATAGGATTTTTCAGCATAGCCCCCTCTCCAAATTGGACTCCAACCATATCACGATCTCTTTTGGAGGGTCGGGTTTAGATCAGGTTCAGATCGATGCGGATGCAATTAGCGACGACACCCAAGTCCAACACGGAATTCTGGACGAACAAGTTCGAGAAGACCGTATCGCCTGATCGGCGCATCATGGCCGAGATCGAAAGGTTGGGTTGGTGGGGATGCCACACAGGGCCGGCGGTCGAGGCTATGTGCTCGGAGCCCCAGCGCTCAGCAGCGCCCGTACCAATGCCGCCTGGTTGCGTACGCCGGTTTTGTCGAAGATGCGCTGTAGCTGGGTGCGCAACGTGTTGACACTGACCCCGAGCAGATCGGCGGCGGCTGCGAGATCGTGGCCATCGACGATCAGGCGGGCAAGCCGGGTCTGCGCCGGCGAGAGGCCGAAGACCTCCCGCGCGCTCGCGATCCGGCGCACCACAGTCTCGGCGTCGTCGAAGGAGACCAGCGCCTTGCCGTCCTCGAGCAGAACCCAGCAGTGGAGCGGAATCCCGGCCGCGTCTTCGCCAAGCGCCATCGCCCAGGCCTGCTTCGGCGCGATGTTCAGCGGCCTCTGGCTCTGCAGCTCGCGGAACGCCAGGCGCACCGCCTCGCGCAGTGCTGCGTCGTGTTCGCGCTGCCGGGCACGCAGGCGGCCGGCGGCGGCGACGAGCCCGGGATGGCCGTGCATCCGCTCCCGCGCCAGCCGGTTCGTCCAGAGGATCCTGGCATCCGTGTCGACCTCGATCAGCGGGCAGTTCGCCTCCTCGACGCTGCTCTCCATCATCACCATGCAGCCGATCTTCCAAGCGCCGTCGATCCGCTGGAGGATCCGCAGCTGGCGCTTGCGATCTTCGCCGGTGTCGCTGCCGATCTGATCGAAGGTCATCCAGGCCATGTTGCCGTCGACGACGATGTTGACCTTTTCCCAGCGGACGCGCTCCGAAAAGGCATATTTCTCCGGGAATCGCTCGACGATCTTCCTGATCCGCGCGGCGATCGGGTCCCAGCCTTCGTCCACCCGGACGCCGAGCGAGGCGAAATATTCCATCCGCCGGGTCTGCGGCGACTGCACCCAGTGGCTCGCCAGCGCCTCGAAGTCCCGCTGCAGCCAGGCCTCGGTTTCGGCGCGGATCACGGCCATGATCGCCGCCCGGTCAGCCTCGCTGTCGTCCATCGCGCGGTCCCCCACAACGGATCGCAGCATAGCATGATCGGTCTGTCGGAGCATGACGGCACCTCATGTGTGGATGACGCCGGCCAGCAGCAGCGTCAGGCCGGCGGTCGCGGCAGTCAGCCCGAGTAGCCGAAGCCTCAGGCGCGGCAGGGTGATCTGATTTCGGTAGTATCGGTCCTCGGCTGCGGCGCCCATCGGCGTGGGGCGGCGGCGGTTTGGCATGTGCGCGGCGACGAGACTCTGAAGGTCCATTGTGTTGCCTCCCGGTTCGGGCTTCATCTGCCGCATTCTCGCACGCATCCGAGCCGGGCCCTGTCATGCAGACGGAGGACATCGGGCTCGGCGCCCGGCTGGCGAACGAAGAATCATCTCAACCGGAACGAGTCCCGCGGTGATTCGTTGAGTCGCGTATTTCCAGCGTGAGGGGATGCATCATGAGCAGGCGACGAAGGTTCAAGCCGGTGAAGATCACCATCAATGGCAAGGTGAGGACGGTCTATAATGTTGTTCAGGCCGGCAACACCTTGCTGAATGATTGGCCCGAGCAGACGCCGGCGGCGAAGGCGGCCGAACGGCTTGTGCTCGACGTGTTCAATGATGCCGCCGGGCCCGAGCAGGTGCGGCGGGCGTTCATTACCGCGGCGAAGGCCAGCGACATCAAGTTCAGCTCCTGACCGGCGGTGTCGGCAAAAGCCCTGGCTCACTTCCATGACACATGCTCCTGGTTTCGCAGATCCCGGGTTTTGAACTGTGTCTCCATCCAGGCGGCCGAGATGATCGCCGCGAGGAAACCGAAGGCGAGGCAGGCGATCGCCTGGGTCCGCCACGAGACGAAGGTGACCGGCGCCGGGGTGGTGGGCTTTTGCGCGCAGTCACCGGGTGGGCAGGCGCAGCCGGAAAAGGCCTTGATCAGGCAATTGCTCATGATGCGCCGCCTTTCACCGTATCGATGGCGGCGAGGATCTTCTGGTGAAGCGGGCAGCCGTGATCGTCGCTGCCGTGGAAAAAGCGTTCGGCCTCCACCAGCGCCTCCAGGAGATCGGGCGCCCCGGCGGTGAAGCGGGCCGTGGCGCGGGTCTTTTCGGTTGCTCCGGCCCACCGGGCGGCGGGACGGGAAGGGCGCTCGGTCGCTGGCTCTGGTGTGGGATTGGCGGCAGACATCTCCGTTCCCCTCAGGCGTAAAGCTGATCGGTGTCGGTGATGCCCATGATCTCGCGGGCATAGCGGTAGTGTTCCTCGACGCTTGCCGCAGCGCCGCGCAGCCAGGATGGGCCGCGGATCGAATGTTCGGGACGGCGCAGGAAGGCAAAGCCGAGGGCGCCCATGCGCTGGGCCTCGTTGGCCATATAGGCGCGGCAGTCGCCCATCGTGCGCGCCGCATTCCAGCGGGCGTCCCGCTTGCTTTCCTCGGTCTCGATCTTGCGAATGTGCTGCATCGCCTGTCCTCTCGCGCCTCTGGTCGGCTCCTGAGGTTAAGGTATTTATTATACCCGATCGCGTCAATCATAAAAGGTATAAAAAATACCCAATAGATTGACGAGGTACGAATCGTAGGCGTATGTCTTGATCAAGTGATTGGGCGACCGGGTGCAACTCCCGAGCTGACGAAGCCCAGCGGCGCGGGAAGCGAAAGTCCTTAAGTGCGCTGTCAGAAAATCAGGACGAGGGCGAAGCGAATGGCCCCTCTGGCACGTGTCCCATCCCGGCTCCGGCCTTCAGGACTTGGCCAATGCTCTCCCGGCTTCATGGGCTTTGCTCATGGGGTAGGGGGAAGCTTTGGCCGGAACCCTCCCTCACCAGCCTTCAGGAACCTTCTCCTTCTAAGCTGAAGAGAGAGGAATGAGAGCTGAAGTTGGAGTATGAAGCTACGAGAAAAAAAGAGGCGGGCCACGCGCAACGAAATCGAAATCACCGACGAGGTGATCGAAGCGGGCCCCGATGCCATCACCGAATTTTATGATCCGTGAGAGGAGAAGCTGCCGAAGGATATGTTTCCCGCCGCCATCCGGTCCATCCTAGTGGCGGTATCGCGGGTGGTGCGTAAACGGCATCCGGAGCTTCCGCAATTTGTGGTTTCGGAGGATGCGTCGTCCCGATATCCCTCGTGATCACAGCTGGGGATCGGCGAGCTCCAGAGCGAAATCCTACAGGCCGTACATCTCCCGCGCCGCGCTGTATGCCAGGAGAGGCACCGCCACCGTGACGATATAGAACCAGATTCTGCCGGCGCGAGATGAGGGGCGGATCATTCTGTTTTTCCTATTGAATTTGATTGATTCGCGGCATCGTTTCCGCGCCTTGCGCTCTCATCCCTACATCTCGATGATCGATCGGCGGACGCGGCCGACGATGGTGACGGCGCCCTGGAATTCCGGCGGCGGCACGTCCTCGTAGGAGGCGGGCTGGAAGGGCGGGTTGTCGTTCGGGCGATAGCGCTTGTAGGTCGCGGCGCCCGTTTCGTCGGCGACGACATAAAGCGCGTTCGGCGCCAGGCGCTTGTCGCGCAGATTGACGAAGATGATCGAGCCCGGCGGCGAGATCTTGTTCATCGAATTGCCCTCGACCTCGAGCGCGATCCATTCGCCATCGGGCAGATCGAGGGCGGCGACCGTCGGGAATTCCGAGAAGTCGGTGATCGGCGCCTGCTCGCTCAGTTGGCCGGCGCTGACCCAGGAGATCTTCGGCACATCGGCGACGGAGACCGGCAGCTCATCCGGATCGAGCGCATTGCCGGTGCCGAACTGCAGCCAGTTGAGATTGACCTTGAAAGCGCGGGCATACTTCTTCGCATCGGCGATGCCGAAGCCGTTGCGGCCGGATTCATGCGCCTTGTAGACATTCGCATTCCAGCCGAACCGATCGACGATCGCCTTCGGCCCGGCAAAGCCAGCATTCTTCCTGGCCATGACGAGGCGCTTTGCGCGTTCTTCGCGTTCAAATTGTTCCTGATCTTTCAACATGATATAAAAAATACCCTAAATTAAGGTACATGTCATGCCCTAATGTGCTTGACATATCGGGTATTAATTATACCCTAATCGCCATGATGTGCACCGACATCATCAACAACGGGCCAGCCTTTCGGACTGGAGGAGACGCCATGAGGTTCACCATTTCCTCGCAAGAGAGGCTCGCCATGGACGTCGTGCCGACCGGCGTCGTCATTCACCGGCCGCAGGGGCCAAGGGGAGGGCGGATGTCCGCGATACCAGTTCGCAACGAGGATATCCCCTTCCTCGCCAAGGCCCTGCAGCAGGTGCTGAACGCCAACCGGGAGGTGGAGTCGCTGTGACCATCTCCACCCCGCCCGCCCGCTACACCGGCTGCCCGAATTGCGGCAAGGCGCTGTCGATCGCCGAGGTGATCGAGCGCCACTGCGAGACTTGCAGCCGGCCGACCAGCCCGAAAGAGCTGCGGGAGATCGCCCCCGGCGCTCTTCCGATCCCCGATCCCGACAGCCTCACTCCTCCCTGACGGCTATCGGTGGCTGGCGTCGTTGCCCTCCCTCGGCGACGCCGGCATCCCGGGCGCGACGATGTCGTGCCCACCGGGCGCGCTCGTGCCCGACCCAGGCGGCGGCCTGGCAGACGACCGGAGCTTTTGCTCCGCAACAGAGCCGGGCTCCGGTCGTCATCCGTGAAAAATCAAAGACGTTGGCAGCACCCGCTTCGGCGGGAATGGCGAACCGCGTTCGAAGAAGGATCAAGCGATGAGCTTCCAGCTCAAGGCCGCCCCGGCGCAGCAAGGCACCCACATGAACGCGCTCGAGCTCTTCCGCTCCGGCCGGGACTATATCGAAATATCTGCCATCCTCGGCACGTCGGTGCCGTCTGTCGAAACCGAGATCCACACGCTTCGAAGCGCCGAGAAGGGCGACACCGCCCAGCAGGATCATGCCGGCTCGGAGGTTCGCCGCTTTCCCCGCCGCCCCCTCAAGCCGGGCACGCCGGTCAATTTCGCCGGCGGCCGACGGCGGGTGCGGGTTTGAGGCCGGCCATCTCAATCGGGAAAGGACATCGCATGGCGAAGGAAACAATGAACCAGGAGATCATGGACATCCTCAGCCCGGTGCTGGGGGAGGAACTGGCAGCGGCGATCATCGAGCATCGCAAACGCACGCTGAAGAAGCCGCTGACGGCTTATGCGGCGAGGATGCAGGCGCGGGAATATCTGGCGACCGGCGACCCGGTCGCCGCCGCCGAGATGCAGATCTTCCGCGGCTGGCAGGCGATCAAATGCGACTGGTACCTCAAGGAGAAGGCGAGGGAAGCCGGGTCGATCAACAGCAGTACGAGAAGGACGACAGTGGATGCCGCAAGAGATTTCCTCTCCGGTGAAGATCATAGCTGGGATGCTTTCGGGTTTCCCGGCATCCGCCGGCACTGATCCCGACATGCAGATCCGCGCCTATCTCGTCGCGATCGAGGGCATTCCGCTCGAGGCGGTCTGGCAGGCCGCCAAACTCTTCATTTGCGGAAAGGTCCGGGATCATAACCGCGCCTTCGCCCCGAGCTGCGCCAGTTTCGCCGAGCAATGCCGCAATCAGCAGGCGGCGATCGAGGCGGAGAGCCGTCCGCGCATGGAGGCCGAGCCGGAGAGGCCGCAGCCGAAGGTCGCCGCCTACAAGATGCAGCTGCTGCGCGACGCCGCCAATGGCAGCCGCAACGCCAAGCGGGAGCTCGCCAGGATGTTCCCCGACAACCCGATCATTGCAAGGGCCGCACGACACGAGGAGGCATTGAGATGACCATCACATTCTGGACGGAAGACAAGATCGTCAAGGCGGAAAAGCTCTGGAAGGAAGGGCTGTCGGCCAGAGAAATCGCCGTCATGTTCGGCTCGAAGAAGAACACCGTCATCAACATGGCATCCCGCAACCGCGACAGGTTTCCCTCGAGGCAGGACGCCTGGCATCCGCAGCCGAAGGCGGGCCCGCCCGTCCAGCCGATCCGCCACCCCGACCGCGTGACGCGGGTGACCATATCAGGCGCCCATGTGACGATGCCGCGCGTGCCCTGCATCGATGGCTATGCAGAGCCATGAGCAAGGTCACCCCACGCGAAACCGAAATCATCCGCTGGATGGCGGCGGGCAAGACGGCAGCCGAGATCGGCACCATTCTCGGCATCTCCCACATCACCGTGAATACGCACATATCAAACGCCAAGGCGCGGCTCGGCGTCTTCAAGGATACGGCGCTGGTCGCCGCGGCACTCAGAAACGGCATCATTCGATAGAAGGACGATCAGCATGGGCGGCAAAGCCACCAAGGTGAAGACAGGACGGGTCAACAAGGGCGCCGGCCGGCCGCGCAAGGAGAATGTCGAGCGTTTTCCCTGCGGCAAGATCAAGCCCTTCGAAACCGAGAAGGAGAATATCAGCGTGGCGATATCGGCCCGCCGCCGCATCCACGGCTTTGACAGGACGGTGGCCGACGAGACGGTCAAGAGCCCCTTTGCCGGCTATACCCTCGGCCGCATCTTCCTCGATGGCCTGATCACCGCCGAACAGCGCCAGGCCGGCGACGACTATGCCGAGGCAATCGCCCGCTACCACAAGACCACAGGCATCCCGGCCCCGAGCCCGCGGGCGCAATCGCTCTTTGCCGTCAAGGGCCACGAAGGCGAGGTGACCGACACCCTCGCCGACCGCGCCCGCAAGGCCAGCAACCGCATGATGGCGCTGCAGGGCATCCTGCTGCGCTGCCCTGATGGACCGCAGGTCAGGAGCACGGTCTATAATGTGACGGTGATGGACTACGATCATTTGCGCCAGATGCCGCCGCAGCAATTGCTGTGGCTGCGGCGGGGGTTGACGGCGTTGCGGGGGGCGAGGGGTGGGTGATGATGACGGGGCGACGGACGCGATATTCGCCCACATCCCATCCGCCATCACTGTATTTGCCGCAGAGCTCACCCCACCCTCCGTCCTCCTCGGGCTTGACCCGAGGATCCACCCCTGCCTCCATCAGCCACGGCCATGGATCCCAGGCTCAAGGCCTGGGATGACGGAGGGTGGGGCGTGTGTTTTCGCCAGAACCGGCCGATCGAGCCGAAGACCTCAGCCGGATGCCGCTGCCGCTCTTGTGGGCGAGCAGGGGGCTTACGGCGGGGCGAGGGGCGGTTGACGCCGGAATTGCTCGGCCCCGCAGTGTCGCAAATGCCCCGACGTCACGCTGCTCGGCTCACTGAGGTGATTACAGCCGTCTGCCTTGATGGGAAGGCTTCACGAGGCTGAGAATGTCACCATGACACCGCGCTGGCGAAAGTAGGCCTGCATTCGCTTCCTGCCGGACCGGTTATTCTGCACGAGCCTGGCCGGGTCGAATACGGCCTCTTTTAAACCCGCCCGCGTCAACGCCGCCTTGAGAGTGGCGATATGCGCGTCGATGTCGGCGTTATCAGCCTGGAGCGACTCATAAATGCGGTTTGTTGCATCGGCTACGGTCGGTTCGCTCACTATTACACTCCTGTTGTCGTCTGGCTGGCCTGACCGTATTGGGGTGAAACCGGTTCACGTCAATGGGTGACAGTGAATTGGAAGATCTCGTCCGCTTTCGAAGATGAAGCACAGAAGCAGCCCTGCCATCGGGGTTTGCCGTCGAAACCTCACGGCAACAAAGCGCCAAAAGCCGCCATTCCGCCCCAGCGGGTGATCAGATCACGAATTCCTCCTGGTACGTCTGTGGCTCGGGAACGACCGTAACCTCCACCGGAATGATCCAATTGGCCGCGTAGCTCTCGCAGTCGGAACGCTGGAGCTCGGGCTGCACGCTCCCCGCCCCATCGACAGCGCGACATCGCAGTGTATATCGCCCCACTTCTTCAGGGGTCCACATGTACTCCCACAAGCGCCATGCAAAGGGACGTTCTGTTTCGAGGAGCCTTCCCTCGCGCCAGCCCCTGCCATCTCCGGTGCAGACCTGCACCTGCCGGATAGGAGCCTCTCCGCTCCAGGCGGCTCCGAAAATCCGGTACGGCTGGCCGGCGATGAGCTGCGCCCCGTGGACGGGACGCGCGATCTGCGCTTTGACCTCCATCTCCGCAAGGGGAACCAGCCTGGGTTCCCCGAGGTTGCGCTCCCAGCGGAAATAGTCGCGCGCCTGCCAGTAGCCAAGGAACGGTTGCTCCACAACCGTGATATCCGTGATCCACTTGACCCAAGCCATGCCGAACCAGCCACCCACGACCGCGCGCAGCGGGTAGCCGTGATCGCGCGTCAACGGCGCCTCGTTCATCGAATAGGCAAGGATCGTGCTGTCAGCGATGGCCTTCTCAAGCGGTAAACTGCGCGCAAAAGCGATGGGACCGGGAGAAGCCGTTTTCTTGTTCGTGTCGACGACGCCGCTGTCGGCGCCTGCGAGCAGAACCTCACATGCGGTTGGCTTAACGCCCGCCATTTCCAAAATCTCGCGTAGAAGAACACCTGTCCACGCGGCATTGCCGACGGCTCCGTTCTGCCACTGCAACCCCTCCTTCGGCGGCTCATAGTAGACGCGCCCGTTCCCTGCACACTCGACGACGGCTGATAAAGTCGTGCTCCGCATCGCCTTGATGCTGTCGAGGTCAAGTTCGATCGGCCGCTCCACCGCCCCGCCGACGCGCAATCTCCAGTCTCGCGCATCGAGGTCCGGCGACGCAAAATGGTTTCGCACGAAGAACTGCTCGGTCGGGATCAGCCAATCGGAGAGCGACGCAAACGGAAACTCGATGTTCGGTGGGGATTTCTGTCGAACTATCAGACTGGGTTGCTGTGGTGTCGGCATCGTCCTCGTCTCCCCTTTGAACGTCGGCTCTCGGTCGCGCAAATTCGGGTGCGATCACACCGCCCCTCGCAGTGCGCCTGTCGCATTCCGCCTTCGGGCCGCATCCTAACACATAGCACATTCCTCGGATCGACCTCGAACGGCAGCAAAGGGCGGTAAAGCAGCCTTATCCTTCGATAAGCAAGCCGCCGTCCGGCGGTGCTATTTCAAAGGCAGGAACAGCTCCGCGACCTCGGAACACCACGCCCGAGAGAGTCAACAGACCCCGGTACCAGCACCCGTCGTCACGCTTTCACCACCGAGAAGAACAGGAACCGCGGCTTGGTCGTCAGGCTCTGATAGGCCTGCGGAAAAAGCGTGCGGGCTTGCGGGTCGGGCTGGGGCTCGCTGACGATGTCGATCTGAAATCCGGCCGACTTCAGCGCCTCGAACATGGCGTGCAGCGGCCGATGCCAGAAGCGCATGGCGATCTCCCTTCCGCCGCGCTGCCAGGTCTCATCGAAGCTGTAGGTCTCGAAATAATTGTCGCGGCCGGTCGAGGCGTGATCCATGAAGGGATGGTGCGTGGAAAAAACCAGGCGACCGCCTGCCGCGAGCAGCCGGTTGAATTCCGAAAGGGGCCTCGACCAGTCGGGCAGATAATGCAGGACGAGCGAGGCAAGGATCAGGTCGAAAGCCTTGTCCCCGAATGGCAAGGGCTCGTTGAGATCAGCGGTCAGCAGGCGCGCGCGCCCTTCCAGGCGACGTTGCGCGATATCAAGCATGCCGGCACTTGCGTCGATCCCGGTCACAACAGCCCCGCGTTCGATCAGCGCTGCCGCATGCGCCCCGCCGCCGCATCCGGCATCGAGCACGGAAAGCCCGGCGACGTCGCCAACCAGGGCAAGAATAGCCGGCCGCTCGTAATAGGCATTCCAGGCATTGACCTCGTTATCGGCGTCATAAGCCGCCGCGAACGCATCATAATCATTCTCGGCCAAGATTTTCCCCTTTTCAGAGACTGTTCGAGGATGCCTGAGGGGCAGGAGTTTGCCCGATCGAGCTGTATAGTCAGAGTTCGCTGCGTCGGCAAAGTTTGAACTCAGGTCTCGGCCTCGGTGCATTAGCCTGGGAGCGCCACCGGCCTGCCATGAGGCGTGTTGAGATAGGCTTGACGCCATGCGCTCTCGCGCCGATCCACTTCCGAATAAGACGCTATTCCGGTACGATCGAGAACAAGTTCGAGGGCCGCCTTGAACGCCCCGTAATAGGTCGCATCGTCGTCGGTCTCGCCAGCGCGTGCGCGCTTTTCGAGCTCCGCGCCCAGGGTTTGCGACCAGTCCTCCGGGTCCAGTTTTCCCGAAGCGAGCAGCAGTTCGACAATCGCGACGACTTGCGCATGCCATTGCTCCTGGAAGGCGGGATTTCGGTCGCGAGATCGAAGAGAAGCACGGGAAATCTCAGGCCGGGTCAAGGTAGCTCTCCCACATGTCGATCAGCAGCACGTCGCGGCTGTCAGCCGCTTCGGGCCAAAGCTCCTTCATATCGAAGCGAACCGCGTAGGTCTGCTCGATGGAAATTCTGCCGGTCGCGGAAAGATCCGGCAGAGGCTGCGGCCCTGTCACGCTTTCGACGATACCGCGGCGCCCTCGCACGTAGGATGGCAAACGGGTGTGCATCGAACCGCTGTCTCGCTTGGCGAGGACCTTGTCGCCGGGTTTGAAGGAATCAATGGTTTTCGCGCTCTCTGCCTGCGGCGGCATATGGCGCAACTGCATCGTCGCAGACCTTGCATGCCCGTCCACGAATTCCTGGACATCTGCAATGCCTTCATCGATCGCCGTGACCATCATTGCCAGCATCCACTTTTCGAAATAGTCGAAGCGGAGATAGAGGTCGGGCGGCAACCGTTCCAGAACGTGGCGATACCAGTCGAGCGTCCATCCGGTTTCTTCCTGGCTGAGTTTCGACATCGACATCATCGCAATCGCCCAGACACGTGCTTTCCATTCTTCAGGAAACATGCGCTGGTCATCATCGAACTGGTGTAAAACCGGCCCAAATCCCTGTCTGCCGCCGAGATCGTGGATAGTATCCATCAACTGGCCCTCGGTGCGAGATCCCTGGCCGTGCCGATCATCGAGTTGCGGGTGACGAGCGTGGCAAGCTGCTCTTCCGACCAGCCTTCTGTCCCGTCGGGCCGCTGCGGAATGACCATGTAACGACGATCGGATGTTGAATCCCATACCCTGATTTCTACGGATTCCGGCAACACGATGCCGAACTCCTGCAGGACGCCACGAGGATTGCGGACGGCACGCGCCCTGTACTCGGTCGATTTATACCAGGAAGGCGACATGCCGAGGATGCCGAGCGGATAGCAAGAGCACAGGGTGCAGACGATCAGGTTGTGAACATCCGGCGTGTTGAAGACTGCGCGCAGATTGTAGTCCGGCTCGACGCTTGGCACCACCTCTGCAAAAGCAGAGATCGCATTCCCCGCCAGCCGATCGGCGAAGGCTTGATCCGTCCAGGCATGTGCAATCACCTTGGCGCCGTTCATCGGCCCGACATTCTCTGAATAGTTGTCGAGCCACATGTCGACAGCATCGGCACCGAGAAAGCCCTTTTCGGTCAGAACCGTTTCCAGGGCCTTCAGACGCAACGCCGGTGCCGGCGGAAGGTGGCTATGCAATTCGCGATGAAGTTTGGCGGCCTTGTCAGAGTCATACGAGGTCATGGCGCTCCCCCTGGCTGACAATCATTTCCGGCGTCAAGTAGTAGCGCAAAAAGCGCGTTTTGTCATGTCTGCGGCAGGCCGCCCGCCATCAGAGGCCTGCAAATCGGACGGGCCGCGCCAAGAGGGAATCGCTATGCCGGCGAATGAGGCGGGAGCGGTTCCTTCATCGTCCGGCGCTGGCCTTTCCTGCGGTTCGCTGCTCGGCGGCGAGAGCTGTTCGCCGCCGAGCGGGCAGTCGCACGCCCTACGGCGTAACCGTCAGCCTGGCTTGCATCCCGGCTTCGTAGTGGCCCTTCATGTTGCAGAAGAGCAGGTAGGTCCCCGGCGTCAGCCTGGCGTTCAGCTTGCCGCTGGCGCCTGGTTTCAGATCGGAAACCTCGCCCAGGCTTTTCAGCTTCGATTCATCGATGCGATTCTTGGTGGCGTTGACCGGGATGGGCAGGTCCGGGGATTTCAGGCGAACGACGACCATTTCATGCTGCTCGGTCATCGCGTCGTTGTGGACTGCGAAGGTCGCGGGGCCGGCTTTCACCGTTGGCGGGTCGAGCTTCAGCGACATCGCCCCGCCGCCCTCTCCATCTTCCGTGACATTGATCACGGTGGCGGCAAAGCTTGTTCCGGCCGAACAGGCGAGAATGGCAGCTCCGGCAAGCAGGGGCAGCAATCTGGCACGTGGTTTCATCGTTGGTCTCCGTCTGTGGTGGGTGAGGGCGCTGAGCGGCGTGCTCAAGCCAAGGATCATCCGGTGCGGCACGCAGTGGGTCGCTATCGTCATCGAAGGCGCGTTGGTTGCATTCTGATCGGGGGAAGGGAAGGGCCCGCTGCGTGTCGCAAGAGAGCTGGTAGCGCGGCATTCTTACGCGTCCTTTGCCGGGACTATACCAATCCGTAAGAATGCAGGCCTGGGCACTCTGCCGGCCACTTTACGAAAATGTATAGCTGGGGCGAGGTCCCCGTGAGGATTGGAGCGCAGCTTGGCGCCGTCATTGCCAAGTCGAGGTAGCTCTCTCATGAATATGCGCGCCGCACCTGCCGCCCTTATGCCGGCCATTCATCCGGTCAGCCTGCGGGTCAACACCTACCTGATCAATCTCGACCGTGCGCCATTGCGCAGATTTCGAATGGAGCGCCTGCTGGCAAGCGTCGGCCTTGCCTTCGAGCGCGTGGCCGCGGTCGATGGCGCGGGCCTAAGCCTGCCGCATCCGGGCTTCGACGAAGCGGCCTATCTCAGCCGGCACGGCCGCCGGCCGAACCCTTTCGAGATCGGCTGCTATCTCAGCCATGTCGAATGCGCCAGGCGCTTCCTCGCCAGCAATGCCGAGTTCGCGCTCATTCTGGAAGACGATCTCGATTTCGATGACGATCTGGCCGAGCTGCTCGATGCCGCCCTCGAGCACCAGGCGCGCTGGGACATCCTGCGTCTGTCCACCGTCAGCTCCGGGAAAAAGCACAAGGTGGAGCCGCTGACCGCGTCGCGCTCGCTTGCCATCGCACTGACCCGCGAGAAGGGGTCCGGCGCCTATCTGATCAATCGCAACGCGGCCGGGTGGATTGCTGGCGCGCTTCTGCCCATGTGCCTGCCCTATGATCTCGCCTTCGATCTGGAGTTCGATGAGGGGCTGAGCGCCTGCTTCGTTGAGCCGGCGCCGGTGAGCCAAAGGGCGGATCCCTGTTCCCAGATACAGGCAGGGCTTTCGGCATACCGGCTTGGCCGCCGCCGGCCATGGAGCGTCCTGCCCTATCGCACGGCCGCTGAGGTGCGCCGGTTTGCGCGCCGCTTGCGCCGTCTCGCGGCTTGGAGGGTGAGCGGCTAGAACCGCTCCCCCGGGGATGAGCGGCTAGAACCGCTACCCCGGGGATGAGCGGTTAGAACCGCTCCCCCGGCATCAGCGGGAAGCTGACCGAAACGATGAGGCCGGGATGATTGTCCGCCATGGTGATATCAGCCGAATGCAGCTCGGCGATGGCCTTGACGAGGCTGAGTCCGAGGCCGCTTCCCGGTGTCGTGCGGCTCTTGTCTAGCCGGTAGAGACGCCGGAAGACCTTGTCCCTTTCGCCGGCGGGAATGCCGGGGCCGCTGTCGGCGACCGAGAGGACGGCGTGGCCGCCCTGGCGGCGGAGCGAAACCGTGATGTCGGTTCCTGCCGGGCAGTGGTTGATCGCGTTTTCCACCAGGTTGGCGATCATCTGCATCAACAGATCGCGGTCGCCCCGAATGAGCGCGGGACAGCGCTCCGCGATCGTCAAGGACTGGCGCGCATCTTCCGCGACATCGACATAGACTTCGGAAATCACGGCCAGCACGGCATCGATGTCGGTCGCCTGGAAACGCTCCTTGCGGGCGCCGGCCTCGATCTGGGAAATGCGCAGCAGCGCCTCGAAGGTGGCGTTGATCCGGTCGCTCTCGTGTCTCGCTTCGTCCAGCAGAGCCGAAACATCCGCCTGCCGGTCATTTCCAGCCACCGCGGCATCCAGCGTCAGGCGCAGCCTGTTGAGCGGCGTCTTCAGGTCGTGGGCGATATCGGCGCTCACCTGCCGCATGCTCTCGACCAGTCTCTGCAGCCGCTCCAGCGCCGCGTTGATCTGGAGCGCCACCATATCGAGATCGTCGCCGTTGCCGCTGATGGCAATGCGGGCGTCGAGCGCGCCGTGGGAGACGTCGTTCATCGTGAGGGCGACCCTGTCCAGCCGCGCCTGGGCGCGGACGGCAAGAAAGACGCCGCCGCCGATCGCGGTCGCCACGACGATCGCGGCCGCCCATTCGAAGCTCACCAGCACGATCCGCAGCATCTCGTCGACATCGTTGAAGTTTTCCGCCACCACCAGGCTGTAGGGGCCGATGGTCGACACCTGCATCCGATAGCGTTCATGCCCCTTCAGCCCGACATCCCTGGAGGTGACGGTATAGACGCCGTTCGGGATGCGGGGTGCGGCGAAATTGCCGGCAAGTTTGCGCCCGCCTGCATCGGTCAGCGAATAGAGCCCGTCGGAGGTCGATTGGAAGCTCGCATAATTGTTCAGCGTGTTGACCAGGTCTTCGGTGTCATTGGGCTCGTAGGTCGAGACGATCAGCGAATTCATCTCGCCGAGCGACTGTTCGAGATCGCGCGCAAGGCCGAGGCGCAGCATGTGATAGATGATCGCGCCGCTCAAGATGAAGGCGACGACGAAGAGCACGCCGAAGGTGACAGCAAGCCGGAACGGCGTGCTCCTGCGCAGGCTGGAGCATGATGCCGAAAAGTGTGCGCGGTTTTCGGACGACATCATGCTCTTGCTCTTTAGATTGCGAACAGGATTTGAGATTTTCACGCCGATGGGCCTGAAATCATCCTGTTCGAGGCGCATGCAGGCTGTATCCGGTGTTGCGGACGGTGTGCAGAAGCTGGGCCTCGAATGGCTTGTCGACCTTGGCTCTCAGCCGGCTGATATGGGTTTCGACGACGCTGGTCTTCGGATCGAAGTGGAAATCCCAGACCCGTTCCAGCAGCATCGTCTTGGTGATGACCCGGCCTTCGCCGCGCATCAGCACCTCGAGCAGGGTGAATTCGCGCGGCTGCAGCTCGATCATCTGCCCGGCGCGGCGGGCCTCCCGGCGGATCAGATCGAGCTCGAGATCGGCAACCTTCAGCACCGTCCTCTGCTCCTGCACCGGCGGGCGGCGGCCAAGTGCATTGACGCGCGCCAGAAGCTCGGAGAAGGCGAAGGGTTTGACCAGATAATCGTCGCCGCCCGCCTCCAGCCCCTCGACCCGATCGTCGACGCCGCCGATCGACGTCAGGAACAGCGCCGGTGTGCCGACCTTGGCAGCCCTAAGTGAACGCACGATCGCCAACCCGTCGAGGCCCGGAAGCATGCGATCGACGACGATAACGTCATAGGCCTCGCGCTGCGCCTGAAACAGCCCGTCGCGGCCGTCGTCGAACACGTCACAGACATGCCCTGCCTCGGAGAAGCCCTTGGCGATATAATCGGACGTCTTCGTATCGTCCTCGATAAGCAGGATTCGCATCAGCCCGATCCCCGGCATGCCTGGATGGCGAGATTTAGCCGAGAGCACGGCTTGGCCACAACTTACCGATTGGTAAGGTGATGGGGGAGGAGCGGCTACAGGCGCACCGGGCGCCAATGGTTTCCCGCCTTTCTCTGGACGACGGCGACAAGCCGCGCCACGGGCCGAAGCGTCCGCAAGAAAGCGGGATGAATGACGATCGTCGACGCCGCCGATCGATGTCAGGAACAGCGGCGATGTGCAACGAAACGCCAGGCGGAAGCCGCCGCCCGGCTATCAACGGCGGTGGGAACTGTCGGACAGAGGAGGAGAAGGTCATGAGCAAAAATAACTGGAAAGTCGGGCTTCGCGCCAAGCTGGCGCATCTCGTCGACGACTGCGTTGAGGCCGGGGCCAGGCAGCAGGACGTCTTCGATGCGATCATCAAGGAGATCGGCAATCTGCGCGCAGCCCTTGAGCGCGACCTCGATCCCGTGGACGACGAGGTGATAGAGGAACCTTCCAACGATTGGCCCGCGGCCGACAAATGACGGATCAGATCGCGAGGCGCACATGACCGCTGGGGGCGGGGGCTTATGGAACCAACTGGCGCCGCCGAAGGTTATAGTCTTGTCGCTTGGCAATCGGTTTAGCTCGACCTGCGAGACGCGATAGCCGGCGTATTTCACAATGGGGAATTGCTATGGAAAATGCAGGTATCGGCTGGATCGCCGCAATCATCATCGGCGGCATTGCCGGCTGGCTCGCCGAATTGCTGATGAAGAGCAACATGGGCGTGCTCATGAACATCATTCTCGGTATTGTCGGCGCCATCGTCGCCAACTTTATCCTGTCGCTCTTCGGCGTCGTCCTGGGCGGCTGGCTGGGTTATCTGATCGCGGGCTTCATCGGAGCCTGCATCCTGATCGCTGTTGCCAGAATGGTCAGACGTACGGCCTGATGAAGCCGAGGCGGCCCGCCCGGCCGCCTTCATCACGCTCTCGGGTCGCGCTCACGCGCGGCTTGAGGCGCGGCAGTTCCGTGTCATAGCGCGCGCCGCGAATTGCGTCGTAGCGACCAGCCGTGACTGAATTCAGAAGAGACGATCGACAAATTGCTCGGTCTCCCACGTCCTGAGGAAATGCGCTTCCCGCGCAATCCAGCCGACAGTCTCGCTTCCCCATTCCTGCGCCCGGCTTGCATATTCGCCCATCAGCCAGATGTGGCGGACGATCACAAAGCGAAGGGCGGCTTCGAAGTCATCCGGAGTGATCGGCCGGACGGCTCGATAGCCTTCGAGGAATACGTCCCACATGGCGGTCGATTTCCGGCCAAAGGATACTTGCGCCCACAGGAAGACCGACAGGTCGTAAGCGAGGTATCCCCGACCGCCGTCGTCAAAGTCGAAAAATATGGCTTCACCGGCATCGTTGATACGCGCATTGAAGCCGTGGCAATCCCCATGGCAATGAGTCCAGGTCAGATCGGCGAAGGCTTCGATTGCCTTTGCGGTTCGCGCGGCGATGTTCTCAAGATCGCTGCGGACCTCGGCGTCTTCCACGATGCCGCTATCGCGTATTCGGGCGAGTGGGCGATGCAGCAAGTGTTCGAGGTCAAGCCGATAGAGCGCTTCATCCGGCGAAAATGTCTCGGCGGCATTGTGCATCAGGGCAAGCGTCCTGCCGTTGGCCGAGGCATCGCCGGCATCCATTGCAGACGGTTTGCGGCCGTCGATCGCCCGGAAGAGCACGCCTTGGCGGGCACCCTCTGGCGCGTATCCCTGAACGAACATTGCGCCCTCGCGTGTCGGAATGGACGCTGCGACCGGAACGCCCGATTGCAAAAGGTGCGCCAGAAATGCCGTTTCGGTCTTGACGTCGGCTGGACCGCGCGCGCGGCGGTGGGAAAGCCGGAAGACATAATGCTCGCCGTTGCCGCCGACGACGAGATACACATCGTTCAAGCCGCGTTGAAGCAATCGGCAGGAAATCGGCCCGGCAAGCGGATAGTGCTTGCTGATGAACTGTTCGACAGCCTCGACCTGAGGCGTCGAATAGAGCGGATCAAAGTCGAACATAGGCGCTGTCCGTAGGGCTTTGCGAGAGGGCTGTTTCCGACGTCGCCGGGGGCAGTCTTTCTCGGTGGCGAGGAGACCATGGAGCGGGCGCGGTGTAAGCCCGTACCATTGCAATAAGCTGCTGATTGAATAAGGTGAATGGCGATATTAATAAAACTATGAGATGAAAAACGAAATGCTGGGTGTGCGATTTTTCAAAGAAAATCTTATTTCGATTTCTGTGCTTTCCATAATTTTAGGTCTGTCTGGATGCGTTACCATCAAGAACGGTATCGCTATGTCTGAGGATCATAGCCGAGCTCTGAGTGGGGAGCGGACAAAAATGGGCCAGTCCTACAATTTGAATGCAAACTGCACCGTTGCGACGATTGCCAAGATAAAATTGGTGCAAGCCCCGGCGCATGGCTCGGTTGATTTCGTCAAAGAGAATATTTTTCCCAATTATAGAGACGGCATTCGCGATAAATGCAACTCCAGGAAGTCTCTCGGCGTGTCGGAATACTATACTTCAAAGAGCGGATATTTTGGACGTGACATGTATAAGGTGAGAGTGTCCTACGGGGAGGGAACCATCAAGGACGTTACCGTCAACATCAATGTCATCAAGAACTAGGGTGAAGCGTCCCATCCGTAAACTCGTTGCGATTTTGCTGGCCGTGTGGCTGTTGCCGGGAGTCCTCGCCGGCAAATCTGCTGTCGTCACCGGCCGAGGCACCAGTCCGGGCCTCTTTGTGGAAAGTCTGAGCCCGCAGGCCGAGCAAGCTCAACCGCCGCAGCGCTGCTCCTTGCATTCAGCCGGCATCCGAACGCTGGCTTGCGGGGGAGGAAACACTTAATTTATCCACTCATCATTCCCGATCGACAGCAGATGGGCCATTGCGTCGGTAATCACGTGGTTGTCGTAGGGTTTGGAGAAAAACCGGCTGCCGGTGGGGAGACTGCTCTCTTCGAGGATGGCTTCGCCGGATGCAACAATCAACCTGACGGGCGGCCACCGATCCCTGATGTAATGAGATAGCTTGATGCCATCCATCGTGCCGGGCATCTGAACATCGGTGAAGACCAGATCGACATCGTCTCGCGACTCGAGGATGCGAATTGCCTCGTCCGCATCACACGCCTCCAGCGCTTCGTATCCCGCAGAGAGCACCAGATCGACGGCACCCATCCGAATGATCATGCTGTCTTCGACGACCAGGACGACGGCTTTGCCATTTTTCATCGCTCACTCGGTCAAATTGGAGTGTGAACCTCGCGGGGCTCCGCTAGTGTAGCGCTTGGGAAGCCAATCGGTTCCTACGCGGCCGCAGAAATGTCGGTTTGCAAACCGGCGCTTTCCCGGTGGCTGATTGTGACGGCCGTGCCGGGGACGGTCCCGAGGCCGGCCTTTGGGGTCTGGCAAAGCTGAGCGAAGCCGGCACGAAGTTCGACTTTACCGCCGCAGGGCGTCGAGAGTTGCCGTTGCAGGCCCGCAATCGACATGACCCGGTGATGGGTGCCTGCGCGCTTCCTCCGACTGGATCCGGCGGTGATGATGACGAATGCTCATTGTCTCGGAGCCAGGCCGTCGAGCAGGAAATCGAGGCCTTTGCGGAAGGCGCCGTCCCAATCATTGTCGAGCAGCAGGCGGGAACGTTCGATTGTCGGATAGTGTTGGCTGAGATCCGTCAGGCGCTGCTGCGCGGCGGCCCTGTCGTCGTCCGAGAGCTCGAAGTTCGCCCGGGTGATGGTGGCGCCGATCACATAGTTCCAGAGCGACCATATCGCGACGTTCAAATCCGCGTCGGCGACACCGGCTTTGGACAGGGTCTTGCCCAGCAGTTCCAGGCGGCTGAGGATGTTCGGGCCGAGCGCCCGGCGCGGCAACAGCGATGCCGACCAGGGATGGCGCAGCATGCCGGCGCGCCAGTCTTCGAGCATATGGATGATTTCCCCGCGCCAGTCCTGGGGCGCGACGATCTCAGGCGACCGGCGATATTCGAGCACCGCGTCGAGCGCCAGATCGAAGACCGCCTCCTTGTTGCCGACGTGCCAATAGAGGCTCATCGCGCCCGCGCCGAGGCGATCGGCGAGCCGGCGCATCTTCAAGCCGTCGAGGCCTTCTTTGTCCAGCAGTTCCACCGCGCTCGCCACGATCCGTTCCAGCGAGAGGGGCGCTTCGCCGCGCGGCTCCGGCCCCTGCCGGGGTGAGGCGACCGTCCGTCGAGACTGTTTGCTCTCAGCGCCGCTGCGTTTGGCTGCCATCCGTTTTCCCTAGTGATCAGAACGCCGATCTAAACCGACAATGCCAGGAATGTCGATCCTGACCGATTGACTCGTACAGCGTACGATGACATTGAATCGTACATTGTACGAGTCATTCAATCCTGCTGGCCGCGAGGGTCGTTCCTCGCAATCCCCAGATCCCGAAAGAAAAATCATGTCACGCGCAATCAATCATCTGCTTATCGGAGGGTTCATCATCATGACCATGGCAATTCCCACAGCGACGACAGCCAATGCGAAGGATCTCAAGCTTGAGATCGTCAATCCGAAAAACCTCTACGACCCGACGCCGAATGGCTACAGCACGGCGGTGATCGTGCCCCGCGACGCCAGGCTCGCCTATATCTCCGGGCAGGGCGGCCAGGACGGGACGGGAGCCTTATCGCCCGACTTCGCCGTCCAGGTGAAGCAGGCTTACGCAAATCTGCGCACCGCTCTCGAGGGGCTCGGCGCCAGGCCGGATCAGGTCGCCAAGCTCACGGTTTTCGTGGTCGATCACGACATGTCCAAGCTTGAGGTGTTGACCAGGAACGTCAAGGACATGTTCGGCGAAACCCTGCCGGCGCAGACGCTGATCCCCGTTCCCAAGCTGGCGATCGACCCCATGCTCTTCGAGGTCGAAGCCGTCGTCATTCTGGAATAGCGGCGGGGCGCAGGTGTGAACGACACGGACGTTCACCCCGCGCTCCGTCTATCCCGGTCCTGTTCCGAGGATCGACTCTCGCCGCCATCGGCCGCGGGCATGACGGCTCAGGCCCGCTTCCGCCGCATCTGCGTGACGCTCCGCCACACGGCCGAAACCAGGAAGTAGAAGGCGCCGAGGCCGGCATATCCGGCGATATTGGCAATGGACGGCGGTTCCGGCATGCGTGCCTGGGCGATGAAGAAGGCGCCCGCCACCGCGGATTGACCGCCGCTGAGGACCATGGCCCACTGGCCGCCATCGGTCTTCCAGCGCCGGATGGCGGTTGTAAGCTGCAGCAGCCCGGAAAAGATGGCCCACAGGCCAAAGACGCCGAGAACCCAGTTCATGCTCATTGTCAGCGCGACGATCACGGCAGCTGTCGTCACCGCGCTGACGATGACGTTGACCGCCTGGCTGCGGTTGTTTGCCAGGCCGCCATTGCGGGCGGCGTCGACCAGGTTGGCGGCGGCATCCCAGGCCGGATAGAGGATCAGCAAACCCGCCGCGAGGGCAGGCGACTGGCGCCCGACCGTCAAAGCCGCCGCCACCCAGATTGCGGAAAAGGCTGCGCGCGAGACATAGTAGCGCGTCAGCCACTGTTCCCGATCGCCAGATGCGATGGTGGTTTGATCATTGGCGGGGAGAATAGCTCTGGTCATTTTGTCGTCCTACTAGTTGGTAGTTTCACTGGTCATAGGAGTCGCTCCGGGCTTATGTCGCCGGAGATCTTATCGAGTGGCGGTCGGAGACAGGCGCTGCAAGGTGGGCGCCAGAATGGTGGCGAAGATCTCCGGAGCCCCATAAGCCCGGGCTGACAGCATGGCGCCATGGACGGAGGCCATGAAGGCCTCAGCCTCGACGCGCGGTTCGCTCGACAGTCTCAAGCTCCCGTCCTTCAAGCCTCGTTCCATCACCGAGGTCAGCCATGTCGAAGCAAAGCGGAAAAACGCCTTGACCTCGGCCGCGACCTCCGGCGGCAAGGCCGGCAGTTCGCTCGCCAGCAGGGCGCAGACGCAAAAAGGCCTGCTGGCGTCCTCGATGCACTGGGCCCAGTGGCCGGCATACGCCTGGAGAAGCGCCAGCGGATCCCGCACCTGCTGCTCGAGGCCGGCGATACCCGCTTCGGCATCTTCGCGATATCGCACGACAAGCGTGCGCACCAGGTCGGTTTTGCTCGGAAAATGGTGATGGATGCTGGCCTTGCGAATCCCGACGACGGCAGCGATATCGGCATAGCTGAAGCCGTTATAGCCTCCGGTCATGATCAGTGCGCGGGCGGAAGCCAGGATCTCGTCGGACGTCGTCAAAAGGTTGCTCATGGCTTTGATCTACCTTCCAGTAGGAAGGCTGTCAAGCCAAATGCGGAATTTCTGCCATCCCCCTTGGTCGGAGCTTGACGGACTTCGCCTTGATACGGGCGAAAAGCGTTGGCGGCGTCGGTTGTAGCGACCGGTCTTGACTCGCCTCCAACACCCAGAACATAATCAGAACATCTAATATGCGGAATGGAGTTCTGGATGTGCGGCCGCGTCTACATCAAGACATCGCTTGAGGAACTGGTGCGCAATTTCGCCTTCGCAGAGCGCGGCGCGATCGATGCGCTCGGGAACCGATTTCCGCGCTATAACGGCGCGCCGACGCTGGATTACCCGATCATCATTCGCGACATGGTCCGCGAGCCGGATGTCATGGGGCCGGTGTTCGCCTCGGCGCGCTGGGGGCTGATGCCGGCATGGATGAAGCCGGGTGGCCGGCCGCCGCCGATCAATGCGCGCTGCGAGGGCATTGCCACCAACGGCCTGTTCCGCTCGGCTTACAGATCGCGGCGATGTCTGGTGCCGATCAACGGTTTCTTCGAATGGAAGGATATCTTCGGCACGGGCAAGAACAAGCAGCCCTATGCGATCGCCATGGCCGACGGCTCGCCCTTCGCGCTCGCCGGCATCTGGGAGATATGGAAAGATCCTGCCGGCATCGAGATCCGGAACTTTGCGATCGTGACCTGTGAGCCGAATGCGATGATGGCGCAGATCCATGACCGCATGCCGGTCGTCCTGCACCGCGAGGATTACGAGCGCTGGCTATCGCCGGAGCCTGATCCGAACGACCTGATGAAACCGTTCCCGGCGGAGCTGATGACCATGTGGCCGATCGGCCGCAATGTGGGTTCGCCCAAGAATGACACGGCTGACATCATCGATCCGATCGACCCCGATCCGGAACCGACGCTGATCTGAATTCACCTGCTCGGGCGGGAGCCATCCATCAACGATGCGGTCAAAGAGATACCTCGCGAGAGGACAGGACGACGCATGCCAGAACAAATCACATGGAAATCGTGGGAACATGTCAGTGGCCGAGAAATCAAGTACAAATGGCGGCACGCCTGGAAGGAGAAAGCCGGCGACGATTACGTCGCTTTTGACGGCGATACCCAGATCGGAAGGATATTCCGGTCACAGGCAGGCGGAGGGATCGATAATCGCTGGTTCTGGATCGTGGCGGCTGACGGCAGCCATCGATTGGATTGGCCATCGGCCGGATACGAGGACAGCGCCTATGTCGCCTCGAGGCGGCTGGAAATGATCTATGAGAGCATCAAGAGCGGGAAATCAAGGATGGTGCAGCCATGAGCATTGAAGGCCATTCGAGCGCGCCCGGCGCCAATGAGATCGTCGAGCATTATTGCGAGCACCGGCTTGCCGACGGCACACGCTGCAAGGAATGGGGAGGCTGGGGCCACAGCCCATCCCCGGCCGTGCCGACGCGCTGGTGGTGTTGGGAACATTTCCCGCACAAGACATTCGAACAGGAACAGGCGCTCAGGCGGAAGCTGGAGGCGGCCGGGAAAATCATCCACTGAAGCTGGCTGATGATCCCGCGTTGAAGCGGAAAGCAAAGCCTCTGCCGTCAGCCGTCGGTCGAGACGGTGAGGGATTTCCACGCCTCGATCTCCTGCTGCAGGCGAGCGATCCTGTCCGACACGTGGCTGAGGGCGTCGCTGCCGAGCAGAAGCTGCGGCGGCGGATTATCGGATTCGACCAGCTCCAGCACCGCCGCCGCCAGTTTGGCGGGGTCGCCGAGTTGCTTGCCGCTGACGGCCTGTCGCGCCTGGCGTATCGGATCGAAAAGGGCGTCATAGTCGGCGATGGACCGCGCTGTGCGCACCATCGATCGTCCGGCCCAATCCGTCCGGAAGGAGCCAGGGCAAAGGGTCGTCACATGGACACCGAACGGAGCCATTTCCGCACGCATCACCTCCGATAAGCCTTGAAGCGCAAATTTGCTGCCGCAATAATAGGCGATGCCGGGCATGGTGATCATGCCGCCCATCGAGGTGACGTTGACGATGAACCCGCGGCGTCGCACGCGAAACCGTGGCAGAAATGCCTTGGCAACGGCGACGGCGCCGAACACGTTCACGTCGAACTGCCGCCGCATCTCTTCGATCGGCGACTCCTCGAGCACGCCCTCATGGCCGTAGCCGGCATTGTTGATCAGCACGTCGACGGGCCCATGCTCCTCCTCCGCCTGCCGTACGACATCATCGATACGGTCGAACGCGGTGACGTCGCAGAGGACCGGTCGCAGGCCAGGCAGGGTTTTGGCGAGCGCTGTGCGCGAGGCTTGCGAGCGCATGGTGCCGATCACCGTGTGGCCGGCCTGGACTGCCGCAGACGCGATGGCCAGCCCGAAGCCGGAATTCGATCCGGTGATGAAAAAGGTCTTTCGTGACATCGGCAAACATTCCTTGATTGAGAGTGGGATTTGACAAATAGTATGAAGAACCCGGTGCTTCGATTGCGGATTCTCTAATTATGTTGCCAAATCCTATGTCAGGCGATCGCGACCGATCGAAGCGGCGAGAGATCGTCGCGTTGGCCGGAGGCCTCGCGCCGCGTCACGGATACAATCAGACCGCGCTCAATTCCGTCCGCATCTTACGCACCGAAGCCGTGCTCCACGACATCCCGGTCCTCTATAAGCCCGGCGCGGTTTTCGTCTTGCAGGGCAGCAAGCAGGGCATGCTCGAAGGCGAAGTCTTCCTCTATGACGAGGAGCATTATCTGGCGGTGTCGCTGCCTGTCCCGTTTCGGATGACGTCGACGGCCAGTCCCGAGCGGCCATTGCTGGCGGTCTATGTCGAGTTCGATATGCAGATGGCCGCCGAGATCGCGCTGCAGGTGGAACAGCATGCCGAACTGCCGGGCGACGAGCCGAGAAGCCTGGTGTCGAGCAGGATGGATGGCGATATCGAGGATGTCCTGCTGCGCCTGCTGACGGCGCTACGCAGCAGCGTTGAGATTGCCGTGCTTGGCGCCGGCCTTCTGCGCGAACTGCACTACCGGGTCCTGGTCGGTCCGCAAGGCGGCGCGATGATCGCCGCCCTCCAGCAGAAAGGCAGATCCGGAAAGATCATCCGGAGCCTGGCCTGGTTGCGGGAAAACTATGGCCTGGAGATTGCCGTCGCCGATCTGGCAAGAGAGGTGGGCATGAGCGTTCCCTCCTACCATGTCCACTTCAAGGATCTGACCGGCAACAGCCCAATGCAATATGTCAAAGCGATGCGGCTTCACGAAGCAAGATTGATGATCGCGCGCCGGACGAGAACGATCGCCGAGGTCGCGGCTTCGGTCGGCTACGCCAGCCCGGCGCAGTTCAGCCGCGACTTCAAACGGCATTTCGGGCGCACCGCCTCGGAAGAGATCAAGTGGGTCCAGCGCCACCTCGGCGAGCCGGATGACGATCGCGGCTAGCTCGTTTGACCGGCCGCCTGCGCAGCGGCGGTCAGCGGGCCGGCGGGATGCCGGCGCCGCCGATGGCGACCTGAGGATTCATGCGCCCGACGGAGCAACGGCCCGCAACGCGGTCTTGACGATCGCATCGCCGAACTCCGGCGAGACCGGGCGATGGCCGACCAGCAGCCGGAAGAAGACCGGTCCGTAGATCATGTCGAGCAGCGCCTCCATATCAGGCGGCGCCACGATCTCTCCCCGAGCCAGAGCCTGCTCCAGGATGACGCGACCGGCGTTGCGGCTCGACAGGATCACCCGATTGCGGAAGGCCTTGGTGAATTCGCTTTCCGGGTCGGCGGCCGCAAGCGCCATGGTGATCTGCCGCCCGCGCGTGCTCGCAAAGGCCGTCACCAGTCCGCTCATCTGCGCGCCGAGAGCCGCCTGCGCCGTGGCCCCGCCAACCTCCGTTTCCGGGAGCCGGTTGACCAGAAGAGCGGCCATCGCCAGTTCCTGCGCGTTGGCCCAGGAGCGATAGATCGTCGGCTTGCCGACACCGGACCGCGCCGCCACCGCTTCGATCGTCATGCGGCCGAAACCTTCGGCCATCAGGATTTCATGGGCGGCCTCCAGGGCGCGCCTCTGCGCGGCTGCGCTTGGCGGCCGCCCTCTTTTCCTAGGTGTTGCACTACGGTCTTGACTCATATCATTACGATACGTAACGTTATTAAAGAAACCAGTCAAGGAGGATCATCCATGCCGAGTTTTGCCCGAAAAGTGAGCGCCTACTTCATCGTCAACGATGCGGCACGGGCCATCGACTTCTACAAGGAGGCTTTCGGCGCCACGGAAGTCTTCCGCATGACCGATCCCTCGGATGGGCGGATCGGCCATGCCGAGCTGCGTTTCGGAGAGACGCTGATGATGTTGGCGGACGAATATCCGGACTTCGGCGCCCTGTCTCCCGATACCGTCGGAGGCTCGCCGGTAACCTTCCACATGGACACGGCGTCGACCGACGCCGCACTGGCGCAGGCGCTGTCGGCCGGGGCGACGATGTTGCGCCCGGCGAACGACCAGAGTTTTGGCGAGCGGGTGGCGCAGGTGCTTGATCCCTTCGGTCATCGCTGGATGTTGTCGCAAACCATCGAGCAGGTCACGCCCGAGGAGATGCAACGCCGCTGGAACGAGGACATGTCGGCATAAGCGCCGCAGCGACGAGATGAGAGTTGGCGGTTGTGGCTAGAGATCGCCGACTTGAATCGGATTTGCAGCCCTTGGAAATCCCACCGATTCAAGACAAACTCATCTCGCTCTAGCGGGGGGACCCTGATGGAAAACCACGAGCCGTATTTACGCGAGGCGATCGCGCTCTCGAAATCCGCGATGGAACGCGGCAACGAACCATTTGGCTCGGTGCTGGTGAAGGACGGCGAAGTCATCCTGCGCGCCGAAAACAGCGTTTTCACCGGCCACGATATGACGAACCATGCCGAGATGAACCTGGTTAAACTGGCCGCACAGCACTACGACACGGCGTTTCTCGGGGACTGCACGCTCTACACCAGCACGGAGCCCTGCGCGATGTGCTCCGGGGCGATTTACTGGTCGGGCATCGGGCGCATGGTGTTTGCCTGCTCGGAAACGCGGCTTGGCGAGATCGCCGGGATCGGCTTGAACGTGCCGAGCCGGGCGGTGCTGCAAACCGGCGCGCGCACCGTCACCGTGGTTGGCCCGACGAACCTCGAAGACGAAGCCGCCGACGTCCATCAGCAATTCTGGCCCAAGCATCTGGGCAAGGCTTAGAGCGCCTGCGTCCTTTGACGCTCTCTCTCGATCACAATCATGGGCACAATTGAAGCCCAGATAGCAGTGATCTGCATGCTCGCCATTGATAGTCGAGCGCTGGCGCTGTAGCGTCCGCTTCGCAATCCGGACGAACGAAACAGGAGGCTCTTATGCCAACGGGTACGGTTAAATTCTTCAACGACGACAAGGGCTTCGGCTTCATCACGCCTGAGGGCGGCGGACAGGATGTGTTTGTTCACGTCTCTGCCCTGCAACGCGGCGGTTCGCTCCGCGAAGGCGATAAGGTCAGCTTCGAGGTCGGACAGGACCGCAAGACCGGCAAGTCCAAGGCTGAGAACGTCTCGGTCCTCTGACCGGGCGGCAATGCCGACTATTGAGGGGGCGTTCGCCCCTTCAACTGCCCGGGAAACTGGCCGTAAGCGGTCAGAATGGCCTTGATCAGGCCCGGGAAGCGTTCGTCGAGCTCCGCGCAGCGGGTTTGATTGAGCATCTCCACACCCTGGCGCTCGCTGACGATCAGCCCCGACTCCCGCAATACCTTGAAATGATTCGACAGCGACGACTTCGGGATGACGCGCTCCCCGAACTCCGCGAGGGCAGAACACGTCCTGCCGCAGGCAGCACCGGCAAGCTGCGCGAAAATTGCGGCGCGCTCCGGATCGGCAAGCGCATAGAGAATCGCTTCGGGCCGGATGTCCTCTAATGCTGGGTGAAAGAGCGGTCGCATAAATTTTATATAGCCGCACTTGACATCAAGATCAATAGTTCCGAATTTCTGAACTACGGAACAAGGCCGCCACTCCCGACGGCCGTCCGAGTCAAAAGGAATTCGATATGGCTAAGCTCACGGGAAAGGTTGCCGTGGTCACCGGCGCCTCCAAAGGGATCGGCGCTGCGATTGCCAAGGCTTTTGCGGCAGAGGGTGCACAGGTGGTGGTGAATTACGCTTCGAGCAAGGCCGGAGCGGACGCCGTGGTTGAGGCGATCCACGCGGCCGGCGGCAAGGCCATCGCGGTCCAGGGCGATGTTTCGAAAGCCGAACAGGCACAGGGACTGGTCGATGCTGCGGTCAAGCAGTTCGGCAAGCTCGACGTGCTGGTCAACAACTCCGGCGTCTATGAATTCGCGCCGATCGAAGAGGTGACCGAGGAGCAGTATCGGCGCATCTTCGACGTGAATGTTCTCGGCGTTCTGCTGACCTCCCAGGCAGCGGCCAAGCATCTCGGCGAGGGCGGCAGCATCATCAACATCTCGTCGGTGGTCACCAGCCTGGCGCCGCCGGCCTCTTCGGTCTACACGGGCACGAAGGGCGCCGTGGAGGGCATCAACAGCGTGCTTGCCAAGGAACTCGGACCGCGCAAGATCCGGGTCAACGCCATCCTGCCCGGGATCGTGGAGACCGAAGGTACGCACACCGCCGGCGTCATCGGCTCGGATTTCGAGCAGACCTTGGTGGCCCAGACGCCGCTCGGCCGCACCGGCCAGCCGGACGATATCGCCGGCGTCGCGGTCTTCCTCGCTTCCGACGATGCCCGCTGGCTGACCGGCGAGCGCTTGGCCGCCAGCGGCGGTTTTCGCTGATCGTCCAATGCCCGCGTGCGCAGTGATGGCGCACGCCGACATCAATGCAGAAAGGAAACGCCAGAGCATCGCCCTGGCGTTTCGGTTCAGGCCACCAGGCCCTTGGTCAGTTCCAGCGCCTGCCGCTCGAACAGCCGGCGATAGATGCCGTCCTTGAGCCGGATCAGCGCCTGATGGTCGCCTTCTTCGACAATCTTGCCCTTGTCGAAGACCAGCAGCCGGTCCAGCGCCCTGACCGTCGACAGCCGATGGGCGATGACAAGCGTGGTGCGGCCGTGCATCAGCCGTTCCATCGCCTGCTGGATCTGCACTTCGCTCTCGCTGTCGAGGCTCGAGGTCGCCTCGTCCAGGATCAGCACCGGTGCATCGGCCAGGAAGGCCCGGGCAATGGCGACACGCTGCCGCTCGCCGCCAGACAGTTTGACGCCGCGTTCCCCCACCATCGTCTCATAGCCCTTGGGCAGATCCATGATGAAGTCGTGGGCGCTCGCCTGTTTCGCCGCCTGCTCGATCTCGCGCCGCGAGGCGTTCGGCCTGGAATAGGCGATGTTTTCCGCCAGCGTGCGGTGGAACAGGATGGGCTCCTGCTGCACGATGGCGATCTGGCCGCGCAGGCTGGATTGCCTGACCCCTGCTATATCCTGCCCGTCGATGCGGATCGCACCCGACTTCACGTCGAAGAGGCGCTGGATGAGCTTGACGAAGGTCGTCTTGCCCGAGCCCGAATGCCCCACCAGACCCACGCGCTCACCCGGCTTGATGGTGACCGAAAAGTCCTCATAAAGCGGAGTGGGATGCGCGCCATACTGGAAGGTGACGCGATCGAAGACGATCTCGCCCTCGCCAATCCTGATCGGCGTGGCGTTCGGCCTGTCCTCGATGCCGAGCGGCATCTTGTCGAGCAGCACCAGCTCTTCCATATCGTTGACGGCACGCTGCAGGTTGCGGATGTCCTGGCCGACATTGCGCAGATAGCCTTGCAGAACGAAGAACATCGCCAGCACGAAGGTGATGTCGCCTGGTGTCGCCAGCCCCTTTTGCCACATCACCAGGCCCGTTCCCAAAATGCCGGCCTGCATGGAAACCATCATGAAGCCCTGGATCGTGCCGCTCAATGTGCCGCGCTTCCATGTCCGCCGCGTGCGGCTGTCCCATCTGGCGAGCACATGGCTCAGCCGCCGCTCTTCGCGGCTCTCGGCGCCGAAGGCCTTGACCACCGCATTGCAGCTGATGGCATCGGCCAGCGCACCGCCGAGCTTGGTGTCCCAGGCATTGGCAAGCCTTGCCGCCGGCGACACGAAACCCATGGAAAGCGCCACGGTCACGCCGATATAGACGAGGGACCCGAAAGCGACGATCAGGCCCATCACCGGCCAATAGCTGCCGAGCACGATGCTGGCGCCGACCAGCATGACGATGGACGGCAGCAGGGCGACCAGCAGCAGGTCGTTGAGCGCGTCGAGCGCCCACATGCCGCGGGTGATCTTGCGCACCGTCGAACCGGCAAAGCTGTTGGCGTGCCAGTCGGTGGAGAACCGCTGCACCTTGTGGAAGCCGTCATTGACCACATCCGCCATGGTGCGCAGCGTCAGCCGGATGATGCCGTTGAAGATGAACCAGCGCAGCGCCACGCTGGTCAGGCCGAGCGCCACGACGATGACGAAGGCGCTGAGCGCACCATCCGCCGCATTGCCGCCGGCAATGGCATCGACGATCCGGCCGGAGAAAACCGGCACCATGACTTCGGCCAGCGTGCTTGCAATCACCAGCACGATGATCGCGCCGACCAGGACAGGCCGATGGCGCCAATGATGAAAAACAAAGCCGAGCACATGGCGATAAGCATCGGCGCGGAAATCGAGCTTCTTGCGAGTCATTTTAATCGCTCGGCCCCGTTTCGGCGGCCGGTCCTCAAAATAGAGAGTTGGATGGCACAGCCCAAACGGGAGACAAACTGATCCCGTCAGATCAAATTGGGCTGTGAGGGAAGTGAAACCGCATGGCGCGCGCTTAAGGCGGGCCGCGAATGGAAATGACCTACTGTCGGGACATTCCGCACGGGAAGACTTCGATGATTGCTAGTGTCATGCAACGCCTCCCTTGTGTTCGATCTGAAACGGTGACCATTTTGTAGCGAATGAGATTGCCGTTGCCAAGCGGGTTTTTACAACCTTACGGAAAGTGATGCGCAAACGACACAATTGGGGGACTGGGAAAAGGTCATAGATACGCGCAACGATCACTGCGCCCCACGGGATTTCCGCATTTCGGCATCGCGCCACTGCTGCCATTGCTGCCTCAGCTTGCTCCGGGACATGCCGATGGATTCATCGAGAAGCTCGACTTTGAGAATCCGTTCGGTGCGGAAATGGCGGAAGGCTTGTTTCAATTGGCACCACGCGATCAACAGGCTGTGCGCGTCGTCATAGCCGAGAAGCACGGGCCAGACGATGCGGCGGGTGATCGTTCCATCCGCCGCGCGATAGTCGAGTTCGAGCTTGCGGCCCTCCCTGATCGCCAACCTCAGCGGACGCGTATCGCGTGTCGCATCGCCGCCGACGACATCATCCGGTTTGATGCCGACGGCGGGTTGGGCAATATAGGGAAGAAGATCCTGCGGCATGACCGATGTGATCTTCGCCATCACATCGCCGGCGGCATTCCGCATGGCCGCGTCATTCAACCTTGCCACCATTTGAACGCCGAGCACGACGGCCTCGATCTCATCGGGCGTCAGCATCAGCGGCGGCATGTCATATCTGCGATCGAGGACGTAGCCGAACCCCGCTTCGCCCTCGATCGGAACACGCTGGGCCATCAGGTGTGCGATATCGCGGTAGACGGTTCGCCGCGCGACCTCGAGTTCCCCCGCAAGCTCGGACGAGGTCACCGGGCGGCTCGACCGTCGAAGAATCTGGATGATCTGAAAAAGCCGATCCGCTTTTCGCATGCCTGATGACTCCTGCTGCCACAACGCTGTCAGCACGGCTATGGCACAAAAGCAAGGAAAGAGACGGCCGCACAGCCAAGGAGAAGATCATGAAGTTCGCATCCACCCGCCTCATTGCCGCGGATATCACAGGCATGGTGGCTTTTTATGAGCTGGTGACGGGCTGCCGCGCCGACTGGCTTGCACCCGTCTTCGCCGAGATCGTCACTCCCGGCGCGAGCCTCGCAATCGGCAGCGCGCAAACCGTGGCCTTGTTCAGCGAGGGCAGTGCGGAGCCCGGCGCCAACAGGACGGCCATTCTCGAGTTCATGGTCTCGGACGTCGATGCGGAATTCGCGCGGCTCAAGGACCAGGTCACGGTCGTGCATGCACCCAAGGATTTGCCATGGGGCAACCGGACGATGCAGATTTCCGATCCCGAAGGCACACGCGTCGCCCTCTATACACCCGTCACCGACGCCGCGAGACGCCGTTTCGCCGGCCGTTGATCGGCCGACGCTGATGGGGCCGGAGCTTTTGTTTGACCAACGTTCCGCGCGCAGACGACCGCAACCAGCGCGACGCGTCGGCTGCTTCCGGCCCGAAGCGGTCATGGGCCGTCGCAAAAATCCGCCGCGAAACTCCAACTTTTAGAGTTTTGCGGCGAGCATCCTTGAACGCGGGAAAGACCGGAGTATCGCATAAGTCAGGATTTGTGCGGCGAACCATCTCGCGGAAGGGCAACTCGGCCTATAGTGGCTTTCGGAAGAACACGACGCGCTGGGTCTCCTCAAATCCTAAAGCGGTATGGAGCGCATGGCTGGCGGAATTCTCTATGGGCGCGTCAGAGCCAAACTCAACACACCCAAGCGACTTACCCCAATCGGCAACGGCATCGCAAAGCAGCCGTGCGATACCCTTTCGCCTGTCAACGGGCCTGATATAAATCCCTTCGAGGAATAGAACGGGCGAGCTGCTGCATCCATTCACATAATCATGTCGCAAAGTGGCCTCAGCAAACCCGACAGCTTCATTCGCAGCATTTCGAGCGATGAACGCGACGGCGTCTCCACTTTCTGAAAGAAACGCCAGGCCCAACTCAGCGCGATGATATTCGAGCGAGTGATGCGGCCACAGCGCAACGCGAAGTTCCGCCCACGGCTCAACATCTTTTATGGTCCCAATCGCGATAATCGATTCCATAGTGAGGTTCTCTTTTGTCGCGAAATTCCCGATTAAAGCGACAGTTGTTTTCCTGACTTTTGCAACGTCGCAGAATAGACGGTTTTGAAATGCCGGCAATGTCCGCAATTGGCGCATTCCGGCCGGGACGAAGCTCTCGCAAGAGCACAGCCACGCAGTCATTGATGATCGCGGGGCCTATCGGCCCCGAAGCGGTCATCAGCCGCAACCGAAAGTTAAGGTTCAACCGACAAGTTCGGGCACGGGGCGCTGAGTATGTGATATCGATCGCATCCGGTGTCCGTCGAGAGTCGACATGAAATTTCGGTTGATTGCAGTATTTCTGATTATCTTGCCAACCGTTTCGACCGCGCAAGAACACAAGCGTCGTTTTCCCAAATATCAATTCTTCTATTGTACGGCCGTCCATATGAAGCTGGCCGAAACCTACGGGAAAACAGGTGATACGGTCGCCGAAGCCCTTCACACCCTAGAGGCGGACTTTCTGTACCAAAAAGGAAAGAATGACCTTGTTGAGATTGGAAAGTCTCCGGAGGACGCCGATAGGCGAGTCCAAAAACATCGGGATGGCATTGATAATGAATTGCAGAGTACGCCAAACAGGATTCGGATTATGCTGCGCCTCTGTAACTCATTCTTTCCAGAGCGAGCGAACCGGCCCAGAAATCGGGCGTAGAAATCTCTGCGTGAGAGACCCTGGTGGCGGGCCGTCCCTAAAGCATCGAAAGGTCAGGCGGAGCATGATCACATCGATGATAACACCACTATGGTGGCATCGATTATGATGGTTGGTGTCTATGGGCATCGAACGGGAGGGCCAGTTGGTCGATACCATTCGCCTCAGGGCGCGTTGTAAACCGTGATTCACTTACGGCTTCGACGGCAGGGCGGCTGACCGGCCTGCAAACAGACCGTTATCGTTATTGGAATTTTCGAATTCTGTACCGAGGTTCATGAATGCAACTTCTCTCTTTGCTAATCCTTTTCCGTGACGGCTTTGACGATTTGACTGCGCTACAAGCCGCGCTTGCCCAGTACCGTGAACCCCTTAGGCAGGTCGCTCCGGACCACTTGAAATTCGGTGCACCGGTTGAACTGGACGTTCAATTGGCCAGCGAGAGCGACGTGCTGATTGAATCCCAAGAGATTGCGGAATTTTTCCCTCATAAGGACAGCAGCGAAATTGCACTCTGCAATCAGCGTATCGAACTGTCATGGGAGATGAAAGCCGATCCTGGCTTGATCACAAATCTCATCGGTTTTGTGCAGCCTGAGGTACGTCGCCTGGTCGGCAAGTGTTGGTCTTTCGACCCCGCCGGGGGCGCGTGGTTTTAACTGCCCCGCAAAATTGACGACGGCTCGAAGCAGTCACGGGCATAGTCCGACTGACTCAGAAAGGTTTTAGGCTCTCGCTGTTACGATCCATATCGAGGCGATCGGTGTTGCGCTAGCCGGGTGGCCAAGGCCCGCGAGTGCTTCGCGCAATTTGGGTTCAGCCGCCAACTTGATCGCGGGGTTCTCACGAGCAATTTCCAAGCGGGCCAATGCTCAGCAACACGCGCGTCATTGCGTCAACGTCGCCGCTCCTTCGTCGTAAGGCACAACTGCAAACCCGCCGTGATGCTTCGGCCGCTCCCGACCCTTCGCGCACCCGCCCTGAGAGCGAGGCGACCGTTCGTGCGGATCGCAAACCAATTGCAATTTGAAATCAGTCGAGCTATTTTACCGCATGCGCGGATGTGCCCTTTAAGGAAAGGAAGTGGCATGGCTAAGCTCGTGTTCGGAATGAACCAGTCGCTGGACGGCTACGTCGATCATACGGAATTTGGGCCAAGCCCGACGCTCTTTCGCCACTTCATCGAGGGGACCGAACGGCTGGCGGGCAGTGTCTACGGCCGCCGGATGTATGAGATCATGCGTTACTGGGACGACGATCAGCCTGAATGGGGTGCAGACGAACAAGCCTTCGCGCAAGCGTGGCGGAAGCAGCCCAAATGGGTGGTCTCACGCTCGCTGACGCCTGTCGGCCCCAACGCCACGCTTGTTACGGGTGATCTCGAGACCGCGATCCGCAAGTTGAAGGCCGAGCGCGACGGGGAGATCGAAGTTGCCGGCCCGAACCTGGCGCGAAGCCTGACCGAACTCGGCTTGATCGATGAGTATCAGATCTACCTGCACCCCGTCGTGCTTGGTCACGGCACGCCCTATTTCGCCGCACCGCGGCCGCCGCTTCGCCTTGTGGCCCATGATCGGATCGACGAGAATGTGATCCGCTTGACCTACGTCCCTGCCTGATCGCCCGGCTTGCCGGATGGAAATCCGATCGGGTCAGGGGTGGACCCAGCGCGAGGAGGTGAGGGCGCCGAGATTGTCATAGGCAAAGACCGCGCGCCGGTTGTCGGCATGGCGCAGCTGGAACCAGTCGAGCGTCTCGGCCCGGAATATCAGCACGCCGAAGAAGGCCCGTCCGTCGGCGTCTGCGACCGTACCCTCGCTCGCAGGCCACTCCTCGATGTCGTCGCCCGGCGGCCCGCCCATATAGGTGCTGCGTGTCGATGGCGGCAGCAGGCTCCAGGCCTCGGCCGCGCGTTGGCTTGCCGGTCCATAGAGTTCGGCCGATCCCTGAAGGCGAAGCTGCACTTTTAACGTAAGCCCACGGTGAGGGCCGTCTTGCGAGGTTGATGCGAACATCGGAAGTCCTAGTGCAAACACTAGGAGTAGTCCTATGACCAAGCATCCGAT
>NZ_JACIFS010000009.1:0-286221 GCF_014197475.1 Rhizobium sp. BK212
GGCCGTCGGCGGCCGATGGGACGGTCGTGATCACGCCTGGGCAGCTCGGTTATTTGCTGGAAGGTATCGACTGGCGGATGCCGCAAAAGACCTGGCGACCAACCTCGGTTGGATGAGCAAAAACACTGGAATAGCGGGGGCGAATATGATTCCATCTCGCCATGAACAGCCCTGTCGACCAGCTTCCAGATGACCTTGCCAGTGCGCTCGCACTGCTGGCGGAAGAGCGAGCGCTGCGTGTTGCTGCCGAGGTGGAAGCGGCGACAGCCAAGGCGGAAGCTGCCAGCGCAAAAGCGCTCGTGTCACATTCCGAGGCGCTGATCGCGCGGCTGAAGCTGGAGATCGAGAAGGTCCGCCGAGAGCTTTACGGCAGCAGCTCTGAGCGCAAGACGCGGCTTCTCGAACAGATGGAACTGCAACTCGAAGAACTCGAAGCTGATGCCGGCGAAGACGAACTCGCGGCAGAGATGGTTGCCAAAAGCTCGACCGTCAGGGCCTTCGAGCGCAAGCGTCCGTCACGCAAGCCCTTTCTTGAACACCTGCCGCGCGAGCGCGTCGTTATTGCCGCCCCATCCAGTTGCCCATGCTGTGGATCGGCCAAGCTGTCGAAGCTCGGCGAGGATATCACCGAGACCCTGGAGGTCATCCCGCGTCAGTGGAAGGTTATCCAGACTGTGCGGGAGAAGTTCACCTGCCGCGAGTGCGAGAAGATCACGCAACCGCCAGCACCCTTCCATGTGACACCCCGCGGCTTTGCCGGCCCGAACCTTCTGGCGATGATCCTGTTCGAGAAGTACGCCCAGCATCAGCCGCTCAATCGCCAGAGCGAGCGCTATGCCCGAGAGGGGATCGATCTCAGCCTGTCGACGCTTGCCGATCAGGTCGGCGCGTGTGCCGCAGCCCTGAAGCCAATCCATTCGTTGATCGAGGCCCATGTCCTGGCGGCCGAGCGGCTGCATGGCGACGACACGACCGTGCCGATCCTGGCGAAGGGAAAGACCGATACCGGCCGCATCTGGACCTACGTTCGGGACGATCGGCCGTTCGGCGGACAGTCACCGCCTGCCGCCCTCTACTATTCCTCTCGGGATCGGCGGCAGGAGCATCCAGAGCGACATCTGAAGACCTTCACCGGCATTCTGCAGGCGGATGCCTATGGCGGCTATAACCCGCTGTTCAAAGCAGATCGCGATCCCGCGCCTCTGCGCCAAGCACTCTGCTGGGCACATTCGCGCCGCAAGTTCTTCGTGCTGGCCGACATTGCCACGAACGCCAAACGGGGCAGCAAAGCCGCACCGATCTCACCGATGGCATTGGAGGCCGTCAAACGGATCGATGCCCTGTTCGATATCGAACGGGAGATCAACGGTCTTAGCCCCGAGCAGCGCCTGGAGCGCCGCCGCAAAGACAGCCAGCCGCTCGTCGACGAACTGCACGACTGGCTCCAAACCGAGCGGGCAAGGCTGTCGCGCAGTTCTCCTGTCTCTGAGCCGATCGACTACATGTTGAAGCGCTGGAACGGCTTCACGGCCTTCCTCGAAGACGGCCGGATTTGCCTGACGAATAATGCCGCCGAACGCGCGCTCAGAGGCTTTGCTCTCGGAAGAAAGTCATGGCTCTTCGCCGGATCGGATCGTGGTGCTGATCGTGCCGCCTTCATGGCCACGCTGATCATGACCGCCAAGCTCAATGACATCGACCCACAGGCTTGGCTCGCCGACGTTCTCGCCAACATTGCCGACACGCCGATCAGCAGGCTGGAAAAATTGCTGCCGTGGAACTGGAAACCGACGCAAACAGCAGCCGTTGCGGCATAGGATCAACGATGGATCGCAAAGCCAACCGAGCTATCATTCGGAAAATATTGCTCACCGAGTGGGACCCCATCGGGGTGTCGGACATTCCTGAAGCGCAAGACGAATATGATGCCTATGCCGATACCGTCTTTGGCATGCTGGCCAACCAAACCGCCTCAGTTGATGCCATCGCGCAGTATCTCTTCAAGATCGCGAACGAGCACATGGGGCTCTCATACCCAGAACTTAGAGAGCGCTGCGATAAGGCGGCAAGAGCCGTCGCGGCACTTCAGTCAGACCGCTGAACCTACACACCATCAGCGCCAGGTGCGGCAATCACCGGATGCTTACAGAAAGAGAAGCGCTAGGGCACCTACGAGGTAGTGAAAGTCACGACCTAGAAAACCTCTACAAGCAGGAAGTGAGACGAGATGCCCGACTTCCATGTGCCAGCTTATTACGAGCGATATCCGGGGCGAGCAGCCTCATGGCGTTGAAGTTCGGCAATGGCTGCACCTTACATGCCTCCAACAGGAGGCGATCTGACTTTACTCCTGCATTACTGAAGTTGCACGAGCCAGCCATATAGGTTGAAAAGGCCAACCAACTAACTCTGTATCAAAGTCTTACGATAATTGATTTCGATGCCTGGACCCTCCAGATCGGATTGCCTTCTTCCGAGGTTGAACCACTCCTGCTTCGAGTTGCGAGGTTTCGTCCGTAATCCAGTCTGGCCAACCGGCAGATACTAGCATTCTATACGTAGAAGAGCCCTTTGTTTCACAAAGCTCCACGGCCCTACTAAGCGCTTCCTCGCTACCAAGATACATATCCCTAAATGCTAAGACAAACTGGAGAGGTTCGTGGCGGCATTCTTTGGTGACGCTGACAAGCTCTTCCAGTCCGGTAGGAGCATCAGTCGGCGCAGTGCGGTTTGCTCGGACCCATACGTCCACCAGCACCAGCCAGCAAGCCCAGTTAAAATCATCTTTTGTCGCAAGATTTTCGGATAAGCGCGCTGTGAGGGCTTGCCATTCGATGTAGTCGAAATACCGACCGATAGCCTGCGGAACTAGCGCACTTAGCGTAGCCCTTAAAGTCTCCTCCCAATGGCCTGGCGGTGTTAGGTTCATTTCCTTGACAAATGTCGGGACAATACTTTCTCGCATTACGTCGGATGCCAAGATCATGCGTGTGTAAATCCCAGCCTCCAGATTTACCGTCTTCAACGAGCGTCGTATCAAAGCCATTTCGCGTGTTCGCCTAGGCTTGCCGTTTCTAGGCGTTCCGGGCAGGGCAGCTCTACTTCCCGGCCTCCTATAGAAAAAGCGCAACCGCTGCCGTACGGCTTCGCTTAAGGTATTTTCCTCGCCCCGACTATTCAATTGCGAAACATGGCTTAGCCAACGGTCGAAGAACTCCTCAATCAGTTGCCCTCGTTCGACGCGTTCTTCGTATCCATTTGTCGGGTTGATGCAATACGCTAGGGCCTCTCGAAGCGACGGGTGCAGATTTGTCTCGCTAGCCAACGCGATCAGATTCATTGTGTAATCGCGATGCGGGCCTCGTCCGATGCTGCTTAGAAGGCTTAAGCTACGGCTCAGTAGTCTCTCTGCTACCTCTGTAGGATCGAGTAAGATTGAAATACCTAGGCCTATAGCCGAAGCTGCGTTCGAGTCAGGATCTTGAAACGCATCAATCGTCTGTTTGAGGTACATTTCCCCCCAAATCGGGGAAGCAGGTCTAGCCGCTCCTGGCCCAAATAGAAGTGGCTCCACGACTTTGTGGCTACCATAGTCTATGGTGGCGCGCAGCTCCGGATCGAGAGGGCCAAGTTCTGCACTCTGGTTAATCAAGGCTAGCGTTAGCTTGTCTTTCGGTGAGGAGCCGCGGAATATTGTCTCGAAGACGGACTTGGCGGTTTCGAGATTCGTATGCTCCTTGAGGGTCCAAGACTTAATTGCAGTATTTATTGTACGAATGTCGTCAGGCGATTCTGTCTTCATAAGAATGTCAAATACTTGAAGACAAATCTGTTCAGCCTTCTCTTCTGCAGGTTCGATGCCATCCCGTAAGAGTCCGACCAGCAATAGCGTGCAATCACGGGAAGGATTTTGGACGTTGGCTTCACATAGTTTCTCGACAAAGAAGGCTTGGGCTGCGGCCGATTTCAGGCTAGCGACCAACAAGCGAACGACCTCTCGCCATCGGGGATTTTCCAGATCGCCGTTCAGCTCATTCCATATAGACAACGCTCCGCCGACCTCACCGTAGGTTGTGAGGTATGTAGCCGAAAGGTATTCCTGAAATGTCAGGTGTATAAAGCTGTAAAGACCGTCACCAGCTTCGATCATCAGCCCTGCTGACGATTTCACAAAAGTGAAAAACTCTTCCGCCTGATCCTCAGACGGCTCGTCTTTGTCGCGCTTCTTTTCTTTGCTTTCGATATGCTCTGTTAGAAATTTGACTATCTCACTGTGCGGTGCCACCGCTCGTCCCTTGGCCTGGAGGCTATTCCTATGCATCCAATAAGCGATCGCCTCGACCCTTAACCGATTACGTTGCTCGATACGGCCCTTTATCGGCTCATCATCCTGCTTTTTCGCCTTATTCCAAGTGTTAAGAAGAGTCTCCGTGCATTTTTGATATAGTACAACCCTTTGATCAGGTAGAACTGCGTCAATCCTATGAACAAGAGTAACAATTGTTAACAGGAGAGGGTTTCTAGAAAGGTCTCTTATGGCGTCGTTGTCTGGGTTTTTAATTACTTTGACAAGATCGGCAATGTTTCTGCCGCGCTCTACGTCTTCCTTTATGCGTTCTCCGTACCAATCTGATACAAATTCTTCAATTTCGTTTAGGCGAAGTTTAGCAAGTCGAAAATGTCGATATGGTGGGTCGAAACGAACGTCTGCTTCGTAGCCAACAATACGAGATGTCACTATTGCAGTATTTATAGGATAGCTGGTACAAAAAGAATCAATTCTTCGCCGCATCAACCCCTTGAATTGCGGCCCAGGAAGTTCATCAAGTCCGTCGAAGAAAATTATTGCTCGTCCACTTTCAATGTAAGCTTCGAAAAAATCTTTGTTTGCTGAGCTTATATTGAAGTCCGCCTGAACACTTTCAACGATGTAATCTATCAGGGACAAGTTCTTCCGCGTTTTTATTTCGTCAGCATATCGCCTCAAGGTTATGACTATTGGAAGGCGATCGTCCGATGCTCCTGCACACCGTTTTTGAAGTGCGGGAGTGATGCCGACTAGCGCAAGAAATGAAACAAGCGTGGATTTTCCAGAACCCGGATCGCCGAGCACAATCGATTTCTTGCCAGGAGCAATTAATGAAACAGGCTCAATCCGAGGTGTGTCGTCATTTTCCTCAGGTGAAGCTTCAGACACTAGGGATAGGGGGATGTAAATGTTTTCCAAAGGTACCCGGCGAGAAGCTTCTTCTTTGTAGACGGACATCCCCACAAATTCGATCCGACCGAATCTACGTCGCATATTCTCATCATATTGGGCTCTAACTTCCTGGATTGTCTTTCTTCTCGCTTCTCCAAGGGGAACTAGAGACGGGTAATAGAAGAGGCAGAGATGCCTAGCCCTTAAAAACATTGCAATGATTTTTGTATGGCCAATATGCTCGATCTCAAATCGGGACCGATACTTTTCCCGCAGGGCTTCGAACCAGGCGACATCGCCGCCTTCTTTTCGCTTTCCAGAGTTCGTCAAATCATCGGGTGTTACAAGAACATATGTCGAAATTTTATTTTCAGAATTCTCAGTTGCCTGCTCGATCGCCGCTGCTATGAGGCTTCTGTGCTGACTACTTAGCGGTGACTTATAAAATTTGTATTGGTATCCAGTTATCTTGTTGCCGCGACGGCCATAACGATAACTATCTAATCCCCGGAAGTCTCCAGCTGAGTCATCCAACGGTTGGAATTTATTTCCTTCACCTCGCCATTCGTTAAAGAGAAGTAGATCAATAATTCGGCCGAATTCTTTTCCTCCTTCTGTCCCATCGGGAAGGATTTCACTAAGGGTCGGAAGAGCGGGGAGGCGGGGACCGGACGTGGGCATGATCTCTCTTATTGCGGGATTAATTGTTAGGTGGGGTAAATACATACACACGCAATGGTTTGATTCGGCAAGTGGTTGTAGCCTGGACTCGCCGCCCGCTTGGAGTGATTTCTACATACTTCGGATCGCAGAAAGTGGATACTTTTGCGATGGGCTATTTAAGTCCCTTCGTGCAGGCGTTTCCCCCAATGGGTGTCCGCATCCATGCTGCCATCAAAGCTGTGCGCCAACGCCGTGTGCGCTCGTCCGCTTCCGCAATACTACGGGATAGATGCATAAAGGACGGATTTTGAGTTGTCCGCAGGGGGATAGCTCTGCGTACATGGCAGGCTTATGCGGCTTGCGTATCCGATTGGGTTAAATGCTCTATTTGGGCGGCACCTTTAGCGTACAGGACCTCTATGGTCGCCGATTGTTTGAGCGTCCGCTTTTGGCGCATCGCAATCCTACACCGGCCTGGGATTCCAAGTCAGCACGATTTGCGATCCAGGACAGACAAATTCCAACTTTACCCAATGTGCCCCGAGCCTAAGGCCAATCCGCATAACCCGAGGACAGCATGCTGTTTTCCGAGCCGGCCGAAGCGCGGGCGATTTCGCGGTAGCCGGCGGGGGAAAGGCCGGTCTTGCGTTTGAAGAAATGGCTGAAATAGGTCGGATCGCGAAAGCCGAGGCTGTCGGAGATTTCCTGGATATTGCGGGCCGATCGTTCCAGCCTGAGTTTTGCCTCCTGCACCACGCGCTCATGCAGGAGCTGGATCGGTGAGCGGCCGAGCGCCCTCTGGCAGATGGAATGCAGCCGGTCGGCCGTGACGCCCAATTCCGCGGCATAATCGCTGATCGGCCGGTGCCGGCGGAAACCGGCCTCGACCAGTTGCCGGTATCTCTGCAGGATCGACCCGGTTTCGCCCTGCCCGCGCTGCTCGCTTCTCTCGCCGTCGGAGCCGCGCCACAGCGCCATCAGAATGAGCCTGATATAGGCGGATGCGACCATCCAGGAGGAGCGGGCGGGATCGCCCAGTTCCCGCACGAAGCCCGAAATCAGCGGGCTGATTTCGGCCACTGCTGCGGGATCCAGTGCCTCGACCAGCTTGCGCTGCTCGGTGAAGATGCGCAACGAATAGGATTCCACCTTGTCGCCGATCGCATCGACCATGATCTGCGGCGAGGCGCCAACCAGATGGGCCGCGCTTCCGGCTGATATCGACAGGTCGCACCGCGCCTGCGGCGGCAGGAAGGCAAGCAGCGGTCCGTGCAGCGGCCGATGGTCGCCATTGTCGAAATGAAGCTCCCCGTTCCCCTCCCCCAGCAGAAGGAAATGGTAGAAATCGGCATACAGCCCTTTTTGGAAACGGATGCGCCGGTGCGACAGCGACGGCCCGTGCCACTCGCCCCTGGCATAGTGATGAATCCCGCCGTCCGTCGCCAAGGCCTCTCCTCCATTCCCGCGTCAAGCATGTGACAATCGCCAGATAATTACAATATTAACCCAATAAATCGCATTCCATCCACGCCAGATCGGCGTAACCTTTTCTCATCAGCCTTTGGGAGGAGGCTCTTCAGCAGATGCAGGAATCGTCAGGCGACCCTCGTGGCGCCGCGTCCGCTCGTTTTCTCCCATGGCAATAAGGCAGGCGCCGGCACTTGGCGCCGACACGTGACGAATTGGGTGGAACAGTGTTCGCGGCAAAGCTGATGATCAACAACGAGGCGATGGATGCTTCCGAAGGGGCCACCTTCGAACGCATCGATCCGCTGACCGGCGATGTCGCGACGATCGCCTCGGCAGGATCCGTTGCCGACATGACAAGGGCGGCCAATGCGGCTGCGGCAGCCTTTCCGGACTGGTCGCAGACCGGGCCGGGCGAACGGCGCAGGCGGCTGAATGCCGCCGCCGATATACTGGACGCGCGCGCACCGGAACTCATCGCCGCCATGACCGGCGAAACCGGCGCCACCGCGCAATGGGCCGCGATCAATTGCGGGCTCGGCGCGGATATTCTCCGAGAGGCTGCGGCGATGACCACGCAAATCTCGGGCGAGCTCATTCCTTCAGGTATTCCGGGAAACCTTGCCATGGCGGTCCGCCAGCCGGCAGGCGTCTGCGTCGGCATTGCCCCCTGGAATGCGCCCATCATCCTCGGCACCCGGGCCGTCGCCATGCCGCTTGCCTGCGGCAACACGGTCATCCTGAAAGCCTCCGAACTCTGCCCGAAAACCCATGGCCTGATCGGCGACGTCCTGTGTGACGCCGGCTTTCCGCGAGGCGTCGTCAATGTCGTTTCCAATGCGCCGAGCGATGCCGCCGCCGTCGTCGACGCCCTGATCGCCCATCCGGCCGTGCGCCGCATCAATTTCACCGGCTCCACCCGTGTCGGCCGGATCATCGCCGAATCCGCGGCAAGGCATCTCAAGCGCTGCCTGCTCGAACTCGGCGGCAAGGCGCCGTTCATCGTTCTGGCCGACGCCGATATCGACGAGGCCGTGAGCGCCGCCGCCTTCGGCGCCTTCATGAACCAGGGCCAGATCTGCATGTCGACCGAACGGATCATCCTGATGGACGAGATCGCCGACGGCTTCGTCGGCAAGTTCCGGGCGAAGGCCGCAACCCTCGTCGCCGGCAACCCGAAGGACGGCAACACGCCGCTCGGCACGCTGATCAACGCCGAGGCCATCCGGCGCGTCAGGTCGCTCATCGACGACGCGCTGCAGAAAGGCGCGGTGCTCGTCTGCGGCGGCCACGCGAACGGCACGCTGATGGACGCGACCGTCATCGATCACGTCACACCCGCCATGCGCATCTACCGCGAGGAGAGCTTTGGGCCGATCGCCGCGATCATCCGGGTCGGCAGCGTCGACGAGGCCGTGACGGTTGCCAACGACAATGAATACGGGCTTTCCGCCGCCGTTTTCAGCGCCGACGTCAATGCCGCGCTTGCCGTCGCCATGCGGCTCGAATCCGGCATCTGCCACATCAACGAGGCGACAGTTTCCGACGAGCCGCAAATGCCCTTCGGGGGCGTCAAATCAAGCGGCTACGGCCGCTTCGGCGGCAAGGCGGCGATCGATGAATTCACCGAGCTCCGATGGGTGACCATCGCGTCGGGAAAACGGCACTACCCGATCTGAACTGAGATCGGCCGAAATGAACATTGGGAACGGGCTGGGAGGCCCCATCAAGAGGGAGGAATGATTTCATGAACGGCATTTTCCGCAGCGGAAAATTCAACGCGGCATCGCTGAGCCGCCGCTCTTTCATCGCATCGACCGTGGCGGGCGGCGCGGCACTGGCGCTGTCCGGCCGCACCGCCTTTGCTCAAAGCAGCGACACGCTGAAGGTCGGCTTCATCAGCCCGCGCACCGGCCCGCTCGGCGGCTTCGGCGAGACGGACGGTTATGTGCTCGACCTGGCGCGCAAGGCGCTGGCGAACGGCCTGCAGGCGGGCGGCAAGACCTGGAAGGTGGAGATTCTCGACCAGGATACCCAATCCGATCCCTCGCGCGCCGGCCAGCTGGCGAAGGACCTGATCAACAACCAGTCGATCGACCTGATGCTTGCCGTCTCGACGCCCGAAACCATCAACCCGGTGGCCGACGCCTGCGAAGCATCAGGCATTCCCTGCCTCTCGACGGTCATGCCCTGGGAAGCCTGGTATTTCGGCCGCGGCGCCAAGCCCGGCGCACCCTCGCCGTTCAAGTGGACCTATCATTTCGGCTTCGGCGTCGAAGAATTCCACAAGGCCTATGTTTCGCAATGGAACCTGATCGAGACCAACAAGAAGGTCGGCGTCATGTATCCCAACGATGCCGACGGCAATGCGATCCGTGCCCATCTGGCGCCGGCACTCGCCAAGGAGGGCTTCACCATCGTCGATCCCGGCGCCTATGAAACCGGCACCACCGACTTTACCGCGCAGATCGCTCTCTTCCGGCAGGAGGGCGTGGAGATCTTCAATTCGTTCCCGATCCCGCCCGACTTCGCCGCCTTCTGGCGCCAGGCCGCGCAGCAGGGCCTCACCCAGCAGATCAAGATCTGCCAGATCGCCAAGACGGGCCTGTTTCCCTCCGACATCGAGGCGCTCGGCGACCTCGGCCTGAACATCGGCAGCGCCGCGTACTGGCACAAGGCTTTCCCTTACAAATCGACGCTGACGGGTGTCTCCGGAACCGAACTCGCCGACGGTTATGAAACGGCGAGCGGCAAACAGTGGACGCAGCAGCTCGGCGCCAGCCTTGCGCTTCTCGACGCCGGCTTCGATGCGCTGAAAGCAAGCGCCGACGTCAAGAGCAAGGAGGCCGTCGCCAAGGCGCTCAGCACGCTGAAGACCACGACGATCGCCGGCAAGGTCGACTTCACCAGCGGTCCCGTCGCCAATGTTTCTCCCGGGCCGATCATCGGCACGCAATGGGTGAAAGCGCCGGAGGGCTCGAAATTCGCACTCGATTATGTCGTCACCGAAAACGCCACCGACCCGAACGTTCCGGTCGGCGCCAAGCTCACCGCTTACAACGGATAACCAAAGTGCAGCAGCAAGCGCAAAGACGGCCGGGAGGAGCCTTTCTCTCGGCCAAGGGGATCCACAAGCGGTTCGGCGCGCTGGTGGTCCTGGAGAATCTGGAATTTTCCATGGGCGATGGCGAGGCGGTGGGCATTGTCGGGCCGAACGGCGCGGGCAAGACGACCCTGCTCAGCGTGCTCGCCGGCGCCTTTCCGCCGAGCGAGGGAAGCATCACCTTCGACGGCGCCGACGTGACGAACCGGACGGCGGCGGAACGCTGCCGCTCCGGGCTCGTCCGGACCCATCAGATTCCCAAACCCTTCAGCGGCATGACGACCTTCGAGAATGTTTTCGTCGCCGCATCGCACGGCCATGCCGCCAGTCGCGACGAGGCCTATGAGCGCGTGGTGGATTCGCTTTCGCTCTGCGGCATGCTGGGCGTCGCCAACCGCCCCGCCGATACGCTTGGCCTCCTGGATCGCAAACGGCTGGAGCTTGCCCGCGCGCTTGCCACGCAGCCGAGACTGTTGCTGCTCGACGAGATCGGCGGCGGCCTGACCGATGGCGAGGCGAGCGAGCTCGTCGAAACCATCCTCGAATTGCGCCGCCGCGGCATCGGCATCGTCTGGATCGAGCATATCGTTCATATCCTGCTGCAGGTGGCAGAGCGGCTGATCTGCATGGACGCCGGCAGGATCATCGCCGATGGCGAACCGAAAACGGTCATGAGCAATGCGGTGGTGGTCAAGGCCTATCTCGGAGGGACACCCGCATGAGCCTTCTTTCCATCCGTGACCTCGACGTCCGCCACGGCCTGCTGCAGGCGGTGCGCGGCGTCAGTTTCGAACTTGCCAAAGGCGAAGTGCTGGCGCTGGTCGGCGCGAACGGCGCCGGCAAGACGACGCTGCTCAGATCGATCGCCGGCGCCCATCTTCCATCCTCCGGCCGCGTCCTTCTCAACGATGAAGATCTGGCTTCCGTGCCGTCCCACAAGCGCATCGCCAAGGGCATCGCCCTGGTGCCGGAAGGCCGGCGCCTGTTTTCACAGATGACGGTGGAGGAAAACCTGCTTCTCGGAAAGAGCTCCGGCCGCAAGGGCGAGTGGAGCATCGATCGCGTGCTCGACGCCTTTCCCAACCTGAAACCCCGTCGTCACGCCAAGACCGGGCACCTCTCGGGCGGGGAACAGCAGGCGACCGCCATCGGCCGGGCGCTGATGAGCAATCCCGATATTCTTCTCCTGGACGAGGTCTCGCTCGGGCTTTCGCCTCTGGTCGTCGATCGCGTCTATGCCCAGCTGCAAGCGCTGCTGACGTCGGGAACAACAATCGTGCTCGTCGAGCAGGATCTCGCCCGCGCCATGAGCGTGGCAAGCCGTGTCATCTGCATGCTCGAGGGACGCATCGTCCTCGACAGGCCGGCGGCGGCCGTCACGCGCGAGCACGTCACCCAAGCCTATTTCGGATTGCACCGGGCAGCCGGCGAAAGGAGCGCATCGTGATCAATACCCTGCTCCAGGGCATTCTGCTCGGCGGTTACTACGCCGTTATCGCCTGCGGCCTGTCCTTCATGTTCTCCGTCATGCGGATCATCAATCTCGCGCATGGCAGCCTGGCGGTCGCAGCCGCCTACGGCCTGTGGCTGCTCGCCGCCAAAGCCGGCATTCCGCCTTTCGCCGGCCTGCTGATCGTGCTGCCGGTGATGGCCGCCGTCGGCTGGCTGCTGCAGCGCTTCATCCTGGAACGCAGCGCCCGCGGCGGCACGCTCCTGCCGATTCTCACGACCTTCGGCCTGTCGATCGTCATCGACAATCTGCTGTTCGAGCAGTTCGGCGCCGACACAAGGTCGCTCGCGCCGTTCATCGGCAACCTGTCCTATGCCTCCTGGCAGCTGCCGGGCCACATCTTCGTCGGCAAGCTTGCCGTCATGATGATGGTGGCCGCAGTCCTCATTCTCGGCACGCTGCAGTTCTTCCTCAGCCGTTTCGCCCTCGGCCGCGCCATCCGCGCGACGGCGGAAGATCCCGATACGGCAGGACTGGTCGGCATCGATGCCCGCAGGGTCAACGGCGTCGCCACTGCGATCACCATGGTCACGGTCGGCATCGCCGGCGCCTTTCTCGGGATGCGGGCGACCTTCAGCCCCTATGCCGGCGGCCCGCAGCTTCTCTTCGCCTTCGAGGCGGCCGTGATCGGGGGAGCGGGATCGCTGTGGGGCACGCTTGCCGGCGGCATCGTTCTCGGCCTTGCCCAATCGCTCGGCGCGCAATTGCATCCGCAAGGTTTCCTGATCGGCGGCCATGCCGTGTTCCTGCTGGTGCTTTTCATCAGGCTGTCCCGGTTCGGCATGCCGGTTCTCGACAAATTCGGTGCCTGTCTCAAGCTGCGCGCCCGTCTCCGGAGCCCGACATGACCATCATCTCCAACGGAATATCGATAGAGCGCTGGACGAAATCGTCTCGGGTGGCGCTCGGCTCCATGGCCGCGGTGCTCGCCTTGCTGATGTTCGCTCCCGCCGTGCTCGGCGCCGGCGCGATCGACCGGATGACGGCGCTGTTCATCTACGTCATCCTTGCCGCCATGTGGAATGCGCTTGCCGGTTTCGGCGGGCTGGTTTCGGTCGGCCAGCAGGTGTTCTTCGGCCTCGGCGCCTATTTCACCATCCGGCTTGCCGATGCAGGGCTCAATCCCTTCGTCGCGCTGTTTGCCGCCGCGATCGTCACCGGCGCCCTGTCGATCCCGCTTTCGCTATTCATGCTGCGCCTGAAGGGCGGCGAGTTCGCGATCGGCATGTGGGTGGTCGCCACACTCGCCCACCTGCTCGTCAACCTCGACGGCCTGATCCAGGGCGAAACCGGAACCTCGCTGATCTCGCTCAACGTCTATGACAGCGGCACACGGCGGGCGACAATCTACTGGCTCGCATTGACGGCCATGGCCGCCCTGCTCGGCGCGCTGTTCATCCTGATGCGCAGCCGCGCGGGTGCTGCCATGCAGGCGATCCGCGACAATGAGGAGGCGGCGACCTCGGTCGGCGTGCGCGTGATCGCGACGAAGAGGCTGCTCTTCGTGCTCGCCGCCTTCGGCATCGCGGTCGCCGGAGGCCTGTGGCTGGCAACCGCCACCACCTTCCAGCCGAAGACCTATTTCAGCGTCCAGTGGACGGCCTACATGATCTTCATGGTGCTGGTCGGCGGGATCGGCAAGTTCGAGGGCGCCATCCTCGGCGCCATCCTGTTCTTCGTGATCGAGACCTTCTTCGGCGCAGCCGGCGTCTGGTACCTGATCGGCCTCGGCGCCACCGCCCTGATTTTCTCCCTCTACCTGCCGCGCGGCCTGTGGGGCGAAATCGAGCGCCGCTACGACTTTCAACTTCTGCCCGTCGGCTACCGGCTGAAATTGCCCGGCCCGCATAAGATCAAATGGGAAGAATGAGCCGGCTTATGTCCCGACTCTCTTGCGAAAGGTGACGTTCATGCTTTTTGGTAAAACAATCCTGGTGACCGGCGTGGCTTCCGGCATCGGCGCCCGGACGGCCGAGCTGGCCGGCCAGATGGGGGCCGAGGTCATCGGCGTCGATGTGCGCGAACCGGCCGGTGGAAGTGCCGCCTTCATCAAGGGCGATCTGTCCACCCCATCAGGCGTTGCCGACATCGTCGCGCAGTTGCCGACGCGCCTCGACGCGCTCGCCAATGTCGCCGGCCTTTCCGGCAGCACCGGTATCGCCTCGACGCTCGCCGTCAATTTCTACGGCCTTCGCGCCCTGTCCGAAGCCGTGGCACCCCGCCTGCGCGAAGGCGGCGCCGTCGTCAACGTCGCCTCGATTGCCGGTTATGGCTGGCGCGCCAATCTCGAGCGGGCAAAGTCCTTGGCGGGTATCGAAGGCTTTCCGGACGTGGCGGCGGTTGTGGCCGAACACGGCCTCAAGGACGAGCAAGGCTACCCGCTCTCCAAGGAACTGCTGCTGCTCTGGACCATGCGCGCCGCCCATCAGCCGCTGTTCAAAAACCGCGGCATCCGGGTCAATGCGGTCAGCCCGGGGCCGGTGGAAACGCCGATCCTCAAGCAGTTCCGCGCCGTGCTCGGTGACGCCAGGGTCGACAGCGACATTACCCGCGTCGGCCGGGCCGGCACCTCAGCCGATATCGCCCCGGCCGTGCTCTTCCTCTGCTCGGATGGCGCGCGCTGGATCAACGGCGCCAACATTGCCGTCGACGGCGGCCTCGAAGCGTCCATCAACGCCGAAGTCCTCGGCTTCTAGTTCTTGTTCCCAGGAGATCTCCGATGAATATTTCCCTTCTCATAAACGGCGCCGACCGCGCAGCCTCCACCGGCCGGACCTATGACCGTCTCGATCCCTTCACCGAGAAGCTCGCAAGCCGCGCCGCAGCGGCGGACCTGGACGACGTTGCCGCGGCCGTCAATGCCGCCTCCGCTGCCTTCGGCGCCTGGTCGAAGACCGGCCCCGGCCAGCGCCGCGCCATCCTGATGAAGGCTGCCGATATCATGGATTCGAAAGTCGGCGAGTTTACCCGGCTGATGATCGAGGAGACCGGCGCAACCGCACCCTGGGCCGGTTTCAATGTCATGCTCGCCGCCAATATCCTGCGCGAGGCCGGCGCCATGACGACGCAAATCACCGGCGAAATCATCCCTTCCGACAAACCCGGCACGCTCGCCATGGGTGTTCGCCAGGCTGCCGGCGTCTGCCTGGCGATTGCCCCCTGGAACGCGCCCGTCATCCTCGCCACCCGCGCCATCGCCATGCCGATCGCCTGCGGCAACACTGTCGTCCTCAAGGCATCCGAACAATGCCCCGGCACGCATCGGCTGATTGCCACCGCGTTGACCGAAGCGGGCCTGCCCGCCGGCGTCATCAACGTCCTCACCAATGCGCCGGAGGATGCGCCTGAGATCGTCGCGGCGCTGATTGCCCATCCGGCCGTCAGGCGCGTGAACTTCACCGGCTCGACCAAGGTCGGCAAGATCATCGCCGAGACCTGCGGCAAGCATCTCAAGCCCGCCCTTCTCGAGCTCGGCGGCAAGGCGCCGCTCGTCATCCTCGACGACGCCGATATCGACGGTGCCGTCAATGCCGCCATTTTCGGCGCCTTCATGCATCAGGGCCAGATCTGCATGTCGACGGAGCGGATCATCGTCGACGAGACGATCGCCGATCAGTTCGTCGCCAAACTGGCCGCCCGCGCCAGCCAGCTGCCGGCCGGCGACCCGCGTGGCCACGTCGTGCTCGGCTCGCTGATCAGCCTCGACGCCGCGAAGAAAATGGAGGAGCTGATCGCCGATGCGACGGCCAAGGGTGCGAAGCTCGTGGCCGGCGGCAAGCGCTCCGGCACCGTGGTGGAGGCGACGCTGCTCGATCACGTCACCCCCAAGATGCGCGTCTATGCGGAAGAATCCTTCGGCCCGGTGAAGCCGATCATTCGTGTTGCCGGTGAAGAGGAAGCCATCCGCATCGCCAACGACACCGAGTATGGCCTGTCATCAGCCGTCTTCAGCCGTGACATCCAGCGGGCAATGGCGGTTGCGGCGCGCATCGAATCCGGCATCTGCCATATCAACGGCCCGACACTGCATGACGAGGCGCAGATGCCCTTCGGCGGCGTCAAGGGCAGCGGCTACGGCCGCTTCGGCGGCAAGGCGGCAATCGCCGAATTCACCGACCTGCGCTGGATCACGGTGGAAGATTCCGCCCAGCACTATCCTTTCTGAGGCTGAGAGGCATCGCCGGCAAAGTGATGGGGCGCCCGGTCGGAGACGGGGCGCTCTGTTGCAATTGCGGTGCAGTCAGGCCGCGAATGGTCGGCGCACCGGCGCCATGGAGCCCGTTCAGATCGAGAAGTCGTCCAGGGCGTCGGCAAGCTTCAGCCAGAGATCATGGGGAGGCGAGGGAATTGGCCGCGCATCTTCGTCGGGGACCCGAACTCCGAAAGCACCCCCCTTCGATCGGAAAGCGGTCAGCATCCGGCCGAATTTTGTCGCCTTATCCGTGAACCGTTCCGAGCCTTGCTCTCCCAGCACCGAGCGGATCGTGGCCACGGCCAGATTGAAGTTCTTCTGCAATTGCCCGAATGCGCCGCGGTGCTTGGCCCGCACGCTGACGCGCAGATCCCCTTGCGCAAAAGCGGCCATCGCATCGTTGAAATCGGACAGGTTGCCGTCGATCGACAAAATCAGCTCGTTGAGGATCACTGCCGAACGGCGCAGATCCGGATCCGCATAGTCGGCATTCATTCGCCGCCTGAGATCCCCGTTCATGGCAGCATTGGCCAATGCCGCGACTTCGGCGCAGAATCTGGCCTTCTGATCTGCGGGATCCGTGACCGCCGCACCGGTGTCGGGATCATCGGCTCGATCCTGATGCGCCATATTCCGTCCGGAGCTGTTGGTGGTCTCGACCATGCGCAGCGAGCCTTAACGCAACGCATCGCGGGCATCAGACCCGCGATGAATCGTAAGAACACAAATGCCGTGGACCATCTCGTATTCCCGTTTGCATGCCGAACAATTGCGCCGCTGCCGCTTGTGACCGAGCCGGTATCATCCGTTGACAGACAGCGATCCCATCCAAGGCGGCAACGTTTAAGAAAATCCTTCGGCGCCCCGCAGCCCTCCATTTTCACGCGCAGAACGGACAGAACGGCGTATTTTGACCATTGTCCGGCAGCTCCTCGAAATCTTCATCGTCGTCAGGGGCGTCGGTCATCGAGGTTTAGGCGGCAACCCTTTGAAATCGCGTTCCAACAACTCAGGTGGAATTTCGATTTCTGTCCAGCGATCACCGTCAAAAGTGTGCACGCCATGCTTCGAGTCGAAATAATACAGGACGTCATCGACAGCCTGGACTTTGAGCGGGTTCGGAATGTTGCGATTGATGCTCGGATCAAGGACGGGCTTCAAAGGTAACAACAGATGCCCGTCGAACCAATGCAAAGCGTAGTCTGAGGCTATCACCATCCGACCCTTGAATTTCGTGATCGAACGCAGTTTTTCATCATTACCCTTGAAGGAAATATCCTGAAATCCATGTTCGGCATTCCCGACCAAAATGACACCATTACCGCCGACCGCCCAGATCTTGTCGTTCGCTTCTATGAAAATATCGGAAAGGGTTTCTGGCTCCGGATAATGTTTTCCGGAACGCGGCTTGGCGACGATCCGCCACTCCTGGCCATCCCAGTGGTAGAGACGGCCCTCGTTTACCCGCGGCGCCCCTCGCTTGGCAGCATCTCTAATCGCGGATGCTTCTTCTATTCGTCCTTGTTCAATAAGCTCACGACGCCGAGCATTTTCTTCCTCGGTAAGCGCCCGTCGCGTACTGATAGGCGAATAGATCACGCTCATGTAAAGATCGCTCTCAGTCGAGCCATTCAGATCACCGAAGACAAGATAATCGTAGGTTTCAGGTGCTTGCGGCAGCTTTTCCTTGTGAAACCAGTTTATGCCGCTCTCGGTCAGACAATAAAGCTGCGAGTGATAGCCGGTTACCAACAAGACATCGCCAACTAGGGCGATGGAATTGACATATCCAAGGTCGGTCGCATCTTCGGAATAGACTCCAGCGCCTGCTATTTTTCGATGGGAGGAATCCTCCCCCATCGGCAGCGTATAAACATCACCTTCATCGCTGAGGGCATAGATGATCGGTCGTTCATCCGCCCCCATTTTGCCGGTAAGACCATCGATCTTTCGCGGCACATCGGAGCGGGACCATGGCTGCTCCAGCCCACCTTCGTGAACAAGGACGTAGGAATACATATTCTCATAATCCTTGCCGCTGAACACGACGCAGAACGTGTCTTTCGCCAGGGCAATGGCCCGATCAAGGCGGAGCGGATCGAATGGCTTCATGTTTCGTCACTTCAATAGGCGCCGACCGACCTTCAGGACATCACGCGTTGCCCGCCGGGGCGTCGAAGCAAATTATCGAACGCTACCGACGGGGATCGCTTGGGATACAATTTGCTGCTGCACTGCGACTTCGACCGCGAATGAATGGTAAATCTCGTCAGGTACGCGCGAGACAGCCTCGGAAATTTTCAGTTTTTGATAGCGGTCAGCCGTATTTCCCCCCGCAGTCCTATCTCGAAAATAGATCTCGCTCTGCGAGAGTTCCCCGAGATTTCGGCGGAGCTGCGGCATGAGGGCTTTACCGCTATCGTCATAAATCGCCTTGTATGAGTCCGAACTGGTTGCCGCCAACAATATGTTCCAGATGTTCTCCGGCGCAGACCTGGCTTCGAGAAACAGCTCAACCGCGTTTTGAGGCATGTCCACACCGGCCGCGCGATAGATCTCCTCCAGATCATGGGGTGGGGGATCGGTTCGGCCTCGGCTCGTCAAATCCATCAGCAGTGCGACATCGAGCGAAAATGTGAAATGCCGCCCTGCCCTATGCCACAGATTGACAGTTCCCAGGCTCGAATATCCGAAGGCGGCGAGGTCATCGGCATACAATTCCGGAACATTGGCCACGATCTGGCGAAAGAAGCTCTCGAAAAGAGCCGGAGTGCACAGCCAATAGTTCCTGTCTGCATAGTACCCCACGCCATGTTGGATCCAGAATTCTCTCAAGTCCTCCGGAACACGCCCGATGACACTTTCCGCGTCGGGCTGAGAAATTCGTCTTACCTCGTTGGGTTTACCTCGCGCCTGAAGAAATTCTGCTGCGGTCATTCGTATCCCAAACCGCGGTCAGAAGATGAGCCAATACTCTCCAGTTCGGCGGAATCTACTAGCCTCAGTCTCATCGGCTCTGTGGCCCGATCGTTCGGCGCGGTGTCACCGTACCAAGACCACGTTCTCCCCGAGCGGGCGGTGTATAGTCGTAATAGGTTGGCGGTTCCATGGAAGCCAGAAAGACCAGATGCTCGACCAATGGCATCTTCTGAAGATTCTTCAAAATCTTGCGGCCGCCTAAACTAACTGCAGGCGCAAAACCGTAGATTTGGCCCCATGCGAGAGGCCCCAGCGTTTCCAAAGCCTGAGGCATCATGTTTTTCTGATTTTCGTCCTCCCACGGCGGAGTAACCGGCGCAAATCGACCTGAGAAACATAGACCCAACATGACTTCATCAGTCCACCGGCGTTGGTATTCCTCGTTATATCCTCGATTGTCGACAGCCACCTCTCCCCTCGGCAGGTTTAACCTAATCATGGCATCGCCGTACCAGATATCGATCTCACCGAAGGCAGTATAGCCAAAGGCGTACATCTCTTTCGGATCAAGTTCCGGATCACCGCGAAAGACATAGTCCAGCACCGGCTTAGGCAAGGAGGGATTGCAGAGCCAGTATTGGCCGTCGGACCAACTGCACCAACCATGATCGGTCCAGAAACGGAGAAGAAAATCCGGCAGTTTTCCCCGATAGGCCTCCACATCAGCCGCGCTCGGACGAATGACATTGTCGATCTTGTAAGCCGAGAGAAATTCGTCGAACCACTTGATCTCAAAGATGTTGTAGTTTGATTTTTCAGCCACGTTTTCGGTCCCGAACGAGTTGACTGACAGACTTCGTCAAGCTCGTCAGCCGCGCGATTTGGTCAAGGCGGTCCTTTCCCGCCACCACCCTTGAACGGCCGCTGCGAAAGTTCCTTCGGAATGTCGTGTTGATTCCAACCCTGATCATCGAATGTGTAATAGCGAAGCCCGTAGTCGAACACGTAGAGCTTATCGTTTTGAACGAAGATCGCGCTCGGCTGCAGCACGAAGGGGGCAGAGCGCATCTTCACCTTGGGCGCGAATGGCTTTGCAAAATGGCCATCGAACCGGAACAGTTCGGTGCCGGTTGCAAGGATCATTTCGTTGCGCCAGCAGACGCCGTCCTTGAAATTCTTCTCGCGGTCGGCAATGGACGAAATGTCGGTAAAGCCGGCTTGAGGATTACCCTTCATCACCAAGCCGTCGGAACCGATGACATAGTCGGCTTCGTTTCCACCGCTCTCAATATCAGAAACATAGGAATAAGCGGGAAGAGACCGGGCGATACGATCCGGCAGTGCCTGCTGCTTCCAGGCTCCGGGCCGGCCGGTGAAAAGCGTTTTCAAACGCGGATAACTGTCCATTTCGGCATAAAGCTTCTTCTGAAGCTGAAATTCTTGTTCCTCGGACATATCCTCTCGATAAAGTGGATGGCCGGGATAGAGATTGAAATGCCGCGTGCTCGCTGCTTGCGTGGCAACAATGAAAATATCGCCATCGCGGTTAGTGCCGAGAATCGTCCAATCGGGAACCTTATAGGGATGTTTCGTCTCCAATGGAGGAGAGACATCTTGCCAGGATTTTTCCTTGCCAAGCCTCAGAAAACCTTCGCTGCCAGCGACCAGCCATTGATCCCCGACCGGCAGAATGGAACTGAACAAAATCTCGGGTGCGTCATCAGATTCGGCTTGTGTCCCGGGAATGACCGAATGCTCGGCGCCTTTCGGACTGATCACATAAATGTCGCCATTCAAGCTGAGCGTCACGTAAGACGGTTCACCTACGTCATCGGTCCGCGGCACGACCCTGACATCCCGCAATTCCCGCCGCACATCGAGGCGGGAGAATGTCTGCGCTTCGGCGTCGCGCGTCAGGATGATGGTATAGGGATCGTCCCAGCGCGGGCCGCCGATCAAAAGCGCAAAATATCGATCATCCGCCATGGTCGCGGCATAAAGCGTTGGCTCCCATGCTCCGTAAAACGTCTCGAAATCTTCGTCGTCAGTGGCGGAAATTTCCGCTTCGGCCTCGGAAATCCTCCTGGCCTCGTGGAGTTTGCCTCGCGCCTCAAAAAACTCCGTTGCGATCAGTCGTACCTCCTTCAAATCGCGATCAAGGACTTCTCCGCATCCCGGTGGCTGTACTGGCGTACGTCCGCCCATTAACAGCTATGGCTGCAAGGATACGATAGACGAGCCCTATCGTCTGGCAGGTAAGCCTTTGAACTCGCGTTGCAGAAGTGACGGCGGGATCTCGCACCAATCCCAGGATTGCCCGTCCCACCTGCAGACGCCATGCTTCCTGTCGAAATAAATCAGCGTGTTATCGAAAGATTGAATTTTCAGAGGTGCAGGAACATTTCGGTTTATAGCTGCGGAATTTAGTTTGGGTTTCACGATGCCGAGCTTATGGCCGTCAAATCGGCGAAGACCGTCGTCGGTAGCCGCAAGCAGCTCGGAACGATACCACGCGGCGCTGAACAACGTTTCCGTATCCCCGTGGAAGCCGACCTTCTCAAATCCTCCTTCGATGGTTCCCTCCAGGATCAGACCTGCCACGCCCAAAAGCCAAATACGATGTTCCGGGTCGCGATACAGCCCTCTGATCACGCAATCTTCAGGAACTAATAGTCTTGAGAAGACACCATCAAGATAATGATAGACGCGTTGCATGCGTGGCCTTGTGACGCGCTCGGACCGTTGCTCCTTCATCATCTTTAGAAACTGCTCCGGGCTGACATTTTCCCAACTTTTAGGATCGAGCTGCGCAGCGCTTGGTGCAGAATAAGGTCTCTGAACACTTTCGATGACAAGCGAACCGTCTAGGGAAACCGCCTTTCCGAAATGTTCGGCCTCATAACCGTCCTCTCGGGATTTGTTCGCAGAAAGCCGTTGCCACGTTCCAAAGCCCTCTCTGCGATAGAGTTGGCGGCTATCCCCGACGACATATTGGCTATGTCCATCTACGACCAGCGTATGGACTGCCCCAAAACCCTCAGCATCTTCGCTGAGAATCCCAGCCCCGGGGATCTTCGATCGCTCCGCATGTTCGTCCTTCAACACATAGACGTCGCCCTCGTTACTGAGCGCTACCGGTACATGGCCTTCCGTAGGATCGGCTTCCATATAGCTGATATCGACGATCTCGCGCCGAACATCCGTTCTGCTCCACGGCTGAGAAAATCGCCCGTCATAGGAAATGATCGCAGTAAATGGATCATCGTATTCAAGCTCGCCAAGACATATCGCAAAGCGGTCGACATCAAATGCCACAGCGGCTTGAATTGTTGCCTTCCAGTCACTGCCGTTCATCAATAATGCCCCCTTCTCAGTACTGTTTCGGCATCGCCGGACGGAAGTGGCCGTTCCCTCGTTCGCCCAGGAGCGGCAAATCCGGTTTTTGATGCGACTTGACCTGTTGCCATGGCTGTAGCTAGCGCTTTGCATTCTTCCGGCAAATCCGGAATATCCTCGATGACTTTGATACTTTCAGCTAAAATTGCCCCCATTGGCGCTGTCCCCGGTACAGGGCTTGCGAGTTCCGCAAACCGTTGTCGAAGTATTCCATGCAATCCTTCGCTATCGCTTCCGTGCTGCCGACTTAGCAAGCAAATCGACATCCCCTGGTTAAGCGTCGGCGCGTTGGGTATACGATTCTCCGTGGAATCATATTCCGATTTGGCAGGTCGCCGCCCTAACCGATAGGCCATATCAGGAACGATATGGTGAGCGTTGCCCCGACATATCGGCTCAATCTCCTCGTAGGGGCCAACAATGCATCGACGTTGTGAGCCTTCCTCGTCAACACGCGCACCCTGGGTCTGTGGTAGAGGTTGTGGTTGCTGCCTTTCCTCTGTCTCCTGTTGCCTCCGGCGTCGTGCGTTCTCTGCGCGCTCGGATCGGAACCACTCCTGAACGTCATCAACGTCGACGCCTTGCTCCTCAAGTTCGCGTGCCTTCCGGAAAAGCGCCCGTTCGAAATCATCTTGTGGCATTTCATCATACCACGGCATTGCCGTCGAGGTTGGCCACATACCCTCGATAAAAGCTCCGACTCCAGTCATTGCCCTACCAAATCGGCCGAGCCTTCCGACCCATTTGCCAACTTTGATGGATGGCCGGGGTGGAGGCCTATTCCACTGCGGAACATTCGGCCGGATGACCTGCCCCGGCGGTCGTGGCATCGGCGCAGGTCGGGCCGGTACAGGAACCGTTTGAGGCACCGTTGCAGGCGCCGCTTGCGCATATTGCGCGCCCATGATCAGCGGCTCGGGTGAGGCATCGCTGATGACACGGCCTTCGTCACTGCCATTCCAGCGTAGCGATCCAGGGACGGGATCGTCGTCTTCAGGCGACGCATAAGTTTGCGTCCCACGTACGAAGATCGCTTCACCCTGTGTGTTGCGGTTGTTCATCCAGAAACGGTCGAGATGCCGGATGACGTGCGAACCCTCGGCACGCACCTGGTCGGCATGACCGATCGGCTCACAAATATTTTCAACGGTGCCGGATTTGACCCCCTTTTTCGTTCCCGGCGCATCGCCATGAACGTGGGTCGTACAGGACCGAAGGACCATTGCCTTCTTGCCGGTGAAGCGGACAGATGGCGTGTAGTCTTTGTCGTGCCCGCAATAGTCGACGATGGGGTATGGGATGGGAACAACGGAAGAGCCGACTGGCGTCAGGCATACATCCGGCGACAGCGAGACGATCTTTGCCTCGTCAAGATCACGCAAACCTTCACGTGGTTGCTTCGTCGTCCAGGGCGTTGGATAGTCGGGCTCGCCGACGTAGTTATCGCGCGGGATGCTCATACCGCTGCTCCGTCGGGATGAGCATCAGCCACACCCGTGGGCAACAGATGCCTTGTTTTAAAGATCAGGATGCTCAATCCGCTCCCACTCATTCCCATCGAAGCGGAAAATATCCTTCTGACCGACAACCCAAAGAACATCACCGACAGCCCCCGCATAGAAAATGTATTCACCGCGCAGCTTAGGGAGAGCGGGGGAAAACCGGCGCAGATCGGACGTGCCGGGCGCGAGTTCGAACAGGCCGCCCGGGCGAACGCTCGACGGCAATATCAGCTTGCCTCGATAGGGCGTAATCATGTGAAAGAGATTGAGCTGTTGACGCAGATTGACTGGCGTGAACCCGCGTGCATAGCTGCCGTGCAGCAGCACGCCTTCCCGTCCGCAGATCCAGACGCTATCCGCGTGCTCAATGTGGATGCCCGTCAGCGCTGCTTCCTCAAGATAAACCTTCAGCTCATGCAGCTCCGAACCGTCCCAGAAATAGAGGACGGGCCGGGGTCCCTCTGATCCGCATAGATATATCGCATCCTCCGAAAAGCCTTTGATAGCGTTCAGAGAAATGTTTTTGGGCGCTTGCTTCTGAAAGTCCCTCAGCCAGGAAAGGTAGTCCGGATCATCTGTGCGAGGCCTTCCTTCTTTTTTCTTCTGATAGCTGGCCATGTCGAACAGCAATCTATCAGTCAGAAGGCTCCAACTGTCCCGACCGTGTCGCCGATAGATTTGCCCACCCTGTCCGCATGCATAAAGTTTGCCTCCGACCTGGGTAATTGCTGACATTCGTCCATGCCCTTTAGCGTCTGCCACCCAGGTTCCCGCGCCCGCGATCTTTTCGCGAAAGTTTCCTTTCCACCAAGCGTGATAAACATCCCCCTCAGAAGACATATAGGTGAGATAGTCGGTCGTAGCGTCGATTTCCGGATTGCTGAATAAGGTGATGTCCTGCATATGGAAATCGAAGTCGTCATAATACCATTGTTCTCCGATCCGGGCGTCGTGTTCGAAGCGAAAGATGCGGGATTCTGGAGCATAGACGTCAGATCCTGTCATGACGGCATTGATCACGACGGCATCATCGGAGCGGGCACAGGCGCGAGTGAATTCTATCATGCTGCTCGCACTCTTAAGGTCTTGCATTTGCACCTCTCTTGGCACCCGTCTGCAACGCATTGAGCGTGTCGCTGGGCAAAGGCGGATACTGTTTGGCTCGCAACAGTTGGTTGGGGTCTCTCCCGGCGAACTCGCCATTGACTGCAGCGATGATCTGCGCGGCACAATCCGGCCGAACGGACGTCATCGCGTCGATAGAGGCATCCTTAACATCATCCAAAGTTGCGGTGAACGGCGGATTGGAATTTCTACCGAGCGCCTCGATCGCCCCATCGGCCAGGTGAGAATCGTTATGTTCGGTTCCCTGCGTCCTTGCCTGCCCGACGACGCACATGCTCTGCCCTTGCCAGAAACCGGGCATATTCGGAATTCGTTTTTCACCGACGATCGCTTCCTTGCGGGTGCCATAGCGCAAGGTCCAATCAGGCACGATATGATGGGCCTGCATACCGATGCTCTTGCAGATCGGCTCCATCTTTTCGTAGGTGTCGATCCGGCATCTCCGCTTTTCACGCTCCTGCTCCACGCGGACGTTTTCCGGGACGGGCAGTGCTGCAGGCGCCCGGCGCTCACCGATGCGCTCTGCGTTTTTCCGCAACTGCTCGGCGCTGGGCCACGGCGCCTCGAGCAGGTCGGCGAGATCATCGGGATCCATCGTGCGAAAATCGAGCGGCACACCGGCCTTCAACGCCAGAATGTCATTGGCATTGAGGATGGTCGCATTCCCGGAAAACCATTCCCGCATATGCCAGGGCAAATTGCTGATTTCCTGCGCTTGCGTCGACGTAATAGGGACTTGCCCGCGCAAATGGTCCCCGATCGCCCGAGCCATGACACCATCCGGTCCGACATACCATCGTCCCGCCATGTCGCCGAGTTGGTAGCCGGCTTGCACAAGGCCGAGCAAACCGAGCACCCGGCCCGCTCCTGTCGGCAAAGGGCGTCCGAAGGTTCCGCGGCGTTGATAAACGTTGTCATTCGCGGCGGGAGGAAAAGGTCGGGTCGTTTGCGGCCGCTGTGGCTGCGGCAGCGGCTTGGGCTGGGTTGCCGGTTGCGCATTTCCTGCCGATTGCTGCGGCGCTACCTTGCGAAGAGCGCTCCCCGCATCCGCGTATTGAGCCCCCATTATCAGCGGTTCGGGTGACGCGTCGCTCACGACCTTGCCTTCGTCACTACCCTTCCAGCGCAGTGAGCCGGGAATGGGATCATCGTCTTCAGGCGGCGCGAATGTCTCGGTACCGCGCACAAAATTCGCCTCGCCCTGCGTATTGCGATTGTTCATCCAGAAGCGGTCGAGATGGCGGATGACATGAGATCCCTCGGCTCGAACCTGATCCGCATGCTCGATCGGCTCGCAGATGTCTTCTACCGCGCCTGACTTAACGCCCTTGCGATTGCCCGGAGCGTCGCCATGGACATGCGTGGTGCAGGAGCGCATGACCATGGCTTTCTTGCCAGTGAAGCGGACGGATGGCGTATAGCCCTTGTCGTGCCCACAATAGTCGACGATCGGGTATGGTATGGGAACGACCGAAGAACCTATCGGCGTCAGGCACACATCCGGCGACAGCGAAACGATCCGTGCCTCATCGATATCGCGGAGCCCTTCGCGCGGCTGCTTCGTCGTCCAGGGCGTGGGATAGTCGGGCTCGCCGACATAGTTGTCGCGCGGAATGCTCATGCCGCTGCTCCGTCGGGATGAGCATCATCCGCCGCTTTGATTTGAACCCGCGTCAACGTAAGCGATGTTTGGCCTGCCTCCTGAAGCGGAAAGCGCGTCCGCCAGGTCAGCATAACTCGACCATCGTTCCGCCAGTCGAAATGCACGCCGTCCAGCGAGAGCAGATACCACTCATCGCGCTCCTGGCCGACACATCGGACGCCCAGCGTGATCCCCGGCAGTCGCCCTGTGGCTTGGGCGAAGCTAGGGTGGAGATGATCCAGTTCGTAGTCTTCGTCCCCGCTCAGATAAGGGGCCGCAACGAGATCCGGATGAGCGCATTGCCAGAAGCGTGCATCGAAATCTTCCGGCAGAAGCGGGTGACGCTCGTTGAGCCAGACATCGTCATAGGTCCCGGCATGTTGCTGACGAGATCGCCACCAAGGCGACACCAAGCCCAGTCCCTGAGGCTCGGTGGGCTCGCGCCAGTTCAGCGTCTGTCCCAGCAACGTGATTTGCGGTGCCGCGACGGGCGCTTGATCCCAAGGCATGTCGAGATTGACGATGCCGCAGCCGAGCGGATTGCGCGCTTCGACATCGGCGGGCGTTTCGGTTTGCGGATCGCCCGTACCGGGAATTTGACCGCCATAAGCCTTGCTCCAGCAGATCGGCACCGAAGATGCCGGTTCTGCTTCGCTCAGATGCCAATCCGCCAGCACCCGCTTGGCTTCCCTTGCCGAAAAGCCGGCCCATTTTTCCTTGATGACGGGGCGCCAGAAGCGCGCGCCATGGACTTCAAGCCTTTTGGAGAGCTGTCCGACGCGCAGACCGACCTGCCATGACGATGCTGGAGTGCTGCCCGGCGCATAGGCATTGCCGAGGAAAGTGATGTCGGTGCCGACCTTCTCTGGTGTGAGATCGGTCTGACGCAGGAGAGGGCCGGCATGGGGATCACCTTCATAGGCGTCCTCCCATTGGAAGTCTTCCTGCTCGCGACGTAACCGCAATCTGTCGTTTTGAACATGTTCGAACGTGCCACGAACCGACACGACACAATCCAAGTCCCCATTCGCATCGAACTGCCGAAAGGCCATAGCCGGAAAGGGAAGCCGGTTGATCAGTTCCAAGCGAACCTCCTCAGTTCAGATCGATCGGCTTGCCGCGCATCTGGAAGTGTTCGGTGGCGACGAAGTTGAACGTCTTGCCGAGAATGATCACTTCGCCATTGGCTTTCATGATGAATTTGGAATCGCCACACTCGATGACGAATTCCTCGCCGACGGCGATCTTCTTGAATTTGCCGACGCTCTCCAGCGATGTCTGGCCGACATTGGTCACCTTGCTCACGCCGACCTGCTCGGCACGGGCAATGCCGATCGTGTCCGATTTGAACGAGCCGACAATCGTGTTCATGATGCCGGGCAGCGGAAAAAGGCTGGAGGCCGCGTCGCCGACACCCGTGCCGGAACCAGCCAGCGCCGTACCCGCATCCGCTCTCGGTGACGGCCCGGACACAACGCCCTCGCGGCTTCCCAGTCCGCCTGCACCAAGGAAACCCAGCGCTGAAGACGCCAGCGTGCCGGCAAAGGCCGCAAGCCCCGGCCCACCGCCGCCCGCAATTTGCCCGGCCTGGGCCAGCAATCCGGCCGTATGTCCGGAGAGACCGCTGACAGCCCCCATCAGCGCCATGGCCATCGGCCCGGTGCCGCCGACGACGGTGTTCATCGAGCCGCCGACCTCGTGCTTCTGGTTGCCGCCGACTTCGACCGTCCGGTTCGCGCCGATCGCCGAAACCTCGTGCCGGTCGATGCGTTTGGTGCGGTCGTTCAGCACCCGCGTCGTCTGGTCCTTCTGGGCGTGGAAGAACATGTTCTCCTGGCCGGCCTCGTCTTCGAAGGTCATCTCATTGAAACCGGTGCCCTTATGGGTGTTGGACCGCATGACCATGCGCGTCTTGTTGGCCGGCAAGTCGTAAGGAACCGAATTGGAAGGATTCGGCACCACGCCGGTGACCAGCGGCCGGTCGGGGTCGCCGTCGACGAAGGCGACCATCACCTCCATGCCGATGCGCGGGATGACTTGGGCGCCCCAGGTCCCGCCTCCCCAGACCTGGCTGACGCGCACCCAGCAGGTGTCGGAACCGTCTTTCTTGGCCTTGCGGTCCCAGGGGAACCACAGCTTGATGCGACCGTACTGGTCGGGATGGATCTCCTCGCCGGAGGGGCCGGCGACGATTGCCACTTGCGTGCCCTCTATCCGAGGCCGCTTGGTCTCGCGGTGCGGCGTCATCGCCACCCGTGACGGCACCGCCTCGAATGTGTTCGTGTATTCCGGCTCGTTGCTGTTCGTCTCGTAAGAGCGGTCGACGACGGTATGCACCGCCTTGACCACCACATGCTCCTCATAGGCATGGTCGGGATGGGCGACTTCATAGGGGGTGAAGCGGCGCCCCGCCTCCAGGATGCGGGATGTCGAGCCGCCGAAGACCCGGTCGTGATCGGCTTCGGAGGCCTGCATCCTCAGTTTTTCCGCCCGCTCCGCCTCGGCCACCGAGGAGATGCGCGCCGGATATTCGTAGAGCTCGCGCTTGGTCGCTTCCGGCATCTGCACCAGCGACGGCGTCATCGTGCTGGGCACCATGCGCGGCGTCTCGAAGTTCCAGTCGGCACCGGCCCGCTGCCCCGGCACATAGGAATAGCGCCGGCTCCACTCGGTGATATGGTTGCGGTCGGCCGAGCCCTGCGCCAGGCGGACCTGCCCCTCGCCCTGCGCCGAGGGCGACGGGCCGAGCCAAGACCGGGCGCTGTCGGCCACATGCAGCTTGTGTTTGCCGTCCTCATGGGAGAACCAGTAGAACAGTCCGTCCTCCTCGAAACGGCGGGTGAGGAAGGCAAGGTCGGTTTCGTTCCACTGCACCGAATAATGCTGCGGCGGTGGTGGCGTGATCACGCCTGACGTATCGGGCGCCGGGATGCCGTGCTCGGAAAACAGCGTTTCGACGATATCGACCGAGGTCTTGTCCATCCAGATGCGGCAGTCGGAACGGCGCGACAGCAGCCACATCTGCGGGCGCAGCACCATGGAATAGGATCTGAGGCCGCGGGTGATCGGCGGCCCCTCGTTGAGTTCGGTCACCAGCCCGTTGAACGGCCGGCGCACGCCGCCGCTATCCTCGCCCTGCTGCACCTCGACGGAGACATCCATCAGCCGGCCGATCAACTCCTCCGGCTTGACGGATGGCTTCTTGGCGCGCGCCGACAGCTTGATCTCGAAGAGCGAAGAAATGCCTTCCTCGATCGTCACCCGCTCCGGCAGAAGCTGGTCCTCACCGAGCGGCGAGACGATCTTCAGAATACGGTTCGCCTGGATGAAATCGGCGGCGAGGGATTGCAAATCGTCCATAACATCACGTTCCGTCTTGGGAGCCGAATTACTGCTGCTGTTGCGGCCGAGGATGGGTTTTGAGGTAATCCGCCAGTGCTTGGAAATACTGCCCCAGCATTTCGGTATTGGCCTGATCGGAGACCTGCTTATAACTTTCGATGAGCGCGTCGCGCTTGGCCTTTCCACCCGGGCTCTCATAGAAATCCGTCAGCACCGACAGATCTTCCGGAGACAGGGTGGCGAGCACGAAGGTAAGCCGCGCCTTTTCATTCGCCCGTGCCATGTCCTTGGGAAGCGGCTTCTCGTTCTCGCTTTTCGAACGCAGCGACGAGATCACGCTCTTCATCTCGGATTGCAGCTTGTCCTGCGGAGCGGACGCCAGTGTCCCGGCATCGGAGCTGGAGAGGGTCTCCAGGGACAGATACATGAGCTGGGCGGTGAAAGCCGTTTCCACGGCAAGATCCGGGCCGGCCATTAGATCGGCAAGCCGGTTGATACGCGGCCCGTTGACCGGGTCGGCAAGACGCGTTTCGATATCCTTCGCCGCGGTCTGGTCCTGCGCTTCATACATGCGCGCGACCTTCGCCTGCCCCTCTTCCAAAGCCGCTGCCGCTCTGGCGAAGGCTTTCGGATCGACGCCATCGTCGCCGGCCTCACCGACGGCTTTCGATATTTCGGCCAGCATGCTGTCGGCCTTGAAGGAAGACCGCGCCGCCGTTTCAAGCAGCGGCTGCGCATCCGAAGTCGCCGAAATGCCCCGATCGGCCGCAGCCTTGGCGACATTGTCGACAGCGGCGGTCGTGCCGGAAAGGCGCGACGCCACCTCTTCGATCTGAAGCAGGGACTGATCGGTGGTATCAGAGGCACCGACCATGCCGGACGCACTTGCGGCCATGGCGCAGACGAGAGCGGCCGCAACCAGCGGCCAGCGCATGCGCCCCATCAATCCGTGCGGCTTCAGGAGATCCGTCAACAGCATCGACACCCCTCAGATCATCCTGACGTCGGTGAGCTGCTTGGGCCGCGCGTCGGTGGAAAGTCGGTTGATGATCTGCTCCGCCTTCGCCAGTTGGGCGCGGCCTGTGGGGTCTATCAGAAGCTTTTCGGCAAAATTCTGCTCGGGATAGAAGGATGAATTGCCGGTAAGACGGCTGAGCGTGTTGATGCGATCCCGTACGACCGATCCGATATTGTCGTATTCGACACGCTGACCGGGTTCGAAAGGCTGGAGCGGCCGGCCGATAAAGCGGGGCGAAGTGGCCTTCGGATAATCCGATGCCGAGGGCATCTGCGGAATGGCGTTCTTGCTGTATTCGATATCCCGGCCCATGCCACCGACAGTGCCGCCGGTGGCCGGCACATAGGTCACCAGGTTGTCGGAATCCAGAACCGCGCTCATGTAGAACAAGAGCTCCATCTTCTGGGACAGCCGGTTTTCGTCGACGCGCCGGCTCTCCGGCGGATTGCAGAACGGCGTCTTGCCGACCAGATCGGCAAGCCTGGATTTATTGGCCTCGCTGATCGAATTGTCCTGCTGCACGCCCCTGACCAAATCATGCACGCAGATGTGGTTGGTGTCGATGAAATCGGCGATCCGCGTCATGAAATTGAGGGCGGTCGGCGCGGAAGCGATCGGCGCGCTGCTCGTCAGCTTTTCCGCAGCGCTGGTCACCTGCTTGTTGGCGAGCTTCTTGGCCTCGTCGAGCACGCCGCCGAGCGCAAACATCACCGGCTTGCTGTTGGCCGCGGCATGCATCAGGTCGAAGGTGCGGTTGAGATTGTTGTTGCAGATCACCCGAAGCGCCGTGCGCCCCGCCAGCACACGCACCGAGGTCGTGGCAAAGGCGGCCATCATGATGCTGCCCGTCAGGACCGAAGCGGAAAACACGAAGAGCTCGGCCAGCATCCGGTCGCGGGCTTCCTGGGCTTTCGTGGTCTTCTGGTAATTGTCGACGGCGAGATCGTAAGCCCGCACATAGGGATTGGCGACATTCGTCTCCCATTGGGATTTGTATTTGGGCAAATCTACAAGAATATCGTTCAAACGCTCAGTTGCAGCCGACACGATCATCTCCATTGTCTAAAGCGCAAGGATGTTTCTCAACTCATCTGCGAAAACAGCCTGTTTCAGCGCCCTTCCCTGTGATGGAAAAGGCGCTCGAAACGTCGGCTGCAGTGCCAGCAGCAAGGCTGGCACTGCCGATGTTGAGAAGCCTCAGGCGGCCTTGGTGGTCGCGAGATCGTAAGAGGCGATCATCGGCGACTGCGGCGAGTGCTTGTCGTCGTAAGGCGTGTACTTCACTTCCATCTTGGTGAAGTTCAGCTTGATCGTCTCGACCGGGCGGTCACCGTTGGAATCGATCGAGTAGCTGGCGATCAGCGTGTTCTCGAGGGAATACTCGATGTAGGTGTCGCCGGGGTTGCCCGTGGTGACGAGATGGATGACGGAGCGCTTGCCGGTGCGGCCCGAGCAGGCCTCCTGGAAGAGCTTGGTCGACGAGGAGTCGCTGACCTTGGTGAGGATCACTTCCGAAACGGTCGGCTCGGAAGCTTCGCGGTTTGCCGCCGAACCGGCGGAGGTGTTCATGTTGCGGGCGACGTTCCAGTGAATGGCTTCGATGTCCATCCACTTGCGATGCTGCTCGTGGGTCGCATCCCCCTGGATACCGTCGATCTGAAGATAAATCGGCATGCTGTCAGCTCTCCTATTGGCGGTTGAGTGCCTAGTTGCGTCTAAGGCGTAGTTGCCTTTCTTCTCGCTGCTCCCCGAGTGCGCTTGCGGCTCGGGGCTACTTCATCCGACAACCGGTTTTCCCCCGGCGTGTCGAATTCCTGCGGGGCGGCCTCTTCGGCATCGAGGCCGAAACGGTGGCCGTCGTAACCGATGGTGACCCCGTGAATTTTCTTCCCCTGGCCAACGGCATCGAGGAAAAATGTCGAAAGATCAGGCAAGAGGTCGCGGGCAATCATGACCTCGATCGCGCGGGCGCCCACCTCGCTGGCGCGGGCGCGCGAAATCAGCGCGTCGCGGGCTCCCGGCGAGAGTGAAAGCCTGGTCCCGTAGGTGGCCTCGACCCGCTCGCGGATGCGGCCGATCTGGATATCGACGATGCCCGAGAGGGTCTGGTTGCCGAGCGGCATGAAGGGCAGCACGGTCGTGCGGCCCAGGAAGGCCGGCTTGAAATGCTTCTGCAATTCCGGCGTCAGCAGCGCTTCGAGCGCGTCTGCCTCGGGCATCGTGTCGGGGTCGGCGGCCAGTGCGGCGATCATCTCCGAACCGGTATTCGCCGTCATGACGATGGTGGTGTTCTTGAAGTCGATGTCCCGGCCTTCGCCGTCGCGCAGCGTTCCCTTGTCGAACACCTGGTAGAAGATTTCCTGAACGCCCGGATGCGCCTTGTCGATCTCGTCGAGCAGCAGCACCCCATAGGGCCTGCGCCTCACCGCCTCGGTGAGCACGCCGCCTTCGCCGTAACCGACATAACCGGGCGGCGAGCCGAGGAGCATGGAAATCTTATGCTCCTCCTTGAATTCGGACATGTTGATGGTCGTGAGGTACCGGCTGCCGCCATACAGCATGTCGGCGAGCGAAAGCGCGGTTTCGGTCTTGCCGGTGCCGGACATGCCGACCAGCAGGAAGACGGCCGGCGGCCGGCGCGGATCGGAAAGCCCGGCGCGGGCCGCCCGCATCGCCGATGCGATGCGCTCGATCGCCGCGTCCTGGCCAAGCACGCGCTCCTTCAGGCGGGCATCGAGAGTCTTGACGGTCTCGATCTGGTCCGACAGCAGCTTGCCGACCGGAATGCCGGTCCAGCGAGCGACCACGGCGGCAACGATTTCCTTGTCGACGACGCGCGGCAGCAGCGGCGTTTGATCCACGACTGCCGCCAGGCTGCGTTCCGTGACGGCAAGTGCGGCGCGTGCGCTTTCCGCGGTCATGGCTTGCGATCGGAAAGGCGCCACATTTGTGCCGTCGCCCGTCTTGTCGGCCGGCGCCAGCGGGACGACGGCGTCGTCGGGCGAGAAGAACTCCTCCAGCCGGTCAGCCTCCCGGACGAGCCGGTTTTCTTCGTCGAATTTCGACTGGAGCGTCTCGATCTCCAGAACGATCTGCTTCTGCTTGCCGGCGATCTCCTCAAGCCGGGCGCGCTTTTCCGGTGTCTCCGGTTCGCGTGCGAGCCAGTTCGCCTCGGTTTCCAGAAGATCGCGCTCGTCGGCGAGCAACTTCAGCGCCTCCGGCGTCGTCTGGCGCGCCAGCGCCACCGCAGCAGCGGCCGTGTCGATCAGGCTGATCGCCTTGTCGGGAAGCTGCCGGTCCGGCAGATATCGCGCCGAAAGCCGGACGGCGGCGATGATCGCCTCGTCGCGGATGCGGACCTTGTGATGGGTTTTCAGGCCTTCCGCCACGCCGCGCAGCATGCGGATTGCAGCTTCTTCGTCCGGCTCGCGGACATGCACGGTCTGGAAGCGGCGGGTGAGTGCGGCATCCTTTTCGATGAAGCGCTTGTATTCGCCCCAGGTCGTCGCCGCGATCGTCCGCAGTTCTCCCCGCGCCAAAGCGGGCTTCAGGATATTGGCGGCATCACCCTGTCCCGCCTGCCCGCCGGCGCCGATCAGCCCATGCGCCTCGTCTATGAACAGGATGATCGGCTCGGGCGAGGTCTTCACCGCATCGACCACGCCATGCAGCCGCCGTTCGAACTCGCCTTTGACACCGGCGCCCGCCTGCAGCAGGCTCAGGTCCAGCAACAGCAGCTTCACCTCCTTCAACCGCGCCGGCACGTTGCCGGCGGCGATCTCCAGGGCAAGCGCTTCGGCCACCGCGGTCTTGCCGACGCCCGCCTCGCCGACCAGGATCGGATTGTTCTGGCGCCGGCGCATCAGGATATCGATCAACTGCCGCAATTCGCCGTCACGGCCGATGACCGGATCGATCCGGCCGGCGCGGGCGTCAGCCGTCATGTCGTGGGTGTAGAGCCGCAGGAATTCATTGTCCCCATTGAGGTTCGGAGACGCGGTGGCGGGCATAGAAAGTTGCTCGGACGGACCGGACGACGTTTTCTCCAGCAAGCTGTCGAGCGTCGCCCTGTCGAGATTGCGCATCGATGGGGCAATGCCCCGCATGACGGCCCGCAATGCCGAATCATTGATCAGCGCGGCCAGCAGATCGGCCAGCAGCACGACATTCCGCCCGCATTGCAGCGATGCAACCAGAAAGGATTCCCTCCCAAGGGCAAGCAGGTTCGGAGAGAGCGCGAGCGAGGCGCCATCCTCCCGCGGCATGTCGGCGATCGCCGCGTCGAGCTCTGTCCTCAGCATTTCGGAGGAGAGCTTGAGCTCTTCGAAAACGGCAGAAAATCCTGCGATATCAAGAAGGGAACGAAGCCAGTGGGCGATATCGACGACGGCGTGCTGATGCCGCACGGCAAGCGAAGCCGCTGTCTCAAGACCGACACGTAAATTGGGCTCAAGCGTTCTTATCAGACGATTGAGATCGATATGGGACATCCACCAGTCCTGTGTTTACGTCGAAATTCAGTATGCTCTCCTAACGCGAAGAAACAACTAGGGCGCTCATAAACCCTTGTCCAGAAGAAAAACGACTCTATTTTGAAAAACGAGCATATCGAAAGTCGTCATAAATCCGTCATCATCCTTCGATGGTTGACAAGCCAATATGAGCCGCCCAAAATGACCGTTCTTCGCAGTATGCTCTGCTTTTTGAGGAATTTAACCGCGTGAACGTTCGCGAAATTATAGATCCATTTGAACAAAATCATCCGTGCGGAGAAAACGTGCGGATTAATACTTCATCACGTGAAATATACTATAGAATTAAGGACGCGAGAAACGCCGCACGTACAGCCGAACGTAGTATTTCTCCGGGCGACACTATTGCGCTTGCACCTGCCTGGCATGATGTTAGCAATCTTGGATTGCAGATCCTTTCTTCCAGAAGCAAGGACATCGAAGTATTGGCCTGGCTGGCGGAAGCGCAGTTACGGCTGCGCGGCTTCTCAGGATTGCATGATGTTTACGTCGCAACCGTGTCGCTTTTAGACAAGTATTTCGACGCTTTGCATTCGATCGGAGACGGCGATATCGAGGAACGGTTCGCGCCCTTCGCGGGCCTGAACGGCGTCGGCGGCGAAGGAACGCTGATCCAGGCTATTCGTTTGACATCGTTGATCCCCGGCGGAAAGTTCGCCCAGTTTTCGCTTTGGGATTTTCAGCTTGCACAGCGGCCGAACGAAGCGGAACGGCGCAAGGAATTGCAGCAGGCGGCGGCAGAAGCCGGTGTCGCTCAGATGTCAGCCCATCTCGGCGTGCTGACCGAGTGCATCGCCGCTTTCGATCGCATGGTCGAAATACTTGACAGACACTGCGGCGACCAGGCGCCACCGAGTTCGAATACACGCAATGTTTTGCAGGAGGCCGCTTCTGCAATCCGGATGCTCGCCGGGATCGAAGAGCCGCTCACCGCTCCTGAAGCCCTTGTCCCGCAGGGGCCCGAGCCGTTGCAGGCAAGCGATGGCAACGGAGCCGGGGCCATTCGCATGCCACCGGTCAGCGCCGAGACGATTCGTTCACGGGAAGAGGCCTTCGAACTTCTGATCGCCGTTGCCCGCTATTTCCGCCGTACCGAGCCCCATTCACCGATCTCCATGTCGATCGAGACGCTGGTGCGTCGCGGCCGGATGGATTTTTTCGAGCTTCTTGCCGAACTGCTGCCCGAACAACACACCCGCAACGCGGTGCTGACGGCAGCCGGCATCCAGCCCGTCACCGACAAGGGAGGCTAGCGAAAGGCCGCAGCATCTCAATTGACAATCCGCCGATGAGACGAAGGAGAATCTCGATGGCAAGTGTGCATGAAAAACTGGAACGGGTTCGCAAGCCGCGAGTCCACATCAAATACGAAGTCGAAACCGAAGGCGCGATGGTGGTGAAGGAGCTGCCTTTCGTCGTCGGCGTGCTCGGCGATTTCTCCGGCAACCCCACGCAGGCGCTCAAGCCTTTCGGCGAGCGCAAATTCGTGCAGATCGACCGCGACAACTTCGATGACGTCATGCGCCGCATGACGCCGGGGCTCACCCTGTCGGTCGAGAACACCCTCGAGAAAGATGGAACCGAGATTCCGGTTTCGCTGAAATTCGAAAGCATGGCCGATTTCGAACCCGGCTCTGTCGTCGATCAGGTGCCGGCGCTGAAGGCCCTGCTCAACGCCCGCAACCAGTTGCGCGACCTGATGAGCAAGGCGGACCGCTCCGAGGAACTCGAGCGCCTGCTCGAGGATATCCTGCAGAACAAGGCCGATCTCTCGCAGCTGGTGGCCCAGCTTGGCGGCGGCAAAGCCGAAGAGGCGAAGGACGTGTTGAACTGAGTGCCTGGGATCGCGGACCGATAGCGGCCCGCGCGCTCAATTCCTGAAAAGTCGTTGTCCGGCAGCCGCCCCTCTCGAAGGGAACCCCTCATGCTTCGAGGGCCGCCGCTTTCGCAAAAAGGATCGATAGATGACCGCCGAATCGCAATTGCAAACAAAGGAAGAAGCCGGGTTCGCGCCTGATGAGAACCTGCTCTCGAAGGTCGTTGCGGCAACCCGCCAGACCGAGCCCGACCGTGCCCAGGACCTTCTGCGCACGCTGACCGATCAAGCCCTGAAGGGCACGGTCACCTATGATCGCAACCTGACGATCACACTGAACAATGCCATTGCCGAGATCGACAAGGCGATTTCAAGCCAGCTCGCGGCCATCATGCAGTCGCCCGAGTTCACCAAACTCGAAGGCGCCTGGCGCGGCTTGAATTATCTCGTCAAGAACACCGAGACCAGCGCCAATCTGAAGATCCGCGTGCTCAACGCATCCAAGCGCGATGTCGCCAAGGATCTGGCAAAGGCCGTCGAGTTCGACCAGTCGCGGCTCTTCAAGTCGGTCTATGAAGACGAGTTCGGCACACCCGGCGGCGAACCGATGGGCGCGCTGATCGGCGACTACGAATTCGACAATTCCTTCGATGACGTCCAGCTTCTGCAGGGCGTCTCGATGATCGCCGCAGCCGCTTTCGCGCCGTTCATCTCGGCCGCCAGCCCGCGCATGTTCGGCTTCGAGGATTTCCGCGAACTGGCCAAACCCCGCGATCTCGAGAAGATCTTCGAGACGGTGGAGTACGCCAAGTGGCGCAGCCTGCGCGACAGCGACGATTCACGCTTCGTGACGCTCGCCATGCCGCGCGTGCTCGCCCGCATGCCCTACGGTCCGAAGACCAGTCCGATCGAAGAGTTCAATTTCGACGAAACCGGCGGCTCCAAGACCGGCGAACTGTCGCACGATTCCTACTGCTGGATGAACGCAGCCTATGTGATGGGCACGCGTCTGACCGAAGCCTTCGCCAAGAACGGCTGGTGCACCGCCATCCGAGGGGCGGAAAACGGCGGCAAGGTCGAAGGGTTGCCGATGCATATCTTCTCGAGCGACGACGGCGATCTGGACCTGAAATGCCCGACGGAAGTCGGCATCACCGACCGCCGCGACGCCGAGCTCGGCAAGCTCGGCTTCCTGCCGCTCTGCCACTACAAGAATACGGACTATGCCGTGTTCTTCGGGGCGCAGACCGCACATAAGCCGAAGCTCTACGACCGGCCCGAAGCAACAGCCAATGCCGCCGTTTCAGCCCGTCTGCCCTATATGATGGCGACCTCGCGCTTTGCCCATTATCTCAAAGTGATGGGCCGCGATAAGATCGGCTCCTTCATGGAGGCGGAAGATTGCGAGGCCTGGCTCAATCGCTGGATCTCCAACTATGTCAATGCCAATGACGACGCCGGCGAGGAATCGCGGGCGAAATATCCGCTGCGCGAGGCAAAGGTCACCGTACAGGAGATCCCCGGCAGGCCGGGCGCTTACAATGCCGTGGCCTGGATGCGTCCGTGGTTGCAGATGGAGGAATTGACCACCTCGCTGCGCATGGTCGCCCGGATTCCCTCGAAGAACTGATGAAAGCAGGGTCAGGTGTGGTGGGTTCGCCGCCGCGCCTGACCCTTGCGTTCGAACATCTGTGTCAGGTTGACGATGGGTTCCAGCACTGAATGGCGGCGCCGGGCGGATCAGCTGATTACGCTGATCGACGAAGCGCTGAACAGGCAAGTCAATGCCATCCTCCACCATCCCGATTTTCAGGCGATGGAGGCGAGATGGCGAGGCCTTGCCATGCTCGTGCGCGAGGCAAGCCGCAGCGGCGAGGTGAAGGTCAAGCTTCTCAGCGTCAGCTGGAGCGAGCTCGCGCGAAGCATGGAGCGTGCCAGCGATTTCGACCAAAGCCATCTCTTTGAACTGATCTATAGCCGCGAGTTCGGCATGGCGGGCGGCGAGCCCTTCGGCCTGCTGGTCGGCGACTATCATCTTTCTCCCGCCGACCCGGCCGGTGGCGATCCGGTCGGCACGCTGTCGCAGATCGGCATGGTGGCGGCGGCCGCCTTCTGCCCCTTTGTTGCGGGTGCAGCGCCGCAGGCGATCGGGCTTGAAGACTTTCACGAGTTGAACCGGGTCAACGACTTTTCCTGGCTTGCCTATGAGACGGCCCGCATCCGCTGGAACGGTCTGCGTGCACGGGAGGATTCGCGTTTCCTCGGGCTTGTCGCGCCGCGCATCCTGATGCGCTCGCCGCTGACGCCTCATGCGCGCGATCGCAACGACGGCTTTCCATTCCGCGAAAGCATCGCCGCCGACGGCAGTTCGCTTCTTTGGGGCAATGCCGCTTTCGCCTTTGCCACTGTCGTCATCCGAAATTTCATCGTCTCAGGCTGGTTCGCGGATATCCGCGGCGTCACGCAGGATGCTGTCGACGGCGGCCTGCTGAGTGCAGCCGACCTGCCGCCTTATGATTTTGGCACCGAAAGCAACGGACTATCAGCCCAGCCGCCGGTGGAAATCCAACTGACCAGCGGCCAGGAGCAGCAGCTTTGCGATCTCGGCATCATCCCCGCCGCCACCACCTATCTCTCCGCTTCGGCGATTTTCAATTCCAATCAGTCGCTGCATGCGCCGCCGCACTATTCCAACGAACATGCCCGCCAGAACGCCCGCCTCGCCGCCATGCTGCAATATGTGCTCTGCGCGTCGCGCTTCTCGCATTATCTCAAGGTCATCATGCGCGACGAAATCGGCCAGCTTTCGGATGCGATCTCGATCGAGCGGAAGCTGGCGGACTGGCTGACCGCCTATACGCTCGGCAATGACGATGCCGACATCGCATTGCGCACCCGCTTTCCCCTGCGCTCGGCCGGCATCAGCGTCGCCGAGATTCCGGGCAAGCCCGGCAGCTTCTCCTGCACCGTCCGGCTGCAGCCGCATTTCCAGCTCGATGACGTTGCCACCAGCTTCCATCTCGTCGCCGAGACCGCGACCACCGGCCAGACCCCGAGCCGCCCCATTGCCATACCCGAGAGGATGTCCGCATGACGCTTTCCGCCAGCATCGCCCAATCGCTCAGCGACGACGCCCTCGATGACGCGATCGAGGAGGTCAAGGCGCATCTGAAGATCAAGCCCTCGGATCAGGAGGCGCGGCATCTCTATATCGATCTTCTCGTGCTTGCCGGGGATTATCAGCGTGCGGACAATCAGTGCAGCCTTGCGGCCACCCTCTGTCCCGACGCGACGATGGGCTTCGCCTTGCTGCGTAATGAGCTTCGGGCAATGGCGGCGCGTGACGCCTGGTTTACGAGCAGCGCCCTGCCGGAATTTCCGCAGGGGCCGAGCGAGCTCGACAAGCTCGCCGTCCGCCTCGGCATCGCCCATCGCGGCGGGGATGCGGATGAGGCGAGGACCGCGCTCGCTGCGCTCGAGAACCTGAGGGGCGAGCGCCCACTGATCTGGAACGGCAGGGCGGTCTCTGATTTCCGCGATCTCGACGACCGCACGCCGCACGCTCTCGAAGTCATCATGACCGGCGGCGCCTATCTCTGGATCGATTTCGCCAAGATCGCAGCTCTGTCGATAGAGCCGATTGCCCGTCCGCGGGATCTCGCCTTCCGCCGCGCCGAGCTCTCGCTGATCGACGGCGCGGCCGCGTCGGTGCTTCTGCCTGCGGTTTATCATGGCACCGGCAAGGATGCGACGCTGAGGCTCGGCCGTGAGACCGAATGGATCGAGGAACCCACGGGCATCACCACCGGCCGCGGCCAGCGCTGCTACCTCGCTGGCGACGAACTGGTTTCCTTCCATGACACCCAAAGTCTGGAGATCGTGCCGGCAACGGCTGCCGGCAGGCAGGTTGCGCATGGCTGATCCGCTCGAACGCTACCGGCTGCGCGACCGCGTCCTTGCCCGCTCGATCCTCGACAGGTTGATCGACGAGGCTCCGGATCGCGCCGTCGATCCGCCGATGAGCCTCGTCGATCAGGTCCGCGACGTCAGGGAGGCGATCCGCCGCGATCTCGAAGCGCTGCTCAACACGCGGCGCTGCCCGACCACGCCGCCGACGGCACTTTCCGAACTCAAGGACGCCCTGGTGAGCTATGGCGTCGACGGCGTCGTCTCGGCAAATCTGATGACCGACCAGGCCAAGCTCAAGCTGGCGCAAGCGATCGAGCGGCGGATCGCGCTTTTCGAAACGCGCCTTTCCGATGTCAGGGTGACGATCCTGAAAAGCCAGACGATGACCGAACGAGCGCTGCGCATGCGCATCCAGGCGACCTTCCGTCTGCATGAAGGCATGCCGCCGATCAGCTTCGAGTCGACCATCGATCCCTCGACCCAGCGCTTCCTCGTGGAGGCAGCGCATGGCTGAAGGTTTTCTGCACCGTTACAATGAGGAGTTGCTGGCGCTGCGCCGCCGGGCCGCACGTTTTGCCGACGCCTTCCCGAAGATCGCCGGCCGCCTGCGCATGACGGGAGACGTCGCCGACGACCCGCATGTGGAGCGCCTGATCCAGAGTTTCGCCTATTCGGCCGCCCGGGTCCGCCAGAAGCTGGACGACGAGTTTCCCGAACTGACCGACAGCCTGCTCGAAACGCTCTATCCCCACTACCTCTCGCCGCTGCCCTCGATGAGCATCGTCAGGTTCCGACCGAGCGATACGCTCGCCTCGGTCCAGACAGTGCCGCGTCATACGGAAATTCTGGCCGAGCCAGTGCGAGGGGAGGCCTGCCGTTTCCGCACCACGCAGGATGTCGAGATGGCGCCGATCGGGATCACCGGTGCAGCACTTTCCGGCCAGCCGATCAATGCGCCGCTTTCGCCCTATGTCGGCGTTGCCGGCTGCCTCAGGCTCTCCATCCGCAGCCTCGATGCCCGAAAGCCCCTCGGCAGCCTCGGCGTGAACCGGCTGCGCCTGCACATTCCCTCCCCCTGGCAGCAGGCGGTGGCGATCTACGAACTGCTTGCCAATCACACGCTCGGCATTGCGCTCGCCAAACATGCGGACGACCGGTCGCCGGTCTTCCTGCCGGCGGGGAATCTCAAACCGGTCGGCTTCGAGCCCGAAGAGGCCATGCTGCCCTATCCGGCGCCGAGCTTTGTCGGCTACCGGCTGCTGACCGAATTTTTCGCTCTGCCACGGAAGTTTCTTTTTCTCGACATCGAGGGACTCGATGCCTGGCGCGGCGAGACGCTGGAGCTCTTCGTCTACCTGAGGGACAGCGACGCCAAACTCGAGCGAGCGGTGTCGGTCCGCGACTTCGCGCTCAATGCGACGCCTGTCGTCAACCTCTTCCGCCAGGTCTGCGAGCCGATTGCCATCGACGGCACCCGCACCGAATACCGTCTCCTGCCGGACGCGCGGCGCCAGAAGACCCGCGAGATCTATTCGATCGATCGCGTTCTCCTGACCGGATCGCGCGGCCAGGAGGAATTCTGCCAGCCGTTCTTCGGACGCTCGCAACGGGCAGGCGCGAGCCCGACCTATTGGCAGGCCTATCGCCGTTTCGACGAAGACGACAGGACCAGCGACATGGACATCGCCTTCGTCGATCGCCAGCGCCGCTCCGCCGGTCCCGTCGATGCGGTCGCGAGCGTCGATACGCTCTGCCTCAATCGCGACCTGCCGGAACAGCTCCCCTTCGGCGGCGGCCATCCTTTCCTGCAGCTCGCCTCCGGCCATGAAGCGGTCGCAAGTGTCGAAGCGCTGATCCCGCCGACGCCGTCGGTGAGGATGAACGATCAGGAGGGCCGAAACTGGCGGCTGATGTCGCATCTCATTCTCAATCACCTGTCGCTCTTCGACAATGACGGCGCGGCGCTGAAGGACATCCTGTCGCTCTACGCCTTCCGGGACAGTCCCGAGACCAAGCAGTTCGGCGATGCGCTCGTCCGGATCAAGGCGGGCAACTCGACCGCCCGTCTCGGCAGCGGCGGCATGGTGCCCGGTACCGAGATCGCGCTCGAATTCGATCCGGCCGCCATCGACCGGCCCTCGGCCTTCCTGTTCGGCAGCGTGCTCGACCGTTTCTTCAGTCTCTATACCTCGGTCAACAGCTTCACCCGGCTGACCATCGGGATGAAGGGGCAGTCGAGGCCGATCGCCCGATGGCCGGCACGCGCCGCCGAACGCCCGCTGCTCTGAGGAAGGATCGCTCTCAAATCATGGATCTCCCCGTCGCCCGCCAACCAGACGCCCTTGCCGATCTGCTCGAACGCGACCCCGGCCGCTTCGAGCCGGTGACGGCGTTTCGCGTCGCGCAGGCTTCGGTGGAGGAAGGGCGGTTGGATGTCGCCTCCCACGTCGGCGTCTCGCCGGCGCCGCTTGCGGTCAGCGGATACCGGCGCAAGGGCGGCCGGGCCGTCATCCGCAGCGCGCTTGCCGGTCTCGTCGGCGCGCTCGGCTCGATGCCGTCGGCCTATAACGAACTTGTCATGCGCGAGGAGCGCAACAGGTCACGGGCGCTGGCCGGCTTTTTCGACCTGTTCGGTGCGCGGATGGCGGAACTCTTCACCGACGCCTGCGAGAAATACCGCATCGCCCGGCGGCTGCGCTGGGGCGGCACGTGGGCAAACAACGCCTTCGTCACCACGCTCCTGTCGCTCACCGGTTTCGGCACCAAGCGTCTCGTCGAAAAGAGCGGCGTCGACGAAGAGCTGATCCTGCGTTTCTCCGGCTTTTTCGCCGCGCGCAACCGCAATGCTTCCAATCTGCGCGCCATGCTGCGCGAATTCAGCGGCCTGCCGGTGGAGATCGAATTGTTCCGCGGCCGCTGGCTGACCATCCCGGTGGAGGAGCGCAGCCGCATGGGCCAGCCGCAGGGCGTCCAGCTTGGGATCAATGCGACGGCGGGTGCAGCCATCCACGATTTCAGCGGCGGCTTTCGCATCGTCATCGGTCCGCTCGGCTATGCCGACTACCTGCAGCTTGCGCCGGGCGGCCGCGCCATCACCGAGCTCTTCGCCCTGACGCGGCTCTATGTCGGCGCCGCACTCGAATTCGACATACAGGCGATCCTGAAAAAGGAGGACGTTCCCTTCTGCCAGCTCGGACAGGTAGGCGATCCGCCGCGCTTGGGCTGGAACAGCTGGGCGAGGGTCGCGCCGGCGGCAAAGGACAGCGGCGATGCGGTGATCGTCGAGCGCCTGTCGGTCCAGGCGCGGTGAGGAGACGAAGATGCGGCTTGAACTGAAAGAGATCACCAGCGACGCGATGGCGCCAGGCCAGCCGAAATGGTTCTTCGAACGCGGCCGGCGAACGCTCGGCCGGGCGCCCGATTGCGATTGGCGGCTGCCGGAGGATCGGCGCTCCATCTCCAAGCTCCATTGCATCATCGAGCGCGACCGCGAAGGCTTCCTGCTGCGTGACCAGAGCGCAAACGGCTCCCGGGTCAACGGCATCGCCGTGCATGAAGGCCAGATCGTGCGGCTTTCCGACAGGTCGCGGCTGGAGATGGGCGGGCTTGCCTTTTCCGTCCACATATCAGGCGACAAGGACCGCGAGATCGAGGATCCCGATGCCGCTCTCATGCTGAGCGACGAACCGCTGACCATCTCCGCAATCCTGGCCGATATCGCTCCGGGCGGCCATACCGCAAACGGCATCCTTGGCGAGCGTGCGGTCGATGATTGGGGTCTTCCCGAAAAGGCCGGGAAAATCGGAACGGCCTCATCCCGCAGTGTCGAGATCGGCTGGAGCGGCCCGGAGATCCGATCAGCCACCCAGCTTCTGCCGGAAGACTGGAATGTGGAGGAGACCGAATACGGCAGCCACCTGGAACATGGGGCCGCCACCCATGTCTCCGTGCCGATCGCCCAGCGCCGGCCGGCGCCGGTGATCGGGATCATCAACGACAACGATCCGCGGCCCGAACCGGAGCCCGAGGGATTTCCGGCGCTGGCGATCGGCCGGCCCGACGCCTTCGCCGATCGTCTGGAGCCGCTGCTTGTCCGGCTCGAGCAAGCCATCGAGAATAGTTATGCGGTTTTCGAGATGAACGCGCCATCCTCCGACGGCGAGCAGGATTTCCTGGCCGGCGGCAGAGAGGAAGCGCTCCTTGCCCGCTTCGAGACCATGCTTGGGCAGCAGCTCAAACTCAATTCCACGCTCGAGGCTCTCGTTCAGGCGGCAGGCCGGCTGGAGCCGCGCATCATCGAGGCGCGGGTCGAGACCGGCGCCTGGCGCCTGCCCTGGCGCCGGGACCAGGCCTATTGGCAGGCTTACCGGGCACTATTCGAAAAAGACGGCGAGAGCCGCTCGATCCATGACGTGTTCCGCGATGCGATGTCAGGCGCGGTGGACGGCATGCAGGCAGGGCCTCGTCCGCAAGACAGGCAGGAAGGAAAAGACACGCGTCATGAGGAATGAGAACCGGGTGGCCTGGAGCGAAGGCATGTTCCTTCGCGTGCAGCATTTTCAGCAGGCGGACCGCTGGACGGAGCGGCTCGTGCGCAGCGCGACGCACGGCCTGTCGCCCTATCCCTGGGGCGTGGCCGAGATCGGCATCGACCGCGGCGCATTGGCGATCGGCCAATTCGCGCTGTCGAACCTGCGCGGCGTCTTGCCCGACGGAACGCCGTTCGAAGCCCCCATCGATACCGATCTGCCGCCGCCGCTCGATCTCGACGAGAACACCAAGAATACGATCATCTATCTGGCGCTTCCCGCCCGCCAGCCGGGCAAGGCCGACGTGGCGCTGAACGGTGGCGCCGCACGCAACAGCGTCCGTCTCGTCGCCTCGCCCTACGAAGCGCCCGATGCCAATGTCGAGACCGACTTCATGGCGCCGATCGATGTCGGCCGCCTCAGCCTGCGTTATCTCCGGACCGGCGACGAGCTTGCCGGTTACGAGCTCATCGGACTTGCCCGCATCATCGAGGTGCGCTCCGACCGGGCCGTGATCCTCGATCCGGACTATATCGTGCCGAGTCTCAACTGCACGGCCGCGGGACGGCTGAACGAATTGATCACCGAACTGCTCGGCATCGTGCGCCACCGCGCGGAGGCGATCGCCGAACGGATCGGCGACCCCACCATTCGAGGAACGGCGGAGGTCGGCGACTACCTGCTCTTGCAGATCCTCAACCGCGCCGACCCGATGCTGAAACATATTTCGGCGAATGCGACGCGGATCCACCCCATCGTCTTCTACGAAAACTGCATCCAGCTTGCCGGCGAGCTCGCCACCTTCACGACAGACCGCAAACGCGCCAGCGACTTCCCGCCCTACCGGCACGACGACCTGAAGGCGACCTTCGCCGCCGTCTTCGACGATCTGCGCGCTTCGCTGTCCTCCGTGCTCGAACAGGCGGCCGTGGCAATCGAGCTGGCCGAACGCCGGCATGGTGTCAGGATCGGCACGATCAACGACCGTTCGCTGCTCAGAGATGCCGGATTCGTGTTGGCGGTCCGGGCCGAGATGCCGGCCGAGGACGTGCGCCGCAAGCTGCCGGCGCAGATCAAGGTCGGCCCGGTCGAGCGCATCGCCGACCTCGTCAACGTGGCGCTGCCGGGCATTCCCGTGCGGCCGCTGCCGGTGCTGCCGCGCCAGCTCCCCTATCGCTCCGGCACCATCTATTTCGAACTCGACACCAAAAACCCGCTTTGGAAACAACTCGACACTTCGGGCGCCATCGCCGTGCATCTTGCCGGCGATTTCCCCGGGCTTGAAATAGAATTGTGGGCCCTCAGAGAATGAAGACCGAACCCGCCTCCACCTGGCAGAACCTGCCGACCATCGTCGAACTCACCGAGGATGGCACTCGGAAAAAGCAATCCGCCCGCAAGATGGCGGAGATGCTGGATGACGTCCTCGACTTTCCCGAAAGTGAGGCAGGAAAGCCGCCGGTGGGATCACCTCCGAAGAGCGCCGCGTCCATCGAAACCCTCGTCCGGGATTTTCGCTTCGGCGCCGACGACGTGCCGACGCTGGTACGCTCGGCCGCACCGCTGCTCAACCTCGCCCATGCCCTGCGCTACACGGAAGAACAGCCCGAGATCGACGCTTTGCGCCAGCTGGCGATCGAAGCCGTCGGCCGCTACGAGCGCGATCTGGCGAGCGCCCGCATCAGCCCCGAGCGCGCGCGCGCCGCCCACTACGTCGTCTGCGCGACGGTCGACGATGTCGTGCTCAGCAAGGCCTGGGGCGTTCGCGCCGGCTGGGCCCGCTCGGGTCTCGTTTCCACCTTCCATATGGACGTGACCGGCGGCGAACGGGTATTCGACCTGCTCGATCATTTCCAGCAGAGCCCCGGCGCCAACAAGGACCTGCTGCTGCTCATCTATCTCTGCCTGTCGCTTGCCTTCGAGGGCCGCACCCGCGTCTCGGCGCGCGGCGGGCTGGAGCTCGGCCGCATCCGCGACAGTCTCTACAAGACGTTGCTCGGCCAGTACGGCGTGTTCGAACGGGAGCTGTCTCCCCATTGGAAGGGTGTTTCGGCCCGGCATCAGCCGCTGCGCACCGCGGCCGCGATCTGGACGCTGCTTTCGCTTCTGACCCTGATCCTGGCGTTCGGCTATCTGTTCTTCACGCTCTCGCTCAATCGCGCCTCCGACGGAACCTTCGAGCGGCTCGCCAAGCTGCCGCCGCGTGATATGCCGAGCGTGCTGGTCAAGGTGCCCGAACCGCCCCCTCAGCCGCCGCCTGTTGTCGTCGCCGAAACCCCGCCGCCGCCGCCACAAGTGAAACCGCCGAGCCGGCTCGACAATCTGCTCGCCTTCCTTCAACCGGAGGTCGAGAAGAAGCTGGTCACGCTTTCGGACTCGAATGGCAGGCTGCTGGTCCGGATCAGCAATTCCGGCCTGTTTGCCACCGGCAGCGCGGAGGTCAGCCAGAAATTCCACGATCTTCTCCAGCGGATCGGCGGCGCGCTGGCCGCAGAGAATTTCCGCGCCGTGGTGGTGGGCTACACGGACAATGTGCCGATCCGCACCGTCCAGTTCCCCTCCAACTGGCACCTTTCCGAAGCCCGCGCCAAGGCGGTGGGCGAAATCCTCAGTTCGTTCACCGGGCCGGGCGCGATCCTGACCGAGGGGCGTGCCGACACCGATCCGATCGCCGGCAACGATACGCCGGAGGGCCGGGAGATGAACCGTCGCACTGAGATCCTGGTGCTAACCGATCCGAGCGAGCGGCTGAGCGATGCGGGTATGACGACACCGCGCCGGGCCGACATGCCGGATGACCCGACGGCGCCTGCTGCAGGAGGTGGTTCGCGATGAACCCGCTCAGTTATTTCTATACGCTGCGCTCCTATGTGGAGGCCTATGCCGGCCTCCTCGGCCGGCGCTTCATCTCGATCATCTGGGTGGCGGCAATCTGCGTCGTCATCTGGTTCTACGGCTATCTCGCCGCCTATGGCGATTTCAAGCCGCTGGCGAGCGCCAGTGCGCGGCTGACGCTGATCGGCATCATCATCGCCGCCTGGTTTGCTTATCTCGTCTTCACCACCATCCGCGACCGCCGCCGCGACAAAAAGCTCGTCGAAGGCATAGAGCGGGACGCGGAAGCCGAAGCGGCGGCCAGCCAGCAAGCCGAGGTGGGTGAGATCCACAATCGGCTCAAGGAAGCGCTGCAGCTGCTGCGCCGCATCACCAAGAAGCGTTTCGGCTATATCTACGAGCTGCCATGGTACGTCATCTTCGGCGCGCCGGGTTCCGGCAAGACGACGGCGCTCACCAATTCCGGCCTCAAATTCCCCCTCGGCGATGCGCTCGGCAGCAATTCGGTGCAGGGGATCGGCGGCACGCGCAACTGCAATTGGTGGTTCACCGACGAGGCCATCCTCATCGACACGGCTGGCCGCTATACGACGCAGGACGATCTGAATGGCGCCGCCAAGGCCGGCTGGGAAGGATTTCTCGGCCTGCTACGCAAATACCGGCGTTCGCAGCCGATCAACGGCGCGCTGGTGACGCTGTCGATCGGCGATCTCCTGACGCGCGATCCGGAGGCACAGCGCGAGGAGGTCAGGGCGATCCGCCAGCGGCTTTCCGAGCTCGACGAACTCCTGCATGCCCGCGTGCCGGTCTATCTGCTTTTGACCAAGGCCGATCTCCTGACCGGCTTCGTGGAATTCTTCGACGGTTTCAACAAAAGCGATCGCGAACAGGTCTGGGGCACGACCTTCGGCCTCGACGAAAGCTACAAGGCGGCAAACCTGCCGGAACGCTTCATGGAGGAATTCACCCTGCTGCAGCAGCGCGTCGACGCCATGCTGATCGAACGCCTGCAGCAGGAACCCAATCCGGAGCTGCGCGGCCGGATCTTCCGCTTTCCGGCCGAACTCACCTCTTTGAAGGAGCGTCTGCACGAGGTCGTCACCGAGCTTTGCTCGGGTTCGAAACTGGTGGAGGCGCCGCTCTTGCGCGGCATCTATTTCGCTTCCGGCACCCAGAGGGAGGAGACGGTCGCCGTTCCCCGCATGCGACGCAGCTATTTCCTCCCGCGTCTCTTCAAGGAGGTGATCTTCGGCGAAGCCTCGCTGGTCGCCCGCGACAAGCGGCTTTCCGGCCGGCAGCTCCTCTTCCGCCGCGCCGCCTATGCGAGCGCGGTGCTGTTGCTGGCCGTCGTGCTGACAAGCTGGACGGCCACCTATATCCAGAACACCACCGCGCTCGCCGCCGCCGAAAGGCGCATAGACGCCTATGAGCAACTGGCGCGCGGCGTGCCGGTTCGCGACGTTTCGGATGCGGATTTCCTGCGTATCCTGCCGGCGCTCGACAATCTCGCCGCCGTCACCACCGACTTTTCGAAGACCCGCGTCTGGCCGGTGAGCCTCGGCCTCGACCAGGAAGGCAAGGTCGCCAGCCGCCAGCGCGAGGCCTATCAGCGGGCGCTGAACGCGCTGCTCCTGCCGCGCATGCTGGTGCAGCTCCAGAAGGACATGGGCGAAACCACCGACGTCACCCGAACCTTCGACGCATTGAAGCTCTACGGCATGCTCGGCGGGCTCGGTCCCATGGATGCAGACTTCGCCTCGCTTGAGGCGGAGGACATGTTCACGAAACTCTACCCCGACGAAGGCAGGGCCGCGGCCCGGCAGGCGTTGATCGCCCATGCCAATGTGATGGCGCGCGGCGCACTGCCGCCGATCGAGCTGGACAAGAGGTTGATCGCCAAGGCGCGCGACATCATCCGCTCTGAGAATATCGCCAGCCGCGCCTATGACATCCTGGCGGAATATCGCGAGTCCCGCGCCCTTCCCGCCTGGAGCCCGGCAGGCGCGCTCGGGCCGCTCGGCGAACAGGCTTTCGAGAGAACCTCCAAGGCGCCGCTCAGCGAAGGCATTCCCGGCCTTTTCTCCGCAACCGGCTACCGCACCGTCGTTCTCACCGGGATCACCGACGCCGCGCGCGCGGCGCTCGACGAGCAATGGGTCCGCGGCGATCCCAATCCTGCCGGCGTGACGGTCGATACGGTCGCCCAGGCGACGCTGCAGCTTTACTTCGACACGTTCGAGCAGCGCTGGTCGACGATCCTGGCCGATATCAGGGTAAAACCTTCCCAGACGATCGGCGATGCGGCAGAAACCACCCGCATCCTGGCGGGCAAGCCCGGTCCGGTCGAGACGATCACCAAATCGATCGTCGCCACCACCGATCTGCGTGGACCCGGCGCGGAAATCGCCTCGGCCGCCAGCGACAGCCTGCCCGCGTCGACCACCGCGCTTGCCAGCGCGGCGAATGCACCCGACCCGTTCGGCCGTCTGCGCGAAGCGCTGAAGGCGCCTGCCGGCCAATCGCCGCTTGCCGAGCAGCCGAAGGATGCGCCGCGATCGGAGATCGGGCAGCTCGAGCCGATCCTGCAGAGAGTGCAGGAGCAGCTCTCGCGCGCCACGACCTCCACCGCCGAAGTCGCGAAAGTCTTCGACGTCGACAGTCAGCTGACAGACGCAAATCAGGACCTGCTGCAGCAGGCCCGCAAGCTGCCGGCGCCGGTCGACAGCTGGATGGCCGGGCTGGCTGCGGATGTCGGATCGCTGGCGGTCAAATCCGCCCGCTCACGCATCAACGACGCATGGGCGGCCGAAGGCGCAGGCTTCTGCTCGAACGTCGTCACCGGCCGTTATCCCTTCGACCGGAAATCCCCGCGCGACGTGGCGATGAGCGACTTCATCAGGCTTTTCGGGCCGGAGGGACTGTTCAAGACCTTCTTCAAGGAAAAGCTCGAAGCCTTCGTCGACACCAGCGCGTCGCCATGGGGCTGGAAGGGCACCTTCGGCGCAGCGAGCATTCCAAGCACGGCGATCGCCCAGTTCGAAAATGCCGACAAGATCAACCGCGCCTTCTTCCCGGCCGGTAGCGACAACCCGTCGATTACGATCAACGTCAAGCCGGTATCACTGACCGAGGCGGCCAGCGCCGTGATGCTGGAGATCGAAGGCGAACGCGTGGTCTATTTCCACGGCCCGATCCAATCGAAATCGATCACTTGGCCGTCGACGGAAGCAAGCAATGCTTCCCGCCTCGCCTTCCAGCCGGGTGGCTGGCAGCAGGCCTTGACGGAAAATGGCGATTGGTCGCCCTTCCGGCTGTTCGACGATGCCGACATCGCCATACAGGGCGACGACCTGTTCCGGGCGAAATTCCAGCAGGACGGCCACGCGGCGGAATTCGACGTTCAGTTCGGTTCGGTGCTCAATCCATTCCGGCTGGAGGCGCTCGGCGCCTTCTCATGCCCGGCACAATTCTGACCGGTCTGATATGAACGAGCGCGCCGCCCTGGACCGAAGCCCGAGCGAAACCGACAGGATCGGCTTCTTCGGCAAGCTGCCGAGCCACGGCGATTTCGTCTCGATGGGGCTCGGCCGCGGCCTGCAAACAGCACTCGACGCCTGGCTGCAATCGGGATTGCAGGCAGCGCAGCAGGACCTCGGCGAGGATTGGGAACGCCGGTTTCGCCTCATGCCGGCATGGCGTTTCATCATCGAGCGCGGCCTCTGGGGACCGGCAACCGTCGCCGGCGTCCTGCTTCCCAGTCTCGACCGCGTCGGGCGCAGTTTTCCGCTAGTCATCGCGGCACAGCTTCACGGCTTTGCCGAGCATCCGCGCCAACTCTATCTGGACGATACGTGGTTCACGGCGGCCGAAGCGATCGCCGAAAGCTCGGCCAAGCGGGATTTCGAGATCAACCATTTCACCGCAAGCCTGAAGCGGCTGAGGAGCTTGCGGCCGGCCGATCTCGCGGAAAACGAGACGCTGCAGAACAGAGCGTCCAGCCGCGGCACGATCTGGTGGCGGATCGACCCCGAGGAGCGGCGGGCCAAGGGATTTGGCGTCACTGGTGCCCCGGAACCTGCTCACTTCGCAAAGCTGCTGCGCGAGAGTGCCAGTGTGGTTTCAACGGCGCCGCAGCCAGAAACAGTCGCGACACCGCGTCCTGTTGTCGTCGAACCGCATCCTCCTCTGGTGCTCCGGCACAGCCATGCCACGCATGCCGGAACAAGGCTTGCCGTCAACGCCGATGCGCTGCTCGTCTCGGAAACGCCCTCGCTCTTTGCCATCGCCGATGGCGTGGGTGCCGACAACACCGCGGCCGAAGTCGGCAAGATCGCCGTTCACGTGCTGGCCGAAACGGCGAAGCAGCAGACGATCGAAGCGCTGGTGCAGGAGGTCAAGGGCAAGCTCGGCCGCGCCCACGGCCTGCTTCAATCGGCCTATCATTCCTCCGATCGCGAGCCGTCGGCCGCCAGCATCGTCGTGCTGGCCACGCTTGGGGACAGCTGCGCCTTGCTCTGGGTCGGCGATGCCCGCTGCTATCTCTTACGGGACGGCATGATGCGCTGCCTCACCCGCGACCATGTTGAGATCGGCCTGCGGCGCACGCTCTCGCGCGCCATCGGCATGCGGGGACATCTCATCCCCGAAGTCCGTTTCGGCGGACTGCAGGCCGGCGACCGGCTGCTGCTCTGCAGCGCGCCGCTGCCGAATGCGATCCCTGAACGCGGCATCGCCGAAATCCTGCTTTCCGCAAAGATCGAAAAGGCGGCCGACATCCTCGTCCACGAGGGCCTGATCGCCAATTGCCGTGACAATCTCAGCGCCATCGTGATCGATGTGAAGACCGATGAGCCGTGAACCTCCGGACGCGGATTTCGAGGAGATCGCGCGACGTTTCTCCCATCTCTGGCAGGCCTTGAATGCCAGGGCGGACAGTCCGTATCCGCTCGAGACCCGGCAGATGCTGGTCGACCGGGTCCGGGATGCGCTCGATCGAGGCGAGGCCCGCCTCAGCGATACCGATCCCGGGGTCATCGCCAACAGCTTCGCGCTCGAGGCGCTGGTCCATGACGGCGCGCTGACCCAAATCTATCGTGCCCGCCATCGTGATCTCGGAACGCTTCATGCCATCAAGCTGCCGCGGCCCGAGCACGCCGATGACCCCGTGCTGAGGAAGCTCATGCTGCGTGAAGCCGAGATCGGCACAACGCTCCGTCACCCTCATATCGCTGAAACACAAGCGGTTCTGCGCCTTGCCGACGGACGCCCGGCCCTGGTCATGGAATGGCTCGGGAGACGGCTTGCGGATCGCTTGCAGGAACAACCGTTATCTCCGGATGAGGTCATCTCGATCATAATTTCGGCGCTGTCCGGGCTGGGCGCCATCCATGCCGCCGGCACCGTGCATTGCGACCTGTCGCCGCTCAATCTTCTCCTTGCCGATGGCGACCTCTCCCATTTGAAGATCGCCGATTTCGGCATCGCGATCAAGGTCGGGTGCCGGCACGGGCAACTCGATCTCGCCTTCGCCGGCCAACCGGATTTCGTGTCTCCGGAACAAATGGCCGGTGAATCGCTCGACGGCCGATCCGATCTCTATGCCGCTGGACTTCTGCTGTCCCTGCTCCTGCATCATTGCGACGAGGAAGGCGAAGAGCTTCAGGCTTTAGAGGCGTTGGCGATCTGCCTGTCACAGCACAATCCTGAAGACAGGCCCGAGAATGCGAAAGCCGCCTTGCATCTGCTCGGCGGCCTCGCGAAACGTCCAGTCGGCGCTTAGTTGCCGCTCGATCCGGGGATCGGCGCTGCGGCCGTCGGCACGCTCTTCTGGTAGACGTTGAAGAGCTTGGCAAAATCCACCAGGCTGGCGTTGCTGGCGTAGATGATATCGCCATCCATCATCTGGAACCGCTGCATCAACGCCAGATTGGAAACGTCCTTCAGATTGACCCGGTAAATCACCGGCTTGGTGCGCACGACAGGCGGCGCGGCATTCTTGCCATTTGCGGCTGCAACCTGCGTATAGACCGGCTGGTTGCGCAGCACATAGAAATTGCTTGCATCGGCACGATCGTCGAGCAGGCCGCCGGCGCGCCCGAGCGCCTGGGCCAACGTCAGCTTGCCCGGTTCGAATTCGAACTCGCCGACACTCTTGAAGGCGCCGAAAGCGGTGAAGGTCGGCGAGTCCTTGTCGACATAGATCTGATCATCAGGCAGCAGGTAGACATTCTGTTTGCTGTCATCGATGACGCGCTGGAGCGGCACGGTGGCGCGTTGCTTGCCGCGCATCAGCGTGACGGTCGCCGATCCTGGCGCCGACGATGCACCGCCGGCAAGAGCGACCGCATCGAGCACGCGCTCCTTGCGTGCGCTGAGCGGGAAACGGCCGGCGGAGCGTACATCGCCATTGACGGTGAAACCGCTGGAGGGCCTGTCGACAACGGTGACGACGGCCTGCGGATTGACCGCCGAGCCCTTGAGGCCGGTGACGATGCGCGTCTGCAGGGCTTCCGGCGAGGAATCCACCACCCGCTGCTTGCCGATGAAGGGAAGCGTCACATTCCCCGTCGAATCGACGGTGAACCGGCCGAGATTGAGGGTCTTGCTCTGGGTCGAGGAGAAAAGTCCATCTTCGCCGGGATCGAGGATCGTCACCTCGATGACGTCGCCGCGCCTCAGCTTCGTATCGGCAAATCCACCCGAGCGCATAAGGCTGAGCCCGGGATCCGTGGCCGCATAGGCCAGCGGGGTGACCGCAACCGCACCCATCGGCGCTTCAGAGAGCCTGACCACCGGGATCCGCTCACTACTTTGTGGGGCAGTTGCATTGTAGAAACCACCGGCGGTTGGGCCATCCGATGGCCGGGCGCAGGCACTGAGAACTGCGACAAGGACGAGCGGCGCCAACTTTCGCATCAAGTATCCTTTTGGCAATATTGAGAGAATCGGAAAATATCAGCGGCATGCGACCGAGCAATACCAGTTGCACGCGAAAAATCAATTATGACAGTCCAGAGGTAGGCATGTGTGACTAATTGGCAACCATCAGCCCCTCGGTGGAACCAAATCCTTCGCCCGTCTTTTCGATCGAAATTGGCGTCGACACATGGCGAATGAGCAAATGGCCTTGCGCATCAAACGAATCTACGAGCCGAAGGAAGACAGTGACGGCACCCGCATCCTGGTCGACAGGCTATGGCCGCGCGGGTTGAGCAAGCAGGATGCGGCAGTCGATATCTGGTTGAAGGATATCGCGCCAAGCCCGGCGCTGCGCCGATGGTTTGGCCATGACCCCGCCAAATGGACGGAGTTCCAGCGCCGCTACCGGGACGAACTGGAAGAAAATTCATCGGCCGTCGAAGAATTGAAGCGCCAGATCCGGCAATCGGACGCGACACTTCTCTACGCTGCGAAAGATCTGCGCCACAATCACGCGATCGTCCTCCAGCATTTCATCGGCAAGGACTGACACCGACACCAAACCGTTTCTTCATCTCCGTAATTTCCGGGAACCTTTTCGACGGACCTGCATCCAATGTCCGCTTCAAAGGCGCACACCGCTGCTGCCAGGAGGCATCGTCATATCGACACAAGGGAGACAGACCATGTTGAAAGGAATTCTCGCCGCCGCCCTCATGGCGGCATCCATAAGCACGGCTTCGATCGCCGCGGACCCCAAGCCGACCGATCCTCAGATCGCCCACATCGCCTATACGGCTGGGCAGATCGATGTCACCGCCGCGGAGCAGGCGCTGAAGAAAAGCAAGAACGCCGAAGTCATCGAATTCGCCAAGACCATGGAGCGCGACCACAAGGCCGTCAACGACCAGGCGCTCGCTCTCGTCAAGAAGCTGAAGGTGACGCCCGAAGACAACGCCGTCAGCCAATCATTGTCGACACAGGCAGCAAAGGAACTGAAAACGCTGGAGGCGCTCGACGGCGCGGCATTCGACAAGGCCTATGTCGAAAACGAAGTCGCTTATCACAAGTCGGTCAACTCAGCGCTTGCCAAGATCCTGATTCCTTCGGCTGAGAATAAGGAGCTCAAGTCACTGCTGGAAACGGGCCTGACCCTGTTCAAGGAGCACCAGATGCATGCCGAGCATCTGGCTTCGATGATCAAGTAGACATGGCGATGGGCTCGCTGGTCAAATCGCTGCGGCTCCCGCTGCTGTCTGCGCTGCTTTGGGCAGGCAACGGCGTCGCCTCGGCGGCGGAATATCAGGTCACCATCGCCGGCATGAAATTTGGCTCGCCACCTGCCGAGCTGCATGTCGGCGATGTGATCGTCTGGCGAAACGATGATATATTCCGGCACACGGCAACCGCGCGCGACAAAAGCTTCGATCTCGACCTGCCGCCAAAATCGGAAGGCCGCATGACGCTCAGCCAGGCGGGAGCCGTTGATTTCTATTGTCGTTTTCATCCCGCCATGACGGGCAAACTGGATGTTCGGCCCTAATGCATGTCGCCCGGAAGTGTGCAGCGGTTCCGGGATACCGGCATGCATAAACAAAAGGCTTTAGGGCCGGGCTCCGATCGAAGGACGGCAAGCAAGGGGAGAATTCCCATGACAGCCATTCCGGTACCGGCCGAGCGACACCGGCGGCCAATATCGACACTGTCCGACGCCGAACTCGTACCCCTGGCAAGAATGGGCGACGAGCCTGCCATCCGCGCCATCATTCAGCGTCACAATCGGCGCCTGTTCCGGACGGCGCGCGCCATCATCCGCAATGATGCGGAGGCCGAAGACATCGTCCAGGCCGCCTATATCAAGGCGTTCACCAATCTGGCCACGTTCCGGGGCGATGCACAGTTTTCGACATGGCTGACCCGCATTGCCCTCAACGAGGCGCTGGGGCGCGTGCGGCGGCAAAAGAACACCACCGGACTTGAGGAAATCGACATGCAGACGAGGTGGGGTGGCGACGTATTGCAGTTTCCGTCCTCCCTGTCGGCGACCGATCCGGAAACCGAACTCGCCAGGAGCCAGGCGCGACATCTCCTCGAAAATGCTGTCGACGAACTGCCGGATGATTTTCGCGCTATATTCGTGCTGCGGGATGTCGAAGGCATGGGCACGGACGAGGCCGCATCTTACCTCGGCATAAGGCCGGAAACGGCCAAGACCCGGCTGCACCGGGCGCGAAAGCTGATGCGGCAGTCGATCGAAAAACAGCTTTCCGGTGCATTCTCGGCGCTGTTTCCGTTCGATGGCGCGCGCTGCGCTTTCATGGCCGATCGTGTGATCGCCGCCCTTCGTCACAAGACGCCATGATGTCGGGCAGCCTGTAGAACTGCATCTTGGCCGAGGTGGTCCGGCGCTTAGCGTGAAGGAGTCGGTCCCCATATCTTCTCGACATCATCGAGCATCAGATTTGCTGCGAGAATGCCGCCGGCCGTATTCCAGACGGCATCGCTGACAGTGCCGACTGGTCACCGAGGCGATGATCGCTGACGACTTCGGCGTACAGGCGAGGGTCATCACCGATCCCGTTCACGGCCGGCCGCTTTGCATTCCGCTCCGCCTTGCCGAGAAATCATCCGAGTGAAAGGGGGCGGTTACCCTGCGGCGCCTGTCGATGCAGAACCGGTTTGCAGCGTTCCGCTTAATCTGTCGAGTTCGTCCAGAACCTTTTGGATCCGGGCACGCGCCTGGAGCATTTGTTCCATATCCGGATCTCCGGACAGTACGCCTGCGACGTTGAGGTCGTGAACGTCGATCGAGGTGTTGGGGGCCTGGTTTGGAAATGGGATGATTTCAGCCATGAGCATTCGCTATTCTTGACAATCTGGGAGGATCGGAAACTCTCATGTCTCCAAGTCCGACGGCTCGAGGATCCGGCATGCTTCATTCGCCGATCAACCGGAACATCTTCGCTATTTATTTCAGTGGGTTGCGCCTGTTCGTATGGCTAGTAAACGCCGTATCAGCCTTAACAAACTCTTACTTTAGCGTGCACAGCGGCGCACTTGCCGGCTTTGCTGCGTCTAACGGACAGAGATGCGACAATTGGATACCGCAACCAAAGATTTTATAAATATCATAGGTTGTGATTTTTTCACCTTTATAGATTGCAAATTCTACCAGTGCATATCGAGGACAGCGGCAAGCCAGATCAAAAGGAGAAGGTCGGCTCCTTTATCCTTTGGCAAGCGCCCTTGGTCGGGAGCGGCCTGAATCCGCCGTCCCGACATCGGCTGGATTTTCGACAATCCTGCGAAGGGTTTGCGATGGCAGTTCGCCGAAGCGCTTTCGATATTGACCTGAGAACCGGCCAACATGGGCAAAGCCCCATTTTTGCGCAATGACTCTCACTGATTGCTCGGGATCGGTCGATGAAAGTTCCTGGCGAACGACATCAAGACGCAGATGCTCCAAATAGGCCATCGGCGTCGTCATGCGAAATTTTCGAAAGCCATCCTGCAGGGTCCGGGCACTGACGCCGCATGCTTCAGCAATTTCCTTGAGAGTCATCGCCCGGGAAATATTGCCATGCATGTAGTGGATCGCGCGCTTGACGTGCCATGGAACGGGAGCTTCCCTGTCGCGGGAAAATTCCTGGGAATAGTTGTGCGGTAGGGCGTCGAGGAGAAGCTCGAGCATTGCTCCCAGGACATGACCAAGCGCCGCAGGCGATTTATGGAGGGTTTCACCCGCCAAGCCGTGATGCATGGCCATAGCGAGCCGCGCCAGGTCCAATCCAGGCCCTTGCGACAGATCGATCTCGGTTGCGAATTGGAGACGCTCCCTCAACGAGGCATTCAACCGGGCTTCGATACGCCGGGTCAGTTCGAAGTGGGGCAGCCTAAGGCAAAGATGCGTTCTGGGGCCGGCAATGCGCAGCCGATTGTCCGACAGCCGATCGACGAAGACGCCCTTGTTTTGGATGGACGGCAAATTACGGTCGGCGACCGCGACCATCGCGCTCCCGGTCAGCGGAATGAGAACCATGGCTGTGTCGATCGATGCGGGAAAGTGGATCGAGAAATCGCCGTCATAGCGGCTCGCGATGACCGAGATCCCCCGCGTGCGAACCATATTGACCTGATATTTCGTATTCCGCTGACTTTCCGATCTCACTTGGATTCCGCTGTGCAAACGGGAAAGCGACGTTGAGAATTCCTGCAGATCCGCCCCGGCAAACGACAGATGGTCGAAGGTGTTCCAACTTACGTCCGGCACTCCCGGTTACCTCTGGCCAATGATGAATGTCTGCGTTTGCTGAGAGCCGAGGGGACTTCTCGCTCGGCCGCCATCCTCATCGGCGTGGCGCGATCGGCGCCCGCCTGCCGCGGCCCCACAGGATGAACGCCGAAAGAGCAAGCAGGATGACGTTGAGCGGCACGGCGGGGGCTTCGCCGCGGGAGAGATGAAAGATCATCGCGGCGATTTGCAGCAGCACGCAGCCGAGCGCCGCCAGCACCGTCAGGCGAGGCTGGATGCGGGTCAAGGCAGGCAGCAGCACGCCCACTCCGCCCGCAAAATCGATGACACCCATCAGGCGTAGAAACCATGCAGGGACTTCGCCGGGCCATACCCACATCGCCGCCAATTGATCGACCGGCATGAAAAATTTCATGCCGCCGAACAGGGTGAAGGCGGCAAAGATCAGCACCTGCGCGGCCCACAGCCCAATCTGGAGCCATTTGCCCGCAGGTGCAGGCAAGACAGTCGCGGTGTTGGGCATGCGAACCTCTGGAGCAAAATGTGGTGCGTCGCGCGGGATAGATAAAGCTGGAAGCTCATCGCGAAAACCGCTAAACTTTCGAGAAAAGTTATCGACAGGATCGATGAGATATGCAGCCTCACCCGACTTTGGATCAGCTCCAGGTCTTCCTGACCGTGGTGGAGAAAGGCAGCTTCTCCGCTGCATCCCGCGCCCTTAACCGAACGCAATCGGTCGTCAGCTATACGATCGCCAACCTGGAGGCGCAGCTGCGGGTGGCGCTTTTCAGCCGTTCCGGCACCAGACGACCGGAGCTGACGGAGGCCGGCAGATCCGTCGTCGAGGATGCTCGCCGCTTGCTTGGCGATCTCGATCTGATGCGGGCTCGCGTGCAGGCCTTGAGCGACGGTCTGGAGGCAGAGCTCAACGTTGCGATGAGCTCCATTGTCCCCTCGGACGTCGTCGTCGAGGTGCTGCGTGCCTTCCGCAACCACTATCCCACCGTCTCCTTGAAAGTAACGGCGGGGACACCTGTGATCGTCATGGACGAGGTAATTCATGGCAGGGCCGTCGTCGGCTTTGGCGGCACTATGGCAGTCAAAAGCGATCAGATCGTTTTCGAGCGGATCGGCCAGACGGCGATGGTCCCCGTCGCAGCCCCGGATCATCTTCTTGCCACGCTGCGCCGGCCGCTGACCCTTGCCGACGTGCGAGACGAAACCCAGCTGGTGGTCTTCGATGCTTCGGGAACGGCGAAGGGCCGGGATTTCAATGTATTCTCTCTCAAGACCTGGCGGGTCAGCGACAACGCGACGAAACATCTGTTCATCCTCGGCGGATTGGGCTGGGGCGGCCTTCCCGCATCCGTGGTCAAGGACGATCTCGCTGCAGGCCGCCTCGTCCGTCTCCGGTTTCCTGCCTTCGACCAGGGCGAGCTGCCCATCCATGCGGTCCGCAATGTTGCAAACCCGCCGGGGCCCGCTGCGAGATGGTTGACGGCGGCGTTCCAGGCGAGGCTTTCAGGCGCGGCTGGAAGCCGAGAGCCGTCGGAGGAGGATGTCGAACGCGGCCTCATGGAAGCCGATAGCTGACGGCAACAGGGATGTTACCCGCGCCAGGGCGGCGTCGCCTGGAGACGGGGTGATCGCCACGTTGCGCTCAGTTCGACGATGTTCCCTGCGTGATGGAATTCAAATGCAAGGCCGCTCCTCGCGTGGGGAGCAGCCGTTGGCCAGGGAGCGCAGCCACAGAGCGATGATTTCCGTCTTGGGCAGAGCTTTGCTGAAAAGGAAGCCTTGCGCCGAACCGCATCCATTTGCCACCAGGAAGGCTGCCTGCTCGGCGGTCTCGACGCCTTCCGCCACCACATTCTGTCCGAGACAACGGGCGATGGACAGGATTGCCTTCACAAGTTCCTCGTTGCGTTTATCCGCGCTGTTGATGAAAGACCGGTCGATCTTTAGCGTGTCGATCGGAAAGCGCGCGAGATAGTTCAGCGCCGAATAGCCGGTGCCGAAATCATCGATGGCGATCGAAAAGCCCATGTTTCGAAGTTCAGAAAGCATCTGCAGCGTTTCGTCTTTCTGATCCAGCAGCAGGCTTTCCGTTATTTCGATTTCAACCCATTCCGCGCGGCAGCCGGTCTCGTCGAGAATCTCGGCGATCGATCTTACCAGTCCGGCGGACTGGAACTGTTTGACCGACAGGTTGATCGCCACCTTATGCGGTGACCGGCTATCGGCGTTGAATTCGACCGCTGTCTGGCAAGCCTCGCGCAGCACCCATCGTCCGAGCTCCACGATCAGCCCTGTCTCTTCGGCAACCGGAATGAAGCTCGAGGGAGGGATCATGCCCATTTCGGGGTGACGCCATCTTAACAAGGCCTCGCAGCCGACTATGGCGCCGCTGTCCAAAAGCACCTTGGGCTGGTAGTGCAATTCCAACTCTCCGCGCTCGATCGCGCGGCGCAATTCCGATTCCAGCCGCATGCGCTCTTCGGCGCTCGCCGTCAGGTCCTTCGAGTAGAAGCGAAAACTGTTTCGCCCCGAGCGTTTGGCGAGATACATCGCCGAGTCGGCGTATTTCACGAGGTCGTTGGCGTCAGCGCTGTCATCGGGATAGAGCGCGATGCCGACGCTGCAAGAAATAAACAACTCCTGGCCGTCCAGCAGGAAACGTTCCTTGAACTTTTCAAGGATCGCGTTGGCCATCCGGCCGAGATCGTCACCTTGCCGGATATCCGGCAACAGGATCGCGAATTCATCGCCGCCGAGGCGCGCAACGGTGTCATAGTCGCGAACGCTTTCGTTCAGCCGCGCGGCGGCCTGGCAGAGCAACTGATCGCCGACGGGATGTCCCATCGTATCATTGACCGCCTTGAAATGATCGATGTCGATCAGCATCACGCCGGCGCGTTGGCCACGCGATACGGCAGCGGTGATCATCTGCCGCAGTCGATCGCTGAACAGCGATCGGTTCGGCAGCGAGGTCAGAGTATCGTAGAAGGCCATCTGGTGGATTTTTTGGCGCGAGACATTCAACTCAGTCACATCCCGCGACACACCGAGAACCCCGACGACGTCTCCTCCCGCGCCCAGCACCGGAACCTTGCGTGTCTCAAAAAGAACGGATTGACCGTTTTCCTGGGAGATGACCCATTCCTCGGAGGCCAGAGTACCTCCTGCCTGGATCGCCGCTTTATCCGACTCCAGAAAGACCTGAGCCCTTTCAGCACCAAACAGTTCGAGATCCGATTTGCCGACAACCTCGGACTCCGCCTTACCTGTCAGTCGTTCGAACGCGTGGTTGCACAACAGATAGACGCCGCCCATATCCTTCACCCAGACCATATCAGGAATGGTCCGAAGCACGCTGAGCAGCTGCGTCCGCATGGAATTGACGGCTTCCTCCGCCTGCTTTCGCTCGGTAATGTCACGCGAAAGTGCGAGGAGCGTGGTGATCGTCGGATCGGCGCTCGGCCGTTTGGCGACGGAGAGTTCGAACCATCGGGTCTCGCCGTTCGGCAAGGAGATCCGAATGCATCGGCCATAGGCAACGCCCTCTTTGCCGGCAGCCGCGAGAGCCTCCATCGCGATGGCCGCCTGGTCAGGCGCGAGAACCTCGTTGACCGTCTTGCCGAGCAGCATCTCCTTCTGCTGAGCCAGAAGTTCTGGGTTTCTTGTCCAGACCTGAAGGTAGCGGCCGTCCTCGTCCACCTCGAAGAGAACATCGGGAATGGCGGTGATGATCCCCTCTGCGAATTCAAGCGCTTTCTTGAGCTCCCGCTCCGCCTGCTTGTGCTCGGTAATGTCCACGATGGCGCCGATCACCCCGGCCGGATCGCCGTTGTGCCCGGTGAACACCGCCTTGTTGACGACAACATCCCGCACCGTCTGGCTCGCGGCAGTCATCTTCTTCTCGAAGCCTCGGCCTCCGCGCCCTTCGAGAAATCTCTCATCCCACGTGAACTGGAGTTCAGCCGGGTGCTCCGGATTGAGATCGAACTCGGTTTTCCCGATGATCTCCTCGCGCCTGTGGCCAAGCAAGTCTTCGAAAGCCTTGTTGCAGCCGGCGTAGCGCCCCTCCGAGTTCTTATAGAAGACCGGCAGGGGAAATGCGCCGAGCAACGCTTCGAGAAGGGCTTCCCGGTCGACGGCGGCGTCCTGATGCTGCGATCCGTCTCGCCTCTGCTCGTCCCCTTCCGTGAAAAGGGCCGGCTGCCGAAGCGATTGAGACAACGTCATCATGGATCTTCCTCACCATGGACAACCGAATGCATCATCCATCCAGTCGAGAATTCTTCCAAGAAGGCCGCCCAAGTCATTTGAGGCGAAAACGAAGGCCCGAAGTTTCCGATCGCAAAGGCACCGGCCGCTGCGACCGAGCATGTCGGCTTGGCCTGAATATTGCGGTCGGAAAATTAAGAGATCGCTGCCCTCTCTTGCGCCGCGGCAACTTTCAACGCGCGAAACGGATCGGGCCGCGCAATTTGGATATCCTCGCTTCGAGCGCAGATCCCAACCTGCGCGTCCTTTGGCTTTCATCGCCCAGCCGACGTTGCCGATGTCCAAACCAGACACACTGACAAGCCAAAGCCAATCGATCGGAAAAGCAAGGGTGGGCGCCTTGTCCGAAATCCGAATCCCGTGGCCAAATCGCGACGATTTTGTACCGAATTCTTCGCAAGGAACTGGTTTTATTGCCTTTTCACAAAAGCGTTTACGCTTCTTCAACCAGCTGGTCCACAATTTCGAGTCATTCGAATGAGGTGCTGCTTGTACTTCTCCGCCATGATGACGGGTTCAGGGACGAGCCAAAAATCCGCGCTGTCGTCAATCGATCGCGTCTATCAGAGGTGGGAATGTTCAATAATCGGTATGCATATGACGGCCCCTATTCCAAGTGCAGCGCAGATGGTGAAACTCCGGAGCATTCCGGGCAGCGGTTGTTGATGCGCAAAGCCGCACCGGCGTTGGTTCGCTGAAAGTCTCCCTTGGCAGTGTTGACAGCAAATGCCGATCGCGACAGCGGTCCGGGGAACGCACGACGTGACCCTTCTATTTCCGGCGCCAGTGCTCGAGGCGCGGACAGGGCCATGATGGCCGATCTCTAAATAAATGATCGTGATGCAACCGTCCGCATGCCGGCGGCTGCTCAGCCGGCTTGTATCTTTCTGATGGAGCGCGAATGGTGGTGGGATCGGATTTGAAAAACACGGTGATGCCGCCCGGCGAGTCCCATTCCTCCGTGGCGAAATATATCCGCTCCATCGGGCGACACTACATCGTCGCCGTCGTCGTGATGACGGTGCTGATCGGGGCAACCTTCCTGACGGTCAAGGTGGCGCTTGATCGCCATTCCCTGCAGCAGAACATCAGCTATCTGATCGGGCGCCAGTTCATTCGCTTCCAGCAGCTTGCCAATCAGACGCGAGCGATCATGCGCGCTTCCACCGACCCGAATATGCCGGAGTATATCGTCAGGCCGATGGTGGAAGACGTCCAAAACGCGATTAACGACATCCGCGCCATGAGCGCAGATTTGAACGCGTTGAATATCGAGGTCGAAGCAAATCTTCTCGAAAAGCTGAACGGGCGGGATGCCGCGTCTGAAAAGCTGCGGCTGGAACTTGACGGGCGGCTGGAGGACTTCCTTCAAAGAGCTGAACGCGTCGTGTCCGCGAAATTGCAGGATCGACGGGAGCGTTACAGTTTCTGGGGGCCGATCGACTTCGCTGTTTCCTCCGACAGCATGCTCATGCGTCAGTTCAGCGCCTTGATCGAGAGCGCGCATGACCGCAGCGACGTCAGCATCGATCATACCCGCCTGATCAGCGCCGTGCTCCTCAGCCTCACCGCAGCCACGCTGATCCTGGCGACCCTCATCCTTTTCATACCGCTGCTGATAAAACTGCGCACCGAGCACCGCCGGACTCTCGATTTCGAGATCAAACTGACGCATCTGGCGCATACCGACACGCTGACAGGCCTTGGCAACCGATCTTCGTTCAATGAGGCACTAAACGGGCTGTTCGGTTCGCTCGATCGGACAGGCTCAGGTTTTTCCATGCTGCTGGTCGATCTCGACCACTTCAAGGCCACCAACGACAGCTTTGGCCATCCCGCCGGCGATGCGGTTTTGAGCCATGTCGCGAGTGCGCTGCAGAAGACTTTCCGCACCGGCGACGTCGTCGCAAGGCTTGGTGGCGACGAGTTTGCCGCTCTCCTTCCTGGAATTTCAGATGCGGCAACGCTGGAAGGAATTGCCGGGCGCGCGGTGGCAGCCATTGCAGCGGAATGTCATTTCGAGGGCCGGTTGCTGCCGGTTTCGGCGAGCATCGGCGGCGCGGTCGTGCCCGGCCACGCGTCGGATGAGGCGACGCTCATGCGCATCGCCGATCTGGCACTTTATGCCGCCAAGGCCAAGCGCAACACAGCCGTCATCTTCGATGAAGCATCCTTTGCCCAACGTCTGGAACAGAACCGGCTTGCTGCGGCCCTCGCCGTCGCGGCCGATCGCGACGAGTTTGTCGTCTACTACCAGCAGAAGGTCAATCTGCAGACCGGCAAGCATCTCGGCTTCGAGGCACTGGTGCGCTGGCGCCATCCTCAGCTCGGCATCCTTCCGCCCGGCCGCTTCCTGCCGCTCATGGAAGGCCATATCATACAAGGCATGACGCGCTGTATCGTCAACATCGTCGCGCGTGATCTGAGGACCTGGAAAGCAGCGGGGCTCAGGGTGGGGTCGATTGCCATCAATCTGCCGGAGGCCCTGTTGGTCGGCGACGACGGTTACGCCCTCATCGCTGCGGCGGTCGAAGCAAACCACCTCGACTGGCTCGATTTTTCCATCGAGGTCACGGAAGACGTCTTCCTCAATCGCGGCGCCAATCAGATTATCGAAACCATTTCCCGTTTTCGCAAACATGGCGTGTCGGTCTCGCTCGATGATTTCGGCACCGGTTTTGCGTCGCTCGTGCATCTGCGCGACTTCCCCTTCGATGAGCTGAAGATCGACCGCAGCTTCGTTGCCGAGATCGGCAAGGATATCCGCTCGGAACAGATCATCAGGGCAATCATCGATCTGGCCCGCAACCTCGGCAAACGGTGCGTCGCGGAAGGCATCGAGGACGAGAACCAGCGTGATTTCCTTTTGAACGCCGGCTGCGAGATCGGCCAAGGTTATTTCTATGCCAAGCCGGAACCGGCGGCTGTAGCGGTCGAACGATTGGCCCGCCGGGCGGTTCTGCGCGGGATATCAGGCCGGTCGCGCAAATTGCGGGCTGAAACTGTCTCCTGAGGGAGGCGCCGCGCAGGGACGCTGCGGCAGGGTTCATCGAAGAAAGAGAGGAACGAATGAAATGGGGATTCATACGAGCATGGCTAGCCGCGGCTCTGGTGGCCGCAGGTCCTGCGACACAGGTTTTGGCGGGGCAGGACATGGCGGTCGACGTCGTGCATTTCTGGGTGTCGAAAAGCGAGTCTGCCGCACTCGATGTTTTCCGCCGGGCCTGGGCAGCCGCCGGCAACCAGTGGGTCGACATGCCGGCAGAGAACAAGGTTGCCGTCCAGCGCGTCGTGAGTGATCGTATTGCCAATGGATACGCGCCGGCGGTGATGCAATGGAATGCAAACGAGGGATCGCGCGAACTGCCGGAAATGGGCATCGTGCAAGATATAGATGATGTCGCCCAGGCGGATCATTGGCAGGACGTCATCCCCGCAACGGTTTTCAACCGGATCTCCTACAAGGGAAAAGTCTACTTTGCGCCGACCAATATCCATGCCGAAAACTGGCTGTGGACGAGCGCTGCGGCCTTGGCCGAAGCGGGTGTGAAGACGCCGCAGAGCTGGGACGAACTCTTCGACGCGGCCGAAAAAATCAAGGCGACGGGACGTCTGGCGATTGCACTCGGCGGAGCGCGATGGGAAGTGTCTCTCATTTTCAACGACATCATCTATCACAAGTTCGGCCCGGAAGGTTATGCCCGTCTCATGAGCGGCGATGCCGACTTGGTGCAGGACCCGCGCATGATCGAAGCCCTGGATATGCTGTCGCGCCTGTCCAATTATGTGGAACCGATCGAACAGCGAAAGGACAAGACATGGGCTGATGCCACGGCGGCCGTGGGCCAGGGCAAGGCCGGCATGCAGTTCATGGGCGACTGGGCCAAGGGCGAGCTTGCGGCGCGTGGCTACAGCGTCGACAAGGATTTCGATTGCAGCCTCGTTCCGGGCACGTCCATCGGATACTTCATGGTGATCGATGCCTTTGCCTTTCCGCTGACCAATCGGGACGGCACGGCAGAGGCGCAGCAGGCCTTCGCGCGCATGGTGCTCGATCGCGACAATCAGGTTGCGTTCAGCCGGATCAAGGGATCATTGCCCGTCCGCACCGATGTCGATCCGTCCGGGCTTGATCGTTGCGGCAAGCTTGGATTGGAGATGATCAAGGCGAGGAAGGGCGAAGTCAGCGCCCAATCCCAGGCCATGCCGACCCAGATGTCGGAGGGCTGGATTGCCGTGGTCGGCGACTTCTTCAACAATCGGAACATGACCGCGCAATACGCTCAAAAACGTCTGCATGATCTCCTGATGCAGCGCTGAAGGCGGGATTAAGTCAGGTTCCCTGTGGCGGGAGGGCTCCTGCCGGCAGGCGATTGCGGGACGGCGAAACTGGCCCCTCCACAATCGCCTGCTCCGCTCGTTCAATGTTTCAAGACGACCTTGCCCTGGATACCGGCAGCGACGGCGCTGTGGGCCGCACCGATCTCACTCAGCGGGAAAGTCTTGGCGATCGGAACGATCAAAACGCCACGCGAGGCAGCGTCGGCCACGGCTTCGAGCGTGGCCGCATCGGCGCGGTGATAGAGTTCGTGGATGATTACCCGATTGCCGGAATTGGCACCCTCCGGTACGGGAACGATGCTGGCGACTTGGCCGCCGTCCCTGACATGCCCGATGAGATTGGCCGCGACAGGGGCAGCAGCACTGATCGCGTAATCGAAGGTCGTGGCAGCCGGAGGCTCGGCAATGTCGAGCGCTTCTCCCGCAAGCCGGGCCGCCTCGTCAAACCGATCCGCCCGGACGCCGGCCACCGGCTTGGCGCCGATCTCCTGAAGATATTGGATGGCGGCACGGCCGACAGCCCCGAGACCGCCTGACACCAGCACGCGGTCACCCGCCTTGACGCCAAGAGCATCGACCGATTGCCGGCCGGTAAGACCCGCCTTGGGCAGAGCAGCGCCCTGCTCGAAGCTGAGATTTGCGGGGAGTTTGGCAATCGCCGAGACCGGAACGACGCCGTACTCCGCATGCGCGCCTTTACCGTTCGGTGCGAAATCGGCGATAACGCGATCGCCGATCGCAAATCCGGTCACGCCGGAGCCGATCTCGACGATGCTTCCGGCAGCGTCACCGCCCAGCACCGCGGGAAGTTCCAGGGGAATGAATTGAGCCACGTAGCCCTGGCGGATCATGAGATCGAAGTGGTTGACGGCGGAAGCCTCGATCTTGATCAGGACTTCACCGGCCCGAGGCGTGGGCCTGCCGACGTCATCGATTGTTAACTGGTCAATGTCGCCATAGGATTTGAGACGGGCAGCTTTCATGTGTCGGCACCTTTGTATAATCTGATGCGGAGATACGATAACGTTCACTATCGTTAATACGATATGATTGACTATCGCATGGAGTCAAGCGCATGAAATCATGGTCATCAGACCATCCGAAAGCGAAGTTGATGGCGAGCAAGCGGGCCGATATCCTCGCGGCGGCCAAAGCATCGTTCCTCGATACCGGTTACGAGGGAACGAGCATGGAAAGCATCGCCAAGGCGGCAAACGTCTCGATCATGACGCTCTACCGGCATGCTGAGAGCAAGGATGACCTGTTTTCAGCCGTGATCTGCAATGCCTGCGACCCGGATGACGAGGCCGAGCGGGCGCAGATGGAGGCGCTCCTTGAAAAACCTCTGAGAGACGTCCTGCTCTGGGCCGGGATGACAGCGCAAAGCCGGCTGATGGATCCCGACACGATCGCCCTCATGCGCACCGTGATCGCCGGGACCAGCCGGTTTCCCGGCCTGGCGGAGATGGCGCATACCAGCCTCGTCGGCAATCTCGAAGGCATGGTCGCCTTCATGCTCGGACTCAAACAGGAGACTCTCGGCATCAGCGCCGAGCGCCGAAGCGAACTCGCCGTGCAATTCATCGACCGGCTGCTTGGCACCCATATGCTCGGCGTGCTGATGGGACTTCCCGGTCCTTCGACACAACAGCAGCAGGAAAGAGCAGAAATTGCTGCCGACGCGCTGATCGCCGCGCTTGGTCAGCCCCTGTCAGCCGAACGCTGACACCCCACGGATGTGGGTCCTCTCGACGCGAAAGACGACGATATGCCATCCCGCGGATATCCATAATTCGCAAACATGTACAATCTGCGCAGCAAATAGCGCGTCGGCAGCCTGCTTCATGTCGAAAAATGCAGGAATTAACAAAGACTTAAGCACCTTGGATACATCTCGCACATGAGTAATTTTCATGACTTATGTGATGGTGGTTTTTGCGCTCGGGTCTTTCCTGTTCATTTGCTCGGCTCTTCAAAGCCCTCCGCGGTCTCGGCAGAGATAGGAGCGGCAATGTCGCGATTGTCGTTGCCCTCACCCTGGTGCCGATGATCGTCGCGGTCGGCGCGAGCTTTGACTATATTCGCGCTTACAATGTCAGGCAGAGGATGCAGAGCGACCTTGACGCGGCCCTGATCGCCGCCGTCAAGCAGATCGACACCTCGGACAAGGACGCCCTCGAGGAAAAGGTTTCCGACTGGTTCCACGCACAAGTCGAAAACAGCTATACGCTTGGCGACATCGACATCGATACGTCAAACCACAAGATCACCGCGACGGCCACCGGCACGGTTCCGACGACCTTGATGAAGATCGCCAATATCGACACAGTCGACGTCAGCGTGGCAAGCGCCGTCAAGGGGCCGACTACATCCTATCTCAATGTCTATATCGTTATCGACACATCCCCATCGATGCTGCTGGCGGCAACAACGTCAGGTCAGGCGACCATGTATGCCGGCATCGGATGCCAGTTCGCTTGCCACACGGGCGATTCACACAAAATCGGCAACAAGACATACAGCAACAACTATGAATACAGCACGGCCAAGAACATAAAGCTGCGCGCCGATGTCGCCGGCGACGCCGTCGAAGAAGTGCTCGACATGATCGACACGTCCGACAGCAGTCATGAACGGATCAAGGTCGGATTGTATAGCCTGGGCGACACCCTGACAGAAGTTCTAAGCCCGACGCTCAGCACGGACACGGCGCGCACCCGCCTCGCGGACGCAAGTTACGGCCTCACCAGCGCGACTTCGAAGGCAGCCACCTATTTCGACGTCTCCTTGGCGACGCTCAAGCAAAAGGTCGGCGCCGGAGGGGACGGAACCTCCTCGGGTTCACCGCTCAAGCTGGTTCTCCTGTTGACGGACGGCGTCCAGTCGAAGCGCGAATGGGTGACTGACAAGGTCACATGGAGCAATAAACAGGCGATCTCCGGGGCATATTGGAACAAAGTCGCGCCGCTCAATCCGGACTGGTGCGGTTATCTGAAAGATCAATCCGACACCATGGCCGTGCTTTACACGGAATATCTGCCGATCACCACGGACTGGGGTTACAACGCCACCGTCGGCTCGACAATGGCAAGCGCCAACTGGAAGAGCACCTGGGGCGGCACCATGGATAGCGGCGTGTCGACCAGCATCACGAGGCGCGACTACATCCCCTATGCGCTTTCGGACTGCGCATCGTCCACGAGCCTGTTTATATCAGCGTCATCATCGGCCGAGATCACGGCCGGCCTGTCGGCGCTCTTTACCCAGTATCTTGCATCCGTTCGGCTGACCCAATGAGTCGCAGGAAATTCTTTGCATCGCCGCGCCTCTTGCTCGCCGATCGAGACGGGGTGGCTGCGATCGAATTTGCGATCCTGGCTCTGCCGCTCTTCATCATGATATTCGGCATTATCGAAATATCCCTGATGTTTTTCGTCAACTCTTCCCTGGATGCTTCGGTGCACAAGATTTCCCGGATGATCCGCACCGGCGAGGTCGCGTCCTCCAATATGACTTTGGCCGATTTCAAGGCCAAAATTTGCAGCGACATGCTTCTCTCGTTCAATTGTTCCAGCGATCTCCTGGTCAAGGTGAACGTGCTCTCCGACATCTCGTCCGCCGCCAGCGCCGATCCCATCGACGACAGCGGCAATCTCACCGTCACCGAGAGCTTTGATGTCGGCAAGGGCAGCGACTACATCCTGGTTCAGACGTTCCTGCCCTGGACGGCCGTCGTCAATTTCTTCAGCCTGTCGAGCGCCAAGCTTTCCGATGGCCGCTACCTGCTCGGTTCTGCCGTTCTGTTCCGCAACGAGCCTTTCTGACCATGATACCGAGCCTGTCCTTTTTCCGGTGTACCCTATCCGCGATCCGCCGCCTCACGCACGACCGGTCGGCTGCCTCGGGCGTAGAATTCGCGCTCGTTCTGCCGATCCTGGTGATGCTGCTGTTCGGCACCGTCGATCTCGGCCACGCGCTCACGGTCAGCCGAAAGATCGATGAGATCGCCTCCTCCACAGGCGATATGATTTCACAGCAAAGCTCCTGGACAAAGTCCGACGTTGCCAAGCTTCTCACCGGCGCGAGCTTCATCCTGCAGCCCTATGACACGACGGGGCTGACGATCACGCTTACGGTCAACGATGTCAGCAGCAGCGGCAGCGCCACCGTCAACTGGTCCGCCGCACTCAACACCACCGCGCTCAACTCAGGCACGGCGAGCGCGATCACGATACCTTCAGAGATACAGGAAACGGACGTGCAGGTCGTGCTGACCCGGGTGCAATACACGTTGACGACACCGGTCTCGGCGTTCTTTTCGAACTTTACCGGACAGAATGGCTACAGCTTCGATCAGCATTTCTTCAATCGCCCGAGGGTCACCGACAAGATCACTTACAATTGAGCTGCAGGATCTGCCGCCGCCTTTCAAGCCACGGCTTGCGCGCCAGTGATTTCAACGAGCGAGCCGCACATGAAGGCCGCTTCATCCGAGGCCAGAAAGGCAACGAGTGCCGCCACCTCCTCCGGCTTGCCGATGCGGCCGTAGGGAACGAGCTTGTCAAGATCGGCGATCGTCCGGCCGGAACGGGTCACGCCGGCTTCGAGCATCGGCGTATGGATTTCGCCGGGGCAGACGGCATTGACCCGGATCTTGTCGGGCGCATAGTCGCGGGCGAGATTCTGGGTGAAGGCGGCGACCGCCGCCTTTGTCGTGTTATAGGCGATGTGGTTCGGCGCCGGATAGAGACCCCATTGCGAAGCCGTGTTGACGATCGCGCCGCCGCCGGCAGCGATCATGTGCGGCAGGGCCGCGCGGCAGAGGTGGAACATCGAATCCAGGTTGACTGCGAAACTCAGCTGCCAGTCTTCATCCGAAAGGGAAAGCAGGTTTCCACGCCGGTTGATGCCGGCATTGTTGACCAGCACGTCCAGCCGCCCCTTGATCGCAAAGGCTTTCTCGATGAGTTCGACGCATTCCGGCTTGCGGGAGATGTCGGCCGCGATGGCAGTCGCCGATCCGCCCGCCGCCTCGATGAGCGAGGCGACGTCGCCTGCGGCCTGTGCATTGGCATCCGTCACCACCACCAGGGCGCCTTCGTCGGCCAACCTCTTCGATATGGCCGACCCTATACCGCCGCCGCCGCCCGTGACCACCGCGACCTGACCCACAAACCTTTTCATATCGAAACTCCCTATCTGATGTAGCTGCCGCCGTTGACGTCGAACGTCGCCCCATTGACCGACGCCTGCGAAGGGCGAAGCAGGAAGGCCACCAGCTCGGCGATCTCCGCCGTCTCGGCCATCTCGCCGATCGGGATATCGCTGACGGCAGCCTCCTTGCCGTGCTTCGCCACGAAGTCCTCGGCCATGTCGGTGCGCACCCATCCCGGCGCGATGGAGACGGCAACGACGCCGTCGCGCCCAAAGCTGCGCGCAATCGACTTTGTGAGATTGATCAGCGCCGCCTTGGTCGCCCCGTAAGGCATGGCGTCGGCCGGGTAGCCGCGCTGGCCCGCCCGGCTTGCCATGTTGACTATCCGCCCTCCGCCATTCTGCTTGAAATGCACCAGAGCCTCCTTGCACAGGTCGGCCGCCGCGAAGAAGTTCACCTGAAACTCCTTCTGCCAGGCGGCCCGCCAGTCGGCGGGATCGGCATCGATCGAAATCTCGTTGCGGATGCCGGCATTGTTGACGACGGCATGGATCCGCCCGGCCGCCATGAGTGCGTCGCGCCACAGTTCGAAGGCGCCGTCCGGGCGGGAGAGGTCGGCCTGGACGATCAGGCCGTCGCCACCGATCTTGCGAAGCAGGGCTTCCGCCCCTTCCCTGTCGCGTCTGTAGTGGATGACCGGCCGCGCGCCTTCCGCAGACAGGCGCTCGATGATGGCGGCGCCGATGCCGCCCGACGCCCCGGTGACGAGGACACTCTGGCCGGCCAGTGGTGGAAGGTGAGACATCTTCGGCTCCTAACCGAGAAGGCCGACCTGGGGACCCCAGGTGTCGGACAATGCAAATCCTGCGGTGAAGGGATCGTCGTCCGAGATGCGCAACTGCTCCCGGCCATAGACGAAGGCCCGGCCGGTTATTCTCGGCAGCACGGCGCGGCGGCCGCCGACCTCGGCTTCGCCGATCGCCTCTGCGAGAAACTCGCCGCCGATGATCGACCGCGACGTCCTGCGGTCGCCGACAGCAATCTCACCGCGGGCATAGAGCACAGCAAGGTTTGCCGAACTGCCGGTTCCACAGGGCGAACGATCGACACGGCCGGGCTGCAGCGTCGTGCAGGTCCGCACCGCGCCGTCGGCTTCGCGGCCGCGGAACATCACGTAAGCGATCTCATTGACGCCGTTCAGCACCGGATGGACAATCGAAACTTGACCTGCGATCAGCGACTTCAGTTCGATGCCGGCTTCCGCCAGCAACCGGGCGTTGGCAGGCGCAATATCGAGACCAAGCTGCTCGACATCCACCAGCGCATAGTAGACGCCGCCGAAGGCGACGTCGATCTTGATGCGGCCCCATTTCGGCGTCTCCACCTCCCGGTCCAGCGCTTCGGCAAAGCTCGGCACATTGTCGAGGCTGACCGACAGGCAGCGGCCATCGCGGCAGGCGGCGCGCGCAACGATGAGGCCGGCGGGCGTATCCAGGCGCACCACCGTCTCCGGTTCCGACATCGGCACCCGCCCGCTCTCGAGAAGGGCGGTCACCACGCAGATGCAGTTGCTGCCGGACATCGGATGAGCGCGGTCGGCCTGGAGGACGATGAAGCCGGCATCCGCATCGCTGCGCGTCGGCTCAACCAGCAGGTTTACCGACATGGCGACATTGGCGCGCGGCTCGAAGGTGACGAAACGGCGCAGGCTGTCGTCAACCGTGTTGATGTGGTTCATCCTGTCGAGCATCGTCGCGCCGGGTATGTCGGGCGCTCCCGACATGATGACCTTGCCGATCTCGCCCTGGCAGTGGACCTGCAGCAGATCGAGGCTCCGGTTCCAGTTCATTCGGCCGCCTCCGGCTTGATGTACCAGCCCCAAGGATCCTCGCTGGCGAAGCGGGTGATCTGCTTGGTCTCGAGATAGTTGTCGAGACCCCAACGTCCGAGTTCGCGGCCAATGCCGGATTCCTTGTAACCGCCCCAGGGCGCCTCGGTGAATGTCGGCTGCGAGCAGTTGATCCAGACGATGCCGGCGCGGAAGGCGGCCGCGACACGCTCGGCCCGGATGTCGTCCTTCGACATGACGGCGGCCGCCAGGCCGAAGCGGGAATCATTGGCGAGTTCGACCGCCTCCTCTTCTGACTTGAACGGCCGGATGCAGACAACAGGCCCGAAGATCTCCTCCACCCAGGCGGCGCTGTCGAGCGGAACGTCGGTCAGAATGGTCGGCTGCAGGTAGTAACCCTTGTCGAACCCTTCAGGACGGGCGCCGCCGCAGGCAACGGTCGCACCCACCTGCCGGGCCTCTTCGATCGCCGCGACGACCTGCTCGTGCTGGCGCTTGGAAACCAGCGGCCCGAGGAGCACGCCCTCGTCCAGGCCATTGCCGATCTTGATCTTGTTGGTTTCCTCGACCAGACGCGCGAGCAAACCTTCGTAGATGGTGTCCTGCACGAGGACTCTTGACGTCGCCGAGCAGACCTGACCCTGGTTCCAGAAGATGCCGAACATGATCCATTCGACGGCCTTGTCGATATCGGCGTCCTCGAAGACGACGAAGGGCGACTTGCCGCCGAGCTCCAGGCTGACGCGCTTGATATCGCGGGCGGCGGCCGCCATGATTTTCGAGCCGACCGGGCCGGAGCCGGTAAAGGCGAGTTTATCCACTTGCTTGTGATCGATGATCGCCTGGCCGGCGACCGATCCGGCGCCGGTTACGATGTTGAGGACACCTGGAGGCAACCCGGCTTGATCGGCGACATCAGCCAGTTCGAGCGCCGTCAGCGATGTCAGTTCGGCGGGCTTCAGCACCACGGTGCAGCCGGCGGCGAGTGCGGGGGCAACCTTCCATGCCGCCATCAGCAGCGGGTAGTTCCAGGGAATGATGGCGCCGGCCACGCCGATCGGTTCGCGCACCGCCTTGGAGGTGAAGCGCTGGTCGGGAAGCGCGATCGCCTCCTCGGGATTGTTGTCGAGCTGTTCGGCCAGACCCGCATAGAAATCGAAGCAGCCGGCCGCGTCGGCGATGTCCCAGTCGGCCTCCGGAAACGGCTTGCCGTTGTCAAGAACTTCGAGGCGGGCGATCTCGGCCTGACGGGCGCGGATTCCGTTGGCAATCGCGCGAAGATATCCGGCGCGCTGGGCGCCCGTCAGCTTCGGCCAGCCGCCCTTGTCGAAGGCCCGGCGAGCCGCTTTGACGGCGAGATCGACATCTTCGGCTGTTGCGGCTCCGATCGTCTGGATCACCTCCTCCGTCGCGGGGTTGGTCACCTCGCAGGCGCCGCCCTTGACCGGCTTCACCCATTTTCCATCGATATAGAGTTCGCTTCGCATGTTCACTCCCTTTCTCCTTGCGACGGCACCGCTTTCAGAAGCGATCGACGCGATAGGGTTGCATATCCACGGGCGGCTGAACGCCGGTGATGAGGTCGGCCATCAGACGGCCGGTCGTGGCCGCATAGGTAAGGCCGAGATGTCCGTGGCCGGTTGCGTACCAGACGTTGCGGCGCTTGGCTGATGGACCCATGACCGGAACGGTGTCAGGCAGCGCCGGGCGATGCCCCATCCACTCCGTCGCCTGCCGGACCTGCAGATCCGGCAACGCCTCCTGAGCCCGCTTCACCAGAATCTTCGCGCGCCGATAATCCGGGGACGCGTCGAGGCCGGCCATCTCGACCGTGCCGCCGACGCGGATGCCGCCCGCCGTCGGCGTGACCATGAAGGCGCGCGCCGGCCAGATGATGGAATGGCGCATCGAGATACCGGGCTCCATGATCTGCGTGTGGTAGCCGCGCTCGGTTTCGAGCGGGATATGTTCGCGCAGCAGAGCGGAAAGCCGGGCGGTGAAGGCGCCGGCAGCCAGCACGACCTTCTCGGTCGTAAGACTGCGCCCGTCCGCCAGCCGGAGAGCGGAAACACCGGCCTCGCCCTGCTCTAAGCCGGCGATCTCACCACGGACGGTCCTGCCGCCGAGCGCCTCGAACCTTTCGGCAAGGGCGGTGACAAGCCTGTATGGGTCGGTGATCGACCGGTTGTCGGGAAAGAGCACCGCCTTGCCGATCTTCGTCGTCAAAAAAGGCTCGAGATCCCGGATGGCGTTGCCGCCGAGAATTTCGTGCCTGAAACCGAACCGTTCCAGGATTTCGATATGCTCGCGATCGGCCTTGAATTCGGCCTCGTCGGTATAGAGGCTGAGGCAGCCCTCGGCCGTCAGCATGTGCGTCAGGCCGGTTTCCTTCAGCAGCGCGTCCAGATCGTCGTAGACGCGGCCGCAGAGCGCGGCGCCGGCCGCCTCCAGCGCCCTCAGCTTGGAGGGACGGCTGGCGGCCAGGAACCTGAGGAACCAGGGCACCAGCTTCGGCAGGTAGCCAGGCCGGATGCGTACCGGCCCCTCCGGATCGAGCAGCCATTTCGGCATCTGCGCCCAGATGCCGGGCCGCGAGGCCGGCATGAACTCGGTGACGGCGATACTTGCCATGTTGCCGTAGGAAGCACCGCGGCCCGGCGCGTCGCGATCGACAAGCGTCACGGAAAGGCCGCGGCGCTGGAGTTCATAGGCGATGGTGACGCCGATAATGCCGGCGCCGACGACCACGATTGATGACACGGCGAACCTCACGATTTCAGTGGTCCCTGGCGCGGCTTGGCCGCTCCAGATCTGTTACCAATTCAGGATCGGCTGCATCGCGGCCTTGAATTCGGCCTTTTCCTCCGGTGTCAGTTCGCCGAGCGGCGCGCGGCATATACCCACGGGCAAGCCCTGAAGCTCGCAGCCATACTTGATCTTCTGCACGAACTTGCCGCTTTCGAGGATGTTCATCGCCCGGTAGAGCGTTTTCATCTGCTCGCGCGCCTTATCCAGATCGCCGGATCGGAACGTGCGGTCGAGGTCACAGCAGGCCTTGGCCATGCAGTTCGACGGTCCGCAGATCCAGCTTTCGGCGCCCCAGAACATGAAGTCGAGCGCGATATCGTCTGAGCCGCTGACAAGCTGGATCTTGCCGTCATAGCGGCTGGCGATGTCGACCGCGCGCTGCAGCACGCCCGAGCTTTCCTTGATCCCGATCACGCGCGGATTATCGGCAAAATGATCCATCAGCTCGAAACTGATGTCCGAACCATCCTTGGCCGGATAGGAATAGAGGACGAGGCTCACATCGACGGCGCCGAGGACGGCTTCATAGTGCTTGATGAGCTCCGTTTGTGTCGGACGGGTATAAAATGGCGGCGCCAGCAGGACCGTGTCATAACCGATATCCCTCGCCATAGCCGTCTGCTCGATCACCTCGCGAGTGGCGGGCGCGTTGGTGCCGGCGATCAGAATTTCGCCCGGCCTGGCGAAATCCTTGACGAACTGCAGCACGTCGCGGCGCTCTTCCCTGGATTGGCTGAAATACTCTCCGGTCGAGCCGTTTGGAACCCAGCCGGTGACGCCTGCCTCGCGCAGATGCGTCAGAAGCCTTTCGAACGCCTTGAAGTCGATCCTGTTGTTCGCGTCGAAGGGAGTGATGAGCGCGGGCATGACGCCGGAAAGTTTCATGGGATTTCTCCTGTCCTGGGAAAGACTGATTAGATTGCGAGCTTCTTGAGAATGCGCCCCTCGATGAGGGAGACGGCCCGCGTGAGTGGGAAGGCGATGACGAAGTAGATGAGGGCGACGACCGTCAGCACTTCGACGGGACGGGCGGTGTTGTTGGAGATGTTCTGGCCGACGAACATCAGGTCCGCCATGCCGACGGCCGAGACCAGGGCGCTCTCCTTGAAGAGGCTGACGCAGTTCGACAACAGCGTTGGGATTGCGCGCAGCACCGCCTGCGGCAGCACGACGTTGACGACCTGGGCCCTTTTCGGAAGACCGAGGGCGACGCAGGCGTCCAGCTGCTCCCGGCCGATCGACTTGAGGCTCGCCCGAAAGGTCTCGCTGGTGATCGCCCCCATATAGAGCGTCAGCGCGATGACGCCGGACGCCAGGTTCGAGAGCTCGACGCCGAGGAGCAGCGGCAGGCAGAAGAAGATCCAGAAGAGCTGGATAAGCACCGGCGTGCCGCGGAAGAATTCGACATAGGCGCCCGAGACCGCGCGAAGCGCGAGGTTGCGCGACGTCCTCATCAGGCCGACGAGAAAGCCGAGGGTGCATCCGAGCACGATGCAGATGACCGTCAGCTTGATCGTCATCCACAGGCCGAGCAGAAGGGCGTTTTCGAAACGCAGCAGGATCGAGAAGTCGAGAGTCATCCGGGCCTCCTAGCTGACGAGGATCTGGCGGCGGCGTTCAAGCAGGCCGACGATCTGGGTTATCGGGAAGGACACGGCGAAATAAATGAGAGCGACGACGGTGAAGGTCTCGATCGGGCGATAGGTCTCGGTGGCCAGCGTCTTGCCCTGGTACATCAGGTCCTGGATCGCCACGATCGCAACCAGCGCGCTCTGCTGGAAGATGACGATGCCGTTGGTCAGAAGCACCGGGATCGAGGCGCGGAAGGCCGTCGGGAAGACGATGTGGAGCACGCGCTGCAGCGGATTGAGGCCGAGCGCGATGCCGGCGTCGAGCTGTTCGCGCGGCACCGCCTGGATGGACGCCCGGTACGCCTCGGCGTTGAACGCCATCAGATTGAGGCCGAGCGCCATGATGCCCATCGTCACCGGGTCGAGGAAGACGTCGAACAGCATCGGTACGCAATAGAATATCCAGACGATCTGGACGATGGCCGGCGTGCAGCGGAAGAATTCGACGAACAGCATGAACGGCAGCCGGACGATCCGGTAAGGGCTCATGATCAGCAAAGCGAGCGCGAAGCCGAAGACGATACCGATGACATTTGCCGCAGCCGTCAGTTCCAGCGAAACCCACAACCCCTGCAGAAGCGGCGCCAGCGAAACCGCGTTGAAGTCGAACGTGTAGTTCATGGATGCCCCTCCCTACTGCTTGATATGGAAGACGCGGTCGATGAATTCCTTGGTGCGCTCCTCGCGCGGGGCGCCGAGCACCTGCTCGGGAGGGCCGTCCTCGACGACCACGCCACCGGCGCAGAAGATCACGCGGGAGGCGATGTTCTTGGCGAACCACATGTCATGGGTGACGATCATCATCGGCATGTCCTGGGCGGCTAGTTGCAGGATCACCTGCTCCACCTCGCTGACGAGCTCGGGGTCGAGGGCCGACGTGACTTCGTCGAAAAGCATCAGCTTCGGGTCGAGCATGAGTGCGCGGGCGATGGCGACACGCTGCTTCTGGCCGCCAGAAAGCTGGGCCGGATAGGCCTTGGACTTGGCGCCGAGCCCGAACCGCTCGAGCAGCGCCTGAGCGCGGGCCGCGGCCTTCGCCTTGGCTTCTCCACGCACTTTGCAGGGAGCGAGGATCAGGTTCTGAAGGACGTTGAGATGCGGAAACAGCGTGTAATGCTGAAAGACCATGCCGATCGAACGGCGGACATTGGTGTCGATCTGGGTCTTCCTGCCTGCCCCGTCGGAAGAAATATAAGGCTTTCCATCGAAATTGACCGACCCGCTGTCGATCTGCTCGAGCCCCATCATCACTCTCAGCAGCGTGCTCTTGCCGCCGCCGCTGGGACCGATGACGACGACGCGTTCGCCGGGCTTCAATGTCGATGCCTTTCAGCACCTGAATGGCTCCATTGCCATAGCTTTTGTGGAGCGCCTGCATTTTCACGAGGGGAAGGCTGAAGGAAGTGGTCATGCCAATCTCCGATGATCGAAGCTGGAGAGGGCCGGCGCGATCTTCGCACCGGCCCGGCGAGGTTACTTTGCGCCCTTGAGGACTTCGTCGACCGCCTTCTTGATCAGTTCGTCGACGTGACCGGTCGCGACCTTCTCTTCGAGGAAGATATCGACCACCTCGACGTCGGCAGCCGAGAGATTGTGCGGCAGGCCGAAGGCGACGCCCTGCTTGGCGAGCGCCGGCGTCGGATTGAGCGCCACCGCCCAATCCGGGTTCGACTGGGTGAAGAGCTGGTTGGTGTCGGAGGCGTCGACCAGGATGTCGGCACGCTTCGAGGTTACCGCCAGGCGGGTCTCGTCATTGCCGGGAAGACGCATGATCGTGGCGTTCTTCACCGCTGCGGAAATGGCCTTGTCCTGCGCCGTGCCCGACATGACGGCGAGCGTCACGCCTGCTTTGTCGATATCGGTGACCGAAGCAGCACCAGCCGTAATCTTCGGATTGTTTTTGTTATAGGCGAGCGAGATCTGGTACTCCATCGCCGGAATCGAGAACTGCACCGCCATGGCGCGCGCCGGCGTCCGGTTCAGCGCCAGCGACAGATCCCATTTGCCCGCCTGCAGGCCGGCGACGATATTGTCCCAGGTCGTATCGACGAATTCGGGCTTCACCTTCAGGACATCGGCAAATTCCTTGCACAGATCGGCGAAGAAGCCGGAATATTCGCCGGTCGCCGGATCACGCATGACATAGGGCGGCGCGACAGCCGCACCGCAGCGCAGCACACCCGCCTTCTGCACGCCCTGCCAATATCCCTCGGCGGTCTCAGCCCGTGCGGCGGTTGCGGAAAGGCCTCCCATCAGGGCGAGCGCGGGCAGCGCCCGCAAGGCGGACGTCATCAACTTCGAAAGCATCGGCATTTCTCTTTTGCTGTGCGCGAAGCGCGCGGTTCCACTCGTCGGCTGTAGCCGTTTCTGTTATTTTCTTGTCGGCTCCGTGTCGACTAGCAACATAAAGTCAACAGCGTGTCGACAAAGTCAAGTGGAAAAATTACATTGCCGACACGCTGTTTTTCTGGCCCAATGGCATCCGCGTCGAGAGAAAGGGACCTAAGTGTCTGATGAATCGGAAGTGAAACGAATCCGCGGGACCGGCTGGAAGAACGTCTACGAAACGCTTCGCAACGAGATCCTGGCACTCACTTTGCCGCCCGGTCAGCTTCTCGATGAGATGACGCTTGCCGAGCGTTTCGACATGTCGCGCTCGCCGGTCCGCGAGGCCCTGATCCGGCTCGGCGCCGACGAACTGGTGGTGACGCTTTCGAACCGAAGCACGATCGTGGCGCCGATCGAAGTGGCGACGTTTCCGAAATATGTGGAAGCGCTCGACATCGCGCAGCGCATGAATACGCGGCTTGCCGCAGCATTGAGGACCGAGGCCGACCTGAAGATCATCACCAAGCGGCTGAAGTCGTTCGAAGCGGCTGTTAAAACCGGCAATCATCTGGCCATGTCGGAAGCTAACAAGGAATTCCACATGGCGATCGCCCATGCCGGAAAAAACCAGTATCTGGCCTCGTTCTACGAGAAACTGCTGTCGCAGGGGCAGCGCATGCTCCACCTGCATTTCGAATATCTGGAGCGGACCCACGAGGGCTACCTCCTGACCGACGAGCACTCACTCATGCTGAATGCCATCAGGGACAAGGACGTGGAGCTCGCCGACGAACTCGCCCATGCCCATACACGCCAGTTCCAGGACAATTTCATCAATTTCATGCGCGAGAACTACACGACGGATGTCGCGTTGGGCCCGCTGCGGGCCGCGGAGTAATCACGTGACAGTCAAGCCTATTGGATTCGTCGGCACCGGCGCGATTACCGAAGCGATGGTTCGCGGGCTTCTCGCAGAACCGGCCTATGCCTCCGAGATTCACGTCTCTCCACGAAGCGCTCACATCGCCGCGACGCTCGCCGACGAATTCTCCGCCGTCAGAATTGCCAAGGACAACCAGGACGTCGTCGGTCGCAGCGACATGGTGTTCCTGGCGATACGGCCGCAGGTCGCCGAGGAGGTCGTGCGCGCGCTGTCGTTCAGGGATGGCCAGATGGTCGTCAGCCTCGTTGCGGCGACGGAGCGCCAGGCCCTCTCCGAATGGATCGGCGCCGACGTGCACCTCGTGCAGGCGATCCCCCTGCCCTTCGTCGCCGGCCGGCAAGGCGTCACCGCCATCTATCCGCCTGATACCGCCGTCGCAGCGCTTTTCGATATGCTCGGAACGGCTGTCCAATGCCAGTCGAGGAAGGAATACGATCTTCTCGCGGCAGCGAGCGCAATGATGTCGACCTATTTCGGCATCATGGAGCAGGTTGCCGTCTGGCTGGAAAGATGCGGCCTCGAAAAGGCGAAGGGACAGGCCTATATCGCCCCGCTCTTTGCAAGCCTCGCGCAGAAAGCGAACAGCCCCGGCAACGAACCGTTCAGCGCGCTGAGCCGCGAATTCGCGACCAAGGGCGGACTGAACGAGCAGGTTTTCTCCGACTTCGAGAAGAAGGGCGGCCTTGCCGCTCTGACCGCCGCACTCGACGGCGTGCTTGCCCGCATCGAGGGCAGGAACTAAAAAGTCGGCGGCGTGCAGGCGCTGATAACCTCGCACGGCACGGGCCCGACGCAGCGGAAACGGTGCGGGCGCCTGCTTTCGAAATAGTAGGCGTCACCCGGTCCAAGGATGCGCCGCTCGTCGTCGACCGTGACCTCGAGCCTTCCCGAGAGCACGATCCCGCCCTCCTCCCCCTCGTGAACAAGGGGAACCTTTCCGGTGTCGGCGCCCGGCTGGTAGCATTCCTTGAGGATTTGCAGGCTGCGTCCGAACAGGTTTTCCCCAACCTGCCTGTAGGAGATGGCACCCTTGCCGATCTCCACCAGTTCCTCGGCCGCATAAAAAGCCTTCTTTGGACGTTCGGGCTCGAAGGCGAAGAATTCCGCCAGACCGATGGGAATGCCGTCGAGAATCCGCTTCAAGGCCCCGACCGACGGATTGGAGGCGTTCGATTCGATCAGCGAGATCGTCGAATTGGGAACGCCGGTGCGTTTGGCGAGCTCGCGCTGGGAAAGCTTATGGGCGATGCGGAGATGGCGAAGGCGGCTGCCGATATCGACGGACATGATGAGTTCGTTTGTCTTGTTCAGAATATCGAAAACATATCCTTTCATTTGTTATATTTCAATGGGTTACAACGACAAAGAAAAGGACTTGTTTGAAAAGGAGAAATCGCCATTCTCGGCGCATTCCAAGGAGGCCAGGATGGACCAGCTCAACAAGACGAACGCGCCCGTACTCGACAATTTCTGGATGCCGTTCACCGCGAACCGGCAGTTCAAGGCGACCCCGCGGCTTCTCGCGGCCGCAGAGGGCATGTACTACACCGACGTCGATGGACATCAGGTGCTTGACGGCACGGCCGGCCTCTGGTGCTGCAATGCCGGCCACGGCCGCAAGAAGATCGCGCAAGCGGTCGAGCGGCAGCTTGCCACGCTCGACTATGCGCCGACCTTTCAGATGGGGCATCCGATCGCCTTCGACTTCGCCGCGAAACTGGCCGCGAATGCGCCGGGTGGTCCGGAAGCCAAACTCGACAGGGTGTTCTTCACCGGCTCGGGTTCGGAATCGGTCGATACGGCGCTGAAGATCGCCATCGCCTACCAGCGCGCCATCGGCCAGGGCACCCGCACGCGGATCATCGGGCGCGAGAAGGGCTATCACGGCGTCGGCTTCGGCGGCATTTCCGTCGGCGGCCTGGTCAACAATCGCCGGGTTTTCCCGCAAATACCGGCCGACCATATGCGCCATACGCTCGACATCGAGCGCAACGCGTTTTCGAAGGGCCTTCCCGCTCATGGCGTCGAACTGGCGGATGATCTCGAGCGGCTGGTGCAACTGCACGGCGCCGAAACCATCGCCGCCGTCATCGTCGAGCCGATGTCGGGATCGGCGGGCGTGGTCCTGCCTGCGAAGGGTTATCTGGAAAAGCTGCGCGCGACTGCCGACAAGCACGGAATCCTACTAATCTTCGACGAGGTCATCACCGGCTTCGGGCGTCTCGGCGCTCCTTTCGCGACCGACTATTTCGGCGTCGTGCCCGACCTGATCACCACGGCAAAGGGCATCACCAACGGCACGATCCCGATGGGCGCGGTCTTTGCCAGCCGCAAGGTCTATGACGGCCTGATGGTCGGACCTGATAATGCGATCGAACTCTTCCACGGCTACACCTATTCCGGCCATCCGGTCGCCTGCGCCGCCGGGCTCGCGACGCTCGAGATCTACGAGGAAGAGGGCCTGCTGACCCGCGCGTCCGAACTCGCCGAATACTGGCAGGAAGCTCTCCATTCGCTGAGAGGCTCGCCCAACGTGGTGGACATCCGCAATCTCGGCCTCGTCGGCGCGGTGGAATTGGCGCCGAGAGCCGCGGCGCCAGGAACCCGCGCCTACGACGTCTTCGTCGACTGCTTCAACAAGGGCCTGCTGATCCGCGTGACCGGCGACATCATCGCCCTCTCGCCGCCGCTGATCATCGAGAAGGCTCAGATCGACACGATCGTCTCGACGCTCAGCGATGCGTTGAAGCGCGCCGCATGACCTTCTCCCGATGCGGCGGCAAACAGGCCGCCGCATCCTCCTATCCCACGGGCACCCCAAGCCCGACCTTGACTCGATCCATTGCGACGAAGGTCCGGAAGCGCTTGACGTTGTTGTTGCCGAAGAAGAGCCTGCGCGTCAGAGCCTCGTAGTCGGCCATCGACGGCACGATGATGACCAGGATGAAATCCGCTTCGCCGGTGACGTAGTAGCATTGCTGGATCTCGGCCGCGGCCGTGAATTCACGCTTTGCCTGCTCGATCTGCTCGGCGGTTTCGCTGATGACCTCCACTTCGACGAAGATCGTGATGGATTGTCCGACCGCGTCCGGCTCGACGACCGAGACATCCGCCCGGATGACGCCCTCCTCCCGCATTCGCTTGATCCGACGCTGAACGGCCGGTGCGGAAAGGTTCACCGCATCGCCGATCGTTCGCTGCGGGGTCATATTGTCCCGCTGAAGAATGGCGAGGATTTTCCGGTCGAAATCGTCGAGATGCGGCGGATGAACGGGGTTGCGCAAACCGATGCTCCAATGAAACAAAATTGCAAATGAACGGCCAAATATCAGCGCCTTTTTCGTGTTCGCTGCAATAGAGTTCAACGAAACCCACATAAAGGTGCGCGATGTTTCTTTTGAACAGCACGGCAGACTATCGTCTGGCACTTGACCCGAGAGATGAGAAAACGCTCGACGCCTCCGCCGCCGTGGAGGTGGAACGCCACCTGGCTTTCCGGAAGGACCATGCGGTAACGCCGCTCGTGGCTTTGCCCGGATTGGCGAGCGAAATCGGCGTCGCCGCAATCCACGTCAAGGACGAAGGCCACCGCCTCGGGCTTGGAAGTTTCAAGGCGCTCGGGGGAGCCTATGCGGTGATCCGCCTCGTCCTCAAACAGGCCGAGCAGCAGCTTGGCCGCGTCGTCGATATGGCGGAGCTGCATTCGTCCGAGGTTCGCGCCATTGCGCAGACGATGACGGTCGCCTGTGCGACCGATGGCAATCATGGCCGTTCGGTTGCCCAGGGTGCGCAGTTGGTCGGTGCGCGCGCCGCAATCTTCGTCCACGCAGGCGTCAGCGGCGAACGCATCGCCGCCATCGCCCGCTTCGGCGCGGAGATGATCCGCGTCGAGGGAACCTATGACGACGCCGTCCGCGAAGCGGCCCGCGTGGCCGAGGCGAACGGCTGGATCATCGTTTCGGATACGTCCTGGCCGGGCTATGAGCGGATCCCCGGTCTGGTGATGCAAGGCTATACCGCCCTCGTCAGGGAAGCGCTCCGACAGATGCAGGAACCGCCGACTCATGTGTTTATCCAGTCCGGCGTCGGGGGAATTGCCGCAGCGGTCGCCGGCCATCTGGCCATCGAGTTCGGCAAAAATCGTCCCGTCTTTACGGTCGTCGATCCCGCCCGCGCGGCATGCCTGTTCGAGACGGCGCGGGCCGGGCGTCCGGTGACGGTCGCCCATGGCGAACCGACCGTCATGGCGATGCTCGAATGCTACGAACCCTCCCTTGTCGCCTGGCGGATTCTTGCCCGCGCCGCCGACGCCTTCATGACGGTGGATGAGGCGGATGCGACCGACATCATGAAGCGTCTTGCCAACCCGGTCTCCGGCGACCCCGCCGTCGTTGCCGGCGAAAGCGGCGGTGTCGGCCTCGCAGGCGCCATCAAGGCCGTCGCCGACCCGGCGCTCAGGGCAGCGCTCTCGATCGACGGCCGCTCCCGTATCTTCGTGGTGAATACGGAAGGCGCAACCGATCCCGGCAAATATCAAGAGATCGTCGGACTGTCGCCCGCAGCAGTCGCCGCCAGGAACCGTGAAGGAGCCCTGACATGACCGGACAATCGATCGATGCCGCGCGTCTCCTCGGCCGGATCCGGACGCTCGGCGAGATCGGCCGGGATGCCGACGGCCGACTGATCCGGCTGGCGGCCTCCGATACGGAGAAACTCGGCCGCGACCGGTTCGTCGCCTGGATCGAGGGCGCGGGACTTCAAGTCGCCGTCGATCGCATCGGCAATATCTTCGGCATCTGGAAGCCCGATAGCGTGACCGACAACGCACCCCTCATGCTAGGCTCGCATATCGACACGGTCATCGGTGCCGGCATTTACGACGGCTGCTACGGCACGCTTTCCGGGCTTGAAGTGATCGAAACGCTGAGGGCAGAAGGCTTGACGCCGTCTCGTCCGATTGTCGTCGCGGCCTTCACCAACGAGGAAGGCGTGCGCTACGCGCCCGATATGATGGGGTCGCTGGTCTATGCCGGCGGCCTGGATGTCGATACGGCGCTTGCCACCATCGGCACCGATGGAACGATCCTCGGCGACGAACTCGAGCGGATCGGCTATGCCGGCGAGCGTCAACCAGGATTTTCTAGGCCGCATGCCTATATCGAACTCCACATCGAGCAAGGGCCGGTGCTTGAGCGCGAGGGCATTCGCCTCGGTGCCGTGGAACATCTGCAAGGCATCTCCTGGCAGAAAGTTGTTATCACGGGAGACGCCAATCACGCGGGAACGACACCGATCTCCATGCGCCGCGACGCGGGTCATGCGGCCGCACGGGTCGTGACCTTCCTGCGTGACCGGGCGCAGGCATCGAACACGCCGACGGTCGCCACGGTCGGCTGCATGCGGTTCGAACCGGATGTCATCAACGTGATCCCGTCGCGGGCGACGTTCACGGTCGATCTCCGTGACCCGGACGAAGAACGGTTGAGAGAAGAGGAAGCCGCGCTCGCGACGTTCCTGGACAGGCTATCGGCCGAGGAGCAGGTCGGCGTATCGGTGGAGAGGCTTGCCCGGTTCGAACCAGTCAAGTTCGATCAGAACATCGTGAGGCTGATCGAAGAGGCGGCGCGGGAACGGGGCCTCGCCTGCCGGCGGATGACCTCCGGTGCCGGCCACGATGCGCAGATGATCGCCAGGATCGCCCCGTCGGCGATGATCTTCGTGCCAAGCATCGGCGGTATCAGCCATAATCCGAAGGAATATACCGACGACGAGGATCTCGTCGCAGGCGCAAGCATCCTGCTCGATGTCGTTCGCCGGCTTGCCACGGAAGGATTGCCGGCATGACCACCGACAAGGACGCATTACATGCAGAGATGACGGCGTGGAGACACAATCTTCACACGTACCCCGAATTCGGCTTCGAGGAGCAGCGGACCTCCGCCTTCGTCGCCGCAAAGCTGCGGGAATTCGGATTCGACGAGATCGTCGAGGGCGTCGGCGGCACAGGAGTCGTCGCAACGCTGAAGCGCGGCAGCGGCAACCGCGCCATCGCGCTGCGCGCCGACATGGATGCACTCAGGATCAGCGAACAGACGACCGTCCCGCACCGATCTCAAAACCCGGGCGTCATGCATGCCTGCGGTCACGACGGCCACACCACGATGCTGCTCGGCGCCGCAAAGATCCTGGCTGGTGAAGGCGGCTTCGACGGCACCGTGCGCTTCATCTTCCAACCGGCCGAAGAATGGGGCAAGGGGGCGCTGGCGATGATCGCCGACGGGCTCTTCGAAAGATTTCCCTTCGACGAGATCTACGGCATCCACAACATGCCGGGGATCGGCGTCGGCAGCTTCCAAACGCGCCCTGACGCGATCATGTCGGCCGAGGACAATTTCGAGATTACACTGACGGGCGTCGGCGGCCATGCCGCAAGGCCGCACTGGGGCAACGAGGTGCTCGTCGCGGCATGTGCGCTCGTGACCAATCTGCAGACCATCGTCTCCAGGCGGCTGGATCCGGCCGATATCGGCGTCGTGTCCGTCACGGAACTGATCACCGACGGCACGAGGAATGCGCTCCCCGGCCTCGCTCGCATTCTGGGCGATGCCCGCAGCTTCAGTTCGGAGATCAGCGAGACGATCGAGAAGCAGATGCGCCAGATCGCCGAGGGCACGGCCATGACCTACAACGTCAAGGCCGATGTGATCTACACCAGGGAATTCGTGCCTCTCATGAACGACCCTGTCTTGGCGGAGGAAGCCTTGACCGTGGCACGTGATCTCTACGGTGTTTCGAACGTCGCCATCGCGAGTAAGCCGATGACCGGATCCGAAGACTTCGCGCAGTTCCTCTCGCGCGTGCCGGGCTGTTTCGTATTCCTGGGCAATGGCGTGCACTCGCCGCCGCTCCACAACCCGACCTATGACTTCAACGACGCCGGCCTCTCGCATGGAGCAAACTTTCACGCAGGGATTGTTCGTCGACGGCTCCACACAGGCTGATCTGTGAGACCGGGTGAGCGCTCAGCGCTTCAAGGTCTGAGACGGCAACTGGCCGAAGCGCTTCCTGTATTCGGCTGCAAATCGCCCCAGATGCGTGAAGCCCCATCTCAGCGCGATGTCCGCAATGCCCTGCCTGGCGTCGGATTCGAGCAAATCGCGATGGGCGGCAACCATCCGAAGTTCCTGCAGGTAGGCCATCGGGGTCGTATCCCTGAACTGCCGGAAACCCTGTTGCAAAGTCCGAACGCTGACCTTGGCTGCAATCGCGATGTCGTTGAGCGAAATCGGCTCGGCGATGTGTTCGTGCATGAAGTCGATCGCCCACTTCACATGGCGTGGGGCCGGTGTCGGTGCAGGGAGCGCAAGCTCGTTCGAATAGCGATTGGGACAGGCCTCCAGAAGCAGATAGATCGCGGCGTCGCAGAGCGAGCCGGCGGCCAGCGGCGACCGTTGCAGCGGTCCGTTGCCGCTGAGCCCGCGATGGAGGTTCGAGACAAGTTGCTGCAATACAAGCCCCGGACCGGTCGTCAGATCGATGTGAGGATGAAAATCGATGTCGCCGCTGATCGTTCGTTCGAACATCTGCGTGAGGTGGCTGATGATCTTCGCCTGATCGACGAACAGGCCGAAATGACGGCGAGGCCCAAACAGGCGGGCGCCTGCGGCACGACCTGCCTCAAGGATCGTACCACGCGCGGGGACCGAGTATATTTGCTCCCGCATGCCGTCGAAGAACGCGTTTCCCTCCATCGGCAGAAAAACGATCATCCTGTCGCTGGTCGCCTCCCGCCTGATCAGGATCGTGCCTTCGTAGGTGCAGTCGGCTACGGTCACCTCGTCTCCCACGGAGACGAAATTGCAGCGGTACGCTATGGGCATATTGCCTTCCGCCACAACTTTGATCGGGGAGTTTGGCGTCGACAATACTTCCGAAAGCGCGTCCGGGTCTGTTCCGCTATGCGCCGTCTCCCGAAACGACATGCTCTGCATTGCCAGCTGCCGGGTGAGGCCGGCATTGTTATATATTTGAGAACTAATGGACATTCTGGACCTCGAAAGACGAGGCGCACAAGCGACACTGGATTTGTGCAATCATGTTCATCCCTCTTTTGTGTTGCCCCCTGGGCGCTTTCAGCCGTAGCGGCTGATTGCGAGATCCCTCGCATCGATTTCCGGCTGGCGGCCGCCGACGAGATCGCCGATGAGCCGCGCCGAACCGGTGCTCATGGTCCAGCCGAGCGTGCCGTGGCCGGTATTGAGGAAGAGGCCGGCGACCTTTGTCGCGCCGATGACCGGCGTGCCATCAGGCGTCATCGGGCGCAGGCCGGACCAGAAGGAAGCCTTGGAAATATCGCCGCCGGGGAAGAGATCGGTGACCGAGTGTTCCAGCGTGCTGCGACGGGCCAGGCCGAGGTCGTTGGTATAGCCTGAGATTTCAGCCATGCCGCCGACGCGAATGCGGTCGCCGAGCCGGGTGATCGCGATCTTGTAGGTCTCGTCCATGACGGTCGATTCCGGCGCGCGCGACGCATCGGTGATGGGGATGGTGAGCGAATAGCCCTTGACGGGATAGACCGGCAGCCGGATGCCGAGCGGCTTGAGCAGCAGCGGCGAATAGCTGCCGAGCGCGACCACCACCGCCTCCGCGCTCATCCGCTCACGATCGGTGATGACCCCGCGCACCCGGCCGGCCTCGACATCCAGCGCCTTGATCGTCGTGCCGTAAGCAAAACGGACACCGAGCGCGGCGGCTTTGGCCGCCAGCGCATTGGTGAACTTGAAGCAGTCGCCGGTCTCGTCCTTCGGCGTCAGCAGACCGCCGACGATCTTGTCGCGCACGTGCTTCAGCGCCGGTTCGAAGCGGACACAGCCGTCCCGGTCCAGCACCTCATAGGGAATGCCGTCGGCAGCCAGTGCCTTGACATCCTTTGCCGAAGCCTCGAGCTGTTGCTGCGTGCGGAACAGCTGCAGGGTTCCCTGCATGCGTTCGTCATAGGCGATGCCGGTCTCGGCGCGAAGGTCGGCCAGCGCTATGCGGCTGTAATCGGCAAGGCGCAGCATGCGGCTTTTGTTGATCGCATAGCGCTCGGAGGTACAGTTCGACAGCATCCTCGCCATCCAGGCAAGCATGGCCATGTCCAATTTCGGGCGCAGGATGAGCGGCGCGTGCTTCATGAACAGCCACTTCATGGCCTTCATAGGAATGCCGGGCGCCGCCCATGGCGAGCAATAGCCGAAGGAGACTTCGCCGGCATTGGCAAAGCTCGTCTCCAGCGCCGGACCCGACTGCCGGTCGACGACCGTGACGTCATGGCCTGATTTGGCCAGTTGATAAGCGGATGTGACGCCGACGATGCCGGCTCCTAGAACGATGACCTTCATGATGTTCCCAATGATGGAGCCGCCGGCTCTCAGCGATATTGCCTGTGATAACGATCGCCCAGGCCGGTTAGGATTTCGTAAGAAATGGTGCCGGCGTCGCGGGCGATGTCCTCGAGCGTCTGATGGCGGCCGAGCACTTCGACAAGGCTGCCGAAGGTCAGCGCGCCTTCGGGCAGTGCCGTGATGTCGACGGTCGCGCTGTCCATCGACACACGGCCGACGATCGGCAGGCGTGTGCCGTTGAAATAGACGGCGCCGCGGTCGCCCAGGCACCGCGGCAGACCATCGGCATAGCCGGCGGCAATGGTGGCGAGACGCGTTTCCCGCTGCGTGACATGCGCGCCGCCATAGCCGACCTTGGCACCCGCCGGCACGGTGCGCGTCTGCACGACGGCAACATCGAGGCTGACGACCGGTTCCATCGGGTTCTTCTCGCCGGCGTTCGGAGCCCCGCCATAAAGCGCGATGCCGGGGCGGGCAAGCACGCCGTGATAGGCGTCCCCCAGGAAAACCCCGCCGGAATTGGCGAAGGAGATGTCGAAGCCGGGAAATTCGTCGGCGATGCGGGACATCTCGGCAAATTGATCGCCGTTCTGCTCGCTGTCCATGTCATCGGCCGAAGCCAGATGGCTCATGATGAACAGGATTTCGACATTGGCGCCGTCCCGGAGGGCTGCCGCCAGCTCCGCTCGCTCTTCCTGGGGAAAGCCGAGCCGCGACATGCCGGTGTCGAATTGCAGGACGGCGGGCAGGCAGCGATTCAGGATACGTGCAGCCGCCGACCATTGCCGCCACTGCGCCAGCGAATTGAGAACCGGAACGATGCCCATCTCGGCGCAGGCGATCTCGTTTCCGGGCTGCAAGCCGTTCAGCACGAAAATCTGGGCATCGTGCGCAAGGGCCGGCCGGAGCCTCAGGGCCTCGACGAACTGGGCGACGAAGAAATGCCTGCAACCTTCCCCGTAGAGCGTTCTTGAGACCCGCTCGGCGCCGAGGCCATAGGCGTCTGCCTTGACGACCGCGCCCGCGCGGACCGGTGACAGCATCGACACGAGCTTGCGATAGTTGCGGCCGAGGGCGCCAAGATCGATCGTCAGATAGCCCGTGGCTCCCTGCGCTGGAGTAACGGTGCGTGTGCGGGAAACCAAAATATCGCTATCCATGTCCACCCCTTGTCGATTTCAAGGAGTTTATGAAATAATGAGCGAAATTGCCTATCATTCAGTAGTTGATTATTGTGTGATTTGCTAATTAGCCGCATAATCAATGAATATTTGGAACGATATCTCATGCCCGCTCTTGACGCGATCGATCGCAATATCCTGAGATTGCTGCGCCTCGATGCCCGCATGAGCAATGCCAAGCTCGCCGCGGAGATCGGTCTCTCTCCATCGGCCTGTCTCAGGCGCATCAAAATCATGGAAAAATCAGGCGTGATCCGCGGCTATACGGCGCTGATCGACACTGGCAATGCGGATGAGATGATCGCCGTGATCATCAACATCACCCTGGAACGACAAACGGAGGATTATCTCGACCGCCTCGAAGCGGCGGTTCGCCGGCATCCCGAGATCCGGGAATGTTTTCTGATGACGGGCGGTTCGGACTATCTGTTGCGCGTGGAGGTCGCGAATGCCGGCGAGTTCGAGCGGATTCACAAGGAGATACTGTCGACCTTGCCGGGTGTCCTCAGGATTCATTCCAGCTTCTCGATTCGCAATGTTCTGGCGACACGCACGAGGGGCAGGCGCTGAACCGCGATCCCCACGCTTAGAGCCTTTCCGGGTTAGATTGAAGCATTCTGCCGGAGCAGGTTTTCGTCAGGCTCTAGATCAATTCGAGCGCCGTAGCCTTGGCGACCGCTTCACTCGTCGTGGCGACGGTCAGCTTCCGGCGTGCCGAGGCGAGATAGAGTTGCACCGCGCTCACCGAAATGGACAGACGGGCGCAGATCTGCTTTGCCATCAGGCCGCTGGCCGTCATTTCAAGACATTGCAGTTCGCGGCGCGACAATTGCGGAAAATCCGCCGTTTTTCTCAGGCCCGACAGAACCATGGCCCTGTCGTGGAGATGGTGGGCGAGAAACTGGAGGTCGCGCATGCTGTCCATGCGGAAATGCCGCCAGTAGGCGTCGGGGTGATTGGACGTGACCGTAAACAGCGACCGCTCCCCTTGAGGTCCCCGCACCGGCAGAGTCACGCCCTGCCGGCCGATACCGAAGGCCATGGCCTCCTTGAAGAAGCCATAAGCCCGGCCCGAATCCCATTTTGACGCCGACCATTCCACGGGCAGGAAGCCGCGCCGGCCGAGACGGACGACGGGATCGATGCTGAAGTAGTCCCGGTCAAGATATTGTTTCACCCACTCGGGCGGGTAGGTCAACATCAGTAACGGATTGCTGGCCGCTGCCCCCGAGGAGCGGATCACATGCAAAACCATGTGCGATATCGCATAGATGTGGCGGACTTCGTCCAGCGTCGTTTCCAGATCCCGCAATGTCGGCGCTGCGGAGATCCGATCTAGACAATAGAAAAAACGAGAACTGCTCAGCATGAGATGGACTCGTGGTTGTGCGTTTCATTGACTACCCGTATCGGTAACATTTCACGGGATCAGGGAACAGCTTATTCTAATACAACCATGGGTGCGGTGAAAAATGGGTTAAGGCTTAGCGAGGGCATATCCCGCTGCTGGGCGAGCCTTACCGCATGTCGCCATCGGCAAAGGTTCTGGGACGATTGGGCGAAGCTCGCTCCAGCAGTCGGGACAGGTTGGCCCGAAGTGCCCGGCAATTGTCCGCCGTCACATCCCATAGGCCGACATACAGCTTGCCGATCTCGGGCAGGGATCGGGCAAGCGGCGTCGGTCTCCAGCCGATCCTGCGATACACTCCGACCATGGCGCCATCATAGACGCCGACGATGCTTTCGATACCGGTGTCGAGCGCAAGGTCGCAAAGCCCTGAGAGCAGCTCCGTGGCGACCGTGCGCGATTGCTCCATGTGCCCGGCAACCGGGTGAACGCAAAAGCGGGTACATTCCCAGGTCGTCGGGCTATCGACGTCGATAGGCTGATCGAAGAAATGCCGGAACTCGCTTTTGAGCATCGTCGCTCCCGTCGTCGGTAGCAGGCGCAGCGAACCCGTCAGTGTGCCGGAAGGTCGTTGCGTGACAAGATATACGGGATCTTCGGCCTCGTCGTATCGGTCCCTCTCCCATTGGTCCCGGACATCGACCTGCCATCCCAGCCGATCGCGAAAAACGGCGGCGCGAGCCCGAAACATTTCATCGAAAGCACGTCGATCGGTATCGAGCATGTCTTTGGTGAGTATCCGCAACATATCCGTCCCTCCTGATGTTCTGACGTTTCACAACAGGAGGCCGACCGGGAGCAATCTGGATATTTCACCAGGTTGACCGGTGCTTCGCTTTGCCTTCCCCTTTCATAAGAAGTTTCTGATGTTCGTCGATCGAAAGCTCTTGGTAATTGCCAATTGTAACGCAACCAACGGGAGGATTCTGATGACCCACGACATGGCCCGCGGCAAACGTATTCGAGAGGCGATATCCCGGGGCAAGTTCCGGAAAGTTCACGCCCTGGCCGCCGAACTGGACGTGTCTGTCGCCGCCGTCTCACGCTGGCAGAATGGCGGCCATACCTCGCTGGAAAGCGCCTGCGCGCTCGCCGACCTGCTGGATGTCTCCCTCGACTGGCTGCTGCTCGGGCGAGGCACCATGGACTGGCATAGGAACAGCGCGATCTCCGCCACCGAATTGCAAATGGTTCTGGCGTTGCGCAACCGGTCTGCGGCAACACGGTCCAATCTCGCTGGGCTGGTCGAATCCATCCCTCCGGAGCACCCGTAACGCCAAGCGCAATTCTGCGCGAATTTTTGACCTGAGATCAACACGTTTAGGTTGATAAAAAGCAGATCGTCGACGATCTTTCTAGTTAAAGCTTCAACGGCGACACAACAGGGCGCCCAGCCCGCCCTGCCCTCGCCGCCGCAGAGACCTTGTTTTAACTCTCAATGCAGAAGGGTCGTTGGCGTCGGCTTTTGACGTGAAACCGTAAATACGCAGCCCGAAAATTATCGAAAAACCGCATCGCCACCGGTCCGGAACATTTTTGGATCTGGTCCCGGCAGTCTCACCCGATTTTGGAGTCAGTCAATGACAGTTGCGCTTTGGAGTCAGTCAATGACAGGTGCCAACCCGGCCCATATCGGGGCCAATGCGCCTACGGTCAAACCGCGGCCTGCCTTCGCGCAGACCGATCTGGTCGCATTGTCGCGCTATTTTTCTCTGCTGATGATGCGCAACATCACAAGCGATGGCTATGTCATCGAGGATCCGGCATCGCCGGGCGTCTTTTCGGCCCCGGGCTGCGTCATCGCCGCACCCTCCTATCCCGCGAACACGCCGGGTGTCGACCAGGACTATGTTTTCAATTGGGTCCGCGACGGGGCCATTACGGCCATCGAAATCGCGCTTGCTGGCTTGCTGCCCGTTCCGGGCGGGGTTTTGCCGAGCCTGGTCGACTACGTGAATTTCGCCGCGCTCTGCCAGGCGAATGCGCAGAATTCCGCGACCGTCACACTTGGTCACGCCTGCTTCACCATTACCGGCGAGGTTCGTCCGTGGTCGGAGCAGAATGACGGACCGGCCATTCAGTCGATTGCGATCCTGACCTTGTTCAATCAGCTGGATGGCGCCACGCAGACGATCGCCAAACAATTGGTCGAGACCAACCTCTCTTATCTTCTCGAAGTTTACCAGAACAAGACCACCAATCTCTGGGAGGAATATGAGGGCTATTCCTTTTTCGCAAGGGCCGTACAGCTGCGCTTTTTCCGGGAAATTTCCGCAAACACGATCTCTATTGCCGTGCCTGCCGGGGTGGCCGATGCCATCTCCTGGCTGGAAAGCCAGCTGGCCACCCACTGGAACGGGCAGCTCTATGTGAGCATTCTGGATGCCGCGGAGCAAGCCGGTTACGACGCGAACATCGATATCGTCTCTGCGGTCTGCTATGGCGGGATCGAGCCGACCGATACCAAGCTTCTGGCAACGGCGGCCATCCTGCGGCGCCAGTGGGCCGATCCTTCGTGTTCGAACTATTACCCGATCAATGGCGCCGACGCGGCCAAAGGGCTCGGACCACTCTTCGGGCGCTATCCAGGCGATCATTACGATGGCGATGTGGCGGCCCCGGTGGTCGGCGGGCATCCCTGGGCTCTGTGCACCGCCAACTTCGCCGAGTTTCAATATCGGCTTGCCAATGCCATCGAGGCCAGCGGCGCCATCCCCCTCGATCAGTTCTCCGAACCCTTCTTCGCGGAACTGGGACTTGGCGCATCCAGCAGCGCCGCCGACGCCTCAGCTGCCTTGCGGGCTTCGTCTGACGTCATGCTGCGCGCCATCGTCTACCACAGCGATCACTATGAACTGAGCGAACAGTTCGATGGAACCGTTGGCTACGAGAAAAGCGTCCGGAACCTGACCTGGAGCTACGCCTCCTTTCTCTCGGCGGTCAGAGCCCGCTCCGCCGCCGCCCCCGCCGCCAAGTCCAAACCCCGAAACTCCCGCGGCCCGAGATCATGACGACGTCAGGCCGTCCGGTCTGAAATCTCGATTGAGTGCAGAACCGCATGATCCGCAAAGCCTGATGCGGCTTTCCGGGAATAATGGAGGACCAAAGTGCTTTTTCCCCTTGAATCCGCGATAAAAGCCGATGCCAAGATCGTCGCAGCGTCTGGCGACTACGATATCGTGATTGTCGGCAGTGGCATTTCCGGAGCAATCATTGCCAAGCAGGCTGCCGAAGCGGGCAAGCGTGTCCTTATCCTTGAAGCCGGAACCGGTGCCAACAGCACACTGTCAGGCTATGACAATCTGCTGACGACTTTCTATTCGGCAGCCTCCAAGGACAACCAGTCGCCCTTTCCGCTGAATGCGAACGCGGCCATGCCCCGCAGCCCGCAGCTTCGCAAGCTGCGGGCGGGGGAAACCGATAGCTCGACCTATATCGTTCAATCCGGCCCTTATGTCAGCGATACGACATATACCCGTATTTTCGGCGGAACGACCATGCACTGGGAGGCGAAAACGCCTCGCCTGCTTCGCTCGGACTTCAAGACGCGCACCATTTTCGGCCAAGGGTTGGACTGGCCGCTGAGCTTTGAGGAAGTCGAAGATGATTACCGCCTGGCCGAGCGGGAAATCGGTGTATCGGCAGATGTCGAAGATCAGCAATATCTGGGGCAGACCTTCCCGGACGACTATGTCTTTCCCATGCGCGGCCTGCCGCTTTCCTATCTGGATCAACAGGTCAACAAGGGCATCGAAGGCACCAGTGTCGAACTTTACGACAAGACCTATCCCCTGAAGGTCAGGCCCTATCCGCAGGGGCGTAACAGCATACCAAACCCGGCCTATGACGGCGGGAAAGGCTACCGTCCCATCGGCGCCGTCGATACGCATCAGGTCGAAGAGGGCGGTCGCTGCCAGGGCAACACCAACTGCGTACCGCTCTGTCCCGTGCAAGCGCGTTACCACTCCGGCAAAACGCTTGCCAAGGCGTTCGCAGTAAACGGGAAAAGCGGCGAGCGGCTTGTCGAACTATTGCCGCAGGCGGTCGCATCGAAGGTCAACATCGATCCGGATAGCGGGAAAGTCCACTCTCTCGAGGTCAAGATTTACAAGGATCCGGCCTCACCTGCTCACGAGACCATCACCGTGAAGGGCAAGGTTTTCGTGCTTGCGGCAGGCGCCATCGAAACGGCGCGTCTCATGCTTGCCTCCGGCCTGCGCAGCACCAGCGGTCTTGTCGGACGCAATCTGATGGACCACGCCTATCTGCTGAACTGGGCGCTGATGCCGGAAATCTGCGGCACGATGCGCGGAACCAGTTCGACGGGCGGTATCGTGGACCTGCGCGACGGCCCTTTCCGGGAAAGGCAAGCCGCCTTCGCCATCGATATCCATAATGACGGCTGGGGCTGGGCCACGGGTGCGCCGACTTCCGACCTTCTCAAACTGGTGGATGATCGCAACCTCTACGGGGCGGATCTTCGGCGCGGCATGATCGACCAGGTTTCGCGGCAGTTGCTGCTGGCATTCATGATCGAGGTCATGCCCGTCGAAAGCAACCGCATCGCGGTGGATCCGCAATATACCGATGCTCTGGGCAATATGCGGCCCATCCTGTCCTTCACGGTTCCGGAATATACCATGAAGGGTGCCGCCTATGGCCGCCAGTTTGCGCGCACCGTCTTCACGCGTCTGGGCGCGCAGGATCATACCCAATACGACCCCAGCGATTTCGGCTATGTGGCCTATGAGGGGCAAGGCTATGCGATCCGCGGCGGCAATCATCTGGCCGGGACCCATATCATGGGAACGACGAAGACCAATTCCGTCGTGGACAAGAACCAGCGCAGCTGGGACCACGAAAACCTCTATCTCGTGGGCGGCGGCAGCATGCCGACGATCGGCACGGCCAATGTCACCTTGACGCTGGCCGCCATGTGCTTCCGAAGCGGCCGCGACATTCTGAAGTCTCTGCATTGAACGAAGACCGGCATCCGCTGTGCGGAACGAACAGATGGCCTCGCAAGCGACACGAAGCCGGCCTGTGAACCCAACTTATCTTTCATGGAGCTTGAGATGTATTCCTCCAGTATTAAGACGCTCGATGAGCTGAAAGAGTTTCTCTACCGGGCGATGCAGCTCGAACATGCGACGATTCCGCCTTATCTGACGGCGCTTTACTCGATCAAGCCCGGCGTCAATCAGGATGCGACCCAGGTTCTGCGCGTGATCGTCGTGGAAGAAATGCTGCATCTGACCATCGCGGCCAATATTCTCAACGCCATCGGCGGCACGCCGGATCTTGTCAGGCCGGACTTCGTAGCCCGCTATCCCGCCGCCCTGCCGGACGGCGAGACGGATTTCAAGGTCGGCATCCAGGCTTTCGGCCGTGAGGCGCTGGCGACTTTCCTGAAAATCGAGCGGCCGGCCCAGCGTCCTGAACATCTCGTCGGCAAGGGCCTGATATATCGCAAAACTCCCCCTGATATCACCGCGCTTGCCAGCCATCCGAGCCATGAGGACCTCCACTTCTTCAGTATCGGCGAGTTCTACTCAGCCATCGCGGAAGGCATCAAATACCTGGAGGCCGAAGCGCATGGGGCGGGCACAACCATCTTTACAGGCGACAGATCGCGCCAGATCACCTCGGAATATTATTACTCCGGCGGCGGCGAGCTGTTTCCGGTGACCGATCTGAAAAGCGCGTTGGAAGCCATCGATCTCATCATCGAACAGGGCGAGGGCGACGGAGGCGGTATCTACGACGATGACGACCACGAACTGGCCCATTACTATCGTTTCGAGGAACTGGTCAAAGGCCGCTACTACCAGAAGGGCGACCAGCCCGGCCACCCCACAGGTCCTGAGTTGCAGGTCGATTGGGAAGGCGCGTATCCCATAAAAAAGAACCTGAAAGTGGAGGACATACTCGAAGGCTCGGAACTGCGTGGGGCGGCGATCGCCTTCAACACGCGCTACGGCGAATTTCTCCAGCTTTTGACGCGTGCCTATAACGGCCAGCCGACCCTGCTGCTGGAAGCCGTTCCGATGATGTTCGAATTCCGCAACATGATCCTCGAACTCATCCGCAATCCCCTGCCGCAACATCCCGGTAAGAACGGCAGCCCCACCTATGAGATCCCCGGCGCCATCAAACAGCCAGCCGCCACCCGGCAGGCGGAGGTAAACGCATGAGCAACCGTTTCGAGGCATTTCTGGGTCTTTCCGGCGAATTGACGGCCTTCTCCCACTTTGATCTCCTGGGAACGGGCCTGGCGGACCGCTATCTCGCCACGCTCGACAAGGTGGTCGGCGGCGAGATCGTCGACGCGCTGCTGGCCGCCTTCGCCGCCCTGCCATCCCCGGAAGGTGAGGTCCGCATCCAGGCGGTGCGCACGACCATTCTGGGCAATGAATTGCTCGGAGACGTGGCCCGTGCGCTGATCAAGCTCTGGTATTCCGGCACCTGGTTCGAGCTGTCCTCCGCCTGGACCGAGCGCTTTGGCCCCAGGCCTGCGAATATCACCTTCGTCGTTTCTCCCGATGCCTATGTCGAGGGTCTGCTCTGGAAGGCGATCGGAGCCCACCCTGCAGGCGCCAAGGGGCCGGGTTTCGGCTCCTGGGCCTTTCCGCCGAAAATTCCGGCTTTTTCCGGCTCTCGATTCCAAAACCTGACCTGACGCCACTTCCGTTTGTCTTCAAGAACTGGATCATTGCCATGACGACACATCTGCATCGACTGACGCCTGCTAAAGTCTGGCTCGGTGTCATCCCCACGCTCTGGTGGAATGACGATTTCATCAATATCGACATCGGCATCCCCTACGAGCAGGCTCTGAGTGAAATGGCGCTCGCCGGCTATGTCGGATGCGGCGTCGGCCACAAATATCCGACGGACCCGAAAATATTGCGGCCTGTCCTCGAACTCAGGGGATTGCGGATTTCCGAGCCCTGGGTGAGCACCTACTTCACCATCAATGCGATGAAGCGTCATACGCTTGATAATGTCGATGCTCAGCTCGACTTCCTCGAAGCCATGGAAGGAGGCAGCGACGATCCGCGCAGGGCCGACCTGGTCGTTTCCGAGTTTGGCGGAGCGGTCAATCCGCTTCCTGTCGCCCTGTTTCCGAATTGCCCCGATTTCTCCGATGACCAGTGGAAACGGCTGATCGAAGGCCTGCATGAGGCCGGAGAGAAAGCCAGGGCGCGTAACCGCCGGCTCTGCTATCACCCGCATCTAGGGACCGGGGTGATGAATACGGAAGCAATCCACCGGCTCATGGACGAGACGGATCCTCGCCTGGTCAACATGCTTCTCGATACTGCGCACCAGGCGGCTGCCGGTGTCGATCCGCTGGCGCTGGCCAGAAAATATGCCCACCGCATCAAGCATGTTCATCTGAAGGACATTCGCGCCGAGGTGGTTACGAAGATTCACAAAGAAGGATTGTCCTTCCAGCAAGGGATCGAGGCGGGGATCTTCACCGTCCCGGGTGACGGCTCCATAGGGACCTTTCCGGAAATCCTCGATGCGTTGGCCGAGGCGGATTTCGCCGGTTGGATCTGCGTCGAGGCAGAGCAGGACCCGGCCAAGGCCAATCCGCTGCAATACGCGAAAATGGGCCGCGAATATCTGCGCAAGCTGCTTGGATGGTAGCCCCGGCGCGGACTGTTTGTTTCAGCCCGATGGCGGTGTGACGGAGGCGGAGACGGACCTCGCCTCGTGACAATGTCGGGCGAAAAATCATCTGAACCACGCATCATAGGATAGCGACAGCTGGAGCGATGAAGATGGAAGAGGCACGCAGGAGAGAGATATATTTCAGCTTCTTTATGTTTACAGCCGACTTGAGGCCGAATGACGCGGGCTACACCCAGGTTCTCGTCAGGCATCTGAAAGCTCTTACCGAGATCGGTTACACCGGCTTCGATGTGCATATCGCCCCGGGACCGGCTGATGTCGATCATCACGCTGAGGTCGAAAGCTATATCGGCCTCAAGAGGGCGTTCGATCGGGCCGGCTTCCAGGATGTGAAGTTCACAACCAATGTGGGGACCACGCGAACCTTCGATCCGACCTCGCCCTACGAGGAACAGCGCAAGCAGGCTCTGTCCTATCTCAAATCCCGCGTCGACATCACCTCGGTGCTGGGCGGGGAGAATACGATCATGTCGGGGCCGTTCCTGTACCCTTATGGTATCTTTCCGCTGACGGATGACGGTGACGGGATCTGGAGCGACGCGCTTCAGGACTGGATGAAGCCACGATACGCCGCGGCGGCCTCGATCTTCCGGGAGTTGGCGCAATATTCTGCCCAAAAAAGAGTGAAGCTCGCCATCGAACCCGTCAAGAATTGGGAAACGCCCGGGCCGACCATGGTCTCGGAAGCGCTGGATTTTCTCGAAAGCGCCGACATTCCAGTCGGGGGCGTCACGATCGACACAGCCCAGGTCGTGATGGAAAGCCAGGGACCGGCCATCTTCAGGAAAAATGTCGCCCGTGCCGTACAGCAGAGTCGGCTGAATTACGTTCATATCTCGGCGCCGGACCGGGGCGTTGTCAGAGATAGCTGGATTCCCTGGGAGATCATGCTGGACGAAATCGAGCCGGTCTATTCCGGCCCCTATCTCGTTGAAGTCTTCAACGCGATTCCACCCTTCGAGAGTTCGATGCGAATGACGCGCAGACGCTTCTGGCGGCCCGGTGAGGACGCGCCGGAGGCAGACGTCGACAGCGCCTACGACGTTGCGCGCGCGGCCCTGAAGACATTGGAGGAGAAACTCGCGTCCCGCGGCCGTTGATCTCATCCGTGATGGCGCTCGGGCGCAGATGTTGTGCCCGAGTGAACTTCAAATCTCAGCAAACGACCTTTCAATCAGGGAGATACCGATGGTCACGCAATTGCCGGATCCCATTAAAATCGTCAGGCGAGCAGGCGATGTCCGTATTCATACTTTCATTTCAGCTTTCACGGCTGACAATATCGCCAATGCAACGCACATCATCGAAAGCAGGAACAAGCTTGTTCTCGTCGATGGGCAATTCCTCGTTCCCTATGCGCTCCAATTCAGGGAATATGCCAACAGTATCGGCAAGAAGATCGACCGGATCTATCTGTCGCACAGACACCCCGACCATTGGTTCGGCCTGGGAGCCGCATTCAGCGATATTCCGATTTATGCATTGCCGAAAACGATAGAGTTCCTGCAGCAGCATGGGGAGGATTCCCTGAATGACCACTGGAAATTGGGCAATCTCGCTCCGAAGAGCCTGATCATTCCCGAAAGAGCTGTCCGCGCCGGCGAGGAAATCATCGACGGAGTCAAATACCTATTTGATGAAGTCGTCGATACGGAAATCGATTTTCTTCTCACCATAGGTCTTCCGGACGTGGGCGTTTTTATTGCGCAAGACCTGATCTACAGCGGAACGCACCTTTATCTGACGAAATACATGGAGCATTGGATTGGGATTTTGCAGGGTATGCTGCTGTCCGACTATGACCTGTTCCTTCCCGGTCACGGCTTTCCGGCTGACAAAAACGAGGTTGCCAAAAATATAGAGTATTTGTCCGTCGCCCTGGAGGCCGCCGGCAACGGACTCACCAATGACGCTTTCAAGCGCTTCCTGCTGGAAAGATTTCCCGAGCGGAAATGCCCCGGCATATTCGACATATACGTACCGCGCTTATTCGATAATGCGAGCGAGTTCTAGCGCATCCGCACGATGTGTAGATTCAAAGTGTTAGAGCGTCCTTTGTGCGTCCGAAAGGACCCACGGCGCTCTAATATCCGTCAAGCGTCGTCAACAGGGGAGCCGTTGGAACATGGGCGACACATACACGGTTGGACAATATCTGGTCGACAGACTTCGCGAACTGGGCCTGGGGCACCTGTTTTCCGTAGCGGGCGATTATTCGATCGAATGGGTGAACAGTTATGTCGAGAAAAGCGATATAAAGGTCATCGAAGAGGTGAATGAACTGAATGCCGGTTATGCGGCTGACGGCTATGCCAGACTGAAAGGAATTGGTGCGCTGTGCGTCACCTATTCCGCAGGCTCGCTTTGCGCAACAAACGCGATCGCCGGATCCTACGTCGAGAAAGTACCGGTCGTTCTGATCAACGGCGCGCCCAGCATCAAGAAAACGCTGACATTCGAACAAACCGGCTACAGTTCGCATCACTTCATCAGTGGCCGGGAAACGGATCTTCAGGTGTTCGAATACATCACCGCCGCTGCCGTCCGCATCGACAGCCCTCATCTTGCGTCAATGCTCATAGATTATGCGCTGACGCAGTGCATCACGGAAAGACGTCCGGTCTATATCGAGTTGCTGGAGGATATGGTGGACCTGGAATGCACGCGCCCGTCGAATGCATTAAAAGCGGCGCCTGTTATATCCGACGAGGACAGTCTCAATCAGTCGATCGCGCAAATCAGCGAAAGATTGCAAAACGCCATCCGACCGCTGATCTGGGTCGGTGTCGAGATCGACCGGTTTGGCCTTCACGACCAGGCGGAGCGGCTCATCCGGGACCTCAAAATTCCCTACGTGACCGAGCTTTTGAGCAAGGCCATTCTATCGGAAGACAATGTACAATTTGCCGGGGTGTTCGATGGCAAATCGTCATCACCCTATGTCCAGACTTTGGTCAAAGACTCCGACTTCGTATTGGCACTGGGCGTCTGGTTGACTGATATCAATGATTTGGGCTGGCCTATCGATCTCGATAAAACCGCATTCGCCTCCTGGGAGACCGTGAAATATGGCACGATCTTCAACGCACAGGTTTCGCTGGCGGATCTCGTCAACGGCTTGATTGACAAAAGGCTGACGTGCAAAGGCCAAAGTCTTCCGGTGAAACCGGCCCGGCAACTGCCGGTCGTCAATCCGGCAGGCGAAATTACCTATCAGGGCTTCTACGATTTCATTCAGCCGCAGATCGACGGAAATACCATCGTTGGTGCCGACGCGAGTTTGAATTATTTCGGGAGCCTGCTTCTTGAAGTGGGTGCTCGCCGCGGTTTCATCGTGCAATCATCCTATTCGGCGATCGGTTATATCGGTCCGGCCGCAACCGGGGTTTCGCTGGCGAAGCAAAATCAACAAAGGCTATTGGTCTTTGCGGGGGATGGCGGGTTTCAGATGACCGCTCAATGCCTCTCGACACAAACCCGTTTCAATCTCAACCCGATCATCTTTGTGATGGACAACGGCATTTATGGCGTGGAGCAATGGCTTGCCGACGCATCGGTTTTCCATGGCGACAAACCGTTCTACAATTCCTGCATCCTGCACCAGTGGAATTACAGCAAGCTGGCAGAGGTCTTTGGCTGCCAAGGCTGGAAAGTGGGCACCTATGGCGAACTGAGGGAGGCCATAAACGGCGCCAAAGAAAACCTGAACAGTCCGTCCATCATCCAGGTCGTCGTGCCGCAGCGATCGATCCCCGACAATGCGAACTGGAAAGCAAATTAGAATGGGCATAGGAGAGTTCAGCGCTTTAGTGGGCGGAACGGCAGATGGCATGCCTAACCACCTTCGGTGACCTCAACATCGAGCGCTGGGCCTTCTGGCCACAAGTGGTATAGTTCAATTTCGGTCGTCCGACCTAGACGATACGACAAAGGAACTGTTCCATGGGAGACCAGAAACGCCCGCTGCAACCTGGAGAAACCGCCCCCGCATTCGCGCTCGCCACGGCCAACTTCGACGGAACGGTCTCTTTCGCCGACTTGAGCGGTCGCCCGTTCGTGATCGGGTTCTTTCGCGGGCTGCACTGCCCCTTCTGCCGGCGTCAGTTGGAACAGCTTGCCGGCGTACAGCCGACCCTGCACGCAGCCGGGGTGGAGACCGTCGCCGTTATCAACACGCCGGTGGAACGTGCCCGCCTGTATTTCCGCCACCGGCCGACGCCAATAACACTTCTATGCGACCCCGACTGCCGCACGCATCGGGCCTACGGTGTGCCGCATGCCGAGTTCCTGCCCGATGGGAGTTGCGAGCAGCCCGAATGGCCCTATCGTACAACGATGGAACAGTTCCTGGCGGCACGCATCAACCCCACGGACGAATTGCCGGAACCGCTGCACCCGATGGAGGCCAACACGATACTCAACGCCAAGGATCGGTTTGAGCTTGACGAAGCCGACAATGAGATCTTCGCGAACCACGCGACCCAACTCGTCGGGCACTTCCTGGTCAATGCGAACGGCACCATCGGCTGGGCACAAATCGAGGCGCTCGACGGACCGAACAGCCTCTCCATCTTCCCGACCGCGGCAGAGATCATCGCGGCCGCTGGCAGCCTTGGACGCTGACCTGCGGTGAACCGTCCGATAGCATCTCAGTAGCAAAAGATCGAATGGTGGAAGCCCAATTCCGCCCGCTATCGCGTGAGTGTCTGCCTGATGCCGGCAATCCCGCGGCGCAGGAAGGGATCGGTGTGGACGTAGAACAACTGGACCCCCTTCTGCAGCCAATGAGGCAATTCGTCAGCGGTGGCGAGCGTGCCTGCAATCTTGCCTGCTGCACGAATCTTGTCGACGGCGACCGCGACCTTATCCATCACTGCTTCGGGACGCGGCTCGCCGAAGGGCGGAGCCGGCGGATAACCCATATTCTGCGAGAGATCGCCGGGGCCGATGAAGAAGACGTCAATGCCATCGACCTTCAGCATTTCGTCGAGATTGTCGATGGCATCCACCGTCTCGATCATCGCCACCACCAGGCGCTTGTCGAAGTCGGACGGAAGAGCGTAACGAACGGTATCGACGATGGCGCGCGCCTGTTCGGCCGTGTCCACCATCGGGACCATGATCCCATCGGCGCCCGCATTCAGGTAGCGGATAATGATCGGGCGCTCGTGCGAATGCGGCCGAATGATCGCCGCCCCGCCGACGGAGCGGACGATCTGCGCGGTCATGCGCACATCCTCGAAACTCCAGCTTCCGTGCTCGCAGTCGACGAAGACGGAATCGGCGCCGAGCTCCACCAGCCGGGCTGCCAGGCCCGACGATACGTGATGCGGCGTATACATGGTGACTGCCTCGCCTGCCAACAGTCGCGCGCGCAACTTCGCTCCGTTCATCGATGTCTCCCAATTCTACTTTTTCGGCATATCCGGCGTGTCGGCCGGCGCTCCGACCCAACGCGCAATTTCGATATCCGCTGACGTGTCCCGCATGAATGTCGGGCAGATGTGAAGCTCGGGGATCACAGCGCTCTTGTTCAGGCTGGCGCAGAGGACGATCGCACGGGCGACGTCATGAGGATCCATCATGACGGCACGTTCCTCCTGCAGAGGTGGGCGCGCGCGATTGTCCATGATCGGCGTATTCGTCTCGCCGGGCAGGATCGTCGTCGCCCGGATCCCCTGATTGCGATAGGTGTTGTGCAGGAAGGTCATGAAGTTCTTCACGCCGGCCTTGGCCGCACCATAGGCCGCGCCGCCGAGCAGGTTGGGGTTGATCACGGCAAGCGACGAGACCGTGATGATCGTCCCCTCGCCGTTGGCGATCATGTCCGGAAGGACCGCCTGGGTCAGGTTGAAGACGGCCGTCAGATTGACGTTGATGGTGGAGGTCCACTCGGCCTCGCTCAAGAACCGCGCGTTCAGCACCTTGCTTGCGCTGCCGGCATTGTTCACCAGTATGTCGACGGGGCCGACGCTACCCTTGATCCACTTCACGGCCGCAAAGACCTCTTCACGCGTCTCGATATCGAGTGCTCGCGTGACGGCCTTGCCACCCGCCTCTTCGATCAAGGCCGCCACCTCGCGCAGCGGTTCGATCCGCCGCCCGGTCAGCACGACGGTGGCGCCGTCCTTGGCCAGCAGCAGGGCGGTCTCGCGACCGATCCCGGAGCCGGCTCCCGTCACCAGAGCGATTTTTCCTTGAAGACGTCCCATATCTTTCCCCTATTCGGCCGCAGCAGCGATCGGGCCAGAATAGCCGTAAATTTCCCGCGCGGCCTTCGCTGTGATCAGGTTCTCGGCAAGATCCTGCTCGATGAGCGCCCGCGAACGATCACTCGCCAATCCCCAACCGCCGCCGCCAGGCGTCTCTACCTCGAGGCGCTGGCCGGTCTTCAGGACCACCTTGCCCTTTGGGAACTGAGGCTTGCCGTCCTTCGTGACCTTTCCGGCCGATCCGCTCTGCCCTTCGACGACGCCGAAGCAGGGATGTCGGACACGCTCGGAGGCGAGATAGATGTTCATCGGGCTCCTGCCGAGGTTGCGGAGCACGACACGCTGGCCGAGGCCGCCGCGATGTTTGCCTGCGCCGCCGGAGTCGGCGATCAGTTCCTTCCGCTCGGTCAGCACGGGCACGGCAACCTCGAACATCTCGATGGCCGTTACCTTGCAGTTCGAGGGGAAACTCAGCGTGTCCAGGCCGTCGAGCTCAGCGCGCGCGCCCTGCCCGCCGTGGAAATTCTGAACGGACCCATATTGTGTACCGTCATTGCGCTGACCGACGCAATTAGCGGCCCAGATCGGAGCGCCGCCGCTGTCGCCCATCACCTTATCGGGCACGACGCCTTCGAGCGCCTTGAAGATCAGCGAGGGAATGACGTGCCCGATCAGGTTTCGCGAATTGCCCGCCGTCCATTGCTGCGGATTGAGAATGCAGCCGAGCGGCGCCTCGTCAGTGATCGGGACGATGCAGCCCTCGTTGTTCGGCGTCTCGGGATCGAGCAGGCACTTCAGAGCATAGACCGAATGGGCGTAGCGATAGTTCGTCCGGCAGTTGATCGAGTGCAGAACCTGGTCTGACGTGCCGGTGTAGTCGACATGAACAGAGTCGTCCTTGATGATGACCGAAGCCTTCAGCGTCACGTCGACATCGTAACCGTCGAGCAGAACCTCGGCCGCGTAGCTGCCGTTCGGCCATTCCCGGATCGCCTTGCGGGTCTGCGCTTCGGAGCGGGAATGAATGGCAGCGGCCAGGCCTTCGACATCGTCGAGACCGTACTCGTCCAGGAATTTGACGAGTTCGCGGCCCATGACGTTGTTGGCGGCGATCATCGATTCGAGATCGCCCCGCACCTCTGTCGGAAGGCGCACCGAGGCTTCGATGATATCGAAGACGTCCTGGTTCGGAACGCCTGATTTCAGCAGCTTGACGATCGGGAAGCGGATGCCTTCCTCGTAGATGTCGCTTGCTTCGGAATGCAGAGGCGCCCCGCCGATATCGGGAAGATGGGCGATGGAGCCGGCATAGGCGACGACCTTGCCGTTCTTGAAGATCGGCGTGATCATCGTGACATCGGGAAGATGGCCGGTGCCGATCTCCGGATCGTTGGTCGCCAGCACGTCGCCCTCTTCGAGCCTGTCGGCCGGAAACTTCGGCAGGAAATAGTTCTGGGCGGCAGCCGGGAGCGAGGTGATGAAGACCGGGATCGACCAGGTGCATTGCGCCAGCGCCCGTCCCTTGCTGTCGAGGAGTACAGTCACGTAATCGTGGTTCTCGCGGACGATCGGCGAGAATGCCGTCTTGCCGAGAACGTTGTCGGCCTGGTCCGCGATGAAGATCAGGCGGTTCCACATGACCTGAAGATTGATCGGGTCGTTGAAATCGGTGGCGGGTTTCGACATCAGAGTACCCCTTAGTGAATGTTGATCACGAGGTTGCCATGGGCATCCACATGGAAGACGCCGCTCGGGCCGACGACCGCGGTCGATTCACGCTGCTCGACGATTGCCGGACCCTTGACCTCTTCGCCGACGGGAAGCTTGTAATGGTCGTAGACCGCAGTCTCGGCAAAGCCGCCGATCTCCTGAAAATAGACCTTTCGGCTGCCCTTCTTCGCGTCGGCAACGACGGTCTCGTGCGGGCGCGTGACCTGATCCTTTTCGCCGCCGGCGCGCAGCCGCCAGGTGATGACCTCCAGCGGAGCGGCAACGGTACGGCCGAACAGTTCGCGGTAGAGCTTGAAGAAGTTGCCGCGAAGCTCGCTAAGGAATTCCTCCTTCGGCAGGGTCCGGTCGGGCAGAGCCACGGTGATTTCATGGCCCTGGCCGACATGGCGCATGTCGACGGTGTAGCGGTTGCTGATCGTATCCTTCGGGACGCCCGCTGCCGACACGACTTCGGCGCCCTGGGCCGATAGCTCGTCCAGCAGGCGGTTCATGGCGCCGACATCCCAGGCGTCGAGCACCATCGGATGGCTTGCGGAAAGATCGACGGCCACGGGCGCGATCAACAGGCCGATCGCCGAACTGACGCCAGCACCGGTCGGGCAGATGATGCGGGAAATGCCAAGCTTGCGGGCGATGCCATAGGCGTGCACCGGGCCGGCGCCACCGAAGGCGACCATCGGCAGCGAACGGGGATCGACGCCGAGATCGGTCGCATGCATGGCGGCCGCCTTGCTCATGGATTCGTTGACGAGGTCATGGATGCCCCATGCGCAGCGCTCGACCGAGACCTCGAGCGAGGCGGCAAGTTTGGCCATCGCCTCGTGAGCTGCTTCTCTGGAAACCTTGAACGACCCGCCGACGAAGGATTCGGTGCCCATATATCCAAGCAGGATGTCGGCATCCGTGACGGTCGGCTGGGTGCCGCCGCGCTGGTAGGCGGCCGGTCCGGGCATGGCGCCTGCGGAGTGCGGGCCGACATCGAGCAGGCCGAGAGGGTTCTTGGCCGCGATCGAGCCGCCACCCGCGCCGATCTCTATCATCTGGATTGACTGGATCTTCAGCGGGAAACCGGATCCCTTGCGGAAACGCTGATAATGGGCGACCTCGAGATCGGTCCCGACATTTGGCTCACCGTCCGGGATCAGGCAGAGCTTTGCGGTCGTGCCGCCCATGTCGAAGGACAGGACGCTCGCCTCGCCTGCCGTGCGGCCGAACTCTGCGGCAGCCACCGCACCCGCCGCCGGGCCCGACTCGATCAGGCGCACCGGCAGTTCCGCGGCACGCCGGCTCGGCACCAGTCCGCCCGAGGATGTCATCCACAGGACCTGGCGGTCGATGCCCTTCGCTGCGAATTCACGCTGCAGATGGGCGACGTGGCCGGCCATTTGCGGCCTGGTATAGGCATTGACGACAGTCGTCGACGCGCGGTCGAACTCGCGCATTTCAGGGCAGACTTCGGAGGAGAGCGAGACGAAGATATCGGGGTCTTCTTCGCGCAGCAGCGCTGCGACGCGCTGCTCGTGCTGCGGATATTTATAGGCATGGAGAAGGCAGACGGCGACGGAGCGAATGCCCTTCTCCTTCAGGCGACCGGCAATCTCGCGCACCGTCTCTTCCTTGAGTTCGGTCATGACGGAACCGTCGGCGGCGATCCGCTCCTTGGCGCCGAAGCTGTTTGCGCGGGTGACCAGCGGGTCGGGATATTTGATGTTCAGGTCGTAGAGGTCGTAGCGCCCTTCGTTACGGATTCGCAGCATGTCCTGGAAACCGTCGGTGGTGACGAAGCCGGTCTCGACGCCCTTGCGCTCGAGCACGGCGTTGGTGACGACGGTGGTGGCGCCCAGCACCTGCAGTTGGTCGATGGCGATGGTGCCGGCGAATTTTTCCAGCAATTCGGACACACCCTGCACGACGGCTTCGGCCGGGTTCTTCGGCGTGCTCAGGACCTTGTGAAGGTGGAGGTCGCCCCTGTCATCCAGGAGCGCGAAGTCGGTAAAGGTACCACCCGTGTCGAAAGCCAGTTTTGCCATGTTGTCCTCGAAGCGACTGTTCGGCGCGGCAGGCGCCGCTATGCGGATCCGATGCCCGGACCCGATGTCTGCTTGAAGGTTAGGGGAATGCCCGGCGCGTTGGCTAACACAACTACAGTCTGCCGCTATAGGGTTTGCTTATGGCGGGCGGCGGTCAGCCGTCGGACTGCCGCTGCGAGGAGCAGCTCGGGCTAGGCGGGCTTGATTCCCTGGTGATGACTGCTCATCAGTTTGCCGACGACATCAAGCAGAACCGACCGTGCGGCGATGGCAGGTTCCGACAGGGGAAGATGATCTGCGACGCAGAGCGACACGGTCGCGTCGATCACCGGCTTGGTCAGTGCCCGCACCTGCGCGCCTGAGAAGATCGCCGTCTCCGTCACCACCGAAGCCGGGAGAATGGTCGATCCAAGCCCTTCGAGCACAGCCGCGCTGAGGGCCGGAACGGACTCGATTTCCGAGACGACCTCAGGTGTCGCTCTGGCTCTCGCCAGCGCGTCGTCGATCAGCCGGCGGAGCAGATGGGCCTTGCTGGGAAGAAGCAGCGGGATCTCCTGAAGGGCGGCAAGCGGAAGCGGCGCGCTGCTATCCCCGGGGAGTTCGATGCCCGGCGGCGAGACGAGGAACATTTCCTCGCGGAACAATGGCTGCAGGGTAACGCCTTTGATCGGCGCAGCAGCATAGATCAGCGCCATATCCATCTTGCCCGTCATGATCAGTTCGCTGAGGATCTGGCCGAAACTGTCATTGATGTGGACGACGATATGGGGATGCCTCGCCTTCATCTCCTTGAGGATCGGCAGCGACAAGGCGCTTGACGAGGAATAGGTCGCAAGGCCGATCGAGACGCGGCCCGCCACCGATTTGGCGGACTGATCGATGTCGACCTGAGCCTGCTCGATCTGCTTCAACATCAGTTGCGCATGCCGATAGAGGATGAGCCCTGCCTCCGTCGGCGCAATGCCGACATTGCTGCGGATGAGAAGCTTGTGCTTGAAGTGCGCCTCCAGAGCGGCGATCTGCTGCGACAACGCCGGCTGGGCCGTCCTCAGAAGGCTTGCCGCGCGCGATACGCTGCCCGTATCGACGATCTTTACGAAGCTCTTCAGTTTGCGGAAATCGACGCTCATGGTCACCGGCTTGTTGTTTCATGCAAAACGTAAAGCCTGCAGCCGGAGGGACGCAAGTCCCAGTCGCAAGTCCCACTGGCCATTCGCGGTTAACGCAGCTCGGCAACAGCCCGTTCGATGCGGTCGCATGCTTGGGTGATCGTCTCGATCGACGTCGCAATCGACAGGCGGAAATGCGGCGATACGCCGTAGGCAGCCCCCTGCAGCGCCGCGACCCCGACGCCGTCGAGCAGATAGAGCACAAAATCGAGATCCGTCTCGATCGTCTTGCCTTCAGGAGTCTTCTTGCCGATGACGCCGGCGCAGTTCGGAAACAAATAAAAGGCCCCATCCGGCACGAGGCAGGAGAGGCCCGGCACGGCATTCAGCCGTGCGCACGCATAATCCCGGCGTTCCTTATAGACCTTGACGCTTTCGGCGACGAATGCCTGGTCCGAAGACAGCGCATAGGCGGCGGCCGCCTGACTGACCGACGACGGGCAGGACGACATCTGCGACTGCAGCTTGTTGATGGCGGCGATCAATGCGGCCGGACCCGCCCCGTAGCCGATACGCCATCCGGTCATGGCGTAGGACTTGGAGACGCCGTTGGTGAGCAGAACACGCCCCTTCAGTTCCGGGACGGCGGCAACCAGCGTCGTCATCGGCTCGTCCTTGAACCAGACCTGGTCGTAGATATCGTCTGACAGCACGAAGACATGGGGATGGCGCAGCAGCACCTCGCCGAGGGCTTCGAGTTCGCGCCGGTCATAGGCGGCACCCGTCGGATTGGACGGCGCGTTGAGGACCAGCCATAGGGTCTTCGGCGTGATCGCCTTTTCCAAAGTTTCGGGCGTCAGCTTGAAGCCGGTTTCCTGCGGGCATTCGACAATGACCGGTTTGCCTTCGTTGGCGATGACCATATCGGGATAGGAAACCCAGTAGGGTGCGGGAATGATCACCTCGGCGTCGTTTTCGACGCTCGCCATCAGCGCGAGAAACAGAATCTGCTTGGCGCCGCCGCCGACGCAAATTTCGTCGTCGGCATAGCTGAGGCCGAGCCGGCGCTTGAAATCGCCAATGATCGCCTTGCGCAGCGCCGGCGTGCCGTTGACGGCGGTGTATTTCGTTTCGCCCCTGTCGATGGCGGCGTGCGCTGCGGCCTTGATGTTGTCAGGCGTGTCGAAGTCCGGCTCGCCGACCGTCAGGTCGACGATGTCGCGACCCGCCGCCTTCAGCTCGCGCGCCCGGGCGGCCGCAGCCGTGCTTGGCGAAACCTTGATTCTGGAGACACGTGATGCAGGCACAAAGGTGCTCATGGGAATTTCCTCGCTTAATTTATAAGAGGCAAGAGATCGCCTTCAGTGAACGGCCTCGGTTTCGCCGCGCATTTTCCCGGTCAGGAAAAGTTCGCCGAGTTCGTCATGGGTGATGTCTTTCGGCAGGCCGTCCCAGATGACTTTGCCAAGTCTCAGGATGACCGCGCGCTGGGCGACTTCCATGGCCTTCTTGGTGTTCTGCTCGACGAGCAGGATCGTCATGCCGTCGGCGTGAAGGCGAAGAAGCTCGTCGAAGACGATGCCGATCGCCGCCGGCGACAGCCCGACGGACGGCTCGTCGACCAGCAGCACCTTCGGCCGCTGCAGCACCGCCATCGCCACTTCGAGCAGTTGTTGCTCGCCGCCGGACATGTTGCCGGCCAGTGTCGCGCGGCGTTTCTTGAGGATCGGAAAGAGGTCGTAGACGTAGTCGCGGTCAGCCTTCACCTTGGCGTCGCGGATTGTATAGGCCGCCATCTGAAGATTTTCGTCGACGGTCATGACGGGGAAGTTGCAGCGTCCCTGCGGCACGAAGGAAATCCCCTCGCCCAGAATGGCCCGCGACGTGTTGCCGGCAATATTCTTGCCGCGCCAGTCGATGTTTCCCTGCTTGATGGTCGTCATGCCGTAGAGCGTCTTGAGAAGCGTTGATTTGCCCGCCCCGTTCGGCCCCATGAGCGCCACGAACTGTCCCGCCGGCACGTCGAGATCGACGCCGTTGAGGATGTCCAGATTGCCGTAACCTGCGCGCAGGTCACGGATCGAAAGGTTCGAATTACCCGCCAAGATAGGCCTCCCTGACGCGCTGATCCTGAATGATGTCGCCCGGCAAGCCTTCGACGAGCTTGGCTCCCTGGTCGAGCACGATGACGCGCTGGCAAATGCTGGTGACGACATCGATATTGTGTTCGATCACCAGGAAGCTCACGCCGAGCGACTTGTTGGCATACAGGATGGTATCGACGACGCGTTCGATGATCTTCGGATTGATCCCGGCCATCGGCTCGTCCAGCAGGATGAGCTTCGGTTCGGGCATCAGCATGGATGCGAACTGGATGAGCTTCTGCTGTCCGCCCGACAGATTGCCCGCCGGCTGGTGGCGCACATCCCAGAGACCCGCCATCTTGATCAGCTCGCGGGCTCTCTCCCTGAGACCATCGATGCGCCGACGGGACATCTTTCCCAAGCCGAAGGTCGATGCAATGGACGGGAAAGTGAACATCTGACCGGCGATGACCAGGTTCTCCTCGACATCGAGCGACTTGAAAGTGACGGTCTTCTGGAAAGAGCGCAGCATGCGGCCTTCCCTGGCGATGCGGTTCAGGGACCAGCCGGTGATGTCCTGTCCGTCGAGGACAACCGTGCCGGTGTCCGGCTTCGCAAGGCCGGTGCTGCAATCGAAGAAGGTCGATTTGCCGGAGCCGTTCGGCCCGATCAGGCCCGCGATCTCACCCCGATCGATGTGAATGCTGACATCGTTGACGGCCTTCACCGCGCCGTAGGACTTGCTGAGGTTCTTGATCGCGAGAAGCGGAAGATGACCGGTCATTTCGCACCTCCGATCGCATTCCAGAAGCGATTGATCAGCGGCGCAAACCCGTTCTTGAACCAGAAGACCAGGACGAGAAGGCAGAAGCCATAGGCGATCATGCGCAATTCGGGGGTGATGCGCAGCGCCTCGGTCAGCCCGACGAAAAGCAGGCTTCCGAAGACGGTGCCGGAAATCATGCCCGCCCCGCCGCCCAGCACGATGATCAGCATCGTCGTCGAATAATACATCTGGAAGGTCAGCGGGCTGACGACCGTCAGGTAATAGGCGTAGAGGCAGCCGCCGATACCGGCAAACACCGCGCTGATCATGAAGACGATCAGCTTGTAGTGCCAGGTCGGGACGCCGAGAGATTCGGCGAGCGTCTCGTTCTCACGGATCGCCACCATGTTGCGCCCGGCGGGCGAACGGACGATTGCCCAGACGGCGCAGGTGGCGAGAACCCCGATGATCAGGGCGAGATAGTAGAAGTTTGTCGTACCGGACACCGTGAACGAAAGGGGGCCCAGCTCGAAGTGTGGTTTTGGAATGCCCGAAAGCCCCATGTCACCGCGTGTCAGCGAGATCCAGTTCTTGGCAATGGCCTGGCCGATGATCACGAAACCGAGCGTACACATCACGAAGGACGTCGAGCGCAGACGCAGGGCGGGAATGCCGAGCGGAAGAGCAAGGGCTCCGGAGACGGCGCCTGCTGCGATGAGATTGACGTAAAACGGCGTGCCGTAGGTGACGGCGAGAAGACCTGCCGTATAGGCGCCGATGCCGAAAAACGCGGCCTGGGCCAATGAAAGAAGACCGGTGTAGCCGACAAGCAGATTGAGCCCATGTGCCGGCAGCATGAAAATCAGGGCGATGATCAGGGAATGGGTGATGTAACGGCTGCCGATGAACGGCGCGGCGAGCGCTAGGACGATCAGGACTGCGGCGAGCGGTATGCGAAGATCGCGCCTGCGTACCTGTTGAGCGGTTTCCGTCAGAGACATGTCGAGTCCTCGGTCGTTCGAGAAAGGTCGGCGGGCGCTGCTGCTAGAAGCGCGCCTGCGTCGAAAAGAGACCATGCGGCCGCCACATCAGCATCAGGATCAGCGTGGCGAAGCCGACGGTGTCGCGGAATTGCAGGCCGACATAGGTGGCGACCAGGCTCTCGGCCACGCCAAGGATCATCGCCGCGACGAAAGTACCGCGCACATTGCCCAAACCGCCCATGATGATGATCGGCAGCGTCTTGAAGGTGATCAGCTCGCCCATGCCGCCATAGACGCTGACATTGACCGGCGCCGTCAGAACCCCGGAGAGTGCGGCCAGCGCCGCCCCCAGCATGAAGGTTCGAAGCACCACCTGCGGCACATCGATGCCGACGACGCTGCAGCACTCGACGTTCTGGGAAACGGCGCGCATTGCCATTCCCAAGCGGGTGTAGCTGACCATCAGTTCGAGGCCGATGAACACCAGCAAGCAGACGACGAGAATGAGAATGCGCTGTTGGGCCAGGCTGAAGCCGAGGATGGAAACCGGCTCGATATAACCTCCGGCGAAGAACTTGTAGCCTCCGCCGAAGACGAGAATGATGGTGTTCTGCAGGATCAGCGCGATGCCGAGGGTGGCAAGCACGCCCGATTCCGCGGGCGCGCCGACCATCCGGCGCATGACGAGTTGCCCGACCACATAGGCAACGGCAATCGTTGCAAGAACCCCCACGACAATCGACGCTTCGTAGGACAGTCCGAGATAGTCGATCGCAAACCAGGCCCCGAACGTGCCGAGCATGTAGTATTCGCCGTGAGCAAAGTTGATGGCTCTCAGCACGCCGAAAATCATGGTCATGCCGACGGCGACGATTGCGTAAACAGAACCAGTGACGATTCCATTCACGGTTTGCTCAACTATGGTCGAGAGCATGGGCGTATTCCTCCCGGCAGATTACTTGGCAGGATATTGAATGTCCGCCGTATAGGCACCCTTGATGCTCGGCTTGCCGTTCTCGATCTGCAGCAGGATCATCGGCAGGCGGGCCTGGTTGTGGTCGTCGAACGTGACCTCGCCAACCGGGCTCTTGTACTTGATTTTGGAGAGTGCGTCGCGAACCTTCACCTTGTCGGCGCTGCCAGCCTGCTTGATCGCCGCCGCGAGGAGATTGACGGTGTCCCAGTGAACATAGGCGTGGTTGTTCGGGGCTTCGTCATAGGTGGCCGTGAACTTGTCGACGAAAGCCTTGCTTTCGGGCGAGTCGAACTGCGGAAGCCATGCGGCGGCTTCAACGGCGCCTTCGAGCGCCGACGGGGCTGATTTGATGGTCTTTTCCGTGTTGAACTCGCCATTGCCGATCAGCGTCACCTTGCCGGCTATTCCGAGTTCGACCATCTGGCGGGCGATGATGGGTGTCGTATCGGCGAGGCCGTACATGATGATGGCCTGGGCGCCATTGTCGCGGATCTTGGCGAGAACGCTGCGGAAGTCGACTTCGCCTTCCTTGTAATAGTCCTCGCTGAGAATCTCGCCCTTGAAGTCAGGCAGGTACTTCTTCGTGAAGGTGATCGCCGAACGGCCATAATCGCTGTCGACGGAAAGCACGGCGAACTTGGTAAAGCCGCGCTGCTCTGCTGCATATTTGGCGACGATCAGCGCCCGGTTCTCATCTGTCGGATAGTTGCGATAGGTCCATTTGAACCCGCCGACACCGGCCTGGTAGGTGATTTTCGGATTGGACGACGCCGCATTCAGCAGAAGCACTTCGGCGTCTTCAGCGACGGGCTGGATGGCGAGCGTCACCGAACTGGAAACGTCGCCGATGATGAAGTCGACGCCATCCTGGTCGATCAGGCGGCGGGCGGCCGAAACGCCTTCGACCGGCGTACCCTGGCTGTCGGCATTGAGGAGTTCGATTTTCATCCCGTTGACGCCGCCGGCATCATTGATGTCTTTGACGGCGAGTTCGGCGCCGTGCATCGAAAATGCGCCGTAGCGCGCATTCGGGCCGCTCATCGGCGCAACGAGTCCGAGTTTGATCGTCCCGTCCGCTGCCAGCGCGCCGGCCGGCAGGCCGGAAACGGCAACCGCCAGCGAAAGGACTGCTGTAGAAAGGAAAAATGCTCTGCGGCTTACGGTAAGTTTCATGTTCCCACTCCATGTTCTCGGGTGCAAACGCTTGGGCTTATGGCCCAGCGTACTCCTGACCGCTTTCCGCGGTTCTTATGGCGTCAGCCCAGCGCCGACACCGTCACAGTAGGTTCAGGAAAGCGTCGCTGGCCAACACAACTCCATTCTGCCGCTATAGCGTTTATTTATAGCGAACCGATCTATTCGGCATTGCGGGTGTTGTTCGCCTTCCTCGCCGGACAGGCCATCGGCCATATCGATGCCGTCGCCCCTCGCCGCGGCGCGGGCTCTCTTTGCCGAGGCGAAATTTCGAGATCGATGGCGGCATTCGCTGACGGATGTAGCGGCGCGTCATAAAACGGAGCGAGGCCGCCAGATGGTCGGCCTCGCCGTGTCGTCAACTGTGCCGCTGGCGCAGATTGGAGATCGCTTGCATCACTCGGGTCCGGCACTCCACTCGCGATAGGCGAGATGCATTTTGGCTCCGATCGTCGTGAAAGGCTGCGGCGGCAATGCCGTCGGAGCAGCCAGGCGCGCATAGATACGGCCGAGTTCGGAACTGTGACCGAGCGCCAGTTCCGCAGCTGCGATCCCTGAGGCCGTCGAGTTCGACGCTCCAAGGCCATTGCAGCCACATGCAGCGAACACGCCGGGTTCGATCTCACCGAATGCCGGAACATGATTGCGGGTGAGCGCCATCGCGCCGGCCCAGCGATACTGCATCCTGACGCCGCTAAGCATAGGAAAACGTTTGGAGAATTTGCCGTCGTGCAGGCGGCCAGCCCGCCGGATCGCGGCGTCGCTGATTTCGATGCCCGGATTGTAGCTGTAACGGGAGCGCACCAGGATTCGATCGCCGCCGGCCGTGCCGATGCGACGGACGGTTGTTCCCATCGGCAGGGCCGGAGTGGCGGCCCACTTCCGCTCTCCATCGAGGCGCGAGGGGTCGAACTCCTCGGTGAGGGAGGCGTAGGTGAAGACGTGGAGCAGGCGCCCGCGGAAGAAGCCGAAGCTTTCGGCATGTCCGTTGTTCGCCATGATGATCTTTGCCGCCTGCACCGACCCCTGCGGCGTCTTGACGAGCCATCCCATGCCGAGGCGCTCGAACGAGAGTGCCGGCGTCCGCTCGTAAAGGGCGACCGGCTCCTTCAGGCAGTCGGCGACCGCGCGTATGTAGGCGGCGGGCTGCACGATGATCGTACCCGGCATGAACAGACCGGAGGTATAGACCGGCGACCCCGTCACCGCCGCAATCTCCCTGCCGTTCAGGAGCCGGTGGGCTTCGCCCATTTTCGTGAGCTGTTGCGCATAGTCCTCGAGATGTCTGTCGCCTTCCGCGCTGATGGCGACGCTGTATCGGCCACAGGGATCGAATACTTCTTTGCCCCAGCCGTTTTCCGCGGCCATCTCGCTCGCCAGAGCGATGGCCGAGCGCTGTATGAGGACAGACTGCCTGAACCTCGCCTCCGACTCTCCGCTGAAATCGTCTGACGCGACTTCGTGCGGCAGGTCGATGATGAAACCGGAATTCGCGCCCGCCGGCCCCTCGCCGACGACACCCGCTTCCAGGATGGCGACCCGCACGCTCGGATCCAGCCGGGAGATGCGCCGGGCCGCGGAAAGACCGGCGAAACCACCGCCGATAATAGCAACGTCGGCAACGACCGGTCCGTTCAACACAGGCCGCGGCGTGCGCGGCGCAAGGGTGGCCACCCAGCCCGAAACGCCTGCGCGTTTCGGAAGCCTGGATGCGACGAAGACGTTCTTTGCGGCCTGGGTCACGTCAGATCGCTTCCCGCTCCATGAGCGTCTCCAGGGAGCGCCGGATGGCCGGAAGCTTTTCCGGGGCAAGCGCGCGCAGCGGCTTGCGCGGCGCGCCGGCGCCGTAGCCGACCAGATCCGCCGCCGCATAGACGGACTGCACGTAATCGCCTTCCCAGATCAGCCCCATCGACGGCTCCAGGATTTTCCAGAGCGCGCGAACCTCGTCCCACTTGTGCCCGGCGGCAGCCTCGACGAGGGCGACGCAGGTTTTCGGAGCAAAGTTCGCCCCACCCCAGATCAGGCCATCGCATCCGGCATAGAGTGCATAGGGAACGAGCGGGTCGGCGCCGTTCATGACGAAGCGGCCGGTGCGGATAAGCGCGGCCTGCTTGGCAAGATCTCCACCGCTGTCCTTGACGGCACAGAAGCCGGGGATTTCGCTCAGCTTGTCCAGAAGTTCGGGCGTGACGGCGACGCCGACCGCCTGGGGAACGTTATAGCCGATCACCGGAAGACCGGCCTTCGCAACCTCGCTGTAGAAATCGAGGATGCCCTGGTCGTCGGTCGGCCCTTCGAAGAAGGGCGGAAGCACCATGACGCCCTCGGCGCCGGCGTCTCGCGCCCGGACGGTGCGCTCGACGACGTCTTCCACCAGAAGCGCGGAGGTCTGTGCGATCACCTTCGCCCGTCCGTTGACGATCCGGGCTCCGCGCCGGATCAGTTCCTCGGATTCCTCCTTGGAAAGGTAGACATGCATGCCGGTGCCGGAGCTGAGCAGAAAACTCCTGACGCCTGCTGCCAGGTAACGCTCGACATTGTCTTCGAGCCTTGCGTAGTCGATGCGTCCGGCATCGTCGAACGGCGTGGCAATAGCAAGATTCAGGCCTGGAAACTGGAAGTCAGACATTCGTTTGGTGTCCCGCGTTAGGCTGCCGAAAGGTTGAGCCAGATGGTCTTGATCTGGGTGTATTCCTGCTTGCTCAGACGTTCGCCCATTGTTCCGCCAGCAGTGGTTCGATGTGTTCTTCGAAACGCCAGGCCTTAGAGGGTCGGCGTCTCCAGACCCTCCGGGGCCGCGTACATGGCCATGTTTCGTCGTGAAAGTTCGAGGTGAAGCCGCGCCAGTTCTCCGGCTGCATCGACATCCCGTTTCTCGATAGCTTCGATCATCTCGTCATGCTGTTGCGCGGCGAGCTCGAGCTCTTCCTGCATGCGCGGCGTGTTCGGGTGCTTGTAGAAGACCTTGCCGATGCGCGCATGATCGATCTGCAGACGCCGAAGGCTTGGAACCAGATAGACGTTGTGCGCCATCTCGCCGATCTGGCGGTGGAACTGGTCGTTGTGGAAGACGCGTCCCTCGACATCGCAGTGGTCGACGGTCTTGCGAAATGACCGCTGAACCTGCTTCAGCACGTCGAGCTGCCCGCGAGTTCCGTTCTCGGCCGCCAGCCTGTTGGCGGTGATATAGATCATCGGCGCAAGAAGGAAGAAGTCGCGCAGCGACTGGTAGCTCATGGAGCTGACCCGCGCTGCGCGGTTGGCTTCCAGCTCGATGTAGCCTTCGCCGGCCATCTGGCGCATCAGCTCGCGAACTGGCGGACGGGACAGCCCGAACTCTTCACTCAGCGCCACTTCGTCCAGCACCGCCCCCGGCTGCAGTTCCATCGTCAGGATGCGTCTGCGGAGCATAAGGCCAAGCTTGGCTTTGCGGTCGGGATTGACTTCAGTATCCAAAATCGGTACCTCATATTTTTAGAAGACATTATGTAGACATTTGATAGACGTCAAGGATGGAGCGTGAGACTTCCACATCGAATCCACCTGCCCGGGTGGGCGATAGAGCAGTTTCAGGTCAGGAAGGATTGCTGACGCCGTGGTGGAGGCTAAGCCGACGATTTTCTTCAGATTCGGCAGCTCACGGCGATGCGCAAGAGTGGGTCAGACAGCCGCGCCGATAGCTTGGCGTCCGCGGCACAAATTTTGCTTATCGAACTCCCGGAAGACGGCCGGGACAAATCCATGCCGTTTCTTTCTGCATTTGCTCAATATTTGATCGGCCACTGATTTCGAATGCCAGAGAATACGCCAGTAGATTTTTCACCGAGCTTTGAGGGTTCAACGTTCGAATATATGGTCGAAGCCTTCACCGGGAGCTTCGGTCCCTTTGATGCATGGCGTACCGGTCGGGAGCAGGCTATCAGCTGGAAGACGGGCTTCTGGACCGATGGCACGCTATCCCTTGTCAGTGGCCAATATTCGTACGAATGGAGCGTAAAAGCGGCCCCCGAAACGGCGGAATGGCTGTCGGTCATCCTTGTGCGCTCCGGAGCTATCGATTTGGCGCTTGGCCGGACCGTCATCGAAGGAACAGCTGGGCGCTTGCTGTTGGTGAATAATCGCGAGGCGGACCGCTTTTCCGTCCGGGGAACGCCGCATCAGTCCGACGTGCTTCGCCTGGATTGGAAAGTGATTGCGCAGACCGCCGCCGCAATATTGGAGACGCCGCTGATCGGGACATTGCGGTTGGCGCCGACCATCGATCTTTCGACGCCGGCCGGCCAACTCGTCAGAGGACTGGCTCAAACGATCATCAACGGGGTGCGGAACAACGGGCCGCTCATTCATTCTCCGATTGCCATGTCGCACCTGACCCAAGCCTTTGCCAATCTGGTCTTGCGCTCTATCCCGCATCGGTTCTCACATCTGCTCGAGAGGAAAGTGCATTTGCCCGCGCCGCGGCATATACGCTGCGCCGTTGAATTCATGCATGCGAACGTCGGCGAGCCCATTACCATGCAGAATGTAGCCGAGGCCTCAGGCGTCTCCATTCGTGCGCTTGAGGGAGGGTTTCGTACGTTCAAGGGAACGACCCCGTCGGCCTACTTGCGCGCGATGCGCTTGCGAGCGGCCCGAGAAGATCTTCTCGACCCTTCCAACCGGCAATTGCTGCGGGACATATGCCTGAAATGGGGGTTCTTTCATTTCGGCCGATTTGCTGCCAGCTACAGGACCGCTTTCGGGGAAACACCATCGGAAACGAGAAGGCGATCCAATGGTGAGCGCATGTCAGGCCTCTGAGGCGCGCAGTTGCATCCCCGCGCGGGCCTCTTGCCGCAGCCCGTTTGTCGCGCATGTGGGAGCGAGATATCCGCTTTTCCGCTTGCCAGCCTGCCACAATAAAATGCATTTCCCCAAACGGTGACGCTAAAAAGTGAGCTGCACCTTGCAGGCGGACGCGCGGTCGCCGGCGAGGATGAAGGCTGCGGTGGCTTGTTCGAGCGGCAGGCTGTGGCTGATGATCGGCCGGACATCGATCTTGCGGCTGGAGATCAGATCGACGGCGGTTGCAAATTCCTCGTGGAAACGCTGGGTTCCGTGGAGTTGAAGCTCCTTGCCGACGATGGCATTGAGAGGGATCGGGACGTCTCCCGAGACGCCGACCTGCACGATCGTTCCGCGCGGCCTGATGGTGGCAATCGCGCTGCGGATTGCCGGGGCGGCGGCCGAGCATTCGAAGACGAGATCGAAATAGCCCTTTCCCGCCTCGAATCCGGCAAGCGCCTGGGCATCATTGGCAACATTGTACGTGCGGCTGGCGCCCATCGCCTTGGCCCTGGTGAGCGCCGCATCCGCGAGATCGGTGACCACAACCTCGCTCGCACCATGATAACAGGCGACGGCAACCATCAGGGCGCCGATCGGGCCGGCTCCGGTGATCAGGACGCGTTTGCCGGCGATATCTCCTGCACGCGATGCGGCGTGCAGGCAGACGGAGAGCGGCTCGCTACAGGCCGCCTCTGCGGCAGTTGTCGCAACTCCGACCGCAAAGCACTGCCTGGCCGGCACCACCAGCCATTCCCGGAACATGCCCTGCTCATGCGGTAGGCGCATTGCGCTGCCCATGAAGCGCATTTCCAGGCAGTGGATCGGCATTGCCTTGTGGCAATATTCGCAATGTCCGCAAGGTTGGCTGGGATTGACCGCCACCAGCGTACCGGCTTTCAGATCGACGCCTTCGCCTGCTTGGCTCACCGTTCCCGCTGCCTCGTGGCCCGGGATGATCGGCTCGCGAACCCTGACCGGCCCGAAGCCGCCGTCCTGATAGTAGTGCAGGTCGGAACCGCAGATGCCTGCGGCCGCCATTTTGAGGAGCACCTCGCCGGGACCGAGAGCTGCAACCGCGGCGGTCTCGATTCTGAGATCGCCCTTTTGGTAGAGCCGAGCCACACGTGTCCGCATCTTCCACTCCTATCTCAGCAGTCCAAGCTGCTGCGGCAGCCACAGCGATATGGCCGGGACGAAGGTGATCAGGATCAGCGCCAGGAAGAGCGGCACCAGCCAGGGCAAGATCGCCATGGTCGTGCGTTCGACGGATAGTTTCGCGACCCTCGACAGCACGAAAAGCACCATGCCGAGCGGCGGATGCAGCAGACCGATCATCAGGTTCAACGTCATGATGAGACCGAACTGGACGGGATCGATCCCGAATTTCAGGACGATCGGCAGAAGGATCGGCACGAGGATGGTGATGGCCGCGATCGTGTCCAGGAAGCAGCCGACGAAGAGCATCAAGAGGTTCACCAGGATCAGGAAAACCCATTTGTTGTCGGTGATCGACAGGATCGCATCGGACAGCAGCTGGGCCGCCTGGCTCACCGTCAGCAGCCACGCAAAGACCGATGCCGCAGTGACGATGAAGAGAACGGAAGCCGTCGTCTCGATCGTATCGAAGCTTGCCTTGGCGAGCGTCGAGGGTGTCATCGTACGGTAGCGCACCAGACCGAGGAACAAAGACCAAAGGACGGCTGCGACGGCGGCCTCCGTCGGCGTGAACCAGCCCATCGTCATGCCGCCGATCAGGATGACGGGCGTCATCAGCGCCATGACGGCGGAAAAGCGGAAATACCAGTCGAGGGCGAGAAGCAGAGCAAGGGCAATGCCCGCCGCAACATTCATCGATACGCCCGCCCGCATCAGCAGATAGATGGCCAACGGCACCGCCAGGACGACGACGATTTCCATCCCCGCCGACAGGAGCTGCTTCACATCGAACGGCGCGTCGGAGCCCCACCGCTTCCAATAGGCAAAAGCGGCGACAGTGATCATCATCAGCAGCGTCATGACGATGCCGGGCAGGATGCCCGCCATGAAAAGAGCGCCGATCGAGACGTTCGCCATCATGCCGTAGATCACGAAAGGCAGCGATGGCGGGAAGATCGGGCCGAGCGTCGCCGAAGCCGCCGTCACGCCAACTGCGGCCTCGACCGGATAGCCATGATCCTTCATCGCCTTGATCTCGATCGTGCCGATCCCCGCCGCATCGGCGAGCGCAGTGCCGGACATGCCGGAGAAGATCACGGAACCGATGATGTTGACCTGCGCGAGACCACCTTTCATCCAGCCGACGAGAGCGACGGCGAAGGAATAGATGCGGCCAGTGACGCCCGCCGAGTTCATCAGGTTGCCCGCAAGGATGAAGAACGGGACGGCGAGCAGCGGGAAGCTTTCAACGCCAGCGATCATGCGCTGGGCGACGATGATGTCGGGTGCGATGCCGTAGAGGACGATGTAAAGCACGGATGCGACGGCCATCGAGATGGCAACGGGCACCCCGACCAGCATCAGCACCAGAAACGAGCCAAGAAGCAGTAGCATCGGATCAATCCTCGATGGTCTGGAATTCTTCGGGGCGCTCCAGAACGGAGTAGCCGCGGCGGATGTTGGCGATGAAGACGATGACCGCGCGGATCAACATCAGCACGAAGGCGATGAGAACGCTGTAGAAGACGATATTGCGCGGCAGGTCGATGGTGACCATCTGCTCGTCGGCGACGATATCGACGTAGCGCCACATCAGGTGGCAGCCATAGGCGAAAAAGCCGATGCGGACGATATCGACGAAGGTGGCAAGCACGCGCGCCAGACCCGCAGGCATATAGTGATAGAACACATCGACCTGGATATGCCGCGAGGTGCGCACGCACATGACGGAACCCAGAAAGACGACGCCGATCAGGCAGTTGATGGCGATTTCCTCGGTCCATGCGTAGCTGTCGTTCAGCACATAACGCGTGAAGAACTGAAGGAAGACGCAACCCGCCATCAGCCAGAAGACGATCAGCGTGATCCAGTCTTCAATGGCATAGTCCGAGATGTTTGCAGTCGGCGCGTGCCCTTCGAACTCGTGACCGATTTCTTCGGCCGTGATTTGCGTATGGATTTCTTGCGACATGATCGGCCTTGTTCCAGTCGGAATGAAGGAACGCGGCGCCTTACGGCGCCGCGCCGCGAGTTTTACTGGATCGCGCGGATTGCTTCCCAATCGGCCTTCTCGTAACCGAAATCTTCGAACTTGACCTTTTCCATCACGGTCTTTTCGAAATCGGTCTTGTCGACCTCAGCGACATTCAGGCCCTTTTCCTTGAAGGTCGCGATAAGGCTGTTTTCCTTGCCGGCGATCGTCTTGCTCGTGCGCTCGGCAGCCTCCTGCATGACCTCGCCGAAGATCTTCTTGTCCTCGTCGGAAAGGCTCGCCCACCGCGTCTTCGAGACCACGGTGTTGAGGTGATCGACGATGTGGCCGGTGAGGATGATGTTCTTCTGGACTTCGTAGAACTTCTTCGCCTCGATCGTCGTCAGCGGGTTTTCCTGCGCTTCGACCGTGCCGTTCTGCAGAGCGAGATAGACTTCGGCAAAGGCGATCGGCGTGGTGTTGGCGCCGCAGGCGCGCGGCATGGCGAGATAGGCCGGAACATCAGGCACGCGGATCTTCAAGCCTGCCATATCGGCGCATTTGGCAATCGGCTTGTTTGAAGTCGTATGGCGCGTGCCATAATAGCTGACGGCGGCGATGTGGTTGCCGGTCTTGTCTTCATAGCCTTTGGCAAGACGCTTGAAGACATCGCTCTTGGTGTAGGCGATGAGGTGATCGGGACCGCGGAAGATATAAGGGAAGTAGGTTACGCCGATCGGCTTGTAGTCGCGTGCCGCAAAGCTCGATCCCGAGATGATGATGTCGACCGTCCCGAGCTTGAGGCCCTGGTTGATGTCGGCTTCCTTGCCGAGCTGCGAGGCCGGGTAGACCTCGATCTTATAACGCCCGTCGGTTCGCTTGTTGATCTCTTCCGCAGCCCACACGGAATCGGTGTGGAAGGGCTCGGACGTTTCATAGACATGCGCCCATTTCAGCACTGTCTGGGCATGCGCGATCGCACTGCTCGCCATGATCGCCGCTGCGGTGCAAAGTATCGTTGCCAGTCTCTTCTTCATCGCTCTCTCCTCCGAGCTCGGTTAAATCTTGGTCGTTCCTTTCGCGGGGCCCTTGCTGCGGCCGCGCTCCTCCTCTCCCGAAAGCTCCTCCCCGAAACTCTCGGAAAACCTCTTCTGCGACATGGTGAGATGGGCGCGCATGGCCGCCTTGGCGCCCGCCGCATCGCCGGCGGCGATGGCGTCGCGAATGGCCCGATGCTCGTCCACGGCGCTGCGCCACGTTCCCGGCCCCTCGAAATGGCTCGCGAGCCTCGCGAAGTAAGGGGTCATGCGCATGTCGAACATTTCGCCCGTCACGCGAATCAATGTCGCATTGCCGACGATTGCGGCAATGCCGGTGTGGAAGGCGCGATCGGCAGAAAGCACCGCGCTCGCATCATTGACCACGCCGCTCATCCGCAGCAGCGTTTCATCGAGCAGAGCGATATCCGCCGGCTTGGCGCGGCCTGCGGCTTCTTCGGCAATGGCGCATTCGATGAGGGCGCGCGCCTGCAGCAGCTCGAAAGGCCCTTCCACCGGTTCCCGCTCGGCGCCTGCGACGGTCGCGGCATGCTGGCGCACGACATAGATGCCGGATCCCATGCGGATATTGACGAAGCCTTCGACCTCCAGGACGATCAGCGCCTCGCGGACGGTCGGGCGTGAAACCGACAATTGCTCCGCCAGGTCGCGCTCCGCCGGCAGCCGCTGACCGACGGCGAGCTCGCCGCTCGCGATCATCAAGCGAATCTGATCCGCGACCTGCCGATAAAGACGGCGGGATTCAACAGGCGAAAACATCGTGGCCTCCTCCGGCGGCTTCTCCTCAAGCGCGCAGTTGGTCAATTGGCCTGACCAATTTGGCATAGATATCACCGCTGGAGTTGTGCGTCAATCCGCCGCATAAACTCAAAAGGAGAGTTCAGGGTATAGGCCGAGCAGGCATACAAAGAACCCCGCCGAAGCGGGGTTCTTTGCGAAAGGAATAATCAGTTGTTATGCGCGGCGCAGGCCTCATCCATCGGCGTGGCGTTGCTCGTACCGCCCTGCGTCTGAAGATTGTCGGAGTTGTTGACCGGATTGGGGCACTTGGGCCTGTTGGTTTTCATAGTGCCGGTGGTCGTGGAACCGGTCGTGGTGGTATCGGTCGCCATCGGCTTTTTGGCCTTCATATCGCCGCTTGCACCGCCACCTTGATCGGCCTGGTTTTTATCGATCGTGGCGCCGGCTGGTGCCGGATTGGACTGTGCGAAAGCAGACGTGGCCATGCCGATGGCGACAAGCGAAGCTGCTATGAGTTTCATACGCATCCTGATGTCCTCCTTGGGATCTTTGGGTGATCAGGCAGAACCTCGTCGACAGCTCATTGTTCCGCATTTTCTGCTTACAAATATCCCATAGGCTCTGGAGCCCGGTCGCGACCAAGGATCAAGGGTGAGGCAGTGTCAAGAAATGAGTGATGGCCAGGCGTGCCGGCCAGCGGTGGCCGAGTTCGCGTAGGTTACTTGGCGTAAAGCGCACGCGAGCGCTCGAGATGCTTGAGGAGGGCCGTTTCCGAGCCATCCACGTCGTTTGCTTCAAGGCGGTCGACAATCTCGTCGTGTTCGACCAGCGTGAATTTTTCCTTGCCGGTCCAGATCAGCATCTCGGTATGATATTCCTTCAACCAGGCAAGCATCGCTTCGCTGACGGCGACGTAGATCGGATTTCCTGAGATCTGGGCGATGCGGGTGTGGAATTCCATGTCCGCGTCAATGAACTCTTCCGCCCGCCCAAGCGACATGCGCTGACGTTCGATGATGTTCCTGAGATCAGCGATATCGCTGGCAGAGGCGCGCTGCGCGGCCTCGCGCGCCATGCCTCGTTCGAAGAAGATGCGGGCACTCTTGAGATGCTCCAGCGAATCCGCCGATTGCGACAGCATGATCTTGGCGGTGAGATCAACCTGGCGGAATATCGATTTCGCCGTCAGCCTGAGAACCTTCGCCCGCTCGCCGTGCGAAATGCTGACAAGACCCTTGCTGGCAAGCGACTGCATGGCCTCCCTGATCGCCGGCCGGCCGACGCCGAAGCGTTCCATCAACACGCGTTCAGATGGCATTTCGTCGCCGGGCTGAAGCTCGCCCGAGGTGATCATACGCTCAAGTCGATCAAACACTTCGTCAGAGAGTTTCCGGCGGACGATTTGTTCGAGGGGCTGGGTCATCACATCTCGCTGGCTCAAAATGTTTCCTCCTAGCAGTTTCCATGTCGAGAACAAAGCTGTCGACGAAAATTTGCGCATCCGAAAATTCTGCTTTTCATTAGTTGGAATACTCATTATACCAGATCACAAGTTGACGCCATGACAATCTGCGTGGCGAGAGGAGCAACCGTCCGTTTCATGATGATTACCCTGACCTACCGCATCGAGACGCCCGGAAGCGTCGAGGCGATGGCGGACAAGATCGCGAGCGACCAGTCGACCGGAACCTTCGTGCCCGTTCCCGGTGAAACCGAAGAGCTGAAGTCGCGGGTCGCCGCACGCGTCCTGGCGATCCGCCCGCTCGAAGATGCACGTCATCCGACTTGGCCCGAGGTCGCCCCCGGCACCCTGCTCCATCGCGCCGATATCGACATCGCCTTTCCCCTCGAGGCGATCGGGACCGACCTCTCGGCTTTGATGACCATTGCAATCGGCGGCGTCTACTCCATCAAGGGCATGACCGGCATCCGCATCGTCGACATGAAGCTGCCAGACACCTTCAGAAGCGCGCATCCAGGACCGCAGTTCGGCATCCCGGGAAGCCGCCGCCTCACCGGAGTCGAGGGTCGCCCCATCATCGGAACGATCGTCAAGCCGGCGCTCGGGCTGAGACCCCAGGAGACGGCCGCGCTCGTCGGCGAACTGATCGCATCGGGTGTCGACTTCATCAAAGACGACGAGAAGCTGATGAGCCCGGCCTATTCGCCGCTCAAGGATCGCGTCGCGGCGATCATGCCGCGCATTCTCGATCACGAACAAAAGAGCGGCAAGAAGGTGATGTATGCCTTCGGCATCTCGCATGCCGACCCCGACGAGATGATGCGCAATCACGACATCGTCGCTGCGGCCGGGGGCAACTGCGCCGTCGTCAACATCAACTCGATCGGCTTCGGCGGTATGAGCTTTCTGCGCAAGCGCTCCAATCTGGTGCTGCATGCGCATCGAAACGGCTGGGACGTGCTGACCCGCGATCCGGGCGCCGGCATGGATTTCAAGGTCTATCAGCAATTCTGGCGGCTGTTGGGGGTCGATCAGTTCCAGATCAACGGCATCAGGGTCAAATATTGGGAGCCGGACGACAGCTTCGTCTCCTCCTTCAAGGCCGTCAGCGCGCCGCTGTTTGATGCCGCCGATTGCCCGCTTCCGGTTGCCGGCTCCGGCCAGTGGGGCGGACAGGCACCGGAGACCTACCAGCGGACCGGCCGCACCGTCGATCTTCTCTATCTCTGCGGCGGCGGCATCGTCAGTCACCCCCATGGTCCGGCGTCCGGCGTTCGGGCCGTGCAGCAGGCGTGGCAGGCAGCCGTCGCCGGCATACCACTGGAGATCTATGCGAGAGAACATCCGGAGCTCGCCGCCTCGATTGCAAAATTCAGCGACGGCAAGGGCGCGTGATCGCGATGGATGGACTTCTCGTCAGCTATTACGGCGATGACTTTACCGGCTCCACCGATGTCATGGAGGCCCTGGCATCGAACGGTGTCTCGACCGCGCTCTTCCTCGACGTTCCCACGCCGCAACTGCTCGCGCGTTTTAGCGATTGCCGCGCCATCGGCCTTGCCGGGACGAGCCGCAGCGAGACGCCGGAATGGATGCAGGAGCACCTTGCGCATGCCTTCGAATGGCTGAATTCGCTTGGTGCCGCGATCTGCCACTACAAGGTCTGCTCGACCTTCGATTCCAGCCCTGGGATCGGCAGCATCGGCAAGGCGATCGAAATCGGCCGCGCGGTGTTCGGCCACTCCGTCGTTCCCGTCATCGTCGGCGCGCCGCAACTGAAACGCTACACAGCCTTCGGCAATCTCTTTGCCGCCTATCAGGGCCGGATCTTCCGCATCGACCGCCACCCCGTCATGAGCCGCCACCCGGTAACGCCGATGGACGAGGCGGATCTTGCGGTGCATCTCTCAAAGCAGACCCGTCTACCCGTCCTGGTCGCCGATCTCGTGGCGATCACCGCGGCGGACGCCGATCAACGGATCGACGAGCTGGCGTCGAGTTCCGAAGGCATCCTGCTCATCGATGTCGACTCCGAAGCGACACAGCAGGCCGCAGGTCAGCAGCTGCTCCGTGTCACCGGCCGTTCGGCAAGCTTTGTCGCCGGCTCGTCGGGGATCGAATATGCCCTGCTCAGCGCATGGCGGCGGAGCGGTTTCATCGACGACAGCAGGACCGAATTTCCCGATATCGGTCCCGTCGACCGCCTCGCCGTCGTGTCGGGCAGCGTCTCGCCGACCACCGAGCGCCAGATCCGCACCGCTGTCGAGAACGGCTTCGAGAGCATGGCGCTCGATCCACTCGCCCTGGTCGGAGAGCATGGCCAAGGCGCGGTGGATGCAGCGGTCAAGGCAGGTGTCCAGAAGCTCCAGCAAGGCAAGAGCATCATCCTCCACACCGCACTTGGGCCGTCCGCGGACCGTGGCGCCGACATCGACAGGTTTCCGGGCGCGCGTCACCGGCTTGGGAGTGCGCTCGGCACGATCTTGCGCCGCTTGATCGAAAGCGAAGGGCTGTCACGTGCCGTCGTTGCCGGCGGCGACACGTCCAGTCACGCCCTCAAGCAGTTGAAGGTCGACGCGCTGACGACGCTTCTGCCGCTGCCGCAAACTCCGGGTTCGCCGCTTTGCCTCGCCCATGGCGACTATCCGCCGACCAACGGCCTGCAGATCGCCCTCAAAGGCGGCCAGGTCGGCACCGACGGCTATTTCGCCCAGATCCGTGACGGGAGGAAGAGCTGAATGGTCCTTTGGGTCGGCACCAGCTTCAAGATGAACAAGACCTTGGAAGAAGCGCTCGCCTTCGCGCGCCGCCTCGCCCATGCAGACCGTGAACGCGACGTCCACGTGCAGCGCTTCGTCATTCCCTCCTTTACCTCAGTGCGCGAGGTCAAGCGCGCGCTTGCCGATACGTCGGTGAAGGTCGGCGCCCAGAACATGCACTGGGAGGACGTCGGCGCCTGGACTGGCGAGATTTCACCTCTCATGCTGAAGGACTGTGAGCTCGACATGGTCGAGCTCGGCCATTCCGAACGGCGCGAGCATTTCGGGGAGACCGATGAAACCGTCGGCCTCAAGGTTTCGGCCGCCATCCGCCACGGCCTCACCCCGCTGATCTGCATCGGCGAGACATTGCAGGAGCGCCGGGAAGGTCAGGCCGACGCCGTGCTGCGGCGCCAGGTCGAGGCAGCCTTGAGGGGCATCGATACCGGCGCCGAACAGGCTACGGTCCTGCTCGCCTACGAACCCGTCTGGGCGATCGGCGTCAACGGTATTCCGGCAACCGCCGACTACGCCTCGGAGCGGCATGGAAGGATCGCCGAAGTGGCCAAAGCCATTCTTGGCCGTTCCGTGCCGGTGCTCTACGGCGGCAGCGTCAATCCGCAAAATTGCGAGGAACTGATCACCGAGCCGCATATCGACGGCCTGTTCATCGGCCGCTCCGCCTGGTTCGTCGACGGTTACCTCGACATTCTTCGCCGCGTCAGCGCGGCGATCAAAGGGTGATTTCCATGCCTGAAGGCGAGCGAAAGGAAACTGCTATGAAGATCGCAATCGGCGCGGACAGCGCAGGCAAACCGCTGCTGGATGTCATTGCCGCCCATCTCGCGCACAAGACCGACCTGGAAGTTCATGATCTCAGCCAGTCCGGCTTCTACGCCGACCTGTCGCAGCGCCTCGCGCAGACGATCGTCAACGGCGAACATCAACGCGGCATCCTGATCTGCGGAACCGGCATCGGCGTCTGCATTTCCGCCAACAAGGTGCCGGGCATCCGTGCCGCGCTGACGCACGACACCTATTCGGCGGAGCGCGCGGTAAAATCGAACAACGCCCAGATCATCACGATGGGAGCGCGCGTCATCGGACCGGAGCTGGCGAAATCGATCGTCGATGTCTGGCTTGCATCCGAATTCGACCCTGACGGCCCCTCGGCCGGAAATGTGCAGGCGATCGACCGGCTCGACGCCGAAAAACATTGATGGCGACAGATTAAGCAGTGATATGGTGATTGACTCATCATACCAGTATATGATCCTATCCAAACGGAAAAGGTGAGGAAACATGACTCAGATTGCCCTCTTCGGCGCAGGCGGAAAAATGGGATATCGGCTTGCCAAAAATCTCAAAGGCTCACGATTCCAAGTGCGCCATGTCGAGGTGAGCGACGCGGGCAAGGCCCGCTTGAAGAACGATCTCGGTCTTGATTGCGTGCCAGTCGATGCCGCACTCGATGGCGCCGATGTGGTGATCCTTGCCGTGCCGGACACGGCGATCGGCAAAGTCGCGGCAGGCATCGTCGACAAGCTCAGGTCAGGCACCATGGTGGTCGCGCTGGATGCTGCGGCTCCCTTTGCCGGCCATCTGCCGAAGCGTGACGACCTCACTTATTTCGTCACTCATCCCTGCCATCCGCCGATCTTCAACGACGAGACCGACATGCAGGCCAAGAAGGACCATTTCGGCGGCCTGTTCGCCAAGCAGCACATCGTTTCGGCGCTGATGCAGGGGCCTGACAGCGCCTATGCGCTTGGCGAGGAAATCGCCAAGCTCATCTGGGCTCCGGTCATGCGCTCGCACCGCGTCACGGTCGACCAGCTCGCCATGCTCGAACCCGGCCTGTCGGAAACTGTCTGCGCATCGCTGCTCGTCATCATGCGCCAGGCCATGGACGAATGCGTGGCCCGCGGCGTGCCGGAACAGGCCGCCCGCGACTTCCTGCTCGGCCATATGAACGTGCTCGGCGCCGTCATCTTCAAGGAAGTCGACGGGGTGTTCTCGGATGCCTGCAACAAGGCGATCGAGTTCGGCATCCCGGCGCTGATGCGCGACGACTGGAAGAAAGTATTCGAACCGCAGGAGATCGCCGAAAGCATCCGGCGCATCACCTGAATTCGGCTTGGAGGAGGCAAGCCCTCCTCCTCAACTGCTCCGGGAGACCGGACAACCGCTCCGAGGAGACGGGGCTTCATTCACAACAGGGAGGAAAAAATGAAACTGACGCGCAGACTGACACTTGCGGCTTTCGCCGGCGCCCTGGCGCTGGGAACGGCCATGCCGGCCTTTGCGGCCGATCTCATCGCCATCATCACACCGGCGCATGACAATCCCTTCTTCAAGGCCGAAGCCGTCGGCGCCGAAGCCAAGGCGAAGGAACTCGGCTACGAGACGCTGCTCATGACCCATGATGACGACGCCAACAAGCAGTCGGAAATGATCGACACGGCGATCGGGCGCGGCGCCAAGGCGATCATCCTCGACAATGCCGGAGCCGACGCCTCCGTCGCGGCCGTCAAGAAGGCCAAGGATGCCGGCATCCCCTCCTTCCTGATCGACCGCGAAATCAATGCGACGGGCGTGGCCGTCGCCCAGATCGTCTCGAACAACTATCAGGGCGCGCAGCTCGGGGCGCAGGAATTCGTCAAGCTGATGGGCGAGAAGGGCAATTACGTCGAGCTGGTCGGCAAGGAGTCCGACACCAATGCCGGCATCCGCTCGCAAGGCTACCACGACGTCATCGACGACTACCCGGACCTGAAGTCCGTCGCCAAGCAGTCGGCCAACTGGAGCCAGACGGAAGCCTATTCGAAAATGGAAACCATCCTCCAGGCTAATCCCGACATCAAGGGCGTCATTTCGGGCAACGACACCATGGCCATGGGTGCGATCGCAGCACTGCAGGCGGCCGGCCGCAAGGACGTGATCGTCGTCGGCTTCGACGGCTCCAACGACGTGCGTGACTCCATCAAGTCGGGCGGCATCAAGGCGACGGTGCTGCAGCCCGCCTATGCCCAGGCCCAGCTCGCGGTCGAACAAGCAGACGCCTACATCAAGACCAAGACGGCGCCAAAGGAAGAGAAGCAGTTGATGGATTGCGTTCTCATCAACGCCGACAACTCCGGCAAGCTCGAGACCTTCGCGCTGACGAACTGATCAGCCGCGAGATGCAGAGGGTGCGCGGCCGCGCCCTCTGCAATGCATTTCGTAAGACGTCGAGGTTCACAGCATGTTGAGAATGAAGGGCGCCCTCATCGCTGCCGTCGTGGCGGCGGCCTTGCCCGGTTGCAAGATCATCAAAACGCCGACGCCGGAGGAAAAGGCGGCGGCAGCGGCCAAGACCGCCTTCGACCCGAATGCAAAGGTCGAGGCGATCTGGCAGCCCGAGGTCGTGCCTTATTTCGAAAAGCGCGCTGGCGACCTGAAAGACGTCATGCAACTGGCTGCCTCCAGCCCTGATGCCGCGGGCGAGAAATACGGCAATCCCCGCAAGCAGAGCAGTTCGCCATGGACCTATGCGGTGAAGATCACCGGCAAGGTCGTGGCGGCCGATACGGACTCGCGCGCGGCAACGCTCGATGTCGACGCCGATGGCGACGGCAAGGCCGATGCAAAGGTCCAGATCGGGCCGGCGCTCCGCGGCACGGCGCTCCGCGACACGCTGGACTTCGTCAATTTCAACGAATTCAAGAACCAGATCGAATGGGCGCAGTTCGGCAAGGCGTTCAACGAGAAGGCCAACTCGGCCTTCCTGTCGGCCGTCCCGCGCGAGGACCTCGCCGGCAAGACGGTGACCGTGATCGGCGCCTTTCCGCTGCCGAAAAGCGGCGAGCTGCCGCTCGTGACACCTTCGGAATTGAGGGTGGGCTCATGACGGCGACAGAGGCACAAAAGGATGATGTCATCCTGCGCCTTGACGACGTGTCGAAGGTCTATTCGGGCATCGTCGCCGTCAAGCGCGCCAATCTGGAACTGCGTCGCGGTGCGGTGAACGTGCTCGTCGGCGAAAACGGCGCGGGCAAGTCGACGCTGATGAAGATCATCGCCGGCGTCGAGCGTCCGACGCATGGCCGCATCATCCTCGACGGTGAACCCGTCTCCTTCGACAGCCCAGCGGAAGCGCAGGCGCATGGCATCGGCATGATCTTCCAGGAGCTCAATCTCTTCGCCAACATGTCGGTCGCCGAGAACATCTTCGCCAGGCGCGAGATCACCCGCGGCCTGCTCGGCATCGACCACAAGGCGCAGGTGCAAAAGGCCAATGGCTTTCTCAAGCGCCTGGATGCCGGGATCGAGGCGGACACGATGGTCGAGGATCTGCCGATCGGCCAGCAGCAACTCGTCGAAATCGCCAAGGCGATGTCGCTAAATGCCCGGATCCTGATCATGGACGAGCCGACGTCGGCGCTTTCGGCGGCCGAAGTCGACATCCTGTTCAAGGTGATCGCGGAACTGAAGGCTCAAGGAGTTGCGATCGTCTATATCTCACATCGGCTCGAAGAGCTGATGCGGATCGGTGACTATATCACCGTGCTGCGTGACGGCCAGGTCACCGGCGAGGCGATGGTGCGCGACATCGATACGCGCTGGATCGTTCGCTCGATGATCGGCTCGGATGCCAAGGACTTTGCAAAATCCGTCACCCATGCCGTTGGCGCCGAGGTCTTTCGCGCCGAAAACATCAGCCTTCCCAGACCGACGGGCGGGCTGTCGGTCAACGATGTCTCGCTGTCGGTCAAGGCGGGAGAAATCCTCGGCATATACGGCCTGATGGGTGCGGGACGCAGCGAATTCTTCGAGTGTGTGATCGGCCGCCACGCACACTCGACCGGCAAGATCTTCATCGAGGGCAAGCAGGTTCGCGCCCGCGACACCACCCGGCGTATCCGCCGCGGCCTTGCGCTCATTCCGGAAGACCGGCAGCGCGAGGGTCTGGTCCAGGTGCTCTCGATCGCTTCCAACCTGACGCTGGCGAGCCTTGGCCGCTTCGCCCGGCTCTTCCATATCGACAGCGGTGCCGAGAAGAGCGCCGTCCAGGAGGCCATCCGCGATCTTTCGATCAAGGCGCCGAACCCGGATTTCGAGGTGACCTCGATGTCGGGCGGCAACCAGCAGAAGGTCGTTATCGGTAAGGCATTAATGACCAATCCGAAAGTGCTGCTGATGGACGAGCCGAGCCGCGGCATCGATGTCGGCGCCAAGGCCGACGTCTTCCGCACCATGCGGCGGCTGGCGGCAAACGGGCTCGCCATTCTGTTTTCGACCTCCGACCTCGAGGAGGTCATGGCGCTTTCCGATCGCATCGCGGTCTTGAGCAACGGCCAGCTGGTCGCCGTCTTCGACCGGAACGAGGCGACGGAAGAAGCCATCATCGCGGCTTCGGCCAAGGGACACGGACATCAAGGGAAACTCGCGTCATGATGGCGGCTACGTCAACCACTCTTGCGCCGAAAGGCGCCAACGGCTCGGCGCTTCTGACGCTGATGAAGCTCAGGACCTTCATCGCGCTTTTCGCCGTGATCATCTTCTTTGCGATCTTCGCGCCGAACTTCACCTCGACGGCGAACATGATCCTGATGTCGAAGCATGTGGCGCTGAACGCCTTCCTGGCGATGGGCATGACCTTCGTCATCATCACCGGCGGCATCGACCTTTCCGTCGGATCGATCGTCGGGTTGTGCGGCATGGTCGCCGGCGGCCTGATCCTTTACGGTATCGAATTGCCGATCGGCTACACGATCTATTTCAACCTCTTCGAGATCGTGCTGATCACGCTGTCGATCGGTCTCGTCATCGGCCTTATCAACGGCCTGCTGATCACCAAACTCAACGTCGCGCCCTTCATCGCCACGCTCGGCACGCTCTATGTCGCCCGCGGTCTCGCCTTGCTGTCATCGGACGGTCAGACCTTTCCGAACCTCGTCGGCCGGCCCGAATATGCCACGACCGGTTTCGACTTCTTCGGCGCGGGGCGCATTCTCGGCTTGCCGGTGTCGATCTGGATCCTGATCGTGCTGGCACTCGCGGCCGCCTATGTCGCCCGCTCGACGCCGATCGGCCGTCATATCTTCGCCGTCGGCGGCAATGAGCGGGCCGCGCGCATGTCCGGTATCCGGGTCGATGTGGTGAAGATCTTCGTCTACATGTTTTCCGGACTTTGCGCCGCCATCGTCGGCGTCGTCATTTCCTCCGAACTGATGGCCGCCCATCCGGCGACCGGCGAAAGCTTCGAGCTCAATGCGATTGCCGCAGCCGTGCTCGGCGGCACCTCGATGTCGGGTGGCCGCGGCACGATCGGCGGCACGATCATCGGCGCTTTCGTCATCGGCATCCTCTCCGACGGGCTTGTCATGATGGGCGTCTCCTCGTTCTGGCAGATGGTCATCAAGGGCCTCGTCATCATCATTGCCGTCGTGGTCGATCAGGCCCAGCGGCGCCTGCAGCAGCGCGTCACCCTCATGCAGATGGCAAAGGCAGGCTGAGATGACCGAGTTGAAGGGGGCTTTGATCGGCTGCGGTTTCTTCGCGATCAACCAGATGCACGCCTGGAAAGACGTCGAAGGTGCTGACATCGTCGCGATCTGCGATCGCGATCCGGAGCGGCTGAAGGTCGTCGGCGACCAGTTCGGTATCGATCGCCGCTACCGCGATGCCGAGGCCATGTTTGCCGATGGCGGCTTCGATTTCGTCGACATTGCCACGACGGTCCAGAGTCACCGCGCTCTGGTGGAAATGGCTGCAGTGAATAAGGTGCCGGCCATCTGCCAGAAACCCTTCGCCAAGACGCTGTCGGATGCAAAGGCGATGGTCGAGGCTTGCCGCAATGCCGGCGTGGCCCTGATGGTGCACGAGAATTTTCGCTGGCAGACGCCGATCCAGGCGGTCCGCAAGGCGCTCGATGCTGGCGCCATCGGCACGCCCTTCTGGGGCCGCTTCTCCTTCCGCTCGGGTTACGACGTCTTCTCCGGCCAGCCGTATCTTGCCGAAGGCGAGCGCTTCATCATCGAAGATCTCGGTATTCATACGCTCGATATCGCCCGCTATATCCTCGGCGATATCAGATCACTCACGGCCCGCACCAAACGGGTCAATCCCAAGATCAAGGGCGAGGATGTCGCAACCATTCTGCTCGATCATGAAAACGACGCCACGTCGGTCGTCGACGTCAGCTACGCCACCAAGCTCTCGAAAGAGCCGTTTCCCGAAACGCTGATCGAGCTCGACGGCTCCGAGGGCACGATCCGCCTGACCCAGGGCTACCGCCTTGAAATCGCCCACGGCAGGGGCACCACCACAATGGATGTCTCTCCGAAGTTGTTGTCCTGGGCCTCGCGGCCTTGGCACAACATCCAGGAGAGCGTCTATGCGATCCAGCAGCATTGGGTCGATCAAATCAAGCGCGGCGCGGAGCACTCAACCTCGGGGGCCGATAATCTGAAGACCTTCGCCCTCGTCGAGGCCGCCTATGACAGCGCTGCCAGGGGACAGACGATCGATGTCGGAGCGATGCTGCGATGACGATCAATGCGTTCCAGCTCTGCGGCACCCACCTGGTCGAGACGCCGCCGGTTCGGCTGAGGGCCGGAAAGCTGACCGCCGATCTCGCCGATGGCAACCTCCGCGCGATCCGCTACGACGGCATCGAGGTGCTACGGGCGATTTCTTATCTCGTTCGCGACCGGGATTGGGGCACCTACAGCCCTGAAATCGTCGATCTCAGCATCGAGCAGAAGGAAGACCGTTTCGAAGTCGCTTATCAGGCCCGCTGCGAGGGACCCGGCGACACGAGGCTCGTTATCGATGTTCGCATCGCGGCATATCAGGACCGGCTCGATTTCGAGGCCGAAGCCATGACCGAGACCGGCTTCGAGACCAACCGCTGCGGCTTCTGCATCCTGCATCCAATCGTCGGCGTGGCGGGTTCGCCGGCGAAGGTCGAGCATGTCGACGGGGAGATCGTGACGACACGGTTCCCCGATGTCATCGAACCCTGGCAACCATTCAAGGACATGCGCGCCATCACCCACCGGGTCATGCCTGACGTTCAGGCTGAATGCCGGATGGAGGGCGACACCTTTGAAATGGAAGATCAAAGAAACTGGTCGGACGCATCCTATAAGACATATGTCAGACCGCTCGCTCTGCCCTGGCCCTACCAGATCTCTGCCAACCAACCTGTCCGGCAAAAGACGTCGCTTGTTATCAGAGACACCAGGCATTCCGCACCGCGCTTCGCGCCTGCGACCTTGGGCGGCGCGATAAAACTCAAGCTTGGAGAGCGGACCGGCATCATGCCCGATATCGGCGTGATCGTGACGCCTGAGGAGGCCGATGCGACGCTCATGGCAAAGGCCGTCCTGTCGGAGATCGCGCCGCGGGAACTCCTCTTTCATTTCGATCCGGATGCCGGGCATGCCGCCGAAGCACTGAAGACTTTTACCGCGATCGCCGCCGTCCACCGCGGCCGCTCGACGCTGGAGATCGCCCTCCCCTGCAAATCGTCGCCGGCAAGCGAGGCGGCCGAGATCGCCCACCAAATGCAGCTGGCGGCATTCAAGCCGGATGCGATCATGATCTCGCCATCCGTCGACCGGCAATCGACGCCGCCCGGCAGCACATGGCCGGATTGCCCGCCTTTGGACGCGGTCTATGCCGCCGCCCGCGCCGCCTTTCCCGGTATTCGCATCGGCGGCGGCATGCTGAGCTATTTCACCGAACTCAACCGCAAGCGCGCGCCGGATGGGCAGCTCGACTTCGTCAGCCACTGCACCAACCCCATCGTGCATGCGGCCGACGATCTCAGCGTCATGCAGACATTGGAAGCGCTGCCCTTCATCACGCGGTCGGTGCGTGCCATCTACGGCGACAAGCCCTACCGGATCGGCCCGTCGACGATCCCGATGCGGCAGAACCCCTATGGCAGCCGCACAATGGATAATCCCTCGGGCGCGCGTATACCCATGGCCAACCGCGACCCGCGCCACAACGGCCGTTTCGCTGAAGCCTTCGCACTCGGTTACGCAATCAGGGTGCTGGATGCCGGTCTCGAATGCCTGACGCTCTCGGCCTTGACCGGTCCGTTCGGTCTGATTGCCGGTCCGGCCGAGCCGATCGAGCAGGGTGGGCGGCGCCCGCTGTTCAATGCGGTGCGGACTTTGTCCGCCTTGGCTGGTGCATTCTGGCAGGAATGCATCTCGTCCTCGCCCTCCGAAGTGCTGTCTTTCGTTGCGCGGGACGCCGCAGGAAACAGGCTCCACGTCGTCAATCTGACGAGCGGAGAGCGAAGAGTCGATTACCCCGCATCGGGGAAGGATCTGCTGCTCGCACCCTTCGCCACCGCGGTCTTGCCGCTGGCGGATTGACCTCCGGCGCATCAGCCGCATCTATGCAATCGGAGCTCACTGGGGAGGATCGGCGTGAAGACGAAGAAGCTTATCAATTCCGGCGCAGATGCCGTCGATGAGATGCTGCAAGGGATCCTCGCGGCGCATCCACGCCATCTTTACGCAGTCGAAGACATGCCCCGCGCGATCATTGCCAGAAACGGACCGCGCAAAGGCAAGGTCGGCCTGGTCATCGGCGGCGGATCCGGGCATGAGCCGACCTTTCTGGGGTTTGTCGGCAAGGGGCTGGCGGATGCCGCCGCGATCGGCAATGTCTTCGCCTCGCCGCCGCCCGATCCGATCATCGCCTGCGCCAAGGCGGTCGACGGCGGCGCCGGCGTCCTGTTCATGTACGGCAATTATGCCGGCGACGTGATGAATTTCGACATGGCCGCCGAGATGCTGGCGCTCGACGAGATCGAGGTCCGCACCGTCCTAACCACAGATGACGTGGCGTCTGCTCCTGCCGATCAGAGGGACAGGCGACGCGGCGTGGCGGGCAACGTCTTCATCTTCAAGGCCGCCGGAGCGGCATGCGATCTTCTCTACTCTTTCGACGATGTCGAGCGCGCCGCCCGCCATGCCAATGCACGAACCTATACGATGGGTGTGGCGCTCTCTCCCTGTTCGCTGCCCCAGACCCTCCGGCCGAACTTCCTGATCGGCGAGGACGAGATGGAGATCGGCATGGGAATCCATGGAGAGCCCGGCATGGCGCGCGAGCCGCTGAGGTCGGCCGATGCCGTGACCGACGAGCTGATGGACAGCATGCTTCGGGAGATGAAGGCGGACCCAGGCGATCGTGTCGCCGTGCTCGTCAACTCGCTAGGTTCGACTCCGCTGATGGAACTCTATATCATGATGCGGCGCGTGAAGTCCCGACTCGACGATGCCGGGCTCGTCATCCACACGTCGCTCGTCGGCAACTATTGCACCTCGCTTGAAATGGCCGGCGCCTCGATCACCGTCATGCATCTCGACGACGAGCTTCAGCGGTTGATCGACCACCCGTGCGATTGCGCGATGTTTGCGAGGTGATCGATGACGATTACCACAAAAGACCTGCAACAACTGTTTGCCGGGATTGCCGAGGATATCGCGGCAGAGCGCGACCATCTTTGCGAGCTGGACGGCGCCATCGGCGATGGCGATCACGGCCTTGCCATGGACGGAGGCTGTCAGGCTGCCGCCAAGGCGGTCGGCGAGCTCGATATGGAAACTCCACCGACGCTGCTGTTCAACGTTGCGGCAAAGGCATTCCTGAATGCGGTCGGTGCTTCGTCCGGCCCCTTATATGCCACGGCCTTCATGCGCGCCGCGGCCGCAGCCAAGGACAGGCAGACCTTGACCGATGACGATTTCGTCCGCGTTTTCGCAGCCATGGCGACGGGAATCCAGGAACGCGGAAAGGCCGAAGCCGGTGAAAAGACGATGGTCGACGCCTGGAAGCCCGCGGCCGACGCGGCACTTGATGCGTGGGGGACAGGAAAGCCGCTTCCCGAATGCTTCGACATGGCAGTGCATGCAGCCCGCGTCGGCTGTGACGCAACCAAAGACATGACGGCAGCGAAAGGACGGGCTTCGCGATTGGGAGACCGGGCTATCGGGCACATCGATCCCGGTGCGGCATCGGCGGTCATCATCATCGCCGCGATGGCCAAATTTGCTCGACGGCACGATGGTTAGCTCATCATACCAGTTGACATGTCAATGACTATCTGCAAAAAGGGTCCCGGCTTACAAGAGGAGGACGGTAATGCTGACCCTTTCTGCGAAATTGAAGACTGCGAGCATCGTTGCGATCGCCATGGCGTCACTTTCGGCAACACCGGTTCTTGCTGAAGACATCACGCTCTGGACCCTCAACTTCGACAATAATGCTGCCAATACGGCCCTCAAGAAGGTGGCGACGGACTTCGAAGCTGCAAATCCCGGGACGCATGTCGAGATCGTTCAGCGCGCCGTCGATGAACACAAGACCGCGCTCCGCGTCGCCGCGGGCTCGGACAAAGGACCCGACATTTATTTCAGCTGGGCGGGTCTCGGCCTCGGCGGCGAGTATGTGAAGGCCGGCCTGTCGCTGCCACTCGACAAGTATTACACCGAGTATAAGTGGAACGACGAATTGCTGCCGTCGGCTGCCGCTTTCGCCGACCTCTATACGGGCGGCAAGCACGGTGTTCCCTTCACCTTCAAGGGCGAAGCCGTCTACTACAATAAGAAGCTTTTCGAACAGGCCGGCATCAAGGAAGAGCCGAAGACCTACGAGGAACTCCTTGCCGCGGCCGATAAGCTGAAGGCCGCGGGCATCCCCGCCTTCACCTTTGGCGGCACGGTCAACTGGCACGTCATGCGCCTCATGGACGTTATCCTCGAAACCAAGTGCGGCGCCGAAAAGCACGACGCGCTGAAGGCGATGACGTTGGACTGGACCAAAGAACCCTGCGCGACGGATTCCTTCGCGGAGTTTGCGAAGTGGACGAAGGACTATACGCTGCAGCCGTTCATGGGCATCGACAACAAACAGTCCTACAGCCTCTTCACGGCCGGTCGTGCAGCGATGATGCTCGAAGGCGACTGGCTGGTCAGCCAACTCAACGGCTCCGGCGCCAATCTCGACGATTACGGCATCTTCCCCTTCCCCACAAATACCGACCGTCTCTACGGCTTTGCCGAGTACAACTACATCAGCACCAAGAGCAAGAACCCCGACATAGCGGCGAAATTCCTCGACTATTTCCTGTCGACGAAGGTGCAGCAGGATCTGCTCGGCCAGTTGAGCTCGACCTCCGTCAACAAGAACGTCCAGTATGCCAATCAGAAGCCGCTCGAAGCCGAATGGCTGGGCATCTTCCAGAAATACGGCAAGGTCTACATGAACGGCGACCAGGCCTTCCCGCTCGATGTCACGACGGAATATTTCCGCGTCATCAATGATGTCGCTTCCGGCAGCACCGAACCGGCCGAGGCGGCCAAGCAGTTGCAGAGCTTCATCGCCAGCAGAAGCTGATCCCTCCCAAGCGCCAGTCGATCGACCTCTGAGTTGATCGGCTGGCACATTCTTTCATCAGCTGGCAGCGGCTTTTCACTGCCAGGAGGAAAGCATGTCACTTCGACAATCGACACATGATCCGCGCGTGCAAGCGCTCATCCTGCTCGTGCCGGCGCTGGCGATCTATGCGGTCTTCGCGCTCTACCCGATGCTCAACGTCGTGATCCTGAGCTTCCAGAAGTGGAACGGGCTCGATCCCAATCGGCAATTCGTCGGCCTTGCGAACTATTCGGCGATTTTCACCAAAGATCCGGTCTTCTGGGTGGCGTTCCGCAACACGGTGATCTGGACCGTGATGAGCCTGATCTTTCCGCCGCTGGTCGGACTGCTGCTGGCGCTCAGCCTCAACCAGAAAATATTCGGCCGCAATGGCCTCAGGGCCATCTTCTATCTGCCTGTGATCATCGCGCCGATCGCCGTCGCCACCATGTGGAAGTGGATGTACGATCCCTTCTTCGGCCTGTTCGCCCAACTGCTGACCTCCTGGGGCATGCAGATCTGGATCAAGGATTGGCTGGGCAATAAGGATATCGCGCTTTATTCCGTCTTCGTCGCCTATCTCTGGCAGACGGTCGGCTTCTCGATGGTTCTATTCCTGGCCGGCCTGCAGAACGTCTCTCAGACGCTCGTCGAAGCGGCGCGCATCGATGGCGCCGGCCGCTGGGCGGTGTTCAAACATGTGACATTGCCGGCGTTGCGCCCGACGATCACCATCGTCCTCGTTCTCTCCGTCATCTCGTCGCTGAAGGCTTTCGACATCGTCTACGGTTTGACGGGCGGCGGTCCGGCGCAGTCCACCCAGATGCTGGCGCTCTGGGCGTTCACGCAGGCCATGCAGATCTTCGATTTCGGACGAGGTGCGGCAATATCCGTCGTGCTGCTGCTGATCACCATGGCCGTCGTCATTCCCTATCTCAGATGGACCCAGAAGCACGAGGAGGTCGAATCGTGACAGCAGTGCCGACCGACCATGCCGCCGTGCATCTCGAAGCCCAACCATCGTCGATGAAGCGCGATCCCGTTCTGATCGGCCTCTGGATAACGCTTGTCATCGTGGCGCTCGTCTGGGTCGCGCCATTCGTCTTCATCGTCTTCACCTCGCTGAAGACGCCGGCGGCGGTGACGAGCACCGGCGCCTTCATGCCGCCGGCCGAGCTTGCCTTCGAAAACTATGGCGCCGCATGGAGCCGCGGCAATTTCGCAAACTCCTTCTTCAACAGCGTCATCATCACCGTCATCAAGGTGCCGCTCGGCCTGTTCCTGTCGGCGATGGCCGCTTATGCCCTTGCCAAGATCAAGTTGAAGATCACCAAGGCGCTGCTGCTGCTCGTCGTGTTCGGCACGATGATCCCCTTCCAGGTGATGCTTGCGCCGCTCTTCACCCTGGTCAATTCCTTCGGCCTCATCGACACCTATCCGGGCGTCATCCTTCCCTACATCGCCTTCGGCGTTCCCTATCAGGTTTTCATCCTGCACGGCTTCTTCAAGGGCATTCCGAAGGAGCTATCGGAGGCAGCGCTGATCGACGGCGCCAGCCACTTCGTCATCTTCCGGCGGATCTTTCTGCCGGTATGCCTGCCCGTCCTCGCCGCACTGCTCATCCTCGACTTCGTTTCCACCTGGAACGAATTCGCCATGGCGCTGGTGCTGCTTCAGGACCAGCACATGTGGACGCTGCCGCTCGGCCTGATGTCGTTTCAGGGGCAGTTCTCCAGCAATTACGGCCAGCTCAACGCGGCGATCGTCATGACCGTGCTGCCGGCGACGATCGTCTATCTCATGTTCCAGCGCTACTTCGTCTCCGGCCTCACCTCCGGCGCCGTCAAAGGCTGATCACAAAATCATTCTACGAGGAGAGACAGAATGTCCGATGCAACAGTCGAAAAATGGGGTGTGTTCGAGGCCTCCTTCGAAGGGCCTGCCGGCGGCAATCCCTATCTCGACGTAGCATTCGATGCCGTCTTCACCCAGAAGAGCCGCGAAGTCCGCGTGCCGGGCTTCTATGATGGTAACGGCACCTACCGCATTCGCTTCATGCCCGATAGCGAAGGCGAGTGGTCGTTCCAGACGCGCTCCAAGACCGCGGCCCTCGACGGCAAGACGGGTGTTTTGGCCGCGACCGCACCTTCGGCCGGCAATCACGGCCCGGTGCGCGTGCGCAACAAATTCCATTTCGCCTATGCCGACGGCACGCCGTTCCTCTCCTTCGGAACGACCTGCTACGCCTGGACGCATCAACCGTTCGACATGCAGAAGCAGACGCTGGAGACGCTGAAGACGGCGCGCTTCAACAAGATGCGCATGGGCGTGTTTCCGAAGGATTATCCCTATAACGTCAACGAGCCGTTGCATGCCTGCTTCGAACGCGGCTCCGACGGCAAGGAAGACTTCGACCGGCCCAACCCCGCCGCCTTCCAGCACTTCGAAAAGCAGGTCGCCGCACTCTGCGACCTCGGCATCGAGGCCGATATCATCATCTTCCACCCCTATGACCGCTGGGGTTATGCCGACATGTCGGCCGCGCAGGATTTCCGCTATGTCGAATATCTGGCCGCCCGTCTTGCCGCCTACCGGAACGTCTGGTGGTCGCTCGCCAATGAATATGATTTCCTGATCGACACGAAACCGATGGAGCAGTGGGACCGCTACTTCCACATTCTGGAGGAAAACGACCCCTACCAGCATCTGCGGTCCATCCATAATGGCGACGTGACCGCCAATTTCGATCACCGCAAACCGTGGGTGACACACACCTGCATCCAGAACCCCGACGTCAAGCGGACGCAGGAATGGCGCGATGCCTATGGCAAGCCCGTCGTCAACGACGAGCCCGAGTATGAGGGCGACATCTTGCAGTCATGGGGCAATCTCCATCCGAGGGAGCTGGTGCACCGTTTCTGGATCACCATGGCGCGCGGCGGCTATGCCGGTCACGGCGAAACCTATTCTCACCCCGAGGATCTGATCTGGTGGGCCAAGGGTGGCGAATTGCGCGGCGAAGCATGGAAGCGCATCGGCTTCCTCCGGGACCTCATGGAGGCCGACGTCAAGCACGGTCTCGAACCGCTCGGCATCATCGGCGAATGGCCGTGGTCGCGCGTCTCCGGCGCGCGTGACGGCGACGGCGATTTCCGCCTGATCTATTTCGGCGAGCATCAGCCGGTGATCTGGTCCACCGGCCTGCCGGTTGATGGCGACGACTACGATGTCGATATCATCGACACCTGGGAGATGACGATCACGCCGGCCGAGAAAGTCGAGGCTCCCGTTCCGCATCCGACGCGCCATGGCTCGGTCGTGCGCGGCGGCAAGCCGGACGCGGCCTTCGGCGTGAAAATCCCGCGCAAGCCGTACCAGGCTTTGCGTGTGCGCAGGAAGCGCTAATCGAGAGGGTCCGGGATGTCAGGTTTAAGCATCAGAAACGTCAAGAAGTCCTTCGGCACGGTCGATATCATTCACGGCGTCGACGTCGAGATCGCCGATGGCGAATTCACCATTCTCGTCGGCCCTTCCGGCTGCGGCAAGTCGACATTGCTGCGCATGATCGCCGGGCTCGAGGACATCACCGCCGGCCAGATCAGCATTGACGGCCGGGTGGTGAACAATCTGCAGCCGAAGGATCGCGATATCGCGATGGTCTTCCAGAACTACGCATTGTACCCGCAGATGACGGTCTCCCAGAACATGGGGTTTGCCCTTGAGCTCGCCGGAGCCAAGCGGCCTGAGATCGACAAGAAGGTCGGCGAGGCTGCGGCCATTCTCGGCTTGCAGCCGCTTCTCGACCGCAAGCCCGCCCAGCTTTCCGGCGGGCAGCGCCAGCGCGTCGCCATGGGTCGCGCCATCGTCCGCGATCCGAAAGTCTTTCTCTTCGACGAGCCGCTCTCCAATCTGGACGCAAAACTGCGGGTGAAGATGCGGGCGGAGATCAAGGCCCTGCACCAGCGCCTGAAGACCACCATCGTCTACGTCACCCACGACCAGATCGAGGCCATGACCATGGCCGACAAGATCGTCGTGCTGCACGGCGGCCGCGTCGAACAGATCGGCAGTCCGCTCGAACTCTACGACAGACCGCGCAACATCTTCGTCGCCGGTTTCCTCGGTTCCCCGGCGATGAATTTTCTCGAGGGGACCATCGAAGATGCCGGCAACCCGGTATTGTCGCTGCCGGGCGGCTCCCGCGTGCCGCTCTCGCGGGCTCCCGTTAATTCGGCAAACAGACCGATGACGCTGGGTATTCGTCCTGAAGATATCAGCTTCGGTGGCGAGAACGGCGTGGACGCGGTGGTCAAGGTGGTCGAACCCACCGGGTCGGAAACTCATGTCGCCGTGGACCTCGACGGCAGGGAGCTGACATGGGTCGTTCGCGAACGTGTCGAACTGGCGCCCGAACAGCAGGTGAAGCTTTCCTTCGAAACATCAAAGGTTCACTTCTTCGACCGACAGACGCAACAGCGTTTGAACGCCTGAACATAAGAGGCCGGAGGAACCGTCGAACCACAATTGCCTTTGCGGACGAAATGGCGATTTGTAATCTCCAACTTCGCCAATACGCCGTCAGTCTGGAGGTCGCCAAGAACATGCATATTCGAAAGGCAGTTTCTGCCGACGCAGCGGAACTGAGCGAGCTCCTCAACGAGATCATCCGGGCTGGGGGAACAACAGCACTCGAGACACCGCTTTCGGCTGCCGAGTTCGTGGACTGGTTCATCGACGGCGAGTTTCCTCTTCTCTGCCATGTCGCGGAGCATGATCGGTCGCTTGTCGGCTTTCAGTCGCTCAGCCTATACGGCGATCCGCCGAAAGGCTTTGCCGACATCGGGACCTTCGCCCGTATGAACCCAAAGACTCCAGGCGTCGGCAGCGCGCTCTTTCCCGCAACCCGGGCCGCAGCGGAGGAACTCGGGCTCGACTTCATCAATGCCACCATTCGGGCCGACAATGTCAGCGGTCTTGCCTATTATGCCAAGATGGGCTTCGAGACCTATGACCGGCTGGTCCAGGTTCCGCTTCAAGACGGGACGCCCGTCGACAGGATCAAGAAGCGTTTCAGGATAGATGCCAGGCATCGCGCGACACCTCACGCCTGAATGTGTCGACGGATCTGTGGGCGTGCCCTGCATCCAAGTGTCGGACCAGTTCAGGGTCAGCACGACTGGGGCGTGCCGCGACCGGTGCTGTGAAGAAGCGCAACTGGCTGAACACGTGGCCTGCCGGCGGAAGGAACTGAAACGAAGTCCTCAGCCGTGAACCCCCTCGTCATATCCGTTCGATGCGGACCGGGAATTCGCCGCGTACCAGCAGCGGGTCGAAGCTGTTATCAAATCGACCGAGCCGGATCAACCCGTCCCAGCTGTAATCGGCATAAAACAGGGCAAGGTTGCCCCATGGCTTGAAGTAGCAGAGATCACCCGGCTGCTCGTTATCGAAGGGACCGCTAGCTTCCTCGGTGAGTTTGCGCGGGAGATAGACGATCTTTTCGTTTTTGCCGTAGTCTTCGATCTTGAGATCCAGGGGAAGCATCGAAGCGAGGTCGAGCGCCGACGGATTGTCGTAGAGCGTCGCCGTCATGGTCATGCCGTTGAAGATTATCCGGATTCTGACATCGGTCGGTACTTGGCTCGCTGGATCCCGGCCTTCCTGTCCCTTGGCCGCATACGGCAGGGTTGCGGTTGCGAAGGTTGCGCCGAGGAGTGCACGGCGCGTCAGATATGAGGATGTCGTCATGACTGCACTCCGTCAGACCGGCTGAGCAGTCGGCCGAAACAGGATCTCATTGATATCGACGTCGTCGGGTTCGTTCACCGCGAACGCGACGGTGCGGGCGAAGGTATCTGCACCGACCGCGATCTTGCTGACGAATTCCCTCGTGCCGGCCTGGATATCCTTCTCGCTGATATGCTCGAGCAGTTCGGTACTGACTGCGCCGGGAGAAATGATCGTCGTGCGGATATTGTAGGGCTTTACTTCCTTCCGCAGGCCTTCGGACAGGGCGCGCACGGCGAATTTGGTGGCGCAATAGACGGTGGCACCGGGGTCGACCACATGACCGTAGACGGACGAGACATTGATGATGTGCCCGGATTTCCGGGCCTTCATGTGCGGAAGCGCTGCGGCGATGCCATAAAGTACACCCTTGATGTTGACGTCGATCATACGGTCCCACTCATCGATCTTGAGCCGTTCGAGTGGTGCAAGCGGCATCAGACCGGCATTGTTCAGCATCACGTCGATGCGGCCGAACTCCTCCACCGCGGTGTCCACCAGTTTCTTGACCTGGTTCCGGTCGGTGACGTCGGTGGAAACGGCCTTGGCCTTATAGCCTCTAGCGGTCAACTCGCTCGCCAGCGCATCGATGCGCCCGCTTCGGCGCGCGCCGAGGACGACGAGAGCGCCGCGCTCGGCCAGATGGCGTGCCGTGGCCTCGCCAAGCCCGCTGCTTGCGCCTGTGATGACGACGACTTTGTTTTCAATGCCCTGAGACATGCCGATCTCCTTTGTCGAATTCGGAAGGTTAAGTGCGAGGGCTCGCCAGAGCGGCGAGCAGGGCTGATCCCGCGAGCAGGACGGCGGCGAGCAGGAAGGCGCTCCACCAGCCGGCAGTGTCGAACAGCACCCCGCCCGCAAAGGCGCCACCGGCGATGGCGAATTGGATCAATGCCACCTGCAGCCCACCGCCGGCTTCAAGTTCGCCGGGAATGATGCGTGTCATCCAGGTATTCCAGGCCACCGGAATAGGGGTGGTGAAGACCCCCCACAGCACCAGCAGGGCTGCTGTGACGGCCGTGAAGGGACCGAGGGCAATCAGCAGAAGGGCAAGCATCGCGAGCCCGCTCGGCAATCCGATCAGCAGGGCGGCAAGATGCCGCCGGAGGACGAAGCCGACAATGGATGTTCCCGCCAGGCCGCCAATGCCGAGCCCGAGAAGCATCATCGACAGTCCGTTCAATTCAACGCCCGTGACGCTTTCGAGGAATGGGCGCAGATAGATCGACAGTGCGTTCTGGCCGATGAAAGCGAGGCTGGTCGCCGCCATTCCGATCGCGAATCTGCGATTGCGCAGCAGTCCGAAGATTCTGGCAACCGAGACCGCTGCCGTTGCCGGCATCTTCGGCAGGACGGCCAATTGCCATACGAGCGCAGCCAGAGCTATCGGAACCGTGATGAAGAAGGTGCCACGCCATCCGATCAGCCCGCCGAGGAAACTACCGAGGGGCGCAGCGATGACGACCGCAAATGCGGTGCCGCCCTGGAGCAAGGCGATAGCCTTGGGCAGGTCGGCTCCAGAAGCCAGGCGTGCCAGGATGGCTGTCGACAGCGACCAGAAGCCGCCGATCGAAATGCCGACCAGCGCCCGCCCGACCAGAAAGACGAGGAAGTTCGGAGCAAGAGCCACGGCCAGACTGGAAGCGACCAGCACCGCCGTATAAAGCAGGACGACCGTTTTCCGGTCGAGCCTTGCCAAAAACGCGTTGCCGAAAAGACTGGTGATCACCGCAAAAAGGCCAGAGACAGCGATCGCTTGTCCGGCCTGACCTTCCGAAATGGCCAGATCCTGGGCGATCGGCGTCAGAAGGCTCACCGGCATGAACTCCAGCCCCACCAGGAGAAAGGTCAGAAGCGAGAGGCAGGTGACCGCAGCCCATGGAGTAACGGTGCTGTCGGCCGGAACAGTCTCGTCCAATGTCAGTTCGATGGTCATTCCGCGTTCTCCTGTCCATTGCGGAAAGAGATAGCCGGATTGGTTTTGACAGACTAGCGGCTATAATCTGCATGTTGTGATGAGGGAGATTCACCAATGCGGCGCGACGAATTCACCGAGATGCGGGCGTTTCTCGAAGTGGCCAGAGAGCGGAGCTTCACGCGCGCGGCCGCCAAGCTGGGTGTCACCCGCTCGGCCCTCAGCCATACGATCCGGGCACTGGAAGAACGGCTCGGCGTCCGCCTCCTCTCCCGTACGACACGGGATGTCGCGCCGACGGCGGCCGGGGAGCGCCTGGTGGAGAGCATCGAACCCCATTTCGAAAGCATTGCCGCCGAGATCAGCGCAATCAGCGCCCTGCGCGACAAGCCCTCGGGCCATGTCCGCATCGTATGTCCCGACGACGCCATCGCGTTGGTTTTTCGTCCAAGACTGTCAGCCTTCTTGCGAGATTATCCTGATATCATCGTGGAACTCATTGTCGACAACGGATTCACGAACATCGTCGAGCGTCAGTTCGACGCCGGCGTTCGGCTGGGCGAGGCGGTTGCACGCGACATGGTGGCCGTTCGCATCGGCTCCGATGTCTCCTATGCCGTGGTCGGATCACCCGATTATTTCGCCCGCCGTTCCGTGCCGGCAAGCCCGCAAGACCTGACCCTCCACAATTGCGTCAACCTGCGGCTGCCAACCTCCGGCGCGCTCTATGCCTGGGAATTCAAGAAGGACGCACGCGAGTTCAGCGTCCGCGTCGACGGCCAGCTGATCCTAAGCCATATCGGATCGGCGATCGATGCCGCCCTCGACGGCGTCGGCCTCGCCTATTTGCCGAAGGACCTCATCCGACGATACGTTGAAACCGGTTTGCTCCGGGAGGTCCTTGTCGATTGGTGCCCGACCTTCCAAGGCTATCATCTCTACTATCCCAGCCGCCGCCATTCCTCGCCGGCCTTCAGCGCCTTCGTCGAGGCCTTCCGGTTCAGATCCCGGTAGCATCACACCGGAGACAACTGCAGTTGGAATATTGGCGCACTCGAAAAGGCAGCGCCATGCACACAAAATGATGCTTTTCGCGCTCATCGTTATTCCCTACTTCCTGTCAAGACAGGTGACGAAAAGGGGACGACCGCATGGCGACGCCGTTTTACTGGAACGAGCTCAACACATATGATTTTGCCGGCCTTTCCCCCGAGACCACGATTGCCGTTCTGCCCATCGCTTCGACGGAACAACACGGCCCGCATCTGCCGATTGCAACCGATGTCGCCATCGCGACCGGCATGCTGGCGGAGCTGAAGAGGCAGCGGCCGGAGAATCTGGACATCCTGGTCCTTCCGACACAGGAGATCGGCAAGGCCAACGAACATATTTACGGCCCCGGCACGTTGTCGCTCAGCGCCGAACTGCTCATCCCCGTCTGGACGGCGATTGGCGCAAAGGTTGCAGAAGCCGGGCTGCGGAAGATGGTGATCGTCAATTCCCACGGCGGCAATGTCGACATCATGAGCATCGTCGCGCGTGAACTGCGCGTGCGCCATCAAATGGCGGTGGTCTCCACGCAATGGGGCCGGTTCGGCCACCCGGAAGGCATGGTCAGCGATCACGAGAGCAGATACGGCATTCACGGCGGCGATGTCGAGACATCGTTGATGCTGCACTTCCGCCCCGACTTGGTGCGTATGGACAAGGCAGAGAATTTCGCCTCGAAGGCCGAACGGATGCGGCAGCAATCCAAATATCTTCAGCCCCTGCCGCCGCATTCGCTGGCCTGGATCGCGCATGACCTCAACCCCCTCGGCGTGGTCGGCGATGCCTCGGTCGCCACCGCCGAAAAGGGCGAAGCGATCTGCCGCCATCAGGTCACGGGGTTTGTTGAATTGCTTGAAGACCTCAAGGTCTATCCACTTTCGAATCTCTATGTGAAATAGGCTCGGCCGCGGATCTCGTATCAGGTGGGATATGGCCCTTGGCCTGCAATTCCTGCACCAGGCCGAGCAGTTCGGCGAGCAGATATTCGACGAAAAGGCTGGTGGCCGCGTCGAGCGGCGCCCTGGCGCGCGCAAACAGCTTCATCTGCTGGTAACGCGCATGCGGCTCGGCGATCGGACGGAAGACGAGTTCGCCGCGCCGGCATTCGGTGATGACGTCGAGCGGATTGAGCAGCGTCAGCCCGGTGCCGCATTTGACGAGTTGCTTCAGCATCTCCGATGCATTGGTTTCCAGCACCGGCTCGACAGGGATGGGCAGGCGCGCAAAGGCAAGGTTGATCACCTCGCGCAGGCTGGTGCCCGGTTGCGCCAGAACCAGTTTTTCCTGCGTGACATCGGCAAGATTGATCGGCCCGGGACCGATCAGGTGATGGCCCGGCGGCAGCACGACACCGATCGGGATATCGAAATTTCCGAGCGTGCGGATCCCCGGCATGGCCGGGATATTGAAGCCGAGACCGATATCCACCTCGCCTGATACAACGGGGCTGGCCGTCGTGCCGCCGGTATCGTTGCGCAGCTGGACGAAGACGCGTGGATGCTCTGAAAGAAAGCGCGCGATGATTTCGGGCAGCGGCCCGGCGGCAAGGCCGACGGTCGTCACCATGCGCACCTTCCCAGCCTGCTGCATCTTGAGGCTGCGGATGCGCCCCTCCAGGCGCTCGTAATTCTTCAGCACGTCCCGGATATGTTCTATGCAGAGTTCACCGGCAGCCGTCAGCCGCAAACCGCGCGGCAGCCGCTCGAAAAGCGGCGCCCCGATCTCTTCCTCCAGCGCCAGAATCTGCCTGTTGACCGCCGATGACGCAACATTGAGGCGCGCGGCCGCCTTGCGGATCGAACCGGAACGGGCGATCTCGTTGATGTAAAGAAGGCGTCTGGAGTGCAGCATGATCTCTCCGGTGCATAAATTTTACGCAGGGCGCACAAATTATCTTCAGCTTTCCGACAGATGCCGAAAAGGCATCAATGCGCACGAATTTTGATGCTTTTCAAAGCGCAACGCAATGGCTCAAATTCCCTTAAAAGGGAGCCGACCAAGGCTTCCTTCGGTTAAAAAGGGGAACTGCCGACCATGTTGAAAGCACTGACGAAGACGCAATTCCTGAGCTGCCTCGGCCTTGCCGCGATGCTTGCAGCCGCCTCGCCGGCGCTTGCCCTCGACAAGGTGAGCTACGGGACGAACTGGCTTGCCCAAGCTGAACATGGCGGCTTCTACCAGGCCGTCGCCGACGGCACCTATGCGAAATACGGCCTCGACGTCACCATCGTCCAGGGCGGCCCGAATGCGGCAAACAGCGCGCTCCTGATCTCCGGCAAGCTCGATTTCTACATGGGCGGTCCGCAGGGAGAAATTTCCGCCGTGGAGCAGGGCATTCCGCTGGTCGATGTCGCCGCGATCTTCCAAAAGGATCCGCAGGTGCTGATCGCCCATCCGGATAACGGCGTCGACAAGTTCGAGGACCTCGCCAAGCTGAAGACGCTGTTCCTCAGCAAGGACGGCTACCTCACCTATTTCGAATGGATGAAGGCCAACTTCAAAGGCTTCAAGGACGAGCAGTACAAACCCTATAACTTCAGCCCCGCCCCCTTCCTCGCAGACAAGGACTCCGCCCAGCAGGGCTACCTGACATCGGAACCCTACGAGATCCAGAAACAGGCAGGCTTCGAGCCGAAGGTCTTCCTGCTCGCCGACAACGGCTACTCGCCCTATTCGACGATGATCACGACGACGCAGGCGATGATCGACGGCAAGCCCGATGTGGTGCAGCGATTCGTCGATGCCTCGATCGAAGGCTGGTACAACTACCTCTACGGCGACAACACCAAGGCGAACGAACTGATCAAGAAGGACAATCCTGAAATAACGGACGGCCAGATCGCCTATTCGATCGCCAAGATGAAGGAATACGGCATCATCGAATCCGGCGACAGTCTCGACAAGGGCATCGGCTGCATCACCGACGCCCATTACAAGAAGTTCTTCAACGAGATGACCGCCATCAAGGTGTTCAAGACCGATACCGACTATACCAAGGCCTTTACGACGAAGTTCGTGTGCAAGGGCACCGGAATGGCGCTGAAGAAATAAGCCTCCCAGGCCAGGTCCGCCGCCTGCCTGGCGGCGGACCGCATCCCTTCGACAAACGAGCGAGAATATGTCCCTAGCCGAAATCAAGGCGGTGCCTTCGAAGGAAACGAAAAAGCGGCCGCTGGTTGTCATGCAATCGGTGTCGAAGGTCTTTTCCAGCGGCACGACAGCACTTTCAGGCATGTCGCTGACGGTCGAAAGCGGCGAGTTCGTCAGCCTGCTCGGCCCTTCCGGTTGCGGCAAGTCCACGGCGTTGCGCATCATCGCCGGCCTTGGAGACATCACCGCGGGCAAGATCGACTGGCCGAGTTCACGCATCAATTCGAAAGGCCTGCCCGAGGGCGATATCGGCTTCGTCTTCCAGGAGCCGACGCTAATGCCGTGGAAGACCGTCTTCGGCAACGTCTACCTGCCGCTGAAACTGCGGGGGATTTCAAAGGCGGAAGCCCGTGACCGGATTGTGGAAGCGCTGGCGACCGTCGGTCTTCAAGATTTTGCCGATGCCTATCCACGAGAACTTTCCGGCGGCATGAAGATGCGCGTATCGATCGCCCGTGCGCTGGTGACGAAGCCGAAGCTGCTGCTGATGGACGAGCCTTTTGCGGCGCTCGACGAAATCACCCGCCAGAAGCTCAACGACGACGTGCTGCGGCTGTGGCAGACGACGGGTATCACTGTGATCTTCGTGACGCATTCGGTCTTCGAATCCGCTTACCTCTCCAACCGGATCGTGGTGATGAAGGCGAGACCCGGCCGCGTGCATGCCGATTTTCCGCTGATGACCAGCCTCGAGCGGGATTCGCATTATCGAACCTCGGAACAATATCGGCAGGCCTGCGAGACGGCATCGCGTTCGTTGATCGAGGCGATCGGCGGATCGGAGGAGCACTTATGAGCGTCGAAAGCATCGAAACTGCCGAAGTCGCATCCCTGTCCGTCGCCAAACCGGCGAACGTCGGGCGGCGCGACCTGGCACTGCGCATCGCCGTGCCTTTCCTGGTCATCACCGTGCTCATCATCATCTGGGAGCTTTACGTGGTGCTCTCGGGCGTACCGCCTTACATCCTGCCCGGACCCGGCGCCGTGGCGGCAGCCTTCGTCAATGATTGGGGTACGCTTGCGCCTGCCCTCTGGGTCACGACCCAGATCACCTTCATCTCGCTGATACTGGCGCTGATCGGCGGCGTGGGGTTTGCGATCTTTCTCGTGCAATCACGCTGGATCGAGATCGCCTTCTATCCGCTCGCCGTGATCCTGCAGGTGACGCCGATCGTGGCGATCTCGCCACTGATCCTGATCTACGCGCCCTCCACGCAGGTGGCGCTGCTCATCTGCGCCTTCCTCGTCGCATTCTTCCCCATCCTGTCAAACATGGTGCAGGGCCTGAAGAGCGTCGACCATAACCTCATCAACCTCTTCGAACTCTACGGCGCCTCGCGCTGGCAGACGCTGATCCATCTGAAGATCCCAGCCGCCCAGCCCTATTTCATGACCGGTCTTCGCATCGGCGGCGGCCTTGCGCTGATCGCCGCCGTCGTCGCCGAATTTGCCGCGGGCTCCGCCGGCGCCGGCTCCGGCCTCGCTTTCCGCCTGCTGGAAGCGCAGTACCGGATGAACATACCGCGGCTCTTCGCGGCGCTCTTGATGCTCTCCATGCTTGGGGTCGCCATTTTCGGCCTCACCACCCTCATCGCCTGGCTGAGCCTCCACCGCTGGCATGAAAGCAGCATCAAACGGGAAAACTGATGACCTATTCCTTCATATCCCCGCCAAATGCGGCCCGCTTCGTGCTGAGCAATGCGACGGTGCCCGCCGTCACCGTCGAGCCTGTCGACGTGCCGGTTACGGAAGGACTCGCGACGGTCGATATCGTCATCAGCGACGGTACGATTGCCGCCATCCGGCCGGCCGGCGCCGCACCCGCCGATTATGCCAGGATCGATCTCAAGGACGGCATGGTCTGGCCCTGTTTTGCCGATATCCACACCCATCTCGACAAGGGCCATATCTGGCCGCGTCAGGCCAATCCCGACGGCAGTTTCATAGGCGCGCTCGATGCCGTCAGGGCTGACCGGGAAGCCAACTGGTCGGCCGCGGACGTGAAACGGCGCATGGAATTCTCGCTGCGCTCCGCTTATGCCCACGGCACCAGCCTGATCCGCACGCATCTGGATTCGCTGGCGCCCCAGCACCGCATCTCCTTCGAGGTCTTTGCCGAAATCCGCGATGCCTGGAAGGAGAGGATCGCGCTGCAGGCCGTCGCCCTCTTTCCGCTGGACGCCATGGCGGATAGCTCCTTTTTTACCGATCTTGTCACCGTCGTCCGGCAAACAGGCGGCCTGCTTGGCGGCGTCACGCGCATGGGGCCGGAGCTCATCTGGCAGCTCGACACGCTCTTCAGGACTGCCGCAGAGCATGGGTTGGATGTCGATCTGCATGTCGACGAGACGGATGATCGCGGCGCCGAGACGCTGAAGGCGATCGCCGAGGCCGTGCTGCGCAACGGGTTCGAGGGCAAGGTGACCGCCGGCCATTGCTGCTCGCTCGCCCGCCAGGACGAAGACACCGCCGCGCGCACGGTCGAGCTGGTCGCCAAGGCAGGCATAGCGGTCATCGCGCTGCCAATGTGCAACATGTATCTGCAGGACCGCTATGCCGGCCGCACCCCGCGCTGGCGCGGCGTCACCCTGTTCCACGAGCTGGCCGCCGCCGGTGTCGCGACCGCGGTCGCCTCCGACAATACCCGCGACCCCTTCTATGCCTATGGCGATCTCGATCCGGTGGAGGTCTTCCGCGAGGCCGTGCGGATTCTGCATCTCGACCACCCGCTCGATACCGCGGCGCGTGTCGTCACCACCTCGCCCGCCGCCATCGTCGGACGGCCGGACAAGGGCCGCATCGCCGCCGGCGATCCGGCCGATCTCGTGCTCTTCAGCGCGCGGCGTTGGAGTGAATTCCTTTCCCGTCCGCAGTCTGACCGCGTCGTGCTTCGTCGCGGCAAGGTGATCGACCGCAGCCTGCCGGATTACCGTGAACTCGATAGCGTCGTTGGAGCCTGACATGGCCGATTATCAGAAGATCAAAAAGGAACTCGAAGGCATCGCCGTCGAAGACAATCCGGCGCTCGTGCGCCAGAAGAGCCGGGATTTCTATTGGTACTCGCCGATCCTGAAGGCGCAGCTCGACAATGTTTCCGCCGATCTCGTCGTCACGCCGAAGACCGAGGAAGAGGTCATCCGGACGCTGAAGATCGCCTATGCCCACGACGTGCCGGTCACGCCGCGCGGCGCCGGCACCGGCAATTACGGCCAGGCCATGCCGCTTTCCGGCGGCATCGTGCTGAATCTTGCCGCCATGGACAAGATCAAGGAGATCCATCCCGGCCGCGTCGTCTGCGAACCCGGCATCGTGCTTGCCCAGCTCGACAAGCAGACCAAGGCCCATTCCGGCCAGGAGTTGCGCTTCCACCCCTCCACTGCCCAGACGGCGACGGTCGGCGGCTTCATCGCCGGCGGTTCGGGCGGCGTCGGCTCGATCACCTGGGGCGGCTTGCGCGACCTTGGCAACATCCTGCGCCTGCGCGTCGTCACCATGGAGGCCGAGCCACGTGTGCTCGATCTCACCGGCTGGGATCTCCAGAAAGTCAGCCACGCCTACGGCACGAACGGCATCATCACCGAGATCGAGATGCCGCTTGCGCCTGCCTATGACTGGGTCGATGTGCTGGTCGGCTATGACGACTTCATGGACGCGGTGCGCTTTTCCGACGCGCTGGCCAAATGCAACGGCATCCTCGTCAAAGAGATCGCGCCGATCGCGGCTCCCATTCCTTACGACTATTTCACCCGCCACAAGCCCTACATCCGTCAGGGCCAGTCGATCGTCGTGCTGATGATCGCGCCGCACTCCCTGGATGCCTTTCTTGCCTTCACCGCGGCGCAGAAGGGCGAGATCATGTTCCGCTCCGACACGGTGGAAAGCATGCGCGGCATTCCGCATGCCTATGAGTTGGCCTGGAACCACACGACATTGCGCGCCCTTAAGGTCGACCCGAACTTTACCTATCTTCAGGTGCAATATCCGGGACCGGACCATGTCGCCAAGGTGCGAAAGATGGTGGAGATCTTCGGCGACGAAGTGCCGGGTCATCTCGAATTCATCAAATTCGACGGCCAGATCCAGTGCTCCGGCCTGCCGCTGGTGCGCTACACCACCGAGGAGCGGCTGGAAGAGATCATCAAGATCCACCAGGACAATGGATGCCCGATCTTCAACCCGCACCGCTATACGCTTGAGGAAGGCGGCATGAAGCGCACCGACACGGTGCAGCTCGCCTTCAAGCAGGAAACCGATCCGAAAGGCCTGCTCAATCCCGGCAAGATGATTGCCTGGGAAAATCCCGATTTCGATTTCAACGCCGGCAAGAACTATCTCTTCCCCGGTCTCGCGGCCCTGATGGAGGCTTCATGAGGGTTCTCGTCCTCCACTCTCACCCGGTCGAGGAAAGTTACGGCAAGGCGCTCTACCGGCAGACCGTCGAGAGCCTTGAGAAGGCCGGGCATACGGTGGACGGCTGCGACCTTTACGAAGAGCAGTTCGATCCGGTGCTCTCACGCCGCGACCGGCTCGTTTATCACGACTATCCGGAAAATCTGAAGCTGGTGGAATCGCATGTCGAGCGGCTGAAGGCGGCCGAGGGGCTGGTGATCTGCACCCCGATCTGGAATTTCGGCTTTCCGGCAATTCTGAAGGGATATTTCGACCGCGTATGGCTGCCGGGCGTTTCCTTCGAACTGGTCAACGGCAAGGTAGAATCGCGGCTGCGCCACATCCGCAAGCTCGCCGCCGTCCTGACCTATGGCGCAACGCCCTTCCGCGCCTTTGCAGCCGGCAACCCGCCGAAGAAGATCGTCAAGAGAGTGCTGAGGGCGCAGATCAATCCGGTGAGGCCGGTGACCTTCCTCGCCCATTACGACATGAACAATTGCACGCCGGAGACACGGGCAAAATTCCTCACCCGCGTCGGAGACGCGATGGAGCGCTTTTAAAAAATCTTCGCCGCCGTCACCTCGACCTCCACGAAGAATTCCGGCCGCGTAAAGCCGCCGACGACGATCAGAGTGGAAACCGGCTTCGGATCGAGGGTATAGCGATCCCGCACGGCCATATAGGCCGGAAAGTCTTCGCGCCGGGTGACGAACCCCGAAATGCGGATCACATCGGCAAAACTCATCTCCGCCTCTTCGAGGATCGCCTTGATCGCCTCGAAGCAGAGTTCCGCCTGCGCGGCCACGTCGCTCGGAACAGTATCGTCGAGACCGATACCTAACTGGCCCGAAGTGACCAACAGCGATGCGCCGGGCGGCACGAGCAGGCCGTGATTGTAATTTCCGAAAGGCCGGCGCACCGAGGCCGGATTGAAGGTCTTCTTCATCGATCGCTCTGAAATTTTCTCATAGGCCTGCAGATACCGCGACTCTACAGGACGCGGCGGAATATGAGAATATCGGCCAGCGCCCATTATGTCTTGCGACAAGGCAGGATGAACGCCTTCAACTGATACTAGCCCTTGACAGCACCCGAGATCATCGAGCCGGAAATCTGCCGATACATGAGGAGGCCTAGAAAGGCTGGAGGCAGCGCGCCGAGGATCATCACGGCCGATGCCGTCCCCCATTGCACGCCGCCGCCGCTTGCCGCAAAAAAGAAGGAAGCGCCAACGGTCATCGGCACCGCCTTGTTTGTCGTCAGCATCAGACCGAAGAGGAACTCGTTCCAGGCGGTGATAAAGCCGAAGATAAAGGTCGTCACCAGTGCAGGACGCACGACCGGCCGAATGATGCGGATCATGATATGAAACGAATTCGCGCCGTCCACCTTTGCCGCTTCGTCCAGTTCGAGCGGGACGTCGGAAATCGCATTGACGAGAATGACAAGCGCCAGCGGTGTGTTGACGATGGTCAGGATCAGGCCGAGACCGAGCTGGGTATCGAGCAAACCGAGCCATTGGTACATCATGTAGAGCGGGATGGCGAAAATGATCAGCGGCACGGCGCGCAGATTGACGATGATCGGCAGCAGCGTGTGCTTGCCCGCTTCGCTCCTGGCGATCGCATAGGCCGCGGGAAAGGCGAGCATGATCGCAAGCCCCGTGCCGATCAACGAAGCGACGGTGCTGTTCCAGAGGTAGGAATAGATATTGAAACGGTCCGTCTGCGTTAAAACCCGCAGGTAGTTTTCGAGAGTCGGCTGGCTGATCCACAAACCGGGATTGACCGACAGTTCGCGCGCGCTTTTGAACGACGTGACGAGCGTGACGATGATCGGAAAATTCATCGCAAGAGCTGCGGCGGCAAAAACGATCCAGCGGAGCGTGTTCATCATCGCTCACGTCCTCCTGCGGCCGGCCAGCCAGTTGAGGCTATAGAGCACGAGCAGCGAGGCAAGGAAGAGAACAACGGAAGCCGCCACCGCCTTGCCGATCGCACCCTCCTTGAAAAATGCCTGATAGATATAGATCGACAGCGACATGGTCGAGCCGCCCGCACCGCTGCCGGTCAACGCGTAGACGTTGTCGAAAACACGAAAGCCGTCGATGAAGCGAATGAAGAAGGCGATCATGAGTGTCGGCAGCATCAGCGGCAGTTCGATAAACCAAAGCAGCTTGATTGCCGACGCGCCGTCGAGGGCGGCCGCCTCGCGCACGTCGAGCGGCACGGCGACATAGGCCATGTAAAACAGCAGAAAGGCAAACGGCGTCCATTGCAGCGTTTCGACCACGGTCAGCGTCCAGAATGCGTGAGCGACGTCGAGGAAGGTCGGGCTGTCGCCGAACCACTCGAAGAGATAATAGGGCACCGGCCCGGCAAATTCGTGCAGCACCAGACGATACATCAGTCCGATCATGGCCGGCGCCACCATGAGCGGCAGCATGAGGGGCGCCATAAGGACCGAGCGCTTTGACAGAAGAGGCGCCAGAAAAATCGCAAGAAACAGGCCGAGCAGGCATTCGATAAGCGCCGTCAAGATGCCGAAGCGCAGCGAAAAGAAAATGGCGCGCCAGAAATCCCGATCGGCAAGCACCGCCAGGTAATTGCCGAAGCCGCTCAGCGTCGGACTTCGCAGTGTCTGGAAATCGACCGTCGAGACGGAATAGATGATGTTGATGACTGCGGGAAATCCGAGGAACAGCAGCAGGAAACCCACGAGCGGCGTGAGATAGGCTCTTCCCTCGGCACGTCTTACTATGGCCATTTCGATCCGCCGGCTGGGGCCGGATGCCCTGCAAAAGACAGGGCATCCGGCGAATATCACTTCTTCAGGAGGTCCTGCATGCCAGCCTTCGCACGAGCCAGCGCGTCATCAAGGCTCTGCTGGCCCGACCAGTAGCCGGTGAACTCTTTCGCCTGCAATTCGTAGACGGAGAGTGCGTTAGCCGAAGTCGCACCGTTCATCACGTAGCCGTACCTGCTGGCAAACTCGCCGAGTTTGACGAGATCAGGACGTTCCTTGGCGACTTTCGCCACCACGTCGGGCGCAAGAGCCGGAGAGCCGCCGCTGCGTGCATAGAGCAGGGCCGCATCCTCGGTCGCCAGCCACTTCAGGAATTTGACGGCGCCGTCCTTGTTCTTGGCGTTCTTGTTGAGGCCGAGACCAAGACCGTGAATATGGTCGGCGCGTCCGTTCGGCCCGGCCGGCGGTGCCACAATACCGGTGACGTCGCCAACTGCGGGGGTTTTCTCGGCATTGGTGAGATCCGCCGCAGCGGCATTCCACTGAAGTGCCGTGGCAGCCTGCCCGGCACCGTAGGCGGCATTGGTCTCGGCATATTCATAGCTCAGCGAATCCTTAGGCGAAGCGCCGGCGTCGTAAAGCTTCTTGTAGAGTTCAAGGCCAGTCTTGTAGGCATCGGAATCAACGGTGACATTGCCGTCCTTGTCGGTCCAGTCTGCGCCATAGGAGCGCGGCAGCGACTGGAACACCATCATGTTGAAGAGCAGGTTCTTCATCTGCAATACGGTGCCATAACGCACGGGGCTTTCGGAATTCACCTGCTTCGAGAAGTAGAGAGCCGTTGCCGCCCAGTCGTCCCAGGTCCAGTTATCCGGGTCCTTCGGCTGCAATTCCTTGCCGAGATACTGCTTGGAGATTTCAGCATATTTCGCCTTTGCCGCATCGTCCTTCATCAGCGCATCGATCAGATCCTTGCGATAATACATGAAGTGCAGCGACAGATCTGTCGGCACTCCATATTGCTTGCCGTCAAACTGCATGGTCTTCAGCACGGATTCGCCAAACGTCTTTGCGGCATCGCTACCGAGGTCGACTGGCTCCATGTACGGCGCATAACGGCCGATCGAGTAGGTGGCAACGAGGTTGATGTCAAAGGCAGTCGACCCCGCTGCCATGTCGGCCTGCAGCTTGTCGTAGAAGCCCTCCCGGTTGAAGAATAAGAGTTCGACCTTGTCGGCGTCGCTGATGCCTGCAGTGGCGTTGTAGGCTTCGGCGGTCGCACGAAGCGCCGTTTCTTCCGAACCACCCGGCCAGCCAAGAACGGTCACTGTCGCATTCGAGGTGCCCGGCAAAGCAACGCTTGCGAGAAGCAGGGCAAGGGCTGATAAGGACGTTCTGTTCAATGTCATCGTAGTTCCCTTTCTCTTATTGTTACGTCTGAATCCATGTTTTCTGGAATTATTCAGTCACGTCGCACTGCCAGGCTCGCCACGCCGACGATGCCGGCACGGCTGCCCAGCCTGGCAGGTACGAGAACGGGCGTCAGCCGGGCGTCGATACCCGCAAGGCAATCACGAATCCGGTCGAGGTAACCCGCTGCAAGGCCGATGCCGCCACCGATGACGATATGCTTGGGATCGAGCATCATTTGGATATCGCAGCAGAGCGTCGCTGCGCGGAATGCCGATTGCGAGATGATCGCCTCGGCCCAGGCCTCACCGCTGTTGGCATGCTCGAAAACCTCGGCGGCGGTCGCCTGATGCCCGGCCTTTGCAGCCTCGGCCGCTATCCAGCGGCCCGACGTCTGGTCTTCCAAAGGCGACTGCCCGGCGGACGGACCACGGATCAGCCCGAAATGACCGGCAAGCCCGGCAAGTGGGCGCCCGTTGACGATGATGCCGCCGCCGATGCCGGTCGAGATGGTGAGGAACACCAGATCGCCGCCATCGCCGGCACCAAACCTGTATTCTCCCCAGGCGGCCGCCTGCGCATCGTTGACGGCAAAAACCGGTTTACCGAAGGTCGCCGTCGCCTTATCGACCAGCGGATAGCGATCGGGAATGCCGAGCGTCGCCGGATTGAGCGCCGACCAGCATCCATCCTGAATGAAGCCCGTCACCGCGATGCCGACACGCGAATAGCGATCCGTCCATGATCGGATAGAGTCGGCGATCATGGCAAGCCAGGCATCGGGGCCCGTATCCCGCACCGTCGGCACCGTAATTTCAGCCAGCACTTCGCCGCCCCTGACCAGAGCCACCATCGTCTTCGTGCCGCCGATATCGATTGCAAGCGCCGTTTGGGTATCGTCGGCATCATAGGCCGCAGCGACGGCGTCGCGAAACCACGACGTCACGTGCTCGGTGCGCGTGATCGCCGAGCCTACGACGACGGCAAAAGCCCCGGCCTTGGCTGCGGCGGCAGCCTGCTCCACCGTGCGGATACGACCCTCGGCTATGACATAAGGCGTCAGCGCGTGCATGGCTGTGATCAGGCCGATATCCGGATCGACAGGCTCAGGCCCGCCGACATAGCCGGACAGCGTGGTGCCGACGAAATCGACGCCGGCCGCCAGGGCGTTGCGCGCATCTTCGAGGCTCGAACAGTCGGCCATCGTCAGCTTGCCCCTTGTCTTAATCGCCTGCACCAGCTTCTGGACGGAGACGGGACGCAGGCGATCCGTGGCATCGAAGGCGACGATATCGGCGCCCGCATCGACCAGCGCTTCGGCATCGGCAACGAACGGCGTAATACGCACCGGACTGTCATCGAGATCGCGTTTGACGATGCCGATGATCGGCACGTTCACGGCCGGACGAACGGCCTTCACATAGGCGATGGATTCGATCCGCAACGCTCTTGCGCCGGCATCGACGGCGGCCTTGGCGAACCCGGTCACGAATTCAGCCGTGTCCGTAGGACCGCCCGGAACCGGCTGGCAGGAAACGATAAGGCTCTTTTTGATGTCGTCGCGCTGCAATCGTGACACTCCATTTCGGCATCACGATAGTTGGAAAATACCAGATTACAACCAGTTTATAACTGGTATTATCGCCTCAGTTCGAAGACGAAGTCGTAAACGTCGCCCTTATAGCGGCTCTCGCAGTATTCGACGATCTGGCCATCGCCGAGGAAACAACGGCGCTCCGTCATCAGCAACGGCGCTCCGGCGTCGCAGTGGAGATGCTGCGCATCCTCCACCGAGGCCGCGCGTGAACGCATGCGCTGTACGGCGCGCTGCGGCAGGAAGCCCCGCGTTTCCAGCGTCTCGTAGAGAGAGTCGCCGACCATGTTTGCCGAAGGTATGAAGCGAACGGGCACCGTTGAGGTCTCGACCGCAATGGGCACGCCATCGGCGGTACGGATACGCTTCATGCGCAGGATATTGCTATTGCCAGCAATGCCGAGCGCCATCATCTCGGTCGGAGACGGGCGGCTTATCTGCTTGGAAAGCCATATACATCCTGGAACGAGCCCCCGCGCGAGGATGTCTTCCGAAAAGCTGGTGAGCGTGGAAAGGGATTTTTCGACGCGCGATCCGACTTCCGTCTTGAAGCCGTGGCGGCGATTGAGGAAACCCTCTTCCTCGAGCAGCGCCAGCGCCTTGCGTATTGTCACCCGGGAAAGCGACAGCGTCTCGGCCAGAACACGCTCTCCAGGCAGAACGGCGCCGGCCTTAAGCGTATTCGAAAGGATCGCGGTTTCGATCGCCGCTTTCAGCCGCTTGTAGAGCGGCAGACCGGATGCTGACACCTGCAATTCCTTACCAATCGCTTCGATCAGTTCATCTGTCGCCATGATTTCTCCCGATACCCTCCGCGGCACATTCAGTTTTTTCTGTGGAATACGCTTGGATCTATACTGGTATTAGAATGAAAGGGCAATCGCCAGGCAGCGGACCAGTTCTGCGCTGCGATGCAAACCTGCCCATTTGACAGATATCCTACAAGTGGATATGTAGACTTCATCATATGGGCGAAACCAGAAGAAGACCGGGGTAAATGACATTGAAATCGATGAAGCCGCTGACGCGCGCGCCGCTGTTGCACGTATCGGTCCAGGAAAGCCTGCGCGCCTATATCGATGATAATGGCCTGGCGCCCGGAACCCTGCTTCCGGCCGAAGGAGAGCTCGCCACCCAGCTCGGCGTCAGCCGCAATTCGCTGAGGGAAGGCATCAAGGCGCTGGAATCGGTCGGCGTGCTGGAGACGCGGCGCGGCGTCGGCATCTTCGTGAAGGCCTTTTCCTTCGAACCGCTTCTCGACAACCTCGCTTACGGCCTCGGCGGCGCCCTGCGGCAGATCGAGGAGGTCCTCGAAATCCGGCGCACCTTGGAAGTGGGGTTGATCGGCAAGACGATCGAGGTGATCGCAGAGGAGGACATCTCCGAACTGCGCGCGACCGTCAACCGAATGCGCGTCCATGCCGAACGCGGTGAAACCTTTGCGACAGACGACCAGCTGTTCCACCGACTGCTGTTTCGCTGCCAGGACAATGAGACGCTCGTGCGGCTGATCGATGTCTTCTGGCTCGCCTTCTACAAGGCATCGGATTTCGTCAATCTTGAAAATACCGATCCGATGGCGACGTGGCGCGATCACGCCGCGATCGTCGATGCGATCGAAGCAAGGGATCTGGAGGAGGCGCGCAGACGCCTGGATCGTCACTACGAGGGCATTGCCCGGGTGATTGCCAACAACAAGACAAGTTCAAACATGGGAGGAACACATGAAAAGACTGTCTAGATTATCCGTCATCGCGCTTGGCGCCATGCTGTCGACGGTTGCTGTGCCGGCTCTTGTCGCTTCGGGCGTTGCAACAGAGGCTCAGGCCGCCACCCTGTCCGGCGGTTTCGATGTCGGCCCCGGCGGCTTCCAGGGCAATTTCAATCCGCTTGCCGCGACCGCCGGCTTCACCTGGCTCAGCATCTACTACGAACCGCTGGTCACCTATGACGAGACGCTGCAGAAGGTGGTGGGCGCACTGGCAAGCTCCTATGAGGTCAGCCCGGATCAGATGACCTACACGTTCAAGCTCGCCGATGCCAAATGGCATGACGGCAAGCCCTTCACCGCCAAGGACGCGAAGTTCACCATCGGCCTTGCGATGGATGTGAAATCCGGCTCGGTGCTCGCCGCCCGGCTGAAGGGCATATCGTCCGTCGAGGCGCCGGACGATCACACCGTCGTCATCAAGCTCAGCGCACCCAGCAGCAGTCTTCTCGACACGATGACCAAGGTGATGATGCTGCCCGAGCATGCGCTCTCCTCCATACCGGCCGACCAGCTGGCGAAGAACACGTGGTGGTCCACCACCCCGATCGGCACCGGCCCGTTCAAATTCACCAAATACGTCTCGGACCAATATGTCGAACTTGCCGCAAACACCGATTATCGTGGTGGCAAGCCCGCCCTGGAACGCGTCATCAATCGCTATTTCGCCAACCCGGCCGCAGCGATCGCAGCGCTGAGATCCGGCGAAATCCAGTTCACTTATGTCGATTCCAACGATGTGCCGACCTTCAAGGACAACAAGGACTTCAAGGTCATCGAAGGTGTCTCTTTCGTCGTCAACTATCTCGGCTTCAACCACGATTCGCCGCTCTGGAAGGACGTGCGGGTCCGCAAGGCGGTGATGCACGCGATCAATCGCGATGCCATCATCCAGAGCCTCTACGGCGGCGCGGCAAAGCCCGCCAACTGCGCCTATGTCGCCGAACAGCTGATACCGCCTGATATCGACACCTACGCCTATGATCCGGAGAAGGCCAAGCAGCTGCTGACGGACGCCGGCTGGGATCAGATCAACGGTGCCAAGCCGATCACGCTTCTGACCTATTACACCACCCCGCTGGCGACCAACGTCCTTGCGGCAGTCCAGGCAATGCTTGCCCAGGTCGGCATCAACATCGTCCCGCGCGCCGTCGATGCCCCGACCTATAACAGCATCGTGCTCAATGCGACGCCGGATATCGCCCAGTTCCAGATGGTCTATGCCGGGCTGCAGAACGGGCCGGATGCCGGCAGCATCAACGTCGGCCTCAACGAGAAGCAGATCCCTCCGGCCGGACCGAACGTTGCCAGGGTTCGCATGCCCGACCTCACCAAAGCACTCGATAGCGCGCTTGCCGAGCCTGACAGCGCCAAGCGGAATACGGCCTACCAGGACGTCTGCAAGGTGATGAACACGAACCTTCCCTGGGCGACGCTCTGGGTGGCAAACCGCTACGGCATCGTCTCGACCAAGGTGAAGGATTTCGTCTGGACGCCGGCTCCGGGCGGCGGCCCCTACCAGGCCGACCCGCAGAAATGGTCGATCGCCGAATAGGCGTTTTCCGCAAAGCCTTGAGGGTGGCTTCGGCCACCCTGACAAGACGGCCTGACAATACGGATTGCCGATGCTCCGATACAGTCTCAGACGCCTGATCATGGGAATGGGCATGCTCGTCGCCCTGAGCATGCTGATCTTCCTGCTGCTGCGCCTGACGCCAGGCGATCCGATCGATGCCTATATCGATCCGAACCTGCCGATGTCACCGTCGGATCTTGCCGATTTGCGCAGAAGCCTCGGGCTCGATCAGCCCTTGCCCGTCCAGTATCTGGGCTGGCTGCAGCAGGCGGTGACGGGCAATCTCGGCTATTCGATCAAGCGTCTCGACCAGCCGGTTCTGGGCCTAGTGCTATCGCGGATCGGGCCGACAGTGCTGTTGATGGGCACAGCCCTTGTCTTCGCCATCGTCGTCGGCATCGCCTGCGGGGTGATCGGCGCCGTTCGCCGCAATTCACTCGCCGATCTCTCCCTATCGGTGGCTGCGCTTGCCGGCATTTCGAGCCCGGCATTCCTCAGCGCACTGCTCGGCCTTTATCTTTTCTCGGTCCGCCTGCACTGGATGCCGTCTGGCGGCATGCTGACGCCGGGCGAGACGTTCTCGGTGGGCGATCTCCTCCACCATCTGATCCTGCCGGCGGCACTTCTATCCGTCGCGCAAGCTGCATTGATCATGCGCTACATGCGCGCTTCGCTGCTCGAAGTCCTGAACCAGGATTACGTGCGCACGGCCCGCGCCAAGGGCGTGCGCGAATTCTGGGTCATCACCAAACACGCGTTGCGCAATGCGCTGCTTCCGATCGTCACCCTGATCGGCTCCACCATCGGGCTTGCCATCGGCGGCGCCATCTTCATCGAGAGCGTCTTCAACTGGCCGGGCATGGGTCTTTTGCTCGTCGATGCCGTGCAGACCCGCGACTACCCCGTCATCATGGGGGCGACGCTCGTCATCGGCACTTGCGTTATCGTCGTCAATCTTCTGACCGACATCACCTATGCGGTCGTCGATCCGCGCATCAAGGTGGGCTGAGCATGCTGGCACGCTCTCCGCAACGCCGCAGCCCGGGGCCGCTTGCCCGCGCTTTCGACCGCTTTCTGCTCAACCGCGCCGCCGTTGCCGGCGTCGGCATTGCTCTTCCGATGCTGCTGTTGATCCTTTCCTATCCGCTGTGGTGGGCTTTCCGCCCGAACGACATCGATCTTCTGGCGATGAACAGCGGCCCGACGGCAAAGCACTGGTTCGGAACCGACGGCGTCGGCCGCGATGTCTTTGCGCGCGTGCTCGAAGGCGGTCGGATTTCGCTTCTGGTCGCCGTCGCATCGACCACGCTTTCCGCGATCATCGGCTTTCTCTTCGGGGCCATCTCGGCGCTTGCAGGGCGTTGGGCGGATGCCGTCTCGATGCGCTTCGTCGATCTGGTGATGACGCTGCCGCCCGTCATCTTCCTGCTTGTGCTCGCCTCGATTGCCGGCACCGGCATCTGGCCGACCGTCCTCGTCATCTCGCTGCTCTCCTGGCCGCTGCTTGCGCGCATGATCCGCTCCCGGCTGCTGGAATTGCGTGAGCGCGACTTCGTCTTGGCCGCCCGCGGCATGGGCGCCGGCATCGGACATCTGCTCTTCCGCCACGGCCTGCCGAACTCGATCGATATCCTCGTGGTCTATGCGACGCTGCAGATCGCCAATGCCATCCTGCTAGAGGCGGGCCTGTCCTTCCTCGGCCTCGGCATCGCTCCGCCGGCGGCTAGCTGGGGCAACATGCTGAACGCGGCCCGATCAACGGCCGTGCTCGAACAATATCCGTGGCAATGGCTCTTCCCCGGCGCCGCACTGATCCTTGCCGTGCTTGCGATCAACTTCATTGGCGATGGCCTCAGAGACGCCTTCGACCCGCGTGCCGAACTGAACTGACAATCGAAAGAATCGAAAATGACCAAATTCAAGGGTGTCGTTCCCCCCGTCGTAACACCGCTCAATCCGGATTTCACCGTCGACTATCCTTCCTATACGCGTGTGCTCGAACATCTGATCGATGCCGGCTGCCATGGCGTATTCGTGCTCGGCTCGACGAGCGAGGTGATCTTCCATGACGAGAAGACCCGGCGCGAAATCATCGAACATTCGGCCAAGGTGGTGAATGGCCGCGTGCCGCTCATCGTCGGCGTCATCGATCCGACCACGGATCGCGTCATCGCCCATGCGAAAGTCGCAAAGGCCGCCGGCGCCGACGCGGTGGTGGTGACGGCACCATTTTATACCGTCACCAGCCAGTCCGAGATCGTCGATCATTTTCGTTATGTCAGAGACGCGGTGGACGTTCCGCTGGTCGCCTACGACATTCCCGTTTGCGTTCACGTCAAGCTGCAGCGCCAGACCGTCGTCACGCTTGCCAGGGAAGGCGCCATCGTCGGCCTCAAGGATTCCAGCGGCGACGACGGCAACTTCCGCTATGCGCTTCTCGACCTTGCCGAACACAAGGACGTCTTCCTGATGACCGGTTCCGAGATCGTCGTCGACAACGCCCTGCTGATGGGCGCCCACGGCGTCGTTCCCGGCATCGCCAATGTCGATCCGCACGGCTATGTCCGCCTTTGGGATGCCGCGCAGCGCGGCGACTGGGTCGCCGCGAGGAAGGAGCAGGAGCGTCTCTGCCGCCTCTTCGAAATCGTTTGGGTTGCACAGAGCCGCGTCAGCGGCGGTGCCGCCGGCATCGGCGCCTTCAAGGCTGCCATGCGGAGCCTCGGCATCATCGACACCGCCGTCATGCCGCGGCCGCGCGCCTCCCTGAACGATGCCGAAACGGCGCGGATCGACGAGATCCTGCGTGCGACCGGCCTGCTGAACTGAGACGCCTGATGGTACAGACCGCCGAACCCGTACTCGACATCAGGGGATTGCGAACGATCTTCCGCGTCCGCGGCGGCGAGATCACGGCGGTCAACGATATTGACCTCAGCATTGCCGCCGGCGAGACACTCGCGCTCGTTGGAGAATCCGGCTCCGGCAAGTCTGTCACCAGCCTGTCGGTCATGCGGCTGCTCACCCGCGGCATCGGGGTGATCGCCGCAGGCAGTATCCGCCTGACGATGCGCGGCGGCGCGGCCCAGGATCTTGTTGGCCTCGACGAAGAGAGCATGCGCAGGATCAGGGGCGACGACATCGGCATGGTGTTCCAGGAGCCGATGTCGAGCCTCAATCCCGTTTTCACGATCGGCGACCAGATCGCCGAGCCGCTCCGCGTCCATCGCGGGGCGGACCGCAAGAAGGCGATGGACGCAGCCGTCGCGCTCCTTGAAAGCGTCGGCATTCCGGACGCGCGACGCCGTGCCGGCCAATATCCGCACGAACTCTCGGGCGGCATGCGGCAACGCGCCACCATCGCCATGGCGCTCGCCTGCGATCCGGCGCTGCTGATCGCCGATGAGCCGACCACGGCGCTCGACGTGACGATCCAGGCGCAGATTCTCGATCTGCTTCTCAAATTGCAGCGTGAGCGCGGCATGGCCATGCTCTTCGTCACCCACAATCTCGGCGTCGTCGCCGAAATCGCCCATCGCGTCGCGGTGATGTACGCCGGCCGCATCGTCGAAGAAGGGCCGGTCGGCGAGGTTTTCGGCAATCCGAAGCATCCCTATACCATGGGTCTTCTCGCCTCCATGCCTCGCCTCGGCGACGCCGCGCGGATGAAACAGGCCGGCGAAAAGCTCGCCGCCATTCCTGGCATGGTCCCGAGCCTGATGAACATGCCGAGCGGCTGCGCCTTTTCCCCGCGCTGCACATTCGCGATCGACGCCTGTCGCGCCGTCGTGCCTGGGCTCGAACAGGTCAATCCGCAGCACCGCAGCCGCTGCATCAGATGGCAGGAGATCTAGATGAGCGCACCGCTGCTCTCCGTCCGCGACCTTTCGAAACACTATACCTCCCGCGGCACGCGACTGAACATTCTTCAGGGGATTTCCTTCGACATCGGCAAGGGTGAAGTCGTCGGACTTGTCGGCGAATCCGGCAGCGGAAAGACCACGATCGGGCGTTCCGTCCTGCGGCTCGTCGAACCGTCTTCCGGCAGCGTCCGCTTTGACGGAACGGAACTCACCACGCTTTCGGCCTCGGCGCTCAGACGGCAAAGGCCGCGCATGCAGTATATTTTCCAGGACCCCTTCGCCAGCCTGTCGCCGCGCATGACGATCGGCGAAATCCTGACGGAGGGACTGAAAATCCAGGGGATCGGCAGCGTCGGCGACAGGCTCGATCGGGCGCTGTCGGCCTTGGCCCAGGTCGACTTGCCTGCCGAGGCGATCAATCGGTACGCGCATGAATTTTCCGGTGGTCAGCGCCAGCGCATCGGGATCGCCCGGGCTTTGACCTTGTCGCCCGAATTCATTGTTGCCGACGAGCCGGTTTCGGCGCTCGACGTGTCGATCCAGGCGCAGGTGATCAACCTGCTGCGCGACCTGCAGCAGCGGCTCGGCCTTACAATGCTGTTCATCTCGCATGACCTCGCCGTCGTCGAATATATCTGTGACCGGGTGATCGTGCTCTATCTCGGCCGCATCATGGAGATCGCGCCGAGTGCCGATCTCTATGCGAGACCACAGCATCCCTATACGCGCGCCCTGCTCTCGGCGATCCCTTCGCCCGATCCAGATGCCCGTCGCGACAGGCAGATCCTGAAAGGCGATATTCCAAGTCCGGCCAATCCGCCGAGCGGGTGCGTCTTTCGCACGCGCTGTCCGAGTGCGCTCGAGGCTTGCGCCGGCGCCGTTCCGCAATTGCGTGAAGTCGCGCCCGGGCACTTCAAGGCCTGCATCCGCGACGACCTCAATTGATCCGTCATTCATCGGGGAAAACAGATGAACGCAAAGATGCCGCGTGCCGCCATCGGCGGAAACTGGGCGAGCCTGCTTCTGCCGATTGCGGCCGACGACAGCATCGAATTCGACAAGCTCGCCGCGGAGATCGACATCCTCATCGAGGCCGGCGTCGACGGCATCTATTCCAACGGCACGGCAGGAGAATTCCACAATCAGACGGAGGAGGAATTCGACAGGATCCAGGAGATGCTGGCTGGACGCTGCAAAGCATCCTCAACCCCCTTCGTGATCGGGGCCTGCCAACCGGACCCATCGATCATGCTCAACCGCGTCCGCCGTGCCGCCTCGCTCGCCCCCCGCGCCATTCAGGTCATATTGCCGGACTGGTGGCCGCTCACCAATGCCGAAGCGATCGACTTCTTGAATGGCGCTGCCAATGCTGCCGACGGAATTCCGCTCATCCTCTACAATCCGCCGCATGCGAAACGCGTGCTGACGCCAAAGGAACTCGGCGCGGTCTGTGCGGCCGCCCCTGACGTGATCGGCATCAAGCTCGCCGACGGCGACGGCCTCTGGTACGCAGAGGCGCGCCGGCATCTTTCCGGTCTGTCGCTTTTCGTTCCCGGTCATCATCTCGCAACCGGCATCAAAGAGCGGGTCGCGGCAGGTTCCTTTTCCAATGTCGCCTGCCTTAGCCCCCGCGGTGCGCAGAGCTGGACGACATCGATGCGAAGCGATATCGATGCCGCACTCGATCTGGAGCGACGCATCTGCGCGTTCATGGACGCGCATATCGTCCCCTTCCGCCGGGAATTCGGCTATTCGAACGCCGCTCTCGACAAACTGTTGAGCGCCATCGGCAATTGGGGACCCGTGGGCACCCGTCTACGGTCTCCTTATCGCTCGATAGACATGCCTGAAGCGATCAGGTTGCGGGACATTGCACGCTCGGAACTTCCCGATCTTTTCCGCTGAGTGTGCTTAAGCAACCGGGCATGGACGGTTTCGCCCACTGGATTGCAATCCTTCTTCGCGCTACAGCGGGGAAGATATTTTGGTTGACGAGCCCATCCCTTTCAGGTGCAATTTCATGACAAAAAAAGTCTATCTCGCCGGTCCGGAAGTCTTCCTTCCCAATGCCCGTGAAATCCTCGACCGCAAAGCGGCACTTGCCCGTGAGGCGGGACTTCTCCCGCTCTCGCCCGGCGATCTGGAAATCCCGCAGACGAACTCGAAGCGCGAGCGGGCCGCGGCGATCAACGCGGTGGACGAGAAGATGATGATGCAGGCTGATGCGATCATCGCCAATCTGACGCCCTTTCGCGGCGTTGCCGCCGATACGGGGACGGCCTTCGAACTCGGCTTTATGTGCGCAAGCGGTAAGCCGGTCTTCGCCTACACGAATGTGGCCCGCGACCACAGCGGACGCGTGAGCGATCTTTATGGCGGCGCCGTCGCCTATGATGCGGAAGGCCGATTGCGAGACCCGAACGGGATTGCGATCGAGGATTTCGGCCTGGCCGACAATCTGATGCTGCATGCCGGAATTGAGCGGCGCGGCGGTGTCCTCGTCATCGGAGACGCGCCGCCGGATGCACTCTATACGGACCTTGCCGCGTTCAAGACATGTCTTGCCATCGCCGTTGAGAAGCTGCGCTAAAGTCATCAGTTCCGGCACTTGATGGAGCGAACCGTTGGACAACGCCGGCAAGCACCTGCCTGCTTGCCAATCGGTCCGGGGGACAGATACTGGATCCATGCAGCAACCAGAAAACCAACCTGCCGGCATCGAAATCACGCTCTGGCCGTATTCCAGGAATGAAGGCGACTGGAACCGCTGGCTGCAGTCGCTTTCGCAAGATGAACGGGAGCGCGCCGCGACCTACCGGTTCGAGCGGGATCGGGCCTCGTTCATTGCCGGCCGCTATCTCTTGCGGCGGCTGTTGAGCGTGCATACCGGGACAGCGCCGGGCAAGGTCGCATTGTCTCCGGACAAACACGGCAAGCTGAGAATTGAGGGGCGTGATGGCCCGCAATTCAGCCTTGCCAATGCCGACGGGCTGGTGACGGTCGCTGTCGCGTCAGGATGTGATTGCGTCGGAATAGACTGCGAGCGCGCCGACGCCGAGATCGAAGAGGCGGCATGGGATAGCTATTGCAGCGCAGACGAACGGCGTTGGCTGGCGCAATTGCCCGAACACGAACGCGCGCGGGAGGCCATTGCACTGTGGACGCTCAAGGAGAGCCATCTGAAGGCACTCGGCATCGGGCTGCGCGAGGATCCCCGCAATTTTGACTTTTCCTGGCAGGATCGCATCCCTGTCATAACAAGCGGCAATCGCGATCGGCGATGGCATCACCGTCTGGTCGAAAGCGGCAGCCAGCACGTCGTCGCGTTGGCTGCCTGCTCTCAATCCGGCTTCCCCGGCATTTCTACACGGCTATTTCAGGACGATAGCAAGCCATCCGAATAACCTGCCCGGAACTGATGAGGCATTGCGGAAGCGGTCTCCGTCGCCCAGGCCAGTTGCGCATCGTCGGGCTCCGCATCGAAATGCTGCCGGCCGAGAAGCGTATTGACGATCATTGCGCTGCGCCAGGCCATGAGGCTGAGCTGGGAGTCGGCGATGCCGTGCGAGTACCGGCCCGCATTCTGCGCAAACAGCCGGTTGGCCCTCGGACCCGTCCACTGCATCGTGTAGTCGTCGTTGAGAATGGGATAGCCGTTTCTGTCGAGCGTTATCCGTTCACCCAGCGAACCGAGAGCATCCGGCAATCGGAACCGGTAGCCGGTTGCCAGAACCACTGCATCTGCATGCAGCACCTCGATTCCGCCGTCGAATTGGTTCCGGACGATGAGCCGGTAGGCATTGCCGTTCCTCTCCATCTGGATCACATCGCGATTGGGCGCCAGAGATGCGTTGAGCGTACCCGGCTCGAGATAGCGCAACGCATAGAGGCGGCGGTAGATCGAATGAATCGTCGAAATCGACAGGCCATCGCTGGTCAGGATCGAGTTCTTCAAGGCTGCCTGCTTCTGCTCGCCGCCGAGCTTCAGATAGGCCTGCACGTATTCCGGCGAGAAAACCTGGTTCGAAAACGGGGTGTCGTTGATCGGCTCGAAATTATGACGCCGGCTGATCCATGTCAGCTCATTCATGGAACCGGGATCGGCAAGCAAGGCTTCGACGACCTCGCCGCCGCTTTGACCGCCGCCGACCACGACGATACGGGCAGCACCGAGACCACTGAGACGCGATTTGGCCTCGCTGTTGTGAAAGCAATCGGCGCCCAGAAACGGTTTTGCCCAGTCGGGCACGAAGGGCGAAGATCCGGTGCCGATCACGAGATTGCGGGCTTCTTCCTGCCCATTGTCGAACCGCAGGAAGAAGCGGTCGTCGCGGTGCTCGACGTCGCGAATCTCCGTTCCAAAGCGCAGTCCGTCCAGGCCGTTGGCGACCCAGGCGAGATAACGTGCAAATTCCTGCCGGGGAACGGCGTCATAATTGGCGTTCAGGAAGGCGTAGAGCCTCTTGTGCGCCACCAGATAGGAGACGAACGACCAGCGGCTGGTCGGCAGGACCGGGGTGACGAGGTCCTTCAGAAAGGACGATTGCAGCTCGACGCCCGGCATCATCATGCCGGGATGCCAGTCGAAGGAGTCGCGCCGTTCGAAGAAGCGGCTCCTGATCTCCGGCACCGCCTCGAACAGGCAGGCGAGGCTCAGATTGGAAGGGCCGATGCCAATGCCGGCGATATCGAGCGGCTCATTTATGGCATCCCTGCGGGCAAAAGCGACGGTCATGCGATATCCTTCTCTGTTTCCTTGAGACGCAGGGCAAGCCTTGAGTGGAAGGCGGGAGACCCGATCATATGCAGATGGTTGGTGCCGGTAATGATTTCGGCGGCACGCGCCCGTGGCGACAGGCGGCGCCAGTCGATCAGGTTGAGGCCGCGGTTGAGGCTGTCGTCGGCAGCCCAAGGATAGATCGGCACATCGTGGGGAACGAGCCGGTGCTTGCGGAAGATCAGGGCATTGTCGATCAGCACCCAGAACGTATGTTCGCGGCTACTGATGTCAGGCCCGTCGTTCGGAAGCGGATCCTTTTCGTCGCCGACGAAGCGCAGGAACTGATCGTAGGTATCCGCATCCATCGTCGACAGCAGCCGGTCCCATTCGGGACGCATCGCGGTTCGTCCAAGCCACGCCTGCACATCTTTATGAAGCGCGTCGCGCTCGCCCGGCCGGAAGCGCGGCTTGGCGCCGATCGCAAATTCCGATCCGAGGTCGCAAACGTCGACCATCGCCATCATCCTGACGTCGACCTCGTTGCCGAGGGTGCGGGCGGCCTCGTAGGCCAGAAGCCCGCCCCACGACCAGCCGAGGAAATAGCAGGGCGCGCCTTTGTTATGCGTCCTGATATAATCGACGTAGCTCTCGATAATCTCTTCGATCGGAGCGCCGACTTCCTTCTTCTCGGACAACGAGTGGCAAATGAAGCCGGTCGCCGGTTGATCGGCGCCGAGATAATCGACGAGCTTCACATATTCGCGGGTGCTGACGAGAAGCCCCGGGAAGCAATAAAGCCGCGGCTTGGCGCCGGAAGCGCGCAGCACGATCACCTCAGACAGATCCCGCTGATCCCCCTGCTCCATCACGCCGGCAAAGGAGCGAATGGTCGGGTTGTTGAAGATATCGGCGACGATGAGCGGGGTTTTCGGCCGGCGCTGCCGGAGCAGCGAAAGGATGCGGATCGCCCCGAGCGAATTGCCGCCGATCGCGAAAAAATTGTCCTCGACGCTGATCGCTTCCAGCTTGAGAACCTGACGCCACACATCCAGCACCTCCTCTTCGAGAGCCGATGCCGGTTCCACGATGGCGCGCTTGATCGGTTGCGGCGCCGGCAGCGCAAAGCGGTCGAGCTTGCTGTTCGGATTGGTCGGCATTTTTTCCAGTTCGACCACCGCGGCCGGCACCATATAGGAGGGCAGGCTGCGTTCGAGGCCGGCGCGGACCATCTCGACGTCAAGCGTCTCGTCCTTCTTCGGGACGACGTAGGCAACGAGCGCCTTTTCGCCGCCGGCATCGTCATCGCGCAGAACCACAAGGGCCTCGCCGACGCCGGGTTGCTGCAGGAGCGCCGCTTCGATCTCGCCGAGCTCGATCCGGTAGCCGCGAAGCTTGACCTGATGGTCGACGCGACCGACGAATTCGACGGTTCCGTCATCACGCCAACGCGTCAGATCGCCGGAACGATAAAGCCTGCCGCCCTCCGCGGAGAACGGGTCGGGAATGAAACGGTCCGCCGTCGTGTCCGGCTTGCCGAGATAACCGCGGGCGACGCCCTCGCCGCCGATATAGAGCTCGCCGGTGACGCCGATCGGGCACGGATTGAGGTCGGGGTCGAGCACATAGACCCGCCTTAGCCCGACGGCACGGCCGAGCGGAGCATAGACCCCCTGGAATTTCGTGCCGGCCCTCACCTTCCAGACCATCGGCGTCATGATCGTTTCGGTCGGCCCGTAGCCGTTGATCAGCCATTCCGATTTCAGCGCCCGCGACAATAGATCGAAGGTTGGCTGCGCCAGCCCCTCGCCGCCGAAGGAGTAAAGCCGCATCGGCGGCGCCCCATCTGTTATATCGGCCCACTCCGCCAGCTGCTGCAGATAGGTTGTGGGAATGCTGGCATTGTTGGCGCCATGCTTGCGCATGGCCGTCAACGTCTCTTCCGGCGTCCACAACGGCTGATCGGGAAGAATGATACTGCCGCCTTCCATCAGCGGGTTCATCCATCGCTCGTGCCCGCCATCCGAACTGAAAGGCAGGAACGGCAGCTCGCGGGACGCCGAGCTCATGCCATAGACACGCGAGGTGTTTTGCAGATGGTGCGTCAACGGCCCGTGCTCGACGGCCACGCCCTTCGGCAATCCCGTCGATCCGGAGGTGTACATGACATAGGCGAGTTGATCCTTGTGGATCGGCACATCAAGCGGTGTATCCGGCTCGCCGTCGAGATCGATCTTGTCGAGTTCGAGGATAATGGTGTCGAGCTCTTCCGGCAGCCGATGGCGAAGCCAGCTGTGGGTCAGAACGATCTTGACGCCGCCGTCGCGCAGAATGTGATGGTTGCGCACCGGCGGGTGGTCGGGCTCGACCGGGATATAGGCGCCGCCCGCCTTCAGCGTCGCGAGAATCCCGACGATGGCCTCCGGCGAGCGTTTGATGAAGATGGCGACCGTCACCTCGGCTCGAACGCCGAGATGCCGCAGCCGATGTGCGAGACGGTTGGTGCTGGCTTCCAGCCAGCCATGGCTCCATTCCTCGTCGCCGTAGACGATCGCCGTCTTGTCAGGCGTCTTGCGCGAATGGGCTGCGATCAACTCGTGGACCGGCCTGTCATCGTTGATGACGTCGTCTTCGTAGGGCGCAGACAACCAGTCGAGCTCGCCGCTGCCGACGAGTTCGATATTCTTGATCCGCACATTGTCCCGCGCGACGATCTGCTCGAGCACAAGGCCGAAATGCCGGGAGACACGGGCAATCAGCGAGCTGTCATAGAGATCCTGCGCATAATCGATCAGCCCGGATGCGGCCCCATTCAGATCTGCCTCGATCACCAGGGAAAGCTCGCTGTCGGCGCGCGCACCCAGTGGCTCCAGATTTGTTGCGTGCGCGGGGATCGGATACGGCTCGCGGAATTCGAACAGGGCCTTGACCACGGCTTCCTGGGCAGCCGCTTCATCGACCACCAGTTCCTGGGTGATGCGCTCCAGCGGCACGAGCCGTCGAAGCCCCTGCTCGATCGCCGATGAGATCGCAGCAATGACATCGTCGAGAGAATTTCCCGACGTCAGCGACAGGATGAGGGGAAGGACCTGTTCGGCACGGCCGAGGTTCGCAAGGTGCTCCTTCTGCGGCCGCGCGACGAGCAGCCCGGTCAGCAAGGCATAGTTGCCGCTATAGCGTGCCAGCAGCGCGCAAAAGGCGGCATGAAGCACGCGCTCGACCGGATACCCTTTTTGCTGCGCATGTCGCCCGAGCTTTTCCCAGAGATCCGGCGCGATCGAAAATGGGTGCTGAGCACGTGCCACGCCTGCCAGTCCACCACTGTTGAAGCGGGTGGGAAAGGTCGAGGCTGCGTAGTCGAGACCGATCGTGTTCCGCCAATAGGAGAGGGACTGCTGCGCCTCTTCCGTCTGCAGCCACTCAGCCTCCCGCGTTCCGGCCAAGATTTCTGCCGGCTGCGTCTCACCGGCGGGCCTGCCATCGAGAATTCGCGTCAGGGAGCCGGCAAGAACCGACTTCTCGCGGTCGTCTGCGATAATCGGATGAAGCACGATCGTCAGAAGCGATTGGCCGCCGGCCAGCAGGGCAATCTGAACACGCGCCGGCGGACCGGCAAGAAGATCGAAGCGTCTGTCGCGAAAGGCTTTCTGTGCGGCCAGTGCATCCGGCCCGTCAAGAACAGCACCTTCGCCGACAATCTCGATCGGCACAGCATTTGGTGTGCCGCGGTACTGCTCGACGCGGCCGCCCGCAAGCCGCCGGAATCGGATGGCGAGAGACGGATGTTGCGCCGCGAGCGCCCGGCAAGCGCCGGCAATCGTCTTGACGTCGACCGCAGGGCTCAATCGCAGCCCAATGACCTGATCGGGAAAGACCGTGTAGTTACCGATCTGCTCCAGTGACCAGATACGCTTCTGTGCGATCGTCAGTGGAAAGCTCTCGAAGACCGCGTCCGTTGCCGCATCGGTCGGGTGGGCATCTGCAAAGTTTGTGATCTGCTTGTTCATCCGTGCCATCCAGCCGTTTCAGAGACGCGCATCTGCTGATATCGCCAAGCGCAAGGAGAGCGGACGCGGATCCGCCCAGACCTCACGGATATGCGCCAGGCATTGCTGGCGCGAACCGGCAAAACCCGCAGGCTCCCAGCCGATGGGAATCCGCTTGTCCTGCGGCCAGACCGAGTAGCGACGCTCGGCGTCGATGACGGCGATCCAGAGATCGTCATGGGGCTCAAGATTATTCATTCGCAGCTCCTGCGGTGATGATGGTCATGCGCAAATGACGGATCCGGCAGGCCGCAGTTTAGAAAATTGATGAGAATTTTTTTCTTCGCTTATCCCTAAATTCGGCGGGAGATGGATCGTCATTCTACCAAATCGGCGCAAGAGCTCGCTTCATGCTCACCGCGCCAAAGGCCCGACTCGGCAAGGAGAACATCATGGATTTCGACGCCGCCAAACAAAGGCGCGCTCTGCAGTGGCGCAGCTACGTCAGTCTCGCGCCCAATCTCATTCACCTCAAGACCGCCTATGGCCACCACGAAGCCGCATTCGAGGTGGAGGCCGGCGTAGCGTCGGTGACCTTCTACCATGGGGATCCGGTTCAATCGCCGGAGCTTCTGATGGCGGCGGCCGAAGCGGTGACGGCAGAAGATCGCTCGATCACCTCAGTCGTCTTCGAAGGGCATCAGACAAGCCTTCCCGGACACATTGCGGACGCAGGCGGAGGGCTCGATTCGGCGATCCTGTGGCAGTGGCCCTCGCTCTGGCTGCCGCGGCTGTCCTATCCGCTGCCGCCCGTGCAGGAGATGACTGCGGGCCGCTATCATCCGCGCCGGCCGGCAAAGCCGAAGGGCACCATCTACAGGCGGTTCATCCCCTGGCTGGAGCGGGATATCACCTTCACGGTGGCCGATCCCGAGACCGATCTTGCCGTCTTTCATCGCTGGATGAACGACGAACAGGTTAACACGATCTGGGAGGATGCCGGCTCGATCGACAAACATCGGGAGATCCTGGAGGAAAGGATCGCCGATCCGCATGTCCTGCCGCTGATCGGCAGTTTCGCAGATATCCCCTTCGGCTATTTCGAAGTCTACTGGGCCAAGGAGAACCGGCTCGGTCCCTTTTACGATGCCGACGACTATGATCGCGGTTGGCATGTCGCGATCGGCGAGCCCGATTATCGCGGCAAGAAATGGATCAGCGCCTGGCTTCCCTCGCTGATGCATTTCATCTTCCTCGACGATCCGCGCACCAAGCGCATCGTCGGCGAGCCGCGCGCCAGTCACGAGCAGCAGATCCGCAACCTCGATCGCTCCGGTTTTGCCAAGGTCAAGCATTTCGATTTTCCGCACAAGCGGGCGCTGCTCGTGATGCTCGGCCGCGAGCGTTTCTTCGGTGACCGTCTCTGGGTGCCTGCATCATGAACGACATGAGCGACGCAAGCGGCAGCTTCCGGAGACGGCGGCGCCTCGCACCGGAGGACCTTGCCAGTCCCCAGCTTTTCAGGCTGCTGCTTCGGCTCGGACTGCCGGCCATGTTCGGCCTGTCGATCAATGCCGCCCATCACACCATCAACATGGTCTTCGTGGGAATGATCGGGGAAGACCAGATCGCGGCGATCATGATCGTCCTGCCGATCCTGATGCTCATCGCCGCCTTCGGCGAAGGGATCGGCGTCGGTGTCGCAACAGAGGTCGGGCGGATGCTCGGCGCCGGCAACCGATCCCGGGCCGGCGCCATCGCCTCGATCAGCCTTGCGGCCGGTGTTGCCTTCGGCGCGGCCAGCGCTATCGCGATCGTCGCATTTCCGGATTTGCTGCTGGTCGGCGCCACGCCTGCCCTTCAGCCGCTCGCGCAGCATTATCTGATGATCATCGCGATCTCGGTGCCGCTGACGATGGCGCAGATCATTCTCGATTTCCTGGCGATCGCGGAAGGTAATGCCCGCTTCAGCATGTGGACGCTGGTCGCCTGCTTTGCGCTGAATATGATCCTCGACCCGATCATGATCTTCGGCTTCGGTCTCGGCCTGCAGGGCGTTGCAATCGCAACCATCCTGTCCCAGCTCGTCGCGCTTTGCATCTATGGCGCCTACCACGCCAGGCGGCTTGGGACGATCCGGCTGACATTTGGCTGGCGGTGGAGGGATATCGGCTCTCTCAGGCCTGTCCTTGCCGTGGGCGCGCCGACGACGCTGACGAGTCTCGCAACCGCAGGCGCGATTGCGGCAATGGTGTCGCTCGCCGGCACCTATCACGGAGAAGCCGGCATCGCCGGCGTTGGCATTGCCTTGCGGCTGCTTGCTGTGGGAACACTCCCCGTCATCGGCATTTCGCTCGGGGCCCAGTCGATCCTGAGCTTTGCCTGGGGTCGAGGCGATATGGCCCGGGTGCTGTCGGCAACCCGCATCCTGACAGTGGTCACCAGTGCAGTGAGTGGCGCCTATGGGCTCACCGCACTCGCCTTCTCCGAACAGCTTGCCTCCTTCTTCACCGACGATCCCACGGTGATTGGTATTGCGGGGCAAGCGATCATCGCAACCCATCTCCCGCTTCTGCTGTTCGGCCTGCGGCAAACGGTACTGATCCTCTTCCAGGCTCAGGGCAGACCGAAAGCGGCGGTTGCGATTGGTCTGGCGCAGAATGGGTATCTGCTTTTTCCGCTGATGGCGCTCCTGCCGCCCTTTTTCGGCTTTTCGGGTTTGCTGGCAGCCATGTCCCTGGCCTCGGCCCTGACCGGCTTGCTGTCGGCCATCTGCCTGATGAGCGCACTTCGCGCGCTGCGGCAGCGCTCCGACGACCATCTGACCTCCATCCGTCCATATCCCAGCTTTTGTCCATGAGAGGATGACCATGAACCAGTCGATCAACCCGCACGACCTTGGCGCCCATGCGACCGCCGACGATCTCTTTACGCCTGTCGATCCGGCAGCATTCAACGCCGTGTCTCCGCCGATCTTCCAGACGTCCCTCTTCACCTACGACAGTTACGAGGCGATGGAGGATGTCTTCGCCGGTCGTACCCGCAACTATATCTATTCGCGCGGCGACAATCCGACGGTCCGCGAATTCGAACTCCTGGTCGCCCGCCTCGAGGGCGCAGAGGACGGACGTGCCTTCTCGAGCGGAACGGCCGCCATCACATCGACAATTCTGAGCCTCGTGCAGGCGGGCGACCGGGTCGTTGCGGTCCGTCACCTCTACAACGATGTTTACCGCCTTCTGGTGAAGCTGCTCGGCAGGCTCGGGGTCGCGGTGGACTTCGTGGATCCTGCCGACCACGACGAGGTCCGCAAGGCGCTGTCGGGCGCCAAGCTGCTCTACCTCGAAAACCCCACATCCTTCGTCTTCGAGCTTCAGGACATTGCGGCGCTGTCGGCCATGGCAAAGGAGGCCGGCGTTACCACCGTCATCGACAATTCCTGGGCAACGCCGCTGTTTCAGAAACCGATCCAGCATGGCGTCGACATCGTCATTCACGCCGCCTCGAAATATCTCGGCGGTCACAGCGATACGGTCGCCGGCGTCGTCGTCGGCTCGAAGGAGGCCATCGCCAGGATCAATGCCACGTCCTACCCCTATGTCGGCGCCAAGCTTTCACCGTTCGAGGCCTGGCTGCTGCTGCGCGGCATGCGCACGCTGCGCGTGCGTCTCAAAGAGCACGAGCGCAGCGGGCTTTTGCTGGCCGGGCGGCTGAATGAGCATTCCGCGATCGCACGCGTTCGTCATCCAGTGTTCCAGGACCATCCCGGCCGGGCAACGCTAACGGGTTATGCGGGGCTGTTCGCCTTCGATCTCAATCCCGATATCGATGTTGCACGCTTCGTAAACAGCCTTCGCGACATCCGCCTCGGCGTCAGCTGGGGGGGACCGGAAACGCTGGTGGTCCCTGCCAAGGTCGCGCTGCAGATCCCCGACCGGATGACTTCTTTTATCCGGTTCGGCGTGAGCGAGCAGACGGTTCGTTTCGCCGTTGGCCTGGAAGAGCCGGAACTGCTGTGGAGCGATTTGCAGCAGGCGCTGCACGCAGCGAAACGGTAGGATCCTGTCGGCTCGCATGATCAGGGCGGGAGGCAGGTTCTATGATTGCCAGATGGCAATGTTCCTCCGCCGCCTTGATCATGAAGTTGACGAGGGTCCTTGAGACGCCGAGTTCGGCTGCGATGTCCTTCTGCGGCACGCCGTTGAGGCGATGACGAATGAAGGCGTCATTGGTTCGCTTCGGCAGCGCCTCGAGCGAGGCAAGCACATAGCGCAAGGTCTCGGCGGCGACCAGTTGGTCGAGCACAGTGGGGATGGGAGCCGTCATCTCCTGAACCTGGTCTATCGACCTATAGTTGTTCATCTGCTGGCGTCGTCGGCGGCTCTCGTCGAGTGCAAGGTTATAAACCATCCGGAAGGCGTAACCGATCGGGCAGCGAATGCCGTCGGTCTTGACCCCGTAGGCTTTGATGACTCCGTCCTGAAAGATATCCTCCGAATATGACTTTGATTTGACAACACTTTCAATCGTTTTAAGGAGCTTGTCCTTGTTTTCGATCATGGCGTTGACAACGGCATTTCCGTTCACATCACGATGCAATGCTTGCATTGTCCTGTACCCTTTTACAAATGGAAAATCAGGCTCTGTCGTTGCTGGTCGGGTGCGGTCTTGGCGGGCCTCTTCGAGAGAAACTACACGATTTGATTGCAGTGTCTATTTTAAGGTGATAACAAGAGTCAAGTTTAAATCGACCTGATGAAAGCGAGAAAAAATGGGAAGGACAGTGGAGATCCTGACGGGCAAGGCGGAGCTCTGCCGATCGATCATGGGGGCTTTGCCGGACTGGTTTTCAGAACCGGAGGTCATCGAAGCGAGCGCCCGGGCGGTCGAAGACCTGCCGGTGTTCGGCTATATCGAAGGAGATGTCGTGACGGCGTTGATGGCGCTTAAGCCGCACCCGCCCGGCGCCGTCGAGATCGCGCTGATTGCGACACGACCCGAACATCACGGTCGCGGCGCCGGGCGTCATCTCATCGATGCGGCCGAACGCTTCGGCCATGAATCGGGCGCCCGGCTGCTGACGGTCAAGACGCTCGCCCCGCGCGGCGGCGACGAGCCGCAATTCGAGGCGACGCGGCGCTTCTATGACCGGAACGGCTTCGTGCGCGCGGAGATCTTTGCAAAGCTCTGGCACGAGGACCATCCGTGCCTGTTCATGGTCAAACCGCTCGCCGACGTCCCGGAAGGTGCGGCTATGCGTTGAGACGACGAGGGCGGCCGAAGGAGGCAAAGGCTTTTCTGCCTGCCCTGGTCGGAGCCCCGATGCGGCTGATCAAGCACAATAGGAGGATTGAAAGTGTTAGAGCGTCCTTTATGCGCCCAAAAGTGCGCGCGGCGCTCTAATGGCGCCCGTCCGGCAGCGGGCAGGCTTCACCGCAGCCACCGACTCCCGGGAGGTTATAGCGCAGGCAGCAGACTTTCCGGCGGGCGAATTCGAGGCCGCATTGCTGTCGTGCGATGCGGATCATGCCGAACATCGGATTGCGCCCACCGCACGGCCATGTAGCCTCTTCCATCAGGGCCATCCCGCCTTCGACGAGGCCGGGCTCGTGGCGATGGGCGATCTCCTTGAGAATCCAGGAGAGATAAGCCGCAACATTGTTCCAGAGAAGCTTCGGAGCGACGGCGGCATTGGCGGCGATCGCCGCGATTACCGGCTCGACATGGCCGCGCATCAGCCAGTGAAGCTCAGCGGCCGGATCGGTGGTCGCCTCAGGCCTTTCGGACATCACGAATGCCTCCGGCTCGCCCGTATGTTCGTTGCAGACGAGGGAAAGCCGATCGATCTCCAGCGGCAGCCCGATCCGATGCACGAACATGTGGACGCTGGGAGCGATCGTCAGCATGCTGAAATAGTAGAGCGTCCACATGGAGACGATCGCGCGGCGGTCGCTGCCGAGAAACTTTTGCGCATAACGGCCAATGACCTCGTCAAAGATCGCCCGGTCGCAAAGATCCCTGCAGGGAACGACGATGCCTGTCTGCGGTGGCGCGCTGAGCAACTTACCGCGGCAATAGGAGAACGGACTGTCGCCCACCAGGCCATCGAGGTCGACGGCCTGGTGGGCGACAGAATGACCGGCGATCGAATTCCGGCGCCGAGATGCCCCGTTCGTCGCTGCCGCCACGCCTACCACCGATACTTCAAGGTGGCTGTCATGTTGCGGCCCTGGCCGAGATAGCAGAAGCCCTCGTTGCAGACCGTGTCGCGGTGGTCGGCAATGTTGCGGATATTGAAGGCAGCCGTCAGGCCCTCGTATTTCTTGTCGACCGCTCCGAAATCATAGGCGGCGGATGCATCGACATAGAAGCTCGACGGGTTCTTGGACGTGTTGGCCGTGTCCGTCCAGTTGTTGCTGATGTAGCGGACACCTGCGCCGAGCGAGAGGCCGTTGAAGGGATTGGTTTCCTGGAAAGTATAGTTGGCCCAGAGGCTTGCGACATGCGCGGGCGTGAAGGCCGGCGTGTTGCCCTCATTGTCGCCTCCGGTCACCTCGGAATGGTTGTAGGTGTAGGCCGCAATGATGTCGAGGCCGTCGGCAACTGCCGCACGCGCTTCAAGCTCGATGCCTTTTCCCGTCACTTCGCCGAGCGAATCATAGGCAAGGGTCAGCGGATTGACCAGCACAGGCTTGTTTTTTTCGACGATGTGATAGGCGACCGCCGACAGCAGGATGTCGGTGCCGGGCGGCTGGTACTTCACGCCGACCTCGTACTGTTCGCCCTCCGTCGGCTCCAGGATCTTGCCGGATGTCGACCGGTTGGTCACCGGATCGAACGAGGTCGCGTAGGAAACGAAGGGCGCAATGCCGTTGTCGAAGAGGTAAAGCGCACCGGCCTGCCAGGAGAAGGCATTCTTGTTGACGTCTTCCGAGTCGTTCAAGCCGAAAGAGGGGTAGGTCGTGTCGCGCGTCTGGTTCACCCAGGTCTGGCGGCCGCCGAGGTTGAAGCGCCAGTTTCCAGCCTCGATCTGGTCCAGGGCGTAAATGCCGACTTGGCGCATATCGGCATCGGCAACAATGAAGTTATAGTCCGGTGTAGCGCCCGAAACACCATAGGTCGGGTTGGCAATATCGAAATCGAATGCCGAGTTCACCGCCCCGATGCCGTAGCCCCAGTTCGACTGGAGATTGGTGTAGTCGAGCCCGAACAGCATCGTATGCGCAAGGGGACCCGTATCGAACTTTGCCTCGAGCTGGTTGTCGACCTGGAAGACGTTCATCTCGTCCCGGATCGAACTGGCGTTACGATGGGCGACAGTACCGGTCCAGCTGGAAACGCCGAGGTAACGAGCCCTAAGATCGAGATGCGAATAGCGCAGGTTCTGGCGGAACGTCAGGCCGTTGTCGAATTCGTGCTCGAACTGATAACCGACCTGCTGCTGCTTGACCTTCTGGTAGTCGTAATCGGGATCGCTCTGCCTTATGTCGAGAATCTTGCCGTCGACAGTCGTGATCGCGCCGACATTGGCATCGGTCTCGTCGGACTGCGCCAGGCCGTACAGCGTGAAGGACGTGCCTTCGTCGGGCTTCCAGGTGAAGGACGGCGCCAGGAAATACCGGTCGTCGGCAATATCGAAATTGTTGTCGCCGTGGCGTGCAAGGCCGACGATGCGATAGAGAAAATCGTCGTTCCCTTCGCTGATCGGCCCACCGAAATCGAACATCGCCTGAGCCCGATCCTTGGTGCTGTAGGAGATACCGACTTCGTGGATCGGCTCTTCGGTTGGAAGCTTCGATATCTTGTTCACCAAACCGCCCGGCGATCCCGATCCGTAGAGAACGGATACCGGCCCCTTGATCACCTCGACGCGCTGCAGTTGATATGGATCGGTGCGGAACATACCGTAATTGATATAAGGCTGGCGCAAGCTGTCGCGATAGTCACCGACCGTCGTGATGTTGAAGCCGCGAATGAAGATCTGATCGAAGCGCGGATCGAAGCCGTTCGGTCCGGTCGTCACGCCGGCCGAATAACGCACGGCCTCGATGATGCTCTGCGCGCCGCGCTGCTCGATTTCCTTCTCGGTGGTCACCGAGACCGAACGCGGCGTTTCGATGAGCGGCGTGTTGATTTTGGTCGCAGCCGAGCTGTTCTTGGCAGCAACGGACGTCCGGTCGGTCTTGCTATCAGAGGATGCGCCGCCTTCGATGACGATCGGATCCAGCGCTGTCGCATTGGCATCGGTGGAGGCGCTCTGGGCTGCGGCCGGCGATGCTGCAATGCCGATCAGGACGATCGCTGTCGTGACAAATAGGCTATCTCTATAAATTCTCGATACGTTATTAGAAACATTCAAAAAAACACGCGCCATTGCTTGGTCCCTACCTCTCGGATGCGGGCGGAAACTATGGAGCGAAAGAGACCTTGTCAACATAAGATGATTATTTTAGTCACCTTTTAATCGATAAAATCTACGCCTTCGACACTCCCGAAGAGGTTGCACGCAGATATCGGGCCAGCACGCTCGCGCAGAGGTGAATTGCCATCGGAATCGGTTCTGTTGTGCGGGGCGCCTGGAGTGGGGGGGGCCCGGGCGACTGTCAACTGTCTGTCCGTTTGAGGGATCCGTATGTTTGTCTGGCGTACGATCGTCCGGGGTAACGACCATAGCAATACAGACCCATGAAACCGGAAAGGCGATCTCGGTCTTTATGGAAGAGAAGAATTTTCTGTTGTCGCAAATGAAAAATCTGATTTACTAATATTCCGCTGCTGGCTTTAAGGGGGATATTGCCGATGGTGGGGACCCGCAGGGATATTTTGCTTGGTGGTTTGGCGTTACTTGGCGTGGGTGCGATCCAGAAACCCGCCTTTGCCGTCGCGTCTTCCAATTTTGCCGGCACCGCCGTCGACAATGGCGTGACCTTCCAAAAGACCAACTTCGCCAAGATCGACAGGAAGTGGCACCGCCAAGTCGTCAAATATTTCAGCAGCGAGCCGATCGGCACCGTCGTCGTCGATACACGGCACCATTTTCTCTACGTCATCATGGAGAACAAGACCGCCATTCGCTACGGCGTCGGCGTCGGCCGCGAGGGCTTCAAATGGTTTGGCCGGGCCACCATCGATGCTAAATCGCTTTGGCCGCGCTGGACGCCGCCGCCGGAGATGCGCAAGCGCCATCCCGAACTGCCGGAATTCGTGGCCGGAGGCTCGCCAAAGAACCCACTTGGGCCCCGCGCCATGTACCTGCATCGCGACGGCGTTGACACCGGCTATCGCTTCCATGGCACATTGGAGCCGTGGAGCATCGGCAAGGATGCCTCCAGCGGATGTATCCGCATGTTCAACGAAGACGCCATCGATCTTTACCAGCGTTGCCCCATCGGCACCGCTGTACAGGTTCTGCCGCATATTGCCGATCAGGCTGAAAGTGCAGCTCAGGTCAGTCAAGCAACTCCGGTCCAATAAGGAATATCCCCTGATGTCTGCGATGACCGGATATACGAGGCGCCTTCTCGCCGCGGCCATGCTCCTGGCGCTTGCCGCCTGCTCCACCACCAAGATCGCCTCCCTGGAAGAACCAACGGCTGCGCCGATGACCGGCCAGACCAACGATCCCGCGCCCGGTTTCGAAAATGTCGCGGCTGGCAGCGAGGAGGATTTCATCCTCAATGTCGGCCGACGGATCTACTTCACGCAAGATTCCGCCACGCTCGATTCCGTCGCCATGGCAACGTTGGATAACCAGGCCATCTGGCTCAACAAGAACCCGACCTGGCTGCTCAAGCTGCAGGGATTTGCCGACGATTCCGGCTCCGCATCGAAAATGCAGACGCTGTCGCAGAAGCGCGCCGATGCGGCGATGGCCTATCTCGTCTCGAAGGGCGTGGACGCCAGGCGCATGTGGGCCAAGGGCTACGGCAACGACCGCGAAGTCCGCGACTGCACGGAGCGCTCCTGCAGGGTGCAGAACCGGCGCGTCGTCACCAATCTGCGCACTCAGCCCGACGCGGCCTGATCCAGCTCCAGCCACTCAACGCCTGGCGCGGAGGCGTCCACCGCTATCGACCGTATCGGCTAGGCCCAGCTCAAATACGACATCGGCCGCCAGCCTGCCGTTAATACGAAGCCGGCAGCCGATACTCGAGTGGTGACGGCAGGTCGATGACGAACCTAATATCCGCGGCATTCGCCGCCACGACCAGTTGGTAGCCGCCCGCTTCGGCGCGGAAGACGCCGGCCTCGACGTCGAAATAGGCGAGGTCGCGCGGCAGGATCTTCAGGTCGGCCGTGCCAGTCTCACCAGGGAGCAACGAAAGCTTTGCGAAAGCGCGCAGCTCTTTGTCCGGCCGCTCCACCTTGGACTTTGGCGAGCGCACATAGACTTGGATCAGTTCCGATCCGGCGCGGTCGCCGACATTGGTCACATCGATGCTGACAGTCAGGCCTTCGGGACCCATTTCGTTGGCCGAGAGCCGCGGCTCGCCCCAGTTGAAGCGGGTATAGCCAAGGCCGAAACCGAAGGGGAAGAGCGGTTCGACAGCGCGTGTATCATGATGACGATAACCGACGAAGACGCCTTCGGCGTAGCGCACGTGGCCATCCTTACCCGGATAGACGGCTGGATCGCCTGTGATTGCGGAATTGTCGGCAAGCGCCCTGGGGAATGTCTGCGGCAGGCGTCCGCCGGGCTCGGCATCGCCGAACAGGACATCGGCGACGGCGTTGCCCAGCTCCTGACCGGGATACCAGATCTGCAGCACGGCGCGGACCTTGCCGAGCCAGGGCATTTCCACCGGACCGCCCGTCTGCAGCACGACGACGGTGTTGGCATTGGCAGCCGCAACCCGCGCGATCAGTTCCTCCTGCCGACCCGGAAGCCGCATGTCGGGCAGGTCCAGACCTTCGGTATCCCATTCGCCGTCGCGGCCGACGAAGAGGAGCGCGACATCGGCGTTCAGCGCCATCTCGACAGCTTCCTGGATATCGGCCTCACCCAAGGGCTTTTCGACGCCGAACCGAATGGCCGTGAGATTGATCCCCTGCCCGTTCGCCAGCGGCGGGTCATATTCGACGGTCACGGCATGGGCTCGGCCCGCGTCGAGCGTAGCCATGCTGCGCTGTTCGTCATTGGCCGTGCCGAAATAATTCTCGCCGCGGGTCCAGCCGTCATGGCCGTCAACCGTCAGCCTGCCATCGACGAAGAGCCGCGCCAGTCCGGCATTGGTCATGCCGAAGACATGATCGCCACTCTCCTCCGGCACGAATTGCATCGTCATCCGGGCCGAGAAATCGGTGGGGTCGAGTTCGCCCGAAGGCAGCTCGAACCAGAAGAACTCGCCCTTGTCGACGGTCTCGACGTGAATGGGCGTGCCCTGGCAGCCGCGCCCCTTGAAATATTCGACGGTGATCTTTCCCTTGAACACTTCGACCAGACGGTTATGGCGGCAACCGACGGCGTGGCTGACGCTATTGGCGTTGGCAAGGGCCGCGCGGATTCCTTCGAGCGGACTGATCGTATAATGCGCCGCGATCTGCGCGCTGCCGCCGCCCATGACGCGCGCGCTCGCAGCGTTGGGTCCGATGACGGCAAGCCGGTCGAGCGAAGTCTTGGCAAGTGGCAGGATGCCGTCGTTCTTCAGAAGGACTGCGCCTTCTGCGCCGATGCGCCGGATCAGCGCCCGGTCCTCCGGCAGGTCAACCGCCTGCTCCGTGAGATCGGGCGTCGTCTCGAAGGCGCCCACCCGCTCGAGCAGATGCAGGATACGCCGCGCCGCCGCCCGCACGGTGGCCGCTTCGACCTTCCCCTCGCGCACGGCCGCAACCAGTTTCTCGCCGCGATCACGCGCCGGACCCGGCATTTCGAGATCAAGACCGGCATTGATCGTCTCGGCCGTCGAATGCGAACCGAACCAGTCGGACATGACGATACCGTCGAAGCCCCATTCCTGGCGCAGCACCTTGGTCAACAGCCACTCGTGCTCACTCGTATAGGTGCCGTTGAGGCGGTTATAGGAGGACATGACGGCCATCACGCCGGCGCGCCTGACAGCCTGTTCGAAGGGCGGAAAGTAGATTTCGCGCAGCGCCCGCTCGTCGATATCGGAAGACATGGTCTGCCGCTCGATCTCGGATTCGTTGCCGGCGAAGTGCTTGATCGTCGCCGCGATCCCCTGGCTCTGCACGCCCTTGATGTAGGCAACGGCGAGTTCCGCGGTCAGCATCGGATCCTCGGAATAACATTCGAAATTCCGCCCGTTGAGACCGGAACGATGGATATTCACCGTGGGCGCTAGCAGCACCGCGGCCCCCTTGCTCTTTGCCTGATGGGCAAGCGCCACGCCCATGCGCCCGACGAGATCGGGATTCCAGGTGGCGCCGAGCGCGATGGCAGTGGGAAAGCAGGTCGCCTTGACGCCGCCGACCAGCGAACCCGCGCCGCGCGCGCCATTCGGTCCGTCCGTCACCTTGATTTTCGGCACACCAAGACGCTCGACGGGAACCGTCGTCCAGAAATCGGCGCCTGATAACAGCGAGACTTGCTCCTCGAGCGTCATCTTGTCGAGAATGGAATCGATCATGCAAACCTCCCCTTGAACTGGAATTCGGGCGCTGCGCGGCGGCGCCAGGTGTGCGCGACTGCTCCGCGCCATGCAATTCTTAAACCTACCGATTACTCGGTATTTTTAAGATGTCAACCGCCTAAGCCTGATGTATGGATTGAGAGTGCCGAAGAGGAGAGACGATGGCAGAGTTTGCCGAATTGAAGTCTGGACAGGAGGAAAAGCGACGACGCAGATCCCGCAAGGGCGAGGCGCGCCGCGCGGAGATCCTGACGGCCGCGATGCGGCGCTTCGCCGAAGACGGCTACCAGAATGCCGCCATCGGCGATGTGGCCCGCGACGTCGGCCTGTCGCTGCCCGGCCTGCTGCACCACTTCCCGACCAAAGTCGATCTGCTGCTCGCCATTCTGGACAAGCGCGATCTCGAAAGCGAAAGCTTCATCGGCATCCATCGTGCCGACCTGCGTGGCCTTCTCAAAGGTATGGTCGAGGTCTTCCGCCGTAACGCCGAAATGGTCGAGGTCATCAGGGCCTTCGCTATCCTGAATGCCGAGAGCCTGATGAAGGACCACCCGGCCAAGGCATGGTTTCTCAATCGCGCCACCCAGTTGCAGAACGATATCGCCGCGACCGTCGACCGGGCTGTCGCCGATGGCTCGATAGACGGCAGGATCGATGGCAAGGCGATAGCGGCCGAGTTGATTGCGGTGATGGATGGCCTGCAAATGCTCTGGCTGCGCGATCCCGCGCGTTTCGATATGGTCGGCGGGTTGGAAGCCTATGTCAGCCGCCTGCTGGCGAGCCTTGGTCTGGAGGATTGAGCTTTGGCTTGCGGCTCTGTGCTCGGGAGCCGATCGAGGATGACGCCCGATCGGCAGATCTATCATCCATCAAAGCGCGCCAACCAGTCGATAATTCGGCTTACCGCTTCGGAATACCTCTGTCCGACAAGCAGACCCGTATGTGTCGTACCCCGGAGCCCCAGGTACTCGCCGCCGATGTGGCGAGCCGTCGCCCGGCCTCGATGATCATCGGATTCATCGTTGACGGCGCAAATGACGAGGCTGGGACAGGTGATCCTCTCGCCTTCGACGGAAATCCCCTCCGCGCCGAAATGAAAGGAAAATGCGCCGAATGCCTTTGCAGATTCCATGGACAGGTACTTCCGCTGGAATGCGATATCCTCGAATGTTTCATCGATACTGATTTGCTCGTCGCGTGCGGGCGCGGAGACCACGAGGCCGGGCATTCTTAACGCGAGATCGCGATAGGGAACTTCGGCATGCACTTCCCTGCAAATGCTGGAATCGATCAGCGCCAGTCCGGCAATCCCCACGCTTTCCGCCAGCTTTTGGCTCAGGATTCCTCCCATGCTGAATCCGATCACGATGGGAGGAGTTCCACATTCTTCGACGATTTCGGAGATCACCAGCCGGATGTCTTCCAGGTAATCTTCAAACAGGATTTTTGTGAAATCCGCCGACCTGCTTTTGTAGTGGCCTCGCAGGTTGATGCAATAAGAGTTCCATCCCGCCGATATGAAATGCGGAATGTACTTGCTCCACATCCAGCTCCCGGTAAAGGCGCCGTGGACGAAGAGCAAAGGCGGCCGAACGGACTGCCTTGAATCACCGCGCCCATGAAATATTTCCAGAAATAAGTCATTCTCTCCGATGTATTTTTCCGTGTGCTCGGGTCGTTCTTTTGCATAGTCCCGCATATCGCTCACTCCTTTGATATTGGCTGGCCGCGCATTCAGACAGAGGATATTTCCTATGCAATATTGATCAATTACCGCTCCTGGACTTACATAAAGGACAAAATGTCTTCAATTGGGTGTTGATGTGGAGAGTCTCGCAGGCGTTGTCGCCTTCGTTTACGCCGCCGAACAACAACAGAGCTATGTCGCAGCCGCCAGGGTTGCCGGAGTTTCGCCGTCGGCGATCGGAAAAGCCGTGGCGCGCCTCGAAAGCCGGCTGGACGTGCGGCTCTTCAACCGGACGACGCGCAGTATCAGCCTGACCGAGGAAGGAGCCGTTCTCTACGAGCGCTACAAACGCATCCTCGACGACATGGATGACGCAGAGGCTACAGTCTCACGAAGCCGGGAACGCCCAAGGGGACGCCTGCGTGTCAGCGTGCCGCATATCGTCGGACATCACCTTCTTATGCCGATCCTGCCGATCTTTGCCGAGCGATTTCCCGAGATCGAGCTGGACATCGATTTCGAAGACAGGGTCATAGACCTGGTCGCAGAGGGCCTGGATGTCGTCGTGCGCAGCGGTGAGCTTGCCGATGCACGATTGATTGCCCGCCATCTCGGCGATCAACATTTCGTCGTTTGCGGAAGTCCCGATTATCTCAAGCGCCATGGGCGACCGGAGACCCCGGATGATCTCTCCCGACATGCCTGCATTCACTTCAAATACCCGTCCAGCGGTCGTGTCGCGCCGTGGGCATTCCGCCCACCATACGAGCGGCTGCTTTTGCCGAGAAGCCTGACATTCAACAACACGGATGCAGGTCTGCGAGCAGCACGGGACGGTTTGGGCCTTGCGCATCTGCCCGTCTACGTCGCAGAGCCCGATATGCGAACCGGAAATTTGGTCCCCGTCCTCACCTCCTTCATGGTGCCGTACGGTTCGCTCTCGCTCGTCTGGCCATCCAATCGTCAGCTTTCACCAAAAGTCCGCGCTTTCGTGGATTTTGTGGTTGCGAACTTTGCCGCCCGCCCTGACGCTTTTCGACCGGCGGCAATCACGGCAGCCGCCACGGCAACTTATCTGCCAAATGCGCCTGCCAGCCTCTGACCGAGCGCGCGCGCAGGAGAGATCGCCGGTCTGCTTTCCGACGTGACGGCGCGTGGGGCTACTTGAGCGGCATCCAGTTTGAAGCGGGCGATCAATCGGGCGAGATTCGCCGCCTCGTCCGCCAGCCGGTTCGTGGCTGCGGTCGATTCCTCCACCATCGCCGCATTCTGTTGCGTCACCTGATCCATCTGATTGACGGCAGTACTGACCTCGGAGAGGCCGGTCGACTGCTCCCTTGCCGCCGTGGCGATCGAGCGCACATGCTCGTCGATCTTGACCACCTGGCCCTGGATATCGCCAAGCGCCTCACCCGTCGCCGTCACCAGCTTCACCCCGGAATGGACTTCGCTGCTGGAGCGGTTGATCAGCACCTTGATGTCCTTGGCCGCATTGGCCGAGCGTTGCGCCAGTTCGCGCACCTCTTGTGCGACGACGGCAAAGCCCTTGCCGGCCTCACCGGCGCGTGCCGCCTCGACCCCCGCATTGAGCGCCAGAAGATTGGTCTGGAAGGCGATCTCGTCGATAACGTTGATAATCTGGACGATTTCGCCGGAGGCCTGCTCGATCCGCCCCATGGCCGAAACGGCCTGGCTCACGACGGCGCTCGACTGCCCGGCGTTTTTCTTCGCCTCATCCACCATGTGGCTGGCTTCCAGTGCCCGCTCGGTCGAGTTCTTCACTGCGACGGTGATCTCCTCCAGGGCAGAGGAGGTTTCCTCCAGCGACGCCGCCTGCTGCTCGGTGCGTTTCGACAGATCTCCAGAGGCAATCCGCATTTCGCCGGCGCCGCCGTTGATGATGTCGACAGCGGCGCGCACCTCGCCGAGAACGGAGCGCAGGCTGACCATCGTCGCGTTGACGTTTTCCTTGAGCTCGCCAAAGGCGCCCTGGAATTCGCCCCTCATGTTCTCGGTCAGGTCGCCGTCGGCGAGCGCAGCAACCACGCGACAGGTCTCGGCGATTCCGCGGTTGACTGCCGCAACGAGGTCATTCACGCCCGATGCGAATTGGTTCAGGTCCTGATAGCCATATTCCACGACGGCGCGACGCGTGAAGTCTCCGGCAACCGCTGCGGTGATGACCGCGTCGATGTTCATCTGCATTTCAATGACCTTCGCCCGCTTATCCGCACCGGCAGCGTCCAACTCACGCACCTTGATGCCGTTTTGCTTGAAGATCTCGACGGCGCGGGCCATCTGGCCGATTTCGTCGCGCCGATTGGAGAAGGGGATTTCGGCAGCGAGATTGCCCTCTGCAAGCTTGCTCATGCTTGCGGTAATCCGGCCGATCGGCTTTGCAATCACGCGAGCGCCAAAGACCGCAGCGCCGATCAGCGTGGCGATGGTCAGCAGGCCGATGCCAAGATTGAGGCTTAGAACGAGAAGAGCGCCGGCATCCGCCTCTTCCTCAGCCTTTGTCGCCATCGCCTTTGCGGCGTCCACCCCTTCATCGATCAGCTGGGCTGTCTCGTCTGAAATTGCCAACAATTTTACCTGAACGTCCTTCTCCTTTGCGTTAAGCGAAGGATCGCCGGCCTTGAGGGCAAGCTTTGCCTTGACGATTTCGGCCATATCGTCGGTGGCGGCATAAAGCCTGTCGCCCAACGCCTTGAGCTTCACGATCCGGTCCCTGTTGACCTGCAATCGCAACCCCTCCATGGCATCGTCCAGATATTTCATAACGGAGTGATGGCGTGCGGCGATGTAGTCGGCTGCCTTGGCGATCTCATCCGTGGAAGTGGCGAGACGCAGATCACGCACGCCGACCTGCAGGCCGCGCAACGACGCCTTGGCATCGACCAGATCGCGCGAGACGATCAACTGCTCGTCCCGGTATTTCGCGCGCTGAGCGACATGCTGGCCTCCCTGCCAGACGGTAAGGAGCATAACCGCAACCAGCAAAATGCCGATGGCGGAAAGCATGGCCAGTTTGGTGCTGATGCGCGAAAAAATACTTGCGGGCATGTGTCAGTTCCTGCTTAGCGCAAACAGGAGTCCTCATATCCCCTGCCGGCTACGGAATGGGTGATCGACTTCATTCGATCGCCACCTATGCGACCGACGTTCCGAGATCACCTTCGCTTTCGAGGGGAGTCTTTTTGTCGTGGCCACAGCCGACTAACAGCCGATAAGAAACTAATAAAAAGTTCCATTTTCGCCGCGCTTGGTACTTGTCTGCGCGATCGGGATAATGAATGCCGAAAGCGGACATCGCTGGCGACCAGCCCGGTTGTACGGGCTGCGCCCGGTAACTGCTCCGCCGCAAACGAAGCGGCGGAGCGTGATCTCCCAGGCAAGCGGCGTCAGGCTTTTTGCAGCCTCCAGGTCCTGACTTCGAACGGTATGATGTCGGCAGGTCCAATCCGCTCCATCGGCTCTTCGAGAATGTTCAGCGGCTGCGATGCCGCCCATCCGGAAGGCAGGCCGAGGGAGAGCCGGCCGCGCCGGCCGGCCGGTTCGTAGAGGCGCAGGATGAGGCCATCGCCTTCTTCCGCCGGCTTCAGGCCCGAGAAAGCGACGGGTGTGCCGTTGACGGTAAGCGGCGCGAAAGTGCCGGCGGAGAGGCCGCTGGCTTCGGCCGCGACGAGCGGCTGATTGAGATCGATCGCCTCGTCGAGAACACCGCCTTCATGCCAGGCACCCTCATGCGGCATCAGCGCATAGGTAAAGCTCTGCTCACCTTCATCGGCCAGCGGATCCGGATAGATCGGCCCGCGCACCAGGCTCATGCCGATCACATTGCCGCGGGCGCTATGGCCATATTTGGCATTGTTGAGCAGCGCGACGCCGAAGCCCGGCTCGCTGATATCGACGAAGCGATGGGCGACAGCCTCGAACATCGCCTGTTCCCAGGAGGTGTTCGTATGGGTTGCCCGCTCGACGACGCCGAAAGCGCATTCGAACGTCGCCTTCCGGGCCTGGACGGCGACCGGGTTCAGCGTACGCAGAAGGGTGCGGCGGTCGTGCCAGTCGATCGTCATTTCGATATCGAGCCGCCGGGCGTTGGCCGTCAGCACATAGGTCTGCGTGACGCTTGAATTCCGGTAGCGGTAAATGACGCGGATCGCTGCGCGGTGCGGGCCTTCTTCGACGAGGGCGATGCTCTCCGGCGCATCGAGGCGAATGGCCTTTTCGGCATAATCGGCATCGATGTCCCAGGCGTCCCAATTGCGCGGCTTGTCGGCCGGATAGACCCAGAGCTGATTTGCCGAGCCGTCGATCGCTTCCCGGCCCGTTGCCTTGTGGATGAGACTGACAACCGCGCCGTCCCCGCCGATGGCGACGGAGATGTGGTCGTTTTCGAGACGGTCGGAGCCTGCCCTCAGCCCGCCCGCCGGCTTGAGCGCACGCTTGTCGAAGACCGCGACGGACAAGGGGGCGACGAGATCGGCGGCCGCGACGACCGTGCCATCGGAGAGCGTTGTGCTGAGCGGCCTGGCCGCAAGAGACGGATTGACGACGACGAGGGCGTCTCCAACCCCGCCCTTCGGCAGATTGGCCGACAGCGCCTGCAATGACTTTGCCTGCTCGGCCTTGGCATGGTCGATGACCCCGCCCAGTTCCTGCTCGGCATCCTGATAGACTTCCCGGATGCTCGAGCCCGGCAGAATGTCGTGAAATTCGTTCTTCAACACTACGCGCCAATCGGCTTCGAGGCTTTGGGGCCGGCCTGCTCCGAGCATATGCGCCAGTGAAGCGATGGTTTCCGCGGTGATCAGCGCACGTTCGGCCTGGCGATGCTTGCGCTTGACGCCGCTTTGCGACGTCAGCGTGGCGCGGTGCAGTTCGAGATAGATTTCACCGTCCCACACGGGAAGGGTCTTTTCCCCGGCAGTGCGGTGCGCCTGCTCGTAATAGCTTTTGACGGTGCCCCAGCGTGCCTGCGGGATCGCTGGGAAATCGCGCAGCTGCACTTCGCGCTCGACCATTTCCGGCGTGACGCCGCCGCCGCCGTCGCCGTAGCCGACGGCCAGAAGCGACGTATCGTGCTGCGTCTTGCCGCGGAAATTCTTCCATGTCGGCACGAAGCAATCGGGCTGAACGAAGCCGTTGTAACCCTGCATCGGATTGTCGAACGTATGGGTCAGCACCCGGCTGCCGTCGAGCCCCTTCCACCAGAAGAGATCGGAGGGAATATGGTTGGTCTCGCTCCAATTGACCTTGATCGTGAAGAAGCTGTCGATGCCGCCCTGTCTCAGGATCTGCGGCAGGGCGCCGGAGAAGCCGAAGCAATCCGGCAGCCAGCAGACCGTATGGCGCGTGCCGAAGGTCTTCTCGAAATAACGCTGGCCGTAGAGAACCTGACGGGCGAGACTTTCGCCGGTCGGCATGTTCGTATCGGGTTCCACCCACATGCCGCCGACGGTTTCCCACTTACCTTCGGCGACCTTCTGCTTGATGCGCTCGAGAAGGTCCGGGTCTTCCTCTTCCATCTGCGCGTAATAATGGGCGGTCGATTGATTGAAACGGAAATCATCGGAGCGCTCCATCAGCGACAGCGCCGTATTGAAAGTGCGTCGCATTTTCCGCCGCGTCTCGCGATAGGGCCAGAGCCAGGCGAGATCGATATGCGCATGCCCCGTGAGCAGCAGTTCTCCATTCGGCGGAAAGCGCTTCTGCAGCTCCTTCAGCCGCGCCGTCAGAGCCTCGAAGGCCACGGCTGCCGAAGCGCTTTGCTCGTCCGTGAGGCCCGCCGGATTAGCTTCAAGCTCCGGCAGTTCCCAGATTTTCTGCTGCATGACCGCGCCTGACGTGCGGGAGATGTAAGCCGCCGTATCCGACGGCCAGTCGAGGCTGCGCAGCGCATCCTCGGCGGCATCCATCAGATGCGGCACGACTTCATGCTCGCCGAGCACCTCGATCGCCTCGGCAACCTGCTTCAACAAAAGATGCAGACGGTGAGCGGGACCGTCGAGCCAAATAAACCGGGCCTTGTTGAGCCGCGGAGCGCGATTGGGCTCGCCGAACGGAAAACGGGCGACGGTTTCCGTTGCGATTGAAAAGCGGCGGCCCTTCAGCGGGAATTCCTGATGATAGGGATCGAGACCGAATGTTTCCGTCTCGCCGTCGGGATAGCTCAGCGTAATCAGGCTCTCGCCACCGAGATCGAGCTGCAGGCGAATATCGTCGAGAGGCCACGCTTCGGGTACCTCGGCGGTTGCAGCAAAATGCACCACCCCCTGGCGGTGCGGCCAATCCTGGTGATGTGCGATCGGCTCGCCCTCGAAGGTCCAGCCGTCGATCGCAGCACTGTGTCGATCCCGCCAATGAGCGAGCTCGGCAATGCGGACTTTCAGGCGATCGAGACGCTGGGCAATGGTCAGAGGCATGGCTTATCCTGTTGAAAATCGACGGCGACAATCCGTGGTCATAGTTTGGGAGATGAAGATGGTGCGACCGGCATCGCGATTTGCCCGGTCTCCTCCTCCAAGCAATTCCGAGAGCTTTAGATTAAGTAACTTTGATTTCCCGTCAAGCCCGTAAGAAATTCATTGCGGTGGACGCAGGAGTGATACACAAGCTTCATGTAGCTCTAAGGACGGCGACCATGCGGTATCTTCGATCAGGGCCGCGTCGGCTTCAAACCCAGGACACGGGCGCCCCGCGTGCCAAAACAGTCGGTCTGCGATCCGGTGAAATCGCCGATCGAAACATTCGCGTCATCCTGGAAGCCATCCGCCGCCATGGTCCGCTGACGCGGATGGAGCTTGGCCGGCATTGCGGCCTGACCGGCCCGGGCATTACCAATATTCTCCGCCGATTGGCCGAGGAGAAGCTGGTCACCTCCAACCGCCGCCACGGTTCCGGCGGCGGAGCGACTGCGAGCGAATTTGCCCTGCGCCCGGAAGGCGCTTTCTCGATCGGCGTCAAGCTTCGCCACAGGCGCGGTGAGATCGTCCTCATCGATCTTAGCGGCCAGGTGCATGACAGGGTCTATTTCGGCCTGGATCCAGCAGACAAGGTCAAGCTGGTGCACGCGGCCGTCAGGGACATGGTCGATCGCCACGCGATATTGCCGATCATCGGCCTTGGCATCGCCGCCAACGACTGGACGGACGAACAAAGCGATCAAATCGCCGCCATGTCGACGATCGCGCATCCCTATGTCGAGAACGAGTGCACGGCGAGCCTTCTCGCCGAACGCACGATCGGCAGCTCCGCCAGGGAAGGCGGACTGGCGATGATCATCATCGATGACGACATTCAGGCCGGTTTTCTCATTCGCGGCATTCCTTATTCCGGCGTGCATGGCAGGGCGGGCAGCATCGGCGAAATGTTGACCGGCCCGGACAATGTTCAGCTGAACACCGTCGTCGGTTTCGAGTCACTGCGATCGCGGATCGGCGACCAGGACTTCACCCGCCTGCTGAAGGGCGAGGAAATCTCCTCGCCATCGCTGTCGCAATGGATACGGGAAGCCGCCGGCCATCTGCTCGATCCGATCATCGCCATGGCCGGCTTCCTTGCCCCGAGCGTCGTCTTGATCGGCAGCGATCTGCCGCAGGGCGTGATCGAAGCGCTGATCCATCAGCTTTCGATCGAGCGCCGCGACACCTCCACGAGACCGTTGCTGACACCCTGGATTTCGCCGATGAAACCGGCGAGCTTCAGCGGCGGCGGCGTTGCGCTGGGGGCTGCCCTCCTGCCCTTCCTCAACACTTTGCTGCTGCCGCCGGCTTCCGCTTGAGAGCCGGCTCAGCCGAGCGCTTCATCGGTGTGGCTAAGATCGGAGGCCAGCGCCTTATCCAGGACTTTCTGGATATTGGCGGCGCGGCGGAAGGACGGTTCCTGCGTCCTGCCCGCCCGCACGGCTTGGACGAAACGCTGGTAATTCGTCTCGACCGGATCGAACGGCACGTCGCGCCAGGTCGCCGTGTGCACGTCTTCGCCGAGGCAGGCGCGAAGCGTCGACTTTCCGGTATCGTAAATCATCTCGATCGAGCCGGTTTCGCCATAGACCCGGAGGCGCAGCTGATCCATCTGCCCGGCCGCCGTGCGCGTCGCCTGGATCGTTCCGATCGCGCCATTGGTGAAATCGACATTCATCGTGAAGCTATCATTGGCGTCTAGATCATATTCGCCGATCTTGTGCCCCGGCGCCTTGTCGAAGGTTTTCAGTCGCGCGAAGACATGGGCGACGTCGAGGCCGGAACCGTAGGAGGCGAAATCGACGATATGGATGCCGATATCGCCGAGCGCGCCGTTCGATCCATGCTTCTTGCTCAGCCGCCACAGCCATTTGCTTTCGCTCTTCCAATCGCCCCAGTGACGGCCGACCAGCCAGCTTTGCAGATGGGACGCCTCGACGTGGCGCACGTCCCCTATTTCGCCGGCGAGCACCATCTGCCGGCCTTTTTGGAGGGCGGGCGAGTTGCGATAGGTGAAATTGACCATGCCGACCTTGCCCGATCGTTCGATCGCCTCGGTCATCTCCATCGCCTTGACCGCATCGGTGGCGAGCGGCTTTTCGCAGAAGACATGCTTGCCGGCGGCGATCGCCTCAAGCGTCGTCGGGTGGTGGATGCTATCAGGCGTGACGTTCGCCACCGCATCGAACTCGCCCCAGGCGAGCGCCTCTTCGAGAGACGTGAAATGGTTGGCGATGCCATGTTCGGGGCAGAAGGCGGCGAGCCTTTCCGGGACGACGTCGACGCCGCCCACGACGCTGACGCCTTCGATCGCCTTGAAGTTGGCGGCATGCTGGTTGGCCATGCCGCCGGTACCGAGAATGAGTAAACGCATCTTATCCTCCCTTGGCGCGTCCTATCGGACGCGGGTGTGTCAGAGCTGATTCCGGCAGCGCGGCCGGGCAAAATCGCACTCCTGCCATCGCGGCCATCCGCGATCGCCTCGTCCTCTTCTTCAGGAAAATTTCGGTCGATGCGCCATGCGCCCGACAGCACGCTCCATCGCTTTAATGGCGCGGATCCTTTTCCAGAAATCGATCTCGATTTTCGGAAATTATGCGCTAGCTGCTGTTGATTGTCGCCAGCATCTCAACCTCCCAGGCTCTGGCCTTCCAAGCTGTGGCTTGACATCAAATCAAAGTAACTTAATCTAATTAATGCAGCACGGAATTGAGGAGAGGTCAACCGACCGCCAGGCTGTATTCGTTCAAATGGGGAGGAGACCCATCATGAAGAGCGCCACCGTCAGCGCATTTGCGCTGAGCACAATGTTATTTTCAGCATCCACGTCATTTGCCCAGGAACTTGCCACCAAGGACAGGATCGGCCTTGCCGATGCGCCAAAATCCCTCGTCGTCCGCCTGACGAACGATAGTCCGAACAATTCGGATCCGGCCATCGCCGAGGGCTATCAGAAGCTCTTCGTCGATTTCATCAAGAAGCATCCCGACTGGAAATTGCAGATGCAGTTCATGTCGTCGGATATCGGCACGGAACAGGCCAAGATGCTGGAGCAGGCCAAGGCCGGCAACGCGCCCGACTGCGCCGCGGTCGACTCCTTCGTGCTCTCGCAGTTCATGGTCAATCACGTGCTGGCGGACTTCACGCCGTATTTTTCGAAGGAGGAAGTGGACGACCTCTTCCCCTTCATCCGCAGCGGCATCACCGATAAGGACCAGACGGTCCGCGCATGGTGGTGGGATACCGATCTTCGTGTGCTCTACCGCAACAAGTCGATTGTATCAGATGCGCCGCAGACCTGGGACGACCTGAAAAAGGCTGCGCTCGCCTCCACCAAGGAAGGCATGGAAGGCGTTCTCTTCAACGGCGGACGCTGGGAAGGTACGACCTTCGACTGGCTGGCGAACTATTGGGCGCTGGGCGGCAAGCTCGTCGACGATAGCGGCAAGCCTGTGTTCGGCGAAGGCGAGAACAAGGAGAAATTCCTGAAGGCGCTGAATTATTTCAAGGATCTCGTCGATTCCGGCGCCGCGCCCAAACGCGTCACCACGATCGCGAATTATGACGACATGAATGCTGCGGCGGCAGCGGGAACGACGGCGCTCTTCATCGGCGGCAACTGGCAATATGCGCAGCTGAAGACGACGCTTGAAGAAGACGAGTTCAAGAATTGGACCTTCTCACCGATCCCCGGCCCCGCGGCCGATCAACTCTCGACCGGCACGGGCGGCTGGACGATCGCCTCCTTCAGCAAGGACAAGGACAAGATCGAGATGTGCGCAAACCTCGCACGCGAGGTCTATATGGGGCCGGCAAATGCGCTGCAGCAGCAGCTGCCGACCAGAAAATCGCTCTTCGACAAGTATGAGGTCTTCTCCACCGAAGCCAACAAGACCTTCGCCAAGGCTCTGGTCGACGGCCAGGCGCGCCCCGGCGTACCGATCTATCCCGAGATCTCCAACCAGATCCAGATCATGATGGGCGACGTGCTCTCGGGGACCAAGACGCCGGAAGACGCTTTGAATGCCGCCTTCAACGCCGCATTGGAGGCCTACAAGCGGCTGTAGTGCCGGGCGTCCGTGACGCTTCCAATCGCGACGGCGCCTGCCCTCAGGCGCCGTCGACATTGCCAACCCGGACAGAGAGGCCCAATGAGCCCCATTGCCATCGAGGCTGACAGCCCGCCTCAAAGCAGAACGTTCATGCGTCGTTTCGCCGGCGCGCCCCTGCCCTGGATCATGCCCGTGATCGTCGTCATCGGCATCTTCTACCTCTATCCCGTCATCGACGTTTTCCGACTCTCCTTCACCAATGCGACGCTGATCGGCGACAATCAGGAATATACGCTCGGGTCGATCACCAATGCGCTGAGCTCGCCGCAGCTGCCCGACATTCTCTGGGCAACCCTGATCTTCGTCGGCGGCAGCGTGATCGGCCAGCAGATCCTGGGCCTTGCGGTCGCCGTCACGGTCATTCGCGGCGAAAAGCGCGGCCTGTTCGGCACCACCATCCTGAGGACGACAGCGCTCGTCGCCTGGGTCGTGCCGGGTATTGCCGGCGGCATCATCTGGCAGATGCTCTTTTCCGAAGCGCCTTACGGCGCGCTGAACAGCATATTGCGGCTGATGCATCTGCCTGTTGTCGCCTGGCTTTCCGATCCGGCCATGGCGCCATGGTCGACGCTGATATCGAACATCTGGCGCGGCACGGCCTTTTCGATGGTCGTCATGTATGCGGCACTGAAGGCGATCGATCCCTCGCTCTACGAAGCGGCGGAGGTGGACGGCGCAACCGCATCGCAGCAGTTCTTCTTCGTCACGCTTCCGCAGCTGCGCGCCGCAATCCTCGTCAACATGATCCTCATCACCATCCAGACCGTGAATACTTTCGATGCGATCATCACGCTGACAGGCGGCGGACCGGGGCGCGCGACCGAGGTGATCTCGCTCTACGTCTTCAATATCGTCTTCAGAAACTACGACCTCTCCGGCGGCAGCGTGCTTTCCGTGCTTATGTTGATCATCAGCCTCGGACTTGCCTTCGTCTACGCGTCATTCCTGCCGAAGGAGGAAGAGCAATGAGCGGACGGACAGGAACGCGGCTCGGCGATTTCTTCAGCTATCTGTTCATGCTGGCGATGTTCGTATTCTTCGCCGGGCCCCTCACCTATCTCTTGTCGATGGCGATGCGTGACAAGCGCGAGATCTATCGCGGCGTGGCGCGGTATATTCCGAACAATCCCACCATCGACAATTTCATCACCGTCCTGAACAACAGCTATTTTCCGCTCTATCTCTGGAACGGCCTCAAGCTTGCAGCCTTGAGCGGCTTCGGCGTGCTGATCGTGGCATTGCCCGCAGCCTACGCCTTTTCCCGGTTTCAATTCCGCGGCAAAGGCCTGTCGATGATGGCGCTGCTTCTCTTCCAGATGATCTCGCCGCTTGTCATCATGGTGCCACTCTACCGCTACATGAACCGGCTCGGCCTGCTGGATACGCATTTTGCCGTCGTCATGGTCTATATCGCGCTCGGCGTTCCGCTGGCGACATGGCTCTTGAAGAGCACGGTCGACGGCATCCCGCGCAGCCTCGACGAAGCCGCCATGATCGACGGCTGCAACAGGTTTTCGGTGTTCTGGCGCATCATCCTGCCGTTGTCGGCGCCGGGCATCGCCTCGGTCTTCATCATCACGGTAATTGCCGGCTGGTCGCAATTCCTGGTGCCTTTCCTGCTGCTCACGAAAAATGACCTGATGCCGATCGGCGTCGGAATCTTTAACTTCCGCGGCATGCAAACCGACTCGTCCATTCAACTGCTTGCCGCCGCCTGCCTGATCTCGGTCGTTCCGGCGATCGTGGCCTTTCTGTCGCTGCAGCGGCTGATCCTCGGCGCGATGACCAGCGGCGCCGTCAAGGGATGAGGGTCGGTTCTGTCTCCATGCGCGATGAAGGATTTGACCCGATGAACCAGACACTCGGCGCCAGGCTGTCCCCGGATCTGACCGGCGCCAATGTCGAAGATGCCGGCGAGCATAACAGGGCGGTCGTCCTGCGCTGCATCCATCGCCAGGCGCCGATTTCGCGCGCCGAAATCGCCAGGCGGACGGGTTTTACCAAACCGGCGATCGCCCGGATCGTCGATCGCCTGCTGGACGAAGGCCTGATCATGGAAGCCCGCCGGCGACACGGCCTGCGCGGCCAGCCGGCAATCGAACTCGAGATCAATCCGGATGCCTGTTTTGCCATCGGCATCAACATCGATCGCGACCATCTGACGATCTTGGCCGTTGATGCCGTCGGCAATGTCCGTGCCCGCGTGCATCACGAAAAGCGCTTCATCCTGCCGGCGGAATTCCTGCAGCTCACCGCCGATGCGATTTCGCATTTCCAGCGCAGCCGCCTGATCGACGACGCGCGCCTGGCCGGTATCGGTCTCGCCATGCCGGATTGGCTCGGCGAGATTTCGCTCCTCGGCAAGCCCGACACCTATCAGGAATGGACTTCATTCGATGTGCGCGCTGCTTTGGAGAACCTGACGCAGCATCCTGTCTTCATCGAAAACGAAGCCAATGCCGCGGCCCTTGCCGAACTCGATTACGGATTGGGTGCTGAAAGCAGCAGCTTCTTCTACATCGCCATCAATGCCTGCCCGGGCGGAGGCCTGGTGCTTGACGGCAACGGTCATCGCGGCGCCATGGGCCTCAGCGGCGAGATCGGCTGGCTCCCAATTGCCGATGACCGGGACGAGAAGGCACACAAGGTCCAGCTTCTCGGCGAGATATTCTCGCTGTTTTTCCTCTATGATTTTCTTGCCCGGCACGGCGTCGAGGTCAGCGTTCCCCACGATCTGCTGACGCTGGATGCACAGGGCAGGCGCCTGGTTTCACAGTGGCTGAAGGAAATGAGCGCGCATCTGGCCGTCGCCGTCAAGCATATCGGCATGATCGTCGATCCCGATGCCGTCCTTGTCGGCGGCCGGCTGCCGATCCGTATCGTCGACGAGCTGCTGCGGTATGTGCACGAGCATCTCGACGCCGAGGACACCAACCTTCCCTCGCTTCACCGTGCCTCGCTCGGAGAGGATGCTTCGGCCATGGGGGCGGCGGTCATGCCGATGGCGGCGGCCCTGATGCTCGCATCGGCCGATGCTGCTCAACGCACACGTTCGCCACTCAAGAATATGGATCGCCTGAACAATTGAAACGGCCAGCTAGGCCCCAGGGATTTTGGTGAAGATCGGAGAACTTTGGTGAAGATCGGCTTTTACACCTCGACATTCAGTGATCGTCCCCTGGAAGAAGTCGTGGATTTCGCCGCGTCGGCCGGTTTCGACGCAATCGAGATCGATGTCGGCGGCCATATCAAGACACCCGACCAGGTGACGGGCGCCGTCGCGCTTGCACGCGGCCGCGGCCTCTTCGTGTCGTCGATCACCTATTTCGGCAACCAGCTCGATGCCGACCGGACAAGACGCCAGGAACTTCGAGCAAAGACCACCGAATTTGCCAGTGCGATTGGAGAAGCGGACGTTCCGATCTTCGTGATCTTCCCGGGCCGTGACGACACGGCCAGCGACGAAGCCAATTATGATGACTTCGCCGAATTCGCAAACCGGCTGATTGCGCAGACGCAATCGAGCGGCCTCACCTTCGCGATCGAGAACTGGCCGGGTCCGAAGGACAATTTCATCGGCACGACACCGAAAGGGTGGCAGGAGCTTTTTCGGCGGATCGACAATCCCCGCTTCGGCCTGGAATTCGATCCCTCGCACCTCATCCGCATCGGCGTCGATCCCTATCAGGCGATGGAGGCGGTGAAGGATCGCATTGCCATCCTTCATGCCAAGGACACGGCCATCGATCCGGAGATACTGCAGGCTGTCGGCTATCACGGCAAAGGCTGGTGGCAATACAAGCTGCCCGGGCTCGGCCTCATCGATTGGCCGAGGTTCCTGCGCCAGGCGCGTGGCTCCGGCTTCGATGGCACGCTGTCCATAGAACACGAGGATGCCGCCTATGGCTGGCCAGGCAAGGACTTAGCCGCGCGAAAAGAGGGCGAGCGCTTCGGGCTCGATTATTTGAGAAATGTCCTGAACGGACTTTGACGGCAATTTCGGGAGGACTGTTATGGCCCATGTTTCGGTCAACAATGCGCGCAAGGACTACGGTGCGTTCAAAGCCATCAAAGGCGTATCGGTCGACATCGGCGACGGCGAGTTCGTCGTGCTGGTCGGCCCCTCGGGCTGCGGCAAATCCACGCTTCTGCGAATGATCGCAGGTCTCGAGGGCATCACTTCAGGGCAGATTCAGATCGGCAAGCATATCGTCAACGAGCTTGCGCCCAAGGATCGGGATATCGCCATGGTGTTCCAGAATTACGCGCTCTACCCGCACATGACCGTCGCGAAGAACATGGGCTTTTCGTTGCGGCTGAAACGAATGCCAAGGACGGAGATCGACCAGCGGGTCGGCAATGCCGCCAAGATCCTCGGTCTCGAGAGCCTTCTGGAAAGATATCCGAAACAGCTGTCCGGCGGCCAGAGGCAGCGGGTGGCGATGGGGCGGGCAATCGTGCGGGATCCGGCCGTCTTCCTGTTCGACGAGCCTTTGTCGAACCTCGACGCCAAACTCAGGGTGCAGATGCGCTCGGAGATCAAGGAACTGCATCAACGGCTGCAGACGACGACCATCTATGTCACCCATGATCAGATCGAAGCCATGACCATGGCCGACAAGATCGTCGTCATGAAGGATGGGCTGATCGAGCAGTCAGGCTCTCCGCTGGAATTGTACGATCGTCCGAACAACCTTTTCGTTGCCGGCTTCATCGGCTCCCCGGCGATGAATTTCATCGCGGGCAAGATGACGGAAGACGGGTTTCGAACTGCCGACGGCCTGCTGCTGCCGAGCGAGCGACGTCCGCCCGCAGCCGTGACCTACGGCATTCGTCCCGAGCATATCCAGTTGGACCCTGGCGGGATCGCGGTCACGACGGTGGTCGTCGAGCCCACGGGTTCTGAGACGCTGGTCATCGTCCGGCTGGGAACGCAGACGCTGACCTGCGTCTTCCGGGAACGGATCAGGGCGGCACCCGGCGAGGTGCTGAGGATTGCGCCGATCCACGATGCGGTTCACTTGTTCGCCGCAGACGAACAGCGGATCACGTCAGGCGAAGCCGCGCTGAACTGACCCGGCCGATTGCCCCCTCCCCTTCGGCCGGGCTTCGGTCGGGGGCGCGTTTTCCGCGCCCCCGACCCCGAATGCGCTCAAGCTGCGTCGCGATAGGTCCGCGTGTTGGCCTGCGCCCTGCCCAATTCGGTAACCCAACAGAACGCGGCGATGGTGGAGGAAACCGCGGCCGCCGGCCGCACACAGATATTATTCGCCGCGGAATACGATACTGTTCTATCGATCTCGTAGGATCGCCTTGCGCAAAAACGCGCAATGACTGCAGCCAGATATGGGGTGCTCTAGCTGACGGCGTTCCTTTTGCCGAGGAGGGCCGCGCGGATCTGTTCGCTTTTGCTCAACAGGGGAGCGGGAACCGGTGCTGCCTGCTCTGGTGCGTCGGCTTTGCCGCTGATCTGTTTGAGACTCAGGAAACGTTTTTGCGCGACCAGCCGGTCTTCGGGTGACAGTGGCTCGACGGGTTCGCCGTCAAGGCTATGGCGCATGGAATCGGGCTGGGCGCTGGCGAAATAGTAGCGCCGGCAGTGGACATAGGCCGCGGTCGCTCGCCGCAGGGTCGTGACGCCGGCATCGGGCTTCAGGAGCGGACGGAGCTCGTTGAAAAGACCGACGGCAAAGGGACGGATCGGATCTCCCGACTTGGCCGGAAGGACGCCGACCGGCCGGATCAACAGCATGTTGATCGCGTTTGCCTTCTCCACGTCGAGCTCGGTTGCCGCAATCGGTCCGCGGCTGATCTTCCAGGGCTTGTCCATGCGTCCTCCATGTAACGTCCATAGCGACCGACTGTGATGGTATCTTGACGGACAGGGCGAGTAACGGAAGTCGCACATCGTCGGTTCCACTGCAAGCCGGTGAGGAGCGGTATGGGAGCCCGTGTGGTGAAATGGCGTTTCCGGGGTCGATATCGCCTGGTGTCATCGGCTGCCGTTGCATCTAATCGTTTTTATCGAGAAATATGCATTGACCTGTCACATCGATTACACTTCATATCCGCGCCCAAGATGGAGTGACCGGCCGCGGGGAGGATATATGCGGGTTTTCTCGAGTATTGACGAGCTGCGCCACACGCTCGATGCACTGAAGCGGCAGGGGCGAACCGTCGGCCTCGTTCCGACGATGGGCTATCTCCATGCCGGTCATATGGAGCTCGTCGCGCGTGCGCGCGCTGAGAACGACATCGTCGTCGTCTCGATTTTCGTCAATCCACTGCAGTTCGCCCCGGCGGAAGACCTCAGCAAATATCCGCGCGATCTGGAACGCGATGCCGCCATGCTGAAACAGGCCGGCGTCAATTTCCTCTTTTCGCCTGGCGTCGAGGACATGTATCCCCGCCCGATGCTGACTGTCGTCGACGTTCCCGATCTCGGCTGCGAACTCGAGGGGGCGGTACGCCCCGGGCATTTTGCCGGCGTCGCCACTGTCGTCTGCAAGCTTTTCAACATCGTGCAGCCGCAGACCGCCTATTTCGGAGAGAAGGATTACCAGCAAGTCGTCATCATCAAGCGCATGGTGGACGATCTGGCCGTGCCGGTGCGGGTAATATCGGTGCCGACGGTCAGGGACGCCGACGGCCTCGCCTTGTCGTCGCGCAACGTCTATCTCAGCGCAGCGGAGCGGCGTGCCGCCGTAATCGTTCCTCAGACCCTCGACGAGGCGGAGCGTCTGGTCGCCGGCGGCCTTACCGATCCGGGGAAGCTCGAGGCCAAGCTCACGGCGTTTCTCAATCGCGAGCCTCTGGCAAAGCCGGAGGTCGTCGCCGTCAGGGATGCCTCGACACTGCAGCCGGTCACGTCGATTGCGGAACCCGTCGTCATCGCACTCTTCGTTCGGGTCGGCTCGACACGGCTTCTCGACAACAGGGTTATCGGTGACAACAGGATTGCCGGGGGCAACAGGGTCGCCGGGGGCAACCGCATTATCGGCGGGCGGAGCTTGCCGGGAAAGGGAGTGGCCAGATGAGCGCCGCCGGAATTCAGAAGCGCCTTACGCCAGCCCGGATCTTGGCGATGAAGGGCGGCAAGCCGATCGTCTGCCTGACCGCCTATACGACGCCGATGGCGCGGCTGCTCGATGAGCATTGCGATCTCCTGCTGGTCGGGGATTCACTCGGCATGGTGCTCTACGGCATGGAGACCACCATCGGCGTCACGCTCGACATGATGATCGCGCACGGCAAGGCGGTGATGCGCGGCGTCGGCAAGGCCTGCGTCGTCGTCGACATGCCGTTCGGCAGTTATCAGGAATCGAAAGAGGTCGCCTTCCGCAATGCCGTCCGAATCCTGCAGGAAACCGGCTGCGATGCCGTCAAGCTGGAGGGCGGCGAGGAGATGGCCGAGACCATCGCCTTTCTGACGAAGCGGGGTGTCCCGGTCATGGGGCATATCGGTCTGATGCCGCAGCAGGTCCAGACCGCAGGTGGCTATCGTTCCGTCGGCCATTCCGAACACGAGACGTCGAAGATCCGGCGCGACGCACACGCCATCGGCGGCTCGGGCGCCTTTGCAGTCGTCATCGAGGGCACGGTGGAGCCGCTCGCCCGCGAGGTAACGGCCGCCATGCACATACCGAGCATCGGTATCGGCGCCTCTTCGGCCTGCGACGGCCAGGTTCTGGTCTCCGACGACATTCTCGGGCTCTTCAACGATTTCACCCCGCGTTTCGTCAAGCGCTACGACGAACTGGGCAAGAGGATCGCGGCGGCCGCCGCTGCTTATGCGGACGAAGTCCGGTCGCGACAGTTTCCGGCAGCCGAGCATACATTCAAGCGGCGGCCCTGAAGCGAGCCGCCCGGCCCATCAGCGGACGATAGACTGTTCGCGCATCGTCTCGGCCGACCGGCGGACCGCCTCGGAAACCTGCAGCAGCTGTTTGGCCATCGGTGTCGAATTGCGCCAGACCATGCCAATCGTGCGCGACGGCTGCGGAGACGGGAATCGGGAAATCGACACACGCGCCGAGCGTGTTTCCACCGGAACGGCCATCTCCGGAATCAAGGTGATGCCGATGCCGGCACTGACCATCTGCACCAGAGTGGAAAGCGAACTGCCTTCCATGACTTCGCGGGGCCGAGCCGCCCCTATCTTGCAGAAAGACAGGGCCTGATCGCGGAAACAGTGGCCTTCCTCGAGCAGCAGCAACCGCATTTCGCGCAGCGCCTCGCGTTCCGGCACCGGTTTGCCCTCGTCCTCATGTCGCCTGACCAGCACGAACTCTTCCTTGAAGAGCTCGAGTTCCGTGAGGGAGGGTTCCGACACCGGCAGCGCAACGATCGCCATATCCAGCTGACCCTGCGCCAGTTCCTGAACCAGCTTCGCCGTCTGCGTCTCGCGCACCTCGATCTGGATGCCGGCGAAGGTCCTGTTCAGGTCGTTGATGATGACAGGCAGCAGATAAGGTGCGATCGTCGGTATGATGCCGATGCGCAGCCGCGTCAGGAAGGAATTGCGCGAGGCGCGCGCCAGCTCCCCAAGCTCGTCGACGGCGCGCAGGATATCGCGGACCCGCAGCGCGAAGGTCTGGCCGAACGGAGTGAGCTTCACCTCGCGCGCACTGCGCTCGAAGAGCTCGTTGCCCAACTCTTGCTCAAGTTCTTTGATCTGCATTGAGAGCGCAGGCTGGGAGATGGCACAGGCGTCGGCAGCACGTCGGAAGCGGCCATCCCTTGCCAGGGCTTCAAAATAACGCAGCTGTTTCAGGGTAAGATTCTTCATAAGCTCAGCTTATCGCAACGATCAGTAAATCCAACTTAAAATTATTAAACGCTTCCGATATGAAGACTGCAGGGGAGAGAGCGGGCGCCGGCTCGGCTCATCTTTTTCGACGGGCAGACAAATCAAGCAATGAAGGAGACGATCATGGACAACCCCACTGACAGCGCAGGCAAATGTCCTGTTGCACATACGCATAAGGCTCCGACTGCCAGGACGAATCGTGACTGGTGGCCGAACCAGCTGAACGTTCAGATTCTTCATCACAATTCCGGCCGCGCCGATCCGTTGGGCCAGGCCTTCGATTATGCCGAAGAGTTCAAGAAGCTCGATCTCGACGGCCTGAAGAAGGATCTTCAAGCACTGATGACGGATTCGCAGGACTGGTGGCCGGCTGATTTCGGTCACTACGGCGGTCTTTTCATCCGCATGGCCTGGCACAGCGCGGGCACCTACCGCATCACCGACGGCCGCGGTGGCGCCGGCCAGGGCCAGCAGCGTTTCGCGCCGCTCAACAGCTGGCCTGATAATGCCAACCTCGACAAGGCCCGCCGCCTGCTCTGGCCGATCAAGCAGAAATACGGCAACCGCATCTCCTGGGCCGACCTTCTGATCCTCACCGGCAACGTCGCGCTCGAATCCATGGGCTTCAAGACCTTCGGTTTCGCCGGCGGCCGCGCCGACGTCTGGGAGCCGGAAGAACTCTACTGGGGTCCTGAAGGCACCTGGCTCGGCGACGAACGCTACAGTGGCGAGCGCGAGCTGGCCGAACCGCTCGGCGCCGTGCAGATGGGCCTCATCTATGTCAACCCCGAAGGCCCGGGCGGCAATTCCGATCCGCTGTCTTCCGCCCGCGACATCCGCGAAACCTTCGCCCGCATGGCGATGAACGACGAAGAGACCGTGGCGCTGATCGCCGGCGGCCACACCTTCGGCAAGACGCATGGCGCCGGCGACCCGTCCCTGATCGGCCCCGAGCCGGAAGGCGGCGCGATCGAGGATCAGGGCCTCGGCTGGAAGAGCTCGTTCGGCACCGGTGTCGGCAAGGATGCCATCACCGCCGGCCTCGAGGTCACCTGGTCGCAGACGCCAACCAAGTGGAGCAACTACTTCTTCGAAAACCTCTTCGCCTTCGAATGGGAACTGACGACGAGCCCGGCCGGCGCGAAGCAGTGGCAGGCCAAGAACGCCGAAGCCTCCATTCCGGATGCCTACGACGCCTCGAAGAGGCACCTGCCGACCATGCTGACGAGCGATCTGGCACTGCGTTTCGATCCGGCCTACGAGAAGATCTCGCGCCGCTTCCTCGAGAATCCAGACCAGTTTGCCGACGCTTTCGCCCGCGCCTGGTTCAAGCTGACCCATCGCGACATGGGACCGAAGGTACGCTATCTCGGCCCGGAAGTTCCGGCCGAAGACCTGATCTGGCAGGATGTGATCCCGGCCGTCGACCATCCGCTCGTCGACGACAAGGACATTGCCGACCTCAAGGAAAAGGTTCTCGCCACCGGCCTCACCGTGCAGGAACTGGTCTCGACCGCCTGGGCGTCAGCCTCGACCTTCCGCGGCTCCGACAAGCGCGGCGGCGCCAATGGCGCGCGCATCCGCCTTGCCCCGCAGAAGGACTGGGACGCCAACCAGCCGGCGCAGCTCGCCAAGGTGCTCGGCGTTCTCGAAGGCATCCAGAAGGACTTCAACGCCGCCCAGACCGGGGCTAAGAAGATCTCGCTCGCCGACCTGATCGTTCTCGCCGGTGCAGCAGGTGTCGAGAAGGCGGCAGCGGCCGGCGGCAACGCCGTCAGCGTGCCCTTCACGCCGGGCCGCATGGATGCCTCCGAAGCCCAGACCGACGCGCATTCCTTCGCAGCGCTCGAGCCGCGTATCGACGGCTTCCGCAACTACGTGAACGACAAGCGCCATCAGTTCATGAAGCCGGAAGAAGCACTCGTCGACCGCGCCCAGCTCCTGACGCTGACCGGACCTGAGATGACCGTCCTCGTCGGCGGTCTGCGCGTCCTGAAGGCAGGCAGCCCCGAGCACGGCGTCTTCACCTCGCGTCCCGAGACGCTGACGAACGACTTCTTCGTCAACCTGCTCGACATGGGCACGCAGTGGGTTCCCCTCGCCGGCAAGGAAGGCGTCTATGAAGGCCGCGACCGCAAGACCGGCGCTGCCAAGTGGACCGGCACCCGCGTCGACCTGATCTTCGGCTCGCACTCGCAGCTTCGCGCCTTCGCCGAAGTCTACGGCCAGGCCGACGCCAAAGGGAAGTTCGTCAGGGACTTCGTCGCCGCTTGGACCAAGGTCATGAATGCCGACCGCTTCGACCTCGTCTGATCGGTAGCATTTTGCCCGGGCGCAGTTTCGGCTGCGCCCAGGCATTTCTTTTTTGGGTCGGTTTGCGCTTCCACTGCAGCCCTTCTTCTCCCTCATCTCTGTGCTCGGGCTCGACCCGAGTGATGTCACGGAGATCCACTGCGCCCAAGTCCTTAGGCGCGCGAGACGTCCTTGCTTTGATTGGAGTCATTCACCGCGCAGACGCGGGGTGGCGCCACATGTGCGTTTTAGCGAGGCAGAATGCCGAAAGGCGAGAGTGACAGCAGATCGGGATCGGTCGTGGCCGTCGCCGTCGCTACCTGGGCATAGCTCATGCTGTAACCGTAGGTGAGGACGCGGTTACCGTCGATCATGAAGAATTGCGCCTCATCCAGGCCGGGCTGCAGGGCACCCGTCACGGTGACGGTCTCGTACATTCTTGTAAGGTGCAAAGGCGCTTGCGGAACGACCCGAACCAGTTGGTTGGGCGGAGGGGAAGGCATGTGGCTGCAGGCTCCGGCCCAAGGCACCAGCATGAATTCGTAGACAAGATCGCCATCCTGGTCGATCGGCAGAACGAAGCCCGTCAATTCGATCGGATGTTCCTCGCCGTGCCAGGCGAGTGTTTCGCCCTGCGGACCGCTCACCGGCTTACCCGACAGCGGCACCGTCGCCTTGGGCTGATCGGCCGGCCGTAAAGCGCTCCAGAAGATAGGCTGCGCAGCAGCGAAGGCGTCAGAAATCGGCCATGCGGAACAAAATGCGAGCGCCGCGAACGTCAGGAGGAAAGGTCTGTGTTTCATCATTGCATCTCCACCGCCGGCCGCTTTGACCACCTTGCCGCTGCCGCGTGGATGCTACTCCCGATCCCGCTTAGCCGTCAAAGCTTCGGGCGCGGATTACTCAGGCTTTGCAAAGAATAAGGAGAGGGCGTGCCGTGGCCACCCTCCGCCGTTTCGTCGCACTGCGATGCCAATTGTTTTGGGGAAACTGGTGCGTCGGGCCGATCTCACAGCTGTGGGGGAGATGACCGGCAGGCCAGGCTCAGGAGACCCCGCATGGGGTATCTCCCTGCCGGACCGGCAAGCCATGAGGCCTTACTTCTCCGGCATCATCGAGGAGTGGTGCGAGGTGATCAGCCAGTTCCCGTCCTTGAACTCATAGGTATAGGTGTAGCGGGCGGGAACCTTCGAGCCGTCCTTCATGGTGAAGGTGTAGGTGCCGAGGTCGACGGCCCAGTTGCAACCGATCTTGATGTCGCGACTGTCGACATGGCCCTTGGGCTCATTCGCCAGGAAGTGTTCGAAATAATCGATCCGTTCGGCCTGGGTCAGGCGAGGTTTGTTCGACAGCGTCGCGAGAAGCACGGAATCTTCGCTGTAGTTCTTGGCGACCTCCTGAGGGCTCAGCGTCGCAAGCGAGGTATTCCAGCGATCGAAGAGCTTGGCGATTTCCGCCTCGCTTGTCGGCGCACAGGCTGCGGTTTCGGCAGCCGCCGCGGCCGACTGGACCTGAACGAAACCGAGAACGAGAGCGGCAGCAATGATGGTACGCATTTTGACTTTCCTATGTGGCGGTTCCGGCGGACATCGCATCGGTCAACCGCATGACCAGCAATTTAAGTATCCTGAGCTGCCGCCTCATCTGCCGGGTGGCTTCGATCCGATCTGCCGAACGGCATAGATGACATTCCCGCCGGAATGACTATCGTGCCGGCGTCATTCATCTTCGGAGCGGTCCTGTTGGGCATGGAGCACGATACAAGTCCGACGCATTCGCCAAACGTTGCGGAATTGCGAGCCCTTTACCGGGCCGCGGAAGCGCGAGCGGCACGTCTGCGTTTCATCATCGAAGTGCAGAACCTGCTCGATGCCGCGGCATTCGAAACGGCTGCCCGGGACGTTCTGTCCCGGCTTGCAGATTTCGCAGGAGCATCGCTCGCTAGGCTCGTTTTCCCCTCATTGCAGGGAGAGGCGCCCGTGCAGCTGACGGTGGGTAAGTCGACGAGCCCGGAAAGCGACACCATCCTGTTTGCCTCTCAGGACGGCTCCGATCTCTGTTTGACGATCATCGGCTCGTCGAAAGCCCGCGCCATCGATGCCGACGACCGGCAGACATTGGAGGTGGTGGCCGGGCAGCTCGCCGACGCCTACAATCTCAATCGGCAGGCAGCGGAAAATCAGGCGCTTCTCGGCGATCTCCAGCGGCAGCGAAGTGAACTCGCGGCCCTTGTGGCCCAGTTGATCCAGGCGCAGGAACAGGAGCGGCAGCGCGTGGCGCTCGATCTTCACGACGGCTCGGCGCAACTGGCCGCCGGCCTCAGCTACCGCCTGCAAGACCTTGCGGCCCGCATCGGCGAGGCGCATGCCCTGAAGCCGGAGATCGACCAGCTCGCTGCATTGGCGCGCCATTCCGTTGCCGATCTCAGGGCCGCTATAGCCGATCTTCGCCCGCCCGAACTCGATGATCTCGGTGTCGCGGCGGCGCTGCGCACGCGTCTCGATGCGATCGACGGTCTCGAAGTGATCGCCGACCTCGATGCCGCCTCCGATCGCTGGCCGACATCGACCGGCATCATCTTCTACCGCGTCGCGCAGGAAGCGATCACCAATGTGATCAAGCACGCCGAGGCAAGCCGGCTAGTCGTGCGTCTCTTCGAGGACGGCATGGGCGAAGCGCATCTCGAAGTGATCGACGATGGCAAAGGCATCGGCGAATTGCGCCATCCCCAGATGCGGGGCGGGCGGCTCGGCATCGTCGGCATGCGTGAACGGCTGGCGCTGCTCGGCGGCCGCATCGAGATCGGGGCCGGATCTTCGGGCGGCACGCATCTCCGCGCCGCAGCCCCTCTTGCGCAGGAGACGCCATCAGAATGACGGCATCGATCCTTGTCGCCGACGATCATGACATCGCCCGCGCCGGCCTTATCGCCATGATCGGCGGCCAGGACGATTTCCATGTCGCCTGGGACGTGCGCGACGGCGTCGAGGCGGTGGAGGCCGCAGCTCAGCACAAGCCGGATCTGGCACTCCTCGACATCCGCATGCCGCGTATGGACGGCCTTGCCGCGACGAGGGAGATCCGGCGCGTGTCGCCCGGCACGCGCGTCATGATCATCACGATGCATGACAGCCTGGATTATCTGGAAGCGGCGATCGAAGCCGGCGCCACCGGCTACCTGCTCAAGGATGCCAGCCGGGAAGACATTCTCCGCACGATCCGGCGCGTCCTTCAGGGCGACGCCTTCTTCGACGGTCCGCTGGTCGCCAAGCTGCTGCGCCGCGCCGCCACCAAGCCGCAGACCAACAGCAGCGCCCTGGAGACGCTGACGATCCGGGAGCGCGAAGTCTTGGCGAAAGTGGCCGAGGGCCTGACCAACAAGGAAATCGCCAGGGCGCTGAAGATTTCGCCTGGCACCGTGAAGATCCATGTCGAGCGCATCATCAGCAAGCTGGATGCCGGGGACCGAACGCAGGCCGCGGTCATGGCCGTTCGCGGCGGGCTCGTTGAAACGTCGAAAGAGCAGCAATGACCGCGACCACGACAGGGAACGGGATGACGTGGCGCTTCGCCGACCTTCCGCTCAGAGCAAAGGGCATCGTCATCATCACGGTGCCGCTGGCGCTGCTGCTGGCGGCGCTTGTCTCGGTCTTCGTGGCCGACCGGCAAAGCCGGATTGCTGAGGATCAGGTGCGGGTGACGCTGGAGATCCAATCGGGCATTCAGGAGATCCACGCCTCGATCGCCGAAGCCGCCACCGCGATGCGCGGTTATCTGCTGACCGGCAGAAGTGATTTTCTCGATCCTTTCGACCGCGCCGAGGATAGGCTGCCCGTCGTGCTCGACGAGGTCGGCCGCCGATTGCGGGATTGGGAGCAAAAGATGCGCCTCGACCGCATCCGCGCCTTGGTCGACGCGAAAGTCGACCGTCTCCAACTCCTGAAACAGGCCGATACCCTGCGCGCCGGCGGACGCGAGGACCTTGCGGCCAAGCTCATCGAGGGCAAGCAGGTCCTCGATGAGCTGAGACAGGAGATCGACGCGATGAGCCGGCGGGAGGCGGATCTGCTTCACTCGAGAACCGAGGCCGCGGACCGGGTTCGCACTCTGTCGCGAAGCCTGATGATCGCCGCCGGCTTTCTTGGTTTTGCCGGCGCGCTCGTCGCCGTCTTCCTGTTTTCGGCAAGCATCGTGCGCCGTGTGCATGCGCTGAAAGCCGAGGCGCATCGGCTGTCGCAAGGCGAGGTCGTGACGGTGGCGGACCCCTTCCGCGATGAACTGGGGAGCCTCGGACAGGCGCTCGAAGATGCGAGCGTCCTTCTGAAAAGACGCGAGGCCGATCTGACCGAGAGCGAGGAGCGCTTTCGGCAATTGGTCGAAGGTGTCAGCGACTACGGCATCTTCGGGCTCGATACGACAGGGCGGGTGGTGAGTTGGAATGCCGGCGCCGAGCGGATCACCGGTTATGGCGCCGAGGAGATCGTCGGGCAGCATTTTTCCCGCTTCTATCCCTCTCAAACCAGGGATACATGTCCGGCAGAAGAGCTTGCCAAAGCAACCCGTCATGGGCGCACCGAAGCGGAAGGCTGGCGCGTGCGCAAGGACGGGGCGCAATTCTGGTCGCACGTCGTCGTGACCGCGCTCCATGACGAGGCGGGCCGGTTGCGCGGCTTTTCCAAGATCACGCGTGACATTACCGAGCGCAAGCAAATCGAAGAGGCCCTGCTTGCCGCGCGCGAGGATGCGATCCGCGCGAGCAATGCCAAGAGCGAATTCCTGTCGCGCATGAGCCACGAACTGCGCACGCCGCTGAATTCCGTGCTCGGTTTCGCGCAGCTTCTGGAAATGGACGTCACCGATGCCGAGTCCAGGGAAAGCGTCGCGCAGATCTTGAGGGCCGGCCGGCATCTGCTCAGCCTCATCGACGAGGTTCTCGACATGGCGAGGATCGAGGCCGGGCGCATGGATCTCGCGGTCGAAGCACAGCCCGTCGCCGAGGTGATCGATGAGGCCGTGTCGCTTGCAAGACCGCTCTGCGGCAAGCAGCAGATCACGATCGAGGTCGTCGAGCCGGCCGAGCCGGATCTTTCGGTGCTCGCCGACCGACGGCGGCTGCTGCAGGTGTTCCTCAACCTTCTCTCCAATGCGGTGAAATACAATCGCCCCCAAGGAAGCGTGACCGTCAGCCACCGCGCGATGGATGGCGGCCATATCCGCATCGAAGTCAGCGATACCGGTCCCGGCATTCCGGCTGAACGCCTCTCCCGGCTGTTCACGCCATTCGATCGGCTGGGAGCGGAACGGATGAGCCAGGAGGGAACCGGTCTCGGACTTGCGTTGTCGAAACATCTGACGGATGCCATGGGCGGAACGCTCGGCTTCAGCAACCGGGAAGGCGGCGCCACGTTCCATATCGATCTGCCGCGCGTGCCGGCGTCGGTAGAGGCAAGGCAGGCTGCGATGCGAAGCCCACCTTAATGGTATCGCCTTTGATTTGGTCGCGCTGCTTGATATCAGTTCGGCATCGCTTCAACGAAGTATTGGGTCCATGACAGATTCCACCGATATCGTGCGAGGATCGACAATCCTGATCGTCGACGACGAGCCCGCCAATGTCTCGCTGCTGGAGCGCATCCTCAAGCGCGAAGGCTTTACCGCGCTGATCAGCACCACCGAACCGCGCGAGGCCTTGCGGCTTTTCCGCGAACATCCTGTCGATCTCGTTCTCCTCGATCTGATGATGCCCGATCTCGACGGCTTCGCCCTGCTGGAGACCTTTGCGAGGCTCATTCCCGAAAACAGCTATCTGCCGATCCTGGTGCTCACTGCGGATGCGACCCTGCCGACGCGCAGACGGGCGCTTTCGCTCGGTGCGAAGGATTTTCTGACGAAGCCCTTCGATGCGATCGAGGCGGTGCTTCGCATCTTCAACCTTCTCGAAACACGTATCCTGACACTGGAACTCGCCAAACACGGACTGGCGACGCCGAAATCGGAGCGTCCCCGGATTGATTGATCGGGATCGATTGATGGTGCCAGTTATCTTGGCGTATGGGCGTTAGGCCATTGGCGAATGTTGACCCAGCAGTGCAGCGGAAATCGGCAGCAATGAGACGGCTGAACCAGGCGCATGGCGCCAATGACGGGGCCGGCCGCAAGCCGGCCCCCTAGAATTCAGAACATCGTGTTCTTGTTGGCAGCCTCGCTCGGAACCGCCTGGATCACGTCCCAGTGCTCGACGATCTTGCCGTCCTTGACGCGGAAAATATCGACGATGGCCTGGCCGCGGTCGTCGACGCCGTTCGTCGCATGCACATGCAGCCAGACGAGATCGCCATCGGCGGCGCTGCGGACGATCTCCGCCTTCGATTGGGCATTGTCCTTGAAGAAGCCGGAGAAGAAGGAAATCAAAGGTTTCTTGCCGTCGGGAACCTGCGGATTGTGCTGCCGGTAGTCGTCGGCGACGACCGAGGCGGCTTCCAGATCGTGTTTGTTGAAGAAGCTGTCGTAGAACTCCACCACCAGCTTCCGGTTGGCTTCCTCGACCTTCAAATCCCGCGAGGCCGATTCAGCAAAAGCGCCGGCCGGCGCGGCGACGCCCGCCAGAATGACGAGTGCGAAAAGCGATTTCCCGAGTGTCATGTATCAAGCTCCTTGGTATGGATCGGCGATATGGTCTAGAAAGCAGACTATGAGAGCTGGTCTATGAAACCTCGACATGTCGAGCAAGGAGGCAGGTTTTGGTGGCAAGGTCAGCCGATAGTGACCGAGGAGGCAGCATGCCCAGGGAAACGGACGAGCCGAAACAGCGGCCTGGGGCGGGATGCCCGATCAGAGGCGTGCTCGATCGTATCGGCGATCAATGGAGCCTGCTCACCCTCGAGGCGTTGGAAGACGAGAAGAAGCGTTTCAACCAGCTGCTGCATGAGATCGGGGACATCTCGAAACAGATGCTCTCCAAGACGTTGAGGCATCTGGAGCAGGACGGCTTCATCAGGCGCACCGTCTATCCGGAGGTGCCGCCGCGCGTGGAATATGAGCTGACGGAGCTGGGGCAATCCTTTCTCATCCCCATGAAAGCCCTGATCGGATGGGCTGAGCAGAACCATACGGCAATCAAGAGCGCGCGGCAGCGATACGAAACCCCTTAGCGCGAACGTTTAAGAAAGCCTCATACTGAGGAACCTCGAAGGACGAGGCGCGCGCTTGCTCCGTCAGGCGAGCAGAACCTTGCCACCGGTCCGGAACGGAAGGGCGGATTGCAGCGCCTGGCCGACCTTTTCCAGAGGAAACACCTCCCGCACCTCGGTCGCGATGATCTTCGAGGCGATCTGTGCCGCGATCTCGGAATAGGCGCGCTGGACGTCGCTCATCGCTTCGGAATGGACCCATTCCCGCAGATGACAATAGGAAAAGACCATATCGGGATGGGAGGCCCAGAAGGAAGCTGGGATGCTCTGGCCCGAAAGCAGGCCGTAATGCACGAAATGCCCGCCCGGCCTCAGCGCATCGGCGAGGAGGGAGGCGCGCGCGCCGCCGACGCAATCGAGCACCGCGTCGAGCCCGTATCGACCGGTGAGACCGGCAACGAGGTCGCTGTCCGCCCTGTCGACGATGACCGTCTCGAGGCGGCCGCGCAGGCGCGAGAGCGAGGCTTCGCTGCGAACGATCGCCACCGGCTCCACGCCCGCGGCATTGGCGAGCCCGATCAAGATCGATCCGATCGAAGAGGCGGCAGCATTGATGGCGATGCGCATGCCGGGCTTCAGCCCGATCTTGACGTGCAGCATCAGCCAGGCCGTCATCGGGTTGACGTAGCTGGTCGCCGCTTCGAAATCGGTGAGTTCATCCGGAACACGAAGGCACCAGCCGGGATCGGTATCCTTGAATTCCTGCCATCCGCCGGCGCTGCGCACCGGCAGCACGCGTGTTCCGGGCGAAAGCCCGTAAACCTCTTCACCGCACTGTTCGACCACCCCGAATGCCTCGAAGCCCGGAATGAAAGGCAATGTCGTGCGTCCGGCATAGGCCCCTGATATGGTGATGATATCGGAGGGATTGATCGACCGCGCCAGCAGACGCACCCGGACCTGGTCGCGCCGCAGCGGCGTCAGTGCGGCCCGCTCGATCTCGACGACGTCTTGAGCCGGCCCGAATTTTCGCACGACCGCCTGATATTGCATTGCATCCCCCACACACTCCCGGTTAGATCACGCCTTCGAATTTGGGTGATCGAATGAGTATTGACGACAGGCCTTTAGCATCCTTCCGGGTCTCGATGCGAGACATCGACATTTATGGCCATGTCCACAACTCCGTCTATCTCGATTATTGCGAGGATGCGGTCGTCGAGTTCCTGCGGCACCGGCAAATTCTCAGCCATTTCCGCCATACCTCCTCCGGCGTTGCCTATCACGTGAAGAAGGCGGAGATCACCTTCCACAACCCGATCGACGTCGATGACGTCGTCGAAGCGAAGGTCAGCATCGAGAAAATCGGGCGATCGAGCCTCTCATTTGCAATCGAACTCTTTCGCCAGCGCGACGGCGCCCATTGCGCATCGGCTGGCCTCGTCTGGGTATGTGTCAGTCTTTCCGACAGCCGCCCGACACCAATACCGGACGCGACCAAAACCGCTTTGTCTCTGGGTTAGTCGCCGATCAATCAAGCCCAGTGGGTATTTATGCCGCTCCATGCGCAGCTTCTTCGACATGCAACGGAGACACCGGACAAGCCGGCGCTGGTGATTGACGGGCATTCCCTGAGCTACGGCGAGCTTTATTCCCGCGCCAAGGCAATCTATCGGTTTCTCCAGAAGCTCCCCCGCTCGAACCGCCGCATGCTCGATCTACCCGGTGTGGACAAGCTTGCCGCTCTCAGCCTCGGCAACCATATCGGCTTTGCCGAATATTTTGCAGCTGCTACCGCCTTCCCGACTGCTTGCGCGGTGATCGATCCGATGATGCCGCCGGAAAGGATCGAACGCATTGTCGAGCGCCTGGCGCCGGACGTGCTTGTTGTTGACGATGCTGCAGGCCCAAGCGCCGAAATCGGCCGCAGGTTCGGCATACCGGTGATCACGGCCAGTGCGGAGCCCTTCGACCTCGCCGCGACGGGAGACGACCTGCCTGTCGATACCGACGGAATCTTCCTGATCGGTTTTACCTCGGGCACCACCGCCGAGCCGAAAGCCTATTATCGCTCACGCGAGCAGTGGCGCCGAAGCCTCGACCGGGGGCGCGTCGTTTTCCAACTGGAAGACGCACCCTCCACCATGTGCCCGGGAGCCCTCGCGCATGGGCTGGCGCTTTACGCCTTGGTCGAAGCCTTGGATGCCGGGGCGACCTTCCATTCGGTCAGGAAATGGGAACCCGGCACGGTCGCGCGTATTCTCTCCTCCGCGCAGATAGAACGGCTGGTTGCCGTGCCGACGCATATAGCGGGCATCGCGCGGGCCTGGTCGACGGAGCCCGCTTTGACATCGCTGCGCGACGTGCTGACCGCCGGCGCAAAACTCGACGTGAACGGCGTCGACTCCATGCGCCGCCTCTTTCCGAAGGCGCGCATTAGCGAATATTACGGCGCCTCCGAGATCGGCTTCATGACGGTCTCGACCCTCGTTGGCGGCGCATTCGATTTTCCGATCGACCGGGTTGGACAAGCCTATCCCGGCGTCGAAATCTCCATTCGTGATCCGAATGAAAACGACGTCGGGAGCGACGTGCCGGGCACCATTTTCGTCAGAAGCGACCTGATCGCCGATGGCTATCTCTGGGGCGACGACGGTCAGGCGTTCCGGGTCACGGAAGCCGGAGCGACGGTCGGAGATCTCGGCGAACTCGATGCAAACGGCATGTTGCGGGTGATCGGCCGGGCGGGCGGCATGATGATATCAGGCGGCAACAACGTTTATCCTGCCGAAGTCGAGAGCGCGTTGAAAGCCTGCCCAGGGGTCGAAGATGCCGTTGTCTTCGCGCTACCGGACGCCTATCTGGGTCAGCGGATCATTGCTGTCGTCTCGGGAGAGATGAAGGACGCGAAAATCCTGGCCGATCATTGCGCGCGAGAGCTCGCCAGGTACAAGATCCCCAAGCAATTCTACTATATCGGAACCTGGCCGATGACGAGCAGCGGCAAGATCTCGAGGGGGCAAGTGGAGACATCAGTGGTTTCTGGAGGCGATCTTGTCTTACGCCTATCAGCCTGACGAGGATTGGCAGCCTGTCGTGGTTGCCGCTTACCGCACCCCGATCGGCCGGGCTTTCGGATCGCTTGCGACCGTCGCGGCGGAAGACCTGCTTGCGCCGATCATCCGTCGCATTGTTGCCGAAACGGGAATTGCGCCCGAAACAATAGACGACGTGCTGGTCGGCAATGCCGCAGGCGGCGGCGGAAACATCGCGCGGCTGGCAGCCCTCACCGCCGGCCTGCCCATGGTGGTTCCGGGTATGACGATCGACCGGCAATGCGGCTCGGGCCTGGAAGCGATCATCATGGCAGCCCGGCTGATCCAGGCGAAAGCGGGCTCGTGTTTTCTGGCCGGCGGCGTGGAGAGCGTCAGCACCGCGCCATGGCGCGTCGAAAGACCTAAGGCGAATGGGGCGCTGCCGCGCTTTTATGGCCGCGCCCGGTTTTCGCCTGAAACGATCGGCGACCCGGAAATGGGAATTGCCGCCGAAAACGTCGCACGTCAGTTCGGCATATCGCGCCAGCGACAGGATGAATTCGCCCTGCGCAGCCACCGGCTCGCCGTGCAGGCGGCCGAGGCGGGCATCTTTCGACCCGAGATCGTTGAAATTTCCACCAGCCACGGCCTGATAGAACGGGACGAGTGCCCCCGCGCCGCGACATCTCTTGAGGCGCTTGCAAACCTCCGGCCAGTGTTCCTGCCGGATGGTTCGGTGACGGCAGGCAATGCCTGTCCGCTGAACGACGGCGCCTGCCTGGTGCTTGTCATGAGCCGCGGAATGGCAAGAAGCATGGGCATCGACGAGGGCCTGGCCTTCATCGACAGTGCCGCTGCCGGTGTGGATCCCAATCTGCTCGGCATCGGGCCGGTCGCCTCGACCAGGAAACTCATGCAGCGTCAGCCCGGGCTCTTGCTCGCGGGCATCGATGCCATCGAATTCAACGAGGCCTTCGCGGCCCAGGTTCTGGCGTCGCTGGATCAGCTCGAAATCCCGGCCGACGCGGTCAACAGGAACGGCGGCGCCATTGCCTTGGGCCATCCATTCGGGGCCTCCGGCGCCGTCCTCGTGACCCGTCTATACAGCCAGATGATCCGCGACACCGGGGGAACCTTGATGACAGGCGCGACCGGGCTTGCGATGATCGGTATTGGCGGCGGCATCGGACTGACTGCCATGTTTGAGGCTGTCGAGCTTTCCTGAACCCAAGGGGCAACAGCGTCCGGCGCGAGACCATACGACGGTATTGCCTGCCCTCACCCTTGAACCAATCGACTACAGCCCCGCTCGTATCATAGCCTCCATTTGCTCGGGAACGACATGTCTGTCGATGGAGCGGATGAGGAGCAAAGCATGTCGGAATCAGATACGAATATCCTCGCCGGTGAAGCTTACTTTTCTCACACGCGACCGGAAGCGATCTCCCTCAATGCAAATCCTGCGGATGCGATACTCGGCATCGTCCACGACTTGGGTAACCTGATCCAGGTCGCCACCTCCGCGCTGAACATGATGTCGCGCAGTCCCGACATCGAGATGGGCTCGACAATGGTGCCGGTCTTCGCCAGCGCCAGGATCTCGCTTCAGCGGGCGGGAACGCTCGTTCAGCAGACGATGCGCCTTGCGAGTGACGGCAATGCCGCGGCCGAGCCAATCGACATCCGGGCTTGCCTGATGGAAATCGAAGCCCTGGCGAGAGCCACCTGGGACCGCGATATCGCGTTCGAGATATATGCGAGCGAGACGCTTCCCATGCTCAGATGCAGCCGCGTGGGGTTGCAAAGCGCCATCATGAACCTGCTGCTCAACGCGCGCGACGCCATGCCGGATGGCGGTGTGATTTCGATCGCAGCCGCCGCCATCGACGGCGAAGGCGAAGGCGCCGGGATCGAATTGCGGATTTCGGACAACGGTCTCGGGATGACAGAGGATGTGCTGCACCGGGCGACCGATCCCTTCTTCACGACGAAAGCATCGGGGCTTGGAGGCTTCGGCCTGCCGATGGTCAAACGCTTCGCCCAGGAAGCCCGGGGAAATCTCCATCTGGAAAGCGAGCCAGGCCGAGGCACGGTCGTGACGCTGCGATTGCCCATCGAACGCTGATCCATCACTTTATTCCGGCAGATCCCGGCGAGTTGAAAAGAAACCAGTCAATAGCCGGACGAAGTCTTTCGCCCGGCTCATTCGTCGTTCAGCTGCTATCAGGCGGCGGCGCGTTTGTGATCCGCCGGATGCTGTAGCCGGAAGCCGATCGCCAGTCTATTCCAGGCATTGATCATCGCGACGCCGATCGAAAGCGCCAGAAACTCGTCATCCGAGAAGTTGGCGTGCGCCTCTTCATAAATATCATCCGGCGCATGGCTTTTGGCGATCTCGGTGAGAGCCTCGGCCCAGGCGAGCGCGGCCCGCTCCCGAGTGGTGAAGAGCTGCGACTCCCGCCAGGCGTTCAGAAGCAGCAGCCGGTCGTCCGTTTCGCCGAGCTTCAGCGCGTCCTGGCGGTGCATATGCAGGCAGTGAGCGCATCCGTTCATTTGGGACACGCGCACTTTGACGAGCTCGAGCAACTTCGGATCGAAGCTCTTGGCAATCCAGGCTTCAACCGCCACGAGGCCATCGATGCCGCTATTTCTATAAGCCATGAAGTTCAGACGCTTGATCATTCTTGTCTCCATCGTGAGAGGATTGATGGTGCAAGCCAAGGTTTGCAGGCCAGTGGATACGCCTTGCCCTCCAGGTCGGCTATCTGCCCCGACGGTAAGTTCGGCCGATGCCTGTCGACGTGACACGTTCCTCCATTTCGGCCGGATGCATGGACCGCAGAGCCAGCTGCCCTACTGCGTTCGCATAGGGTGACAGCGACCGAGGGAGAATGGTTTGGGACTGCGATCAGGCGCATTCTCCAATCCATCGGTTTACCGGCCGCACCGGAGATCTTGCGTGCGACGGCGCCGACGAAGTCGCTTCGCTCATCGAGGACGCGGTGGGCACGCCGAGCAGCTGCCTGCTCACCTTCAAGTCACCAGAGGATAATCCTCGCCAAGGACAAGGAGACTACCCATGAAAATCGTCGTTATCGGCGGCACCGGCCTGATCGGCTCGAAGACCGTGGAAAGATTGCGCAACAAAGGGCACGAGGTGTTGGCGGCTTCGCCGAATTCGGGCGTCGACACGATCACCGGCAAAGGCCTGACGGAAGCGCTCGCAGGCGCACAGGTGGTGCTCGATCTCGCAAATTCACCCTCCTTCGAGGACAAGGCCGTTCTGGAATTCTTCCAGACCTCGGGCCGCAATCTGCTCAAGGCGGGGGCTGCTGCCGGCGTTAAGCATCACATCGCTCTATCGATCGTCGGCATGGAGCGGCTGCAGGGCAGTGGCTATATGCGTGCCAAGATGGCCCAGGAAGAGCTGATCAAGAGCTCCGGGCTACCCTACACCATCGTGCACTCCACACAGTTCCATGAATTCATGGCTGGCATCGCTCAGTCGAACACTGTCGGCCAGGCGGCGCATCTGTCGCCGGCCTATCTGCAGCCGATCGCCTCTGACGACGTTGCTGACGTCATGGCCGAGGTGGCGCTCGCCCCGCCTGTCAACGGCACGATCGAAATCGGCGGGCCGGAGAAAATCCGCCTTACCGACATCGTAACGCGTCTGTTCAAGGCGACGAACGATCCGCGCCAGGTGATCGCCGATCCGCACGCCCGCTACTTCGGCGTGGAGCTCGAGGACAATTCGCTCGTGACCGGCCCCAAGGCACGGCTCGGCCGGATCCGCTTCGACGACTGGCTCAGCCGTCAGCCGGCCCAGAAAAAGAGCGCCTGATACCGGGCGTCCGACCCATTCCCATCAACGTAGGAGACCAGACATGCTCACCAAAATGATCTCGGCGGCGGCGCTCGCCGTTGTCCTTACTGCCGGCACTCAGGCTCACGCGGCAGGCGGCGACGCGAAGGTAAGCGTCGTTTACGACCAGAAGCTCCCCAATGTTCCCGGCAAAAGCGTGCGGGCGGTGCTTGTCGAATATGGGCCAGGCGGCTCCTCGCCCGGCCATACGCATCCGGCTTCGGCCTTCATCTATGCCACCGTTCTCGAAGGAGCGATCACCAGCAAGGTGAATGACGGGCCGGAAAAAGTCTACAAGGCCGGCGAAAGCTTTCCCGAATTTCCCGGCGATCATCACAGCGTCAGCAAAAACGCCAGCAAGACAAAGCCGGCGCGCCTGCTTGCGGTCTTCGTGCTGAACACCGACGAGACGGAGCTGACGATCGACGACAAGTGACGCCATGCGTGATGCCCGGCGGCGCCGGGCATCACTTCCTCGCCGTGTCTCAGGCCGCCTGCAGCGCCAGTTCCAGGTCGGCAATCAGATCATCCGGATGCTCGATGCCGATCGACAGGCGGATCGTCGATTCCAACACACCGATGCGCTGGCGGACATCGGCAGGCACACCGGAATGCGTCATGGCGGCCGGATGGCTCGCAAGCGATTCCGTGCCGCCGAGGCTGACCGCGAGCTTGAAGATCTGTAGCGCGTTCAGGAATTTGAACGAAGCGGGCTGACCGCCGCGAATATCGAAAGAGAAGGTGGAGCCGGCGCCGGTGCATTGCGCCCTGAAGGTCCGGCCGGCCGGCGATTCCGGATCGTGGTAGGGCAGGTAGTGGACCCTCTCAACCTTCGGATGATCACGCAGAAAATCGGCAACGGCCCGCGCGTTGCTGTTTGCCCGCTCCATGCGCAGCTGCAGCGTCTCCAGCGAACGGCCGAGCATCCAGCAGGAATGTGGATCGAGCTGCGTGCCGATCGCGCCGCGCAGAGCCTTGATCTGCTTGATCACTGCCTTGCGACCAAGAACGGCGCCGGCGATCAGATCGGAATGACCGCCGACATATTTGGTCAGCGAATAGAGCGAGATATCGGCGCCGTGCTCGATCGGCCGCTGGAAGACCGGTCCGAGCAGGGTATTGTCGCAGACGATGATCGGCATATGGCCCTGTCTTGCATCGATCATGTCGGCCACCCGCCGGGTCATCGCGACATCGACCAGGCTGTTGGTCGGATTGGCAGGCGTCTCGATCAGGATGACGGAGACGCGGCCTTTGCCCATCGCCTCTTCCGCCGCCTTCTGCACCGATCCTTCGCTGACGCCGTCGGCAAATCCAACGGCGGCGGTGCCGAGGTTGAGGAAGGTCTTCGCCAGCAATGTTTCCGTTCCCCCATAGAGCGGTTGCGAATGCAAGATCGCATCGCCAGGCCGGACGAAGGCAAGCAGAGTGGTGGCGATCGCCGCCATGCCGGATGAAAACAGCACGCCGCTTTCCGTCCGTTCGTAGACGGCAAGCCTGTCCTCGACGATCTCGCTGTTTGGATGGTTGAAACGCGAGTAGACGAGGCCGGCCCCTTTCCCCTCGGGCGGCTCGCGGCGGCCCGACACATAATCGAAGAAGTCGCGGCCATCCTCCGCGGTATTGAACACGAAGGTGGAGGTGAGGAACACCGGCGGCTTGACCGCCCCTTCCGAGAGTTCCGGATCGTAGCCGTAGTTCAGCATCTGTGTTTCGGGATGCAGGGCATGATTGCCGATATGGGTTTTGGAAGGATGCGGGGCGGTCATCATCGTCTCCTGTTTCGGGACTGCAGAAACGGCAGAATACATCAAAACCATATGAGAGGAGCAATCATCGCGGTCAGCTCATGGTCTCGCCCAGAGTGTCCGCGACATAAGCGCCACGCGCTCCCATCGGCCGCGGCGTGCCCGTCGTCGTGTCCTTTGCGGTCTGATGCTCCAGTTCGGCGTTAAGCTCCCCTCCGACGATAAGAATGACGACGGAAAGCCAGATCCAGATGAGGAAGCCGATCAGCGCACCGAGCGTGCCGTATGTCGCGTTGTAATTGGCAAAATGATCCAGATAGAAGGAGAAACCGAGGGACATGGCCGCCCAGGCGACCGTGGTCAGAACCGCGCCCCACGTCATCCACCGGAGCGTGGCAGGCTCGCGGCTGGGGCCGAAGCGGTAGACTGATGTGACCGCCACCGCGACGACCAGCAGAAGCAGCGGCCATCGCATGAGAAGAGCCATATGCTCCTTGAATTGATCGAGCCAGAGATAGGAGAGGACCACCGGCATGACCCCGACGAGCACCACCATGACCACCATCAAAAGAATCGCGCACAAGGTGAAGCAGAGACCTATCAGGTTCAACCGGACAAGCCCCCGCTTCTCCTCCTCCTCATAGGCGACGTTCATCGCGTCGAAGATCGCCAGCGTGCCGCTATGCGTGCTCCACAGGGCGATGCCGAGACCGACGAAGAAGGTGATGCCGAGCGTGGCGTCGCGCCGGTTGACGAGTTCCCTGATCTGGTCGGCAAGAAGATCGAACGCGCCGGGCGGCAAAAGCGCGGCCAATTCGCGAAGGTGTTCGGATATGGTGATCGGATCGGCAACCAGCCCGTAAAGAGAGACCAAGGCCGCCATGGCTGGAAACAGCGCCAGCAACAGATAAAAGGTCACGCCCGCCGCAATCAACGTCACTCGGTCAACGAGGACTTCGTGGAAGACACGCCAGAACACGTCGCGCAGACCGCTGAGAGGAATGGCCTCGGGCACACTGGCACTGCGGCCATGATCGTCACCCCGGTGGCCGGTATTCGCAGACGGGGCGACCGAACTGCGCTCTTTTGCCTGCATCAAGACAAGCGCGCCGATCCCCGCGGCCATCACTGTCGCGGCAATGGAGAGCCTCTTGAGGTGAAGCACATCGGACATGAAGATGTTCTCCGGTCTGGTGCTGACATAACGCAGGCCGCCGCTAAAGGATGCAAGCCGTTGCTTTCCTACGGACATTTGATGCGGGGGCGACGTCAGTCTGTTCCCAGGCGGGTCAGGCTGCGGGGGAATGGACACGAAAGCAGGAGCAATTCGGAAATCCATAAGTCATTGATATCACTTCAATCATATAAGACTACGGAAGCAAAATCGGACTTTGGTTTCGTTACCACGTTGCCGGTGGCCTGTCTGACAGGGCTGCCAACTGGGGTTTCTGGCGGCCACGAGGCCATAGATTGGCGCTCGGCTCACATCGGGAGCGCAATTTGGATCCACAATCCACTCCCCATCATCCCGATTCCGGCACCTTTCGGCGACCGGCATCCGCAGATGAAGCGTTGATTACAAGCCTGCCAAAAGAATAGCGCCGGCGACGATGGCCTGCAATAGCCGCTTGCGTTTTCACCCGACAAATATCGGCTCAGAGCATCCACGACCGATTGCTTTCGCCCGACACAGCTCACGACCAGGCGTCGTCGAGACCGAGACGCTGCCTGCTCACGGACACGATCTCGAAGGCCTCGTTGTCGCGTACCAGATTGTCGGCAATCGACGGAATACGCCCAGCGATCGACGAACACGCAAGCATCTGCGTAGCAAGATGGCGAAGCCAGCTGCCCACTCCGGATGGCGACCAGTTCGCAGCCTGGCGTCATTCAGCCATCGGCGCCTCGACCGTCTCCGGCGGCGCTGCTCCGGCAGTTCAGTATCAGGCGCCTCGTGGGCACCCCTTTCGCACGGCGCAGGATCATCTCCAGGTATAGTGGCCGGGATTGACGCAGGTCTTCCCCAGACTGCCTGAGAGCAAGGGACTTCCCCATCAATACGCGCACCACTGTCGGGCGCTGCTCCATCTGCCATGGCGGCGCGGCCTTAGCGCCACGTATGCCTATCCCACGAGAATGAACCGGAGGCCGCCGTTTTTCACACATGCGTTCGGCTCGCCACCGCGGGCAAATCGCTGAACGTCGCCGTAGCTTCATGTGCGCCAAGGATCTGACGATCGCGAGGTCAGTGGCCACTCACTCGCAACGGACGCGCCCCGAAGCTCTCGTCCGCGAACTGCCGATCCTGCGGGATGGAAGGATGCCCTCCCCTGCCGCGCAATCCTTCCACTCAATCACATAAGGACCCGACTGCAGATGACAGCTGCGCCGCTGGACCGCATCACACCGAGACGGCAGCCTCAATGGCCGGACGGCAATCCCTGCGCCCGGACAACTGCCTGATGGACCCCGTTGTCCGCGGACAACGGGATGATCAACGTGATTCCAATCAGATCATTTGCGCGAACAGCCCCACAGCAATTGATGGCGCGACCGACGAGATACCCCTGATGTCACCTTGCCAGCCGGCATCCTGGACGCGCAGCACCATGACCGCCGTGGCGGCGCCACCAGCCATCGCAGAGCAGCGGCTTCTCGCGCCTTGTCGAACAGCTTCGTGAATGGGCGCAAAGAATTTGGTAAAGATCGGACCAGCCGGCAGATCTGCCCGCTCGTTCCACAAGGGACGGAATGCGGCCCATTCGAAAAGCCGCGCAGTTGCCGGCGTAGTGATTTTTCTCGCCGAAAGCTTCCACGGATGATCGTCGGCTGGCTCGGCGACGAGGCGGAAACGAACTCATCCACCGCGCGGTGGGAAGCCACTGGACCAATTGACAACGCTTGCCTGCGGCCTTCGACAGATCGACCACCCGCTGCGGACCCGGTCAACTCCGTGGGTCAAGCGAGCCAATGGCCAGACTCATCTTCGGGTCCTGCGGGCCTTTAGCCCCAGACCGCGGTGGCATGTCGTGGCGACGGACCCATTAGCCTGCCACCTCGCTGCACATCGGCCAGCTCTGAGGTCTCCGATACGCCAGCAGGCACTCTTTCTCAGGGGCACAGATCAAGGCCGAAGCGAAACTGGCTTGATGACAGCGGCAGCATCCGCATGCGGTGGAAGCCGATGGGCCGGTCCCTGCCGCAAATGACCAGTGTAAGGTGGTCAGTTTGGCGACCGTCTGTCGAATATTCGACCAATGCACCCATCAGCTGGACGGCGATGCGTAAGGTCACGCGTTCGACCGAGCGAAAGGCCCAACCAAGACAGACCAAGAGAGGATCGTCATCGTCGACCACCGAGCCGCCCTCACCTTCGCGCACCCCGGCGCTTGACGCGCAGCAATGCGATCACTGATGCTCTCACCGATCGCTTCACCCCGGACCGAGCCGACCTCCGTCGTCTCACAGCGAAGCGCAGCCCTTCCTCCGGCATCGCACCTCGGCTGGTTGTCCGCGGACAACACCATGCCGGCCCAATCACCTGCGAGAAAAGCTGCACCTGCCCGACCGCCTTCGTCCGCAGCGTGATCCACATAAAGATCGGCGCAACCGCCAGGCTTGAATTTGCCGCATTGCGGCACTACCTCGTGACGGACTGAAGCGCTTAACCCCTCCGAGCAGCTTCGGTCCGACGGACAGCATCTCTCCTCCCCGGCTGTCGGTCACAATCGAAGCCCGGCGCATCTCTCCCGCGCCGGGCTTTTGTCGTTTTGACCGCCTTCCGTCGCCGGCGAGCCAGCAACGCTTCCTAATTTCTCCATTCTTGTGGACGCTCCTCAAGCGATAGGCCATGAACCTGCGAAGCCGGCGGAAGCGACTTAGCACCCGTCGCCTGCTGATCTTCACTGGCATCTGAACGCCGCCTTCCCAGAGGAGCCTCGAATGCCGCGGCGAGACCGCGCACGCTCGGATCGGCCAGCAGCTCGTGCGCGGACGCGCCGTATCCAGATCCATGCGGACCAGAGCAATCCCGCTTCGTCCTCCGCGGACACGGCCGTGGCTCGGACACCTCGGCGCACTTGGCCAATCTCAAAGGCACCGGCAGTAAAATCTCACCGGTAAGCATTCCGGCCCCAGGGCAGGGGAGACCGTGACGCGCCTGCACTCAGCTTAGGGAGGGTGAGTCGGACGTCGTCACTCCAAGCTTTGTCATCACCCATGCCGTCCTGGGCAGAGTGTTTGGGTGTGGCGATACCATTGCCGGCCAGAAGTGTGACCGGGTGATTGCGCCGCCGAAGGGCAGGGCGGCGTCGAGGGCGTTTATCTCCCGGCACGGCGATGCGCTGCATCGCTCCCATTCCTCACGAAGATGGAGCGGTCGACTCGGGCGGAACGGATGTTTCAAACGTCGTCATAACAAAGCGCCCATTGGTCGCCGATATACCAGCAGCGTCCGAGACGCGGATCCGCCTTCCACAGCAGGCTTTTGACGAACTCAATACCGCCGCGCTTGAAGGCAGCCGTCAGCGCTTCGATTTCGTTCTCGTCGATCGTCAAACCGCCCTCGGCGCAGACGAAATAAGCCGTGCTGATCCACCGCACCGCAAATCCATTCTCGCCGCGCTCGATGCGAAGCGCGGCGCCGTGGGATGCGTGACGGCAGCCATTCGACGGTCGGCCCTGGCGCGGCACGCCAAGCGGCAGCACTAGGCGCCCTCCGGGCCGCAGCCCTTCGATCCATGATGCCGCGGGACGCGTGACGGCGAAATTCACATAGATCGCATCCACCTCTTGCTGCGGCCATTGAGTGCCGTCGGCAATGATGACGCTGACATTGGCTCGGTCGGCAAGCGCCGTTTGAGCGTGGCCGGCCAGATCGGCGTCCATCTCGACGGCATAGACATGACCGGCAGCACCGACCAGCTCCGCGAGGATGGCGCTATAATAACCGGTGCCGGCACCGATATGGACGATACGATCACCGACCTTGACGTCCAGTTCGCCCAGGAGCCGGGCATGCAGTGAGGGACTGCCGTTGTTGACGCCCTTGTCGGGCTGCAGGGCGAATAACACATCCTGATAGGCCAGAACCAAATCGGAGGAGGGGAGGGGGCGATATCCGCCGCCCAGATTGGCGATCTGCCATGGCGGAGCACCGAGAAATTTCTCGCGTGGCACAGCGGCAAAGGCAGCTTCGATCCGCGGGTTCGTCGTCCCGGCGGTAGCCGCCACCTGATGGGCATAAGCGCGGCGGATCACCGCAAGGTCGTCGGCCGTGAACATTGCACTGGGCATGGGCAAATCTCCGGACATGGCTCTGATCTGTTCTGTTTTAGGTCTTTGCGGCGCCAGATCCATCACTAGCGATATTGGACCCCTAGCGATAGCATGAGGGAGGCACTTCCATCCCATTCCGCAGTAGCGGAAATAATTGTCTAATTAGGTTCATTATAGCGATCAATTAATCATATTTTCAGTGAACTGCAGAGATGCGGGATATTTATGCGCCGTCGCCGAACTGGCCGTAGAGACAAATGCGGTTGATGGTCGCTCTGCGCTTTTATTTATCGGTCAATCCGGGGCAGGGGAGACAATGAGGGACCTTTGGGACCTCCGCCTTCGCCATCTCCCGTCGAAACCCTTTCGGACCGCCGCGCAGTAGGGATGCTCGATCCGGACCAGCGTATATCCGCATCGCGCCCTTAGATCATATACTCCGGTTCGCACAAGGTTTGGTCCATGGTGATACCCGGCAGGTTGAAGTGACGCCTGCCCACCTGCTTTGCCGGAATGCCGGCGACCGATGTGTAATCGGAAACGGCATTCACGACCACGCTGCCTGCACCCACCTTCGCGCCGACGCCAATTTCGATATTGCCGAGGATCTTGGCTCCCGCTCCGATCAGAGCGCCGCGCCGCACCTTCGGGTGCCGGTCACCGGTTTCCTTACCCGTTCCTCCCAATGTGACGTTCTGGAGGATCGATACATCGTCTTCGACGACAGCCGTCTCGCCGATGACCAGGCCGCTCCCATGATCGAGCATGATGCTCCGGCCCATCTTTGCGGCGGGATGAATGTCGACGCCGAAAACTTCGGAAATGCGGCTTTGAATATGGCGCGCCAAATGGAGGCGGTCATGGTGCCATAGCCAGTGGGCAACGCGTTGGCCCTGCAGAGCCACAAAGCCTTTGAAATACAGAAATGGCGTCAGGATTTCCGCGTTCGACGGATCACGCTCCTTGATTGCCGTCAGGTCTGCGGCGGCATCGGCGACAATATTGCGATTGCCGATGAACGCCTGGGCAATCACCGCCAACAGCTCGTCATGGTCGAGGTCGTGATTGGCCAGCTTGATCGCGACCCGCTGGGCCAGCGCCTGGGCGAAACTCGCATGATAAAGCACGGCGGAATTCATGGCGCGCGTGAGTGCTGCGTCCTTGGCCGAAGCATTGACGGCCTCCCCGCAAAGAGCCTCCCATATGGCGGCAACCTGAGGCGAGGGGGATGGCTCGGTCGACAGATTGCTCAAGCTGACCAGTGGAACCGTCATAGCACCTTCCTTCTACAGGCGAACGTCGTGACGTCCGGCATGAGGTTAGGTGAATCCGGCCCCCGATAGATGGTCTATAATTACGTGGATCTTCGCAGCAGCTCCAAAATTCCTCTCTTTTTTCGTGAGAAACGGGAAATTATTTCCAAGTCGCCGCATCACCCGTCACCAGTGCTCCGGAAGGCTTGAAGCGAGCAGCCGCAAGGAAGCCAAGGCTCGCCAGACACCAAAGCCGGGCCGTCATCACTTGAAGTCGAATAGTGCTTGCGTTCCGGATATAACTTTCTATGGTTTTAGTAGAGAATTATGCAGCCGGTCGGTTTTGATGGATACCGAACGGAGCGATCCAACGCAGAAGGAGCCGATGAATGACTCTTCTCTCGTCACGCTCTTCGAATTCGGAGAACCGAGATGCCGACCATCTCGCAAGGATTGCGATCATCGGCCGGGGCTTTACCGGGATCATGACCGCAATCGCTCTTTTCAAGAGAGTCGATCGGCCCTTCCATCTGGTGATGTTCGATCCGCGCGCAAAGATCGATATCGGCGAGGGCATCAGTCAGCCCGCATCGACGGTGCTGACCAGCCGCGTTCGCGACCTTTCCGTCGATCCCGGACTCCCGGACGATTTTCGCCGCTGGCTGGAAACGAATGACACATGGCGCGATCGACTGATCTCGGATCCTGCCGGTCTCGAACACGCCTTTGTACCCGGAGATATTTTCAGCACCTATGTGTATAAACGCTTTTCCGAAGCCCTGACGCTTCGGCCTGATGTGATCGTCCAGTTTGGCTCGGATGCGGTCACGGCGATCGACAGGCATCTGGAAGGGGGATATTCCGTTTGCCTTGGAGGAGAGCAACGAACCCGCTTCGATGTCGTGTTTCTCGCGACCGGTTACGGCATGCGGGACAATACAGACGTGGCGCCTGCCGGCGGAGTGCGAAGCGCCGTCGTGATCGGCGGCGGCATCCACGCGGTCGACAGGGCGCTCGGCTTGCTGGCGGATGCCAAGATTTCCCATGTCACGTTGATCTCGGAATCGGGCTTCCTGCCTCAGTCGCATGCTCCCGCCGCCGTCGGAGCTGTTGTCACCGACCAACCCATGCCGCGGACGCTGCGCGGCGCGTTCCGTTTCCTGCGTGAGGCCGCCAGCAAAGCCGATCTGGAAGGTTCGGGATGGCAAGGCATTATGAACGGCTTTCGTTCACGTGCGCGCGATCTTTGGGCGGGATTGACGCCGGAAGAGCGAGCGCGGTTCAAACGCCACGTGAAGGCCATTTACGACAGCCATCGCAACCGCTTGCCGCCGGAGCACTATCAGCGCCTGCATCATGCGATCGCCAGCGGCGCGATCGCCGTCAGGAAGGGCAAAGTGAATTGCATCGCCACCAACGGCGTGCTGTTTTCAGCGCCGACCGGGCTCGAGGTCCTTCCCGCGGATCTGACGATAGACTGCCGGTTCCGGCCGTCCGGGACCGATAGCCCGCTGGTTCGCTCGCTTATCGTTGCAGGCCTTGCAACGCGGGACGAACTCGAGATCGGTATCGTCGTCGACGAATGCGGGCGGACCAAGGCGAGCGCGTTGCACGGGCTGTTTGCGATGGGGCCGCTCGGCCTGGGCAGCCTTCCGGATATCGATCTGGTGCCTCAGATCGTCTTGCAGAGCCATGCGGCTGCGTCGTTGCTCAACAGCTGGATCGGCGAAACGGCCAAAGCGCGGCACGTCGCCAAAACCTTTGGCGACGCGTGAACGTTATCTGCGTCAGGCCGTTCGCGATGCCTGGATGGCTGTCGGTGACGCAAGCGGCGGCAGCTCCGGATTGGAGCGGAAATCCTCTCCGACATAATCGGTATCGATTGGCATCATAGAGCGCGTGACGATCTCGATGAACTCGGCGGCGCTCATAACATTCCTCCGGCTCGGCAGCATCTTTCCAAAATCAACGTGCCTTGCGAGCGGCAGCGGCGTGGATTCGTTGGGGAAGGGCGGGAGCCTCCGGGCCAGCTCGATCTAGCCGCGACCATATGGCGAGAAGGCGCAAGGCAGCCGGATCGTGAGGCGCCGGCTCCAAGGGCTGCATCTTCGACCTCCTTCAACCCGAAAATGAAACCCGCCAATGACCGCCAAGTCGCTGGCGGCAAGGTCATGGCGGTGAACCTCTGAAACAAGAGGGAAATGCTGCACTGCCGAAAAAATCGCCACGCGCGCCACTGCGCGTTTTTTCGGCATGCCCCATTGACAATTTCTCCTTGATGGCACTTGATAAGTCCATCCAATAAAATAGACATGTGTCCGGTATATTGGATTAGCTGGAAACATCCATTAAGGGGAACGCCATGACCATTTCCTTTCGCACCGGCGTGCTGTCGCTGATCGCTGCCGCCCTGTTGTCCACGCCTGCGCTGGCTGAAGGCAGCAAGCTCGATGAAGTGCTGGCCCGCGGCCACCTCGTCCTCGGCACGGGCAGCACCAATGCGCCCTGGCACTTCAAGAGCGCCGACGACAAGCTTCAGGGCTTCGACGTCGACATGGGCCATATCATCGCCAAGGCCCTCTTCGGCGATCCTGAAAAGATCGAGTATGTGAACCAGTCCTCAGACGCCCGCATCCCGAACATCACCACTGACAAGGTCGACATCACCTGCCAGTTCATGACCGTTACCGGCGAGCGCGCCCAGCAGGTTGCCTTCACCATTCCTTATTATCGCGAAGGCGTGGGCCTGATGCTGAAAGCGGACGGAAAATATGCCGATTACGCCGCCCTCAAGGCCGCCGGCTCCTCCGTCACCATCTCCGTCCTTCAGAACGTCTATGCCGAGGCCATGGTGCATGCGGCCTTGCCGGAGGCGACCGTCGACCAGTACGAATCCGTCGACCTGATCTACCAGGCGCTGGAGTCGGGACGTGCCGATGCAGTCGCCACCGACCAGTCGTCGCTCGCCTGGTACATGACGCAGAATCCGGGCCGCTATAAGGATGCCGGCTACGGCTGGAACCCGCAGACCTATGCCTGCGCCGTCAAGCGCGGCGATCAGGATTGGCTGAACTTCGTCAACACCGCCCTGCACGAAGCCATGACCGGCGTTGAGTTCGACTTTTACGCCAAGTCCTTCAAGACCTGGTTCGGCAAGGATCTAACGCCGCCGCAGATCGGCTTTCCCGTCGAGTTCAAGTAACATCCATGCGGAGCGGGACTTGCTCCCGCTCCGCTCGATTAAAGAGTGAGAGTGTGACGTCGTCCGAAAACTGTTCACACTTCTCGGCATCATGCTCTGATCTGAAAGGGCAGCCCGTATGGGTTACACTTTGAATTTCTCGGCCGTCTGGCGCAATTTCGATTTTCTTTTGAGCGGGCTTGCGCTCAGTCTCGGCCTCGCGGTGATCTCGATCCTGATCGGAGCCGTGATCGGTCTCGTCGTGGCCTTCGCACTGACCTCCAAGAGCCGCTTTGCGGTCGTGCCGGCCCGGGCCTATGTCACTGTCATTCGCAACCTGCCGATTCTTGTCCTGGTGCTTTTCGCCTTTTTCGCGCTGCCGCAGATGGGCCTGCGCCTTGACAAGATAAAAAGCTTCGTCCTGGTTCTATCCCTCTATTCCGGCGCCTATCTGGCCGAGGTGTTCCGTGCCGGACTGCTGTCGATTCCAAGAGGACTGACGGAAGCTGGCCTTGCCATCGGCCTGACGGGCATGCAGATCCGCAGTTCCATCATCGCGCCGCTGATGCTGCGCAACGTGCTGCCATCGCTGTCTTCGACGATCATCTCGCTCTTCAAGGACACCTCGCTCGCCGCCGCCATCGCCGTGCCGGAACTGACCTTTGCCGCCCGCAAGATCAATGTCGAGAGTTTCCGCGTCATCGAAACCTGGATGGTCACATCGGCCCTCTATGTCGCGACCTGTTTCCTCATCGCCGCCGTGATGCGTTTCGTCGAACGCCGTCTGGCCCTGCCGAGATAGACCCTGATGTCCCACACCTTTCTCGAACAACTCTGGATTGCTCGCTACGTCATCATGAACGGCATCGGCGTGACCGTGTCGATCTCGCTGCTGGCCATCCTCGCGGGCTCCGTGCTCGGCGTTTTCGTCGGCTTGGCGCTCGTCTACGGCGGCGTCATTTTGCGTCTGGTCGTGCGCGCCTATACCGATATCATCCGCGGCACGCCGGTGCTCGTGCTGGTGCTGGCGAGCTACTACGTCTCTGCCGCCGTCGGCCTCGATCTCGGGCCGTTCTCGGCAGGCGTGCTCGCCCTTGCTATCTTCTGCTCCTCCCATGTCGGCGAAATCGTCCGTGGAGCGCTTCAGGCGATCCCGAAGGGACAAACCGAAGCCGCCAAGGCGATCGGCCTGACCTTTACCCAGACCTTCACCTCGGTGCTGTGGCCGCAGGCCATGCGCCAGTGCCTGCCGGCCTGGGTGAATACGGCGGCCGAGATGGTGAAGGCCTCGACGCTGCTCTCCGTCATCGGCGTCGCGGAGCTTCTCCTGCGTACGCAGGAAATCATCTCCCGCAATTTCATGAGCCTCCAGTTCTATTTCCTGGCTGGCGGTCTCTATTTCATCATCAACTACGGCATCGAGCACTTCGGCAAATATGTCGAGCGCAAGACCGCCCTGCCGTCCTGAGGAGCTCCCCCGATGGCCAAGACCATTCTCGACATCAAGGGTCTGCGCAAGACTTACGGCATCCACGAAGTCCTCAAGGGCGTCGATTGCGCCGTGGAGGAAGGCGAAGTCATTTCCATCATCGGCTCGTCCGGCTCCGGAAAGACCACCCTGCTGCGCTGCATCAACATGCTGGAGGAATTCCAGGGCGGCACGATCCGCCTCGATGGCGAGGAGATCGGCTACCGCGCGGAAGGGACAACGCGGCGACGCAAAAGCGAGAAGGAAATCGCTCGACAGCGCGCGCTGACCGGCATGGCGTTTCAGCAGTTCAATCTCTTCCCGCATATGAGCGCCGCTGAAAACGTCATGCTCGGCCTCGTCAAGGTCAAGAAAATGACGAAGCCGGACGCTCGCGCCATCGCGGAGAAATGGCTCGATCGTGTCGGCCTTGCCGCCCGCGCGAACCATTATCCCGGACAGCTTTCCGGCGGCCAGCAGCAGCGTGTCGCGATCGCCCGCGCCATCGCCATGTCGCCCAGGCTGATGCTGTTCGATGAGGTGACCTCGGCACTCGATCCGGAACTGGTGGGCGAAGTGCTGCAGGTCATCAAGGGGCTTGCCGCCGACGGCATGACCATGCTGCTCGTCACCCATGAGATGCGCTTTGCCTATGACGTTTCGTCACGCGTCATCTTCATGAACCAGGGCGTCATCTGCGAGGAAGGCAATCCGAAGGAGATGTTCGTGCATCCGAAGACCGAACGGCTCGCGGAATTCCTCAAGACCTCGAGTTTCAACTAGAGCAATATTCAGCAAAAGTGCGTAGCGGTTTTGCGTTCGGAATTGCGTGAAAACAAAGAGATAGAGCATTTCCACGGAAATGCTCTAATGCATGTCGCCCAAAAGTGCGCAGCGGTTTGGGACAACGATTTGCATAAACAAAACTTAAAGATCCCGCGGCGCTCCGCTCTGCGGATCGTCACGGGCGCTCGGTCCAAGGATCGACAAGCTCGATCCCAAAGCCCTCGAAATCCTTGATATTGCGGGCGGCGAGGGTGAGATCGTGAGCAATCGCGGTGGCGGCAATCAGGCCGCCCATTGACGACAAGCCGCGTCCGCTTCGCTTTGCGAACCCCATCAAATCGCCCCAGCCTATCGCAACCGGCTGGCAGGCCCTGGGCAAGCCATTCGGCCAGCACGTCGCGCTTCCGGCCGCTTTCCATCAATGCACCGCCACGCCGGATCTCCGCGATCGATACAACGCTGATGAACGAGCGATCCTCATCGAGACTGTCCAGCCATTGTAAGGCATGTGTATTGGGCCGCGGCCTCGTCACCTCGGAAGGCACATTCGTGGCCAGCAGAAGTCTCACAGGTGGAGATCACGCGGTTCGTCGCGCTGCCGTTCGAGATCCAGATCGGCACCACGCAAAGGCGATTGCATCAGAAACTCTGCAAGGGCTCCCTTGCGCGCGGTCTTCCGCTGCCATTCCTCGGCCGAACCGGTCTTGCCGCAAGCAGCTTTTCGAGAGGGAAGGGGCTTTGGGCGGCCGGCGCCGATCCGGATTGACAACGAGTTGCCGGCACTCGCTCAATTTACGTTCAGTCTGCATTCCCAGGGTGCAAATTCCAGGCGCCGAATCCGAGATATCCTGGAAATCCTGAACGCAGAATTTTGGCACGCGCTTTGCTTTCTGTCTTGTATGCAAGATAGCCAGACATCCGAGACCACGCAGAAGACCATCGAGGAAACGATCGTTTCCGGGATTCTGTCAGCCAAGATCAGGCCCGGTACGCGGCTCAGCGAAAACCAGCTGGCAAGCCTTTTCGGCGTATCCCGCACCCGCGTTCGCGAAGCCATGATGCGCCTGGAAACACGCGGCATCGTACATGTCAGTCCGAGACGGGGCTGGTTCGTCGTCGAGCCGTCTGCCGAAGAGGCGATCGCGGTCTATGAGGCGCGGCGCGTCATCGAGGCCGGATTGCTGCGCAGCATGCGCGTGCTGACAGACGAGGGACACAAAGCTCTCGACGCGCATTTGAACGAGGAAAAAAGCGCCATGACTGCGGGCGACCGCCAGCGCCTGACCTATTTGATGGGCGATTTTCACATCCGCATCGCAGAATTGAGCGGGAACGCCATCATCGTCGATATCCTGCGCGATCTCACCGCGAGGACGATCCTCATTTCGATGCTCTATCAGTCTGAATTTCATGCGGCACAGTCTCACGAAGGGCATTGCCGCATCTTCGAAGCGATGCAGGCGGGCGATTTCGGCAGAGCTGCGGAGCTCTCCGTCGAACATCTCGACGAAGTGGAAATGGGCCTCGACCTCACCGCGCGTCCGGATCCGCTCTCGGAACTGCGCAATTCCCTGTCCCTTCCTCCCAGGACCGTCCCCCCAACCGTCAAACCCAAAAAATCACAACTTCAAAGGAGCAATTGAAACATGCTGACAAGACGAGTCTTCTTCGCAATCGCGACCCTGGCTGCAACCTTCGGCTTCGGCTCGGCGTCCTACGCCGATGCTCTCGCCGACATTACGGCGCGCGGGACGCTGCGTGTCGCCGTCCCGCAGGATTTCCCGCCCTTCGGCAGCGTCGGCACCGATATGGCGCCGATGGGCTACGATATCGATGTGGCCAATCTCATTGCCGAAAAGCTGGGCGTCAAGACCGAACTCGTGCCGGTCACCAGCGCCAACCGCGTCCCCTATCTGCAGACGAACAAAGTCGATCTGGTCATATCGAGCCTCGGCAAGAATGCGGAGCGCGAAAAGGTGATCGATTTCTCGACAGCCTATGCCCCCTTCTTCAATGGCGTGTTCGCGCCGGCCGATCTTTCGATAGCCAAGGCGGAGGATCTTGCGGGCAAGAGCATCGGCGTCACGCGCGGCGCCGTGGAGGACCTCGAACTGACGAAGATCGCGCCGGCCGATGCGACGATCAAGCGCTACGAGGACAATAACGGCACCATCTCCGCCTTCCTGTCCGGCCAGGTCGACACCATCGCCACCGGCAACGTCGTGGCCGCTGCGATCCTCGCCAAAAATCCTCCCAAGCGCCCTGAGCTGAAGTTCCTCATCAAGAATTCGCCCTGCTACATCGGCCTCAACAAGGAGCAGGCGGCGCTTCTGGAGAAGGTGAACGGTATTATCGCCGCCGCCAAAACCGATGGATCGCTCAACGCCATATCGCAGAAGTGGCTCGGCGCTGATCTCCCGTCGGATCTCTAAGGACCCGGTCTTACCAACGTCATCCCGCGCCCGCACGCGGGATGACGTGACGCTCGGTCACCGCAAGAGGGGACAATTCCTTGAGCTATCATTTCGAATTTGGCTGGCTGCTGCAATATTACCCTGAAATCATCAAGGGCATACTGGTCACCCTGGAGCTTATCGCGATCGGCAGCGTGCTCGGCATTGCACTCGGCATCTTCTGCGCCTGGGTGCGCGCACTCGGCCCGGCCTGGCTGAAACCTGTCGTTGCGACCTATGTCGAACTGATCCGCAACACGCCCTTTCTGATCCAACTCTTTTTCATCTTTTTCGGTCTGCCGTCGCTCGGCCTCCAGCTTCCCGAACTGACGGCCGCCAATCTCGCGATGGTCATCAACCTCGGCGCCTATAGCTGCGAAATTATCCGTGCGGGCATCCAGGCGACCCCGAAGGGCCAGTTCGAGGCAGGCGAGAGCCTCGCCATGACGCGCTTCGAAACCTTCCGCCATGTCGTTCTCGTGCCGTCACTGCAGCGCATCTGGCCGGCGCTATCGTCGCAGGTCGTCATCGTCATGCTCGGCTCATCGGTCGTGTCGCAGATCGCCGCCGAGGATCTGACCTTTGCAGCGAACTTCATACAATCACGAACCTTCCGCGCCTTCGAGGCCTACATCGTCTCGACCTCAATCTATCTCGTCCTGGCAATCCTGCTCCGGCAGCTGCTGGGAGTGGTCGGCGGGTTCATTTTCCCGAGGAGGGCGGCACGATGATCGAGTTCACACTCTGGGACATCCTGCGCAACCTGCTGCTCGCCACCCGCTGGACGATCCTGCTTTCGCTCGTCTCGTTCATCGGCGGCAGCGTGGTCGGACTGGGGCTGCTGTTCCTGCGCATCAGCAAGCGCAAGGCATTCAGGGCAATCGCGAAATATTATATCGAGCTCTTCCAGGGCACGCCGCTGCTGATGCAGCTCTTCATCGCCTTTTTCGGCCTCGGCCTCTTCGGGATCGACGTGCCGGCCTGGCTTGCCGCAGGTTTGGCGCTCATCCTGTGGAGTGCTGCCTTCCTCGCCGAGATCTGGCGCGGCTGCGTCGAAGCGGTCGCCAAGGGGCAATGGGAAGCCTCCGCCAGCCTTGGCATGGGACGGCTGCAGCAGATGCGCTACGTCATCTTGCCCCAGGCGCTGAGGGTCGCCATACCGCCCACGGTCGGTTTCTCCGTTCAAATCGTCAAAGGTACGGCGCTGACCTCGATCATCGGCTTCGTCGAACTGTCGAAAGCCGGCACCGTGGTCACCAATGCCACCTTCCAGCCCTTCACCGTCTACGGGCTCGTCGCCCTCATCTATTTCGCCCTCTGCTGGCCTTTGTCGAAAAGCAGCCAGATCCTGGAAAGGAAGCTCAATGTCGCTCATCGAAATCACTGAAGTCCGCAAGAGCTATGGAACCACCGAGGTGCTGAAGGGCATCAATCTCGATGTCGAGGCTGGCGAAGTCATCGCCATTATCGGCAAGAGCGGCTCGGGGAAATCGACCCTGCTTCGCTGCATCAACGGCCTGGAGACCATCACCGACGGCTCGATCTCCGTGGCCGGCGCGCAGCTCCTCGATGACGAAGTGCATCTGAAGGCCTTGCGCCTCAAGGTCGGCATGATCTTTCAGCAGTTCAACCTCTTCCCGCACCTGACGGTTGGCGGCAACGTCATGCTGTCGCAGACCGTGGTCAAGAAGACCCCGAAGGCCGAAGCCGAAGCCACCGCCCGCAAGATGCTGGAGCGGGTGGGGCTGGGCCACAGGTTCGACGCCTATCCGGACGAGCTCTCGGGTGGCCAGCAGCAGCGCGTCGCCATCGCCCGCGCGCTCGCCATGCAGCCGGCAGCCCTTCTCTGTGACGAAATCACTTCCGCGCTGGATCCGGAACTGGTCGCCGAAGTTCTGGCCGTCGTGCGCGAGCTTGCCGCCGAGGGCATGACACTGCTGATGGTAACCCACGAGATGAAGTTCGCCCGCGACGTCTGCAACCGTGTCGTCTTCATGCATCAGGGCCGGGTCCACGAAGCAGGCCGGCCGGAGGAAGTCTTCGCCAATCCGCAGACGGCAGAGCTGAAGCAATTCCTCGGCGTCAGTTAAGAAACGACGCCACGCTCTCGCTTATGCCGGCCGGCGTCGTGCGGCCGGCAGGATGAGAACGCACTGAGCCACTAGCGCAGCTCTTCATCCAGTTCCGCGTCGACGGCATCCAGAGCCGGAAAGGGCAGCATTTCTCCGCGCCGGGATTCCTCTTCCGCCCGCAACAGCGAGCATATGGCATAGCGGCCATCTTCTTCGCGTGCCATATCTTCGCGAATAAGGGCGTCCAGATATTCACTCGGCATCGTGTACTGGCTCTTCCCGTTGGCGCGCATATCGACAAGGCGATTCTCATGACCATTCCTTCCAGCGTCTATTCAATGCCCGGAACGTGTTTTTTCGATCTGGCTCCTGTCGCGGGCGGCGAGCCCTATCGCATATTCCTGTCCATTCCGGCAGAGAGACCACCAGCGGAAGGATGGCCGCTTCTCGTGTTGACCGACGGCAACGCCACTTTCCCCTTCGCGGTCGCCAGCTTGGTCACGCAGGCACCTTATCCCACGGGAACGAATGTCGGCTGGGGGGTGATCGCGGCGATCGGCTACCCCTGCGACGCGCCCTATGATCCGCTCCGCCGGTCTTGGGATCTCGGGCCTCCGCCGGTGAAATCCTATCCGCCCTTCGTTGAGGGCGGTCCGCCGGTTGTCATCGGAGGGACCGGTAAACTGCTGGATTTCATCGAGGACGAACTCATACCGCGGATTGCGGAGATGGCGATCCTGGATCCGACGCGCCGATCGCTTTTCGGACATTCCTTCGGCGGCCTCTTTACTCTCTATGGCCTGTTCGAGCGTCCAAGTCTGTTTGCCAACTGGATTGCCGCCAGCCCAACCATCTATTGGGAGAACAGTGAAATTCTCAAGAATGAGGCGAACCGCCAAGTCATACCGGGAAAGGCATCCTTCCTGCATTTGTCCGCCGGAGAACACGAAGGCGATGAGCTGGCACCCTTCCAGTACCGGAACGAGGATGCCGCGACACGTCTGGAGAAGAGGAAGATCGAGCGGACCGTCCTCCTGGCGCGGGAGATGGCGGAGCGATTAAACGGCACCGCCGACGGATTGCGTACCGAATTCGAGCTGTATGCCGGCGAGACCCATATGTCGGTTCTTGCGGCGGCCGTCAATCGCGCGGTGAGCATTGCGTTCGCCGTCCAGGATTTGGCCGACAGATAACGCTCTCTGCAAAGGCTTCATCGGCGAAATGGCCTCCCCTCGGGAGTTGGTGGGGGCACTCCATATTGACAGAATCAGAGCAATAACACATCGAAGAAATGGCAAAAAATCTGGCAGGGGACTGGGTAATGGATAGTCTAATAACGCTGATGACGGACCCTGCAGTGCGGGCACGCGTCGACAATGAATGGGATAAGCTGGAGACAGATTTTGCCGCAGCTTATGCCGCGATGCCAGTCAAGTACATGTCCCGAACAGAATTGTCCTTTCATTCCTACGTGAAGCTTTTGGGATTTCTCAGTATCGACGTGGCCTCACTCGAGGGAGACATCGTTGAGATCGGCGTCTGGAAAGGCAAGTCTCTCGCCTTTATGCAAAGGCTTTCGTCGCCTTCGACAAAACTCGTTGGAATCGATCCATTCGAATTGCCAGGGCAACTTCAAGAAGTCGATTATTTTCGCAATGTTCTTTATAGAACCTGCATTTTGGTAAGAGGCTACTCGCAAAATGCCATCGAGCGCACGCTTCAGGCCACCAAACGGTTCAAGATTTTGCATATCGATGGCGGTCATGCGAGCGAGAATGTATGGGCAGATTTCCTTCTTTATGAGCGATTTGTCGTACCTGGTGGGTATATCGTCTTCGACGACTATGGCGATTTTGCCCATTCACCAGAAGTAGGACCCGCCGTAGATAGAATAGGTGCAGCGGGCCTATTCGAAAATTATGATGTTTTGGGTCAATTGCCGGAGTACGAGAGCAGCTATGTCCTGCGAAAGCGAAAGGGCGAGTGAAATTCCCCGCTTCTCGAACGCCGGCGAGCATTCTGTCTTTACCCTCAGCCAGCTTTCGTGAGCTGCCTAAGACGCCCTAACACTTTCAATCCTCGCATCGGCCCGAAAATCGATTCCGATTTTCGGGCCGATGCGCTGGTAGGCGCACCATTGCAATCCATGACATCGACGGTTATCGCATTTTCGGTATAGCTGACGGCACTCCGGAAGCATGAGTTCGTTTGCTTTGATAAGCCGTTGTTCTCGTTCTCAATGAGAGCCACACTGGCTGGTGAAACCAGCCTATAGGCGCCTTTGCAGCGCAAGTTGGGCGGGGTTTCTGCGCAAGCCTGCGGCAGGGTTGGCTTGCTAAGTCGCAGTACGCCTTCACTTCGCGAGTCAGATCAATGAACATTGCTTATCCAGGATCGTGCTGCCGCATATGCTGAATTTAGCTGTCAGACAGGAGTAAGAACATTGGGATTCATGTTGAACGCGGAAGCGCTGAAGGATTATCAGCCAAATCGATATCCTTTCCTGATGATCGACTGCGTCACCGATGTCGAGCCAGGTAAATATGCAAAGGGCTACAAGAACCTCTCCAACAACGAGTGGTATTTTCCCATTCACTTTCCCGGCCGTCCGAACATGCCCGGCGCGCTGCAGCTTGAGGCGATGGCGCAGATGCTCACCGTCGCGATCACCACGCAGGAAGGGCTGAAGGGGATGGTCACACATGCGCTTCAGCACACGGTGCGGTTTCGCAAGGAAGTTCTGCCGGGAGAGTGCCTGCAGATCGAGGCTTACGTGGACAGCTGGCGACGCGGCATATGTAAGGGTCACGCGACGGGCTATACCAACGGCACGATCGCTTGCGAGGCCGATATGTTGATTACGATACCGGAAATCCTAGAGCAGTTTCTTCCGAAATAATGGACCGTTTCCACTTCATCATTGTCGGAGCCGGGGCCGCGGGAGCGGCAGCGGCCTGGCGGTTGACGTCGAAGGGATATCGGGTGCTGTGCCTTGACCGCGGCCCGCGGATGGAGCCCTCCAGTTACCCATCCACAGGCCCGGACTGGGAGATCCGAAAGAGGGCGGAGTTCAATCCAGCAATTGCAGAACGGCAGAACCGTTTCGATTACCCGGTTGACGACGCAGATTCCCCGATTGCGGTATGCAACTTCAACGCTGTTGGTGGTTCAACGGTGTTGTATTCCGGTCATTTTCCACGGTTTCTTGAACCTGATTTCACGTTGAAGACCAACGAGGGCCTCGGTGAGGACTGGCCGCTGAGCTATGCCGATCTGATGCCGTATTTCGCGTTGAACGAACGCCAGATGGGCATGTCCGGTCTCGTCGGCGATCCCTATTATCCGCACATCGAGGAGGCGCTTCCGCCTGTGCCGCTTGGCGTGGCGGGTGCCCGGCTCGCTCGGGCGTTCAATGAAAAACGCTGGCACTGGTGGCCAAGCTTTGCCGCAATCGCCACGCGGGACAAGGGCGGGCGCAGTGCCTGTCTCAACCTTGGCCCTTGTAACACGGGCTGCCCGCAAGGGGCCAAGGCGAGTGCCGACAATACCTATCTGGCGGATGCCTTGAGGCAAGGACTAACAATTGTTCCCGAATTCGCTGTGTCGCGCGTCCTTGTCAAGGACGGTGCGGCCTACGGTGTCGAGGGTTTTGATGCGAACGGCGAGCGCCATGCGTTTCACGCCGACAACATCATCCTTGCTTCAAGCGCTATCGGTACGCCGCGCATTCTCCTCAACTCGAGGAATGCCGAGCGCCCGACAGGGATCGGCAATACGATGGGTCTCGTCGGCCGCAATCTGATGATCCATCCGCTTGGTTATGTGGAAGGCATCTTTGCCGAGCGGATGGACACGGACGCCGGCCCGCAGGGGTGCATGCTTTACAGCCTGCAGTTTTACCGTTCGCAAGAGGCGGGATACAAGCTTGGTTATATGATGCATGCATTGCGGGGCACGGGCCCTGTCGAGACGGCGATGTCTGCGCTCGGCAAACGCAAGCTGCGTTTCGGGAGCGATATCTATGGCGATTTCGATGCGCTCTACGGCAAGCAACTCGTTGTGGCGATCATCTGCGAAGATCTGCCGGAGGTGGAGAATAGGATCGAGCTGGACGAAACACGACAGGATCGTTTCGGAGATCCGGGCATCAAGGTTCACTACAAGCTGCACGAAAATACGAAAAAGATGATGGTGCGCGGCATGACCCGCGGGCGCGAACTCATGGCGGCGGCGGGAGCCGTGAGAAGTTCGGCCTATGGCCCGGTCCGCAACACCGGATGGCATCTGCTCGGAACCGCGCGGATGGGCGACGATCCGCAGCACTCCGTCGTCGATCCATCGGGAAAAGTTCACGATACCGACAACCTCTACGTGATCGACTCCAGCGTCTTCGTCACCGGTTCCTGCGTTAATCCTGCCAATACCATTCAGGCAGTTGCCCTTCTCCTTTCGGATCGTATCGATGAACGTGTCAGACAGACCATTCTATAAACTGCTGGCAAGGATGTTTCCCGGTGAACCAGAAAGGTCGGTCCCGGCATTCGATGCAATTGCGGCCGCGCGCTTGGAAGAGCGGTTTGCCGGTCTGGCCGAGATTGATGCATTGATTCTGAAGGAGACGGAGGCCGCATGGCCGGAGGACGTCAATGTCTTGCTCAAGGCGCTGCGAAGTGGCGCACCGGATCTGGTCGATCATTTCACAGAGCAAGCGGTGGTCCTCTATTTTTCGACGCCGGCCGTTTCCAGGGCACTCACCGGCAAACCGGTTCCGCTTTTCCCGAACCGGACCGTTATGGACGATATCGACTATGATCTCCTGGAACCGGTGATCGCCAATTGCGGAGGGCTTGCAGATGCCGAACGATCCTGAACGCGTTGCGGTCGTAACAGGCGGCAGCAGAGGTATAGGTCTCGCCGTTGTTCGCAAGCTGGTCGGGGACGGTTTTTCAGTCGCTGCCTGCAGCCGCCATCCGTCTCCGGCGCTTCCGACGGGTGATGAAGGCGATGTCCGCTTCTTCCAGCTCGATCTCGCCGACCCTAATTCGGTGAAGGAATGTGCCCAGGCACTTCACCGGCAATACCAGCGCATCGATGCGCTGGTGAATTGCGCTGGTGTCGCTGCCGGCGGGCTGTTTTCCATGGTTTCAATCCAGGATCTGAAACGGATATTCGACGTCAATTACTTCAACCAGATTCTGTTTTCTCAATATGTGGCGAAGAGAATGGTGCGCGCGAAGGCGGGCTCCATCGTCAATATCGCATCGACCGCCGGACTGCTTTCAGACGCGGGAACGCTCGCTTATGGGGGCAGCAAAGCTGCGCTGATCCACGCCACAAAGGTGATGGCGACCGAGCTGGGGCCATTCGGGATTCGCGTCAACGCCATTGCGCCCGCGGTGGTCGAAACCGATATGGCTCTTCAGATGGACGAGAAAGCAAGAACAGCGTTGGATGAGCGATCGGCATTGCAGGGAGTGGTCGAAGCGGCCGACGTGGCCGAACTTGTCGCCTATCTGGTGTCCGATGCATCATCAAAGATGACCGGACAGATCCTGCGGCTGGACAGGGGGCTGCATTGAATCGCGAGCTGAACCGCTCAGTTCTGGAAACTCGCTAAAGCCGTTGCGGATATTGCTGCATTCTCGCGCCCTTCCACTATTTCGACGCGCCGGGATAGAAGCGACAGAATGTCCTTGCCATCCCAGAAGGGGTTGATATCGAGCGCCTTGCCGATAGGGACGATGCGGTCGATCGCGTGATTGGCAGAACCCGACTGGAGAGCGAGGAAGAGCGCCTGCGGTTGCAGTCCGAAATAGGTCAGTGTCTGTTCCTGCGGGCGAAGAAACGCTGCGATGTCGGAAGGCGCCTGTACGTCAATTTCTGCAAACTGGCCGAAGCGCAGCCGCGTTTCCTTCGGCAAGGATTGGCCGATGCACCAGATATCCGGCGAATAGCGGTTGAGCGCCAGGGTTCCCCCGGTCGTGCGTATTGCATTCATCAGGTCGAGAAACTTGTCCAGTCGTGCGACCGTATCCAGACGAAAGTCCTGGCGATGCAGCTCTTCGTCGAGATGATGCCAGAAATCGACCTTGGCTTTGGCGATCGCGGCCGGTTCCCCAAGCCAGAAGATCTGACTTGGCGAGGAGCAGGCATTCTGGTCGACCAGATAGGTGTCGTTGAAGAAATCTCGCGCCAGTTTCGTCTTCTGTTCCGTCTCAAGCGCGGAATAGGCGCTGGCGTCGATCACGGCCGATGATGTCCGGTCCGGAAAATAAAGCTCGACGGATCGAGGCTTCTTCGGCAGCGAGCGAAATTCGGCGACGGTCGCGTCGCCTCCCCAAACTGTCAGGCCATCAACCGCTGCAACGATCTCCTTGAGCTTGGCACTTCCCCGCGCCGTCTGGATGAATACATTGCCAACTGCGATCGATCGGAATGTTTCCGACTCTGCAACGCCGTCGAATGCCCGCAAGAAGATATCGTTCTGTGGAAACGCCTTGCTCGGCATGCGCACAATGTTCGAATTGCCGGACAGCATGCCGAAGACCAACGAGAAGGCGAAATTGACGGGAATATTGGATGGCGCGATATGGGCCACAGTACCCCATCCACTGCGATATTCTGCATCTCGATATTGCTGCGAGAGTGTCCGCAGATTCGCCTTGCGGCAGAAATAGGCGAAGGTAACGAGGTCCGGATAATGCCGGGCATCGTTGTCCTTCATCAGACGACGGGAAAGCTCATGCAGAAAATCGACAACCCGCTCATCGAAGAAAGCGTGGCGTGACGAAAGATCGAATTGCTTCAGCCAGTCGCCCGCTTCGAACCTGTCGTCACGAATTATAGGCATCGCTGCATCCTCGAATTTCCGCCTTCTGCAGTCGGCCGTTGATTTTGACGATCGTGTTTCGATTGCCGCAGGAGCAGGATGCGCCGTCGAGCGTGAAGCCGACATCCTCAGTCAGCAACGAGTGGCCCGGATAGCTCTTCTGGATGGAGGAGAAGACCTGGATCAGGCCTTCCCGGCCGTGCGGGAGTGCATCGAGCGACGAAGTATCGCGAATGAGGGCATCGGAGCCGGGTGCGGCATGCATATTGCCGTGTTCGCACTCCATGAAGATCGTACCCGTTTGCTCGACCATGCCGTAATAATTCCGTATGTCGCTACAGCCGGTCCATTCGCGGACATCGTCCTTGAACATCGCATCCGAGATCTTCTGATCGGCGAGTTTCTTCCATCCGCCGCCGTGCAGCAGGAAACTGTTTGACAGGTTGAGCCGCACATTCTGGCGGCGCAGCATCTGAACAAAGTTCAACCAGACGATAGAAGTGAAACCGAAGATGAAGATGCGGTTGTCGCGATTGCTTTCGGCGAAGGCCTGCACGCGATCGATGTCGACGGAAAGTTCGTCGTCGAGCGCGAAGTCGCGTCCTCTTGAGAACATGCTGAAACCATTGATCGCTGCCGTGCGCGCGGAAAATTTCCGCCGATCGGCAACAGTGTTCTCCGCATCGATGACAAGCATCGGGAAGCGGCTTTTCGAGAAGGCGATCGAGAAGACCTCGACGAGCTTGCGCGATTGTGCCTGTGACGTTTCCTTGTCGAGATAGATCCTGGAAACCTGTCCGGTCGTGCCGGACGAGGTCATGATTTTGACGACCTCACTATCGGGGACGCTTTTGAGGTCGAAGTTCTTGAAGGCCCGGACTGGCAGATAGGGTGTTTCGGCGAGCGACGTCGCCGCGCGGTCGCCGAACATCGTGTGCACATAATGACCGTAGAGATCGCAATAAGCCTTGTGGTGCTCGGTCAACGAATTGATTTCGTTCAGGAACACAACAGGATCATTGGCGAGTTGGTCGTCCATGGCCATGGCGTTTCAGCCTCTTCGTCCCATGGCTGCCGTGGCAAGGCCGGCCGTGGGCAGCGAATCCGAGTGATAATCCTCGTAGGTAGCGATCATGACATTGAATATCCGTGCCAGATCGCTGGCGGCGAGCGCGCCGAAGAACGGCAGGCAAAGGACCTCCTTCGCCGCCTGGGTCGCCACCGGCAGGTTGGAAGCCTGCGCGGAAGGTAGGTTCTTATAGTGCGGGGCATCGCTGCAAAGCGGGTAGAAATATTTGCGCGCGAGCACGTTCTTTTCGCGGAACCTGCTGTAGAGGATGTCGCGTGTGAAGCCGGATTGATCGGGATCGATGCGTACCGGCAGATATTGATAGCTCGGCGTGACACCGGCCTGTGGCTCGAGGATGGTGATGCCGCGCATGGCGGAGATCAACGTGCGGTATTGCTCGAGCAATGACCGGCGACGTTCCCATTCATCCTTCACCATGTCGAGTACGGCAAGGCCGACGCCCGCTTGCAGTTCGTTCATTTTGCCGTTGAGGCCGGCGAGCAGGATTGTTTCTTCGTTGGCAATGCCAAAATTCCGCTGAAGGTAGATGGTGCGCTGAAGTTCAGCATGCGGTGAAATCAGTGCACCGCCTTCGACGGTGTGAAAAAGCTTCGTTGCATGAAAGCTGTGCATCGTGATGTCGCCGAAGAGGCTGATCGGCTTCCCGTCGACACGCGTGGCAAAGGCGTGAGCAGCGTCGTAGATGACTTTGATGCCGTGCTTTGCCGCGAGCGCATCAATGGCCTTCACGTTGCATGCAATGCCGTAGACATGAACGCCGAGGATGGCGCAGGTGCGGTCCGTGATAAGGTTTTCGATCCGAACCGGGTCGATGGTCAGCGTGACGGGATCGATATCGCAAAATACCGGCGTCAGTCCGCAGGCATCGATGACGTGTACACTCGCCGGAAAGGTGAAGGGCGTGACGATGACCTCGCCGCCGGCAGGCAGGTCGAGGCTTTTCAGCGCGATCTGCAGGGCGACGGTGCCGTTATTGAACAGGCTGACGAATGGAACGTCGAGAAAGTGGGCAAGCCGTGATTCCAATTCACGGTGCTGAGCACCCATGTTGGTCAGCCAGGCGGTAGCCCAGATGTCGGCGAGGGTACGGTTGACCGTTGCGAGATCGGGAAGGAGCGGCTTCGTTACTGGAACAATGGGTAGTTCGTTCGCCGTCATTTCACTGCTCCATATCACGATATATGCCACAAGGCGGAAACCGGGCCTTGATTGTCTCCGCAGACTAGGGGGGTTAGCTTTCTCGTGGCTTGCGCGCGGGGTGCCCGACGGTGAGCAAGAGGGCAAAAGACTCGCACAAGGTTAAATTGGAAAAATCGGCGGCGAGATGGTTTGAGATGGGCCGTTTCCGCGCAGAAACCGCTTCCGAAAGTGCAGTCCGCCTGATGATCTCACACGCTTCGAGTGGTCGCCGTATCGTCGTCAATGAGGCGCCCGTGGAAAATGCCGCAGCGAACTGCTCTTCGACAACAAGCGTTTTGAGCAGACGACGACTGCCGGAAATCAGGGCACTGGCCGTGCCGCCCCATCGACTGTCGCCAGGCATCGACTTCATCCGACATTGAATCTCGTGCTGGGGAACTGCGCGCGCCGCGCCGGCGTCATGCCACTTCCAACCACTCACGGGTGAGACAACCGCAAAAAGGACCAGCAATGCCCCGAGTATCGATCTGCATCCCCGCCTACAAGCCGGATTTCTTTGAGCAAGCCTTGAAGAGTGCCATCGGGCAAAGCTATGGCGATACGGAGATTATCGTTTCAGACGATTGTCCAACGGATGCAATCGCAAATATCTGCGAGCGATATCAGCAGCATCTCTCCTATAGCCGAAATCCGAAGCCGAGCGAGTTTTCCAATGTCATCCGGCTGGCCAATCTTGCGAACGGCGAATACATCAAGTTTCTGTTCGATGATGACATTATCAACCCATTCTGCGTTCAGTTCCTGCTCGAGACACTGGAGGAGAGCCGCCATCTCGGCACGAGGCTCGCCTTTTCGCCGCGTTACCTGATCGATGGGAAAAACCGCATCACGTCGCTGGTCAATCACTTCGGCATTGCCGACCAGGCAAAGGTCATCGACGGCGGCGCCTTCATCCGTGTGACAGCTGTCAATCACATGAACCTGATTGGCGAGTTCTCGAGCGTGATGTTCCGAAAGGAAGATTGCTTCGACGAGAACGGCGCATTCCGCCTGTTTCGGGTCGATGAGGATGGGATCTTCCGCGGCATCCTTGATCTATCGGCATGGATCGATCTCGCCAAACGCGGCCCGATCATCGGACATCCGCATCCGCTTTCCTATTTCCGCCAGCATGCCAATTCGACCTCAAATCACGAGATCAATCCGCTCTTCATCAACGGCATTCTTTACTATGAGGAAGTGATGAAGATGGCCTTCGAAAAGGGCTATATGACAAGAGAGGATCTGCCGGCCTCCATGCGCCGTCTGCTCGAGCACTACGGCTACTGGCAGAACGCTTATCCGCAGTTGAGGGCCCGGATCGTCGACTTGCAAGCCATGCTGGCGAAGCTCTGATATTGCCGATAACCTGCTGCAGGACAGATGCGGCTCTGCCGCCTTTGATTTCGCAGAGGTCTACAGGAAACGCTCGGACAGCGTAACGTAGTCCGGCTTTCCGGCGGAGGTGAGCGGTAGGGTTTCGGAGACAACCACCCTTGCAACAGACGGGTGGAAATTGAAATTATCCTTCAACGCCGTCTGCGCTCGCTCCGCATCCGGCTCCCTGATGCAGACCATCAGCCGGTTTTCGGCACCGATGACGATGCAATCAAGCCCGCCGGACTTCAGCACGGACTCCGCATGATCGAGATTGACTGAAATTCCGTGCAGTTTGATGAAGCGCTTCTTACGGCCCACGATTGTGATGAACCCGTCCTCATCGATTTTGGCATAGTCGCCGGTATAAAGTTTACCGTGGAATTCGTCGCCCTTTTCAAGGTCTTGAGCGGAGGTCGCATAGCCCATCGACACGTTCTGGCCGACATAGAGCAGCTCACCTTCGCCGATCGGCTCGCCCGTTTCCGCGATCAAAGCTCGACCGCCGGGCAGCGGAATGCCGACGCTTCCCAGCTTCTCGATCGCCTGGCCGGGGGGGACATAGGAAATGCGCGGGGCAGCCTCGGTCTGGCCATACATGGTGAAATAGCGCACGCCATGATCGGCGAAATACTGCCAGAAATGGCGAGTCAGTTCCGGTGCCAGGCGCCCGCCGGCCTGCGTCACGCAGACGAGATTGCCAAGGCAGGCCTCGCTCAGGCGAATGCGCCGCAATGTTTCGAATGTGAAGGGCACGCCGGCAAGGTCGGTAACTCTCTCCTCTTCGATCATTTGCCAAATGCTCCTGTCGAGGATGGACTTATCAGTCAACACCATGCAGGCGCGCGCAAATATCGTATTGTGGAGAACGGAAAGCCCGTAGGAATAATGAAATGGCAGAAGGCTGACCGTAATGCGGTCTCCAGTCATGCCGAGATATTCGACGATCGAACGCGTGCAGGCATCGATATTGTTGGCCGTCAGTCGCACGCATTTAGGGTCGCCTGTCGAACCCGAGGTGGGAATGAGCAAGGCAAGATCTTGATGCAGCGTCGTGTTTACGACCGACGACCGCTCGAACAGAGCCTTTGTGCCCAATCGCCCGTTTGGCGCATAGTCTTCCAGCGCCATCTCTGCGGGAGCGACGATGTAACGGGGGGTATAGGCTCCAACGGTGCGTTCCAGCGAGTGACGGGTCAGTTCACCGTCGACCAACATGGGCACGAGGCCTTTCCGCAAGGCTCCCAGATAGGCCGCAACGGTTTCGGGCGACCGATCGCACAGAATCAGTACGATCGCCCTGTCGGCCTTGGAGAATAGCGCATCTCCGAGCCCGAAAACGTCGTTGTAGCTGTAGCGGCGTCCATCGGCGATCAGGAACGTCCTGTCATCGGCGCCATCCGAGAGGCTTTGCCAGAACATTCAGAACGACACGCCGTATTTCTCGAGCGTCTTCAGGCCGGTCTTGTACGAGCCGAAATCGACCACGTCGTCCATATCAAGCATGATGTCGAACGTATCCTCAAGAGATGCGATAAGCGCCATGTGACCAACCGAGTCCCAAGCGCGAATGCTCTGATACTGGAGGCCGTCGCTCAAATCCTCGGCGCCAATACCGAACGTTTCGATGAAAGCGGCATCGTATTTTTCTTTGTTGCTCATGTCTTGCTCCTACTTGAACACTTTTTTGTCTTCGTTCCTGCGAACGACGCGCGCGGGATTGCCCAGCGCAATGACTTCATCGGGAATGTCGATATGCACGACCGAGCCCATGCCGACAATTGACGAGTGTCCGATTTGCACGCGTTCCTTGACGAGTGCGCCCATGCCCAGATAACTCAACGTCCCGACTTGCGTGCCGCCGCCCAGATTGACCATGGATGAGACGACGCAGTTTTCTCCTACCACAATGTCGTGGCCAAGGATCGAAGCTGTATTGACGGCGACGTTTCGACCGATCTTTGCCGTCGCCTGGATGGAGACATGCGGCGCGACGATCACGCCGTCGGCAATCTCCGCATACTCAGAAATGAAGGCATCGGGGGAGAAGATCGATTGAAGCACGAGGCCCAACCTTTCCACCTTATCGAGAAGAGCTTTCCGGGCAAAAGGTTCCCCGACTGCGATCGTCACTTTGGCGCCGGGAACGTGATCCCCCACGGCGACGACCGGAAACCCAAGCACCTCAGTCGCCGTCGGATGATCGACGATGAATGCACAATGGTGACGTTGCTGCAGGCCCCGGCGGATTGCCGATTGCAGTATGTCCATGGTTTCAATGCCGAGGCCGCCCGCCCCGTAAATGTACCAATGATCCAGACTCATGCTTCGATTTCCTATTGCAACAACTTTTCCTGCAGGAAACCGGCGATACCCTCGCCATCCAAGCGCGCAGCCTTCAGCATGAAGGCATAATCACCAGTCTCGACGAAGCGATCCGGAATGCCGTGCGTAACGATGCGCGGAAACGGCGTTCCCAAAGCATTGTAGTGATCAAGGATTGCGCTGCCGAGACCGCCGACCGTCGTGTGCTCCTCGATGACGAAAACCGTGCTGGCATGGCGGGCGACGTCAGCCAGTGCGACCGCATCCAGCGGCTTGATCGTATGCATGTTGAGGACGCCGACATCCAGACCGGCTTCTTTCAGCTTTTCAGCGGCCAGAAGGCAATGGCCGACCGTGGTGCCGCTCGAGATCAGCATCACCTCGCGTGGCGGCGTCAGCCAAACGGCTTTGCCGATTTCGAACGTGTAGTCTTCGGTATAGACGACCGGTGCATTGGGCGTGCCGGTCAGGCGGATATAGACCGGTTGGTCGAAGCCGACACAAGCCTCCAGCGTCTTGTAAATTTCCGAGCAGTCGGCCGGCGATATGATCGTCAGGCCCGGCACAGTGCGCATGACCGCGACATCCTCCAGACCGAAATGGGAATTGCCGAGATAAGCCATCGCCAGACCGCTACCAAGTGCAACGAGCTTCACCGGCTCGCCCATATAACCCATGTTCATGCGCACCTGTTCGCTTGCCCGCATTGAAGCGAAGGGCGCAAACGTCGAGGCGAACACGTCGAACCCCATGCGCGCGAGACCGGCAGCGCAGCCTACCATGTTCTGCTCGGCAATACCGGTATTGAGGAATTGGTCCGGATATTCCTTGGAGAAGCGGTCAAGACCGGAAGACCGGCCGAGATCGGCACTCATCGCGATAATGTTCTCGTTTTCAGTCGCAAGCGCCGTCAGCGCCTGGCCATAAACAGCCCGCGGCCCGATGCGCGACCATGTGCGGGCATTGCGGTTCGACAACTCAACCACGGAATTCTCCTTCCGTTTCCAGCTCCGACCCGACGCTCTCGCCGAGCGCCTTCAGGCACTCTTCATAGACAGTTCCCGTGATGCGATTGTGATGCCAATCGTTGTTATTCTCCATGAATGACAATCCCTTGCCTTTCACGGTACGGGCGACGATGGCGGTCGGTATATCCGCGACCTGCTTTGCCTGCTGGAGCGCCGACAGGATCTGATGGTGATCGTGGCCATCGACATTGATGACGTTCCAGCCGAAAGCTTTCCAGATGTTCGTCAATGCAATTCTATTGCTATAGGTGGCATTCGGCCCGTCGTTGCGGAACCCGTTCTCATCAATGATCGCGGTAAGGTTGCCGACGCCCATTTCCGAAGCCGAAGCGGCACTCTCCCAGACGGACCCTTCATTGCATTCGCCGTCGCCGAGAAGCACATAAACACGACGATCTTGTTTGCGCTTGCGCATACCAAGGGCGATGCCCATGCCATAGGCAAGGCCCTGGCCCAAGCTGCCGTTGGAGCTTTCGATGCCGAGCGCGACCTTCTTTACCGGGTGAGCGATCAGATCGCTGCCGTTTGTCTGAAAGGTCGCAAGCTTTTCGGCGTCGAAATAGCCGAAGTGATGCAGCACCGCCAGATAGCCCAGCACTGCATGCCCCTTGCTAAGAATGAAGATGTCGCGACCGTCCCATTGAGGTTCATGGGGGCGATGCGAAAGCACGTCGCCGAAGAGCGTATTCAACAGCTCTACCATGCTCAGGCTACCGCCGATGTGCGCCGACTGTCCGCACCGAAACGCGGTGTCGACGATTATACGACGAACCCGCGCACAGGACTCCTCGAAGCTTGTATTGATCATCAGGCTAGCTTGCATCTTTCGGAGGCGGTTTAGATCGGAATGGTTCATCTCAAACCATCCCATTGCCGATCCTTCCAATTGAAGCTTGTGCGGGTCTGTTGCCGCTTCGTTGCCCGCCCCCAAGCCCGATCGAGACTGCCGGGCGCGCGGCCCGTGTTGCTCCAAAACCTCAAGGTTCGACTGGGTGCAAAGATGGTCACAAACCGTGATTATTAAGTTGACTCCAATTCTCCTGTTTGAGTAAACGCAACCTTAGCAGTGGCCGGAGGGGCGGCCGTCACACTGCCCGATATTGGTCTGACAGGGGATAGTATGACAGTGGGACTACAGGGAAAGTTGCGCATGCTCACAAGCCGATTGGTTGCGAGCAGCGCGTTGATAACGGTGTCGTTCGGATCGGCAGGCATCGGCTGGGCACAGGACAATTCGGCCGAAGAGGCGACGCAATTGGCCCCGATCGTCATAACGGGCAAGTCGGATCGTGTGGTTGGCCCGGATCGCACCATCGTCGCCAAGAATACCGCCACCGGCACCAAAACAGACACTCCGGTCATCGATGTCCCGGCCTCCGTATCGGTGGTGACGCAAAAGGAGTTGGAAGAGCGTCATGTGGACAATCTTCAGCAGGCGGTCGCTTATACTGCCGGCGTCTTTTCGGATGAGTTCGGCAACGACGACCGGTACGATTATATAAGAATTCGCGGCTTTGATCAGACGGCGCTCGGCACCTATCGGGATGGTCTGGCGGCGCGTATTCCCGCGTGGTTCACGGCCAGCCGCCTTGAACCCTATGGTCTTCAGCGCGTCGAGGTCCTGAAGGGATCGACTTCGACCCTCTTCGGTCTCAACGGTCCGGGAGGACTGGTCAATGCGATCACCAAGCGGCCCTTGGATGAGAAGCATGGCGAAGTTTACACCTCCTATGGTGATGGCACCAAGGAAGTAGGCGCGGATTTCGGCGGGCCGATCGATCCCGACGGCGTGTGGAGCTACCGGCTTACCGCACTTGCCAAGGACGGTGATCAGGGCTGGGATCATTCGAACGACGACCGCACCTACGTTGCACCGGCCCTGACGATCAAACCGGAAGAGGGGACCTCGCTCACCATCCTGACCGACTATTACAAACGCGATGGAACGGGCGCACGCGGATTTCCCACGGACGCCGATATCGATATCGACACCTTCCTCGGCGAGCCGGACTTCAATCGCTTCAATACGGAGCAGGCCGACATCGGCTATCAGTTCGAACACGAGATCAATGAAAATCTGACCTTTCGCTCGAATGCCCGCTATACGCATCTCGAGCTCGACTATGCCGAAGTCTATGGCGCATCACTGGATCCGACCGCCGATCGAACGGCGTTCTCGGTCGACGGCATGTCCAACCGTTATGCCATCGACAATCAGCTGCAATATGATGCGACATGGAACGGGATCGACAGCAAGACGCTGGTCGGCGTCGATTACACCAACGACAATACGCGCGAGAACATCCTGTTCGGGACGGCCGGACCGATCGATATCAACGACCCCGTCTATTGCGGTCTCTCCTGCATCAATCTCGGCCCGTACGTGAACTGGCGCGTCAAGCAGCAGGCGGTCGGGATCTACGCGCAGGAGCAACTGACCTTCGACGACCGATGGATCGTTACCCTGGGCGGACGATGGGACCATGTCCACACGACTGCGGATTACCTCGACAGCGGGACAAGCGACGACGACACTGCGTCAGCCTTCACCAAGCGTGCCGGGCTGACGTATAAATTTACGCCGAATCTCGCAGCCTATGCGAACTATTCGGAAAGCTTCCAGCCGCTCGTCGCGCAGACCGCAAACGGATACACCGTGACGGGCTCGCTGAAGCCACAGGAAGGTGAACAATACGAGATTGGCCTCAAATATCGCCCTGATGGGTTTGATGGCCTCTTCACCTTGGCGCTGTTTGATCTTACCCAAACGAATGTGCCGAGCTATGTCACCCCTCTGGTTCAGGAGCAGATCGGCAAGGTGGGTGTGCGCGGCATCGAACTCGAAGGCAAAGCCGCAATCAACGACAGGCTTAATCTCACGCTTGCTTATTCCTATTGGGACGCCGAAATCCGCGAGGACGGCACCGGCGGCAACATCGGTAACCGGCCTTCACGCGTGCCGCGGCACTTGGCATCCGCCTGGCTCGACTACACGATCCCCGGAGACGGAAAGCGCGGCGACCTGACGCTCGGCGGCGGTGTGCGTTATATCGGCCAGTCCTATGGGGACGATGCAAATACCGTATCGGTTGCCGCCTACACGCTGTTTGATGCCGCGGTCAGCTACAAGGTGACCGAGGACGTGACGCTCGCCGTCAACGCGACGAACCTGTTCGATCGCAAATATATCGCCAGCAGCTACTACGGAACCGAGTTCTACGGCGATCGGCGCAAGGTCGTCGGCACGCTGAAGTATTCCTGGTAAAGGTGACGGACGCCGCCTTGTCCGATCAAGGCGGCGTCCGCAATCTGAACGTCGAAGTTATAAGGATCGCTGCGCTGTAGCCAGTGTTCCAAGGCATCTATACCGAACGCCATGGTGAATGTTCATCTTTCGATGAACGGCCGCCCTTACCGTCTTCGACCATAGAAGCTATTCGCTATCGGTGCTGCCAGCGCCCTATCGTCGGAAGAAGCCGAACATCGCACCGGTATCCTGCTGGTGTCTGCCTCATGACCGGCCTTCCTGTGGCAACCCTCAGCCGACACCGCGCTTGCGCATCATCAGCATCAGGAACGGTGCTCCGATGAGTGCGGAAACGAGACCGGCCGGGATCTGATAGGGCGATACGATCGTGCGACCAACAAAATCGGCGGCAACCATAAGCCCCCCGCCGATCAGAGCGGCGCCAGCCATTTGCGGCAACGCGCGCGTCAGTCCCGCCTCCCGCGCCAGGTGAGGTCCCATCAGGCCGATAAATGATAAGGGGCCGACCGTCAGCGTCGCGGCGGCCGTCAACAATCCTGCGAGGCCAAAAAGCGCAAATCGCGATTTCGCCAATGGTACGCCGACCGCCGCCGAAGGCGACGGCCCAAGGGGAAGTATGTCAAGCCAGCGGCGGGCGGCGAGCGCAACGGCAATCAGCACAGCGCCGAGCGCTGCCTCCGTTGCCGCGGTCGACCCTTCGATGAGGTAGGTGGACCCGCTCATCCACCGCATCAGCAGAACGGCTCTCGGATCTCCCGTCGAGCTCAACACGCCGACGACGGCATCGACCATCGCGCTTAAGGCAATGCCCGCAAGCAGGACCCGCTCGGGAGCGAAGGCCGATCGCCGGGAACTGGCGAAGATGATGGCAAGCACACTGATCGCACCGGCCACGGCAAACGCAAATTGACCGGAAAATCCGGGAGCGACGGCAAAGAGGGCAATCGCAACGCCGAAGGTCGCGCCGGCACTGATCCCGAGAACTTCGGGACTTGCCATTTCATTTCCGGTCAACCGCTGAAGGATCGAGCCCGCGACCGCAAGCATCGCGCCCGATGCCAGAGCGGCGAGGATTTTAGGTATCCTGATGGCAAGGACATCGTACGAGAATTCGCCGGAAGCGAAGGCCCAGCCGCCATTGACGTCACGTCCGAGAAAAACGCTGACCATCAACAGCATAAGCAGGCCGGCAGCAGCGATGACGACCGGTGCGGTTCCATCCCATCGACGTGACCGTCCGAACGCCGGCGATTGCTGCAACCTATGACGGATCTTCAGCCGCGGCAGGAGCGCGAGGAGCAGCGGCGAACCGAAGATGGCCGTTACCGCTCCCGTCGGCAAGAAATCACCAAGCCCGCCTGCGACCAGTTGCAGAACAGAGTCTGCGAAGAGAAGCAGCCCGGCGCCGATCAGGGGAGACCAGAAGATGAGCTGCGCGGGACGTCGTGCTCCGGACAATCGTGCAATCGTCGGCGCGACCAGTCCAATGAACCCAATGACCCCGACAGCGCTGGTGACAAATGCAGCAAGCGCGACAGCAAGGGCGACGACAATGAAACGCAGACGGACCAATCGGACGCCGAGCGCCGTGGAACTGCTCTCGCCAAGATCGAGCAGCGAAAGCGGTCTGATCACGAAAGTGCAGACGATGGCGGCGACGCCCAACTTCCAAAGAAGCGATACGGGAATGACCCAACTTTGCTGGGCCAGCGAGCCGGCGCCCCAGATGAACAGGCTCGAGAGGTAGCGCTGGTTCAGATAGATCAGGATCGCAGAGAGGCCGCCACACCACAGACTGAGAACCAGCCCCGACAGAACAAGCGAATAAGGCGAAAAACCGCGGCGCGCGCCAAGGCTAACGACGATCACGGCCGCGGTCGCACTGCCGGTCAGAGCGACAAGATCACGGCCGACCCCGAGCAGGTCCGGGAGAAACAACGATGTTACCACCAGCGCCAGGTTTGCTCCGGCCGACACGCCGAGGGTGGTAGGGTCGGCGAGCGGGTTTCGCAAAACCTGCTGAAACAGCGCACCAGACAAGGCAAGCATAGCGCCGGCAACGAGCGCCGTCGCAAGGCGGGGAAGCGTCGAATAGTACAATACCATTCGCGTGACATCGTAATTCGGTAGCGCCATTTCAGACAGCGCAGGAGCGGCAAGAAACCACGATGCCACGCCTCCACCGCCAATTAGGAGGAGGAAGACTAATGCTGGCCCGATATTGTCGCGGCGGGATATCATCATGCTTCTTTTTCCAGAAGATCTGTCAAAAGGCCCGCGAAGCGCATGGCCTCGTTCACCATGCCAAACATCAGGGCCGGCGGCAGAATCGACAGGTGGCCGGGACGCGCGAAGGCCAACCTGTTCCACAGCGGGCTCTGAGCGAGTTTCGGAAGAACGTCCGGAGGAACGGGGTCGAAGGCGATCAGACGCGCATCTGGATCGGTGATCTTGGAGAGCTCTTCAATGCCGATCGTTTCAAAACCCCAATAATTCGACTCTCTGGTCCAGGCGTTCCGGACACCGATGCGCTCGAGCACATTGTGGAACAGCCCGGGACTCGAATAGATGCGGACATGGCGGGCATCCATGAAATTCACCAGGGCGACCGGCGGCAGGTTCTTGTCCGCCAGGCGGCTGCGGCATCGCTCGAAGAAGGCGTCGGCGCGCGCGAGGAACTGCTCCGCCTCATTCTGACGACCAAGCTCAACGGCCAATTTGCGCGTCGCCGCAATGGCGGCGGGAAGAATAGCTCCAATGCCCGGCACAAAGATTTCCAGCCGAACGACTTTCGCCACCGACTGCAGCTTGGGCAAGAGCTCATCGAGGTAGGGTGTGGTCAAGATGATATCGGGCTTCAGCGCGACGAGAATTTCAAAATTGACCTCGAACGCACTGCCGATATCGACGACGGATTCTGGCATTCGCGGCTCGACAACCCATCTGTCCCAATCGGCGAGGTCCGAGATCCCGACCGGAGCCAATCCGAGGGATAAAAGCGTGGACGCAAGACCGTAGTCGAGGCTGACGACCCTTGGGCCGATCGACTGCGCAAACAGCGGAGCCGGAATGGCCGAGGCCGCCGCGAACTGCAGAAGGAAGCGCCGCGAAACACCCATTGAACACCCAACCTCAGCAAACATAGGCGAGCGGGTAGGGCAGGGTGGGCGCGGAGATCACATCCATGTCGATCCCATAGATCTCCTGCAACGTCTTCGGCGCGAGGATCGCGCTCGGTGTTCCGCTGGCAACCACGCCACCGCGTTTCAATGCGTGGATCCGATCGCAGAAACGCGCGGCCATGTTGATGTCGTGAAGAACGATGACGACGCTCCTTCCGCCCTCATGCGCCAAGCGTCGCACAAGTGAGAGCACCTCAATCTGGTGGGCAACATCGAGTGCCGCCGTCGGTTCATCGAGCAACAGGCAGCGGGCATCCTGAGCGATCAGCATGGCGATCCAGGCTCGTTGCCGCTCACCGCCCGACAGTGTTCCGACGATACGGTCGGCGAACTTCTCGATATGCGTTGCTTGAAGGGCCTCTTCGACTTTCCCTTCATCGTCCTTGGTGAAGCGGCCAAGCGCGCCGTGCCACGGGTAGCGGCCGCATCCCACAAGCTCGCGGACCGTCATGTCCGCTCCGGTCGTGACGTCCTGGGGCAGATAGGCGACCGAACGCGCGAAGGCGCGTTCGCTATACGTCCTCAGATCGCGGTTTCCGTAAGAGATCGATCCGGCGCTCGGCACGAGCTGGCGCGCCAGCATTTTGAGAAGGCTGGATTTACCGGAGCCGTTGTGGCCGACCAGTGCCACGACTTCTCCTGCCGGAAATGTCAGGCTTACGGCGGAGAGAATTGCGTTCCCCTCGATCGAAAGACCTATATTTTCGGCGACAAAAGTTTCGGCCGCTCGAGGCGGATCTTGCATCGGGGGGAGTATGGCCACGTGACATCCTTTAACCGGGTGATAGGTCGGTACTAAAGATGAGAGCAGCAATCAACTATTTTCGCTTCTTTCGACGCGGCTGCCCTGCTGCTCGTCACCAGCATGCGGCCGCACGCCTTTCGCCACTTGGTCAGCCTGGTTTTTCGAGGCAAGAACCAGGCTGACAAGATGACCTTTGCGACGCCGCGCAAGGGTCCACGGCACTTGAACGGCAGGTGGCCTACGACAACGGTAAGGGTCACCACCGGAGTGTTCAAGTGACCCGGCAATCCGCTCAGATCAGCCCGTATTGTTCCGCCTTGTTGCGCAGGAATGGCAGGCCATTGCCCATGACCTCTTCCATATCGCGTGCAACGGGGCGCCAGACAGCCAGGCCATAGGCGACCTCAGGCGGCATATTGATGAAGCTTTCCATGGCAAGTCCGCCCTTGAAACCGATTGCAGCGAGCGCGGCATAGATCGCATCCCACGGAATGTTGCCGTAACCCGGCGTGCCGCGGTCGCTTTCGGAAAGATGGATGTACTTCAGGTGATCCCGGGCGATGAGGATGCCGTTGGCTGCGCCCTTCTCCTCGATATTCATGTGGTAAGTGTCGAGATGAACGAAGATGTTATCCGCGCCGACACGCTCCACCATGTCGACGGCCTGCTGCGCCGAATTGATCAGGTGGTTCTCGTAGCGGTTCACGGCCTCGACACCGAGCTGGATGCCGTACTTCCTGGCGTGTTTTGCCGCAACGTCGAGCACCTTGGCGATGTTGTCGTATTCGCCCTGCGTCGGCGGCACGCCGGTGCGTTCGCCGATGCCGCCGAAGATGACGCCGGACAGGGCTTCGGCACTCATTTCCGCGGTCTTTTCGATCGCAACCTTCAGATGCTCGATTGCTGCATCCGGGCGGATGGAGGCCCAGGCGTGCTCCGGCAGGCCGAGCGAGCAGACGGCGCGCAGCTTGTTCTTTTCAAGCAGGTCGCGAGTGTGTTTGGCATCGACGGCAGGCGCGTTGAGCAGCGCGATCTCGATGAAATCCATCTTGTAGTGCACGGCCCCGGCAATCGCCTTCTCGGCGCCTGCGCGGTCCCAGTTCATGGTCCACATGCTGGTGTGAACGCCGAAACCTTCCATGGTCGTATCTCCTATTTCATGATTCTGATGAACTTGGCCGAGAACCACCGCAGCACCATCACGACGATGAGCAGGATGCCCCAGACGGCAGTGGTGAGATGCTGGTTGGCGCCGAGCAGGTTGAGCCCCGAAGAGAGAAGCTGCAGCACGATGAGCGCCACGAAGACGGGCAGGACGCGGCCGAAGCCGCCGAAAGGATTGATGCCGCCGAGGAAGCAGGCGAGCACGGTGATCAGCAGATAGGATTCGCCGTGGCCGACGCGCACCGAATTGAAGCGCGCAAGCATGATGATGCCGGCAACCGCAGCCATCACCCCGGAGAGCATATAGACCAGCACCAGGATCTTGCGGGTGTTGATGCCGGAATAGCGGGCAGACTCGATATTGGAGCCGATCATGTAGGTGGAAAAGCCGAGCTTGGAGCGCGAGAGCAGGATGTGGCTGGCAATCACGCAGGCGATCAGGATCAACAAAGGTACCGGGATGCCGAGGATGCTGCCATGGCCGATGGGAGCGATGAAGCTGGGGAAGCCCGAGATATCGCCGCCGCGCGTCAGGAACTCACCGAGGCCGCGCAGGAAGATCATCATCGACAGCGAAACGAGGATGGGGTGGGCGCGGGTAAAGGCGATGACGAGTCCCATGACCAGGCCGCTTGCCGCGCCGACGGCAAGCGCCAGAACCGAGCCGAGCAGAAAGGCGCCCGGACCGGCGTCGATGCCGCCATTGGCCTGCAGCGTCCAGGCGAGCGTCAGGCCGGCGATGTTGGCGGTGAAGGTGATCGCAAGGTTGAGGCCACCGGTCAGGATCGGCATCAGCATCGCAAGCGTCAAGACGCCCAGTTCCGGAAGCTGAAAGGCGACCGATCCGAAGGTCGCGCCCGTCAGGAAATGGGGCGAAGCGAAACCGAAGACGACAAGCACCGCCGCCAGCGCGGCGAGGGGACCGGCCATGTCGGCGCCGAAGATGGCGTTGAAGCGGGCGGCGAGCGCGTTCATCAGCTCTCTCCCCTTTCTGCAGGTCTGTCACCGGTCGATTTGCGGGTCGCAAACACCGGCACCAGATTGCCGATGCGAGCGCTCGACAAGGTGATCGCAACGAGGATGATCGCGCCGACGATCATCTTGAAGGCGAAGGGCGAAACGCCCATCAGGTTGAGGCCGTTCTGGGTGATCGAGACGAGCAGCACGCCCAACACGCAACCGAGCACGGAGCCCTTGCCGCCGCCCAGCCGCGCACCGCCGAGCACCACTGCGGCCAGGACATCGAGCTCGCGGCCATAGAGTGCGTTCGGAACGACCTCCTGCGCATAATGCGCCTGCATCAGCCCGGCGATGCCTGCCATCAATCCAAGCCAGCCGAAGGCGATGAACTGCATGGCGCCGATATTGATGCCGAAGCGGCGCGCGCCTTCCGGATTGTCACCGAAGGCATAGAGCTGCCGGCCGGTCGTCGTGCGGGTAATGAAGAACCAGGTGGCGAGCGTGCAGACGACCATGACCACAACAGGCAAGGTGATCTCAGCCCAGCTCCCATCGGCCATTTCGCGCTCGTAGATGATGACGCGGCTCGTCAGCCAGTCGGGCAGATTGTAGATCGACACACCCTTGGTGAAGAACATCAGCAAGCCGAAATAGACGTTGAAGGTTGCGATCGTCGCGACGATCGAGATGATGCGAAAGCGGTGGATCAGGAAGGCGTTGATCACGCCGAGCACGATGCCGATGCCGGCCGCAATCAGGAAGCCGGATATCCATCCACCCCCGCCGATCCGCTCGAGCGCAAGTGCAGTGACGTATTGCACGATCGAGGCGGCGACGGCGAAGGAGATGTCGATCCCGCCTGATATCAGCACCACGAGCAGGCCAACGGCAAAGATAATGTTGACCGCGCTGATATTGAGCAGGTCGAAGACATTGCCGAGCGTCAAGAAACGGTCGGTCATGAAAGCCAGGACAATGCTCATCGCGATGATGACGGCGATGAGCACGAATTCAGTCGTATGGGCCAGGAACAGCTTACGCATAGACCGCCGCCTCCAGGTCCTTCAGTGTGGTCGCGCGCGGATCATGCCAGCCGGCGATGCGGCCCTTTTCCATATGGATGATCCGATCGGCGTTGAAATAGACCTCCGGCACCTCGTCCGAAATCAGGATGATAGCCAGCCCCGCCTCGGCGAGACGCGCAACGATTTCGAAGATACCGGCGCGTGCGCCGACATCGACGCCGACCGTGGGCGCATCGAGGATCAGCACCTTGGGATCGGTGGCGAGCCATTTGGCGATCGCGACGCGCTGCTGATTGCCGCCCGAAAGCGTCGAGATCGCATCGTCCTGCTTGCCGATCCTGACGCCGAGATCAGCGATCCAGCGAGCGACGAGCGAGCGCTTCTTTTCCGGCGAAATGAGCCGCCGGCCCAGGATGCGGTTGAGCGAGGCCATGACCAGATTGTCGGCGATGGATTGCGGCTGGTTGAGACCGAGCGAAAGGCGGTCTTCGGAGAGATAGGCGACACCTGATGTGATCGCCTCGCGGTTGGAGGCAAAGCGCACCGGCTTTCCCTCCAACACGATCGTTCCGGCGGCGGGCCGGCGCATGCCGAACAGCGTAAGCGCAAGTTCGGTGCGCCCCGAGCCAAGCAGGCCGGTTATCCCGAGCGTCTCGCCACGGCGCAGATCAAAGGAGATGTCGTCGAACTCGCCAGGCCGGGAAAGCTTGCTGACCGAGAGCACCACCGGGTTCTGCGATACGTCGCGGGCGAGAACATTCTGGTCGAAGGTGCGCCCGGTCATCAGCTCGGTGATGTCAGACTGGGTCATGCCCTCCACCGGATAGACCCCGACCAGCGCGCCATCGCGCAGCACCGTGATGCGCGAGGAGATATCCAGCACTTCCGCAAGGCGATGGCTGACGAAGACCACGGCAACACCCGAAGCCGACAGCGTGCGCACGATCGCCAGCAGATGGTCGGTCTCAGACTGGGTGAGCGAGGCGGTCGGCTCGTCCATGAAGACGATCCGGGCCTCTCCGACCAGCGCGCGGGCAATGGCGACGATCTGACGCTGCGCGATGGCGAAATCCTTGAGCGGCCTGTCGACGTCGAGGGTGACGCCAAGCCGGGCGAGCGCCTCCTCGGCTATTCCGCGGATCGCGGCATAATTGACGAAGCGCGGGCGCGAACCGGAAAGGGTCTGGAAGGCGATGTTTTCCGCCACGCTCATTTCCGGAAAGAGCGCGAGGTCCTGCCAGATGATCTGGATGCCGCGGGACTGGGCCATGCCTGGCGTCATGTGGGATATCGTCTCGCCGTCAAAGACGATCTCGGCGCCGTCTGCAGGCCGATAGACGCCTGATATCACCTTGATAAGGGTGCTCTTGCCGGAACCGTTCTCGCCGGCCAGGCAATGCACTTCGCCGGGCAAGACTTCGAAGGAGACGTTTTTCAGCGCCTTCACACCGCCGAATGTCATGTTGATGCCGCGAAGCGAAAGAAGCGGCGGGGCCTTCACACCATCATCCGTTGCCATGCTCATGCCGGTTGCCTGTCCAGTCGAATGCCATGAAAGGTCAATGGTCCAGCCATGGCCGGATACCGCTCTTTTCCCGAACGTCGGGCCGGTCCATGTCGACCGGCCCGACACCCGGGGAGGGGGCCTCTTCAGAGGCCCATTGCGGCCAGGTCGTCGACCGTATCCTTGTTGATCGGCAGCAGTTGATCGACGATGATGTCGTTGCCAACCGGCTTGATCACGCCGAGACCCGGAATGTCATCACCTTCCTTGACGCTCTCGCCCTTGATCAAGCGATCGGCGAGCGTGACGAAGACTTCGCCGGCCTGCTTCGGATTCCACATGAAGCCGCCCGATATCGCGTCGGACTTGATCAGCTTCTGGCCCTGGCCGGGCGAGAACGGACCGAGCACGAAGATTTTGCCCGTCTTGCGGCGTTCTTCGACAGCGCGCCCGGCGCCGATTGGACCCTGGCTGCCGAAGGCAAGGAAGCCTTTCAGATCCGGATGGGCGGCAATAAGGTCGAGCGCCGTCGAGCGGCTCTTGTCGACGTCTTCCGCGACGCCATAGCGATCGCCGACGAGTTTCATGTCCGGATAGTTCGCCTTGATATAGGCGATTGCGGCGTCCGCCCAGGCATTGTGCAGCGGGACGGTCAGCGAACCGACGAAGACGGCATATTCGCCCTTGCCGCCCATCTTTTCGGCGAGCAGCTTGCCATGGGCCTCACCAAATCCGGTCGACGATGCGAGCTCGAAATTCCAGTTGGCGCCCTTCTGCGAGGGCGATTCATGCGTAATGACCTTGATGCCGGCGGCTTGCGCCTTGGTGAGCACGGGCTCGAGCACCTTGGCATCGTTCGGGACCACGCCGATGACCTTGACGCCCTGGGCGATCAGATCCTCGATGGCGCGTACCTGCAGCGCCGGGTCGGCACTGGTCGGGCCGATCATGAAGGCATCGACCCCTAACTTCTGGCCCTGTTCCTTGATGCCGGCTTCCATCGCGTTGAACCAGGGAATGCCGCCGATCTTGACGACAATGCCGACCTTCGGCGCGTCCTGTGCAAACGCGACCACCGCCCCGGCAAGCGACAGCGATGCGGCAAATGCCGCTACGATAAGGCTCCTCATCCTCACTCCTCCTCAAAGGTCGCTCATGCGAACGACGACCACCGGCCGGCTTCACGGCAGGTTGCTCCTGGTTGTTTCATGGCGAGGGAATACCCTTGCCTCCCGTCTCGCCTCCTCCGGCGAACCATCCTGCACAATCGATCTTTCTTTTTTGCACAATCGATGGTGCAATAACTATCGATCAAGGTGGGGCTTTCGTCAAGAGGGGTTTGTTTCTAAGGGAACGATAGAGGAAGGGCTGGGAATGACGGACATCAGCAAGAAAAAGGCGACAATCTACGATCTCTCGATCCTATCGGGCGCGTCGCCTTCCACCGTGAGCGCCGTGCTGAACGGAAGCTGGCGGAAGCGGCGTATCAAAGAGGCGACGGCCCAGCTCATTCAGAAGCTGGCGAACGAGCACGGCTATAAGGCAAATCTGCAGGCGCGTGGCCTGCGGTCGTCCCGCTCCGGCCTCGTCGGTCTTCTCCTGCCGGTGCACGACAACCGCTATTTCTCCTCCATGGCGCAGTCTTTCGAGGCGCAGGTCCGAAGCCGCGGCCAGTGCCCGCTCGTCGTCAGCGCCTGTCGCGACCCGGAGGAGGAGCGCCAGGTCGTCGAGACGCTGATCTCCTATTCTATCGACGAGCTGTTCATCGCCGGCGCGACCGATCCGGATGGCGTGCACAAGGTCTGCGAAAAGGCGGGGCTGAAGCATGTCAACATCGATCTGCCGGGCACGCTGGCGCCGTCGATCATCAGCGACAATTATGAAGGCGCGCGCATGCTGACACAGGCGATCATCGAGCGCGCACAGGAGGATGGCCCGCTTTCGCCCGACGATCTGTACCTGTTCGGCGGCCGCAACGACCATGCCAGCCATGAGCGAATTCGCGGGTTCCGCGACGTAAAGCGCGCCCTGCTGGGCGCGGATCCGGACATCTGCATCCAGCCGACCGGCTATTCCCCCGCCATGACTGCCCGCGCCTTCGAAGCCTTCTACGAAGGCCACGGAAAGCTGCCACGCGCATTTTTCGTCAATTCCTCGATCAATCTCGAAGGGCTGATGCGCTTCCTCGCGCTGCATCCGCACGAGACCTTCGCCGATATCATCGTCGGCTGCTACGACTACGATCCCTTCGGCTCCTTCCTGCCTTTCCCCGTCTTCATGATCCGGCAGGATAGCGAGGCGATGATCACCAGGGGGTTTGCGATCCTCGATGCGGATCGCGGCCCGGCAATCACCCATCTGGTGCAGCCGACACTCGTGCCGCCGCGCACGGCGCTGATCGGCCCACTCGATGCGTTGAAGGATATCGAGTAATGCGTCCTGTCTCGTTCTAGATGACGGCCCCAAATTCTTTGATGCCTGATCGCCAGACACGACGCCGTCATCACGTATTCAAGTCGCTATCAATCCCATCCGCTCGTCTCCCAGATCTCGTTCAGACTCGGGGAGAGTGACATTCCAACTTTTGCAGAAACAGGACGCTTCAACTTTGCGGCTACAACAATTTGCGGCATAAGCTGAATTATGGAACTTTCCTGAACTGGCTCCGGTTGGGAGCCGGACCGCTGTCCGGCTCTTTGCGATCTAAGCCGCCAGGACACCGCTCTTCTTTGCCGTCCACGTGGCGATGTAGTCCATCAGACCAGGTGAGAGGCAGTCATAAGGCGCAAGATCCAGCTCGGTGAGACGCTCACGGATTGCATCCATCTTCGAGGGGTCATAGCCAGCCTCGATGATTGAGGATACGAAAGCGGCAAATCCGGGTTCCGCCCATCCTTCTTCTTCGAAACGCTCAGGATGGACGAAGGATAAGCCCTTGAACGGATGATCCCGGTCCACCGGCCCATACATATGGATACCGCACTCCTTGCAGGCGTGTCGCTGGATGAGGGCTGTTGCGTCGACGACCGTGAGCTTATCGCCGTTCTCAACGACTTCCACGGCTTCCGTGGGTACCACTGCAACAATCGAGAAGTTTGCGCCTACCGGTTTCCAGCACTTGGTGCAGCCGCAGGCATGATTATGGGCGATATCGCCGTTGATCTTCACCTTTACAGGGTTCGTCGTGCACTCACATATGAGAGTGCCTCCAGCGAACGGGCCGCCGCCCTTTTTCAATCCCCCATCGACATAAGGGTGTATGGTTGCCATTGCTTCTTTCCTCCTATTTGGCCAGACAACTGCGCCCGGCTTTCAGATCGGCAGGTGGCCGATCAGCGATTAGGCCGCTCGATTGGAACTCGCTACAGTTCGACAGCGTAGTAGGTGAAGCCGCCTTCGTCCTTTCCGACACCAGAAATGGCTTCATTGATCCTCTCCAGCGGCCAAACCATCGGTGACATGACCGACATGTCGATGATCCCTGCTTCGACCATCGCCGCAATCTCCACCCCTTCTGCGGCCGTGAACCAAACCGAGCCGATCAATTCCATCTGCTCGTCCATCCACCATTTGACGTCGACGGGCAAAGCCCCAGACGTGCCGCCGATATTGACGACGCGCCCTCCCCGTTTGACGCCACCCATGGCGTCCAGCATGGAGTCGAGCGGCGCCTTGGCGCCGAGCGTATCAAGCATCAAGTCCGCGCCGCTCCCGTTAGTCTGCTCCTTGACGAAAGCTCCTGAGGATCCCTTCACGTTCGAGAACGTGACGATCCGGTCCGGCGCGATCGCTTTCAGCCGCTTGAGCAAGGTCTCGCCCCTGGCCACGGCGTAGATTTTGGCAACGCCCATCGCCAATGCGAACAGCGTTGCACCCAAGCCTAGCGTCCCAGTGGCGCCGTTGATGATCAGAGTCTTGCCCATGAGCGGACCGCATTTTTTGAGCGCGGCATAGGAGGTGCCGAGATAGCCCATACGGGAACCCTGGACGAACGTCATATTGTCGGGGATTTTGATGACCTGAGCCTGCGGTGCGAGCATGAATTCGCCGAACCCGCCGTAAGGATAACGGGCGAACATATCCATGCTTTTTTGGTTGTAGCCGAAGTAACCGCCAAGCGTCCAATATTCGCAGGCCTGCGGCTTGCCCGAAGAACAATGATGACATGCACCACAGAAGCGGCCGGGATTCACGTACACCCTGTCGCCCGGCTTAATACTGACCACTTGGGGACCGACCTCGTGAACCACTCCACTTGGATCGAGGCCATGAATCGCGGGCCGTGGCGGCAATGGCATCTGCGGATACCAAGTCTCCCAGTTGGCCAGAACATTCGCGAGATTCGGAACCATTCCGCAGGCTTTCACGCGGACGATCACGTCACTTCCGGTGGCCTTCGGACGCTCGACCTCATCAATGCTCATCGGCTGACCCACGGCATGAAGCCGGGCGGCACGCATCAGTTCCATTGGTATTCCTCCCAAACTCAAAGATTGCGTCGTATTGACATCCTATATAGATTGTGAATACCGTTTAGTATCTGAAAAGGCAAGCGGGGAATGGCAACTATCCTCGCCGACCCGGCGGAGGCCGGCGTCAAGGAGGAGAAATGGATTTCGTTTTGGTTGACTGGCTCCGCATTCTCTGCGGCGTCTGGTTCATTCCGCATCTCATCGGCAAGGGCCTGCACTATGAGAAAGCCGGGAGTACATTCGAAGCGGCGGGTTTCAAGCCCGGAAGACTTTTCGTGGGCCTTACCATGGTTGCTGAGGCATGTGCCGCAGTGGGCATGACTTTTACTGTCTACCCCAGGGTTGCAGCCGTCGTAGGTGCCTCGGTATTGCTCGGGGCCGGCTACGCGGTCGTGAAGATCAACGGCATGAACTGGCGCTGGCAGAAGATGGGGCCGGAGTATCCGATCTTCTGGGCACTCATTTGTCTGCTAACGGCTCTTGTATGATCACTGCATTTTGAGGTACGCCTCGGTGTCTGGATACGCGAGAACGGGAATTGCGAATGGCACGGCTGACACGTGAGCAAAGTCAGGCTCGAACGAAAGAGAAGCTTCTAGCGTCGGCGTATGAAGTCATGGCACGCTACGGTTACGCTGGGGCTTCGATTGAGCGGATCGCCGAGGAGGCCGGTTATTCGAAAGGAGCGTTCTATTCGAACTTTGCCAATAAGGAAGACATCTTCCTCCAACTCCTCGCCGGCAATGCCGGTGGCGACGTGGTCCAACTGACGGAACTTCTCGGGAAATGTGATGACCCGATGGACCTCATCGACGTTCTCGCAACGTGGGCGAACAATCGCGGAGATGACCGCAAGTGGGGGATGTTGGCGATCGAGCTGCTGCGCATGGCACAGCATGATCACACGCTGGGAGATCGTCACATCAAGCTTTTCCGGGATCAATGGGAAGGCGTAGGTAAGATCCTCATCGACAAGTTGGATCTCGTTATGCAGCCTCCTGCAAGCCCATTCTATATCGGCGGTATCGTTCTCGAGCTCACCTATGGCGGCATTTCGAGCTTCCTCAAGGACGGAGCGCCTGGGGACATGGTCCGGGTCGTCTTGCGAGACATGTACCGCTCGTCGCGGGCAACCACGCCCGGTGTCCCTGCAAAAGCCTGACAGAGGCCATCTGCCGTCGACATGAGAAACGGGCGGCTCTGCCTTAGTCGTCCCGCACGCACTTAACCTGTCAACATTCTGTCGATCGTCGAAGCTGCGGCGCTGCGGGGGGAAAGCACCCACATTGCGCCTATAGCAAGCTTGACATCTAAAAATTCAAAGACTAGGTTTCATTCAAAGTCTATTTGGTATGTGAAAACCGTCTGGTATTTAAACTACAGACTGCGTCGACCGCTGTTGAGGAGCATGCGGGCTATGGGGGGGATTATGAGCAAAGGTAAGATGACAGTGAACTGTCGAAGCACGCAAGCCGGAGGCTAAGGCACCGGTTTTGTCGGCGCCGGGTGCACGCGTCAGCGTGCTGGCGCTGCAGGATATACATCTCGCAATTCGGAAGACTTCGCATGTTTGGATTTGGCAACTCCCCGCAGGAGGCGCTGGCCGCGTCCCTGCTCGCCATGGTGCTCGTCGGCATTGTCGCGTCGGGCCTGATGCGCTGGCGCCGCCTGATGCGCCCCACTGACCTCCTAATGCCTGCTGCCTTGCTGGCAGCCTATTGGCTCGTCTACAACAAAGTGCCGGCTTTTCCGCCTGTCGGGGCGGTCAACAAGGTATTCTATGTGATTGTTATCGGGACGGCGGTGGGGTTCGCGGTCGAGATCGCCGCCCAACGCGCGGTTCGAGTTGTGTCGCTTTTTCAGCCGGTGGCGGCCGCATTCTATATTGGCCTGCCCCGCTTGGGAGTGGCGACGTGGGAAGTGGTGGCTGCTGCAACGGCTGGCGTGGCTATAGTGTGGCTCGTCTTGCGCGGGGCGTCGGTTCGCGTGGAGGATGACGTAAAGCGAGGCGGCGTCGTTGCCGTGCTCGCGCTCGGCTTCGCGCCGATAGCCCTTCTAGGTGCATCGTCCTCTTCGTTTCAGCTCTGTCTGATGCTCGCAGCGGGTTGCTTGGGAATTCTCCTGGTACACATCATCAATCCCGTTTTCCGCTTTGGCGGCGCCTCGGCGACCGGTGCATTGGGTGGACTGATTTCCGTCGCTTACACCGTGATATTGATCACGCGCAAAGCCGATCCCATCGCCATCGCGATCCTCGGCCTCTGCGTTGTGCTGCCAGTGTTCTCGGAGGGCATCTGCCGGCTGCTTGCTGTATCTCGGCAGTTTCCGCGCCTTTTCGTCCATATCGCCCTGGCTGCGCTTCCGGCCGCGTTGGCGGTCGTTGTCGCGTTCCTGGACTATGGATCGAGTTTTCCAGCTTAATATGAGGAGGAGAATGAAAATGAAACACAGACTTGCAGCATTGTTGCTTTCGATGGCGTCGCTCGCCGGAACAGTGTCGCCCACCTGGGCCACCAAATTCGACATCGACCCGGTCCATTCAGGGATCGCGTTTTACATAGATCACCTCGGCTTCTCGAAAGTGATTGGCGTCGCGCAGGAATTCTCAGGCGCTTTCGAATTCGATGCCACGAAGCCCGAGGGAAGCAGCCTTGATGTCAAAGTCGCGGTCGGTTCGATCTCGACGAACAACAAGCAGCGCGACGGCGACATACAGGGCGCCGATTGGTTCAATGCCACGGAATTTCCGGAAATCACCTTCGTCGGCAAGGAATTCAAGAAAACCTCCGACACCACGGGACAAATTATTGGCGACCTAACCATTGCCGGGGTCACCAAGTCCGCTGCCCTGGATGTCAAGTTCAATAAGGAAGGCCAGAACCCGTGGGACAAAAGCCACGTGGTCGGCTTCAGCGCGACAACCAAGGTGAAGCGGAGCGATTTCGGCATGAAGGCAGCGCTCGGAATGATCGGTGATGAGGTCGAGCTCGTGATTCAGGTGGAAGGCCGCGAGCACCAAGGCTGATCAAACAATCCGGACCGTAGGGTCCCTTCCCGAAAGGATACCGTCGCCACAAAGCGGCGGTATTTTTCCGTATGGGCGCAACCCTTATGCCGTCCGGCCTGGGATAGGCAGCCGAGTTGGTTTTTCCGGCTTCTCAGATACTTTTGGGTATGCAAATACGAAATGGTATGTTAACGAGAGCTAGCGCTGCTGGAAGGCAGGGATAAAGCCGTTAGCGCGCATCGGGAGGATCTTTACATGCGTTCGTTTGCAGTCCTCGTTTGTGGTGAGGCCGCGCCGCCAAGCTCGACCGTATCCGGAGTGACAACGGCCGATCAAAATCTCCCTCATTCATCTGCGACGTAACACTCGCACTCAGGCCGCGCCGCGGCAAATTTGGTAACAATCGAAAGGAAACCCATGGACGTTCGCGCCGCCGTTGCCGTTCAGGCCGGAAAACCGCTCGAAGTGATGACCGTGCAGCTGGAAGGGCCGCGGGCCGGCGAAGTGCTGGT
>NZ_JACIFS010000010.1:0-271223 GCF_014197475.1 Rhizobium sp. BK212
TTGCCGCGGTGACGTTCGAGATCGGCAAAAACGCGGTAACGGCCCTCGGCATGAAGCCCGTCCAGCTCGTTTTTGAAAAACGCTTCGAAATCCATCATATGCTCCAGTATCACGCGGACGTTCTTGATGACCGGACGTCCGCGCGTCAATGCTTACCCTTTGCTTTAACATCAACTGCGGCAAAAGGCCCAGATTTTTGAATGATTCCAGATAAAAAATATGCGAGCCGAGATCAATGGAATTGATGCGGCAGAATGCAGCGGAGCTTGCCAACCAAGCGAAAGGTGACGACGGCCGCATCGCAAAAAAATCAGCACATCGGATGGACAACCCTTTCTTCCGACATAGTTTTCGGTCTAGCGTGACGAAAAAATAGAAGGGACGGCCTTTGCCCGTTGGGCAACAACCTCGGAGAGAAAAGATGAAGAAAGCTGTCATACTCGCATTGATCGGCCTGTCGATCGCAAGCTGCACGCCGACACAGCAGGGCGCCGGCATCGGCGCTGCATCCGGTGCCGTGATCGGCGGCGTCGTCACCGGCGATGTCCGTGGTGCGGCAGTCGGCGCCGCCATCGGCGGCGTGTCCGGCGCCCTGATCGGCAGTGTCGCCGAACAGCCCGGCCAGTGCTACTATCGCGACCGCTACGGCCGCCGCTACATCGATAGCTGCCCGCGCTGAAAGCGCTTGGAAAGCGTCAAATTCGGAAAATCCCGGACACATGTCCGGGATTTTTTGTGCTAAATTAGCGCGTTGGCAATTTAAAATGGTACACGTCGCGCGATTTTGCCGCTAAGCTGTTCACGGCTGGGCAACGAAGCTTCATTGTAGGCATAACCAAAAGCGGCGGATGCGGATCAGAGGGACAGGCCCGAAAACAGGTACTGCGTATCGGCGAACAGGCACCATGATGGTGGTCGCAGCGGCAGCTGCGTTCTCACCGGTCCTGATCGGCGACGCTTATGCCTTCAAGCTTTTCGGCATCACCATTTTCGGCAAGGAAGAAGACGAAGGTGAACAGGTGCCCGATCCGGTGCGCTACCACGTCGACCTCAGAGCCGATACCGTCGATCCCGACCTGAAAGAAGCGCTGGAAAACAGTTCCCGCCTCCTCAGTGACCAGAAACTGCCGGTGTCCGGCGATCTCGGCATCGTCGTCAAGGCGCGCGACGACCGTGAGCGGCTGATCGCCACCTTGTATGAAAAGGCCCGCTATGGCGGCCTGGTAACGATCACCATCGACGGCAGAAACATCGACGACCTGCCGCCCAATCCGACATTCGACCGGTCCGGGCCGATCCCCGTCACCGTCGACATTGCTCCTGGCCCGGTTTTCAAGGTCAGGGAGGTCCAGTTCGGCGGCGATGCCGCAAACCATAATCCCGCCGATTACGATCTCGCCCCGGGCGCCGAGGCCGGCTCGCTCGCCATCATCAGAGCCGGCGACAAGATCGTCGAACAGTTGAAGAGCGAAGGCCGTCCCTTCGCCAAACTGACCGAACGCAAGGTGGTCGCCGACCACAAAAGCGATACCGTCGATATCGTCCTTGCCGCCGAAGGTGGTCCGGTCGCCCCGATCGGCGATGTCGGCGTCACCGGCGAAAAGACCGTCAAGCCGGCTTTCATCCAGCGTTATTCCCGGCTGAACAAGGGCGAAGCCTATTCCCCGGAAGCGTTGAAGAAAGCCGGCGAGCGCCTTCGCGCCCTCGGCGTCTTTTCGAGCGTCACCATTCACCAGGGCGATGCGCTGGCGCCGGATGGCACCCTGCCGATGACGATCGAGGTTTCCGAAGGCAAGAGGCGCTATTTCGGCGTCGGCGCGCAATATTCCACCACCGACGGCTTCGGCATTCAGGGCTATTGGGGCCACCGCAACCTGTTCGGCGAAGCCGAAACGCTGAGGATCGAGGGAGCGGTCTCTCGGCTTGGCGAAACGACGGATGTCGGCAGCCTCGACTATTCCGCCGGCATCCTCTTCACCAAACCGGGCGCCTTCTTCCCCGCCGCCACCCTGAAGGCCGGCATCGTCGCCAAGACCGAAAATCCGGATGCCTATAATGCGACGCTCGTCACCGCCTCGCTCGGCCTGTCCTACGAGTTGACCGACCAGGACACTGTCTCGGCGAGCGGCGAGCTCAGCTGGGAGCGCGACGACGACGCATTCGGCGAGAACGACTATCTGACCTTCACCCTGCCGATCCAATATGATCGCGACGCACGCGACGACAAGTTCAACCCGACGGAGGGCTATCGCGCGACCTTCTCGGCAAAGCCCGGCTACGAAATCTTCAACGCCACGCCCTATGCGGCATTCCAAGGCTCGATCTCCGGTTATCTGCCGTTCGGCCAGGACGACGGCTTGGTGCTGGCCGGCAAGGTAGCCGCCGGCGTCCTGATCGGTGGCGACAGCATCGGCGACATTCCCGCCACGCAGCGCTTCTTTGCCGGCGGCGGCGGCTCGGTCCGTGGATACAGCTATCAGGAAATCTCGCCCTATAACGACAATGGCGATGCCACCGGCGGCCGCTCCTATGTGACCGGTTCGCTGGAGGCCCGCATCAAGATCACCGATACGATCGGCATCGTGCCCTTCATCGATGTCGGTACCGTATCGGACAGCACCTTTCCGGGTTTTTCCGATATCCGCGCCGGCGCCGGCGCCGGAATACGATATGCAACGCCTTTCGGCCCGCTGCGGCTTGATTTTGCCATGCCGCTGAACAAGTACGAAGATGGCACAGATTACGGAATCTACGCCGGCATCGGCCAATCCTTCTAGAATTGCCGATCCGCTCGTGTTTTCCGATCTGCGAGCCGTCATGAAAACGGGGTAGTGTCCGCGCCGATGCAAACGCTGGCAAAAATCGTCAACTGGATCCTGCGGCTCACCGGCTATGCGCTGGGCGCCACTTTGATTCTCGCTGTCGCAGCCCTTGCGATCTTCGGCTTCACCAGTTTTGGCGCCCGCGTCGTCACCGAAAGGATAGCCTCGACGCTTTCCAACCGCGACATGACGATCGAAGTGCGTGAACCGCAGGGTCTTCTGACCGGCGGACTTCGCGCTGCCGAGATCTCCCTCTCCGACACCCGGGGCGTCTTTGCGGAAATTCATGGCATCGCAATCGACTGGAATCCGCTGGCGCTGCTGACCGGAACCTTCCACGCCAAACGCTTCGAGATCGAAGCGATCGACGTGCTGCGAAAGCCGGTGCGCACCCTGCCCTCGCGGCCCCGAACTGAAACCTCCGGCGGATTCAGCCTGCCGATCAAGATCGATATCGACCGCGTCGCGCTGCCCGATATCAAACTCGCCGCACCCATTGCCGGGCGCGCCTTTGCGCTCGCCGCCGAAGGCAGCCTTTCGGCGAACGGCGATGGCGGCGAGGCTATCGTCAATGTCAGCCGTCACGCGGTCCCCGATGCGCGGCTTGCCGCCGACATCGCCTATGCGCCGGCCGAAAACCGGCTGCGGCTAAAGGCACAGCTTTCCGAGCCGAAGGGCGGGCTGCTGGCGGGCTTTCTCGGCCTGCCGGACAGCCCGGCGGTCAACATCGATCTCGACGGCCAGGGGCCGATATCCGATTGGAAAGGCAAAGTGCAGGCCGCCCTCGACGGGCAGCAACGCGCCGCAATCGAGGCCCGGCATCAGATCTCGGCAGACGGACTGCATCACCTCGACCTCAAGGGCGGCGGCGACCTGAGCTCGCTGCTGCCATCGGCATTCCGGCCGCTTTTTGCCGGCCAGACCAATATTGATCTTGCCACCACCTTCGACAACCACGGCAAGATCGATATCCAGACCGGCAATATCGCCACCGGCAGCGTCGTCATCGCTGCCTCGGGCACCCTCGATCCGGCCGGCAACAACAGCCTGAACGCCAATCTGCTCGGCACCTCGGGGCCTGTCGATTTCCGCTGGCCGCTCGCCGAAGGCGAAGCGCGCTTCCTGATATCAGGTCTCAACCTCGCGCTGACAGGCGATGCGCAGGCGGCCCGGCTCAACGTCAGCGGCTCGCTCGACACCGCAACCCTGCCCCAGGCCGATATTGGCAACGTCAAACTGACAGCCAAGAGCGACGCCTTCAATCTCGCCGCGCGTTCTGGCAGCATCCAGCTGCGCCTCGTTGCCGGTGACATGAGCTTTGCCGAGCCGAACCTCAATCGCGCTGTCCAAGGACCGGTCACGATCGCCTCGCCGCTGCAGATCACGCCCTCGGGCATCGGCTTCAACGGCACCACCGTCGAAAGCGCCAATATCAACGGCAGCCTCAACGGCTCCTATCGGCTGGCAGACCAGGCCTTGACCGGCAACCTCAAACTCACCGTCGAACCGGCAGCCCTGCCGGCCGCGGCAACAGCCAGGTTCGACGGACTGATCTCGCTCGAAAGCCAGGTGGTCGGCACCATCCCGTCGAAATTCGCGCTGTCCAATCTCGTCTTGAAGTCCGGAACGCTGGAAGCGGCCGGCAACGTCGCGCTTGATGGCCAGATGTTGAATGCCGATCTCTCCGGCCGGCTGCCTGACGTCGGCAAGCTCATCCCCGGCGCCAGCGGCGGGGCGGGTTATGCGTTGAGAATAGGAGGTGAGCTCCCGGCAGTCTCGGTGACGGCCAATCTCAAGGCCACAAGCCTTGACATGGCCGATCGCAAGCTCGGCAACCTCAATATCGACCTGTCCGGTCTCGCTGACCCCAAGGCGCCGCAGGGCAAGATCGCCGCCACCGGCACGATCGACGGCCAGCCGATCAGCATCAACGGCGACATCAGTTCGCAGGACGGCAAGACGAGCATTCCGGCGCTGACCGCCGATATCGGCGGCAACCGGCTGACCGGCAATGTGGAGTTCTCGCCCTCGTTGGAGCCGACAGGCGCCCTGACCTTCGATTTTCCCAATCTCGGCCTGCTCGCCGCACTCGGCGGGCAGAAGGCCGAAGGCGACCTCAAAGGGTCGCTCGGCGTCAACAGCGATGGTGGCAGGATTGCGCTCAAGCTGCTCGCAACAGGCGGCTCGATCCGCCGTGATACGCTTGCGATCGTCAAGCCGGATATCGATGTCACGGTCAGCGATCTCAGCGCCCTGGCCGCAAGCGGTACGGTCAAGGCCGAGGAGGTGAGTGCCGGAACGAACAAGCTTGCCGGCCTTTCGCTTGGGTTCACCAAGCAACACGACCATACAGATTTCGATCTCAATACCGCCTATGACGGCAATCCCGTACTGGCGACCGGCAATATCGAGGCGGCGGGCGGCACGATGCACCTGAACCTCGATCGGTTCTCGGCAAGCCCCCGCAATATCCCGATCGAGCTTGCCGCACCAACGCAGGTTACAATCGCTAGCGGGGCCGCCAGCCTGAACGGACTGACGTTGAAGACCGGAACCGGCTCGGTCACCGTCACCGGCTCCGCCGGCGAAACGCTGAAGCTCGATGCCGACATCCACGAACTGCCGGCAGCGCTCGCCAACGGTTTCGTGCCCAATCTATCAGCCGGCGGCACGATCTCCGGAAGGATTGCCGTGACGGGAACGCCGGCAGCACCCGTCGCCGACTTCAAGCTCGACTGGAAGGATGCGACGACGGGCCAGACCAAGGGCGCTGGCCTGGCGCCGCTCGGTATTGCAGCCGGCGGCAAATTCGCCGACAACAAGCTCGATTTCGACACGACCGTCGGCAGTGGTGACGGCCTCTCGCTCAAGGCCGCCGGCAATGTCTCGCTCGCCGACCCGAAGGCACCGGTGCTTGATGTCGACGCCGATATCCTCAACCTGCCGGCCCGCATCGCCAATGGTTTCGTTCCCGATCTCGCCGCCGAAGGCACGATCACAGGAAAATTGACGGCGTCGGGCTCCTTCGCTGCTCCAACCGCCAATGTCGATCTCGATTGGAAAAGTGCTGCGACGAGCCACACGAAGCGCGCCGGCCTTGTGGATCTGACCGTCAAGGCATCCGGTAAACTTGCCGACAGCAGGCTCGATTTCGACACGGCGATATCGGGCGCCAACAGCCTCTCGCTGAAAACATCAGGCAATGTCGCCATCGCCGGCACGACGATCGGCAACGTCAAAGTCGACGCCACGCTGACGAATGTCCCGGCGAATATCGCAAACGGTTTCGTCACCGATCTCGCCGCCGAAGGGGCGATCTCGGGAAAGGTCTCAGCCAGCGGCCCGCTTTCCGCCCCGAGTGCCGATTTCGATCTCAACTGGAAAGACGCGGCGACGAGCCACACGAAACGTGCCGGCCTTGCAGCGCTCGGCGTGACCGCGTCGGGAAAATTTGCCGAAAACAAGCTGGATTTCAACGCGGCAGCCCGCGGCGATCAAGGCCTCTCACTGACGGCCATGGGTAATGTCGCACTCGCCGGTACGGAGATCGACAGCATCAAGGTCGATGCCGAGGTCGCCAAGCTTCCGGCCAGTCTCGCAAATGCCTTCGTTCCCGATCTGGCCGCCGGCGGAACGATCTCCGGCACTGTGTCCGCCGCCGGGACACCCGCCGCACCGAAGGCCGACTTCAAGCTCGACTGGACGGATGCTGCGACCAGTCAGACCCGAAGCGCTCATCTCTCAGGCCTCGCGCTGTCCACATCCGGACGCTTCGCCGACGATCGCCTCGATTTCGATGCCAATCTCGCCGGCAAGGACGGCCTCTCGCTCAAGGCCGCCGGCAATATCGCGATATCGGGCACATCAGTTCGTAACATCGACGTCAAGGCCGATCTTGCCAACCTGCCTGCAGGTCTCGCCAACGGCTTCGTCCCCGGTCTAGCCGCCGAAGGCACGGTCTCGGGAACGGCATCCGCCTCCGGAGCACTGCCGAAACCGGCCGTCGATTTCAAGCTCGACTGGAAGAATGCCGCCACCGCCCAAACCAGGAGCAGCGGCCTGTCGGGACTGAGTGCTGCGGCATCCGGCAAATTCGCCAATGACCGGGTCGATTTCGACGCCAACCTCGCCGGCAAGGACGGCGTGCTGGCCAAGGCAAAGGGCGGCGTCACCATCGCGGGAACGGCCATCCGGGACCTATCGATCAATGCCGATATCCCGGCGCTGCCGGCAAGTATCGCAAATGCCTTCGTTCCCGATCTTGGTGCCGAAGGCACGCTCTCGGCAAATGCCGTGACGTCGGGAACGCCGACAAATCCGATCGTCGATTTCAAGCTCGACTGGAAAGATGCCGCGACCAGCCACACCAAGGCTGCCGGCATTTCCCGCCTTGCGCTGGCGGCGACGGGAAAATACGCCGGTGACAGGCTGGATTTCAATGCCGCCCTCACCGGCAGCGGCGGCATTGCGCTGAAAGCCACCGGCAATCTCGCCATCGAAGGCACATCGATCCGCTCGCTCGACGTCACGGCAGACACCAGCAATCTTCCGGCTGGCATCGCCAACGGCTTTGTTCCCGGCCTTGCAGCCGAGGGCGCGGTCTCGGCGACCGTCAAGGCCACCGGCGCGCTGTCTTCGCCCTCCGTCGACTTCAAGGTCAACTGGAAGAACGCAGCGACGAGCCAGACAAAAGGAGCCGGCCTTTCGCCCTTCAGCATCGACGCATCCGGCAAACTTGCCGGAAACAAGCTGACGGTCGAGACCAGCCTTGCCGGTGACGCCGGCATGTCGCTGAAGGGTGGCGGCAGTGTTGCGATCACAGGCAATCGCGCCATCGACATGCGCTTCAACGGCAATCTTCCTTTCGCTGTGCTCGGCGCCCCGCTTGCGCAGCAGGGTCTCGTCGCCGACGGCGTCGCCACCGTCAATCTCCAGATCGGCGGAACGGCCGCAGCACCCGTCATCAACGGCACTGTCTCGACCAATGGCGCAAAGCTCGTCGATGTCCGGCGCAATCTGGCTGTCAACAACCTTGCGGCAACGGTGACCTTCAATGGCAGCCAGGCCGTAATATCGCGCCTCAACGGCAGCCTTGGCAGCGGCGGCACGATTTCGGCCAGCGGCACGATCGGCATTCAGCCGGCCGGCGGCTTTCCCGCCGACATTTCGATTAAGCTCGATAAAGCGGTCTATGTCGATGGAACCCTTGTCGTGTCGACCGTCAATGGCACGCTCGGCCTACGCGGGCCGATTGCAAACGCGACGCTGAGCGGCAAGCTTCGGCTGGACAAGACCTCGATCACCGTCCCGGAAAAATTGCCGACCTCGCTCAGAGAAATCGACATCCGGCATAAGAACGCGCCGCGGGCGGTGCTGGCGCAGCTGCGCGATGACGGCGAGCGCAAACCCGGCGAGAAATCCTCCGTGATGACGCTGGATCTCGAAATCGACGCGCCATCGCATATCTTCGTGCGCGGCCGCGGCATCGATGCCGAGCTCGGCGGCCGCGTGACCATTCGCGGGACGGCGGCGGCACCGGTCGTCACCGGCGGTTTCACCATGCGCCGCGGCCGCCTGACCATTCTCAACCGCCGCCTGGATTTCTCCGACAAGAGCCGGATCACCTTTGCCGGCGACCTGACGCCGGCGCTCGATATGGAAGCGACCTCGACCTCCGGTACCACGACGCTGACCGTCGACGTCGCCGGCCTCGCCACCGACCCCGCCATCACCTTTTCTTCCTCGCCCCAGCTGCCGCAGGACGAGGTCCTGGCGCAGCTGATTTTCGGCCAGTCGATGTCGAAGCTCTCGGCGGTGCAGATCGCCCAGCTCGCCGACGCCGTCAGCCAGTTGGCCGGCAACCGCTCCACCTCGCTTTTCGAAGGCCTGCGCAACCAGCTCGGCGTTGACGACTTTGACGTCAGCACCGATTCCAAGGGCCAGACGAGCGTCAGCGTCGGCCGCTATCTCAACGACCGCACCTATTTCGAATTGCAGCAGGGCGGTTCGGCCGGCGCCAAGGCGGTGATCAACCTCGATGTCGGCCGCGGCGTCAAGCTGCGCGGCGGAGCAGGCGGCAATGGTGAAGGCGAAGCTGGCATCGTCTATGAACGGGAATACTGATGCATCACATCTCGCCTGAAGCTGCTGCGCGGCAGTTTTGGAATGACGGCACGCGCGAGCTCTAAGCCGGCTTAGAACCCGGTCTTGCTCGTCTTGAGAAGAATGTTGGTCTCGGTCGAATTGATGCCGTTGATCAGTCGGATGCGGCGCAGTGTCTCGTCGAAGGAGGGAAGATCCCGATCCTCGAGTTCGGCGACGAAATCCCATTTGCCGTTGGTGCTGTGAAGTGCGCGCACCTGTGGCAGGCCCCGCAGCTGATCGGCCACCCTGTCGGCGAGCTTGCCGAGCACCTCGATCATGACGATGGCGCGCACGCCGGCGGACCGCGTCTCGTGACCGGTGCGGACGGTGAAGCCGACGATGGTGCCGCTGGCGACCAGCCGGTCGATCCGGGCAGCGACCGTTGCCCGCGATGCACCCGTCATCGCTGCAAGCGAGGAGACGGAAATCCGGGCATTGTGGCGAAGGGCACTGAGAAGTTCGGTGTCGAGATCATCCACGCTGATCACTTTGTCAAAATAGGTTTATCATTCTGCGCAATCATAATCCATTTCTGACAATTTTCCATCTTTTTGCCGTCAGCCCTTTATCTCACTATCGGTCGAAACAGGCCTGAACACGGAGCCCTAGAGATGAATGCCCAATCGCGATCCGTCACCCTCATCGGCGCGCCGCTGGAAGAAGGCTCCGGCCGCAGAGGCGCTGCCATGGGGCCTGCCGCCTTGCGCATTGCCGGCGTCGATCAGACGTTGATCGAGCTTGGCCATGACGTCGCCGATATCGGCGATCTCAGGATCGTGCCGGCGATGGATCTGCCGAACCATCCGAAAGCCCACAATCTGAGGATCGTTGGCGCCTTCACCCGCGCGCTCGAAAGCAGCGTCCATGACGTCGCCGCCGCCGGCCGTTTCCCGCTCATTCTCGGCGGCGACCACAGCCTTTCCATGGGCAGCGTCTCCGGCATGGCCCGTTATGCCGCCAGCAAAGGCCGCCCGCTCTTCGTCCTCTGGCTCGATGCCCATGCCGACTTCAATTCTCCGGCCACCTCGCCCTCCGGCAATATTCACGGCATGCCCGTCGCCTTCTTCTGCGGCGAGGCCGAATTCGCCGAGATCCTGCCGAAGGACCGTCCGTTCGTCGATCCAAGGAATGTCTTCCAGGTCGGCATTCGTTCGGTCGATGCGCGTGAGCGCGAAGAAATCCACGAACATGGCGTCAACGTCTTCGACATGCGCGCGATCGACGAGCAGGGCATCGGCGCCATCATGCGTGAGATCCTCGACGTCGTGACCAAGGCGAACGGCCTGCTGCATGTCAGCCTCGACCTCGATTTCCTCGATCCCGAGATTGCCCCTGGCGTCGGCACGACGGTCCCGGGCGGCGCGACCTTTCGCGAGGCGCATCTGGTGATGGAAATGCTTTCGGATAGCGGCCTCGTCTCGTCGCTCGATCTCGTCGAACTCAATCCGTTTCTCGACGATCGCGGCAAGAGCGCCCGCATCCTGGTGGAACTGACGGCAAGCCTCTTCGGCCGCCGCATCTTCGATCGTCCGACACGCGCGGCATAGAGCATGCCGCGCAAAACTGTGCGGCAGTTTTGCGATCACGACATGCGGAAAACCAAAGACTAAGGGAGAACGGCCATGAACACTTCGGAAAAACTGATCGCCACCGAACAGCGGCTCGGCGCCAACAATTACAAGCCGCTCGACGTGGTATTGACACGTGGCGAAGGTGTTTATGTCTGGGATACCGACGGCAACCGTTATCTCGATTGCCTCTCGGCCTATTCCGCCGTCAATCAGGGCCATTGTCATCCGAAGATCCTTGCCGCCATGGTCGAGCAGGCGGGCAGACTGACGCTCACCTCCCGCGCCTTCCGCAACGACCAGCTCGCCTATCTCTACGAAGAGCTCGCCGCTCTCACCGGCTCACACAAGATCCTGCCGATGAATTCCGGCGCCGAAGCCGTGGAGACCGCCATCAAGGCGGTGCGCAAATGGGGATACGAGGTCAAGGGCGTGCCGGAGGGCAAGGCGGAGATCATCGTCTGCGCCGATAATTTCCACGGCCGGACGCTGAGCATCATCAGCTTCTCCACAGATCCCGAGGCCCGCACCGGCTTCGGCCCCTACACGCCGGGCTTCCGCACCATTCCCTTCGGCGATGCCGAGGCTTTTGCCGCGGCAATCAATGCCAATACGGTAGCCGCCCTGATCGAGCCGATCCAGGGGGAAGCCGGCGTCATCATCCCGCCGGCGGGTTATTTCACCCGCATTCGTGAACTCTGCACGGATAACAACGTCACCCTCATCCTCGACGAGATCCAGACCGGCCTCGGCCGCACCGGCAAGCTGCTGGCTGAGGAACACGAAGGCATCGAGGCCGACGTGACGCTGATCGGCAAGGCGCTCTCCGGCGGCTTCTACCCCGTGTCAGCAGTGCTTTCGAATTCCGAAGTCCTCGGCGTGCTGAAGCCCGGCCAGCACGGCTCGACCTTCGGCGGCAATCCGCTCGCCTGCGCGGTGGCACGCACCGCACTGAAGGTGTTGACGGAAGAGGGCATGATCGAGAACGCTGCGGTCATGGGCGATTATTTCCTCGATGGCCTCAGGTCGATCCGCTCGAACATCGTCAGGGACGTGCGCGGCCGCGGTCTGATGATGGCCATCGAACTGGAACCCGAAGCCGGCGGCGCGAGGCAATATTGCCATGCGCTGAAGGAGCGCGGCCTGCTCGCCAAGGACACCCACGACCATACGATTCGTCTCGCTCCGCCATTGGTCATAACAAGGGAGCAGGTGGATTGGGCGGTCTCGCAGATCGAAAAGACCATAGGCTGAAGTAAATCGGGGCTGAAAACCTTCGCAACCCCCCTCCCGATTTAGATTTGGGCAACACTCTTTCGCTAATGTCGTCGTAACCGTAACGATGCTTCGCCGAGCGCAAAGCCATCGCGTGGTGTGAAGGCAAGGCTCGTCAGCGCCAATGGTGGCGCACCCGCTTCTGCTTTGGCTTACGACAGTTGGGAAGAATTCTAATGGCCACGATCAATTCCACTAGCTTCAGCGGCGATACGCTCGAGATCATTGCCTTCCGCCTGCATGATCAGGAATTCTGCGTCAAGACCACGACCATCCGCGAAATCCGCGGCTGGGCGCCGTCGACGCCGATCCCGCACGCCCCGGCCGATGTCATCGGCGTCATGAACCTGCGCGGCTCGGTGATCCCGATCATCGATCTTGCCTACAAGCTCGGCATGAAGAGCACCGTCGCCAACGAGCGCAGCGCCATTGTCGTCGCCGAAGTTCACAGCATGGTCATCGGCATGCTCGTCGACCGCGTCTCGGACATTCTCACCATCTCGTCCAGCCAGGTCCAGCCGGTGCCTGAGGTGACCGCCTCCTTCGACCGCGCCTATTGCGAAGGCATCATCGCTTCAGAAAATGGCATGATCTGCTTCCTGAACCTCTCCAAGATGTTCAAGGAAAACGAGACCGATGATCTGGCGGCCTGATCGGGCTAGGCATTCGTATCTAGACAATTCGCATTTGAAAAACCGCCCATCCGGGCGGTTTTTTATTATGTACCGCAAGACTTTTCCGCACGGCTCAATATTAGTTATTTCTTTTATACGAGATATTAACCACGTCCTATCATCATACGACACACAAGGATGATACGTTTTCCGCAAATCTCGGAGGAATGACAGACGATACGGCTGTCATTCCATCACCGGCATTCTTCGTCCGACACGCTTCGTCTTATCAGCCGAAGCAGCAGAACGCGCATTTCAGAGGGGCAAGGATGTTTGGTCTATCTTCCGACTCGAAATATATTCTCAATGCCATTTCCAAATCGCAGGCGATCATCGAATTCGATCTCAATGGAAATATCCTCACGGCGAACGAGAATTTCTGCAATGCGCTTGGTTATCGCCTGAGCGAGATCGTCGGCAAGCATCACAGCATGTTCTGCGAGCCGGCCTATACGGCAACTCCTGACTATCGCGCCTTCTGGGCGCGGCTCGGGCGCGGCGAATATGATGCCGGCGCCTACGAGCGTCTTGCCAAGGGCAACCGCGAGATATGGATCCAGGCTTCGTACAATCCTGTTTTCAAGGGCGGAAAGCCATTCAAGGTGGTGAAATTTGCGGCCGACATCACGGCCGCCAAGAAGCAGGCGGTCGAGGATTCCGGCAAGCTGCAGGCGATCTCGCGTTCGCAGGCGGTGATCGAATTCAACCCGATGGGCGAGATCCTGACCGCGAACGAGAATTTCTGCAACGCCATGGGCTATTCCCTGGCCGAGATCAGCGGCAAGCATCACAGCATATTCTGCGATCCGGCCTATGTCGGCACAGAGGATTACAAAAGCTTCTGGCGGCGTCTGGCCAGTGGCGAATTCATCGCCAACGAATTCGTCCGTTTCGGCAAGGGCGGTCGCGAAATCTGGATCCAGGCAGCTTATAACCCGATCGTCGATGCCGACGGCAAGGTCTACAAGGTGGTGAAGTTCGCCACCGACGTCACCCAACGCATGAGCGCGATTTCTTCGCTCGGCGGCGCGCTGCGTCACCTATCCGAAGGTGATCTGACAAGGACGGTCGACACGCCCTTCGTCCCCTCGATGGAGCAATTGCGCCACGATTTCAACACGACGATCAAAGTCCTTGCCGAGACGATGAAGACAATCGGCGAGAATGCCGGTGCGATCGCCATCGGCTCACGCGAGATCGGCGCATCGGCCGATTCCTTCTCCAAACGGACGGAACAGCAAGCCGCATCGATCGAAGAAACCGCCGCCGCGCTGGAGGAAATCACCACCACGGTCAACGATTCCAGCCGCCGCGCCGATGAGGCCGGCCGCCTCGTCGCCATGACCAAACAGGGCGCCGAGCAATCCGGTACAGTGGTCCGCAATGCCGTTGCCGCCATGGGCCAGATCGAACAGTCCTCGCGCGAGATCACCAACATCATCGGCGTCATCGACGATATCGCCTTCCAGACCAACCTCCTGGCATTGAATGCCGGCGTCGAGGCGGCCCGCGCCGGCGAAGCCGGCAAGGGCTTCGCCGTGGTGGCTCAGGAAGTCCGGGAGCTCGCTCAGCGCTCCGCCAAAGCCGCCAAGGAGATCAAGGCGCTGATCAACACGTCCGGCGAGCATGTCAGGAACGGCGTCGGCCTCGTCGGCCAGACAGGCAAGGCGCTGGAGGAGATCGTCGCACAGGTCGGCGATATCGACGGCAACGTCGTCGCCATCGTCGAGGCCTCCAGGGAGCAGGCAACCGGCCTCAAGGAAATCAACCACGCGGTCAATACGCTCGATCAGGCAACCCAGCAGAATGCCGCCATGGTCGAAGAGAGCACCGCCGCCAGCCATAGCCTTGCCAAGGAAGCCGAAACGCTGCGCGTCCTGCTGACACGATTCCGTCTGCCGGGCCAGACCCAGGCCGCCGGCCGGCCGGAGGTGAGACATGAGGCGAGGCAAGCGGGTTCACCGGCGCTGCACCTTATTTCACGCGTCGCAAAGGCGCACGGCACCGCTGCGACCGCCCAGAGCTGGGAAGAATTCTGATCCCAGCCGCCGCAGATCGCCATCCTATCGTGCCGCCACCAGGCGGCACTCTGATCAGACTGAGGCGGTAGACGAAGATGAAGCGCGTCGCATGAAGCCCGTGCGACGCGCTGTGACGGCTCATCCGAACAGCGCGAACGTCGCCCTCAGCGTCACCCAGACACCCCAGAGCAGCGGAATGCCGACGACGGCCCAGGCAAGCATCGCCTTGGCGTCCAACCCGCCTGTGCCGATGCCAAAGGAACCGGTCGGGCCGGCATTGACCGCCGCAGACTTCGCCTGCAGCGCAGCAACCTCGTCGTCCGACATGAACCATTTGTCCGAAAGCGGCCTGATCAGCGAATTGGCGATGAGGCCGAGCGCCAGCATGCCGGCGAGGATATACATGGTGCCGGTATAGAGGGTTGGACCGGGTGCCACGCCGGCGGCGATCTGCGCTTCGCGGATATAGTTGACGACGACGGGACCGACGATGCCGGCCGTTGCCCAGGCCGTCAGCAGCCGGCCGTGGATGGCGCCGACGAACTGCGTACCGAAAATATCGGCAAGATAGGCCGGGATCGTCGCGAAGCCGCCGCCATACATCGACAGGATGATGCCGAAGGCGAGAACGAACAGCGCCTTGTTGCCCATGCCCGCAAAGGTCGGCGCCAGCGCATAGAGCACGATGCCGAGGATGAAGAAGCAATAATAGGTATTCTTGCGGCCGATCCTGTCGGACAGCGACGCCCAGAAGAACCGTCCGCCGATATTGAAGAGCGACAGCAGGCCGGCAAAACCGGCGGCGATCGTGGCGATCGATGCCTTCTGGCCGGCGTCCAGCTGGGCGAAACCGACATCCGGCAGGCCGATCAGCGAGCCGGCGAAGATTTCCTGCAGCATCGGCGAAGCCATGCCGAGAACACCGATACCGGCCGAAACGTTGAGGCAGAGCACGGCCCAGATCAGCCAGAACTGTTTGGTCTTGTGGGCATCGCGCAGGTGCACATGTTTGGTGGTGATCATCGTGCTCTTGGCCGCAGGCGGCGTCCAGCCGTCAGGACGCCAGCCGGCCGGCGGGATGCGATAGCCGAAGGCGCCGCCCATCATGAAGACGAAATAGATCGCCGCCATGACGATGAAGGTTTGCCAGACACCGACCGAACTGTCGGTCTTGAATGCATTCATCAGCAGGTTGGCAAGCGGCGCGCCGATCATCGCGCCACCGCCGAAGCCCATGATCGCCATGCCGGTCGCCATGCCGCGCCGGTCGGGAAACCATTTGATCAGCGTCGAGACCGGCGAGATGTAGCCGAGACCGAGACCGATGCCGCCGATGACGCCGGCGCCAAGCCACATCATCCAGAGCTGATGGGTGATGACGCCGATAGCGGCAAGAATGATACCGCCGCACCAGCAGCAGGCGGAAACGACGCCCGCCTTGCGCGGGCCGGCGCGCTCGAGCCAGCCGCCCCAGATGGCGGCGGACGAACCAAGGAGGACGAAGAATAGCGTATAAATCCAGCCGAGGTCGGCAACACGCCAGTCGCAGGTGGTGGTGAACAGCGCCGAGGCGAGTGTCAGATCCGGGCAGGCCGTCGAGGCGGTGATCCCGAGCGACTTGGAAAGCGGCAGCCAGAACACGCTGAAACCATAGGCCATGCCGATGCAGAGGTGGATGGCGAGTGCTGCCGGCGGCACCAGCCACCGATTGAACCCAGGCCGTGCAACGATCCTTTCACGATCGAGCAGGCCCGAGCCCGCCACCCCGTCTGTACGTGTTTCGGCTGCAGTCATGAACAACTCCTCCTTGATTCAGACCTGGCTTGATTCAGACTTGTTATCACCGACACATGCGCAGGCAGGCTGCTCCTGCCTTCCCTCCCGCATGGACCGATCCTGGCTAATCGGACCGAGAGCAATTCCAGGAAAAGTGGGAAACGGTTTTCCGTCCGAAATTGCGTAAAAGCAAAAGGTTTGAAATAAAGACCTAAAGCGCGAGGAACGCGCTTTAGTGTGTCGCAGGCTCCGGCTTTCGGATCAGAGGCGCGGCCTGCAGCACCAGCGCATCCAGGCCGTTCTCCTCATTCTCCAGAATTTCGAACAATTGCCGCCGCATGCGCGGATCCCAGAATTTATTGATATGGGTGGCGACCCCCTGCGCGGCTTCGCTTTCCGGCTGGCTCTTGAAGAAGGTAGCGATTTGATTTGCCATATAGACGAGCTTGGTCTTGGTATCATGCGACATCGGCAATGCTTCCAGGCGAGATACGGTGCGGGTGGGTGAAAATCTCGAAATCCTCGCCGCGCACCAGCGCGACGAGCGTCATGCCGGCCGCTTCGGCCGTGCGGATGGCCAGAGCCGTCGGCGCCGAAATGGCGATGAGCACCGGGCTGCCGAGGATCGCCGCCTTCTGCACCATTTCGACAGAAAGCCGGCTGGTGACGACGACCGCGCCGTCCCCGCCTTTTTCGCCGGCGCGGATGACGGCGCCGCAGAGCTTGTCCAGTGCATTGTGCCGGCCGACATCTTCGCGCACGGCAATCAGTCCCCCGCCTTGACAATAAAAGCCGGCGCCATGCACCGCCCGCGTCTCACGATGCAGCGGCTGTGCCTCGTTCAGAAGCGAAACGGCGCGGACGATATCCGCATGCGACAGCGCCAGCGGTGATGGCGAGACATCAGGCACCGGCCGCACTGCCTGTTCGATCGATTCGATGCCGCAGAGCCCGCAACCGACCGGCCCCGCCATGCTGCGGCGGCGTGCCCGCAGCAGATCGGCGACGTCATCGACAAGGCTTACCTGCACATCGATGCCCTGCTCACCCTCGACGACTTCGATGGCTGATATCTCCGCCGGCCCGGCAATGATCCCCTCGGTCAGGCTGAACCCGACGGCGAAATCCTCGAGATCCGCCGGCGTTGCCATCATCACCGCATGCGAACTGCCGCCATAGGAAAAGGCGATCGGCACTTCTTCCGGGACGATGCGCGAACCGGTCTGCACGATGCCGTTGCGGCGAGCGGTTTCGAGAGCACGGGCAGTGACGGTGAAGGTCATGACGCGCGTTCCTCCTGACAGGGCCACCCCCGCATCGTCACTCCGCTGCCTCGAGATTGCCGGCGATGCGGCGCGATTGCCGCGCCTGCTCGTCATATTCGAGCTGCCATTCACTTGGCCCGTTGGAAGGCGAGACCTGCACCGCCGTCACCTTGTATTCCGGGCAGTTGGTCGCCCAGTCGGAGAAATCGGTGGTGATGACGTTCACCTGCGTATTGGGATGATGGAAGGTCGTATAGACCACACCGGGCGCGACGCGATCGGTGATCAACGCCCGGAGCGTCGTGTCGCCGGAGCGGCTGCCGAGCTTCACCCAGTCGCCGTCGCGAACGCCGCGCTGCTCGGCATCGTGCGGATGGATTTCCAGCCGGTCTTCCGCATGCCAGACGACATTCTCGGTCCGCCGCGTCTGCGCCCCGACATTGTACTGGCTAAGGATGCGGCCGGTCGTCAGGAGCAGCGGGAAGCGCGGGCCGGTGCGCTCGTCGGTCGGCACATATTCGGTGCGGATGAACTTGCCCTTGCCGCGCACGAAGCCGTTGACATGCATGATCGGCGAGCCGAGCGGGTTCTTTTCGTTGCAGGGCCACTGCACCGAGCCCATTTTATCGAGATAGTCGTAGGAGACCATCGCGAAACTCGGCGTCGTCGCGGCGATCTCGTCCATGATTTCCGATGGATGGGTGTAATTCCAGTCGAGCCCCATCGCCTGGGCAAGCTTCTGAGTCACTTCCCAGTCGCCATAGCCGTTGCGCGGCGACATGACCTTGCGCACGCGGTTGATACGCCGCTCCGCATTGGTGAAGGTGCCGTCCTTTTCGAGGAAGGTCGAGCCCGGCAGGAAGACATGGGCGTAATTCGCGGTCTCGTTGAGGAACAGATCCTGGACGACGACGCATTCCATCGCCGCAAGCCCGGCGGCGACGTGTTTGGTATCGGGATCGGACTGAAGAATGTCCTCGCCCTGGATATAGATGCCCTTGAAGGAACCGTCGACTGCCGCATCCAGCATATTCGGAATGCGCAGGCCCGGCTCGTTGTTGAGCTTCACGCCCCAGAGTTTCTCGAAGATATCGCGCGTCGCATCGTCGGAAATGTGCCGGTAGCCCGGCAATTCGTGCGGGAAGGAGCCCATGTCGCAGGAGCCCTGCACGTTGTTCTGGCCGCGCAGCGGGTTCACGCCGACACCAGGACGGCCAATATTGCCGGTCGCCATCGCCAGGTTGGCGATCGCAATGACCGTGGTCGAGCCCTGGCTGTGTTCGGTGACGCCCAGGCCGTAATAGATCGCCCCATTACCGCCCTTGGCATAGAGCCTTGCCGCACCACGCAGGTCCGCCGCCGGCACGCCGGTGAAGATCTCGGTCTCTTCGGGACTGTGGTGCGGTTCGGCGACGAAGGCTGCCCAGTCCTCGAACTCCGACCAGTCGCAGCGCTCGCGGATGAAGCTCTCGTCGTAGAGTCCTTCGGTGACGATCACATGCGCGAGCGCCGTCATGACTGCGACATTGGTGCCGGGCTTCAGCGGCAGGTGATAGGAGGCCTCGACATGCGGCGAGCGGACGATATCGGTGCGGCGCGGATCGATGACAATGAGTTTGGCGCCCTGGCGCAGCCGCTTCTTCAACCGTGAGCCGAACACAGGATGCCCGTCCGTGGGATTGGCGCCGATGACGACGACGACATCCGAATGCTCGACACTGTCGAAATTCTGCGTGCCTGCCGACGTGCCGAATGTCTGGCCGAGACCATAGCCGGTCGGCGAATGGCAGACGCGGGCGCAGGTATCGACATTGTTGTTGCCGAAACCGGCGCGGATCAGCTTCTGCACCAGATAGGTTTCCTCATTGGTGCAGCGTGAGGAGGTGATGCCGCCGATCGCCTCGCGGCCGTATTGATACTGGATGCGGCAGAACTCCAGCGCCACATGCGCGAAGGCCTCGTCCCAGCTCACCTCCCGCCAGGGATCGCTGACCTTTTCGCGGATCATCGGGTTGAGGATGCGGTCCTTATGGGTGGAATAGCCGTAAGCGAAACGTCCCTTGACGCAGGAATGGCCGCGATTGGCCTGGCCGTCTTTCCACGGCACCATGCGCACCAGTTCCTCGCCGCGCATCTCCGCCTTGAAGGAACAGCCGACGCCGCAATAGGCGCAGGTGGTGACCGCCGAATGTTCCGGCTGGCCGATCTCTATCACCGACTTCTCCGTCAGCGTCGCCGTCGGGCAGGCCTGGACGCAGGCGCCGCAGGAGACGCATTCGGATTCGATGAAATGCTCGTGCATGCCGGGGGAAACGCGCGAACCGAAACCGCGTCCTTCGATCGTCAGCGCGAAGGTGCCCTGCACTTCCTCGCAGGCGCGCACACAGCGCGAACAGACGATGCATTTGGAGGGGTCATAGGTGAAATAGGGATTGGACTCGTCCTTCGGCATCCATTTCAGATTGATGCCGCCGTTGTTGCGCGCCTTGACGTGATTATCGCCCTCGTAGCCGTAGCGCACGTCGCGCAGGCCGACGGCGCCCGCCATGTCCTGCAATTCGCAATCGCCGTTGGCCGCGCAGGTGAGACAGTCGAGCGGATGGTCGGAAATATAGAGTTCCATCACGCCGCGGCGGATATCCTTCAGCCGCCCCGTCTGCGTGTGCACCACCATGTTTGCCGCCACCGGCGTCGTGCACGAGGAAGGCGTGCCGTTGCGGCCCTCGATCTCGACGAGGCAGAGCCGGCAGGAGCCGAAAGCATCGACCATATCGGTGGCGCAGAGCTTTGGCACCTTGATGCCGGCCTCCATCGAGGCGCGCATGATGGAGGTGCCCTCCGGCACGCTGATCCGCTGTCCATCAATGGTGAGCGTCACCATGGTCTCGGATGTCGAAGCCGGAGTGCCGTAGTCGATTTCATGGATGAGAGACATGGTCGGTCTCCTTGCTTGAGATGGTGAGGTCAGCGCAGGCGTTCCATGAACAATTCGTCATTCCGCCGCCTCCACCAGAGGTGCCGGCGAAAAATCCTCCGGGAAATGCGTCATGGCGCTCATCACCGGATAAGGCGTGAAACCGCCCAGCGCGCAGAGCGAGCCGAACTTCATCGTGTTGCAGAGATCGGCAAGCAGCACCCGGTTCTTCTCCGGCTCGATGCCCTGAGCGATCTTGTCGGCCGTCTCCACGCCGCGTGTCGAGCCGATGCGGCAGGGCGTGCACTTACCGCAGCTTTCGACGGCGCAGAATTCCATGGCGAAACGCGCCTGCTTCAGCATGTCGGCCGTGTCGTCGAAGACGACGATGCCGGCATGGCCGATGAGCCCGTCCCTGGCGGCGAAGGCTTCGTAATCGAAAGGCGTGTCGAACAGCGCCCGCGGGAAATAGGCACCGAGCGGCCCGCCGACCTGCACGGCCTTGACCGGCCGTCCCGTCGCCGTCCCGCCGCCGATCCTGTCGACGATATCTCCGAGCGAAAGGCCGAAGGCCGTCTCAAAGAGACCGCCATATCTGACATTGCCGGCAACCTGCAGCGGGATGGTGCCGCGTGAACGGCCCATGCCGAAATCGCGGTAGAAGGCGGCACCCTTTTCCAGGATGACCGGCACCGAAGCCAGAGAGATCACGTTGTTGATGACGGTCGGACAGTTAAACAGCCCCTTATGCGCCGGCAGCGGCGGCTTGGCACGCACGATGCCGCGCTTGCCTTCGAGACTGTTGAGCAGGGCCGTCTCCTCGCCGCAGACATAGGCGCCGGCGCCGGTGCGCACCTCGATATCGAAGGCACGGCCGGAGCCGAGCACCGATGATCCGAGAATGCCGGCCTGCCGGGCGATGCCGACGGCTTCGGTCATTACCGCGATCGCGTGCGGATATTCCGAACGCGTATAGACGAAGCCCTTGGTCGCGCCGGTGGCGAGCCCTGATATCGCCATGCCCTCGATCAGCACGAAGGGATCGCCCTCCATGATCATCCGGTCGGCAAAGGTGCCGCTGTCGCCCTCATCGGCATTGCAGACGATATATTTGCGGTCGCCGGCAGCATCGAGAACGGTCTTCCACTTGATGCCGGTGGGAAAGCCGGCACCGCCGCGTCCACGCAGGCCGGAATCGGTGACTTCCTTGACGATATCGGCTGATGTCATCGAAACGGCGCGTCGAAGACCGGCAAGGCCGCCATGCGCCTCGTAATCCGCAAGCGAAAGCGGATCGGTAATGCCGCAGCGGGCAAAGGTCAGGCGGGTTTGTTCCTTGAGGAACGGGAGGTCTTCAACCTCCCCGAGACAGAGCCGATGCTCGCCGCCGTTCATCATCCCGGCATCGAACAGAACAGCCACATCCCCGGCCTTTACCGGGCCGTAGCCGATGCGCTTGCCGTCAAGCTCGACCTCAACTAGCGGCTCCAGCCAGAACATTCCGCGCGAGCCGTTGCGCACGATCTCGGCATCGAGGCCGCGGGCGGCGATCTCCTGGGCAATCGCCTTTGCCACCTTTTCGGCCCCGAGCGCCAGCGCTGCGGCATCGCGCGGAACATATATCCTGACCGTCATCGGCGTGCCTCCGCAACGAGTTCCGCCGCCATCTGATCGTCGATCCGGCCATAGACCTCGCCGTCGAGCATCGCCGCCGGCGCGCAGGCGCAGAGCCCGAGACAGTAGACCGGCTCCAGCGTCACGCCGCCATCGAGCGTCGTCTGATGAAAATCGATACCGAGCAGCATCTTGACGCGCTCAGCCAGGCCATCGCCGCCCATCGACTGACAGGCTTCGGCGCGACAGAGCTTCAGCACATGCCGGCCGGCGGGATGGTCACGATAATCGTGATAGAAGGTCACCACGCCATGCACCTCGGCGCGGGAGAGGTTCAGTTCCTCCGCGATGACGGGCATGGCCTCCTGCGGCACATAGCCGAATTCTTGCTGGACCTCGTGCAGAATGGGAAGCAGCGGCCCTTCGAGAAAGCGAAGATCGGCGACGATGGCACGTGTGCGCGCTGCAATATCGCCTTCGGCGATATGAATGGTCATAAGGCAGCCCTCCCGGCGGCTCGCTCGTTGCGGAATGGCGGGCTCCCCCGGCCGAATGCCATTCCGCAAGCAGCATCTCAGGGAAGCAGCCGGCGATCAATAAAGCTATCACGTTGCACGATAGTTTTTTTCTATCAGAGTTCCTCGTCTTGTACGAGCACTCTCGCCTCGTGCAGCAGGGCCGAGACAAGCGGCGTGAAAGGCTCGCGATAAGGGGCAACGAGGCCGACCAGATGATGCGCCTCCGGCTCGACGATCGGGATCATGCGGATTTCCACTGGAAATCCAAAGGATTTGGCGACGTTGCGCGGCATGATGCTCGCCCAGCGTCCGGTTCTGACATGCGAGAACAGCACGATCATCGAGTTGGATTCGAGTGTCGGATGCACGGTGGCGCCCGCTTCGGTCAAGTGCCGGTTGATGATGCGGCGGTTCTGCATGTCGGCGGTCAATAGACAAAGCCGAAGATCGCCGACCTCTCGCCAGGTCACGTTGTCGCGATCCGACAGTGGGCTGCCGGCTGCCGTGATCAGATGATAACGCTCGGCATAGAGGGGAACGGTCGTGACGCGGCCGAGCGGCTCGTTTTCGAGATAGGTGATGCCGGCATCGATTTCGAGATTCTCGAGCATGCTCAGCACCTGCAGCGAATTGCGCGAGACGATCGAGAAGGTCACGCCGGGATGCCGTTCCTGGAAGGGCGTGGTGATGCGCGAAAGCATGGCGAGCGCGGTCGGAATGGCGGCAAGACGAATATGGCCGGAAAGGCCGCGGCGTGCGGCGCGCATCTCCTCGCGCATGGTGCGGGCGTCGCCGACGATGCGCCGGGCCCATTCGAGCACGCGCTGCCCCTCCGGCGTCAGCCCCTGGAACCTTGAACCGCGCTGTACCAGCATGACGCCGAGTTGATCCTCGAGCTGCCGGATGGCCGCCGAAAGCGTTGGCTGCGAGATACCGCACTCCTCCGCTGCGCGGCCGAAATGCTTTTCATTGGCAAGCGCGATGAAAAATTCCAGCTTGTCGATCATCCGGCCTCCCGCGCCATTTCGCGTCCGGGCCTATCTTCGACATAGCAGCCGTGCTCCGCAAGGGCGGTCGCTAACAGTTTTCTGCAATCGGAAAAAGCTCGAACAGCGATTCGAGGAAGGCGAGCACGCTGACATTGCCGATGCTGTAATAGACCAGCCTGCCCTGACGGCGCGTATTGACCAGGCCTTCGAGCCTCAAGCGCGCCAGCTGCTGCGAGACCATTGCCTGCTGTATGCCCAGAATATGTTCGATTTCACTGACCGTCCGCTCCTCATTCGCCAATATGCAGAGGATGAGAAGTCGGGTCTGGTGCGCCAGCGCTTTCAGCAGGTCGCTCGCTTCATGGGCTTTTGCAGCGAGTGTGTGCAATTCCTGGCCGGTCATCCCCGGCTTGGGTTTGGGCAACGGCATGCGGTATCTCGGAAGGGAGGCGATGAGGTAGATCAGTACAATAGCATATTCGCACAAGCGAATTGGCCAAAATGACGAAATGCCAAAAAAGGTCCAAGCAAATCAGCAGATAAGCTGACCGCCATTGATCTCTATCACCTGGCCGGTGATGTAGCCCGAGAGGGAGGGAGCCGCCAGGAACAGATAGGCGGGAGCGCAATCCTCCGCCGTGCCGAGCCTTTGCAGGGGGATGGATTTTCTTGTCTGCTCCAGCTTTTCGCGGGAGGAATAGCGCTCATGGAAATCCGTCTCGATCGTTCCCGGTGACACGCAATTGACCCGGATTCCATCCGGTGCGAGCTCACGGGCAAGCGCCTTGGAATAGGTCGCAACGAACGCTTTCGAGGCCGAATAGATCGAGGAACCGGGGCTGCCGCCGGTCAGCGCCGAAATCGAAACCGTGTTGACGACGGCGGCGCCTTCAGCCGCCTTTAATGCCGGCAGCAGCGCACGTGTCAGCGCCACCACCGATGTCTGGTTGAGCCGCACGATCGCCTCATATTCTGCGTCGGTGAGCGTGGCAGCGGGAAACCGGCCAAGCATGGTGCCGGCATTGTTCACCAGCACATGCACACTGTCGAAGAAGGCGAGAACGTCTTCGGCAAATTGCGCCGCCCCACCGGCCGCCGAGAAATCGGCGTGCAGCAGCAGCGCCCGTCTTTCGGATTCAGCCGTCAGCAGGAAATCCGGCAGCTCGCGTCCCGGCTTGCGCCCGGTATGGACGATCACTTTTGCGCCGCAGTCCAGGAACTGCCGGGCCACTTCGAGGCCGATGCCGCGGCCGGCGCCGGTCACGACGACATTGCGATTTTCGAACAGTCTGGGATGAAACACGAAGCCGTCCTCCTCGCGGACAGTGCCGCCGGTTGCGTCACTCGCCCTTAACATATGAGCGCGCCGACCGAAAGAAAGGCAGGTACCGATCTTTCCCGGGAGACCCGGCCAAGTCCCCCTCTGGGGAAGGCCTCTAGCTTTCGGTCTCCAGAAGCCGCGCACCCGACCCCTCTTTGCCGAGCCGATCGCAGGGATTGCGCAACGGACAGCTTTCGATCGACAGGCAGCCGCAGCCGATGCAGCCGGTCAGACGGTCGCGCAGCAGGCTCAGCCGCCTGATTCGCGTGTCGAGATCATCCTTCCAGCGCGCCGACAGCACCTGCCAGTCGGCGACGGTGGGCGTGCGTCCTTGCGGCAGCGACTCGAACGCCGCCTGGATTTCCGAAAGCGGAATGCCGACACGCTGCGCCACCTTGATGATGCCAAGCCGGCGCAGCACGTCACGGCCGTATCGCCGCTGGTTGCCGCGGGACCGGATGCTCGAGATCAGCCCCTTGGTCTCGTAGAAATGCAGCGCCGAGACGGCAAGGCCGCTGCGCTCCGCCACTTCGCCAACCGTCAGAAGTCTGCCGAGCGGCGTTGCAGGAATCGTATCCATCGGCTCTTGACCTCAATATTAGTTGAGGTTTTATAACCCGTGCTTCGATAATCGTAAAGTCCAATCGCGACAAGGAGCAACGCATGAAAACACCCACCAGGCTGGCGGTCATCTATGGCAGCACGAGAGAGGGCCGCATCTGCGACCGGGTGGTCAAATGGCTGACGCAGGAGCTCGTCCGCTTCCCGCAATTTGATATCGACATCATCGACCCGCTCGATTTCGCGCTGCCGGTAAGCCGTGACATGGCACACCCCGAAATCGACAGGCTCGCCGGGCGGCTTGGCATGGCCGACGCCTTCATCATCGTCACCCCGGAATACAATCACAGCTTCACGGCCTCCCTGAAGTCGATCATCGATTTCTTCTTCGAGCCCTGGCAGGGCAAACCTGTCGCCTTCGTTTCCTATGGCGGCATATCGGGCGGCCTGCGCGCCGTCGAACAGCTGCGCCTCGTCTTTGCCGAACTCCACGCGGTCACGATCCGCGATTCGGTGAGCTTTACAGCACCTTGGAACCGCTTCGACACCGAGGGACGGCTCGACAATCCCACCGACGCGATGCGTCTGCTCGACCGGATGATGGCAAGGCTGGAATGGTGGACACGGGCGCTCGTCACTGCCCGCAGCGATTGCCCCTATGCCGACATCGCCGCCTGAGTCAGCAAGCTCCGGTTCCGTTCCCGGCAGGTACGGAACCTCGAGGGACACCCGGGCAGGACCTCCGTCCGGGTGTTCTCAACAGTAAGGCATATCAGCCGATACCGGGCATGGCAGGCTCATCCCGATCGCATGGACGGGTTCGCAACTTTGCAGTTGCGGGGAGAAAACCCCGGTGATAGTTTCCGCGCCATTAACGGGGGAGCTCCGTATTGCCGGGGCTGAGATGTGAGGTGCAAGCCTCTGGACCCTTCAAAGCTGATCTGGGTAATGCCAGCGGAGCGAGGTTCAGATGTTTTCAGGCGCACAAGTGTCACTCTATCCGATGTCCGGCGATTTCGTCGGCATCATTCTCGATGCCGTCAAGGCGCTCGATCCCTATCGCGACCGGCTGCGCATCGAGACCGATGACATCTCTACGCTGCTGGTCGGCCCGCCTGACATTCTTTTCGCCGCCATGCACGATCTTTTCGTCACAGCCGCGAAGACCGGCGAACATTGCGTCCTGTCCGCCGCCGTCTCACGCGGCTGCCCCGGTGAGCCCGACGAGGCCATCTGCGGCGTCAACCCCTCCTCCGGCCAGGCAGAGCCGCTTGCTGACCGTATAGCGGCCGCCCTTGCCGCCGTTGAAATCACCGCCGAGACCGGACAGCCGACCGCTGCCCAATTCTCGCTCTACGTCATGGGAACCGGCACCCATATGGACGAGATCTATGGCTGCATCGACTTTCTCAAACGCTCCGGCACCTTCGACCGCGCCAAGAATTTCTGCACCAGGCTTTCTGGCGATGCCGGCGCCGTCTTCGCAACCATTCGTGAGGCCTTCTATCGCTTCGGCGACCCCGAGGGGCATGTGACCCTCGATATCACGGTGTCAGCCAATACAGCGCCGCGCGTCTTTTCAGACGCGCAAAGGACGCTGTAACACTTTAAATTGCTGCATAATTTTATCCTTAAATCGATTCCGATTTAAGGAATTATGCAGTGCCCGACGAAAGCCTGAAATCGAACGCCGATGACACCGCTACCACCACTGGGTTCGCGCCTTGCCGCGCTCCGCGCCGCTCTCTACCGGGGCATACCTGCCCTGCTCGCCGGCTGCGCCTTTTTGGCGGCATGGGAACTCTATGTCGATCTTTCCGGGATCAAGCCCTCCATCCTGCCGGCGCCGTCGCGCATCGTCATCCAGGGCTGGCTGAACCGCGAGGCGCTGATATCAAACACCTGGCCGACGCTCGGCGCGACGCTTGGAGGTTTCGCGCTGTCGCTTGCTTTCGCCTTCGCAGCCTCCATCCTCATGGATTTCGTGCCCTTCATGCGCCGGGCATTGCTGCCGATCTTCATCGCCAGCCAGACCCTGCCGCTGGTGGCGATCGCGCCCCTCGTCGTCCTCTGGTTCGGCTTCGGCCTGCTGCCGAAAGTGTTGCTGGTGGCGCTCGTCACCTTCTTTCCGCTGCTCGTCGCCCTGCTGCAGGGCTATGAATCGACCGACCGCGACATCGCCGAATTGCTGAATTCGATGAAGGCGAGTCGCTGGCGGATTTTCTGCCTGGCCCGGCTTCCCTCCTCGCTGCCCTATTTCTTCGCCGGCCTCAGAATCTCGATCACCTATGCCGTCGTTGGCGCGATTTTTGCCGAATATGCCGGCGCCGCCCGCGGCCTCGGCATCTATATCCTCAACGCCAAGAACAATTTCCGTCCCGATCTCGTGCTCGCCGCCGTCGTCGTCAGCGCCGTGCTCACGCTCGGCCTCTTCGGGCTGACGCTGTTGATCCAGCGCCTCGTCATGCCCTGGCAGCCAACCGGGGAGCGGCGCCGATGAGCGATACAATGGTTGAACTCGGTAGTATCTCGAAGTCCTTCGACGGCATGAAGGTGCTGGGCGACATTTCGCTCACCGTCGCAGACGGCGAGTTCGTTTCGATCGTCGGACCGTCCGGCTCCGGAAAATCGACGGTGCTGCGGCTGCTGACACAGGCGCTTCGACCCGATTCCGGCACCATGCTTTTTAACGGCGTGCCGCTGGAACAGGCACCGCATTCCTTCGCCTTCATGCCGCAGCGCGATGCGCTGATGCCCTGGCGCCGGATCATCGACAATGCGGCACTCGGCCTCGAGGTGAAAGGCATGAGCCGCCGCGCGGCCCGCGCCGCCGTCGCGCCTTTGTTCGAGAGCTTTGGCCTTTCCGGCTTCGAACACCACTATCCTTCCGAACTATCCGGCGGCATGCGCCAGCGCGCCGCACTGCTGCGCACCGTCGTCCAGACGCAAGACATGCTGCTGCTCGACGAGCCCTTCGGCGCGCTCGACGCGCTGACGCGGACGCAGATCCAGGAATGGCTGCAGGGCATGTGGACCGAGCACCGCTGGACGGCGCTACTGATCACCCATGACGTTCGCGAGGCCGTGTTCCTCTCCGACCGGATCTACGTGCTTTCGGCCCGTCCGGCGCGTATCATCCGCGAATTCCGCGTTCCCCTGCCCCGTCCGAGAAGCATCGCCGACCTCGGCTCGCCGGCGGCCCAGGCGATCGAAACCGAAATCCTGCAAACCCTGCTTCATCCGCAAGAACAGGATGATTTTAGGCCGGTCGGCCCAAAGTCTGAATCCCTGTTCTAATTTAAAGAGTTAGAGCATGATGTCGTCCGAAACCGCCGACACTTTTCGGCATCATGCTCTAGAGACCTGAGGAGGTCACCATGCTGCTTCTCACCCGCCGCCAGACGATTTTCGCCGCCATCGCGGCAAGCCTCGCCGGCCGCACCGCCTTCGCCCAATCGGCGCCCGCAAAGGTTCGCATCGCGCTCGACTGGACGCCCAACACCAACCATATCGGCATCTATGTCGCCAAGGCGAAGGGCTTCTACGCCGATGCCGGACTCGATGTCGAGATCCTTCCCTTCACCGATACCAGCGCCGGAACACTGGTGTCGAACGGCGTTGCCGATTTCGGCATCAGCAGTGAGATCGAGACCCTCACGCAGCGCGCCGGCGGCGGTGACGTGAAGATGGTCTACGGCGTCGTCCAGACAGAAACCGCACGCCTGATCTTCAAGGGCGGACGCGACGACATCAAGAGCCCGAAAGACCTCGACGGCAAGACCTATGGCGGCTTTGGCGGCACCTGGGAGAGCGCGCTGATCTCCGCAATGATCCGCAATGACGGCGGCAAGGGCGACGTCAAGACCGTCACCCTCGGCACCTCCGCTTACGAGGCGCTGGACAATGGCTCGATCGATTTCACGCTGGAGATCTACACCTGGGAAGGCATCGCCGCCGAACTGGAAAACCGGAAGATCGGCCGCTTCCACTATTCCGATTATGGCATTCCCGACGAGCAGACGACGGTCATCGTCTCCAGCGACGCCTATCTCTCGGCAAACGGGGAACACGCCCGCGCCTTCATCCAGGCCACGCGCCAGGGTTATGCCTATTCCGTCGACCATCCCGACGAAGCCTGCGATCTGCTGATCTCTGGAAGCAATGGCGCACTGATGAATACGGAACTGGTAAAGGCGTCTCAGAAGGCATTGATCGAGGGGCACTTCCTGAAATCCGAGGCCGGCGTGATCGGTAAGCTCGATCCGGCAAAGGCCGAAGCCCTCGGCGGCTTCCTGCTCGAGAATAGGATTCTCGTCGACGCCAATGGCGCCGCACTCAAGGAGAAGCCGGACTTTTCCACCTATTATACCAACGAACTTCTCGACTGAGCCCAACGCCTGCCTTGCCCGTCGCGGCTTTCCGCTGCAAAGTCCGAGACCCGGAGCTTGATGTCGTGCGAAAACCGCTCACACTTTTCGGCATCATGCTTTAGAGCGCCGCGCCTCCTTTCGGATGCGCAAAGGACGCTCTAACACTTAGAATTTACGCATCGTGCTTTCCGAAAATCGATTCCGATTTTCGGGCCGATGCGCTAGGCAAGGCGGGGGATAGGATGCGACAACAGGAGAGACTGGCCGGAGCGGACTTTCTGCGCGCGACGGCCTGTCTGCTGGTGCTTGCCCACCACTTCGCGCTGCGGCTGGATATGCGCAGAATCCCCGACGAACTCGGACCGACCGCACATATCCTCCGCTTCGGCAATTTCGGCGTTGCCGTGTTCTTTGTGCTCAGCGGCTTTCTTCTTGCCCATCCCTTCTGGCGCGCGCTCGACACGGGCAGCAACCTGCCGAGCCTGCGGCATTACACGATCCGCAGGGCAGCGCGCATCGCTCCGGGCTTCTGGGTTGCCGCCACCATCAGCTTCGCCCTCAGCCTGACGCTGCTTGCCCTGCCGCTGACACCGGAGCTTGCGCTCCGCTATGTCTCCGGGCTGCTGTTCATGAGCCAGTGGCACTGGCGCACCTTCTTTCCTGTCGAAGCCGACGGGCCGCTCTGGTCCATTCCCTTCGAGGTCACCAGCTATGTGCTCCTGCCGGTCGGCTTTCTCCTGCTGTTTCGTTTGCTCATCCTGAGACAACGCCCGCTGCTTGCGCGCTTCGCCTGGCTATGCGTCATCACAGGCGTACTCCTGGCCCATCTGCTGATCCTCACCCTGTTTCCGCTCGACGACATCGGACGCGGTTGGCAGTACGGCCTGCAGGGTGGGGCGAAGGAATGGATGCCGAGATATAATCCGATCGGCTTCTTCGCCGTCTTCGCGCTCGGTGCGCTCGCCGCCGGCCTCGAGACCATGCTCCCACGAAGACGCTCTTCCTGGTTCGATGCCGCAGCGCTTCTCGCTCTCGCCATTGCCGGCTACCGCCTCGTGATTTCGCCCGGCGGCTCCGCCGAGGGTTACGGCTGGCTCGAAATCCCCTATGGCTTTCCGGTCTTCCCGCTGGCGGTCGGGGCGGCCCTCGTTTCGCTCAGCCATTCGCAACTGTTGGGCAGGCTGCTCGACAACGCGCCTGTCCGCTACGTCGCGAAGATCTCCTTCGGCATCTATATCTGGCAGGAGATCATCCTGCTATTGATCCAGAAGCACGACCCGGGCTCGTTCGGCGCTTCCTCGGAAAATGTTGTGGCCGGCTGGCTGCAGTCTTGCGGACTGGCGGCAGCGCTTATCCTTCTGGTAGCAAGCCTCAGCTACCATCTGCTGGAGAAACCGGCGATCGATTTCGGAAACCGGCTGACAGCTCGCCAATCCAATCGGGCTACTCCTTTCAAAGTATAAGTTTCCGGATAGCGCAACTACAGGCATTAAGGTTAACGCGAAATACTCCCATTTTTGGTGTCTTTAGGGTTACGGAATTCTTATTTATACCGATGACAAACGATACGTGACCATGTATCTGTCTCCTTGCTGTTCAGTATCGCATCTAAACTTGTGGACCTTGCGTAATGAATGCTTTTACTTCGAAGACGAATTCACGCTTCGATCCGTCTCAGCGTCAGGACAAAACCAAGACCCTGGTTATCGCGAACTCCAATATTCGCCAGCCGGATAGCTTTTCCCCTGTCGAAAGAAAAATGGCTGTGCGACTGAGCGTGAAGCGGTTGATCGACATCGTCGCCTCACTCAGCGCCCTCGTCGTGCTGGCGCCGATTTTTCTGGCAATCGCTCTTTTCATCAAACTCGATGATGGCGGTCCGGTGTTTTTCCGCCAAATCCGCTGGGGGCTGAACGGCCGGAAGATCACGATCTTCAAATTCCGATCGATGCGCGCGGAAGCTTGTGATCCCAGCGGCGTTCAACAGACCGTCAAGGGTGACAGCCGAGTGACCGGCATCGGCGCGGTGCTCCGCAAGACTAATATCGACGAGCTGCCCCAGCTCTTCAATGTCCTCAGGGGCGACATGTCGCTGGTCGGCCCGCGCTGCCATGCCATCAATATGCGGGCAGCCGGCCGGCTCTACGAAGAACTGGTGCCGGACTATCATCACCGCCACATCATGCGCCCCGGCATCACCGGTCTTGCGCAGACGCGCGGCTGGCGCGGCCCGACGGCGCGACGGCTGGAAGCCCGCGCCCGCATTGCCTGCGATATCTATTATGTCAGGAATTTCAGCCTGCTGCTCGACTTGAAGATATTGTTCAAGACAATTGCCATCGAGCTGCGCGGCGGCACCGGCTTCTGAGCCGAAGCCGGCCACTCGGTAAATCGGCAAAGCGGCCCCACCGGGCCGCTTCTTCATTTCAAGCCGCCCGCCCTATCCCGACAGCTGAACAGGCACAAAAAAGGCGGCTGTTGCAGCCGCCTTTGATCGTCGCAGTCGATGGCGATCAATCCTGTTGGACGATGCCGCTCAGATGCGTCAGTTCCATGATGAAATGTTCGAGCTTCGATTTGTGCTCGTGCAGCTCGGTATCTTCGAGTTCCTTGCGAGCGGCCTCGATGCGGCGGGTCAGCTCGTCCTTGTGCAGCTCCTCAACCGGAACCGCGGATTCGGCGAGCAGAGTGCAGCCGGTCGGCAGGATATCGGCAAAACCGCCGAACACCACATAGTCCTGCTTCTTGCCGGAGGCCGAACGCACGCTCACGACACCCGGCTTGATCGTCGTCATCGTCGGCGCATGATTCGCCATGACCGTCATCTCGCCTTCAGTCGCGGGAATGACGACCTCGGTCACCATCTCCGACAACAGCAGACGCTCCGGCGAAACGAGCTCAAAGTTGAAATTGTCAGCCATCAGTGACTTACCTTCTCGGCTATGGCTTTCGCATCTTGCAATTTAGTCCCGCAGAACGGGCAGTGCATTATCGCTTGGTCGAGATAACCGAGGCCTTCCTCACTCTGGACCAGACCCACCACCATCATCAGCACGCCGTTATCGGCGCGATAGATAGTCGGCGCGGCTGGTTCCGGAAGATCCACCACGACCCCTTTCAGGGAGTCGCAGCAGAATATCTCGTCTAGCTCGTCGCTCATTAAGCAGCTGTGAGCTTCTTGGCCTTTTCGACCGCTTCTTCCATCGATCCGACCATATAGAAGGCAGATTCCGGCAGGTGATCATATTCGCCGTTAACGAGGCCCTTGAAGCCCTTGATCGTATCTTCGAGAGCAACGAGCTTGCCCGGCGAGCCGGTGAAGACTTCGGCGACGAAGAACGGCTGCGACAGGAAACGCTCGATCTTGCGGGCCCGGGCAACCGCGATCTTGTCCTCTTCGGACAGTTCGTCCATGCCAAGGATCGCGATGATGTCCTGCAGGGCCTTGTAACGCTGCAGCGTCGACTGGACCTTGCGGGCGACTTCGTAATGCTCTTCGCCGACGACCAGCGGGTCGAGCATGCGCGAGGTGGAGTCGAGCGGATCGACGGCCGGATAGATGCCCTTTTCGGCGATCGAGCGCGACAGAACCGTCGTTGCGTCAAGGTGCGCGAACGAGGTTGCCGGAGCCGGGTCGGTCAAGTCGTCGGCCGGGACGTAAATGGCCTGGACCGAGGTAATCGAGCCGGTCGTCGTCGTGGTGATGCGCTCCTGCATCTGGCCCATGTCGGTTGCGAGCGTCGGCTGATAGCCGACGGCCGACGGAATGCGGCCGAGCAGAGCCGACACTTCGGAACCTGCCTGCGTGAAGCGGAAGATGTTGTCGACGAAGAACAGAACGTCCTGGCCCTGGTCGCGGAAATGTTCAGCGACCGTCAGGCCGGTCAGGGCGACGCGGGCGCGGGCGCCCGGCGGCTCGTTCATCTGGCCGTAAACCAGCGCGGCCTTCGAACCTTCGCCGCCGCCATGCTTGTTGACGTTCGATTCGATCATTTCGTGGTAGAGGTCGTTGCCTTCGCGGGTGCGTTCACCGACGCCCGCAAAAACCGAATAACCACCATGCGCCTTGGCGACGTTGTTGATCAGTTCCATGATCAAAACGGTCTTGCCGACGCCAGCGCCGCCGAAGAGGCCGATCTTGCCGCCGCGTGCATAGGGAGCGAGAAGGTCAACGACCTTGATGCCAGTGACGAGAATCTGCGATTCCGTCGACTGCTCGACATAGGACGGCGCATCCTGGTGGATGGCGCGCTTGTGAGCGGTGACCAGCGGACCGGCTTCGTCGACCGGCTCGCCGATGACGTTCATGATGCGGCCGAGCGTCTCGTTGCCAACCGGAACCATGATCGGAGCGCCGGTATCGGCGACTTCCTGGCCGCGCACGAGACCGTCGCTCGAATCCATCGCGATGGTACGGACGACGTTTTCGCCAAGGTGCTGCGCAACTTCGAGAACCAGGCGGTTGCCGTTGTTGCTGGTTTCCAGCGCGTTCAGGATCTTCGGCAGTTCGCCTTCGAAAGCAACGTCGACGACGGCGCCGATAACCTGGGTGACTCTGCCGACAGAGCCGATCTTGGGGGTAGCTGCCTCAGCCATTTTCTGACCCTCTTTTCCTAGCCTCAGAGCGCTTCCGCGCCCGAAATGATTTCAATGAGTTCCTTGGTGATCTGCGCCTGACGCTGGCGGTTGTAGCTCAGCGTCAGCTTATTGATCATCTCACCGGCATTACGCGTCGCATTGTCCATCGCGCTCATCTTGGCGCCCATTTCACCCGCGACGTTCTCAAGAAGCGCGCGGAAGACCTGGACGGAGATGTTGCGCGGGATCAGATCTTCAAGGATCGATGCCGGATCCGGCTCGTATTCGTAGACAGCGCCTGCATGGGCGGCATCTTCGGCCTGCACAGCTCCCGTTGAAGCCGGGATGAGCTGCTGCGCCGTCGGAATCTGGCTGATCACCGACTTGAACTCGGAATAAAACAGCGTGCAGACGTCGAATTCGCCGGCAGCATACATCTCGATAAGGCGTTTACCGATCTGATCCGCATTCTCGAAGCCGACCCGCTTGACGTCCCGCAATTCCTTGCGCTCGATGATCAGCGAAGCGAATTCGCGGCGAAGGATGTCGTAACCCTTCTTGCCGACGGTGAAGATTTTCACCGTCTTGCCCTCGGCAACCAGCTTGCGCACATGTTCGCGCGCGAAGCGCGCAATCTGCGAGTTGAAACCGCCGCAAAGACCGCGTTCGGCCGTGCACACCACCAGCAGATGAACCTGGTCCTTGCCGGTGCCGGTCATCAGCGCCGGCGCGCCATCGGCGTCGGTGACAGCCTTGGCGATATTCGCCAGAACTGCACCCATGCGCTCCGAATATGGCCGAGCGGCCTCGGCCGCCTCCTGCGCGCGCCGAAGCTTCGCCGCGGCGACCATTTTCATCGCCTTGGTGATCTTCTGCGTCGCCTTGACGGAGGCGATCCGGTTTTTCAGATCCTTAAGTGAAGGCATCCGTTATCCGTCCTAACTTAGGGCCCGATTACGAGAAAGACTTTGCGAAGCTATCGAGAGCAGCGGTAAGCTTGCCCCTGGTATCGTCGCTGATTGCCTTTTCCGTGCGGATCGCGTCGAGGATGGCGGAGCCTTCCGAACGCAGATATGAGAGGAAGCCCTGCTCGAACTTGCCGACCGAAGCGACCGGCAGCTTGTCGAGATAGCCGTTGACGCCTGCAAAGATCACAGCGACCTGCTCTTCCGTCTTCAGCGGCGAGAACTGCGGCTGCTTCAGGAGTTCGGTCAGGCGTGCGCCGCGGTTCAGCAGGCGCTGCGTCGCAGCGTCGAGGTCCGAACCGAACTGGGCGAAGGCGGCCATTTCGCGATACTGGGCGAGTTCGCCCTTGATCGAGCCGGCTACCTGCTTCATCGCCTTGATCTGTGCCGCAGAGCCGACGCGGGAAACCGACAGACCGACGTTCACGGCCGGGCGGATACCCTGGTAGAACAGGTCGGTTTCAAGGAAGATCTGACCGTCGGTGATCGAGATCACGTTGGTCGGAATGAAGGCCGATACGTCGTTGCCCTGCGTTTCGATAACCGGCAGAGCGGTCAGCGAACCGGCGCCCTTGTCGTCGTTCATCTTCGCAGCGCGCTCGAGCAGGCGCGAGTGCAGGTAGAAAACGTCGCCCGGATAGGCTTCGCGGCCCGGCGGGCGGCGCAGCAGCAGCGACATCTGGCGGTAGGACACGGCCTGCTTGGACAGGTCGTCGTAGCCGATCAGCGCATGCATGCCGTTGTCACGGAAGTATTCGCCCATGGCGCAACCGGCAAACGGAGCCAGGAACTGCATCGGCGCCGGATCGGACGCGGTGGCGGCGACGATGATCGAGTACTTGAGCGCGCCGCGCTCTTCGAGCACCTTGACGAACTGCGCGACGGTCGAACGCTTCTGGCCGACAGCGACGTAGACGCAATAAAGCTTCTCGCCTTCCGGACCGTTGTCGTGAATAGCCTTCTGGTTGAGGAAGGCATCGAGAAGGATCGCGGTCTTGCCGGTCTGGCGGTCACCGATAACAAGCTCGCGCTGACCGCGGCCGACCGGGATCAGCGCGTCGATGGCCTTGAGGCCGGTCGACATCGGCTCGTGAACCGACTTGCGCGGAATGATGCCGGGAGCCTTGATGTCGACGCGCGAACGGCGCGTCGCGTTGATCGGGCCCTTGCCGTCGATCGGATTACCGAGCGCGTCGACCACGCGGCCGAGCAGCTCAGGGCCGATCGGAACGTCGACGATGGCGCCAGTTCGCTTGACGGTGTCACCTTCCTTGATGTCGCGGTCGGCGCCGAAGATGACGACGCCGACATTGTCGGCTTCAAGGTTCAGCGCCATGCCGCGGATGCCGCCCGGGAACTCGACCATTTCACCGGCCTGGACATTGTCCAGACCATAGACACGAGCGATACCGTCACCGACGGAGAGAACCTGGCCGACTTCCGAGACTTCTGCCTCTTTGCCGAAATTTTTAATCTGGTCTTTGAGAATTGCGGAAATTTCCGCGGCGCGGATATCCATCAGCCAACCTCTTTCAATGCGAGCTTAAGGGTAGAGAGTTTGGTACGAAGAGACGTATCAATCTGACGGGACCCGACCTTCACGATCAGACCACCAAGAATTGACGGATCAACCGTGACGGCAATCGTCACGTCTTTGCCGGTAACGCTCTTGAGTGCCACCTTCAATTCGGTTTCCTGCGCTTGTGAAAGCGCATGCGCCGAGGTGACCTCGGCAGAGATTTCACCGCGATGGTTCGCGGCGATGATGCGGAAGGCCTTGATCATGCCCGGCAGGGCGAACAGGCGGCGATTGCGCGCCACGACCTTCAGGAAATTGGCGAAGAAACCGCTGATGCCAGCCTTCTCGCTGATGGCGCCGATCGCCTTCAGCTGGTCGTCGGCGGAGAAAACCGGGCTGACGACGAAGCGCTTCAGATCGGCGCTCTCATCCAGCATCGCCTGGAAACGGTCAAGATCTGCGGTTACGCTGTCCACGGCGCCCTGCTCGAGCGCCAGTTCGAAAAGCGACGAGGCATAGCGCTCGGCAACGCCAGAAGTAAGCTGGGACGTGTCTGCCACTGGCACAAATTTCCCTGATTTCAACCCAAAATCCGGCTCTCGGCGGGCGCCGAACCTATGATCTTGAATTCGTTTTGATTTCCCCCAGAAATCACAAGAGAAGCCTCTTGCTTCTTCCGAAATTCGGGGTCCGTCTAACATAGGATGTTCGGACTCGCAACACGCGTAATGCCCGAATACGCCTTTCACATGAATTTCTGTCCGCAAAATTGCGCAATGGCCTGAAAGCAGGCCACGGAAGCCGTCTGCCGGCAGCAAGAGTTACGTCTGGACGAAGCCGAAAACGTAGAGCAGTGGTAACGCGGCCAAAGCGATCTGCACAACCAGGAGTAAATAGTTGACGACATTACTCCCCTTATCGGACAGGATCGAGATGATCCGGGCAAAGGCAGCCATGGCGAAGGAGGCACCGAGCGCCATGTAGATCCAGTCCTGGGCGAGCATGATCGCCGACAGTCCGAAGCCGAGATAGAAGCCGCCCATCGAGCGTCCTTCGCCGAAGCCTTCCGGCCGCCCTTCCTGCGCCTGCAGGCCGAGAAGCCGGAAAGCATAGCCGGGCGCGAACATCATGATGAAGCCGGCGAGCGCCGTGAATGCGGCGGAGCAGAAGGCAAGCCGCTCGCCAAGCTCGGTCGGAAAATAAAACTCCATGCGTCAGCCCCAAATCACCCGGATGAATCAGTGTCTTATGGCATGCGCCGAAAAGGGAGGAAATGCCGGCGTTCTGTTTTAGAGAAAACTCTGCGGATCGATATCCAGCTGCACCTGCACCGATCCGCGCTCCTTGGGCGCTTGCGACAGCATCGCCCGCAGGAACCCCTGCATGTCGGAGTTCCGCCGCCCGTGCACCAGCAGGCGGAAGCGGTGGCGGCCGCGCACCAGCGCGAGCGGCGCTTCGGCCGGGCCGAGGACCGAGATGCCTGACACTTGCGGCGCGGCATTGCGCATGCCGCGCGCATGATTTTCGGCGTCGTGGCGGGTTTCGGCCGAAACGATGATCGAGGCGAGCCTGCCGAAGGGCGGCAATACGGCGCGTTCGCGTTCGGTGATCTCGCGCTCGTAGAAAGCCTCGGAATCACCTGATACGATCGCCTGCATGACCGGATGCTGCGGCTGATAGGTCTGCAGCAACCCATGGCTCTTGAGGCCGGTGCGCCCGGCCCGGCCGGTCACCTGCGACAAAAGCTGGAAGGTGCGCTCGGCCGCGCGCGGGTCGCCATTGGCAAGGCCGAGATCGGCATCGACGATGCCGACCAGTGTCATCAGCGGAAAATTATGCCCCTTGGCGACGAGCTGGGTGCCGATGACGATATCGGCCTCGCCCTTGGCGATCGCATCCAGCTCCAGCCGTAGCCGCTTCACCCCGCCCATGATATCCGAGGAGAGAACGATCGTCCGCGCCTCCGGGAAATGCCGCTCCACCTCCTCGGCGATGCGCTCGACTCCCGGCCCGCAGGCGACGAGATGGTCGAGCGTACCGCATTCCGGGCACGCTTCCGGCGTGCGCTCGGCATGGCCGCATTGATGGCATTGCAGCTGTTTGCGGAAGCGATGCTCCACCAGCCAGCTCGAACATTGCGGGCACTGGAACCGGTGACCGCAGACCCGGCAGAGCGTCAGCGGCGCATAACCGCGCCGGTTGAGAAAGAGCAGTGCCTGTTCGCGCTTCTCCACCGTCTTGCCGATCGCCCGGATCAGCACCGGCGACAGGAAGCCGCCCCGTTCCGGCGCATGCCGGCGCATATCGATGAGATGCAGGTCCGGCAGCGCCGCATCGCCGAAACGCGTCGGCAGGTGAACGGTGCTGTAGCGGCCGCTCTGCCCGTTGACCTGGCTTTCGACCGACGGCGTCGCCGACACCAGAATGACGGGAAAATCACCGATGCGGCCGCGCACGACGGCCATGTCGCGGGCATTGTAGAAGACGCGATCCTCCTGCTTGTAGGCGGGATCGTGTTCCTCGTCGACGATGATCAGGCCGAGATCCTCGAAGGGCAGGAAGAGCGCCGAGCGGGCGCCCGCCACCACGCGCACTTCGCCGGTCACCGCCTGGCGCCAGACCTTTTCGCGCATGCGCGGCGCCAGATCGGAATGCCATTCGGCCGGCTTTGCCCCGAAACGATCCTGGAAGCGCTCCATGAAACTTGCCGTCAGCGCGATCTCCGGCAGCAGGATCAGCACCTGCTTGCCGCGTTTCAGCGTCTCGGCAATCGCCTCGAAATAGACCTCCGTCTTGCCGGAGCCGGTCACCCCGTCGATCAGCGACACCGAAAACTCGCCCTTGCGGACGTCGGAAACGATCTCCTCGGCCGCCTGCTTCTGGGGTCCTTCGAGACGGGCTGCGGCAAAATCCGGATCCGGCATCGCCACCACCGGCGGCGGCGGCAAAAATATCGTCTCGAAGATGCCGAGCGTGATCAGCCCATCGACGACGCTCGTCGAAACGCCCGCCGCATGCGCCAGGCCGCTGCGCGTCCAGGAAAAGCCGTCGGAGGCCGTGTCGAGCACCCGCGCGCGCGCCGGCGTCATCCGCCCCGGGTCGCCGCCGACGAACTTCAACCCCTCCACCATCGGTTCCGGCTCGAAGGCGTTCGGCGCCCGCAGCGCCATGCGCGCGACGAGGCCGGGCGGCGAGAGCGTATAGGTGGCCACCCAATCGATGAAATCCCGCATCTCTTTGGAAAGCGGCGGGCAATCGAAGACATGGCTGATCGGCCGAAGCTTCTTCGGATCGACGCCGTCCTCGCCGCCGTCCCAGACGACGCCGATCACCTGCCGCGGGCCGAGCGGCACCTGCACGACCGAGCCGGGCTCGACCGCCATGCCATCCGGCACCGAATAGGAATAGGGCTTTGGCGCCGGCATCGGCACCAGCACCGGAACCGTTCGGTTCGCGGGCGGTGCCTCGAAAAGCGCGCCAAAGAGATCGGACGAATCTGTGCTCATCGGGCGAGACCATGCCCGCAAATCGATGGAATTGGAACCGCAAAGACAGAGCGATGGGTTCCGGGGCGTCGCGACGATTTGACGACCGAAGCTCAGAGCGCCAGCTTCATCTGGCCAAGCGGTCGCCATCGCCGGAATAGGCTTCATTTGTCTCGCCGTTGCGCTGCCGCAGGCGGATGATCGCCGACGCGTCGCGAGGATTGGGCGGTAGCACCGCGTTCTTCAAGGCGATCGAATAGGCGTGTTTCGGATGTTCCAGCACGTCCCTGGCATCTCCGCTCTCCACCACCACACCCTTGCGCATGATCACCACGCGATCGGAAATGTAATAGGCGGTCGCAAGATCATGGGTGATGTAGACGATCGAGACGTTGAGAGAGTCGCGCAGATCGCGGAAGAGATTGACGATCGACATGCGAAGCGATGCGTCCACCATCGAGACGGGCTCATCGGCGACGATCAGCTTCGGCTCCGGTATCAGGGCGCGGGCGACGGCAATGCGCTGCAACTGACCGCCTGAAAGCTCATGCGAGAAACGACCTTTTATCTCCGCCATCGAAAGGCCGACGCGCTGAAGGGCAACGTCGGCAAGCGCCTCTTTCTCGGCGCGGCTCTTCGCGCCCTTGAAGCGATGGGCGGTGGCCAGCAGATACTCGTCGATCCGGGTCAGCGGGTTGAAGGCCTCGAACGGATTTTGGAAGACCGGCTGGACCCTTGCCATGAAAGCTTCGCGGTCCCTGCGGGAATGCACCGACTTCACATCAGCGCCGTCGAAGCGGATGCTGCCCCGATCGGCCTTTTCATTACCGAGGATCATCTTTGCCAGCGTCGATTTGCCGGAACCGGATTCACCGACGATCGTGAATATCTCGGGCTTGTCGGCGGCAAGGGCGAAGCTGACATCGTTCACCGCCTTCATCTTTTCGCGCGAGAAGAAACCGCCGATCGGAAAGAGCTTGGTCACATGGTCGAGTTCGAGGAGGAAATGGCTGCTCATTGGATCTGGTACTCCCCGGCGCGGAAGCATGCGACCCGCCCGCCTGTGGCGCTCGGCAGCATGGCCGGCACTTCACGGGCGCATTTGTCGATCGCAATCGGACAGCGTGGATGGAACCGGCATCCCGAAGGCGGATCCGAAAGCGCCGGCGGCTTGCCTTTAAGGCTCTTTCGCGTCGAGACGTCGCCGATGCGCGGCAGGCTGCCGATCAGATGGACGGTATAGGGATGCTGGGGATTGTCAAAGATCGCCTGCGTCGGCCCCTCCTCCGCCAGCCGGCCCGCATACATGATGGCCAACCGGTCGGTGATGGCGGCATGCACGGACATATCGTGCGTCACGAAGATAACCGAGGACTGCATGCGCATCTGCACTTCCTTGATCAGCGCCAGCACGTCCTGCTGGACGAGCACGTCGAGCGCCGTCGTCGGCTCGTCGGCGATGATGAATTCCGGCTCGCAGACAGTTGCAAGGGCGATCGTCAGACGCTGGCGCATGCCGCCCGAAAGCTGGTGCGGAAAGGCATCGAGCACATGGGGATCGAGATGCAGCCGGGCAAGATGTGCTTCGACACGGGCGTGGAAGGCAGCGGGATCGAGGTTCATATGGCGGGAGGCGAAATCGGTGAAGGCGTGTTTGACCCTTCTGACCGGGTTCAGCACGTTCATCGAGCCCTGCATGATGTAGGAAAGGTGGCGCCAGCGTGCCGCCTTCATCTTGTCCGGTTCGGCATAGACATCGATAGGCCCGTCGGCAAAATTGAATTTCACCGTTCCGCCGACGACGCGCATCGGCGGGCGGATGGCGCCGGCCAAAGTCTTGATCAGCGATGTCTTGCCGCTCGAGGATTCGCCGGCAATGCCGTAGATCTCGTTTTTGCGGATGGTCAGGCTGATATCGTCGACGGCGCGGATCTCCCGCCGCACGCCGAAATAATCATTGACGTAGTAGCATTTCAGCCCATCGATCGTCAGGGCGTCCATGGCGTTTTCGGCAAGGGTCAACGGCCGCCTTCTCATCAGATTCTGCATCTCCTCAAGCTCCCATCCGGGCCAGGCGCGAACGCGGGTCGATATATTCGTTCACCGACATGGCGAGCATGAACAGGCCGAGGAACAGGATGACGACGAAGAGCATCGGGAAGGCGACCCACCACCATATGCCCGATACCATTGCGGAATGCGCATTGGCCCAGTAGATCATGCCGCCGATCGTTGGCCGATTGATGTCGGAAAACCCAAGCACCGAGAGCGTCACCTCGAGGCCGATCGCCCAGATCAGGTTGTTCATCGTCGTGAAGAAGACGATCGGCATCACATAGGGCAGATGCTCGCGGATGAGGATCTGCCGTGTGCGCATGCCCGAGAAGACCGCGTGGCGGGTGAATTCCCGGTGGCGGAGAGACAGGGCGACGGAGCGGATCAGACGGCTGTCATGCGTCCATCCAAGCAGCGCTGCGGTGATCGCCAGCATGAACCACGTCATCTGGTCGCGAAGCACGAAAACCAGAAGCAGCAGGATCGGAATATTCGGCAGGGCGCCGAGCGTATCGTTGACCGCCATGATGATCTGGTCTGTCCGGCCGCCGATATAGCCCGAGATCAGCCCCACGGCGATGGCGATGATGCGGCTGACGAAAGCGACGATGATGCCGAAGAACAGCGTGTTGCGCATCGAGGCGGCGATCTGCCAGAAAACCTCCTGGCCGCGCGAGGTGGTGCCGAGCCAGAATTCGGCCGAAGGCGGCATGTCGGGCGCGACGACATAGATGGCGTTCTCGTCATAGGGCGAGAAGAACGATGCCACGATCAACGCCAGGATGAGGCAGATCAGGACGGTTCCGAGCAGGAACTCCTTGTTGTAGCGCAGCAGGTCTCTGAGGACTTTGAACATCACGGATTATCCCAGTTTCACGCGCGGATCGATCAGCGGATAGATGATGTCGATCACGAAAACCGCGGCGGCGACGGCGATGATGGCGATTGTGGTGACGCCGAGCACGAGGCTATAATCGCCGGAATAAATGCCGGAGATCAAAAGCTTGCCGATCCCGGGATAATTGAAGACGAACTCGACGATGACGGCGCCGCCGAAGACGTTGCCGAGACTGAGCGCCAGGCCGGTGACCTGCGGCAGCATGGCGTTGCGCGCGACATATTGTGAAAAGATGCTGCGCGAGCGCACGCCGCCGAGTTCAGCGTAAACGACATGATCGTCGGTGACGATGTTGGATACGAGCGAGCGCATCGAGATGAACCAGCCGCCGATGCCGACGAGCACGAGGGTCAGGGCCGGCAAGATGCCATGCTCGATCACCGAGCTGATGAAGGCCCAGTTGAAGCCGGGCGGGAGATTGACCTGTGCACCGTCGCTGATCGGCAGGATAGGCCAGATGAAACCGAAGAGGATCACCAGGCTGAGGCCGATGATGTAGGTCGGGATCGGCTGTAGTGCCATGATGACGACACCGGCGACCTTCAGCAACCTACTGCTGTGGAAATAACCGGCAAGCGCGCCGAGGAAATTGCCGATGATCCAGGAAATGATCGTTGCGAGCGTCAGAAGCCCGACCGTCCAGGGAAGAGCCCGGCCGATCACGGTCATGACGGGGGTCGGGAAGGAAGAGAGCGACGGACCGAAATCGCCGGTCAGGACGCGGCCCCAGAAGGTGACGTACTGGTCCAGCAGCGGCCCGCCGGTGCCGTAGAGTTCACGCAGCGATTCGCGAAGGATCTCGACGGCCTGCGGATCGGTGGAGCCGAAGCTCGTCAGCAGCGACACGGTCTGCTCGATCGGATCGACCGGCGAAAAATGCGCGATCAGGAAGGCCAGCGTGATGCCGGTGAAGACCACGAAGAGAAATTGCAGAAAACGTTTTGCCGCATAGATCAGAAAGCCATTCATGACATCGACCCTTCAATAGCAGAACGGAAACAGCCGGCGGCCGGCTGTCTCCCTTATGGTGCCCCGATCAAGGCTTCGGCGCATCCGGGTTGGCCTTCAGCCCGACCACCATGTAGCGGATGTTCGACCAGTTCGGACCCGAGGCCGAATAGGGATTGTCCGCGCTTGGATAATTGGTCCAATAGGTCGTATCGAGCGGCGCGAACTTGTTGTAGGCCATCAGCGGGATCATCGGCATTTCCTCGACGGCGAGCTTCAGGAAGTCCTGACCGAGCTTGGCGACATCCGGCGAATCGAACGCGATCGATCGGTTCTTCTCGATGAGCAGGTCGAGACGCGGATCCTGCCAACGCTGCAGATTGCGCGGCGGCTGGATCTGCCCGAGCGGCTTGATGAACTCCGAATGATAGCTGTCGAGGAAGAAGGAGAGATCGGGATGACCGCCCCAGGTCTCGATGCTCCAGTAGATCGCCGTCTCGAAATCGCCTGTGCTGAGACGTTGACCGTTGGTTGGACCGGCGACATCGACCTTGGTCGCGATGCCCGCCTGCGTCCATTGCTGGGCAATCACCGTGCCGGCGCGGGCCAGTGTCGGAATGGCATCGCCTTCCACCTGCAGACGGATCGTAAAGGGCGTTCCGTCAGGCTTTACCCACTGGCGACCGCTCTTCTTGAAGCCTGCCTTCTGCAACAGCTCGGTGGCGGCCTGAACGTCCTTCTTCCACCAGCCGAAGCCGAATGTACGCTGTAGTTTGGCCGGATCCGTCGGGATCTGATCGGCCCATTGGCTGCGCACCATATTGGCGATCTGCGCCGAGATGTTCGGATCGTAAGGCTTGATCTTGCGGGAACCGGTGTCGAGCTCGAAATTCGTCAGCCAGTCTTGCATCGGTGCGTAATAGTCGTCAGGGGCAGAACCCGTCGGCGGCGTGGCTAGGGCTGCGATATTGGCCGCACCGCGATAGGAGCCGAGCGCCACTTCGCGGATATCGATCAGCAGCGCGAGAGCCCAGCGAACATCCTTATTGTCGAAGGGCGCCTTCTTCGTATTGAAGAGAACGGAAGGCAGCGTCGGATCCGGATGCGCGAAAGGGAAACCCTTCAGCCACGAGGCCGTACTCTTGCTGTCACGCATGATCGAGAACATGCCCTCGGGCGCCATGTCGTTGATGACATCGAGATTGTGGTTGCGCTGTTCGATAACGCGGGCTTCCGGATTGCCGGCGGCGCGATAGACGACATATTTGACCTCGGGCGGCTGTTTCGCAGCCAGGCCGATCGACGTGCGCTGCCAGTCGTCGCGCAGCCTCCAGATCGTCCAGTTGCCGCCCTTGTCATAGCTTTGCAGCTGATAGGGCCCGAGCGAGACCGGCGGGTTGTTGTTGAACGACAGCGGATCTGCAGCCTTCTCGAAGACATGCTTCGGCATGATCCAGGCGGCATTCCAGCGCACGGTGAAAAGCGTGTGGAAGCGCGAGTTCGGTTTCTTCAGATGGAAGACGACCGTTTGCGGATCCGGATTTTCCATGCTCGCGACATTGACTGTGAAGGGCGCGCTCCAGGCCATGCCGGGATGATCGATCTGCGTCTGCACGGTATAGACCACATCGTCGCTGGTGAATTCGACACCGTCGCTCCAGAAGATGCCCTTGCGCAGCTTCACCGTCATCTCGGTGAAATCGGCGTTGTAGCTCGGGGGCTCGCTGGCAAGGGCGTTCTGCCAGGCGTCCTTGCCGCCTTCGGGATTGATGAACCATAGCGTATCGGTGGTCAGCTGCTGCAGGCCGTTGAGGTTTGCCGCCGCCCCGCCCCCAGGAGCCCAGAGGTTGAACCAGTCGGCATTCTGCTGCGGCGTGCCTTGGATAATCAGCGTTTCATTGCGCGGTATGCCGGCAATGAAATCCTGCGCAAATGCCGGAAGGGCCATAAGAGACATTAGCGCGATGGCTGCATATCTACGGAACTTCATCGGATGTTCCTCCTCCTCAACTCGCCACGGCGAGCGCTTCCCGTAATCAATTGACGATGCGTCCAGCGAACCCCTGCCTGCGCGTGCCGCAGGGACACATGCACTCCTCGACGGCGGGCGAGCTCACGCCACAGTTATCGACAATTTTTCAAGAAACGGCAACCGATAATTTTGATGACTATAAAAAATAGCGCATTTTCAGGCATTTTTGACGCTCAATGATAAAGCATATTTTTATATTATTGACAAAGTGAGCATTTGGCTTAGCTTTTGCGGCGAGCGCGGCACCCTCCCAAGAGGCCGTACTTCATCACCAGACAGGTCGGCCGCTTTCGGGAGGGGCTTTGGCATGATCGTTCAAGAGGACACCACGATGAGCAGCCCTTATGACGTGACGATCTCCGTTCACGCCAACCGGCCGACCGGCAAATACGAACCCTTGTGGAACTGGTTCGGCTATGACGAGCCGAATTACACTTACTCCCCACACGGCAGGAAGCTGCTCAGGGAACTCACAGAACTCAGCCCCGAGCCGCCCCGCATCCGCGCGCACAATCTTCTGACCAGCGGCGACGGCCTGCCTGCCCTCAAATGGGGTTCGACCAATGCCTATACCGAGGATGCTGACGGCAATCCGGTCTACGACTGGACGATCATCGACAAAATCTTCGACACCTATGTCGAAGCCGGCAACATTCCGCTGATTCAGATCGGCTTCACACCGGAAGCTCTCTCCGATTTCAACGGTCCTTACCGTCACCAATGGGAGCCGGCCGACAAATACGCGACGATCACCACCGGCTGGACGGCTCCGCCGAAGGACCTGAAGAAATGGAGCGACCTGATCGAAGCATGGGCGCGCCATCTCGCCGAAAGATATGGCGAGGCCGTCGTTTCAAGCTGGCCGTGGGAAGTCTGGAACGAGCCGGACGGTCACTACTGGACCGGCACCATCCCGCAATTCTGCGAAATGTATGATGTCAGCGCCAAGGCTCTGAAGCGTGCCTTGCCGAATGCCCGTGTCGGCGGACCGCATACCTGTGGCGCCTTTGCCAACGAAAAGGCCCAGACCTTCCTGCGTGCCTTCCTCAAGCATGTCGTCGAGAACAAGTCGCCAATCGATTTCCTCGCTTTCCACGCCAAGGGCAATCCGGTGATCTATGAGGGTCACGTTCGGATGGGCCTGCACAAACAGCTCCGTGACATCGAGACAAACCTTGCCATCATCAATGAATTTCCGGAACTCCGGCACCTGCCCGTGGTAGTCGGCGAATCCGATCCGGAAGGCTGCGCGGCCTGTTCCGCACGCGTCCATCCCCAGAACGGCTATCGCAATGGTCCGCTCTACGGCGTCTATATCGTCGAGAGTATGATCCGCACCTACGAGCTTGCAAGACGCGCCAACATCCATATCGAAGGGGCGGTCACCTGGGCCTTCCTCTTCGACGACCAGCCCTATTTCGACGGTTTCCGCGATCTTGCGACCAACGGCGTCGACAAGGCCGTTCTCAATGGCTTCCGCATGCTCGGCAAACTCGGCGGCGAGTGGCTGGAATCGGAAAGCGATTATCGCCGCGGCATCGAGGATATCATGAACCACGGCGTGCGCGGCAAGCCCGATGTCAATGTCGTGGCGACCCGCGACGATAAGGGCGTTTCCATTCTGCTCTGGCATTATCACGACGATGATGAAGCCGGGCCGTCCGCAGACATTTCGGTCAATCTCGACGGCTGGGGCGACAAGTCCGCGTCACTCAGGCATTTCAGAATGGACGAGGAACATTCCAACGCCTTCGGCGTCTGGACGGCGATGGGCAAGCCGCAGAATCCGACCGGCGAAGGTTATGCCAGGCTGGAAGCGTCGGGAAAGCTCGCCGAGATCGACGAGGCATCGGTTAAGGTTGATGGCGGCAAGATCGTCCTCAAGGTCTCCCTACCGCGTCAAGGCGTGTCTCTGCTGCGCCTCGATTGGTGAGCCGGTAGGCGAAGGGAGCGCAATCGAACGATGCGCTCCCCTTCAAACGGCTAGCCGCGTCAATGATCGCTGACATAGGCGAGATAACGTTTCTTGCTGGGCTGCAGATGGTCGACACAGAGCTGGGCGAGAACCCAGTTGTCAGTGCCGCGCAGCATCTCGATCATCAGCCGGTGATGCTCATGCGAGATGCGTAGCGACTCCTTGCTCGACATCGAATTGGCGCGCACCGGCAGGCTGAGACGCATATAAAGCTCGATTGATTGCACGAGATGCGCATTGCCGCAGGCGCCGAAAAGCGTCAGGTGGAATTTGTCGTTGGCCTCGTGCACGCCTCTGAGATAACCGGATTCGACGTGACGGCCATGCTCCTCGTGCAGCGCCAGCAGTTCCTCGATCAACGCTTCAGGTGCCGGCAGCTTTATCCACAGCGCAGCCTGCCGTTGCAGCAACTCACGGACATCGTAGATTTCCTGAACCTGGCGAGCAGTCAGCGAGCGGACGGTCGCCCCTTTGTTGCGCTCCCGAACCACGATACCCATCGTCTCGAGCTGCACGATCGCCTGGCGGGCAAAATGGCGCGTGACGTGAAAGCGGGCTAGAAGCGCGTCTTCGGTCAGGCGGGTCCCGGGCGCAAGCCGGCCGAAAATAATGTCCTCCTCCAGCGCGCGGGCAATGCTTAGATCATCATGCTCGATGCCGTCTTCGCGGCTTTCGTTGAGCGTCTGCAATGTCATCTCCTCTGACGGGCGCGCGCCATGTTACCGTGGATTGCGCTCCGGGTCGAACCGGCTCAAGCGATAGATATCCTCGACAAGAGCAAGCGTCTTCATGTTATCGCCCGGCGATGTTTCCATCGCGACCTTTCCATCGAGACTGTCGAGGAAATGCGCAATGGTCGCGTCATAAGCGCCTTGGTAGGTCTCGTCGAGATCGAAGCTCTCCCGGCGCTGCTCCGCACCCTGCGCTAAGAGCAGATTGCCTTGGAGTTCGAGCGTGGCGCGCGTTCCGAAGATGCGTAAGTGATCACGCGGCACCGGCGGAGCGCCATGCGCGGCGAGATTGGCGTTGACGGTGACAAGAACGCCGTCGCCCAGCCGGCGCAGGACGACGCATGCCACATCCTCCGCGACGATATCGCGATTGCTCCTCTCAAGCCGCGCACCGACCACCTCCATCTCGCCCAGAAGATATCTCAGCGTATCGAGATGATGAATCATGACCTCCATGACCAGCAGCCGCTCCTGCGTCCGGAAGAAGGGTTGGCGCACCAGCGCCGGCCTTCGCCCCTCTGCATCCGCTAGCATGCCGCTGGACAGGAATTCGAACTGCGCCTGACGGACATCGCCTGCAAGTCCTTCGTCGAGCCATGCCTTCAGCCGCCGATAATAGGCGCGGAACCGCCAGTTCTCGTGGATCATCAGCCTGCCCTTGCCGGAAAGCTCTGCCAGCAGGTGAACAGCCTCGTCGTAGGAAGAGGCGAGCGGCTTCTGGCAGATAATATCGAGCCCCTTTGCCGCCGCCAGCCGGACCAGTTCGGCGTGAAACTCCCGCGGCGCGCAGATATCGACGGCATCGAGCTGCTCGGCTTCCAGCATCGCCTCAGCGCCCGCATAGTTGCGCGCGACCTCGAAGGCGGCCAGCCGGGCCTCGATCGCGCTCCGCGACGGGTCAGCGATCGCCACGACCTCGGCGCGATGCAATTGCCGCCTCCATGCCGATAGATGGTAGGCGCTGACCCAGCCGGCGCCGACCATTCCGATACGCCGCCGTCTCGTCCCCGTCATGGCGCTTCCCTCTGCTTCAAGTTCATTTTATCAATAATCTATCCGGCTTCTTCATAAAAGCCAATCATCGACTCATCAAAATAAGGCGACGATCGATCGATATTTCCTTGGAAATTTATGGATATCGCTGAAGATATCCAAAAATACGATATGGTGACGCCATCTTATTTATTGACAATCCTCCATATCCCACTACGCTGACTGCACATTGGCCATGGTCAAGTTGGCGAGGGAGGAACAGGTTTGTCGAACGGTCTTCGTCGCAAGCTGACGAGTTATGGCGATCAGGGATTCTCCCTTTTCCTGCGCAAGGCATTCATCAAGGCCATGGGCTATTCTGACGATGCACTCGACCGTCCCATCGTCGGCATCGCCAATACTTACAGCGATTTCAATCCCTGTCACGGCAATGTGCCGCAACTCATCGAGGCCACCAAACGCGGCGTTATGCTGGCAGGCGCGATGCCCATGGTGTTTCCGACCATCTCGATCCACGAGAGCTTTGCCTCGCCGACCTCGATGTATCTGCGCAATCTGATGGCGATGGAAACGGAAGAGATGATCCGCGCCCAGCCGATGGATTCCGTCGTGCTGATTGGTGGCTGCGACAAGACCTTGCCGGCCCAGATCATGGCGGCCGCCAGCAGCGAGATACCGGCGATCTTCCTGCCGACCGGTCCGATGGCCGTCGGCCACCACAGGGGCGAACGGCTTGGTGCCTGCACGGATTGCCGCCGTTTCTGGGGGCGCTTCCGCGCCGGAGAGATCGACGAGGCCGAGATCACCGAGGTCAATAACAAGCTGGCCAGCTCCATCGGCACCTGCACGGTGATGGGCACGGCGAGCACCATGGCGAACCTGACCGAAGTCATGGGTCTCTGCCTTCCCCGCGCCGGTTCGGCACCCGCCGTCGAATCCGAACGTGTCCGCCTTGCCGAGGAGACCGGCCGTGTCGCCGCACGGCTCGCCGTGGATGAGGCCGCCCCGACGGTGCGCGAGATCCTGACGCCACAGGCGATCCGCAACGGCCTCGTGGCGTTGCAGGCGATGGGCGGCTCGACCAATGCCGTCGTGCATCTTGCCGCAATCACCGGCCGCCTCGGCCGTCGCCTCGACATGGCCGAACTCGACCGGCTGGGCCGGAGCATACCCCTGCTCGTCGACTTGCAGCCGTCCGGCCAGCATTATATGGAGCAGTTTCACGAGGCGGGCGGCGTCCCGGCGCTGTTGAAGGCGGTGCGTCATGAAATCGATGGCAGCGCCCCGACTGTCTACGGCAGGACGATCGGCGAGATTATCGACAACGTCGTCGACGAGCCGGGCCAGACGATCATCCGCACCGTCGAGAAACCGTTAAAGCCGATCGGCACGATCGCCGTCCTGCATGGCAATCTTGCGCCGCGCGGCGCCGTCATCAAACAATCCGCCGCCTCCAAGGATCTTCTCCAACATATTGGCCGCGCCGTCGTTTTTGATTCCGTCGAGGATATGACGCTGCGCATCGACAGCGACGATCTCGACGTCAAGGCCGACGATGTTCTGGTCCTGCGCAATGCCGGGCCGAAAGGCGCGCCCGGCATGCCGGAAGCCGGCTATCTACCCATTCCCCGCAAACTCGCCCGGCAGGGCGTGAAGGACATGGTGCGGATTTCCGATGCCCGGATGAGCGGCACGGCTTTCGGTACGATCATCCTCCACATCGCGCCTGAAGCCGCCGATGGCGGCCCGCTGGCGATCGTCCGTACCGGCGATCGCATTCGCCTCGATGTCGAGGGCCGGCGCATCGACATCGATATCGACCAGGCGGAATTCGATCGCCGCATGCTGGAGATCATCGACCGACCCTCCCCTGCCCCGTTGCGCGGCTATGCAAAACTTTATCAGGAACGCGTGCTCCAGGCTGACGAAGGCGCCGATTTCGATTTCCTGCAAAGCGACGAGCTCAACGCATGATGAGTACCGCTGATATAGACGCCCCGCTTTGCCTGCCCCGCCGGCAACTGGCGCGCTTGCCGCGGCCGGCACTGCCGCAAGGCACGGTCGATACGCATTTCCACGTCTTTCGCGCCGACGCTCCGCTCAACACCCCGCGCAGCTATACGCCTGACATCGCGACGATTGCCGACTGGATCGAATTCTCAGAAAGCCTTGGCATCGCCAAGGGCGTATTGGTACAGCCAAGCGTCTATGGCCTCGACAATAGCGTGCTGCTGGAAGCGCTCGCCGCCTTTCCGGGCCGTTTGCGCGGCATCGTCGTCATTGATCCCGAAACTGGAGAGACCGAGATCGAGCGGCTCCACCGGCACGGCGTGCGCGGAGTGCGGATCAACACACGCAACAAGGGCGGCCTTCCCTTGGCTACCGCCAGGACACTGGCGGAAAGGATTGCGCCTTTCGGCTGGTCGCTGCAACTGCAGATCAATCCCGAACAGCTTCCCGATCTTCCGGCAACATTATCCGGCATCCGCCTGCCCATCGTTGTCGATCATCTCGGCTTCATTCCGCTTGCCACAGAGACGAGACCACGGCATGTCGATGCGCTGAAAACGCTGATGGACGCGGCTGATGCCTATGTCAAAGTGACCGCGCCCTATCGGTTGACGAAGGAGACGAACGACCAAGGCTTCGCCGAGGTCACCCGCACGCTTGCCGCGAGCCATGGGGAGAGGCTGCTCTGGGGCAGCGATTGGCCGCACACCGAATTATGGGATGGCATGCCCGATGACGCCGAGTTGATCGAGGCCATGCAGGCCGCCATCGACGATCCCACGGCTGCCGAAAAGATTTTTGTTCGAAATGCCGAAGTGCTGTTCTTCGGCCGCTGAATGGGAGACCACGAATGGCCAGACTGACCGAAGATGCCAAGGGCGTCTATGTGATCGCCGTAACCCCCTTCACCGATGATGGCTCTCTCGATCTCGCCAGCATCGACAGCATGGTCGATTTCTACGAAGGCGCCGGCGTCACCGGGCTGACGGCGCTTGGCCAGCTCGGCGAGGCCCCGAAATTGACCGCCGAGGAATCGAGGGCCGTGGTCGAACGGGTGCTGAAGCGCCTTGACGGGCGCCTTCCCGTCGTTGTCGGCGTCTCGGCGCCGGGACTTGCGCCGATGCGCGAACTCGCCGAAGCCGTCATGGGGGCGGGTGCTGCCGGCGTCATGGTCGCGCCGCCCTGGACCGTCAAGACTGACGATCAGGCTTTCGCCTTCTACCAGTCGGTCGGCGAAACCCTTGGCGATACGCCCTTCGTGCTGCAGGATTATCCGCTCACCACCAATGTGACGATCGCGCCCAAGGTCATCGAGCGCATCGTCAACGAGGTGCCGAATTGCGTCATGCTCAAGCACGAGGATTGGCCGGGTCTTTCGAAAATATCAGCGCTTCGCGCTGCCAGCGACAGGGGCGCCATGCGGCGCATATCCATCCTTTGCGGCAATGGCGGGCTTTTCCTGCCCGAAGAGATGGGCCGCGGCGCCGATGGCGCCATGACCGGCTTTTGTTATCCGGAGATGATGGTCGGCGTCGTCGAGGCCTATGCGGCCGGAAATCCCGATCGCGCCCATGCGATCTTCGATGCCTATCTGCCGCTCGCCCGCTATGAACAGCAGCAGGGCATCGGCCTTGCCTCGCGCAAATACGTGCTCGCCAAGCGCGGCGTGATCAGGTCAGCCGCCCTGCGCAAGCCGGGCGCCGGGCTGTCGGCGCTCGATATTGCCGATGTCGAGCGGCTGCTGGCGCGCCAGGCCATCCGCCTCAACGAGATCGGGGCGTGAAGCTCGACCCATGCAGATCGAAACGATGTGTGTGTCCGCACTGCCCGTTGGCCTGAAATCCGAGCGACTCCCAGAATTTCGCCGCGCCATCGTTTCCCGCATGAACGGTGACGATGCAGCAGCACGACCGCGCATGGTCGAGCAGTGCCAGGGCAAGCATCCGGCCGATGCCGCGCCCGCGCATTGCGGGACTGATATAGAAACGCCGCATCCGCAACGCCCCTGACATGGCCGCTTCGACGGTCATGCCCCCGACGCCGGCAAGCACCGCATCGACATAAGCGCCGAGCAGCCTTTCGCCGGTACCCTCGAACCTGACATCGCCGGCCGACCATTCGTCGATAAGGCGGGTGATATGGCGATAACCTTCCTGCCGGGCCTCGCTTTCGAGATCTGCGATCTGCTGCGTCAATCGATCGCGGATCATGCGGATATCGATTGTCATGGTGGTGCGCGAATCTAGGCTGCAGGGACCGGAATCTCGCGGCGCACTGCCGCATCCGGCAGGCCGACCGGAGCGAAGGTCGCATCACCATCGACCGCCATGTCACGCACCGTATGTTTCTCCAGCGCTTTCGTCACCTCGGTGAGGTCGCCGTCCAGATGTTCGGCCGGGATGAGATTGCCGATCACGAAATCGAAGCGATCGCCGCGTTTGTTCAGCAGCTCGTGAAACACCGTCATGTCGCGAAGCTCGGTCGACCATTTCGCCAGCCAGTAGAACAGGCCGGAATTGCGCGCCGTCATATGGACGGGAAGGATCGGCAGATTGTATTTGCGCGCCAGTCCGACGGCCGAGGTCTTCCATGGGCGTTCGTTCAGCCGGCCGTTCGCCCAATAGGCGATGCGGCCTGAGGGAAAGAGCACGGTCGCCTTGCCCTCCTTCACCGCATGGTTCGTCAGTTGCAGCGTCTCGCGCGCCTTCAGCTTGCTCTTGTGCTCCTCCCGCCATTCGACGGGAATGATCATCTCGGCAAAGCGCGGATTGACGCGGATGGCATCGCGATTGGCAAAGAACATCATATCAGGCCGGCGTGCTTTCAGGAGATCGAACACGGCAACACCGTCGGCGATGCCGGTCGGATGGTTGCTGACGAGGATGAAGCCGCCGGTTTCCGGAATGCGTTCGCCATGGCTGATGCCGATGTCGAGTTTCAGCACGTCGCTCAGATATTCGAACGACTGGAAGCCCGGCATTTTCGCAACCGCATTGGCGAATTCGAGCGCCTTGTTGTAGCGCAGCAGCGTGTAGAGGAACGGTCGCATCACCGGCCAGAGTGGATTTTTGACGATCCTCTGGCCGCGTTCGGCAATCAGCGTGTCAACGATATGACCGGGCTTTCCCTGTGAAACGAGAGCGATCGCTTCCGCGAGCTGTCCGAAAGCCGTCATGGAATCGCGCCGTGCCATGAAAGATCCTGTCTATGGGGTATAAGCTATCGCAGTACAATATGATCGAAGGATGACAAAGGCTTGGCCGGCATTAGCAATTCCATAACCGTTCCTGCTTCAAATTGGCGGACTTGAAGGCAAATTCAAGGCTCGCGACGTGAACGAACTGCTTGTTATCGCCGATCCGCGCCTGATGGCGGAGCGGGCCGCATGGCTCGAAAACCTCGCCCGCGAGCGCCGTCTTTCCGAGCACACGCTGGACGCTTACGAACGCGACACCCGCCAGTTTCTGACCTTTCTGACCGGCCACCTCGCCGGACCGGCGACGCTTGGCGATATCAGGGAATTGCGCCCCGCCGATTTCCGCGCCTTCCTGGCCGCCCGACGCAAGCAGGGTTCCGGCGCCCGATCGCTCGGCCGCAATCTCGCCGGCCTTCGCTCGCTGCTGCGCCATCTCGAAAAGAAGGGCCTGGTCAATGCCGCCGGTGCTGCCGCGATACGCTCGCCGAAACAGCCGAAATCATTGCCCAAGCCACTCTCGGATACCCAGGCGATCACCGTCGTCAGCGACGAAGCCCAGCTCCATGACGAACCCTGGATCGCCGCGCGCGATGCGGCTGTGATGACGCTGCTCTACGGCTGCGGCCTGCGCATCTCCGAAGCGCTGGATCTCGTTCCCGCCGACCTGCAGAAGGGCGCGACGACACTGCGCATCACCGGCAAGGGCAACAAGACGCGGCTGGTGCCGCTGCTGCCCGTGGTCTTCGACGCGGTCGAGAAATATCGCGCGCTCTGCCCATATCACCTCGAAAGTAGCGAACCGCTGTTTCGTGGCGCCCGCGGCGGCAGGCTGCAGCCGGCGATCATTCAGCGGACCATGCAGAAGATGCGCAGCGCCTTCGGCCTGCCGGAGACGGCGACACCGCATGCATTGCGCCATTCCTTTGCCACCCACCTGCTTGCCGGCGGCGGCGACCTGCGCACCATTCAGGAACTGCTCGGCCATGCCAGTCTTTCCACAACGCAGGTCTATACCGGCGTCGATGCGTCGCGGCTGCTCGAGGTGTATGATCGGGCGCATCCGCGCGCGTAACTTTTCGTTAACGCATTCTCTTAAAGGAATATGCGCAAGCCGGGCGTAGAGCATGAAGCCACCAGAGCATGTGACGGAACACCCATCATGACGACATCAATCGGCCGCCGGACGTCTTACCTCGCAGTGCCGGTCCATCTGTTGCTCTGGCTGATTGCAGCCTTTCACATGCTGCTTCTTGCCGCGCTGTTTGTCGCTTTCCTGGCTGCAAGGCCGGCGGCGGCCGAAGAGGCGGCCTGCACCGGCCGCAACCTGATGGTCGAGCTGCAGCAGAACGATCCCGCCCGCTACGCCGAGGCGCTGAAGGAAGCCGACGCCACGCCGAATGGCAAGGGCATTTTCTGGAAGATCGAAAAGCCCGGACTGGCCCCCTCGTGGCTGCTCGGCAGCATGCATGTCACCGATCCGCGCGTGCTGGCCCTGCCGCCCCGCGCCCAGGCCGCCCATGACGCCGCCGGCACGATCATCATCGAATCCGACGAGATCCTCGACGAGCGGAAGGCGACCGCAGCCCTGCTCGCAAAGCCTGAATTGACGATGTTCACCGATGGCACGACGATCGACAAGCTGCTTTCTCCCGAAGATTACAAGCGCCTTGAAGCCGGGCTGAAGCAGCGCGGCATTCCGCTCGGTGCCGTTTCCCGCATGCGGCCCTGGATGATTTCGAGCGCCGTCGCCCTGCCGGCCTGCGAAATCGCCCGCAAGGCGAAAGGCGTGCAGTTCCTCGACCAGAAGATCGCCACCGACGCCGTTGCTCAAGGCAAACAGGTCAAGGGGCTGGAAACCCTTGCCGAGCAGATCCAGGCCATGGCCGATCTGCCGATCGAATTCCATCTGAAGTCGCTGATCGAGACGTTGGAACTCGGCGACAAGATGAGCGATGTCGTCGAGACGATGACCGACCTCTACCTCTCCGGCGACATCGGCCTGACGATGCCGATGTTGAAAACAGTAACACCGGAAGACACAGGCGAAACCAACGATTATGCGGCCTTCGAGCAGCGCGTTATCCTCGACCGCAACAAGGTGATGGCCGAGCGCGCCGCTCCCATCCTCGACGGCGGCAACGTCTTCATGGCCGTCGGCGCCCTGCACCTGCCCGGCAAGGACGGCGTCATCGAACTGCTGCGCCAGCAAGGCTTTACCGTCACCGCGATAAACTGAACCCGCCGACGGTCAGCCGAGCGTCATGCGGCGCAGCACGTTGCTTTTCCAATAGAACTGATGGACGAGGGCGCCGGCGACATGCGCCACGATCAGCGCCCAGAGAATAACCTTCATGATATCCGCGTGGAACGAACCGGCGGGAACGATGCCGAAGTAGTAGGCGGCGATGCCAGAAAGCGGCATCGCGAAGATCAGGATGTAGAGGCCGGCATGGGCAAGCCTGGCGGCAAGACGGAAGATCGCCGGCTCCTGCGCGACCTCGGCCGGCACGCCCTTGCTAAAACGCAGTCCCAGCCTGAGAACGGCAAGCAGCAGGATGGCGATGCCGACATAGGCGTGGATATTCGCCGACGAAATCTGTTCCGGCGTCGGCACCTCGCCTCTGCGTATCAGCCGACGCCAGGTATTCATGCCATCGGGAAACAGCAGGTTGAAGAAAATCAGCAGCGCGATCGCCCAGTGAAGAAAACGCTGGCTCAGGCTGTAACCCGCAATGGACGGCTGCTCCATTTTTCCTCACCTTCGTCCGATATTTGAATTCTGCAATGCGCAACAATTAAAACAGCCGCCTGCCTCACGGCAAGCGGCTGCATGCTTTGTTACGAATATGTAAGATTACATATGGATCGGCTTGAAGAAGGTCGCGAGCGCAGCCTCCTTGACCGCTTCCGACATTGTGGGATGCGCGTGGCAGGTCCGGCCGAGATCTTCCGACGAACCGCCGAACTCCATCAGCACGGCAATCTCGTGGATCATCTCGCCGGCGCCGAAGCCGACGATATGGCCGCCGAGCACCCGGTCGGTTTCCTTGTCGGCAAGGATCTTGACGAAGCCGTCGGTTGCCAGCATCGCGCGGGCGCGCCCGTTCGCAGTGAAGGGGAACTTGCCGACCTTATAGGCGACGCCTGCCGCTTTCAGCTCTTCCTCGGTCTTGCCGACGGAAGCGATTTCCGGCTGGGTGTAGACGACGCTCGGAATGACCTCGTAGTTCACATGGCCATGTTGCCCGGCGAGGATTTCGGCAAGCGCCACGCCCTCGTCTTCCGCCTTGTGCGCGAGCATCGGACCCTTGACCACATCGCCGATCGCATAGATGCCGTCGATATTGGTCTTGAAGTGACCGTCGATCTCCACGCGGCCGCGATTGTCGAGCACGACACCGGCCTCTTCCAGCCCGAGACCCGCCGTATAGGGCTTGCGGCCGGTGGCGATCAGCACGACTTCGGCGTCGAGTGTCACCTTGTCGCCGCCCTTGACCGGCTCGAACGTGACCTTGGCGCCCTTGTCGCCCTTTTCGACGCCGGTGACCTTGGCGCTGAGATTGAAATCGATGCCCTGCTTGGCGAGCATGCGCTGGAACTGCTTGGAGACTTCGCCGTCCATGCCGCCGAGGATGGTGTCGAGATATTCGACCACCGTCACCTTGGCGCCGAGGCGCGACCAGACCGAACCGAGCTCGAGGCCGATGACGCCGCCGCCGACGACGATCAGCGTTTCCGGCACCTTCTCCAGCGCGATGCCGCCGGTGGACGAGATGATGGTCTTTTCATCGATCTCGACCTGCACACCGGGAATGCCGGCGACGTCCGAGCCAGTGGCGATGACGATGTTCTTACCCTCGATCTCCTGCACCTTGCCGTCGTCGGCGGTGACGGAAACCTTGCCGGCCGAAACGACCTTGCCGGTGCCCTGGAAGGCATCGATCTTGTTCTTCTTGAAGAGGAAGGCGACGCCGTCGACATTCGCCTTCACCGTCGCATCCTTGTGGGCCATCATATTGCCGAGGTTGAGCGTCGGCGCCGAGACGTCGATGCCGAGAGCGCCCATCCCGTGGCCGGCTTGATGGAACATTTCGGAGGCATGCAGCAGCGCCTTCGACGGAATGCAGCCGACGTTCAGGCAGGTGCCGCCATAGGTCGCCCGCTTTTCGACGACGGCGACCTTGAGGCCGAGCTGGGCTGCCTTCACAGCGCAGACATAGCCGCCCGGGCCGGTTCCGATAATGATCACATCGTAGGACATTGTTTCTTTCCCTTTGGATTTTTCGTTTAATCGGCCGCGCGCGACGTCAGGCCGAGGAATTCGAGAATATGCTGCATGCTGTTTTCACCCTGTCGCTCTAACGGCCGCCGCTCACATTGAGGATCGCGCCGGTGATATAGGAAGCCGAAGGTGACAGAAGATAGAGGATCGCATCGGCCACCTCCTCGGGCGTGCCCGCCCGCTGCATCGGGATCGACGGCGCCAGCTCGCGCGGGCGATCCGGCAAACCGCCGGAAGCATGGAGGTCGGTTTCGATGACACCCGGCCTTATGGCATTCACGCGGACGCCCTCGGCGGCAACCTCGCGCGCCAGCCCGACGGTGAACGTGTCGATCGCCGCTTTCGAGGCGGCATAATCGACATACTGCGTCGCCGAACCGAGCACCGCCGCCATCGACGAGATATTGACGATCGCGCCGCCCTGGCCGCCATGCCGGCTCGACATGCGGCGTATCGCTTCTGCGGCGCAGAGGATGGAGCCGGTCACATTGACGCGCAGCATGCGCTCGATCCGCTCCACCGACATCTCGTCGACCCGCTGGGGATAGTCGACGATGCCGGCATTGTTGACGAGCCCGTCGAGGCGGCCGAAATGCCGGTCGACCGCCGCAAATATCGAGACGATATCCGCTGCCTTGCCGACGTCACCCTGGATCGCCACGGCCTCGCCGCCGGCCCCCGTGATCGAAGCCACGACGGCATCCGCGGCTTGACGGTTGGCGGCGTAATTCACCGCGACACGCCAGCCCTGGCGCGCGGCGAGCCGTGCGGCGGCGGCACCGATACCCCGGCTTCCGCCGGTAATGAGAACAACGGGGGCATCGCTCATGTCGCACACTCCTTGAAAATCAGCACGTCCCAGGGGGCTACCATAGCCTTGCCCTCGCCCCAGGCGCTGGATTCGCGAATGGCGGGACCAAGGCCGGGGAGAACGACCTTTTCGGCCGCCGCGGCGCCCTCGGGCTGCAGATTGTCCATCTCGCCCTCGGCATCCATGCCATAGACGGCGCCCTGCCAGACCGTGCAGGCATCAAGATCGGCGCCGGTCGCATCACCCTCTGGGCAGTTGAACATCAGGATGCCGATGGCCCGCACCGGATCCTCCGATGGCATGACATAACCTTCCATCACGACCGACGTCTTGAGCGCGCTGATCTTGAATTGGTTGCTGGCGGCAGCCGACGGAGAATTCAGCGGCGCAAAGCGCAATTCATAGGCGCCGTCACGATCGACGTAGACGGCCTGTTCCTGCTTGCAGGCGGCAGCAAAGGCGGACACCGGAGCGGCGAAAAACGCTGCGGCTGCGATTGCAGCCACGCCTTTCCCCGCCGTGATCCCGATCTTTCCGCTCATTGCAGCTTCGGCTCCTTCCGCCCGTCGGCATTCTCGACAACGCTGAAATCCGTCAGCAGCACCAGCGCGCGGCCGTCCTTGTCGAGGCCCCAAAAGACAGGATAAAAACCGTCGCCCCAGCCGCTCCAGAACACCGCGACATTGCCCTTCTTGCCGGCAACCGGCCGATGCAGCGCATAGGCGCCCTTGTTGGCATCGAGGTCCGAGGCCAGCACGTCGTCGTAATAATTGACGTCGGCATCGGTTTTTTGCGCCTGCGCCTGCGCTTCGCGCTCTCCGATCAGATCAAGCGTATCGGCATCCATGTAGCAGCCGAGGCCGGCATCGACGGGATAGCCGAAAATCTCTCCGTCCTTCAGCGTCGCCGGATCCTGCCCGGGCAGGACCGCAAGCTCCCAATGATCCGGCTTGCCCTCGGCAAACCGCATGCTGGCGGCGGCGATGCGCCCGAACGCCTGATAGAGCGTCACCGGATATTCGCCCGGTGCAACCGTTCTGGCGAGCGCCGGACGATCGGGCTGGGCGAGCGGATCGGCCGCGACGATGCGCCCCGACGTCAATTCGACATTGCCCATATGGATCACGCCGATCGATCGGCCGGAGAGTTCGGCATCGCTGAGCGCCACCAGGTCGAAATTGCTGCTTGCCTTGCTGATGTCCCAGCCGGCGGCCGATGCGGAGACCGGGACATGCGCGGCGGCAGCGCAAAGAAGAAGGCGCGCCGCTCGCATGATCCGGTTCCGCATCGAAAGCGCTCCCTTAGAGATCGAGAACCAGACGTTCCGGATCTTCCAGGCTTTCCTTGACGCGCACGAGGAAGGTGACCGCTTCCTTGCCGTCGACGATGCGGTGATCGTAGGACAGCGCCAGATACATCATCGGACGGATGACCACCTGGCCGCCGATCGCCACCGGCCGCTCCTGGATCTTGTGCATGCCGAGAATGCCGGACTGCGGCGCGTTGAGGATCGGCGAAGACATGAGCGAACCGTAGACGCCGCCATTGGTGATGGTGAAGGTGCCGCCCTGCATGTCGGCCATGGAGAGCGAGCCATCACGGGCTGCCTTGGCAAGACGGCCGAGTTCCTTCTCGATTTCGGCGATCGACATCTGGTCGGCGTCGCGGATGACAGGAACGACGAGGCCCTTGTCCGTGCCGACGGCCATGCCGACATGGCAATAGTTCTTGTAGATGACGTCGGTGCCGTCGATCTCGGCGTTAACAGCCGGCAGTTCCTTCAGCGCATGCGTCACCGCTTTGGTGAAGAAGCCCATGAAGCCGAGCTTGACGCCGTGCTTCTTCTCGAAAATGTCCTTGTACTTGTTGCGCAGATCCATGACCGCCTTCATGTCCACCTCATTGTAGGTGGTGAGCATGGCGGCGGTGTTCTGCGCGTCCTTGAGGCGCTTGGCGATCGTCTGGCGCAGGCGCGTCATCTTCACGCGTTCTTCGCGCGAGGCATCCTCGACCGTCGACGGGCCGCGTGCCGCAGCAGGGGCGGCGGGTGCGGCCGCCGGAGCGGAAATGCCCTTGGCGACGGCGGCGATGACATCGCCCTTCAGCACCTGGCCGCGCTTGCCGCTGCCGTCGACCTGGTCGGCGGAAAGATTGTTTTCAGCCAGCATCTTCGAAGCCGCCGGGGCCGGCGGCATGGTGGAGACGGAGGCGCTTGCCGACGATGCCGCCGCAGCGGCAACCGGTGCCGGCTGAGCGGGAGCAGCCGGGGCCGGCTGAGCGGGCGCGGCGGCCGGTGCAGCAGCAGCCGGCGCGGCAGCAGCGGCAGCGCCTTCGGCGATCTGGCCGAGCAGTGCGCCGAGACCGACGGTTTCGCCGGCGGCGGCGACGATTTCCGAAAGCGTGCCGGAGGCGGGTGCCGGAACTTCGATGGTCACCTTGTCGGTTTCAAGCTCGAGAATCGGCTCGTCGGCCTTGATGGCGTCGCCGACCTTCTTGAACCAGGTGCCGACGGTTGCCTCGCTGACGGATTCACCGAGAGTTGGAACGCGGATTTCTGTGGCCATTGTTCAGATCCTGATTTCGTGTGTTTTCGTTTATGCGTTTCAGACGGCGGGTGGCCGCGAGATGATCGAGGGCATCGGCAGGATATCGAAACGGAAACCGAAACCGGAAGCGATGATCGGATCGCCGTCGGCGAGGGCCTGTGCCGCCGCCTGATCCTCGACTTCGACGATTGCCATGCCCCAGGCGCCTTCACCCTCGAAGACGGGGCCGACTATAACAGCCGATCCCGCAAGGGCGTGCCGATGCCAGTATTCGACATGGCGTTTCATCGCCGCCATTTCCTCCCCGGTCCCGTCATGCGGGAAAGTGGGGCGCGGCGGCAGCAGTCTCAGAAAGAAATAAGCCATTGCGCCCCCCTAATTTTAGCCGCCCAATGCATCCTCGAGGAATGCGGCGAGCTGCGACAGATGCTTGGACATCAGGCCCGTCGCCGGCGAGGCGGCGGCCGGACGGCCGGTATAACGAACGCGCTGATACTTCGCGTCGATATGGGCGAGCACCCATTCGAGGAAGGGGTCGATGAACGACCATGCGCCCATGTTTTTCGGCTCTTCCTGGCACCAGACCATCTCGGCATTGCGGAAGCGCGACAGCTCGTTGATCAGCGCCTTTGCCGGGAACGGATAGAGCTGCTCGACACGCAGGAGATAGATGTCGTCGATGCCACGCTTCTCACGCTCTTCCAGAAGATCGTAATAGACCTTGCCGGAGCACATGACGACACGACGGATCTTGTTGTCCTTCTGCAGCTTGATCGGGCCGTCCTTGATCACCTCGGCATCATCCCAGAGCAGACGATGGAAGGCGGATTCGCCGGCCATTTCGGCAAGGGTGGAGACTGCCCGCTTGTGGCGCAGCAGCGACTTCGGCGTCATCAGGATCAGCGGCTTGCGGAAGTCGCGCTTCAGCTGCCGGCGCAGGATGTGGAAGTAGTTCGCCGGCGTCGTGACGTTGGCGACCTGCATGTTGTCTTCGGCGCAAAGCTGCAGGAAACGCTCGAGGCGGGCCGAGGAGTGTTCCGGACCCTGGCCCTCATAGCCGTGCGGCAGCAGGCAGACGAGGCCCGACATGCGCAGCCACTTGCGTTCGCCCGACGAGATGAACTGGTCGAAGACCACCTGCGCGCCGTTGGCGAAATCGCCGAACTGCGCTTCCCAGAGCGTCAGTGCATTCGGGCGGGCGAGCGAATAGCCGTATTCGAAACCGAGCACGGCCTCTTCCGAAAGCATCGAATTGATGACTTCGTAGCGCCCCTGCGTCGGCGAAAGATTGGCGAGCGGGATGTAGCGCTCTTCGGTTTCCTGATCGTAGAGAACCGAGTGGCGCTGCGAGAAGGTGCCGCGTTCGCAATCCTGGCCGGACAGACGGATCTTGCTGCCTTCGACGCAGAGCGCGCCGAAAGACAGCGCTTCGGCCATCGCCCAGTCGATGCCCTCGCCGGTGGCGATCATGTTGGCGCGGTTTTCCATGAAGCGCTGGATCGTCCGGTGCACATTGAAGCCGGCCGGGATCTCGGACAGCTTGCGGCCGATCTCCTTCAGAGTCTTCATCGGCACGGCGGTCTTGCCGCGGCGCTGCTCGTCGGCATTGTCGGCCGTGCGCAGGCCCGACCACTCGCCGTCCAGCCAGTCGGCCTTGTTAGGCTTATACTGCTGGCCAGCCTCGAATTCCTGCTCGAGATGGAGGCGCCAATCGGCCTTCATCTTCTCGACTTCGCCTTCAGTGAGCAGGCCCTCGGCGACGAGGCGGGCTGCATAGAGCTGCAGCACGGTCTTGTGGGCGCGGATCACCTTGTACATCTTCGGCTGCGTGAAGGACGGTTCGTCGCCTTCATTGTGGCCGTAGCGGCGATAGCAGAACATGTCGAGCACCACAGGCTTGTGGAACTTCATGCGGAATTCGGTGGCGATCTTCGCGGCATAGACCACCGCTTCCGGATCGTCGCCGTTGACGTGCAGGATCGGCGCCTCGATCATCTTGGCGACATCGGACGGATAGGGCGACGAGCGCGAGAAGGCCGGGTTCGTGGTGAAGCCGATCTGGTTGTTGATGATCACATGCATGGTGCCGGCGACGCGGTGGCCGCGCAGACCGGAAAGGCCGAGGATTTCGGCAATGACACCCTGACCGGCAAAAGCCGCGTCGCCGTGGATCAGCAGCGGCAGAACCTTGGCGCGTTCGGAAAGCGGGATGATGTCACCGTCCCAGACCGCGGCATTCATGTCCTGCTTGGCGCGGGCTTTGCCCATGACGACGGGATCGACGATTTCGAGATGCGACGGGTTCGCCGTCAGCGAAACGTGGATCTTGTTGCCGTCGAATTCGCGGTCGGAGGAGGCACCGAGATGGTACTTGACGTCGCCCGAGCCCTCGACCTCGTCGGGAGCGGCCGAACCGCCCTTGAATTCGTGGAAGATCGCCCGGTGCGGCTTGCCCATGACCTGGGAGAGCACGTTCAGGCGGCCGCGATGGGCCATGCCGAACACGGCTTCCTTGAGGCCGAGATGGCCGCCGCGCTTGAGGATCTGTTCCAGCGCCGGGATCAGCGATTCGCCGCCATCGAGGCCGAAACGCTTCGTGCCCTTGAACTTGACGTCGAGGAACTGCTCGTAGCCTTCGGCTTCGACAAGCTTGGCAAGGATCGCCTTCTTGCCTTCCGGCGTGAAAGCCACGCCCTTGTCCGGTCCTTCGATGCGCTCCTGGATCCAGGCCTTTTCTTCAGGATTGGAGATATGCATGAATTCGACGCCGAGCGTCGAGCAATAGGTGCGCTCGAGGATTTCGATCATCTCGCGGATGGTCGCATATTCCAGGCCGAGCACGTTGTCGATGAAGATCTTGCGGTCGTAATCGGCGGCCGTGAAGCCGTAATTCTCCGCCGACAGCTCGCGATAATCGTCAACCGGAGCGGCGATGCCGAGCGGGTCGAGCTTGGCATGCAGGTGGCCACGCATGCGGTAGGCACGGATCATCATGATGGCGCGCACGGAATCGCGCGTCGCCTGCAGCACCTCGGTGCTGTCGGCAGGCTTGCCCGCAGCTTCGGCCTTGGCCTTGACCTTGGTCTCGATCACCTTCTCGACGATGCCCCAGTCGCCATCGAGCGCCGAGACGAGATCGCCGCTTGCCTGCAGCGGCCAGTTCTTCTTGCGCCAGGAAGCGCCCTTGGCCGCCTTCTTCACATCGTTCGGATCGTCTTCCAGCGCCTTGAAGAAGGACCGCCACTGATCGTCGACCGAGTTGGGATCGTCTTCATAACGGGCGTAGAGCTGCTCGATATAGGCAGCATTGGCGCCATCCAGAAACGAGGTGATCTGAAATTGCTCGTTGGCTTCTTGCCGTGCCATGGTGATATGCGGACGCTTCCGTCCGCCTCCTGACTTTGATGAATTTGCCGGCTCGATCGCCGGCTGCCGCATTCCGATTGCCGCCTGTCCGCGGCGCATCTGCTGGTCTCGTACCGTCAAGGCCGGGCGGAAGGCGCAGATGCCGTTCCTCCGCCCGGGTCTTTAAGTGGTTTTAGCCCTTGAGGACTTCAACCAGCGTCTTGCCGAGGCGGGCCGGAGACGGCGACACTTTGATGCCTGCCGATTCCATCGCCGCGATCTTCGATTCCGCATCGCCCTTGCCGCCGGAAACCACAGCACCGGCATGGCCCATGGTGCGGCCCTTCGGCGCCGTACGGCCGGCAATGAAGCCAGCCATCGGCTTTTTGCGGCCCTTCTTGGCTTCGTCCTTGAGGAACTGTGCAGCATCCTCTTCAGCCGAGCCGCCGATTTCGCCGATCATGATGATCGACTGGGTGGCTGCGTCGGCCAGGAACATTTCCAGGACGTCGATGAACTCGGTGCCCTTGACCGGGTCGCCGCCGATGCCGACGGCCGTCGTCTGGCCAAGGCCTTCGTTCGACGTCTGGAACACGGCTTCATAGGTCAGCGTGCCCGAGCGGGAAACGATACCGACCGAACCCTTGCGGAAGATCGAGCCCGGCATGATGCCGATCTTGCACTCTTCCGGCGTCAGGATACCCGGGCAGTTCGGGCCGAGCAGGCGCGACTTGGAGCGGTCGAGGCGCGCCTTGACGCGCACCATGTCCATGACCGGGATGCCTTCGGTGATGCAGGTGATGAACGGGATCTCGGCATCGATCGCCTCGATGATCGCATCGGCAGCACCAGCCGGCGGAACATAGATGACGGTCGCGTCGGCGCCGGTCTTTTCCTTGCCTTCGGCAACGGTTGCGAAGATCGGCAGGCTTTCGCCCTTTGCGCCGGTCCAGGTTTCGCCGCCCTTCTTCGGATGGATGCCGCCGACCATCTGGGTGCCGTAGTAAGCGAGCGCCTGTTCGGTGTGGAACGTGCCGGTCTTGCCGGTTAGGCCCTGAACGAGAACCTTGGTGTCTTTGTTGACGAGAATGGACATGCGAGGCCTTTGTTTAGGAGAGGTTGGAAGACGTGGAGGACGCGCGACGATAGACGCCGCTGACGACCTCCTGCCAAGTATCGCTGCCTGCAGGCGAAAAGCTGACGCCCATCCGGTAGCAGTCTTCATTTTCAAACGTGAATACGGTGCGCTGGCTGCCGCGCGGCGAAGTCTTCATCAGCACAAGCTCACTGCCGTTCCACTCGCCGGACGCCGGTACGGGCGGCGCAAAACCTGCGGTGTCGAACTGGTAGAGTTTGTAGGTCTGGTCCGAAGCATCGAAGCCGAAAATATTTCGCGCCTCGAACGAAACAGCACCATCCCGCGTCTGGCGATAGCGCTGCTCGAGGAAGAATCCGCCGAACAACGTCTCGCCGGAAAACTCAGCACTGGCCTTGCCTTCGCTCGTCCACGCCGACGCCGCGACGCGCTCGTCCCCTTCCCACACGCCGGCGAAGGCGTTGAGGCGGAAATGAGCAGCGGAGGGCGTGGACTGGAAGGCCATGATCGATCTCAGCCGTTGATCGCCGCGACGATCTTCTTGGCCGCATCGTCCAAGTCGTCAGCCGCCGTGATCGCGAGACCCGACTCGTTCAGGATCTTCTTGCCGAGCTCGACATTGGTGCCCTCAAGGCGCACGACGAGCGGAACCTTGAGACCGACTTCCTTGACCGCGGCAATCACGCCCTCGGCGATGACATCGCACTTCATGATGCCGCCGAAGATGTTGACGAGAATACCTTCAACCTTGGGGTCGGCGGTGATGATCTTGAAAGCCGCTGCCACCTTCTCCTTGCCGGCGCCGCCGCCGACGTCGCAGAAGTTGGCCGGCTCCTTGCCGTAAAGCTTGATGATATCCATGGTCGCCATGGCAAGGCCGGCGCCGTTGACCATGCAGCCGATATTGCCGTCGAGCGCGACATAGGCGAGGTCCCACTTCGAGGCCTCGATTTCCTTGGCATCTTCTTCGGTCTCGTCGCGCAGCGTCTTGACGTCGTCGTGACGGAAAAGCGCGTTGCCATCGAAAGACATCTTGGCATCGAGGACGCGCAGATGGCCATCCTTCATGACGATCAGCGGATTGACTTCCAGGAGAGCCATGTCCTTTTCACCGAAGGCCTTGTAGAGCGCCGGGAAGAGCGACTTCGCATCTTCGGCGGCAGCGCCGTCAAGCTGAAGCGCCTTGGAGATCGCGGCAACGTCGGCAGCCGTCACGCCGGCTTCCGGATCGATGGCGATCGTCTGGATCTTTTCGGGTGTGTCGTGGGCGACAGCCTCGATGTCCATGCCGCCTTCGGTCGATACGACGAAGGCAACCCGGCCAACCGAGCGGTCGACCAGCAGCGAGCAATAGAGCTCGCGGGCGATGTCGGCGCCGTCTTCGATGTAAAGGCGGTTGACCTGCTTGCCGGCTTCGCCGGTCTGCGCGGTCACCAGCGTGTTTCCGAGCATTTCCTTGGCGTGGGAAATGACTTCCTCGATCGACTTGGCGAGGCGAACGCCGCCCTTGGCATCCGGACCGAGTTCCTTGAACTTGCCCTTGCCGCGGCCGCCGGCATGGATCTGGCTCTTGACCACGTAAAGCGGACCGGGAAGCGACTTGGCGGCAGCCTCGGCTTCTTCAACCTTGAGAATGGCCACACCCTCGGCAACCGGCGCGCCATAGCCCTTCAGCAGAGCCTTGGCCTGATATTCATGAATGTTCATGGGTCTATCCCTGTTTCGATTACTTCAGCGCCGATTACTTGAGGGCAGGCGCGATGTTGATGCAGGCCTCGCAGAGACCGGCGACGGCGCCGACGGACTTGTCGAAGGCTTCCTTCTCGGTCTTGTTGAGATCGATCTCGATGATGCGCTCGACGCCGCCGGCGCCGATGACGGTGGGAACGCCGACATACATGTCCTTGACGCCGTACTGGCCGGTGAGATGGGCCGCGCAGGGCAGAACGCGCTTCTTGTCCTTGAGGTAGGATTCGGCCATCTCGATCGCCGAGGCGGCCGGCGCATAATAGGCCGAACCGGTCTTCAGCAGGCCGACAATTTCGGCGCCGCCGTCACGGGTGCGCTGGATGATTTCTTCGAGGCGTTCCTTGGTGACCCAGCCCATGGTGACGAGATCGGTGAGCGGAATGCCGCCGACCGTCGAGTAGCGGGCGAGCGGCACCATCGTGTCGCCATGACCACCGAGCACGAAGGCCGTGACATCCTGGACGGAGACGTTGAATTCCTTGGCGAGGAAAAGACGGAAGCGCGAGGAGTCGAGAACGCCGGCCATGCCGACGACCTTGTTGGCCGGAAGGCCGGAGAATTTCTGCAGCGCCCAGACCATGGCGTCGAGCGGGTTGGTGATGCAGATCACAAAGGCGTTCGGCGCATACTTCTTGATGCCGGCACCGACCTGCTCCATGACCTTGAGGTTGATGCCGAGAAGGTCGTCGCGGCTCATGCCAGGCTTGCGCGGAACACCGGCAGTGACGATGCAGACGTCAGCGCCCTCAATCGCCGAATAGTCGCTGGCGCCGGTCAGATTGGCATCGAAGCCTTCGACCGGAGAGGACTGTGCGATGTCGAGACCCTTGCCCTGGGGAATACCGTCCGCGATGTCGAAGAGGACGATGTCGCCCAGTTCCTTCAGGCCGGCGAGGTGCGCCAGCGTGCCACCAATCATGCCAGAACCAATGAGTGCGATCTTGTTACGCGCCATTTCGCTGTTTCCTTTGCGATCAAATTCGTCGGACGGACGCAACAAGGCACCGCCCAATGACGCAATCGCATAGACCCAAAGCCAAAAAATGGCAATCCATTAATTTTGATGCAGCGTTTTCAATCGTTTAGATACAAAAATTCTTACGTAAACGTAAAATATTCTGTCACCGGATTGTTACTCGGCGGCGCGTTTCTCATGGTGCAGCGCAAGATATTCTGCACTGCGCATCTCGAAAAGCCGCGACGTCGTGCGGTCGAATTCGAAACCTTCGGTACCCTTGCGGTGCACCAACAGTTCCTCCGGCATCGCCGCCGCGGAGATGTAAAGCCGCACGGCATGATCGTAGAGCGTATCGACCAGAATGATGAACCGTTTGATCTGGTTCCGCTTTTCCGGCCCGAGCAACGGAATGTGATCGACGAAGACCATATCGAAGCGTTCGGCGATCGCCAGAAAGTCGGCTGCTCCGAGCGGCTTGTCACAAAGATCGGTGAAGGAAAACCGCGCCATCCGGTCGACGGCGAGCGGCACATGGATGTGGCGCCCCTTCATCGGGATATCCAGCGGCTGCGCCTTGCGCCCATGCAGCGCCTGCGTCCAGGACGCATCCATCGCCATGTCATTATGCTCGTTGATCGGCACCAGATAGACCGGCTGGCTGTTCAGCTTCTCCATCCGGTAATCGGTGGGCGAATCCAGCGTTACGACATCGACATGCTGCTTGAGTAAGGTGACGAAAGGCAGGAAGAGGCCGCGATTGAGGCCATCCTTATAGAGATTGTCGGGCTCGACGTTCGAGGTCGCGACCAGCACGCATCCGCGTGCGAAAAGCTCGGAGAACAGCCGCGACAGGATCATCGCATCGGCGATATCGGTGACCGTGAACTCGTCGAAGCAGAGAAGCTCGGCTTCCTCGTAAAGCGCGGCGGCGACGGGCGGCATCGGATCGGCCTGCTTCGTCTCGCCGTTCTTGAGCTTCAGCCGGTGCGCGGCGATGCGGTTATGCACATCCGCCATGAATTCGTGGAAATGCGCCCGGCGCTTCTTCCTGCACGGCGCCATCGAGAAGAACATGTCCATCAGCATGGTCTTGCCGCGCCCGACGCTGCCGTGGATGTAAAGCCCCGTGAGGCCGTCGGCGGATTTCTTCTTGGCGGCAAACAGCCAGCCAAGCGCGCTCGATTTTGCCGCCGGCCGCCGTTGCTTGAGCCCGGCAAGCACCCGGTCGAGGCTCTTTGCCACGTCCATCTGTGCGGAATCGACCTGAAGTGCCCCCGATGCGGTCAGCGCTTTAAGCTGTTCGCAGACGCTGAGCGCATAATCCGGCATTGGTTGCATGAGGGCATATCCGCCTGTCAGTCGTCGCAGCAGAGCTGCCGGAACATTTACCGGCTGAGGCTGATCGGCTGACCCGTGTTCGTCTGTCCGTCAAAGCGGTTGTCGGCCGTCTTGTAGACGCTGCCGATCTGGTTGCCCGAACGGTCCTTGAGCAGCACCTGCTTGCCGGAAACTTCCCAGGACCCCATTGCCGTCAGCTCGCCGACGCAGCCGCGGGTACCGCCGCGCGAACCGCTGCCGAGATTGGTCAGCGTCAGGAACATGTCGCAGCCGCCGTTGACGCGCCAGCTTCCGACCATCGATTCCTTGGTGACGTCAAGCGCATTCGCGGCCATTGCGCCAGGCTGAGCGCCCGGCATCGATGCCGTCGTCGCCGTCGGCGCCGCCGGAAACTGCGAACTGCCGGTCGGCGGCGGAAGCTGCCCGCCCTGTACCGAGGGCACCGGCTGCGCCGTCAGCGGCGCCGGCGCGGCACTGGCGTTGTTGGAGCTGTAATCATATGCCGTACGCTGACAACCGGCTAGCGACAGAACCACCACCAGACCTGTCATCGCATATCGCAACTGCATCATCATACTCCTGAATTCGGCTATCGCCGTAGAGAAACGGGCGTGAGACAAGTCCGATTATCGTAATTCGCTTTGGTTAATCAAGTCGGGCTGAACAAATTGCCCGTGACAACAACTAACCGAAAAACGATACAGTTCAACTGTCCCGCTGCAAAACTTCCTGCACATAGAATTTGTCAGCAAGGTGTTGCGCGCGTTCATCTCTGTCAGGATGCCTGTCGAACTCGCGCAATGTCTGGGAAGAGCGCTCCAGCGAACTCAAGAGAATTGCACCATCACCATGATGCGAATGCCCTGTTCGTGCACAGATGCAAAGCCGCGACCTGATCTCTGTGACAGCTTCGGGATCGAAGCCGTCTATCCGTCGTGGCATGCACGCTGATCAAACCCGGCGCTCGACCATCATCTTCTTGATTTCGGCGATCGCCTTGGCCGGGTTGAGGCCCTTCGGGCAGGTCTGCGCACAGTTCATGATCGTGTGGCAGCGATAGAGACGGAACGGATCCTCGAGATTGTCGAGGCGTTCGCCGGTCGCCTCGTCTCTGGAATCGATCAGCCAGCGATAGGCCTGCAGCAGAACGGCCGGACCGAGATAACGGTCGCCATTCCACCAGTAGCTCGGACAGGAGGTCGAGCAGCAGGCGCAGAGGATGCATTCATACAGGCCGTCGAGCTTCTGCCGGTCCTCGTGGCTCTGCTTCCATTCCTTGGCCGGCGCCGGCGACACCGTCTTCAGCCACGGCTCGATCGAACGATGCTGGGCATAGAAGTTGGTGAGGTCGGGAACCAGATCCTTGACGACGGGCAGATGCGGCAGCGGATAAATCTTCACCGCGCCCTTGATATCGTCGAGGCCCTTGGTGCAGGCGAGCGTGTTGGTGCCGTCGATATTCATCGCGCAGGATCCGCAGATGCCCTCGCGACAGGAACGGCGCAGCGTCAGCGTCGGGTCGATCTTGTTCTTGATGTACAGCAGACCGTCGAGCACCATCGGCCCGCAATCGTCGACATCGATGTAGAACGTATCGATCGACGGGTTCTGGCCGTCATCCGGGCTCCAGCGATAGACGCGAAACTCGCGGGTGTTCTTGGCACCCGCCGGCTTCGGCCAGACCTTGCCTTCGCGCATCTGAGAATTCTTGGGGAGAGCGAGTTCAACCATAGCAGGTTCCTCTTGAGATCAGTACACGCGAGCCTTCGGCGCGATCTTCTGCGGATCGATGCCTTCGGCGATGAGCTCGGTGTGAACCGGCCGGTAGTCGAGTTTCACGTCGCCTGCCTCGTTGACCCAGGCGAGCGTGTGCTTGCGCCAGTTGACGTCGTCGCGGCCGGCGAATGCACCCTCGGTATAGTCCTCGCGCGCATGCGAACCACGGCTCTCCTTGCGGGCCTCGGCGCCGTAGATCGTCGTGATGGCGTTGGCCATCAGGTTCTGCAGCTCGAGTGTCTCCACGAGATCGGAGTTCCAGATCATCGAACGGTCGGTGACCTTCAGATCGCCCATTTCCTGCCAGATCGCCGAAATGCGCCGGCAACCGGATTCCAACGATTCCTGCGTGCGGAAGACGGCGGCGTCTTCCTGCATGGCGCGCTGCATCTTCTCGCGCAGTTCCGCCGTCGGCGTGCCGCCGCTGGCGTGGCGCAGACCGTCGAAGCGGTCCATGATCCTGTCGCAGGCTGCGACGTTGAGATGCGGGACCGGCGCTGCGCGGTCGATCACCTCGCCGGCGCGGATCGCAGCGGCGCGGCCGAAGACCACGAGGTCGATCAGTGAGTTGGAGCCGAGGCGGTTGGCGCCGTGCACCGAAGCGCAGCCGGCTTCACCCACGGCCATCAGGCCGGGAATGATCCGTTCCGGATTGGCGCTGTCGGCGTTCAGCACTTCGCCCCAATAATTCGTGGGAATGCCGCCCATATTGTAATGAACGGTCGGCAGAACCGGGATCGGCTCGCGCGTGACGTCGACGCCAGCGAAGATCTTGGCGCTCTCGGAAATCCCCGGCAGGCGTTCATGCAGAACGGCCGGATCGAGATGGTCGAGATGCAGGAAGATGTGGTCCTTGTTCTTGCCGACGCCCCGGCCCTCGCGGATCTCAAGCGTCATGCAGCGCGAAACGACGTCGCGCGAGGCAAGGTCCTTGGCCGAAGGCGCGTAACGCTCCATGAAGCGCTCGCCCTCGGAGTTGACGAGGTAACCGCCTTCGCCGCGAGCGCCTTCGGTGATCAGACAGCCCGAACCATAGATGCCGGTCGGGTGGAACTGCACGAATTCCATATCCTGCAGCGGCAGGCCGGCACGCGCCACCATGCCGCCGCCGTCGCCGGTGCAGGTGTGGGCCGAGGTTGCCGAGAAATAGGCGCGACCGTAACCGCCGGTCGCCAGCACCACCATCTTGGCGGCGAAGCGATGGATCGTGCCGTCGTCGAGGCACCAGGCGACGACGCCGGTGCAGCGGCTGCCGTCTTCCGACATGATCAGGTCGAGCGCGAAATACTCGATGAAGAATTCGGCATTGTTGCGCAGCGACTGGCCGTAGAGCGTATGCAGGATGGCGTGGCCGGTACGGTCGGCAACGGCGCAGGTGCGCTGGACCGGCGGGCCTTCGCCGTAATTCTGCATGTGGCCGCCGAACGGGCGCTGGTAGATCTTGCCTTCCTCGTTGCGCGAGAACGGCACGCCGTAATGCTCGAGCTCATAGACCGCCTTCGGCGCTTCCATGGTGAGATACTGCATGGCGTCGACGTCGCCGAGCCAGTCGGAACCCTTGACGGTGTCGTAGAGGTGCCATTGCCAGCTGTCCGGCGTCATGTTGCGCAGCGAGGCGGCGATGCCGCCCTGGGCCGCGACCGTGTGCGAGCGGGTCGGGAATACCTTGGTGATGCAAGCGGTGCGGAAACCCTGCTCGGCCATGCCGAGCGTGGCGCGCAAGCCGGCGCCGCCGGCGCCGACGACGATCACGTCGTAGGAGTGATCGACATACTTGTAGGCCTTGCCATTCTGGGCGGGTGAAGTCGGTGCCATATCAAGCTTATCCTACGAATGCGATTTTCAGAATGGCGAAGAGACAGAGGCCGGCGATCAGGATTGCAAAGAACGTGTTCAGCATCAGCAGCGCGATCTTGCCGAACTCGCCATGCACGTAATCCTCGATAATGACCTGCATGCCGAGTTTCATGTGGATGACGCCGGAGATCACCATCAGCCCCATGACAACAGCGACGAAGGGGTTCGACAGCGCGCGAACCACATCCGCATAAGGCGCGCCGGCATAGACGAGCATAAAGATGAGAAAGAAGAGGATGAGCGGAACATTGGCGACGGCCGTCAGCCGCTGGCGCCAGAAATGGTCCGTGCCGTCCTTGGCGGAGCCGAGCCCGCGAACCTTGCCGAGGGGGGTGCGCATATCCATGAGAGGACCTTCAGAAGCGAATGAGGAAGCCGATCACCCAGACCAACACGGTCAGACAGAGCGACCCGATGATGTTGGCGATGGCGAGCTTGGTCGAGAATTCCTTCCCGAAACCGTAACCGAGATCCCACATGAAGTGGCGAAAGCCGCCGAGCATGTGGTGCAGCAGCGCCCAGGTGTAACCGAGAAGCACGAGCTTGCCGAGAAGGCTGCCGAGCACCCAGTTGGCCCAGTCATAGGAGCCCTGGCCGCTTGCCGCCGCGATCAGCCACCAGGCGACGAGCAGCGTGCCGACGTAGAGCGCGCCACCGGTAATGCGGTGGACGATGGACATGATCATGGTGGGAATAGGTTTGTAAATCTGCAGATGCGGCGATAGGGGCCGGTTATTTGTCACGTTCGCCATCAGAACCTCGCGGCGGCTTCTCTGCGCTCCCGGATTTCGGAGCATGCTCAGTCAACCACACGAATGACAAAATTCTCTGTGTGCGTTGCATCAATTGCGACGTTTAATCACCGGAAACGCCGACGACAAGCACAATCGCTGTCTGCTTTTAATTTAATCGATTCGCGTTACCGGGAAGTTTGCAGGCTAAAGAAACTGGTCTTTTCCGCTCAAATTTGATGCTGATGCTCGGACCTGAATGGACAAGCTTCGGCTTTTGGCGCAATCTGGCGTTAACGATTTGTTAAGGATCGGAATTCCGGAGGCCGGCCACCCATGTTTCGCAGTCTGTCCGCAGTCACCCTGCTTGCCCTGTCCGCGCTTGCCGCCTTGCCCGCCGAAGCCGGCAACCGCCGCAGCGATCATCGCTTTCCCGGCCATCGCCACGCTGTCCACGGCGGATTGTTCCTCGGCGAACGTGCCGGCTGGCGCGATCGCGGCATCCGTTTCGACAATGCCTATCGGTATCGCAACCGCAAAGAGCGAATGCCGTTCCTGAAACAGTTTTCATCGCCGGCGACAAATCGCATCGCCCGCGGCAATCTCATCTTCGTCCTGCCCCAAGCGCAGGGTGGCGACAGCGGCGGCACCTATGCCGGCTCTTCCTATGCCTATCAGGTCGATGGCGGAACCTATGTCGGCGGCGACGGCTATGGTTTCTATCCGGCCCCGCGGCCTGAACAGTTGGCGCCGAAGGCGAAAGTCATCGACGTCGCCGTGCAGGACGATCCCTGTGCCTACGAGGCCAATGTCTGCATCATCCGGCCTTAGGCCGTAATGCATGTCGCACAAAAGTGTGCAGCGGTTTTGGGACAACGACATGCATAAAACAAAGACTTAAAGCGCGTCGCATGATTCCGATTTGACGCGACGTGCTTTAGAGCCTTTCCTGGTCAGCTTTGCTGACAAGGATATGAAGATGACGAACGCCGGCGGCTCAAATTTGCCCGGCCCCACTCTTTCGCGACGCGGCTACGTCAATACGGATGGCGCACATCGGCGGGAGATTCTTGTCCTCAAACGTCGCCCGCCGTGGCGTTCCGCTTTCCGGCATCCAGGCATCCCAGGCTCTGTTCATTTCCTCGAATGAGGCAAGGTCGCTGAGCCAAATGTTGGCGAGAATGATCTCCGCCTTATCGGTCCCTTCGCGCAGCAGCATGTCATCGATGCGCTCCAGTATTTCGTTGGTTTGCGCCGTCACGCTCGCTCCTCTCGTCAGGTTTGCGACCTGACCGGGCAGATAGGCGGCATCTGCGAGGAGAGTTTCGTCAACTTTGGCTTGCCCCATCATCGTATTCGCAACTTCCATGAATGCTTGAGATTGGGCCGTTCGACCCTTCATTGGAATCACTGTGGGGCTTGGCGTGCCATTTCGGTAGAGGGAATTAAGTTGAGCCGATATAATAGAAGCTGAACGCTCCTAAAGCCTTCCTGGTCAGATTGAAGCATTCTGTTGGCTCAAGGCTTTAGCTGGACAAAATGGCCGTATGCCGCGAAATGAAGTCCACAAGGTAGCGCGCGCCCTCGGCCGTCTCGGACTGAGCATAGAGACCGATCTCGATGCGCACCGGCCCGGGCAGATCCGCCGATTTGTCAAGTGTCCGGCAGCCCTCCGGTTTCGTGTTGAGCATCATCGGTGCGATACCGATACCGACGCGAACCGCGGTCGCCATGGCCACCAGCGTCGATGCGACGCACGCCGTCTTCCACTTGATGTTCCGCTGGGACAGAGCGGCAATCGTCGGGAGCGTCCAGGGACACTCCTCCTCGAACATAATGATGGGAAGCGGTTTTTCCGCATCCGCCACAAAGTCGGATCTGACCGTCCACATCAAATATTCGGTCCAGATCAGGGTCGGTTTTCGCGAGAGGCAGGTGATGTCGCAAACCACGAGATCCAGCTTCCTGTCTTCAAACAGGCTGGCGAGGCGGCGATTCGGCTCGACAATGATATCGATCTCGACCTTCGGGTTCTGGGCTCTGAAGTCGCTAAGAATGTCGATCAGGTGGCCGGCCGCGAAGTCCTCAACGACGCCGAGGCGGATGCGGTCCTCGATCATCTTGCCTGTCAGCCTTTTCTCGACCTCGTCGCTGAGGGCGACCATTTCGCGGGCATAAGCCAGCATGATCTGCCCATGGCTCGTGAGCTCGAGGCCTTTTGACGAACGCGAAAACAGCGTAACGCCGACAAGCTCCTCCAGCTTGCGGATCTGCATGCTCACGGCCGCCTGCGTTCTGTTCAGCTTGGCGGCTGCTCCATTGACGGTGCCGATCTCCGCGACGGTCAGAAATGCACGAAGCAGATAGGAATCAAGATCAAGCATCAGGAGCCGCATTCCATACTTTGTGGCGCTCGAGAGCCGAGGGCCTCTCTGCCGATAAGCGGATATTGGACGAACCATGTTCTTACGGCAACCGGCGATCCTTTGCCCGGGGCGCAGCGCAAGCTGCGTCCCGTCAATGCCAGCTTATCGCGCGAAGAGGACGCATGCCTCCGGCGGAATGGAAACGCTGATCTCCTGCCCGCGAGCGAAGGCTATGTCTGGACGGTTAGGGCAAGCCGAGATTATGCGGTCACCGCTGACGAGGTCCAGAACGATATGCCTGAACGCACCTAGTGTCACAACGTCGGCAACGCGTCCGGGCATGGCCCCGGCTCCCGGAGCGCCGGACGATATCTCGACGCTTTCCGGCCTCACGCAAATCTCGGCGGCACCGGAAAGGCTTCCCGTGGACGCGACCGGAAACTCCCAGCCGGATTCGGAGCGAAATTTGCGCGCCGATCCGCCCGCGGCCAAAATCGAGCCGTGAATCCAATTCGTCCGTCCCATGAAATCCGCGACGAAACGCGAGTCTGGACGCCAATACACATCATCCGGCCTGCCGGATTGCATGATTGCTCCACGGTTCATCACGAATATGCGCTCTCCCAGGCTCATCGCCTCTTCCTGGTCGTGGGTTACCACGATTGCGGTCGAGCCGACCGCGGCGAGCACATCCTTCAATTCGGTGCGCAACTCATGCCGAAGCTTGGCGTCGAGGGCCGACAAGGGCTCATCCAGAAGAACAAGGCTCGGATGGGTGGCAAGCGCCCGCGCCAGCGCAACACGCTGCTGCTGGCCGCCGCTCAACTGGTGCGGCCGCCGCTGTCCGAAACCGACGAGCCGGACGAGCTCAAGCATCTCGGCAATGCGGCGAGGTATTTGCTCCGGCGGATGGTTGCGATGGCGAAGTCCGTAGCCGATGTTCTGTTCGACGGTCATATGCGGGAAAAGAGCGTAATGCTGGAACAGCAGCCCGACATTGCGCTCATAGGGTTTCAATCCGGCCATCGGCTCGCCGTCGATCAAGATCGAGCCTTTGTCGGGCCGCTCGAATCCGGCAATGAGCCGAAGAATGGTGGTCTTGCCGCAGCCGCTTGGTCCGAGCAGTGCGATTGTTTCACCTGGATTCACCGAGAAGGAGATATTACCGAGGGCGACGGTTTCGCCGAAGCGCTTGCTGACCCCTTGAAATTCCACGGCAGAAATCATCGTATTGTCCTCAAGAACGAAACAAACCCTGGCCGACGACAGTGTCGAAGCCGACGACCCGGTCCAGCACGACGATCAGCAACGCGGTGACGGCAATCAGGACCACGGCCGCCGCAGCGATCGTCAGGTCGAAAGCCGCCCGCATGTTGCTGACCAGCGTAACAGGCAAGGTCGTTGCGGACGGATCGCTCAGAAAGAGACTGATCGATACGTCATCTATTGAAATGGCGAAGGCGAAGATCGCCCCGGTGACGACACCCGTCCGCATGAGCGGCAGGGTAATGGTCCAGAAGGCCTGGCGCTCGGTGGCGCCGAGAACCATTGCGGCTTCCGTCAATCGTTGATCGCTGCCGAGAAGGCTGGCGAGACTGGTCCTTATGCAATAGGGCAACGTCACGATCACGTGGCCGAGGAGCAGGCGCGCCATACCATTCGTGATGCCGGCCTTGGAAAGAAAAAGCAGCAGGCCGAATCCAATGACGACGGGCGGGACGATGAGTGGCGAGAGAAAGGCCGAAGTCAGCGCCGCCTTTCCTGGAAAATTGCCACGGGCAAGGCCAACAGCCGCCGCAGTTCCAATCGTGACGGACAGAACCGTCGTGAGTACCGCCAAGATGAGGCTGGTGCGTAGGCTGGTAAGGATATCCGCCTGGGAAACCAGCCGTTCGAACCAGTGAAGCGACAAGGCAGGTGGCGGCATTGGACCAAGGTAGGTCCTGGCGTCGAAAGCCATGATGCATGTTATCACCAACGGGATGGCGAGGAACGCCAATCCAAGGCCGATGACACCGTAGGCAAGGGAAACGGCGATCCGGTCTCCGGTTCGCGCTGCAAGAGACTGTCTGCTCATCGGGAAACCTTCCAGGCCTGCGCAAACGTTATGACAGCGACCACCGCCAACGCCGCCGCAAGCATGACGAGCGAGATCGCCGCGCCGCTCGGATAGTTGGCGATATCGCTGAACCGGGTGTAGATGACGTTCGATATGAAAAGCACCCGGCCCCTCCCGAGCACCATGGGAATGACGAAGGCGCTGATCGCGAAAGTCAGCGAGACAAGCGTGCTTGAGATCAGAGCCGGGAAGCTCAGGGGAAGCGTGATCGACAGATGGGCTTTCCATCCCGGCGCGCCGAGCGACTGGGCTGCATCGAGCAGACGCGGATCGATCGATTGCATCGCGCCAATCAGCGTCAGCGTTGCGACCGGTATGATCGAGTGAACCAGACCCGCAGTCACGACGATATTGATATATTCGCGGCTGTTGGGCGAAAGGCCAAGTGTCAAGAGGAAGGGGCGGAAGATGCCGACCGACCCGAAGGTCAGTTCGATCGCATAGGTCTTGATCAGGACGCTGGAGAGAACAAGCGTAATCAAAAAGCCGAGAGTGAGCGCCCGCATCCGCGGGGAAATGCGCCGTACGATGAAGTAGGCCAGCGGGAATGCCACGAGCTGGCCGATGATCGCGGCAGCTCCACCGATCCAGAAAGTCGTCAGCAGGACGCTCGCAAACGCCTGGTTTGCCAGCTCATAGTAGTTTTGAACTGTCGCCGCGGCATTTTCAACGGAACCGACGCGCCCCGGCGTAAACTCCTTCAAGCTTTCGATTGCCAGATTGACTAATGGCGACAGAAAACCGAAGGCGAACACCAGCAGGGCTGGTCCGAGCGTCAGGGCGACATCTCGGCGATCAGGAATAGAAATGGCAACGGGTTGCCGCCTTGCTTTGGTCATGGTGAAACAGCCTTTTCCTCGCCCTTGCGGGGCATGAGAAAGGGAGGTTATCGAAGCCCGCCTCGCGCCTTCGATAACCTGCCGCGAGGTGCCTTAGAGCAACGGAGCGATGTCCTGTTCCCAGCGCTTGGACCAGGCATCCTGCTGTTCGAGAACGACATTGTAGTCCGGCACATAGACGAAGCTCGAAAACTCGTCCGACGTGAAGGACAGATGCTTGAGATTGTCGGGGGTGACCGCCTTGCTGTTCAACGGCGCTTCGCCCGCCACTTTGGCGTAGAGCGAGTTCATGTCCGGGCTGATCGCGAAGTTGACGAAATCGAGTGTCGCCTTGGTGTTCGGCCTATTCTTCAGCACGCCGAAACCGCTCTGGTAGAGGAAGGCCTTGAAGTTACTGTCCTTGGTGAAACGCGTAACCGGGAAGTTCTTCGCCACGGCCGCCCAGCCGGGCTCAGCGAAGAAGCCGACGGAGGTCTCGCCCGACGTCAACGAATTGGTGAAATCGATATCGGTGATGGCGACGCGGCCGATATTGCCGGATTTCGCCAGTTCCGTCATGAGCTTCCACCCGGGTTCCATATTCGTTTCACTGCCGCCGGCGTGAAGGGCGAGCGCGACGATCTGGAGCATCATGCTCTGTGTCGGGCCTGGCCAGCAGATCGCCCCCTTAAGATCGGGGCTCAGCAGATCATCGATGGTCTTCACAGCGATCGGAGCCGTGTCGGTTCGGGCGCCGAAATACATGCCGCCAACGGCGCGTGGGACCGCTTTGATATTCCCCTTGCCGTCCCGAATGATGATTTTCTCGGGAATATTCGCAAGGTTGGGAACATCGGCAGGATTGATGGTCTCGAGCCAATCCTCCTTCACCATGCTGTTGAATGAGCCCTCCCAGCCGGCGACATAGTCGTAGTCGACATTCGGCCAGACGGCCTTGATCTTTGGCAGGATCGCGCCTGCGCCGCCCTGATGGAGAACCCAGTTGAACGTCGCCGCATTCTGGTCGGCGGCAATCTGCTTCATGGCCTCGACGACATCGCCGCCCCATTCGACGGCGGTGAGATTGCCGCTGCCGGCAGCGGCGGATCGCGCAAACCCGGTCATCGTGCCGGCAATCCCCGCGGCAGCGGCGGATCCGAGGAAGCGGCGGCGTGTCATATCGTGCAACATGGTAGGTTCCCTTTGTTGTCGGCCCTCTGCCGGACCGTTCGTATCGGAGACTGCTGGGAGGTTGCCGACCGCGGTAGTGGGAAAATTCTCGCCGGGTTATAAAGTTTTCTGAACGTACCGATGAACGCACGACCCGCATCGCGGCGCCTCGGCGGATCCGAGCTATCAGCAATCGTTATATCCCCTCTCGAATTTTCGCGGTTCCAAGAGAAGCGTGCGGCGCTGATGATGATGGCAGCATCAATACGTGGGAGCCTGCCTTGACCATTGATCGGGATTTTCTGGAAAACTTGAGAAAGCGCTTCGGCAGCGCCGCAGGCGGGGAGATGGAAGATCCGCACTTCCGCGCCGTGGCGGCGAGCGTATTCAAGGACGGCGACAGCCGCAAATGGCCCTTTGCCGATCCTGCGACCTTTCTGGACGCCCGTTTCATCGAGAATGGCTTGCGGCCCGAGGTGCTTGAGGCGCTTGACGTGGCTCTGATCGGTGTGCCGATGGACCTCGGCGTCACCAATCGCGCCGGCGCGCGGCTGGGGCCGCGGGCCGTCCGGGCGATCGAGCGTGTCGGCCCCTACGAGCATGTTCTGCGTGTCGCGCCGATGGGAGGGTTGAAAGTCGCCGATGTCGGCGACGTGCCGATGCGCAGCCGGTTCGACCTGGCCGAATGCCATGCCGACATCGAGGCCTGCTACCGGATGATCGCGGCAACCGGGGTCATCCCGCTGTCGGTCGGCGGCGACCATTCGATCTCCGGCGCCATTCTCAAGGGCCTGGCGGCCAGCGAGCCCGTAGGCATGATCCACATCGACGCTCATTGCGACACCGCAGGTCCCTATGAGGGCTCCAAGTTCCATCACGGCGCGCCGTTCCGCGAGGCGGTTCTGGCCGGTGTGCTCGATCCGAAGCGGACGATCCAGATCGGCATCCGCGGCGGCGGCGAATATCTCTGGGAGTTCTCCTTTGCCTCCGGCATGACCGTCATCCACGCGGAAGAGGTGGCGGAGATGGGCCTCAAGGCCGTGATCGCAAAGGCTCTGGAGGTTGTCGGCGCCGGTCCGACCTATCTCAGTTTCGACGTGGACAGCCTCGATCCGGCCTTCGCTCCGGGAACCGGCACGCCGGAAGTGGGCGGGCTTCAGCCGAGGGAGGCCTTGACCCTGCTGCGCGGCTTCAAAGGCATCAACCTCGTCGGCGGCGACGTCGTGGAAATCGCGCCGCAATACGACAACACCACCAACACCGCGCAGATCGCCGCGCAGGTCCTGTTCGAACTCCTGTGCCTCGCGATGTTCAGTCCCGCGGTCAGGACAAACATGACCTGAGAACCAGCTTCACACCGGCAGCGTGCCTCGTGTCCGCTGCCATCCATCACCTGTCGCACAACACGTCTCAAAAAAGGGGAACGACATGACTGCTCTTATGAAATTGCGCTACGCCGCCACCGCGGCAATTGCCGTATTCGGCATCCTGGCAGGGGCCGCACAGGCTGACGAACTTGCCGATATCAAAGCCGCAGGCGAGATCAACATCGGCATCTTCTCCGATTTCCCGCCCTTCTCTTCGGCAAGCGCCGATATGAGCATCAAAGGCTATGACGTCGACGTCGCCCAGAAGATCGCCGACGGGCTCGGCGTGAAACTCAATCTCGTGAGCGTGACTGGTCAGAACAGGATCGCCTACCTGAACGACGACCGCGTCGATCTGCTGATGAGCGTCGGCTATTCGAAGGAGCGTGCCGAGGTTATCGATTTTGCCGCCCCGTACGCCCCCTACTATATCGCCGTCATCGGTCCGGCTGCGCTGAAGGTGAGCGGCAAGGAAGACCTTGCCGACAAGACCGTCGCCGTCAATCGCGGGACGCTCGAAGACACCTCGCTGACCGCCGCCGCCCCCGGTTCGGCCGCGATCCAGCGTTTCGAGAACTACAATTCGGTCATCCAGGCCTTCATATCCGGCCAGACCCAGTTGATGGTCGTCGGCAACGATGTCGGTGCGCAGGTTCTGGCACGACAGGACGAACTGAAGCCGGAGCAGAAATTCCAGCTCCTCAGCTCGCCCTCGCATATCGCGCTCCGCAAGGGCGAGGAGGGCCTGAAGAAGGCCGTCAATGACAGCGTCGCCGCAATGATCGCCGATGGTTCACTCGACGCAAGCTCGAAAAGCTGGCTGAAAGCACCGCTCAACCCTGAAAACCTGAAGGACTGACGAGGCGGTCTCCCACCCACCAGAGCATGATGTCGAAAACCGCAAGCGATTCCGGCGGCATCATGCTCCAATTCTTTGGTTGAGAGGCGGATCCAGATTTCGGGCCGACCCAACCCAGGTCATCCGGCTCCAAAGGACAAGCGATGAGATACAGCCTCGATTTCAATTGGCTATGGGACGGAATGGGCGCTCTGGCTTATGGCGCGGGCACGACGCTTGCACTGACGGCCTCCACATCGGTCCTCGGGATCGTTCTCAGCGTTCTCGGCGCGGCCGCGCGCCGGGGACCTTATCCATGGTTGCGCAAGGCCGTCGGCCTGTATGTGGAAGTCATGCGCAATACGCCATTCCTGGTGCAGCTGTTCTTCATCTTCTTTGGCTTGCCCAGCCTCGGCATTCGCCTTGATCCGATCTCTGCCGCAGTTCTTGCCATGACCCTCAACATGGCGGCCTACACGATCGAGGTGGTCGGGGCCGGGCTCGATGCCATACCGAGAGGCCAGAAGGAGGCGGCACAGGCACTCGGCCTCAGACCTCGGCTGGTGTTCTTCAAGATCATTCTGCCGCAAGCGCTCGCCATCATTTTTCCGGCACTGACGAGCCAGATCATCATCATGATGCTGGAATCGGCGGTGGTATCGCAAATATCCGTCCGCGAGCTGGCGCAGGAGGCCGATCTGCTTCAGTCGCGGACCTTCCGCTCCTTCGAGACCTATCTGGTGGCGACGTTGATCTACCTTTTGATGTCCGCCGCACTTCGCCGGCTCCTTTTCGCCGGGAAACGCCGTTTTCTGGGAGCCGGTCTGGCATGATTGAGTTCACCTTCTGGGACATTCTGCGCAATCTTGTCTTCGCAACACGCTGGACGCTGCTGCTTTCGCTCGCAGCCTTTGCCGGCGGCGCCATCGTTGGCCTGGCGATCCTCTCTGCACGGATATCGAAAACGCGCTGGCCGCGCAGCTTCGCGTCCGGCTACATTGCCCTGTTTCAGGGAACGCCGCTTCTCATGCAGCTCTTTTTGATGTTCTTCGGCCTGCCGATGCTCGGTTTCCGCATCGAGTCATGGACTGCCGCCGTCTGCGGCCTGACGTTCTATGCCAGTGCCTATCTGGCCGAAATCTGGCGGAGCGGCGTCGAGGCGGTGCCGCGCGGGCAATGGGACGCCGCAGCCAGCCTGGGTTTGCACCGTCTCCTCGAACTTCGCCTTATCATCCTGCCGCAGGCTTTCCGGATCACGCGCGCGCCGACCGTCGGGTTCTTGGTTCAGTTGATCAAGAGCACCGCACTGGCCTCGATCCTCGGCTTCGAAGAACTGCTGAAGACCGCAAACGCCATCAACAACGCGACCTTCGAACCTTTCAAGGTCTACGGTCTCGTCGCCGTGATCTTCTTCGCCCTGTGCTATCCGCTGACGCAATACGCCAGAATTCTGGAGAAGAAGGCGGCGTTTGGCTGAGCGGTGCCGCGTTGCCCCCGCATTCCGATCGCAACGGAATGTCCAAAGGGCCGATGCCGGTTGAAAAACTGGTGCGCCGCGCAGCGGCGACGCGGCCTCGTTCAATCACACAGAACTCGCTTTATCCAGCAGTCAGAACTCACTGAGAGATCGCTTCAATGACCGACACACAAATCCGTATTCTCGATGCCCGGACAACGGGCGAGCTTCTGCCTTTCGACGCGCTGGTTGCGACTTTGCGGCAAGCATTTGCCGAAGGCTGTGTTGTGCCGGTACGGCATCACCACACGATAGCCAATAGCGGCGAGCCGGATGCGACGCTGCTTCTGATGCCGGCCTGGCATGAAACGCACCGGTCGGAGCGCTACCTTGGCATCAAGATCGTTACCGTCTTTCCCGGAAACACGGCGCGCGGCATTCCCGGTTTGACCTCGACCTACATGCTCTATGATGGCCGGACCGGGATGCAGCTTGCGCTCCTTGACGGCAACACGATCACGGCGCGCCGTACGGTGGCGGCATCGGCCCTTGCCGCGGACTATCTCGCTCGAAAGGACGCGCACCGTCTGCTGGTGATCGGCGCAGGCCGCGTCGCGAGCCTCATACCCGATGCCTACCGCGCCGTCCGGCCGATCGCGCATGTCGATATCTGGGATATCGATCCCGCCAGCGCGGAACGGCTGGCGCAGAGCCTTCGGCAACGAGGCCTCCAGGCCACTGCCGTCACGGATCTGGAAGCCGCGACGCGGCAAGCCGATATCGTCAGCGCAGCGACGCTGGCGACCGCACCGCTTATCCGGGGCGAATGGCTGAAGCCGGGCACCCATGTCGATCTGATCGGCGGCTTCACGCCGGCGATGCGCGAGGCCGATGACGAAGCGCTTCGGCGCTCCTCGGTCTATATCGACACGCACGAAGCCCTTCACGAAGCAGGCGATCTGGTTCAGCCGATCAGGGCTGGCGTCATGTCTACAGATGCAGTGCGTGCGACACTTGATGAGCTGTGCCGCCGGGATATTCCGGTGCGGACGTCCGACGATGAAATCACCCTTTACAAGGCAGTCGGAACGGCGTTGGCTGATCTTGCCGCCGCGACGATGGTCTATGAAGCTGCCTTGATCGCAGACTGACGCCTTCTGGCCCGGGCGATCGCGAATGATCGGAACGCGCCTGTTGCCGCGTTCCAGCAGTCAGGCATCTGCGCCAGAGACAAGAGCTATTCGTGCTTCCTTCCCTCGACCGCGTTCCCTACACTCTGGCCTTTCCTCCCCGAGTCCTGGAAATGAGGTTTTCATGAGCACGCTTACCCGCTTCTCCGTTCAGCCGCTCTCGACCATGACCCGCCGTCTTGCGGATGTCGCCTCCGCTCGTCGCGAACCCGACCTGGTCATCCAGGGCGCGCGCGTCCTGTCCACTTATTCGGAGCGCTTTCTCGACGGACGGGAAGTCTGGATTTCGGGGGGCCGCATTGCAGCCGTGAAGCCAGCCGGCAGCTACAGAGGCGGGAGCGCCAAGCTCTACGACGCCAGAGGCGGCATCATCGCCCCGGGTCTGGTCGATCCGCATATCCATATCGAATCCTCGATGGTGACGGCCTGCGCCTATGCGGAAGCTGCACTCCTCAACGGCACGACGACGATCTTCTGCGACAGCCACGAGATCGGCAACGTCATGGACGTCGCCGGCGTCGAGGCCATGCTCGAGGATGCGCGGCAGGCGCCGCTGTCGATCTTCCTGACCGTGCCGAGCACCGTGCCGGCGACGACGCCGGACCTGGAAACAGCCGGCGGCGACCTGACGCCGGACAAGATCGCCGCCCTGTTCGACAAATGGCCGGAAGCCGTGGCTCTCGGTGAGAAGATGGATTTCGTCCCCGTTGCGATGGGCGACGAGCGCAGCCATGCGGTCCTGGCTGCAGCACTCGAGCGCGGCAGGCCGGTGTCGGGCCATGTCTACGGACGAGAGTTCGTTGCCGCCTATGCCGCATCCGGCGTTACCGACACGCATGAAGCCATCGACCGCGATATTGCCGACGACCTGCTGGAAGCCGGCGTGTGGATCTTCCTGCGCGGCGGCCCGCCGACGACTCCCTGGCATTCGCTGCCGCAGGCGATCAAGACGATCACCGAGCTCGGCGCCTCCCACAAGCGCGTCGCCGTCTGCACCGACGACCGTGATGCGGAAGATCTGCTCGCCTTCGGCCTGGACTGGGTAACGCGCGAAGCCGTGAAATACGGCATGAGGCCGGAAGAGGCCTGGGCGATGGGTTCGCTGCACGGCGCGACGCGGTTCGGCATGGAAGGCGAAATCGGCGGTCTGGGCGGCGGGCGCCGGGCCGATCTGGTGCTTCTCAGCGACGACCTTACGCCGGTCAGCACCTGGTATGGTGGCAAACTCGTCGTCGACAGCAAGAAGATCACGCCGATCCTCGACGAAGCTCTGTCGAAACCGTACCGCTATCCGGATGCCGCCTACCACACGGTCAAGCTGCCCAAAAATCTCAAGCTGACACCGGACCTGCCGACGGAGACGGTCGTCGCTCATACGATCAAGACGGAGCTGCCCGGCATTACCCTCGGCCACGTCACCGTCACGCTGGAGCCGGCCAATGACTGGCAGGCGCATTTCGACAGGCACGACCTCTGCTTCGTGACGGTGGTGGAGCGCCACGGCAAGTCAGCCGGCAATGTCGCCCACGGACTGCTCAACGGCTTCGGGCTCAGACAGGGCGCGGTCGCATCCTCGGTCGGCCACGACAGCCATAACATCATCGTCGCCGGCACCAATGCCGCCGACATGCAGGTGGCGCTGGACGCGATCGAAGAAAGGCAGGGTGGCGTCTGTGTCGTCATGGACGGCAAGGTGACGGCCATGGTGCCGCTGCCGATCGCCGGGCTCTTGTCCGACCAGCGCGTGCACCGGGTCGCGGACGAGGTAAAGGCCTTGAAGCTCGAGTGGGAAAAGGCAGGCTGCACCATTGCCTATATGGGCTTCAACCTTATCCCGCTGTCGGTCATCCCGGAAATCCGGATAACCGACAAGGGCCTGGTGCTGGTGCCGGAAATGGTAATTTCGCCGCTCTTCGAAAAGGCTTGACTGGCAAAAAAACAATCGGCGAGTGCTTGCTGGGATGCCAACATAGAACAGCCCGCGCGATCGAAACCTGAATGTCGGCCCGACCTAGGGAGCGAAGCGCCACACCGTCGTCCTCTTGATTTCGCTGTCCTCTAGCGCCCGCGTCACCGGCACCTCGTAAACCGCGCAGAATTCCAGCCGACCCCGCGGCAGGTAACTGCGTCCGGGATCGCCGACAAGCACCGCCTTGCCCTCGGCCGCCAGCATCGCGAACCAGGGAACGAGCGCATCGGCGAAAGCGCGGTCGTAGAAGACGTCGCCGGCAAGCACGATATCCGCATCGACGGCCTGGCCGATCAGATCGGCGCCGGTAAATCCGAGCAAAACGCGATTGGCCTCGGCATTCATCCGGACTGCGGCTTGCGCCCAGGGATCGATATCGCAGGCGGTGACCTTGCGGGCACCGGCCATCACAGCCGCAATGCCGACAAGGCCGGAACCGCTGGCGAAATCGAACACGCGCTTGCCGCGCACCGTTTCCGGTTGGTCGAGGATGTAGCGCGCCAGTCCCTGACCGCCCGCCCAGGCAAAAGCCCAGAAGGGTGGCGGCAGACCGATCGCCTCCAGCTCCTCCTCCGTCTTCAGCCAGAGTTCATGCGCCTCGCTCGCCAGATAGAGCGAAATCTCCGGCACATGCGGCGGCGGCATCAGGCTGGTATTGGCGCGGATGAAGGCTTCGGGATCGGTCTTCAACGCGGCGGATTGTCCAGCCCGCCCATGCGGCAGACTTCGAGATATTCTTCTTCCGTCACCGGCTGCACCGACAGCCGCATCGAGGTGACGAGCGCCATCTTGGCAAGCTTCTCGCTCGCCTTGACATCCTTCAGCGTCACCGGCTTCGGCATGTCCATGACGGCGCGGATATCGACGCAATCCCACTTCGGATCGCCCTTGGCGGAGGAATCGGGATGGGAGAGGGCGCAGACTTCGACGATGCCGACGATCTCCAGCCCGTCATTGGAATGGTAGAAGAAGCCTTTGTCGCCGATCTGCATCGCCCGCATATTGTTGCGTGCCAGGTAGTTGCGGACGCCGGTCCATTCCGTGCCCTTTTCGCCGGCAGCCTTCTGCTGCTCCCAGGACCAGGAGGCGGGTTCGGATTTATAGAGCCAGTGCGCCATGTTCACGCCTCCGGTTTGTTGAAGACCCAGTTGTAGGCCTGGACCTCGACGCTTTCGAACAGCCCGGCCTTGGCGTAAGGGTCGGCATCGGCAAGCGCCCGCGCCGCCTCTTTCGATTCCGCTTCGACGATGATCAGACTGCCGCAGGGCTTGCCGTCATCGTCGAGAAATGGGCCGGCGATCTTCAGCGTCCCCTCGGCATTCAGCTTGTTCAGATGCTCGATATGTGTCGGACGCGTATCCATCCGCACGTTCAGATGTCCCGGTTTGTCCTTGCAGAGAAGGGCGAAAAGCATGTCTGTCTCCTATTCGGTGGTGATCGGACGCGTCATCAGCTGCTCGATCGCCTCTGATATATCGAGCCTGCCGTCGATGATGGCGGAAACGGCATCGGTGATCGGCATGCTGACCTTCAACTCCGCCGCCAGCCGCGAGGCGACGGAGGCGGCAAACGCGCCTTCCACCAGCGCGCCATGCAGCGGATCGGTCTTGTCGCCGCGCCCGAGCGCGATGCCGAAGCGCAGGTTTCGCGATTGATGGCTCGTCGCCGTCAGCACCAGATCGCCGAGCCCGGAAAGCCCGCGCACCGTATCCGCCTGGCCGCCCTTGGCGACGACGAAACGCGACATTTCCGCAAGCCCGCGCGCAATCAGCGCCGCACGCGCGGAATCGCCGATGCCACGGCCTTCGACGATGCCGCAGGCGATCGCCAGCACATTCTTGAGCGCGCCGCCGAGCTGCACGCCGATCCGGTCGCTGGAGGCATAGAGCCGGAAGGTCCGGCCTGATATGGCCTGCGCCAGCCGCTCCGCCGTCTCCATGTCGGCTGCCGCAATCGCCATCGCCGTCGGCAGGCCTTTGGCGATATCGGCGGCAAAACCCGGGCCTGAGAGCACCGCGACGGAATGGTCCGGCAGTTCACGTTCCAGCATATCCGTCAGAAGATTGCCCGTCGCCCGCTCGATGCCCTTGGCGCAGGTGACGACGACAGCATCCTTGGAAAGATACGGTCCGTATTGCCGCGCCGCATCGGCCTGCGCCTGCGACGGCATCGCAAAAAGCACAATGGAGGCGCCGGTGATTGCATCCGCCTCGGCGGAAAATTCCAGCGTGTCAGGCAGAGAAATGCCGGGCAGCACCGCATCATGCAGCCGCTCGCTCTTCAGATCTTCCATCAGCGCCGGATTGCGCCCGACAAGCGTCACCGCACTGCGCCCGGCAAGGGCGATGACGGCGGCAAGCGCCGTGCCGAAAGCCCCCGATCCGACGACGGCGATGTTTTCGCTCATGCCTTGGCTCCTCTTTTTCCGAAACCGACCAGCCTTTCCGCGTTGGAATCGAGCGGCCAGCGCGACCGCGGCTGTACGTCGAGCGCATCCGGCGCGGCACCCGCTGCCATCCGCTCCAGTCCCGCCCAGGCGATCATCACGGCATTGTCGGTGCAGAGGTGCAGCGGCGGCGCAATGAAGCGGAAGCCATTCTTGTCGCACAGCGCCTGCAGCGTGCCGCGCAGTTCAAGATTGGCGGCGACGCCGCCAGCAACGACGAGTGCCGGCTTTTCGCCAGCAGCAGAGCCGGTAGCAGGCCCAGGAGCAGGCAATGTCGCCGGAAATTCCGTCTTGAAGCGCTGCAGGCCGCGGCCGATGCGATCCTTCAGCGTCCGCGAAATCGCCTTCTGGAACGAGGCGCAAATATCCGCCACGTCCTGATCGCTGAGCGGCGCGATATCCTGTGCCGCCTGCCGCACGGCCGTCTTCAGGCCGGAAAAGGAGAAATCGAGCCTTGCCTCGCCGACCAGCGGCCGCGGAAAATTGAAACGATCGGGATTGCCGTCCCGCGCCATCCGCTCCACCGCCGGTCCGCCGGGATAGGGCAGGCCGAGCAGCTTTGCCGTCTTGTCGAAGGCTTCGCCGAGCGCATCGTCGATCGTCGTGCCCCAGCGCTCGTATTGCCCGACGCCGCGCACCAGGATGAGCTGGGTATGGCCGCCGGAGACGAGCAGCATCAGATAGGGAAAAGACAGCCCGTCCGTCAGCCGCGCCGTCAGCGCATGGCCTTCGAGATGGTTGACCGCATAGAGCGGCTTGCCGGCGGCTCTGGCGATCGCCTTGCCGGTCATCAGCCCCACGAGCAGCCCGCCGATCAACCCCGGCCCCGAGGTGGCGGCAATGGCGTCGACATCGCCCAGCGACACATTGGCACGCTTCAGCGCCTCTTCGATCAGCTCGTCCAGCGCCTCGACATGGGCGCGCGCGGCGATCTCCGGCACCACGCCGCCATAGGCGCTGTGCTCGTCGAGCTGCGACAGCACCACGTCCGACAGCACGTTGGAATGCCCCTCCGCATCGCGCTCGACGACGGCGGCGGCGGTCTCGTCGCAGCTTGTTTCGATGCCAAGGATGCGTAGAAAGGGAACCATGAAGCCTGTTCGTTGATTGCGATGGGATGGAAACCCGTTTACGAGAACTCCGGTAACAACGGAATTGAGCGGATGCAAACAAAACCTTTCCGGATCGGCACGCGGGGTAGCCCGCTGGCGCTTGCCCAAGCGCATGAGGCCCGCGACAGGCTGATGGCGGCGCATCATCTGCCCGAAGAAATGTTCGAGATCGTCGTGCTGACGACCAAGGGCGACCGCATCACCGACCGGTCGCTTTCCGAGATTGGCGGCAAGGGCCTCTTCACCGAAGAGCTCGAACAGAAGCTTGCCGCTGGCGAGCTGGATTTCGCCGTGCACTCCGCCAAGGACATGCCGACGCACCTGCCCGAGGGCCTTCATCTTTCCGCCTATCTGCCGCGCGAGGATATCCGCGACGCCGTCATCGGTCGCACCGCGCGCAAACTGATCGACCTGCCGCATGGCGCCACCGTTGGTTCCTCGTCGCTGCGCCGCCAGGCGCTGATCCGCCGCATGCGGCCTGACATTAACGTCATCACCTTCCGCGGCCTGGTGGAAACGCGCCTGCGCAAGCTCGAGGAGGGCCAGGTGGACGCGACCCTGCTGGCGCTGGCCGGCCTGAAGCGTCTCGGCAAGGTCGATGTGCTGACCGATATCCTCGATCCCGACACCTTCCCGCCGGCGCCGGCGCAGGGGGCGATCTGCATCGAAAGCCGCATCGGCGATGCCAGGGTCGACGATCTGCTGGCACCGGTCAACGATATCACGACTTTCGACACTGTCTCCTGCGAACGCGCCTTCCTCGCCGCACTCGACGGCTCCTGCCGCACGCCGATCGGCGGTTATGCCGTCTGCGAAGGCGACCTGATCCGCTTCTCCGGCCTCATCATCACCCCCGACGGCCGCAGCCAGCATGCCGTGACGACCGACGGCCACCGCCGCGACGCGGCAGCACTCGGCACCCGCGCCGGCCAGGACGTGCGCGCAAGGGCAGGCAGCGCCTTTTTCGACGATTGGCACTGAGGCGGCTGATGCGCGTGCTCGTCACCCGCCCCGCCCATTCGGCGACGAGAACCGCACAACGTTTGCGCGATATGGGCCACGAGCCCTTGCTGCTGCCGCTGCGTCAGCCGCTGCACGACAGCGCCGCCGCCGCAGCGGCCCTGGCGACCACCAGCGGCGCAATCGCGGTGACCAGCGCCGAAGCGATCAGGGTCGTTTCCGCCCTCGGTGAGCAGCTTCGTCCGCATCTTAGCCGCCCGTTTTTCGCGGTCGGGGAGACGACGGCGGGAGAGGCGCGCAGCCTTGGCTTCCGATATGTCGCCGCATCCGCGGGCAACGGCCGCGATCTTGCCGATCTCATCGCGGCGCAGGGAGCCGACGGGTTGCTCTATCTTGCCGGCACCCCGCGCGCCGAAACTTTCGAAGGAAGATTGCGCGAGCTTGGCATCCAATTTTCCGTCGCCGAATGTTATCGCATGCAATCGGCCGTCCCCGATTCTGCCGAGGTCGACGCGATCTTCGCTGACGGTGGCCCGGACGTCATCCTCTTCTATTCCCGCCAGACGGCTGAGGATTTCTTTCGCCTGCCGGAGCCGCGGTCCGCCCTACCGAAGCGCAGCACAATTCGCCTCCTTTGCCTGAGCGAGGCGGTGGCGGGGGCCGTTCCGGCAGTACTCCGAAAAAACGTGACGATTGCGCCAATGCCGGATGAGAGAAGCCTTTTGTCGCTGCTTTGAGGCTCTAACTGCCCAAATTTGATCTAACCTCTTCCCTTAACTGGGATCACTGTCTAGTTTCGTTGCAATGCAGGATAAAGAGGACCTCATGGTATCGGGAAACCCGCCACGCCATTCGAAGAGCGCCGACGAGCCGGTCACGATCGACCTCGATGCACAGGAATTCGCCTCCGCAGCCGATACCGAAAAGCCGGTAGAGAGCCCAGCCGGTGATGCCGACACTACCGCCGCCACGGACGACGGCCTGACGCCCGAAACCGAAGCTGCCTCGCATGCCGAACATGAAGAAAAGCCTGCGGCGGAGGCGCTGGAGGAGGAACCGGTAGCTTCGGAACCGTCCTACACCCCGCCTCCCGAACAGCCCGCGCCGAAGAGCGGCGGCACCTCCGGTCTCATTGCCGCCGGCATCTTCGGCGGCCTCGTGGCGCTGCTCGGTGCCGGCGCCATCCAGTATGCCGGTTACCTCCCGAGCTCGTCTGCGCCACAGGCGACCTCGCCGGAGACCGCCGAGCTTTCCGGCGAGATCGACGGCCTGAAACAGGCCGTCGCCAACCTTGCCGCCAACCCGGCGAGCACGGATGACGGCGCGCTCGAGAAGCGCGTCGCTGCGCTGGAATCGGCGGCGAAGGCTCCCGCAGCCGGTGCACCGGCCGATTCGGCAAATGTCGAGGCGCTCAACCAGAAGATTGCGGAACTGACCGGCCAGGTCGATCAGCTGCGCGCCACACTTGCCCAGTCTTCCGAACAGCAGACGACGAACGGCGCCGATATATCCAAGCGCCTCGAAGAGGCCGAAAAGAAGCTGAACGAGCCGCGCGAGGACGTCGCCGTCGCCCGGGCGATCGCGGCCGCCGCCCTTAAGGCGGCGATCGATCGCGGCGGTCCGTTTGTGGCCGAACTCGACACTTTCGCCGGCGTCGCGCCCGACGATCCTGCTGTCGCCGACCTCCGCGCCTTTGCCGAGACCGGCATTCCCTCACGCGCCGAACTGGTGGCAGCGGTTCCCGATGTCGCCACCGCGATCGTCGAAGCCGTCAACCAGCCGGATCCGAACCAGAGCTGGTCGGACCGGCTGATGTCGAGCGCCAAGTCGCTGGTGAGCGTTCGCCCCGTCGGCAATATCCAGGGTGAAAGCGTCGAAGCCATTGCTGCCCGCATGGAGGACAAAGTGAAGAGCGGTGACCTGCCCGGCGCTTCCGCCGAATGGAACAATCTGCCCGCCCTCGGCAAGCAGGCGTCGACCGCCTTCAAGCAATCGCTCGAAGCGCGCATCCGCGTCGAGGAACTGGTCGGGGGCGCGCTGTCGAAAGCCGTTTCCGGCACCGGCAAGGAAGGATAAAACCATGCTGATCCGCCTTGTCGCCTTCGCCCTCTTCGTGCTGCTTCTCGCCTATGGCTTCTCCTGGCTTGCCGATCGCCCCGGCGATCTCTCGCTGATCTGGGAGGGCCAGATCTACCAGACGAAGCTGATCGTTGCCGCCAGCGCCATCATCGCTCTCATCGCCGCCGTGATGATCGCCTGGTGGTTCGTCCGCCTGGTCTGGACCTCGCCGCATTCGGTGACGCGATATTTCCGCGCCCGCAAGCGCGACCGCGGTTATCAGGCGCTGTCCACGGGCCTGATCGCCGCCGGCGCCGGCAATGCCCTGCTTGCCCGCAAGATGGCCGCCCGCTCGCGCGGCCTCATCCGCGCCGATCAGGAGCCTCTGATCAACCTGCTCGAAGCTCAGGCGGCCCTGATCGAAGGCCGCCATGACGAGGCGCGCGCCAAGTTCGAGGCCATGGCCAACGATCCCGAGACGCGCGAACTCGGCCTGCGCGGCCTTTATCTCGAAGCCCGCCGTCTCGGGGCCAACGAGGCGGCCCGCCAATATGCCGAAAAGGCGGCCGACAACGCGCCCTATCTGCCTTGGGCCGCCCAGGCGACACTCGAATATCGCAGCCAGGCCGGCCGCTGGGACGATGCGATCCGTCTGCTCGAACAGCAGAAGGCTGCCCGCGTCGTCGAAAAGGCCGAAGCCAACCGTCTGCATGCCGTCTTGCTGACGGCGCGCGCCGGCGAGAAGCTGGAAAGCAACCCGGCCGGTGCTCGCGACGACGCCCAGCAGGCGCTGAAGCTCGCCCCCGATTTCATTCCGGCAGCTCTCGTCGCTGCAAAGGCGCTGTTCCGCGAAGGCGGCGTGCGCAAAGCCGCCTCGCTCCTCGAACAGGCCTGGAAATCGGCACCGCATTCGGAGATCGGCCAGGCCTATGTCAGGGCCCGCAGCGGCGATTCCACGCTCGACCGACTGAAGCGTGCCGAGCGGCTGGAAGGGCTGCGCCCGAACAGTGTCGAATCCCTTCTCGTCGTCGCTCAGGCGGCACTCGACGCGCAGGAATTCGCCAAGGCGCGCGCCAAGGCGGAAGCGGCGGCGCGCATGCAGCCCCGTGAAGCCGCCTTCCTGCTCTTGGCCGACATCGAAGAGGCCGAGACCGGCGACCAGGGCCGCGTGCGCCACTGGCTGGCCCAGGCGCTCAAGGCGCCGCGCGATCCGGCCTGGGTGGCGGATGGTTTCGTCTCCGACAAATGGCTGCCGATATCGCCGGTGACCGGCCGTCTCGACGCCTTCGAATGGAAGGCGCCTTTCGGCCAGATCGAAGGTCCGCTCGAAGACGGTTCGACGCCGGCCTCGATCGAAACGGCTCTGAAGACGCTGCCGCCGCTGCGTGACGTCAGGCCGGAAAGCCCCGTCAACGACCATCGCATCATCGAGCTGGAACGCGCTGCGACGATTGCCGAGGCTGTGCGCCCCACGCCGGCACCAGCGCCGGCAAAATCGAAACCCGTCGAACCGGCCGTGAGCGATAAAGCGCCGGCGCCGAATGAGGCAAAACCTTTCTTTGGCGGGTTGCCGGATGATCCCGGCGTTCGCGATCCCAGGGTGGAACCGGAACCCAAGACACGGCTCCGCCTTTTCTGAAATGGAACGAAAACCGCATGTTCGAACGCTTTCAGGCATTCTTCCAAAAGCTCACCGCCGACCACCCGAAGAAAGGATTTGCCCCTGATGATCCGCGCATCGCAGTGGCAGCGCTCTGCATGCAGGTCATGGAGGCCGACGGTCAGATCAAAGCCAGCGAGAAGAAGCGGCTGCGCAAGCTCCTGAAGGAGCAGTATGCCCTCGACGGCAAACAGCTCGATGCTCTGATGGCCGCCGGTCTGGAGGCCGAAAGCACCGCCGTCGATTATTATCGCTTCACCGCCGACCTGAAACGCCATCTCAATACCGAGCAACGGCTGGAGCTGATCGGCATCCTCTGGGACATCGTCTATGCCGATGGCGAACGCAGCGAGATGGAAGACCATGTGATCTGGCGTATCGCCGATCTGCTTGGCGTCTCCTCGCGCGAGCGCATCCAGAAGCGGCAGGAGGCCGCCGCCAGGGTGACGGATGTCCAGGTTGCGCAAGATGATGCCGACTGAGCAGAACCCGAACCGCGACGGGCGCCCGATCCTTATCGTCCTGCATCAGGAGCGATCGAGCCCCGGCCGTGTCGGCCAATTGCTCGTCGAAAAGGGCTACCGCCTCGATATTCGTCGCCCGGTTCTCGGCGAGCCGCTTCCGACGACGCTCGAAGACCATGCCGGCGCCGTGGTCTTCGGCGGGCCGATGAGCGCCAATGATCCCGATGACTTCATCAAGAAGGAGATCGACTGGATCGATATTCCGCTGCGGGAAAAACGCCCCTATCTCGGCATCTGCCTCGGCGCGCAGATGCTGGTGCATCATCTCGGCGGCAAGGTGCAGCCGAATGCCGACGGCTCGACGGAGATCGGCTGGTATCCGCTGCACCCGACCGAGAAGGGCCGGCTGCTGATGCACTGGCCGAGGATGGTCTATCATTTCCATCGCGAGGGTTTCGAACTGCCGCGCGGCGCCGACCTGCTGGCCGAAGGCGATGCCTATCCGAACCAGGCCTTCCGCTACGACGGCAACGCCTGGGGCCTGCAGTTCCATGCCGAGCTCACTCGGGTGATGATGCATCGCTGGGTCGTGCATGGCGCCCATCGCTTCATCCTGCCGAACGCCCAGCAGGGCCGCGAACATCTCGAAGGCCGCATGCTGTTCGACGCGCCGCTGAGAGCCTGGCTGACCGAATTCCTCGACATCGTCTTCGAGGGAAAGGCGGCGAAGGCGACGTCTTCTATCGCTCTTCGCGCATAATCGGTTTCGAAATCGATCCCGACTATGCGGTGGGCGCGTCGAGCGTATCGATCTGCCGCAATTTCGGGAAACTCGAAGCCCAGATCGCCGCCACAGCAAGCGTTCCGATCCCGCCGATAACAACCGCCGGCACAGCACCGAAGATCGATGCCATCGTGCCTGCCCTGAATTCCCCGAGTTCGTTTGAAGCACCGACGAAGACCATGTTGACGGCGTTGACCCGGCCGCGCAGATGATCCGGCGTCCAGAGCGCAATCAGGCTCTCGCGCACATAGACCGACACCATGTCGGCCGCCCCCATCAGCGCCAGCGCCGCGATCGAGACCTCGGTGTTGGTCGACACGCCGAAAATGATCGTTCCAAGGCCGAACAGGGCGACGCCGATGAACATGTAGATGCCGGCGCGGTGTTTGAGCGGGTAGGCGGCCAGGAAGATCGCCATGACGATGGCGCCAAGGCCGGGTGCGGCACGCAACAGCCCGAGCCCCCAGGGACCGAGTGTCAGAATATCACGCGCAAAAATCGGCATCAGCGCCGTCGCGCCGCCGAGCAATACGGCGAAGAGATCGAGTGAGATCGCCCCGAGCACCACCCTTTCGGCGCGGATGAAGCTGAAGCCACCGAGGATCATTGCCCAGTTCTTGGTTTCGCCCGTCGTCTTCTGCTCCGGCTTCGGGATCATGTAGAGAAGGGCCGCACCCAGCACGGAAAAGATCACCGCCACACTATAGGCGGTCGTCGCGCTGACGCCGTAGAGCAGGCCGCCGAGCACCGGCCCGGTGATCGCCGCAAGCTGCCAGGACGACGAATTCCAGGCGATCGCATTGGAAAGAGCCCGCTCCGGCACGAGATTGGGCGCCAGCGACTGCACCGCCGGCGACATGAAGGCACGTTCGATGCCGAAGATCAAAAGGACGGCGAAAACAGGCAGAGGTGTAAAGGTGCCCATGATAGTCATGACCAGCAGCGCCAGTGTGCAGAGCGCGCTCACCAGCGAGCAGAGCGCGGCGATCGCCCGGCGATTATACCGGTCGGCCACCGAGCCGGTGACGAGCATGAGCAGCAGCGACGGCAGGAACTGCACGAGACCGATCAGGCCGAGATAAATCGCCTTGCCCGTCTGGTCGTACATCTGCCAGCCGACGGCAACGCTGACGATCTGCTGCGAGAAGGAAAGCAGGAAGCGCGCGAAGAAGAACCGCGTGTAGGACGAATGCCGAAACGCGGCAAAACGGTCTCCGGTGGGCGCAAACGACATGGATGTTTTCCGAGGAGACGGGCGCCGCAATGGCTGCAGAGCCGCCCGTTAAACATGATTCACCGCGCGTCTCCACACGGCACTTGCTCGTTTAGTCGCCAATGTCTACATGTCTGTCAACAACGAATTTGGAGATGACGATGTTTGCGCTGTTTCAAACCATTGATTTGGCTTTGAATATTTACACCTGGATCCTGATTGGCAGTGCCATTTTTTCTTGGCTCTATGCCTTTAACGTCATCAACTCCAGCAATCAGTTCGTCAATTCGGTCGGCACTTTTCTCTATAACGTCACCGAACCGGCGCTGAAGCCGATCCGCCGCTTTCTGCCGAACCTTGGCGGCATCGACATTTCGCCGATCATCCTGCTGCTGATCATCTTCTTCCTGCGCACCTTGCTCTGGACCACGCTGTACCCGCTGGTCGCTTGAGCCGTCCCTGGCGCCTTTTCGATGACCATCTGCGCCTCGCCGTCCGGCTGACGCCGAATGGCGGGCGTGACGCAATCGATGGCATCGAGGCCGACGGCGAGGGTGAGGCCCTCCTGAAGGCGCGCGTCACATCGGTCCCGGAAAAGGGCAAGGCAAACAAGGCCCTCATCCTGCTGATCGCGCAATCGCTGCGCATTCCCAAATCCAGCGTCAGCTTTGTCTCCGGCGAGACCGCACGCAAAAAAATCCTCCGGATCGACGGCGACCCGGAGGATTTGGCAAGAAAGCTCGAAGCGTTTCTTCGCTGAACGATCAGCCCTTCGTCGTCTTGGCGCGCTCGACGGCTTCGAGGATCAGTTCACCGGCTTCCTTGGAGTCGCCCCAGCCGAAGATTTTCACCCACTTGCCGGGCTCCAGATCCTTATAGTGCTCGAAGAAGTGCTCGATCTGCTTCAGCGTGATCTCGGGAAGATCGGTGTAGTCCTTCACCTTCTCGTAGCGCAGCGTCAGCTTCGGCGACGGCACGGCGATGATCTTCTCGTCCTTGCCGGAATTGTCTTCCATCTTCAGGACACCGATCGGGCGGACATTGATGACGCAGCCGGGAACCAGCGGGCGGGTGCTGGCGATCAGCACATCGATCGGGTCGCCGTCTTCCGACAGCGTGTGCGGCACGAAACCATAATTGCCGGGATAGGTCATCGGCGTATAGAGGAAACGATCGACCACCAGCGTGCCGGCTTCCTTGTCCATCTCATACTTGATGGGATGACCGCCGACCGGAACCTCGACGATAACGTTGACGTCCTCAGGTGGATTATTACCGATGGAAATAGCGTCGATGCGCATAGGAAACTCCCGCGAGGTTGAATTTGTTCGCAGCCAGATAATCAGTTTCATGTGGCAACGCAACATCGCACAGCGCCAATGCTTGACTGCAGCGGCGCACATTCACATCAAAAACTTCCGGTAGGAGGCAGGCGAAGGCCGACTACAGCGCCTCGCGTCTTTCTAGGCGCGCAAAGGACGCCGCAGCGCATGGAATTACCGTTCAGCTCCAGATGAAGCCGATCTTCTTCAATTGCCTGTGGTCGAAACTTTCCATGCCTTCGCAGAAATCGACACCGCCGTGATGGCGGTAGAAGCGGCCGGCGGTCTCGTTTTCCTCGAGGCACCAGACGACCAGCCCGTTGCAGCCCAGCGACTTCAACAGCCGGCGCGCCTCGCCGAACAGCATCCTGCCGAGGCCGATGCCCTGATATTCGGGCCGAAGGTAAAGCTCGTAGATTTCACCCTCCTGCGGCAGAGCGCGGGCGCGGTTCAGGCCAAGCGTCGCATAGCCGGCGACGGTGCCGGCAACATCGAGAACCAGCAGCGTTGCCGGTCCGCGCGTCGCCTTGCGCCACCAGTTTTCGCCGCGCCGCTCGATCATCTGCGTCAGCGCACGATGCGGAATGATGCCCGCATAAGTGTGCTGCCAGGCGAGCCTGTGTGTTTCCGATATGGCGCGGGCATCATGCGGCTCGGCCCGCCGGACATCGATCGACAACGTCTTCATAACGTTTACTCTGGTCCCGCCAGAGGCAATTAACCATATGCGATACCGCATTCCGGTCCATTGCCCACAGACTTAACATGTGGACGATGGTCAAAAGTTAACGCTTTTTTAACGATTGTCACAAGATGGAATCGACGCGGCGCACAACAAAAACCCCGGCGCGAGGGCCGGGGTTTTAAGGACTTCTCTAAACTGCGCCAGGCTCTCAGAGGGCCGCCTTCGACTTTTCGAAACGCTTGCGATCGTTTGCGTCGAGATACATCTTGCGCAGACGAATATTCTTCGGCGTCACTTCCATCAGCTCGTCGTCCTGGATCCAGGAGAGTGCGCGATCAAGCGTCATGCGGATCGGCGGCGTCAGCTTCACCGCTTCGTCCTTGCCGGCGGCGCGGATGTTGGTGAGCTGCTTGCCCTTCAGGACGTTGACTTCAAGGTCGTTGTCGCGCGAATGGATGCCGATGATCATGCCGGCATAGACCTTTTCGCCCGGCTCGATGATCATCGGGCCGCGATCTTCCAGGTTGAACATGGCATAGGCGACGGCTTCGCCGGGAGCGTTGGCGAGCAGCACGCCGTTGACGCGGCCACCGATCACACCCTTGTAGGGCTGGTAGTCGTGGAACAGGCGGTTCATGATCGCCGTGCCGCGCGTATCCGTCAGCAGCTCCGACTGGTAGCCGATCAGGCCGCGGGTCGGTGCGTAGAAACGCAGGCGGAGACGGTTGCCGCCCGACGGACGCAACTCGACCATTTCGGCCTTGCGCTCGGACATCTTCTGCACGACGACGCCGGAATGTTCTTCGTCGACGTCGATGACGACCTCTTCGACCGGCTCCAGAAGCTGGCCGCTTTCATCCTTGTGCATCACGACACGCGGACGCGACACGGCAAGCTCGAAGCCTTCGCGACGCATGGTTTCGATGAGGACGGCGAGCTGAAGTTCGCCGCGGCCGGACACGTAGAACGAATCCTTGCCTTCGGCTTCTTCGATCTTCAGGGCGACGTTGCCCTCTGCTTCCTTGAAGAGGCGGTCGCGGATGACGCGGCTCGTGACCTTGTCGCCTTCGGTGCCCGCCAGCGGGCTATCGTTGACGATGAAGGACATGGTGACGGTCGGCGGATCGATCGGCTGCGCCGGCAGCGGTGCTGTGATCGAAGGATCGCAGAAGGTGTCGGCGACCGTGCCCTTGGAAAGGCCGGCGATCGCAATGATGTCACCTTGATGCGCTTCTTCGATCGGCTGGCGTTCGATGCCGCGGAAGGCGAGGATCTTGGAAATGCGGCCGGTTTCAATCGTCTTGCCGTCGGCGTGGAGAACCTTCACCGCCTGGTTCGGCTTGATGGAACCGGAATTGATGCGGCCGGTGATGATGCGACCGAGGAAGGGGTTGGCTTCGAGGATCGTGCCGATCATCGTAAACGGACCTTCGTGGACGGTCGGCTCCGGAACATGCTTGAGCACCAGGTCGAGAAGCGGGGTAAGACCCTGATCCTTCGGACCTTCTGGATTGACGTTCATCCAGCCGTCGCGGCCCGAACCGTAGAGGATCGGAAAGTCGAGCTGCTCGTCGGTCGCGTCGAGGTTTGCAAAGAGGTCGAAGACTTCGTTGATGACTTCTTCGTGGCGACCGTCCGGACGGTCGATCTTGTTGATCGCGACGATCGGGCGAAGGCCAACCTTCAGCGCCTTGCCGACGACGAATTTCGTCTGCGGCATCGGGCCTTCCGAGGCATCAACGAGAACGATCGCGCCATCCACCATCGAGAGAATGCGCTCGACTTCACCGCCGAAGTCGGCGTGGCCGGGGGTGTCGACGATGTTGATGCGGACACCCTTCCATTCCACCGAGGTCGCCTTGGCGAGAATGGTGATGCCGCGTTCTTTTTCGAGATCGTTCGAGTCCATCACGCGTTCAGCGACACGCTGATTTTCGCGGAACGAGCCGGACTGCTTGAGAAGCTCATCCACCAGGGTCGTTTTGCCATGGTCAACGTGCGCGATGATCGCGATATTGCGAAGTGCCATATGTGAAATCTCTGAGGCTGGGGCGCACGCTCTAGAGGACGCGCCTATTAGTTTGGGGCGTCCATACAGTTTTTTTTGCGTTTGCGAAAGGGGGGAACGCGCAAAAGCTGCGGCAAGGCTTTCGCCCCGCCGCATCACAGCGTGTCATCAAATTGTCTTAGGCGTCGCTGCCTGTCAATTCCTCGAAGGTCGAAAGTCCTTTTTTGACGAGCATCGCATCCGGGCTCGGCAGCTTGCCGCGGAAGGCCTTATAGGCGCCCTCCGGATCGATCGAGCCGCCGACGGAATAGATATTCTCCTTGAGCTTGCGCGCCATCTCGCCATTGAAGGCGTCGCCCGTCTCCTCGAAGGCGGCGAAGGCGTCGGCGTCGAGCACCTCCGACCACATGTAGGAGTAATAGCCGGCCGAATACCCGCCGGAGAAGATGTGCTGGAAGTGCGGCGTCGCGTGGCGCATGACGATAGACTTCGGCATGCCGATCTCGGCCAGCACCTCCGCCTGCACCGCCATCGGGTCCTCGACGGTCGTTCTCGTGTGAAACGCCATATCGACCAACGCCGACGAGGTGAATTCCACGGTATTGAAACCGGCATTGAAGGTTCGCGCGGCCAGCACCTTGTCGAGCAAGGCCTGCGGCATCGGCTCGGCGGTCTCGAAATGCACGGCGTAGCGCTTCAGGATAGCGGGCACCGTCAGCCAGTGCTCATAAAGCTGCGACGGCAGCTCGACGAAATCGCGCGAAACACTGGTGCCGGAAACGGAAGGGTAGGTAACATTCGACAGCATGCCGTGCAGCGCGTGGCCGAATTCGTGGAACAGCGTGCGCGCGTCGTCGAGCGACAACAGCGCCGGCTTGCCTTCCGCCGGCTTGGCGAAGTTGCAGACATTATAGATGATTGGCAATTCGCCGTGGCGGCCGTTCTTCAGCTCAAGCCGGTGCTGCGATTGCAATGAGCTCATCCAGGCGCCGGAACGTTTCGAGCTGCGGGCGAAATAATCGCCGAGGAACAGGGCGACCAGCCGGTCCTCGCGGTCCCTGATTTCGAACACCCTGACGTCAGGATGATAGGCGGCCACACCCTTCTTCTCGACGGCGCGGATGCCGAACAGCCGCCCGGCCACATCGAAGCAGGCCTCGATGATCTTCTCGAGCTGCAGATAGGGCTTGAGTTCGGCCTCGGAGAAATCGAACTTTTGTGTCCGGATCTTTTCGGCATAGTGGCGCCAGTCCCACGGCATCACCTCATGGTTCCGGCCCTCTTCTGATATCAGCGCCGCAATATCGGCCTCCTCCTCGCCGGCGCGTTTCACCGCCCGCGCCCAGACGGCTTTGAGCAGGCCGTTCACCGCCTCCGCTGTCTTCGCCATCGTGTTGTCGAGCTTCAGCTCGGCGAAATTGCCGTAGCCGAGCAGCGTCGCCACCTGATGGCGCAGCGCCAGCGTTTCCTTGATGACGGCGCGGTTGTCCGTCTCCCCGTCATTTTCGCCGCGCGCCACCCACGCCTTGAAAGCCTGCTCGCGCAGATCGCGGCGCTCCGAAAAGGTGAGGAACGGCTCGATGATCGAGCGTGACAGCGTCACCGCATATTTGCCCTCTTCGCCGCGTTCGCGCGCTGCCGCCGCCATCGCATCGCGAAGGAATTCCGGCAGCCCGGCGAGCTCGGCGCCGTCGGAAAGCAGCAGTGCCCAGGCCTTCTCGTCGGCCAGCACGTTCTGGCCGAATTGCGTCCCGAGACCGGCAAGCTTTTCATTGATCGCGGCGAGCTTCTCCTGCTCGGCCTTGTCAAGCTTGGCGCCCGACTTGACGAAGCCTTTCCAGTGGCGTTCCAGCACGCGCGTCTGTTCGAGCGTCAGGCCAAGGCTCTCGCGTCTCTCCCAGAGCGTATCGATGCGGGCAAAGAGCGCGGCATTCATCCCGATCTTCGAATAGTGGCGCGACATTTTCGGCGAGATCTCCCGCTCCAGCGCCTGGATCACATCATTGGTATGGGCGCCCGCCTTGTTCCAGAACAACGCCGAAACGCGCGACAGTGCGTCGCCGGCGATCTCCAGTGCCACGACCGTATTGTCGAAAGTCGGCGCATCGCCGTTTCCGGCGATCTCGTCGATCTCCTTTTCATGCGCAGCAAGGGCCGCTTCAAAGGCGGCGGCAAAGTCGCCGTCATCAACGGCATCGAACCGCGGCAGGCCGTGAAGACCATCCCAGCTTACCAGCGCCGGATTGAAATCATGTGGAGAAGGCATTGGAAAATTCCTTTTTGGCATGCAGGTGGATCGTCAATATAGGAGAGCAACCATGGAATTGGTATGTTGCCCGGGAGGACCTTTTGCCTCGTCCACCAAATCTGGCGAACGCCTGCCAAATCTGGTGGACAAAAGTTGACGCGTGACAATTAACCAATCGTTAACGATTGACGCGAATCACGCGCAAGCGCTAGTTTTCAGGTGTTCTTCTTGTAAGGGGACATGCGCCATGGAAATTTTTTCTGTGCGGTCTTCTCAGAGTTTGCTATTTAAAAACAATCCTAATAACGCAAAAAGTTCGAAGACCTCTGATATTCAAATCGAGACCAAAGCTCCGGCCCCGGCCTCGTTCCAGATCGAAGACAATGTTGACGAAGGGCCTGATTTTACCGCGGTCAGCCCTGGAGAGTTGCGCAACTACGCGCGCCAGAGTTTCGACAGCGGCCTGATCGATCAGAACACCTATGCCGCGATCTCCGAGCCGCTGCCGATGCATGCGATCGATCCGCTCGGCAACGTCATCGATCTCTCCAGCGTCACCGACGGCACCAGCTTCAATTTCCTCGATTATTACAAGAACCAGCTCCAGGTCGCCATGTCGATCGGTGATCCCAACGAGGTTCAGACGCTGAAATCGATCGTCAATTTCCTGGACGGCTGATCAGAGCATGATGCCTGTTCTAGAGCAATTCCAGGAAAAGTGCGAAGCGGTTTTCCGTCCGGAATTGCGTAAAAACAAAAGGATAGAGCGGTTCTGCGTTTCCGTTAAAAGCTGAACCGCGCTAGGTCAGGCCTTGCGCCAGCCGAGCAGGCCGGGTGTGGCATGCCAGAGCGCCTGGGCTGCAAATCCCATGAAGAGTACACCGGAGCAGCGCACGATCAGCCGCTCATGGGCGCGGTAGAAGCGGCGGACCGCGCCTGCGCCGATGACGCCGATCAGGATGATATCGGCAGTCACGAAACCGACGAACGATACGCCGAGAAGCACCGGCAACGCCTCGAAATCAAGCGCGCCGGCCGAGCCTGCGACCAGCGCCGTGAAGGTCGCGAGCGCCACCGGATAACCCTTCGGATTGGTGACGCCGAAGATCAGACCGCGGCGAAACGGCCGCTCGACCACAACAAGCGCCTGCCCTTCGGCTTTCGGCTTGGCATTGACGGCACTCCAGCCGATCCAGGCGAGATAGAAACCGCAGGCAAGGCCGAGCAGATCGAAGACGAAGGTTCCGATCGTCTTGGCCCCGACGATCGCGATCAGCGCCAGCGACGACCAGATGATATCCCCGACCAGATGCCCCATCATGAAGAAGGCGCCGGCCTTGCGGCCCTGCCCGGCGCCGATGCCGAGCAGTTGGAGGAAAGCCGGTCCCGGAATGAGCACATAAAAGAGCGCCGCCAGAAAGGCGCCGAAGAGCAAGGACTGCGTCATGGAAATGCTCCGGAGAATGATCACAGCAGACTAGGCGATCGCGGGCATCCGTCAAGGGTGGTGCACTGCCATGACAAGTGGGATCAGGTAGCAAACGCTATCGGAGGCGGCTTTCAGCCCGAGGCGGACATCTGGTCGTTGAAGGATGCGGCTGCTTTGCGTCTTCATTTCGGTCGTTCGGAACGTTTGACTTGGGTTGCACTAAGCGGACGTTCGGTGCGCTTGATTGTCAATGCTGGACAGCCTGGTCTTGTCGGAAGTCCGGTGCGGCCTGCCGCCATAGCGTCGCGGAATCGTCGGTTGCTCTAATTCAACAAGCAACGTGTCACCGGAGTGATTCCAGGCGTTGCCTGAAGCGCTCCCGTGCCGCCGGGTGAATAGAACGTAATTCCCTCTCGACCATTCCGACAGCTTTATCGACCTGACCACCTAAGGCCAGTTGGAACAGCTCCGCCTTCTTTCGTTCATTTGCTTGTTCATCGAATTTCCGGGAATCGAACAGAATAATAGCTTCTTTGATCATATCCGCCGACCTCATCGATGCACCAAGCTCCATCTTAGCCAAGAGGGGATAGGGTGAACCTTTGAAAAGTTCGATGGCATCATTGATGATGCTCATAGCCGCAGCGTCATCGCCCTTTACGTAGTACTCATATCTAGCCTTCATGCATGCCTCAACCTCATGGCCCTTCTCGCTCGAAATTCGAGCAATAGATTGTAGTGTATCCTTCATTTCGGAGATTAATAAGGCTTCACCGCCCAAAGATATCTTATACTTGTTCAGCAACACCTCGAAGTATGCTTGGACACTTATTGGGTTGGACGGAAAATCATGATAACTACCCTTCGCCAAATTAAAGGCCTGGTCATAATTTTCGGTAATATTATATATCAGTACAAGCTCACGCTTGGAGTTTTCTTCCCACCTTTGCTCCCCCATGGCAGACTCAAACCGCGGAATAGCATCGTCGTAACGTCCCATCCTTCTATAATAAAAACCAAGAACATAATCATGTTCTTTGCCCCGTATTTTCTGCACCTCCGAAAGAAACCTTGCGTCCCTCCTTCTGGCAAGAGCCATACAGTAATAGTGGGTAATTTGACCCCTGATGTAATCCTCATAGTTGCTTTTACTCAAAACTCTTTCAGCTAGATCTATTACGTCGCTGTACTTTTTATTCTTGTAGTTCTGAGAAATTGCGTTCAAAAAGTGCGCAGGAATGAGCAGTCGTTCCGGCACTGGCCGTCCTTCGAGGAGGGCCATCCGAATGGCGACTGCCTTCTCGGAGTAGTCGAAGTTATCGGCAGTCTCCCTAGAGTTGAACAGCGCTTTGGACACTGACGCAATTGCCTTCGAATAGCTCTCCGGAATGCTTACGCTTCCTCGCGCAACGTAATCGCGTATGACGTCGTTCAACCGGACGTACTCTCCGAGCGTCCCGATGCCCTGGCAAATCCCGTGTTCGATAAACTCGTTTATAGCTGGAAGTAGATCGAGCGACATCTCCTCGCTCAACTTTGAAATGAAGTCCAATGAAACGAATTCGAACCAGCTCAGGAACGTCAATAGCTCGAATTTGGCGTCGTCGTCGCGATATCCCTCTACGTATAAGCTGGCCTTCAATCGTGCAAAATCGACGATCTCGCTCGATCGGGTCGTTGCGCCATGTATTCCCTCATCTCGGATAATCTCCCCAGCGTAGATCGCTTGCTCAGGGTATCCGTTCAAGATGTTCCGAAAGAAATGCAATTCAGATGTATTTACATCGGAGACGCCTTCCACGTCTCTCAGGTATCGAACGAGTAGTCCCAAACGTTCCGTATCACTCAGTTCGGGGACCTTGAGATGATAGAGTCGATCGTTCTTTCTGTAGGTTGCTGCCTGAGGGCTTGTCCCAGACGCAATACAGAAGTAAGTCCGATTTTGAGGGAGATTGTCGCACAAAGCTACGAACCAGTCCGCGTAAATTCCGCCGAATTGCACAATGCAACGCCAATCATCGATAAGTAATACTTCGTTTTGCTGCCCAAGTTCCGTTGCCAACTTGGCCAAAATGTTAATCTTCTCCTCCAAGTTCAGTGCCGAAAGGTCAAGGCTTGCATCAAACTCTCCCGAAAATCCGAGATCTAGGACTTTGCTCAAGAATCCGTCTATACCGTCCTCGTAACGAATCGAAATAACTATGGGTTGATGGTAGTCGTCGATCTTGTTTGCTTTCCTGAGTGCTTCGATAAGAAATTTCTTCCTGCCGATTTCCCGCAAGCCCGATGCCACCACAGCGCAAGGAAGGGGCTTTTCATAATCGTCCATTCTCGCTTCGAAAGCTTTGAGCTGGTCATTTCGCCCAACAAAGAGACGTCTTGCCCTGAGGGACTTTGGGTTACTGTCGATTGACAACTTGCTAAAAGCCGCGTTGATGATGCGAAAAGCGGCATTTGGACGTGGGACCACGCGCAAGTTGTAGTTCTCGCGAATCCAATCTGGGATTCGGTCGTCTCGATATGTAATCTTGCGATCTATTATCAGCGGCAGGATTTGTTTCAGCTTTCCCGAGTCGAGGAGACGCTTGCTGTTGACGATCTCCGTCTTAACCCAATCGGAATTCAACGCTGAATCGGAAATCAAGAGGACGAAGAGATCGGTCCGATTGAGATTTTTCATTATCTCATCAACGGTCTTCATTCCCGTCTCGAACGTATAAGCGTCATAGATCGCGCGGTCTCCGAATTTCTCAGCGAGGACCGATACATACCCCCCCTTGTCAGCACTGCTGTGGGAAAGAAAACAATGCATTACCGACGCCCCTCCAACCTGTAAAATGGCTACCGTAAGATGTATCACCTGCTAGCGAGATACTTCAACAGGGCAACTCATTATGCCTTGTCGATAAAGCGGGTTTCAGATGTGTATAAGGGTGGTCCCACGACTGCCATATTGCGGGGCAATCCTGGCACCAGACAATTAGGCAGAAGCGGAATCCTTTATGTCACGCGGGTGGGCAGGGTAGAAAGCTCCTGGCGCGACATCTTGAGCAATATGGCAATGGAGATCGGGGGGGCATTTCAGTATGCTTCACTTGAGGAATGTCCGTTGAGATCTCGCTGTCACCTAAACCTATCGGTCTCCTCCCGGCCCCGAAGCGGTCTTCTATCCAAGCCGAGCCGATATCCGTTGCTGGTGCAATCCGGCCATCCAGAACGTTCTAAGAGTTTGGTGGCGTTTGCCACCTCACTCCACGAAAAAGCCCGCGCGGCAAGGCCGGCGGGCTCTTATCCAATTCAAAACAGAACCGTGATTACTTCACGAGGTTGCGCTTGGCGAGCGTGCGCAGGCGCAGCGCGTTGAGCTTGATGAAACCGGCCGCATCCTTCTGGTCGTAGGCGCCCTGATCGTCCTCGAAAGTGACAAGCTTGTCGGAATAGAGCGACTTTTCGCTCTCGCGGCCGGTGACCATGACGTTGCCCTTGTAGAGCTTCAGCGTCACTTCGCCTTCGACATGCTCCTGGCTCTTGTCGATCAGCGCCTGCAGCATCTCGCGCTCCGGCGAGAACCAGAAGCCGTAATAGATCAGCTCGGCGTAGCGCGGCATGATCTCGTCCTTGAGATGGGCGGCACCCCGGTCGAGCGTGATCGATTCGACGGCGCGATGCGCCGCGAGCAGGATCGTGCCACCTGGCGTTTCGTAGACGCCGCGCGACTTCATGCCGACGAAGCGGTTCTCGACGAGGTCGAGACGGCCGATGCCGTTGTCGCGGCCGTAATTGTTGAGCGTCGCGAGCAGCGTTGCCGGCGACATCTCGACACCGTTGATCGAGACCGCATCGCCCTTGCGGAATCCGACCTTGATGGTGGTCGCCTTGTCGGGCGCAGCCTCAGGCGAGATCGTGCGCATATGCACATATTCCGGCGCCTCCTGGGCGGGGTCCTCGAGAACCTTGCCCTCGGAAGAGGAATGCAGAAGGTTGGCGTCGACGGAGAACGGCGCTTCGCCCTTCTTGTCCTTGGCAACCGGGATCTGATGCTGTTCGGCGAAGGCGAGCAGGTCGGTGCGGCTCTTGAAGGCCCAGTCGCGCCATGGCGCGATGATCTTGATATCGGGGTTCAGGGCATAGGCGGACAGTTCGAAACGAACCTGGTCGTTGCCCTTGCCGGTGGCGCCGTGGGCAATCGCGTCCGCGCCCGTCTTGCGGGCGATGTCGATCAGATGCTTGGAAATCAAAGGACGGGCGATCGAGGTGCCGAGCAGATAGACGCCCTCGTAGACGGCATTGGCGCGGAACATCGGGAAGACGAAATCGCGCACGAATTCCTCGCGCACGTCCTCGATGTAGATCTCCTTGATGCCGAGCATCTCGGCCTTCTTGCGCGCCGGCTCCAGCTCTTCGCCCTGGCCGAGATCGGCGGTGAAGGTGACGACTTCGGCGCCGAGCTCCGTCTGCAGCCACTTCAGGATGATCGAGGTGTCGAGGCCGCCGGAATAGGCGAGCACGACTTTCTTCACGTCTTTGTATGATGCCATGATGATGAGGTCCGTTGCATAATAGGCCGGCGAAAACCCGGTATCGCGGCACTTTTAGCGAGATTGGCGCGTGACGCAAGGCCAAGTGCGACAGCGACCGTGCCGATACCGTTTGACAGCGCGAAAGTGGAGCCCATATTCGCCAGCGTCCGCAAATGCTCGAGGAGAGGCTGCCCCGTGACGAATATTCAAGACATTTTCAAGAAGTCCAATGTTGCCGTCATCACCGGCGGCGCTTCCGGCATCGGCCTTGCCGCGGCGAAATATTTCGCCGCACGCCGCATGAGCGTCGCCATCGCCGATCTCGGCGGCGACCGGCTGGCCGCGGCCGCCGACGAACTCAAGGCCATTGCCGGCGAGGAAAATGTGATGGCGGTCGAGACCGACGTCGCCGTCAAGGAATCCCTGGAAGCGCTCGAACGCGCCGTGCTCCAGCGTTTCGGCCGTGTGCACGTGCTGATGAACAATGCCGGCATCGGCCCGGAAACCTCGATCTTCAGCCCGCAGGCGAACTGGGACCATATCTTCGCCGTCAACCTGATGGGCGTGATCAACGGTACGCGCACCTTCGGCCCGAAGATGCTGTCGCATGGCGAGCCCGGCCTGATCATCAACACCGGCTCCAAGCAGGGCATCACCACGCCGCCCGGCAACCCCGCCTACAATATCTCCAAGGCGGGTGTGAAGGTCTTCACCGAAGCCTTGCAGCATGAGCTTCGCAATACCGAAGGCGGAAAGATCTCCGCCCATCTTCTGATCCCCGGCTTCGTCTTCACCGGCCTCACCAAGGGCGACCGCGCGGAAAAACCGGCCGCCGCCTGGACACCGGAGCAGACGGTCGATTTCATGGTCGAAAGCCTCGAACGCGGTGATTTCTATATTCTCTGCCCCGACAATGACGTGGCGCGTCCGGTCGACGAACGCCGGATGGCCTGGGCCGCCGGCGACATCATCGAGAACCGTCCGCCGCTGTCGCGCTGGCACAAGGACTACGCCGACAAATTCAAAGCCTTCCTCGAACAGAAGTGATCGGCGCCATCATCAGGTTTGATTGGTAATTTTCCGAAAGCCGGGTAAGAGATCGTCAGGTCTTTCCCGGCTTTCAGAGAGTGCCATGGATTTCCTGCCCAGCCTACCGACCCTTCTCGCCTTTGCCGCCGCGACGCTGCTGCTCGCGGCGACCCCGGGCCCCGACATGACGCTGTCGATCAGCCGTGCGCTCGCCCAGGGCAAGAAGGCAGCCCTCTTCGTCGTCGTCGGCACCAGCCTCGGCATCGTCGTCCACACCATGCTGGTCGCTTTCGGCATTTCGGCGCTGATCACCGCCTCGCCGACCGCTTTCCTGATCCTGAAGACCGGCGGCGCCGCCTATCTGTTCTGGCTGGCGGTGCAGGCGATCCGCTTCGGCTCCAAGCTTACGGTCGCCAAGGTCGAGGAGCAGAAGGGCACGGCACTTTCCAACATCTCGTCGGGCTTCTGGGTCAATCTCCTGAACCCCAAGGTCATCATCTTCTTCATGACCTTCCTGCCGCAATTCGTCAGCGCCGGCGATCCGGCCGTCACGCACAAGCTGCTTTTCCTCGGGCTTTGCTTCATCCTGATCGGCATGCCGGTCAATGCCAGCGTGGTCTTTGCCGCCGACTGGCTGGCCTCATGGTTGCAGAGCAACAAGAAAGTGCTGCGTGGCATGGACTACACCTTCGCGGGCGTCTTCTCGATCTTCGCCGCCAAGATCCTGCTCACCCAGGCGAAATAATCAGCGGTCGGGTACCGAACCGCCGCGGTCGGCTCAGCCGATCAGCACGCTGTCAGTGTTAGCCGATCAGCAGCGCATCGTCATCCAACGTCTGGCCGCGCATCTTGCGGAACATGGCGATCAGGTCCTCGACCTGCAGGTTCTTCCTGTTGTCGCCCGCGACATCGAGAACGATCTCGCCGCCATGCAGCATGATCGTGCGGTGGCCGTAATCCAGCGCCTGGCGCATGGAATGCGTCACCATCATCGTCGTCAGCTTGCGTTCGGCGACGATCTTCTGCGTGAGGTTCATCACGAACTCAGCCATGCCGGGGTCGAGTGCCGCCGTATGTTCGTCGAGCAGCAGCACTTCCGATCCCGCAAGCGTCGCCATGACGAGCGAAACGGCCTGCCGTTGGCCACCGGAGAGAAGATCCATACGGTCCTTCAACCGGTTCTCCAGCCCAAGATTGAGCTCGGCGATCCGTTCCTTGAAATAGTCGCGCCTGACACCCCCGAGCGCCGATGCCAGCCCGCGCTTCTCGCCGCGCCGGGCAGCCAGAGCAAGGTTCTCCTCGATCGACAATGCGCCGCAGCTTCCCGTCAGCGGATCCTGGAAGACGCGTGCCACCAGGCCGGCACGCGCCGCGGTCGACTTGCGCGTCACGTCGCTCTTGCCGATCAGCACCTGCCCTTCGCTCGGAATGACGTCGCCGGCGAGCACGCCGAGCAATGTCGATTTGCCGGCGCCGTTGGAGCCGATGACGGTGACGAAGGAGCCATGCTCGATGGTCAGGCTGACGCCGTTCAACGCCTGTTTCTGCAGGGGCGTGCCGCGCCCGAAAACAACTTTGATGTCCTTGACGCTGATCACGATGCGGCACCTCCGCGAAGACGGGGAAGGATGAGCGCCACGGTCACCAGCACGGCCGTCACGAAATTGAGGTCGGACGCCTGCAGACCGATGACGTCACTGGAAAGCGCCAGCTGGATCGCGATGCGATAGAGGATCGACCCGAGCACGCAACCGACGAGCGCGATCAACAGACCTCGCCGCCCGAGCAGCGTCTCGCCGATGATGACGGCGGCAAGCCCGACGACGATCGTGCCGACGCCCGAGGTGACGTCGGCAAAGCCGTTCGTCTGGGCAAACAGCGCGCCGCCGAGCGCCACCAGCGCATTGGAGATCGCCATGCCGAGATAGATCTGCCGGCTGGTATCGACGCCTTGGGCGCGGGCCATCCTTGCATTGGCGCCAGTCGCCCGCATCGCCAGCCCGGCATCGCTTTCCAGGAAACGCCAGACCAGGATGAGCGCGATGACGACCAGAACGCCGACAAAGAGCGGCCGCACGTAGAAATCGCGAAGGCCGTGGCCGAAGAACGGGCTGATCATCGTATCGGCATTGATGAGGGCGACATTGGGTTTGCCCATCACCCGGAGATTGACGGAAAACAGCGCGATCATCGTCAGGATCGAGGCGAGCAGGTTGAGGATCTTGAAGCGCACGTTGAGCAGCGCCGTCACCATGCCCGCGCCGGCGCCGGCCGCCATGGCGACCAGCGCCGCAAGCCAGGCATTGACGCCTGATATGATCAGCACGGCCGTGACCGCCGCGCCAAGCGGAAAGGAGCCATCGACCGTCAGGTCGGGAAAGTCGAGAACGCGAAAGGCGAGATAGACGCCGAGAGCGACGAAAGAATAGACCAGGCCGAGCTCGACGGCCCCCCAGAATGCGATTTGGCTCAAGGCTTTCAGCCCCTTTTTTTGTCCGTTCCGCCCGTCGCGAAACCGCAGCTTTTTAATACGAAGAACCGCCCCCGTGCAAACGGGAGCGGCTGTATCCAACTAAACGTTGAAGTGACGGCCGATTATTCAATGACCTTATTGGCGCGCGAAAGCACGCTCTCAGGCAGGGTGACGCCCATCTTCTGAGCTGCCGCCTTGTTGACGACGAGGTCGCTGCCGGCAGCGGTCTTGACCGCGATGTCGCCAGGGTTTTCGCCCTTCAGCACGCGCACGACGATCTCGCCGGTCTGCTTGCCGACATCGTAATAGTTGAAGCCGAGGGCGGCGATCGAACCGCGCGAAACCGAGTCCGTATCGGCGGTGAAGAGCGGCAGCTTGCTCTCCTCGGCAACGGCGACGGCGCCTTCGAGCGCGGAGATGATGGTGTTGTCGGTCGGGATGTAGATCGCATCGGCACGGCCGACGAGCGCGCGTGCTGCACCCTGAACCTCGGCCGACTTGGTGGCGGCTGATTCCACCACCTTCAGGCCGGCCTTTTCGGCTTCAGCCTTTAATACGGCCAGCAGCGAAACGGAATTCGCCTCGCCGGAATTGTAGAGATAGCCGATGGTTTTCACATCAGGCAGGATTTCCTTGATCAGCGCCAGATGCTCGGCGACCGGCGACATGTCGGAAAGGCCGGTGACATTGCCGCCGGGCTTGTCCATGTTCTTGACCAGCTGGGCGCCGAGCGGATCGGAGACTGCCGTGAAGACGACGGGAATGTCGCGCGTCGAAGAGACGACCGCCTGGGCCGAGGGCGTCGAAATCGGCACGATGACATTGGGCTCGTCGCCGGCGAACTGGCGGGCGATCTGGGCAGCGGTGGCCGGATTGCCCTGCGCCGATTCGAACACGAATTTCAGGTTCTCGCCCTCTTTGTAGCCCGCGGCCGTCAACGCATCGAGAACGCCCTTGCGCGCTGCGTCAAGCGCCGGATGCTCGACGATCGCCGTCACGGCGACGGTGACGTCGTCCGCCTTTGCGGGCAGGGAAAGGGCCAAACTGGCGGCAAGAGCGAGCAGAATCGGGCGCATTTGTATCCTCCTGAATGATTTTGGCGGCACTATTAGAAAAAGCGCATGCTTAAATCAATGCAGGAGAATTGTAGCGAGGATCAAACTTGCTGATCAGTCGTCGGCGCCGTGATTGGCGATCATCATCGCCTCGAAGGCCAGACGTTCGGTCTTGCGCATGCGTTCGGATTCCGATTTCAGCTGGCCGCAGGCGGCAAGAATGTCGCGGCCGCGCGGCGTGCGGATCGGCGAAGCATAACCTGCCGAGTTGATGAAATCGGCGAATTTCTCGATCTGCTCCCAGTCCGAACACTGGTAATTGGTGCCGGGCCAGGGATTGAACGGGATGAGGTTGATCTTCGCCGGCACGCCCTTCAAGAGCTTGATCAGCCCCTTGGCGTCTTCCAGGCTGTCGTTGACGTCCTTCAGCATCACATATTCGAAGGTGATGCGCCGCGCGTTCGAAAGACCGGGATAGGCCCGGCAGGCTTCGATCAGTTCCTTCAGCGGGTACTTCTTGTTGATCGGCACCAGAATGTCGCGCAGATCGTCGCGCACCGCATGCAGCGAGATTGCCAGCATGACGCCGATCTCTTCGCCGGTGCGGAAGATCTCCGGCACGACGCCGGAGGTGGACAGCGTCACGCGGCGCCTGGACAGCGACAAACCATCGCCATCCGTGGCGATCAGCAATGCCTGCTTGACGGCATCGAAGTTATAGAGCGGCTCGCCCATGCCCATCATGACGATGTTGCTGACCTTGCGGCCCTCGGCGGGCATGATCGTACCCTGCGGCGCTTCACGATCCGGGAAGTCTCCCAGCCGGTCGCGGGCAAGCAGCAGCTGGGAAAGAATTTCCTCCGCCGTCAGGTTGCGCACCAGACGCTGTGTGCCGGTATGACAGAAGGAACAGGTGAGCGTGCAGCCGACCTGGCTGGAGATACAGAGCGTGCCGCGGCCCTCTTCCGGAATGTAGACGGCCTCGATCTCGACGGGACGCCCGGCACCGCGGGCGGGAAAGCGCAGCAGCCATTTGCGCGTGCCGTCATTGGAGACCTGTTCCTCGACGATCTCGGGACGTGCGATGGTGAAATGCTGCTTCAGCATCTCACGCATGTCCTTGGCGACATTGGTCATATGGTCGAAATCGGAGACGCCGCGCACATAGATCCAGTTCCAGAGCTGCGAGACGCGCATCTTGATTTGCTTCTCAGCCACCCCTTTTTCCCGGAGTGCCGCCGCCATCTCTTCACGCGACAGCCCGATCAACGACGGCTTCTCGAGGCTGGCGGACATGCGCGCCTGCGGCTTGGTCACATCTATCGCATCCATGACGGACATAGGCATTCATCCCGAATTCGAACACGTAACCGCCCCGCAAGCCCTGCGAACTTCAGGACTAAGCCGGAAGACTGGCGGGTGCATGACGGCACATTGGCAGAAATTGAATGGCGGAACGGCGACTGAAATCGCGATCTGTCCGCTGTTGCGCGCCCTTTAGCATCATTTTGCCCGCGCGTCACTATCAAGCATGTCGCGCAAAAGGGTGCAGCGGTTTTGCGACGACGACATGCTAAAATCAAAGACCTAAAGCGCGGCAGGCAGATCTGAAAGATCGCCGCGCTTTAGATGGAAACGACGAAGGCCGGCGCAAGGCCGGCCCTTGAAACTCTGTGGCCTGAAGGACCGCTTACTTGCAGGTTTCGATCTGCTTCAGCGCAGCCGAGATGCCGGAAAGCGAATAGCTGTAGGAGGTGCCGGTGCCCTTGCGCGAAACGGCATTCACCGTCATCGAATGACCCGTCTTCATCGCCGCGACGAGGGCCGGCTCCTGGGCAGCATTCTCGACCCAGCCGGCCTTGTCCTTGGTGAACATCACGAAGGTCTTGTTGTCGATGACGACGTTGATCTTCGAATTTTCCTTCACCGTATAGCCCATCATGGCCTGCGGCTCATAGGAGATGTTCTGGCCGGGGCGCTGCGAGACGATGAAGAAATTGTCACCGTGATCGACGCTTGCCGGCTGCTTTGCCGTCGGAACGGACAACACGTAGCACACGGTGCTCTTGCCCGACTTGTAGGAATAGGCGCCCCATGCCTGGAACTGCTGGATGCGGTTCGGCGCGGCCTGCTGCGCTTCCGCAACTCCGGCCATGGTCAGGGTGAGTGCGAGAGCGGATACGATACTTTTTACAAACATGGATTCCTGCCGGTTCTTGCGATTCAAGGCCCGAAGCGATCATAGCGGGCGCCGCATAATCACGATCTGCTTTATTTTGACTTAATTCAGGTTACCAAATGGTCAACAATAGCTGCGATTTGTATCTGCCTGTGTCATTTCAGCTCGAGTGTCAATTTTCGCACCTTTGACGGTATAGGCCGCGACATCGTGCCCCGATGGCACTGGCCGTCCGTTCGGGTGAATTTAAGACACAAAGATTCAGGCAAGAGTTTGACCTTTCCCAAATCCGTTGTACCTCATTAAGACTTGGAAATCCGGGACGAAATTATTGTCGCAGGGAGCTGGTGAGGAGACATGGATGCCGAGGAAAGACAGCGTTTCGCTGCCCTCGCGAAGGCCGTCGCGGACAATCGCGACCAACAGGCCTTTTCCATCCTGTTCGATTATTTCGCGCCCCGCCTGAAGGCCTGGCTGATGCGCCAGAAGATGACATCAGGCGAGGCCGAGGAACTGGTCCAGGAGATCATGATCGTGCTCTGGCACAAGGCGGATCTCTATGATGCCACGCGATCTTCGCTCTCAACCTGGCTTTTCCGCATTGCCCGCAACCGCCGCATCGACATGCAACGCCGCGCCAATACCCGCATCTTCGACGAGACCGACCCGGCCCTGCAGCCGCCCGCCGATATCGGCGCGGAGGAAATTATCGCCAATGACGATCGCGACGCCAGGATACGCGCCGCCGTCGGGCAGTTGCCAGAGGGACAGCGCGACATGCTGCGCGCCGCCTTCTTCCTCGGCCAATCGCATTCGGAGATCGCCGAATCAACCGGGCTGCCGCTCGGTACGGTGAAGTCGCGCATCCGGCTTGCCTTTGGCAAGCTCCGCAAGGTGCTGGAACGCGAAATCGCCTGACTCTTTAATTTAGAACGGGATTCAGATCGTCTTCATCGCTTCTTCCGGCCGGTCGGCAAGAACGCGGTCGGCCGCTTCGTAATGGCCCGGTCTTATATGGCCACGCACCATAGCGAAGGCGGCCGAAAGCACGGCGATGTCGTCGGAAAAGCCGATGACGGCGAAAACATCCGGGATCATGTCGATCGGCATGACAAAATACGCGAGCGCCGCGAGCAGCACGCCGCGCACCTTCGTCGGCGTCTGCGGATCGAGCGCGCAATAGAAACCGGCAACCACATCGCGCGAGAACGGGATCTGTCGCACGGCCCGCCGGAAGGTCGGCCAGAATTTCTGCCTTACGGTCTTCTCGCGCCGGCTCTGGGTGTCCTCGTCGCCCGGCAACAGGATTTCCCCGAATTTAACCTCGTCCATCCCTGCATCCCTTTCGTCCAAGCGAACATATGGTGATGGCGGACCGGCTTTCAATCGGCCCCGCTGTCAAACGATACGGCGCGCCGCAGCCTTCTCCATGGCTTTGGCGAGCTTGAAATCCAGCTCCGTCAGTCCGCCGGCATCATGTGTGTTCAGCGTCACCTCCACCCTAGAATAGACGTTGAACCATTCGGGATGATGATTGAGCTTCTCGGCCGCAAGTGCTGCCTCCGTCATGAACCCGAAAGCCTCGATGAAATTTGCGAACTTGTACGTCTTCGAGATCGAAGAACCTGCATCATTGAGCGCCCAGCCTGCAAGTCCGGCCAGTTGCGCCTCGGCCGCCGTCCGTTCCAGTCTTTCCATTTTCATGCCATGGTCCTCTTCTCTGTCCGACAGGTTTACCGATGAAACGCATCAGCATCCTCTTCGTTTGCATGGGCAATATATGCCGTTCTCCGCTCGCGGAAGGAATTTTTGGCCATCTCGTCGCCGAAGCGGGTTTGACCGGCGATTTTACCATCGATTCCGCCGGCACCGGCGGCTGGCATGAAGGCGAGCCACCCGACCGGCGTTCGATCGCCACCGCAAAAGCCCATGGCATCGACATATCGGGACAACGCGCCCGCCGCATCCAATCGAGGGATTTCAGGGATTTCGATCTGATCCTCGCCATGGACCGCGACAATCTGGCGGCACTCGAAAGGAGCGCACCGCCTGGCGCGAATATCCGCCTTTTTGGCGATATCGCGCTTGGAACCGGAGAGGATATTCCCGATCCCTATTATGGCGGCCCGGGCGGTTTCGAGCTGGTCTACACCAGGCTCTTGACCGGCTGCAGCAGCCTGCTCGAAACGCTGGGCGTCGAGCGCGCCTCGTGCAACGGGAACACTTCCTCGGTGAGGTAGGGCCCGCCGCCGACCGATTCGCGCGACGAAAGCAGCACGAAGCGCGGCGCGGTGAAGGTTGCGGTGTGGAAGTTGCCGCGTCCCGCCAGATATTGCACGACATCGTCGAGCCGCGAGGATTTGAGCCGCGCCAGCGTCACATGCGGCATGAACTTGCGGGGATCGGGCGGCAGGCCGATGCGCTGGCAGATGCGCTCGATCTCGCCCTGCAGGGCATACATTTCAGGCGATTGCGAAACGCCGGCCCAGACCGAATGCGGTTTCTTCGAGCCGAAGGAACCGATTCCTTCGAGCCGGAACTGGAATTCCGGCCGGTCGATCCGGTCGAGGCGTTCAACGATTTCATCGGCCGTGCGGCCGTCGACGTCACCGATAAAGCGCAGGGTGATGTGGTAATTCTCCACATCGATCCATCGTGCTCCAGGGAGGCCACCGCGCAGCAATGAAAGGCTCATCGCCGCATTGCGCGGAATTTCGAGGGCGGTAAACAGTCTCGGCATCACGAGCACTCCCCGAATCTTTTGCAGGTGCTCACACGGAATCACGCAATCAACAACCGCGCAAGCCCCTATTTCTTCACAGAAGAAATCGTTTCGACGAAATTTGTGACAGCAGGCTCCATCTTTTCGACCATGACGTCGACACCTCTCGCATTCGGATGCATGCCGTCTTCGAGCTTCAACCCGGCCTCCAGCGCCACACCGTCGAGGAAGAAGGCATAGAGCGGAAGCCCATGTTTTTCCGAAAGTTTCTGATAGATCGGATTGAATCGTGCGGCATAATCCGCCCCCATGTTCGGCGGCGCCACCATGCCGGCGAGCAGCACGGCAATCCCGCGCTCCTTTAGCCGAGTAATCATCTGATCGAGATTCTTCTCGCTCTCCTCCGGCGGGATGCCGCGCAGCGCATCATTGGCGCCGAGCTCCAGAATGACGCCATCGGTGCCGTCGGGTACCGACCAGTCGATGCGTGCAAGGCCCGCTGTCGTCGTGTCGCCGGAGACCCCGGCATTGGCGACGGTGACATCGAGCCCCTTCGCCTTCAGGGCCGCCTGCAGCTTTTCCGGAAAGCCGTCGCCGGCCGGCAGCTGATAGCCCGCCATCAAACTGTCCCCAAAACCGACGAGATTGATCGTCCGGGCATTGGCCGCAGCGGCAAAGATCAGCGAGACGGCAATGACGGTGAATTGAAGGGCGGCAACTTTAAATCTCATTCTGGCTTCCCTAGATTGGCGAAGTGCCGTTATGCGGCCATTCGGTTAGGGATTTATATAGGGCGATTTCTGTTGGCAAAAACCATCATCGAGTTGAAGAGCGCCGATCTGACCCTCGGCAGCGCAGCCGCCTCCGTCCATGTGCTGAAGGGCATCGATCTCGATGTCGCGGCCGGCGAATCCGTCGGCATCGTCGGCCCTTCCGGTTCCGGCAAATCGACCCTGCTGATGGTGCTTGCCGGGCTGGAGAAGCTCGACAGCGGCGAGATCAATATCAATGACACGCCCCTCCATAGCCTCAGCGAGGATCAGGTCGCCGATTTCCGCGGCCGCAACATCGGCATCGTCTTTCAGTCCTTCCACCTGATCGCCAACATGACGGCGCTGGAAAACGTCGCCGTGCCGCTCGAGCTCGCCAATGTCCGCAACGCCTTCGAGATCGCTCACCGTGAGCTGAAATCGGTCGGCCTCGGCGAACGGCTGAACCACTATCCCGGTCAGCTTTCCGGCGGCGAACAGCAGCGCGTCGCGATCGCCAGGGCGCTCGCCCCCTCGCCCGCCCTGCTGATCGCCGACGAACCCACAGGCAATCTCGACACCGAGACCGGCCGCCAGATCGCCGACCTTCTGTTCTCCAAGCAGGCCGAACGCGGCATGACCCTGCTTCTCGTCACCCACGACGTCTCGCTGGCAAACCGCTGCTCACGCCAGATCCGCGTCCGCTCCGGCAGGATCGAGGGCGACAGCGCCGCCCGCCACAGCGAGGCGGCGATCGCATGAGAATGATCACCCCGCGCGTCTCGCTTGCTTTTCGTCTGGCGCTCCGCGAGTTGCGCGGCGGCATCCGCGGCTTCTACATTTTCCTTGCCTGCATCGCGCTCGGCACCGGCGCGATTGCCGCCGTCAATTCCGTCTCGCAGTCGATCACCGATACGATCGCCTCGCAGGGGCAGGAACTGCTGGCCGGCGACGTCCGCTTCGAACTCAACAACCGCGAAGCCACGCCTCAGGAGTTGGGCTTCCTCGAAAGCCTCGGCACCGTTTCGGTTTCAACTGGCCTGCGCTCGATGGCCCGCAAGCCTGACGGCTCCGATCAGGCGCTGGTCGAGGTCAAGGCCGTCGATGACGGCTATCCGCTCTACGGCAGATTCGTGGCCGAGCCGGATTATCCGCTTGCAGCGCTGCTTTCCGGCCAAGGCGGCACCTATGGTGCGGTGGCAGCGCCCCTGCTTCTCGATCGGCTCGGGCTTGCGGTCGGCGACGAACTGCTGCTCGGCAACGTCAAGCTCAGCATCACCGGCACGGTGAAAACCGAGCCGGATGCCCTGTCGGAAGGCTTCGGTTTCGCGCCGCGTCTGCTCGTCAGCCGCCAGGCGCTCCAGGCCTCCGGGCTGATCCAGACGGGAAGCCTGGTCGAACATGCCTACAAGATCCGGCTGGAAGACAAGGGCGCGATGTCGGGCATCCAGGCGCGCGCCTCCAAGGAATTCCCCTCCGCCGGCTGGGCGATCCGCACCAGCGACCGCGCAGCACCCTCGCTCACCGAAAACATCACCCGCTTCTCGCAGTTCCTGACGCTCGTCGGTCTCACCGCCCTGATCGTCGGCGGCGTCGGCGTCGCCAATGCCGTGCGCGCCTTCCTCGATGCCAAGCGCACGACCATCGCCACCTTCAAATGTCTCGGCGCCCCGGCCCAGGTCGTCGTCCTGATCTATCTTTTCCAGATCGCCATCATCGCCCTCGGCGGCATCCTGATCGGCCTCGTCATCGGCGCGTTGTCGCCGATCTTCGCCGCGCAGTTCCTGGCGCAATTCCTGCCGGTCTCCACGACGCCGACCCTCTATCCCGGCGCCCTGCTGCTCGCCACGCTCTTCGGTATCCTGACGACGCTGGCCTTCGCCATCCTGCCGCTCGGCCATGCCCGCGAAGTGCCGGCGACCGCCCTCTTCCGCGAGCAGGGCTTCGAGGCCCGCCGCCTGCCCTCTTGGCCCTACATCCTGCTTGCCGCTGTCTTCATGGCCGCTCTTGCCGGCCTTGCCATCCTGACCGCCTATGACCGTTTCATCGCCGTCGTCTTCGTCGGTGCGATCGTCTTCGCCTTCGTCGTCCTGCGCCTCGTCGCAGCAGCGATCGCCTGGCTCGCGCGCCGCAGCCCGCGCGTCAATTCACCCGCCTTGCGGCTGGCGATCGGCAATATCCACCGCCCCGGCGCACTGACGCCCTCGGTCGTGCTGTCGCTTGGCCTCGGACTGGCATTGCTGGTGACGCTGACCTTGATCGACGGCAACCTGCGCCAGCAGCTGACCGGCCGCATGAACGAGGGCGCACCGAACTTTTTCTTCGTCGATATCCAGAGCGCCGAGGTCGGCGCATTCCGCGATCTCGTCCAGGCGCAGGCGCCGCAGGGCAAGCTCGTCGAAGTGCCGATGTTGCGCGGCCGGATCGTCGCCTTCAACGGCGAGGACGTCAGCAAACTGACCGTGCCGGCGGCCGGCCGCTGGGTGCTGAACGGCGATCGCGGCATCACCTATGCCGAGACCCTGCCGGAGAACGCCGCCCTCACCGAAGGCAGCTGGTGGGACAAGGATTACAGCGGCGAGCCGCTCGTTTCCTTCTCCTCGGAAGAGGCGCATGAGCTCGGCCTGAAGATCGGCGATACCGTCACCGTCAACGTGCTCGGCCGCAACATCACGGCGAAGATCGCCAATCTGCGCCGCGTCGAATGGGAATCGCTGTCGATCAATTTCGTCATGGTCTTCTCGCCGAACACATTTCGCGGCGCTCCGCATGCCTGGCTGGCGACGCTGACGGATCCCTCGTCGACGCCCGCCGAAGATGCGGCAATCCTGAAATCAGTCACCAACACCTATCCGACGATCACCAGCGTGCGGGTCAAGGACGCGATCGATATCGTCAACCAGCTGGTCGCGCAGCTGGCGACCGCGATCCGCGCCGCCGCCTCTGTCGCCCTCATCGCCTCGATCCTCGTCCTTGCCGGGGCGCTTGCTGCCGGAAACCGGGCGCGCACCCACGACGCGGTGGTGCTGAAGACGCTCGGCGCCACGCGCGCCATGCTGATCCGCGCCTTCAGCTACGAATATCTGATCCTTGGGCTTGCGACCGCGATCTTCGCGCTGATCGCCGGCAGCGTCGCCGCCTGGTTCATCGTCGCCCGCATCATGCGTCTGCCGTCAACCTTTCTGCCCGACGTGGCGGGGTTGACGCTTGTGACCGCGCTCGTCCTCACCGTCGGCATCGGCCTGATCGGCACTTGGCGCATACTTGGGCAAAAGGCGGCCCCCGTTTTGCGCGAGCTTTGACCGGGCAGCGGCACTCAAACCCTTCACCTTACGGCGATTTAACCGGCCGAGCCTCTGCAAGCCTCTTGTTTGCAATGGGCGAAAGCCTCATATTATCCGCAGGCATGCTGGAGCTCCGCAGCGGCGCCCGGGTCGAAAACCCCGACACCGTATTTCCATCGGAGCTTGTAAGAGGAAACTATGGCTGATCTCCGTAACTATCAAAGCCGCGCTCAGACCGGCGAGATGATTGATCAAGGCCTGCGCGCTTATATGCTCAAGGTCTACAACCTGATGGCGCTGGGTCTGGCGATCACCGGTGTGGCCGCATATCTGTCGTTCCAATTCGCCTTCGCCAATGGCGAGCTGACCGCTTTCGGTCAGGCGATCTATGTGAGCCCCTTGAAGTGGGTGGTCATTCTGGCGCCGCTGGCTCTGGTGTTCTTCCTGAGCTTCCGGATTCATACCATGACGGTGGCCGCCGCCCAGACGACCTTTGCAGTCTACGCCGCGCTCGTCGGCCTGTCGCTCTCGTCGATCTTTCTGATCTACACCGGCCAGAGCGTCGTTCAGACCTTCTTCGTCACCGCCGCCTCCTTCGGCGCGCTGTCGCTTTACGGCTACACGACGAAGCGTGACCTGTCGGCGATGGGCTCGTTCTTGATCATGGGTCTGTTCGGCCTGATCATCGCTTCGCTTGTTAACATCTTCCTGGCTTCGTCGGCTGTGCAGTTCGCGATCTCCGTGCTCGGCGTTCTGATCTTCGCAGGCCTCACCGCCTACGATACGCAGCGGATCAAGGAACTGTACCTGGAAGCCGATGACGTTGCCGTGGCCGGCCGCAAGGCGATCATGGGTGCGCTGACGCTCTATCTCGACTTCATCAACCTCTTCATGTTCCTGCTGCAGTTCATGGGCAACCGTAAATAAGCAGGGCAGACAGAGATCGAAAAGGCGGCTTCGGCCGCCTTTTTTGTTGCGCAGGCTTTCGCGGAGTGGTCTTAGGAAACCTTACTTTTCCCGATGGATGCCGCCGAATGTCATTCCGCCTGCGCGATGCCTCCCAAGCCGATATCCCCGCCATTGCCGATATCTATCGCGAATCCGTCCTCAACGGCGTCGCGAGCTACGAGATCGTGCCGCCTTCCGAGGCCGAGATGGCGCTGCGTTTTTCAACGATCGTCAGCCAGCAATATCCCTATATCGCGGCCATCGGCACGGACGGAACCCTGCTCGGCTACGCCTATGCTTCGGCCTTTCGCACGCGTCCGGCCTATCGCTGGATGGTCGAGGACTCCATCTACCTCGCGCCTGAGGCCCGCGCCCGGGGCGTCGGCAAGGCGTTGCTTGCCGAGCTGATCGAGCGCTGCACCGGCCTCGGCTTTCGGCAGATGACTGCCGTCATCGGCGGCGCCAGCCCCGCCTCTATCGCGCTTCACCGGAAGGCCGGCTTCGAGGAGATCGGTCTGATGCGGGGCACCGGCTACAAGCACGGCCGCTGGCTGGATACGATGTTGATGCAGCGCAGCCTCGGCGAGGGGATGGCGACCGATCCGGATCCGTCCGCCTATCCCGGCACGCTGTTTACCGGTTGATGCGGCTTATTTGTCGACGAGCTTCAGGGCCTTGTCGAACACCTTCAGCACCTGGTTCAGCTCGTGACCGCGCTTCAGGATCGTGCCGTGGACGTTGATGACGGAATAGGCGCCCTGCTTGGCGGCGAGCTTCGGGTTTTTCTCGATGCGGAAGAGCGGCATTTCGCCGGAACGCTTGAAGACGGAAAAGACCGCCCTGTCCTTCAGGTGATCAATGGCGTAGTCGCGCCATTCACCGTCGCCGACCATGCGGCCGTAAATCCAGAGGATCGCGTCCAGTTCGCGCCGGTGGAAGGTCACCGGAAGCGGGTCCTTGCTTTGCTTGTATTCCCTGAGATCGACGACGACTGAGGAACTATTGTCGACGGAGCGGCTTTCGCCGTGTCGCAAATCCGGCTGATCTGTCATCAGTCTCCCAAGGCCTCCGCATGTGACAGGAGAGTGACAGTTTGCCCGAGCCGCCGCAAATTGCAAGAGCGCCAGCCGTCACATTCGGCCGCACCACAGCGCCGCGCGTCTCTCGGGCAAAGACGCTGCAGCACTTTGAATCTGCGCATCATGCCTTCTAAAAGTTGGGTCCGAATTCGGAAAGCATGATGCCCTGGATAGGCTCACGCTTTCTCCGCAGCGCCGCATTTCAGTCAAAACAGCGCCTCATTTGCAGGAGATTTATGAATTCCAGTTTGGCGCCAGCGCGCCAAAGGGCCCGGCGGAGCGTATCGACCTTAACCCCAGCCCCGAATACGCTCGGCCGGGCCGCCCCAGCACTTCATCCACAACCGGATGAAATCTCAGATATTTTTGCCAGCCATGACAACGGTCGCGCCCAGGATCGCAGCCGGATCGCCGTCTGCGGTCGCCGATTGCAGCAGGATCGCGCAGCCCTCGAGCTGCGGCCGCTGCAACACGCTGGCCGGCAGCGTCAGACTGGTTGCCTTGCCGTCCCACATGCCGATGGTTTCGACATTGGTGACGCTGTGCAGGTAGGAAAGCTTCCGGCCGCTGTTCTCGCCCTTTTCGACGTCGATGGTCTTTTCCTTGTCGAAATAGACCATCACGACATTGGCCTTGCCCTGTCCCGCACCGATCTTGATCTCCAGCTCGTCGCCGCGCATCGCGGCGTTGATCGGAACGGTCAGCCCGTTGCCTTCGCTGCTGTAGGTGTCGATCTTGCTGTTGATACCGTTGAGATCGGCGCCGGCCAGATGGCCGCGTCCGTTGACGATCGCCTGCGGCGTGTAGACGTTGCTGCGGCCCATCGTTCTGGCATAGCCATATTGCCGTTCGGTGTTTTCCTTGGAGCTCAGCGTATCGGCCCAGCCGAGATAATTCCAGTAATCGACATGATAGGCGAGCGCGATGACATCGCCCTGATTCACCAGCGTGCGGAAAGCCGCATCAGCCGGAGGACAGGAGGAGCAGCCCTGCGCCGTGAAGAGTTCAACGACACCTTTCGGCGTGCCGTCTTCGGCCTGCAGCGGGCCTGACAGAACAACGCCAGCGATCAGCGGAATCAAAAAACGGGGGGACATTCACCTGCACCTCTTTTTCAGCGCCGACGGCGTGTTGGAACCGCAGGCCCTGACATATGAACGTACGAATAATCCTTCCGGGTCCAAACGAAAAGTCACGAACGGGTGAGACGGAGCTCCACCGGAACTTGCGAAAAACAAATCATCGTGAGCCCGTCCGAATACTGTCGCCACACAGAAAAGCCGCCGGAAACTGCTCTCCGGCGGCCATTATCAATCAAGTCTCCTAAATCCGGATGAATCTGAATCCGGATCTACATTAAAGAAGAAGAGCATGATGTCGTCCGAAAACCGCTCACGCTTTTCGGCATCATGCTCTGAAAATCAGGCAGCGAGATCGCGCAGAACCGTCTGCAGGATGCCGCCATTGTTGAGGTAGATCACCTCGTCGAGCGTATCGACGCGCGACAGCAGCGGAACCTCCTTCACGGTGCCGTCGCCATAGGTGATCTTGGCGATCTTCTTCTCGCGCGGCTTGATCTTTTCCAGACCTTCGATGGTGACGAGTTCATCACCCTTGAGGCCGAGGCTCTGCCAGGTCGTGCCCTCTTCGAAGACGAAGGGAATGATGCCCATGCCGACCAGGTTCGAGCGATGGATGCGCTCGAAGGACTGGGCGACCACCGCCTTGACGCCGAGCAGGTTGGTGCCCTTGGCAGCCCAGTCGCGCGAAGAGCCGTTGCCGTATTCGACGCCGGCGAAGATGACCAGCGGCACGCCTTCCTGCTTGTACTGCATCGCCGCGTCGTAGATCGAGGTTTCTTCCTTCGACGGATAGTGGATGGTGTAACCGCCTTCCTTGCCGTTCGGGCCGAGCATGTGGTTGCGGATGCGGATATTGGCAAAGGTGCCGCGCATCATCACTTCATGGTTGCCGCGGCGCGTGCCGTACTGGTTGAAGTCGGCAACGGCGACGTCGTGACCGAGCAGGTAGGCGCCGGCCGGCGATGCCGCCTTGATCGAACCGGCCGGCGAGATGTGGTCGGTGGTGATCTTGTCGCCGAACAGGCCAAGAACGCGGGCGCCCTTGATGTCGGAAACGCCGGTGCCCTTCTTGCCCATGCCGACGAAGTAAGGCGGGTTCTGGACATAGGTCGAATTGTCGTCCCAGGCATAGGTCTGGCCCGGCGGAACCTGGACGGCTTGCCAGTTGACGTCGCCCTTGAAGACGTCGGCATATTTGCTTTCGTAGAGTTCGCGCGTCACGTATTTCAGGATGAACTCCTGGACCTCCTTCGAGGTCGGCCAGATGTCCTTCAGGTAAACGGGATTACCGTTCTGGTCCTCGCCGATCGGCTCCTTGGTCAGATCCTTCTGCACCGTACCGGCCAGCGCATAGGCGACGACGAGCGGCGGAGAGGCCAGATAATTCGCCTGTACGTCGGGCGAGATACGGCCTTCGAAGTTGCGGTTGCCGGAGAGAACGCCGGAAACGATGAGGCCCTTGTCGTTGATCGTCTTCGAGATCGGCGCCGGCAGCGGACCGGAATTGCCGATGCAGGTGGTGCAGCCGAAGCCGACGAGGTTAAAGCCGAGCTTGTCGAGGTCGGCCTGCAGGCCCGACTTGGCGAGATATTCGCCGACGACCTGGCTTCCCGGTGCCAACGAGGTCTTCACCCACGGCTTCGTCTTCAGGCCCTTGGCAACAGCGTTGCGGGCAAGCAGGCCGGCAGCGATCAGGACCGACGGATTGGAGGTGTTGGTGCAGGAGGTGATGGCAGCGATCGCCACGTCGCCATGGCCGAGATCGAAATCCGTGCCTTCGACGGCATAGCGGTTCGAAAGCTGACCGGGCTTCTTGTAGTCCGTGTCCATCGAGCCGGCGAAACCGGAAGCGATGTTCTCCAGCGAAATGCGGCCTTCCGGACGCTTCGGGCCGGCCATCGATGGCACGACGTCACCGAGATCGAGTTCCAGCGTGTCGGTGAAGACGAGCTCGGAGCCATCGCCCTCACGCCACATGCCCTGCGCCTTCGAATAGGCTTCGACGAGCGCGATACGGTCCTTGGTGCGGCCGGACATGTTGAGATAGTTGATCGTTTCGCCGTCGACCGGGAAGAAGCCGCAGGTGGCGCCGTATTCCGGGCCCATATTGCCGATCGTCGCACGGTCGGCGAGCGGCATGTTGTCCATGCCGGGGCCGAAGAATTCGACGAACTTCGAAACGACGCCCTTCTTGCGCAGCATCTGCACGACGGTGAGAACGAGGTCGGTCGCGGTGACGCCTTCCTTGAGCTTGCCGGTCAGCTTGAAGCCGATGACCTCAGGCAGCAGCATCGAGACCGGCTGGCCGAGCATCGCCGCTTCCGCTTCGATACCGCCAACACCCCAGCCGAGAACGCCGAGACCGTTGATCATCGTCGTATGGCTGTCTGTGCCGACGCAAGTATCGGGATAGGCGATCGTCTCGCCGTCCTCTTCCTTGGTCCAGACGGTCTGACCGAGATATTCGAGATTGACCTGATGACAGATACCGGTGCCGGGAGGCACGACGCGGAAGTTCTTGAAGGCCTGCTGGCCCCACTTCAGGAAGCGGTAGCGCTCGCCGTTGCGCTGGTATTCCAGCTCGACGTTACGGGCGAAAGCCTGCGGCGTGCCGAATTCGTCGACGATGACGGAGTGGTCGATGACGAGATCGACGGGAACGAGCGGGTTGATCTTCTCGGGATCGCCGCCGAGCGACACCATCGCGTCGCGCATCGCGGCAAGATCGACGACGGCGGGAACACCGGTGAAGTCCTGCATCAGCACGCGCGCCGGGCGATAGGCGATTTCGTTTTCGACCGCACCCTTGTTGTTCAGCCATTCGGCGACGGCCAGGATGTGCTGCTTGGTGACCGACTGGCCGTCTTCGAAGCGCAGCAGGTTTTCGAGCAGCACTTTCATCGAATAGGGAAGCTTCGACACGCCGGCCAGACCGTTTGCCTCAGCCTTGGGCAGGCTGTAATAGACATAGTCCTTCCCGTTCACGGAAAGCGTGGAACGACAATTGAAACTGTCAAGAGATTTAGACACGAGAGACCCCGTTTCTGATAGCCAACACAGTCGTGCGAACGCCTATGCACTTAATGCACATCAGGATGCGGGTACGGCCATTTCCGCTGTCCGCACGTGGAACAGACGCTCCAAGTTCGGCGCAAGGATGAAATTCACGCCGACCGCTGGCGTGGTTGCAGGTCTTATAGATAATTTCCTAAAAACTTGCCATACCCGAAAACAGTCAAAATCGGACATTTTTTGACGCCGCCGCAAGCCGAAACCAAGAAAGAGCCGACGCATGCATTTCACCGCCGAAAATCTGGCTGCAAGGCGCGGTGAGGATCTGATTTTCGTAAACATTTCCTTTCACTTGGCGGCCGGCGAGGCGCTTGTCCTCACGGGAAAAAATGGATCGGGAAAATCCACATTGCTGCGCGTCGCCGCCGGCCTCCTGAGGCCGGAAAAAGGCACTGTCATCTTCCGCGACGAAAAGGGCGGGGAAGACCGCCATCCGGGCGAGGTAAGTCACTACCTTGGTCATCGAAACGCAATGAAGAATGAACTTACGGTTGCAGAAAACCTCGACTTCTGGCGCGCCTTTCTCGCCAATCCAGGCGGTGCTGCCGGCCTCTCCGTCGAGGACGCCGCCGACGCCGTCGGCCTTTCGGGAATCACCCATCTTCCCTTCGGTTATCTCTCCGCCGGCCAGCAGCGCCGGATGGCCTTCGCCAAGCTGCTCGTCGCCCACCGCCCCATCTGGATCCTCGACGAACCCACAGCGGCGCTCGATGCCAGCGCCGACCGGCTGTTTGCCGAATTGATTGCCGCACATCTGACCAAGGGCGGCATCGTGCTGGCGGCAACACATCAGCCGCTGGGGGTGGAGAATGCGCGGGAATTGAAGATGACGGGCTTTGCCGGCGTGGATGCGGGGGTATGGGGGTGATGTTTCTCGACGTGGGTGCCTCATCCATCGCACATGCAGAAAGCCGCCGCGCATGACCGCTCTCTTCCTCCGCGACCTGAAACTTTCCATCCGCGCCGGCGGCGGTGCGCTGATCGGCGTGCTGTTCTTCCTGACCATCGTCGCCGTCATCCCCTTCGGCGTCGGTCCCGATCTCAAGCTGCTGTCGCGAATCGGCCCCGCCATCGTCTGGATCGGCGCACTGCTTGCCGCCCTGCTCGGCCTCGACCGCCTGTTTCAGGCCGAGCGCGATGACGGATCGCTCGACCTGATGCTGATGCAGGAAACGCCGCTTGTCCTCACCGTGCTGGTCAAATGCGTCGCCCACTGGACGGCCACCAGCCTGCCGCTCGTCATCGCCTCGCCGCTGCTCGGCCTCTTCATGAATATGGACGAGACTGCGATTGCTGCCACCATGCTGACGCTGCTCGTCGGATCGCCCGCCATCACCTTCATCGGCGCCGTCGGCGCCGCCGTCGCCGTGGCGCTGCCCCGCGGCGGCCTGCTGGTCTCGATCCTCGTGCTGCCGCTGACCATTCCGGTGCTGATCTTCGGCGTCAGCGCCGCCTATGCCGCGGTCGAGGATCCCGCCCCGTTCCTGCCGCCCTTCCTCATCCTGATTGCGCTGACGCTCTTCTTCGCCGTCATCGGTCCGGCCGCCGCCGCCCTGGCGCTGCGAAACACAGCGGATTGATGGGCCATTCGATTGCGGGAAGAGCCGGATCAAGGTATGGAAGCGGACATGAGCGAAACGAGCCTTGCCATCAGCAAATTCAGCGATCTCGCCAACCCGACACGGTTTCTGGCGCTGGCGGCGCGCGCCATTCCATGGCTGGCCGGCATCACCGCCCTCTGTTTTATCGTCGGCCTCTATCTGAGCTTCGCCACCGAAGGCGACTACCAGCAGGGCGAGACCGTCCGCATCATGTATGTGCATGTGCCCTCGGCCTGGCTTTCGATGATGTGCTATACGATCATGAGCGTCTCGGCGATCGGCACGCTGGTCTGGCGCCATCCGCTGGCCGATGTCTCTGCCAAGGCTGCAGCCCCGCTCGGCGCCGCCTTCACCCTGCTCGCCCTCGTCACCGGCTCGCTGTGGGGCAAGCCGATGTGGGGGACCTGGTGGGTCTGGGATGCTCGGCTGACCTCCGTCTTTGTTCTCTTCCTGATGTATCTCGGGCTGATTGCGCTCGGGCGCGCCATCGACGACCCGTCGAAGGCCGCACGCGTCAGCGCCGTGCTCATCCTCGTCGGCTTCGTCAACATCCCGATCATCAAATTCTCGGTCGAGTGGTGGAACACCTTGCACCAGTCGGCAAGCGTGCTGCGCCTCGACGGCCCGGCGATCGATCCGGAATTCCTGCGGCCGCTCTTCATCATGGCGATCGCTTTCACGCTGCTCTTCTTCACGCTGCATATCATGGCGATGAGGAACGAGATCTGGCGCCGCCGCATCGCCGCCCAGCGCCGCCTTGCCGCCCGCATGGCCAGCCGGGAGGAATAGACCGTGACGCATGCCTTCTACGTCTACGCCTCCTATGGCTTCGCAGCTCTGGTGACGGTCGCCGTCACGGCCTGGACCTGGGCCGACGGTCGCGCCCGCCGCCGGGAACTTGCTGCCCTCGAGGCCGCCGGTATCCGCCGCCGCTCGGCGCGTGTAAGGGATGGCGAATGAGCGACACGCCGGAAAAGACGACCGACAGGCCACGGGCGCTTGGTCGCTACACCTTGGCGCTTCTGCCGCTGATCGTCTTCGGCGGCATTGCGGCCACCGCCGCCAAGATGCTCTACGACCAGGATTTCCATGGCAAGAACATCACCGAAATCCCCTCCGCCCTGATCGGTACCAAGGCACCGGCGCTGAACCTTCCGCCGCTCGACGGCGCCAACCTGCCGGCGCTGACCGATGCCGCCATCAAGGGCAAGCTGACCCTCGTCAACGTCTTCGCCTCTTGGTGCCTCCCCTGCCGGGACGAACACCCCGTCTTGAAAGAACTGGCGAAGGACGGGCGGCTGAACATCGTCGCCATCAACTACAAGGATCAGAGCGACAACGCCCTGCGTTTCCTCGGCGAGCTCGGCAACCCCTACAAGGCAATCGGCATCGATCCGAATGGCAAGGCGGCGATCGACTGGGGCGTCTACGGCATTCCGGAAAGCTACCTGGTCGGCCCCGACGGCACGATCCTCTACAAGCGTGTCGGCCCCTTCGACGATACCAGCCTGAAGGAAGGGCTGTTTCCAGCGATGGAGAAGGCGCTCGGCAAGCCCGCTTCGTAGCGGGGTCTATCCTTACACCCCGCCTTGCCAGACCTTGATCGCCTCGACCGGCCAGATCAGCATGACAACGTTGAGCGTCAGGTTGTCGCGGATCATGTAGCCGGTGAAAATCTCGAAGAAGATGGCGATCGCCACCGTCAGCGCCACCGGCGCGCGCCGCGCGAAGAAGAAGCCGATGCACATGAAGACGGTGTCCATCGCCGAATTCAGGATGCTGTCGCCGTAATAATCGAGCGCGATCGTCGCGGTGCGGTAGCGGTCGATGATAAGCGGCGAATTCTCGAGCAGCTCCCAGCCGGATTCGATCAACAGCGCCAGCAGCAGCCTTGCCGCCAGCGGCTTGCCGCGCAGCAGGAGATGCGCGAGCCCGTAGAACAGGAAGCCGTGGATGATATGCGACGGTGTGTACCAATCCGACAGATGCTGCGAATTGCCGCTGGTATTGACCCCGCCCTCCCAGAGCTTGACGTAACCGCAGGCGCAGATCGGCACGCGGCCCATCATATATTCAGCGGCGATCTGAATGATCAGCACCGCAAGGCAGGCGACAAACCAGAAGGTCTGGTGCTTTACGCGATATTCGGCCTCTGCAGCGCTCACTTTTCGCCGTCCGTTTCCAGGTTGACGCTATGCTTCAGCACCAGCGGCATCTGCGCCAGCGTGAAGATGATGGTGATCGGCATCGTGCCCCAGACCTTGAAGGCGACCCAAGTATCGTCCGAAAAATTGCGCCAGACGACTTCGTTCAGCACGGCGAGGAAGAGAAAGAAGATGCCCCACCGGATGGTCAGCTTGCGCCAGCCTTCGGCATCGAGCTGGAAGGCGGCGTTGAAGACATAACCGAGCAGCGACCTGCCGAAGGCCAGCCCGCCGAGCAGCGCCACTCCGAAAAGCGCGTTGACGATGGTCGGCTTCATCTTGATGAAGGTCTCGTTCTGCAGCCAGATCGACAGCGAGCCGAAGATGACGACGACGATGCCGGATACGAAGGGCATGATCGGCAGATGGCCGAGCACGATCTTCGAAACGATCAGCGAGAGGATCGTCGCCGCCATGAAGAGCCCGGTCGCGACGAACAGCGGTCCGCCGAGTTCGGAAAGAGCGGGAAACTTCTCTACCAGCCACTGGCCGCGCAGATTGGCGAAGAAGAATATCATCAGCGGCCCGAGTTCCAGCGCCAGTTTCAGCAGCGGATAATGCCGGTCGGCGGCGCTCGGGGTGATATCGCTCTCTGTGCTCATGCGTTCTTCAAACCTGTTTTTCCTGGGAACCTGTTTCCCGGCCGTGCCCTGCAGGCTTTCGGCGGCATATCTGTGGCATCATTGCCCAAGTCCGGCAATGGCATGGGCAAAATCCTCGGCCTCGAACGGCTCCAGATCCTCGACACCCTCGCCGACGCCGATGAAATAGACCGGCAGCTTATGCTTGGCGGAGATGGCGACGAGAATGCCGCCGCGCGCCGTGCCGTCGAGCTTGGTCATGATCAGCCCGTTGACGCCGGCGACGTTGCGGAAGATCTCGACCTGGCTCAGCGCATTCTGCCCCGTCGTGGCGTCGAGCGTCTGCAGCACGGTGTGCGGCGCATCGGGATCGAGCTTGCCGAGCACGCGCACGATCTTCTCGAGCTCGGCCATCAGCTCGGCCTTGTTCTGCAGGCGGCCGGCGGTATCGACGATCAGCACGTCGCATTTTTTTGCCTTTGCCTGTTCGAAGGCGTCATAGGCGAGGCCTGCGGCATCGGCCCCGAGCTTGGTGCCGATGAATTCGGATTTCGTCCGGTCGGCCCAGATTTTCAGCTGTTCGATTGCCGCCGCACGGAAAGTATCGCCGGCAGCCAGCATCACCTTCAGCCCGGCGCCTGAAAGCTTCGCAGCAAGCTTGCCGATCGTCGTCGTCTTGCCGGTGCCGTTGACGCCGACAACGAGGATGACATGCGGCTTGTGCGATAGGTCGAGCTGCAGCGGCTTGGCGACCGGCTTCAGGACCTTGGCAATTTCGGACGCCATGATGCGGCTGACATCCTCGCCGGTGACATCCTTGCCATAACGCTCGGAAGCGAGCGTATCGGTGACGCGCATCGCGGTCTCGACGCCGAGATCGGCCTGGATCAGCAGGTCTTCGAGATCCTGCAGCGTCTCGTCATCGAGCTTGCGCTTGGTGAAGAGCGCAGTGATCTGGCTGGACAGCTGCGAGGAGGTGCGCGCAAGACCGTTGCGCAGGCGCTGGAACCAGCTGAGCCTCAGTTGCGGGACAATCGGCTCCGGCTCGACGACCTTCGGACCGGTGGCAAAGCCTTTTGGGAGGATGGGAGAGCCGGTCTGCGGTTCTGCCGCGGGGTTTCCCCCTTCTGTCCTGCCGGGAATCTCCCCCACAGGGGAGGAGATCGGCTGAACGGAGATGTCTTGCTCTACGTCGGTCTCAGGTGAAATCTCTTCGGGAAGCACTTCGGCGATCTCTTCGATCGAAGCCGGCGCGTCAGTCTCCGGATGATCTCCTCCCTTGTCGGGGAGATATCCCGAAGGGACTGAGGGGGGGGCTTCCGCAACGTTGCCGGCGGCCGGCCGGGTTTCCGTCTCCGCTTCCTCGGCCGCCTCGGCTTCCAGCAATGACAGCGGCACGACACCCATATCGCTCAATTGGTCGGCGGCGGGCAGGATTGCGGATTCGTCATCATCTTCAGCAACCGGCGCCTCGACCCCGCCCTCGTCGATATCGGCAGCCGGCCCGCCGGCCGTATCCATTTCCTCGGCCAGCACCGGATCGTCAGCAATCGGCAGATCTTCGTCGCGCGAATGCGGCTCCAGCTCCCTTTCCACGGCCGCAGGCACAGCTTCTTCAGCCGGCTTGCCGAAGGTGAAGACCTTTTTGATGAAACTGAGCGCCATGGGGATTCCGTGAAAGTCAGGCCGCAGCGGCGGCCGTCAATTGCATGTCGAGATGCTTGCCATTGTGGCCGGTGATCGTGACCGGCACAAGTTCGCCGGGACGAAGGCCGGGCGCGGCAACCAGCGTGAAGTTCTCCGTATGCGCCAGGCCGTTGTTTTCAACAAGCAGCCATTGCCGGGTTCCGATCATCCGATCGAGATGGGACTGATGCAGCATATGTCCAGCGGCGCGCAGCCTGGCGGCGCGATCCTTGACCAGCGAGCGGTCGAGCTGCGGCATGCGGGCGGCCGGCGTGCCGGGACGCGGGCTGTAGGGGAAGACGTGCAGATGGGCGATATCAGCCTCTTCAGCCAGTCGCACGGCATTGTCGAACATCTCTTCGGTTTCGGTGGGAAAACCGGCGATCATATCGGCGCCGAAGCTCATCTCGGGTCGGAGACGGCGCGCATCCTCGATGAAACGCAGCGCGTCGGCGCGTAAATGCCGCCGCTTCATGCGCTTCAGGATCATGTCGTCGCCATGCTGCAGCGACAGATGCAGATGCGGCATGAAACGCGGCTCGTCGGCAATCAGATCCATCAGGTGGGCATCGGCCTCGATGCTGTCGATCGAGGAAAGCCTGAGGCGGCGGATATCGGGGAGCTGCTTCAGCAGTGTCTTGGCCAGGAGACCGAGCGTCGGGGCGCCGGGCAGATCGCCGCCATAGCTGGTGGCGTCGACACCGGTCAGCACGATCTCGCGATAACCACCGGCGACGAGATTGCGGGCCTGGTCGACGACGGCGCCCATCGGCACGGAGCGGGAATTGCCGCGACCATAGGGAATGATGCAGAAGGTGCAGCGGTGATCGCAGCCGTTCTGCACCTGGATGAAAGCGCGCACATGGCCGTCGATATGCCTGACCATCTGCGGCGCCGTCGCCTTGACGCTCATGATGTCGTTGACGCGGAGCTTCTCTTCGGCCGAGACGCCGAAATCCGGCAGGCTGCGATAGGAGGCGCTGGTCAGCTTCTCCTCATTGCCGAGCACGGCATCGACCTCTGCCATTTCGGCAAAGGCCTGCTTTTCCGTCTGCGCGGCGCAGCCGGTGACGATGATGCGGGCATGCGGATTGTCGCGCCGCGCCCGGCGGATCGCCTGGCGGGCCTGGCGCACGGCCTCGCCGGTGACGGCACAGGTATTGACCAGGATGGCATTGTTGAGCCCGGCCTTTTCAGCCTGCGCCTTCATCACTTCGGATTCATATGTGTTGAGGCGGCAGCCGAAGGTAATGACCTCGATACCGCTCACTGCGCCTCCGCCTCTCGGGTACCATCGCGCGACCAGAGACCCGTCGAAGGATCGAGCCTGCCCGACCATTCCCATTCGGCCGGGCCGGTCATGATGACGTGATCGTCGCGCTCGCGCCATTCGATGGAAAGTGCGGCCTGCGGCTTGGCGCTTGCCACATTGATCGTCACCTTGCGGCCGGTGCGGCCGGTGCGCGCAGCGCTGACGGCAGCCGAACAGGCGGCCGAGCCGCAGGCGAGCGTCAGTCCCGCGCCCCGCTCCCAGGTGCGCGTCGTCAGGGATGTCGGCGAGGTCACCTGCGCCAGCGTGATATTGGCGCGCTCGGGAAACATCGGATGATTTTCGAGCAGCGGTCCGAAACGGGCAAGATCATAGGACATCACGTCCCTGTCGACCCAGAAGATCGCATGCGGATTGCCCATCGACATCGCCGATGGCGAATGCAGCACCGGATTGTCGATCGGGCCGATCTGCAGTTCGATGCGGCTGGTGTCGTGGAATTCTTCCGCCAGCGGAATCCTGTCCCAATCAAAGACCGGCCGGCCCATATCGACCGAGATCGTCCCGTCCTCGTGCTCGACGGCATTGAGGATGCCGGCCACCGTCTGGAAGGTGAAGACCTTCCGGCCGGTTTCGGCGGCAAGCGCCTGCACGACGCAACGTGTACCGTTGCCGCAGGCCTGCGCCTTCGAACCATCGGAATTCAGGATATCGATGAAAGCATCGGTGCCTTCGGCCTTCGGATCATGGATCGCCATGATCTGGTCGAACTCGGTCTGCGGATCGGCATTGAGCGCGACTGCCGCCGCCGGCGTCACCTTGTCCGGCCGGCCGCGCATGTCGACGACCAGGATCTTGTTGCCAAGCCCGTTCATCCTCGCGAATTCGACCGTTGCACTCATGGTATCGTTCCGTCTGTCTTTCCGGTGTATATGGCGGAAATGCGCGGGAATTACCAGTGGGTGAGTGCCGGGCAGGCGTTACCGCTGCACACCGTCGCGATCGAAGGACGCAGCATGGGCTTCGACGATGGCTGCGGTGATGACCTTCCTCAACTCGTAGACCAGCGAGCGGGACCGTTTGCGATCCAGATCCTGTGCCGCCTTCGCCAGATTCAAGCCTTCGTTCAGAACAATGTGATGAGCCCGCGCCAGCGCCCAGCTCTCAATATCAGGATCTATCATTCGATATCTCCGCCGATTCATTCGGCATCAAGGATATTCACGAATCATTTTACAGGAGGCACTTAAGTAGAAAATAGAATCATAAGCGGAATATTTTGCAACTGGCCCGCCCAGGGAATTCAGGCCGACAAGCGGAATTTTTGCCGGCAAAACCGGAAGAACCGGGCGGAATGTGCAATCCTATACACAAGTCGACTTGAACATGTACTTTCATGCCCTGTCCGCCGGCACATCCGCCGCGCCCACGTCAAACAGCCTTTGAAAAGCCGCCACGCGGTCATTTGTCCGCATTCACCTTGACTTTCGCGCGGCTTTCCTGTTTATCGCGCCCAATCCGCGACGAGCCGCATGACTCCGAGCCGCCGACCGGGACCCTGAGATCCCGGAGGTCAACACCCGACAGCGCGATGCGCCCTCGGGTGCTTTTTGGCTTTGCGTCTTGTTTTCGTCAAGGAAAAGCACGACGTTTCCGGGCATATCCCAACCCGCCCGAAACGTATCAAGGAAGAGCCGATGTTTGAAAACCTCCAGGACCGTCTTGGATCCATTCTGAATGGACTGACAGGCCGTGGCGCGCTTTCGGAAACCGATGTTTCCGCAGCGTTGCGCGAGGTTCGCCGTGCGTTGCTGGAGGCCGACGTCGCGCTCGACGTCGTGCGTTCCTTCACCGACCGCGTGCGTGAAAAGGCCGTCGGCGCCGAGATCCTGAAGTCGATCAAGCCCGGCCAGATGGTCGTCAAGATCGTCCATGACGAACTGATCGAGATGCTGGGCGGCGAAGGGGTCGGCATCGACCTGCATGCGCCCGCCCCCGTCGTCGTCATGATGGTCGGTCTGCAGGGCTCCGGCAAGACAACGACGACGGCGAAGATCGCCAATCGCCTGTCGACGCGCGAGAAGAAGAAGGTGCTGATGGCGTCGCTCGACACGCGCCGTCCGGCAGCCCAGGAGCAGCTTCGCCAGCTCGGCGCCCAGGCCAATATCGATACGCTGCCCATCATTTCAGGCCAGTCGCCGACGGATATCGCCGCGCGCGCCGTTCAGGCGGCCAAGCTCGGCGGCCATGACGTCGTCATCCTCGATACTGCCGGCCGCACGCATATCGACGAGCCCTTGATGGTCGAGATGGCCGACATCAAGAAGCGCTCGAACCCGCATGAAATCCTGCTGGTCGCCGACAGCCTCACCGGCCAGGACGCCGTCAACCTCGCCCGCAATTTCGACGAACGCGTCGGCATCACCGGTCTGGTGCTGACCCGTATGGACGGCGACGGCCGCGGTGGTGCGGCCCTTTCGATGCGCGCCGTCACCGGCAAGCCGATCAAGCTGATCGGCGTCGGCGAGAAGATGAGCGAGCTGGAGGAATTCCATCCCCGCCGCATCGCCGACCGCATCCTCGGCATGGGCGACATCGTCTCGCTCGTCGAGCGCGCGGCGGAGAATATCGACGCCGAGAAGGCGGCCGCCATGGCCGCCAAGATGGCCAAGGGCAAGTTCGACCTCGACGACCTCGCCGATCAGCTGCGCCAGATGCAGAAGATGGGCGGCATGGGCGGCATCATGGGCATGATGCCCGGCATGGCCGGCATGAAGGACAAGATGGCCGCGGCCGGCCTCGACGACAAGCTGTTCGGCCGCCAGATCGCCATCATCCAGTCGATGACCAAGGCTGAGCGCGCCAATCCCGACCTGCTCAAGCATTCGCGCAAGAAGCGCATCGCCGCCGGTTCCGGCACAGATGCCGCCGCCATCAACAAGCTTCTGAAGATGCACCGTCAGATGGCGGACATGATGAAGATGATGGGCGGCAAGGGCAAAGGCGGCATGATGAAGCAGATGATGGGCGGCCTTGCCGGCAAGATGGGGCTGGGCGGCTTAGGCGGCATGGGCGGCGGCATGCCCGATCTCTCGAATATCGATCCCCGGCAGCTCGAGGCCCTGCAGAAGCAGGCGGAAGCGGCGGGACTTGGAAAGCCGGGTGGGGGTATGCCCGGTCTCGGCGGTCTGCCGGGTGGTTTGCCAGGCCTCGGCGGCGCCAAGCTGCCGGGCCTTGGCGGTGGTTTCCCGGGATTGCCCGGATTGCCGAAGAAGAAGTGAAAGGATCGCTTGCCCCATGATTGATCCAAACGTCAAAGCCCAGCTCGCGAGCTATCGTCAGTCGATCGACAATATCGATGCCGCTCTCGTGCACATGCTGGCCGAACGCTTCCGCTGCACCAAAGAGGTCGGCGTGCTGAAGGCCAAATACAATCTGCCGCCGGCCGACCCGGCGCGCGAGGAATACCAGATCGAACGCCTTCGCCAGCTGGCGAAAACCGCCAATCTGGATCCGGATTTCGCTGAGAAGTTCCTGAACTTCGTCATCAAGGAAGTCATCCGGCATCATGAGCAGATCGCTGCGGATCACGCTGAACAGAGCGCTGCAGCCCGATAACCCGTACCACCGAACCAGGTGGTCAAGAAAAGCCTAAGGAGTAAAGAACATGGCACTGAAAATTCGTCTCGCCCGCGGTGGCTCCAAGAAGCGCCCGTACTACCACGTCGTTCTCGCCGATGCGCGCAGCCCGCGTGACGGCCGCTTCCTGGAAAACCTCGGTTCCTGGAACCCGATGCTTGCCAAGGACGACGAGAAGCGCGTTCAGCTGAACGCCGAGCGCATCAAGCACTGGATCGAAAACGGCGCCCAGCCGACCGACCGTGTTCTGCGCTTCCTCGATGAAGCCGGCGTTGCCAAGCGCGAAACCAAGAACAACCCGATCAAGGCAAAGCCGGGCAAGCGCGCCCAGGAGCGCGCCGCCGAAAAGGCTCAGAAGGTTGCCGACGCAGCCGCTGCTGCTGCCGACGCCGCGGAATAATCGGGACTTCCCTCGATCGAGCGGGCGGCATGGCGACATGCCGCCCGTTTTCGTTTCCAATCTTGCGCACTTCGTTTATGAGAAACCTGTCTTTCGGCTTCACATGAAGGAACCCATGACAAAGCTTGAAAACCCCGTTCTGATGGCGACGATCGGTGGCGCGCAGGGCCTCCGGGGCGAGGTGCGCGCCAAGGCCTATACGGCCGATCCCAGCGCGCTTGGCGACTACGGCCATCTCCACAGCATGGACGGCCGCAGTTTCGAAGTCCTCGAAATCCGCGAGACCAAGAATGTCGTCGTCGTCCGTTTCCGCGGCGTCAACGACCGCAATGCCGCCGAGGCGCTGAACGGACTTGAGCTCTATATCGAACGCGACAACCTGCCGGACGAGGAACTGGAGGACGACGAGTTCTACTATGCCGATCTCGAAGGGCTCGAAGCGCTAGATGACAAGGGTGTCAGCTACGGCACGGTCACCGGCGTCTTCGATTTCGGCGCCGGCGATCTCCTGGAACTCAAAGGCCCGGGCAAGCGCCCAGTGCTGATCCCCTTCTCCGAAGCCTCGGTGCTGGAGATCGATCTCGAGGCCGGCACACTGCTGATCGATCCGCTGGCGGCGGGACTGGTCGACGATCCCGAAGAGCTTTCGAAATTCACCGCGGACAAGCCGAAAAAGAAGAAGTGACGCCATGGCTTTCCGGGCGAGCGTGCTGACACTCTATCCGGAGATGTTTCCGGGACATCTGGGCTTCTCGCTCGCCGGCAAGGCGATGGAGCGCGGGCAATGGTCGCTGGACGCGGTGCAGATCCGCGACTTCGCCACCGACAGGCACCGCAGCGTCGACGACACCCCTGCCGGCGGCGGCGCCGGAATGGTGCTGAAACCCGACGTTCTCGCCCGTGCGATCGACAGCGTCTCGGAAAACGATACCCGCCCGCGGCTGCTGATGAGCCCGCGCGGCCGGCCGCTGACACAGGAGCGTGTGCGCGCGCTCGCGGCAGGCGACGGCGTCATCATCGTCTGCGGCCGTTTCGAGGGTGTCGACCAGCGGGTGATTGAGGCGCGCGGACTGGAAGAGGTCTCGATCGGCGACTATGTGCTGTCAGGCGGCGAGCCGGCCGCATTGATCGTCCTCGATGCGATCATCCGCATCCTGCCAGGCGTCATGGGCAACGATCTTTCCGGCCTGCACGAAAGCTTCGAAGGCGGACTGCTGGAACATCCCCATTATACCCGGCCGCAGGAGTGGGAAGGCCGCGAAATTCCCTCCGTCCTCACCTCGGGCAACCACGGCGCCATCGAGAAATGGCGGCGCGAGCAGGCGGTCCAGCTGACGCGGGAGCGGCGGCCGGATCTGCTCGAAGCGGCCAGAAACGAGAAAAACGGCTGATTTCGCAGCCCTTTTCACAAAAATGTCCGCCAAGGGATGACAAGCCCTGACCTTTCGTGTATTGGCGCACGCGGAAATGGGGTTTATCCCCGTCTGCCAGCAAACAAAGAATGGCGAATCCGCTCCCGCCCTTGACGGGCAAAGTCCTGAGGCCAGTTCCGAAGGATCAGTGTCGAGCGCTCTGGCTGTTTCAGAAGAACCAAAGGTTAAGACGATGAACATCATTCAGCAGCTTGAGGCCGAACAGGCCGCCAAGATCGAAGCCAAGCGCACGCTTCCCGAATTTTCCCCGGGCGACACCGTCCGCGTCAACGTCAAGGTCACGGAAGGCAACCGTACCCGCGTTCAGGCCTATGAAGGCGTCTGCATCGCCCGCTCCGGCGGCGGCCTGCAGGAAAACTTCACGGTCCGCAAGATCTCCTACGGCGAAGGCGTCGAGCGCGTATTCCCGGTCTACTCGCCGATGATCGAAAGCGTCGACGTCGTTCGCCGCGGTAAGGTCCGTCGCGCCAAGCTCTATTACCTGCGCGACCGTCGCGGCAAGTCTGCCCGTATCGTTGAAGACACCGGCGTCCGCGCCCGCAAGCTCAACGACGCCGAGCGCGCCGCCATTGCCGAGGAAAAGGCACGCATCGAAGCTGAAAAGGTTGCAGCAGCCCAGGCGCTCGCCGCCGAGAAGGCAGCAGCAGAAGCTGCGGAAGCCAAGGCCGCAGCTGAAAAGGCCGCCGCAGAAGCAGCAGCCGCTGCAGCGGAACCGGCAGCAGAATAAGATCTGGCCACGCAAAATTCTTTGCTTGAAGCAAAATTCTTCGCTTGGAAAGGCGGCCTTCGGGTCGCCTTTTCTATTTTTTGTTTGGTCACGCAGCCGGCGGCCTTGCCTCGGGCCTATCTTCCGTGACAGTTTTTGTCGTTCAATTTTTAGGAACCATTCAATGTTGTTTCGTCGTACCATTCTTGCGAGCTTCGCCGCCCTTGCTCTTGCCCCCTTGGCCGCATCGGCCGCCGAATTGCCTGATCTCGGCGGCAAGAGTGTCGTCGTCGTGACCGAGAATGCCTATCCGCCGCTGCAATTCGTCGATCCGAAATCGGGCAAGGCGATCGGCTGGGAATATGATGCGATGAACGAGATCGCCAAGCGGCTGAATTTCAAGGTCGAATACCAGAACACCAGCTGGGACGCGATGATCCAGGCAGTGTCCGACGGCCAGTACAACATCGGCATGACCGGCATCACCATCAAGGAAGACCGCAAGCAGAAGGTGGATTTCTCCGACCCCTATATGCGCTCGCAGCAGTTCATGCTGGTGCGCGGCGACGAGAAGCGTTTCACCGATGCCAAGTCCTTCGGCGAATTCAAGGATGGCCTGGTCGGCGCGCAGCCCGGCACCACGCCCTTCTACACCGCTGTCTATGAAGTGCTGGATGGCAACGAGCAGAACCCGCGCATCAAGCTCTTCGAAACCTTCGGCGCCACCGTCCAGGCATTGAAGGCCGGCGACGTCGACGTCGTGCTGACCGATGGCACCGCCGGCAAAGGATATGTCGATGCTTCAGGCGGCGCCCTGAAGCTGATCGGCGAGCCGCTCGGCACCGAGGATTTCGGCTTCATCTTCCCGAAGGGGTCCGATCTCGTCGCCCCCGTCAACGCCGCCATTTCAGCACTCAAGGCCGACGGCACGCTGGATGGGCTGAACAAGAAGTGGTTCCTCGACTACAAGATGGGCGAATGATGCCGAGCAGCCGCTAGACGAATGGCCCTGCAAACATCTTCCCACAGACCCGTCAAGGACGACTATCCCTGGTGGCTGGTCGCGCTCGTCGCGATCGGCATCGTCCTTGCCGTTGTCATCATCACCAACGATATCTATGCTCAGGTCTTTCGCACCGTCGTCAACGGTGTCGGCATCACCGTCTTCGTGACGCTGGTCGCCTTCGTGCTCGCCACCGTGCTCGGCCTCGGCATCTGCCTGCTCGGCATGGCCGACAGCCCGGTGTTGCGCCAGATCGCACGGTTCTACATCGAGATCATCCGCGGCATCCCAATCCTCGTGCTGCTGTTCTATGTCGCCTTCGTCGGTGCGCCGGCACTGGTCGCAGCCTATAATTTCCTGATTTCGCCGCTGGTGACGTCAGGCATGGCCGAGCCCATCCTGGTGCGCGATCTCTCACTGATGTGGCGGGCGGTCATCGCGCTGACGATCGGTTATTCCTCCTTCATCGCCGAGATCTTTCGGGCCGGTTTCCAGTCGGTCGATATCGGCCAGATCGAGGCGGCCAAGGCGCTCGGTCTCTCGCGCTACCGGCGTTTCCGCTCCGTCGTCTTTCCGCAGGCGATCCGGGTGATCTTCCCGCCGCTCTCCAACGATTTCGTTTCGATGGTCAAGGACAGCTCGCTCGTCTCCGTGCTCGGCGTCGCCGACATCACCCAGATGGGCAAGGTCTATGCCGCCGGCTCCTTCCGCTTCTTCGAGACCTATTCGATCGTCACCTATATCTACCTGATCCTGACGATCGGCCTATCGCTGGCGCTGCGGCGGACGGAGAAGTGGCTGAAATCGCGGTGAATGCTTCAACAGCGGCCACTGCGCGGAGAGGCTCAGAGCGCCTCCTGATGATTCAAATTGAAGCCGCCGCGAAAAATCGCTATATGCAGGCGATGGAATCCAAGTTCAGATGCATTGGCGCGCATATTTTCGTGCTGCAGGACCATTATCGCCTGCCGGCGCGGTTTTTTGCCTGCGTGTCCGGTGCGCTCAACAGCCGACTTCGTTGATCGAATGACGGCCGCGGAGCCTGATCCGCATTCTCGATTTTCCAAAGCTTCCAAAAAACGGACTTAACGCCATGAGCGCACCGCGTACCCTCTACGACAAGATCTGGGACGATCATCTGGTCGACGAACAGGCAGACGGCACCTGTCTTCTCTACATCGACCGCCACCTGGTCCACGAAGTGACCTCGCCACAGGCGTTCGAAGGCCTGCGCATGACCGGCCGCAAGGTTCGCGCCCCGGAGAAGACGCTCGCCGTCGTCGACCATAACGTCCCGACCTCGCCCGATCGCCACCTCGGCATCAAGAACGAGGAAAGCCGCATCCAGGTGGAGGCGCTCGCCACCAACGCCGCCGAATTCGGCGTCGAATATTATTCGGCAAGCGACAAACGCCAGGGCATCGTCCACATCGTCGGCCCGGAACAGGGCTTCACCCTGCCCGGCATGACCATCGTCTGCGGTGACAGCCATACCTCGACGCACGGCGCCTTCGGCGCGCTGGCGCATGGCATCGGCACCTCCGAGGTCGAGCATGTTCTGGCGACCCAGACGCTGATCCAGAAGAAGGCGAAGAACATGCTGGTGCGTGTCGATGGCCTGCTTCCGCCGCACGTCACCGCCAAGGACATCATCCTCGCCATCATCGGCGAGATCGGCACTGCCGGCGGCACCGGCCACGTCATCGAATTTGCCGGCGAAGCGATCCGCGCGCTGTCGATGGAAGGCCGCATGACCATCTGCAACATGACGATCGAAGGCGGCGCCCGCGCCGGCCTCATCGCGCCTGACGAAAAGACCTTCGAATACATCAAGGGCAAGCCGCGCGCGCCGAAGGGCGAGGCGCTGGAACAGGCGATCGCTTATTGGAAGACGCTGCAGACCGACGAAGGCGCTCACTATGACCGCGTCGTCGTCCTCGACGCCGCCAGCCTGCCGCCGATCGTCTCCTGGGGCTCCTCGCCCGAGGACGTCATCTCCGTCCAGGGCATCGTTCCGAACCCCGACGATATCCAGGACGAAACCAAACGCACCTCCAAGTGGCGCGCGCTCGACTATATGGGCCTGAAGCCGGGCACGAAGATGACCGACATCACGCTCGACCGCGTCTTCATCGGCTCCTGCACCAACGGCCGTATCGAGGATCTGCGCGAAGTCGCCAAGGTCGTCGAAGGCAAGACGGTTGCCCCGACCGTCGACGCGATGATCGTTCCGGGCTCAGGCCTCGTCAAGGAACAAGCGGAAGCCGAAGGTCTCGACAAGATCTTCAAGGCCGCCGGTTTCGACTGGCGCGAGCCGGGCTGCTCCATGTGCCTTGCCATGAACGACGACCGCCTGAAGCCGGGCGAACGCTGTGCCTCGACCTCGAACCGCAACTTCGAAGGCCGTCAGGGCTTCAAGGGCCGCACGCATCTCGTCTCGCCGGCAATGGCAGCGGCAGCCGCGATCGCCGGACACTTCGTCGATATCCGCGAGTGGAATTGATCCGTCAAAACGGATGACAGTCCGAAGCCCCCGATGCCTCCTGAAGGCATCGGGGGCTTCGCATTTTATGGTACCCTGTCTCATCGGGCGATGCCCCATATCCGTGTCAGTGCATGACCCGAGTTCCCGATTTCACCCGTTCGGGCAATCGACATCGAAGAATGCCTGTGGCTTCATCGACATGGCGCTTTCAGGCGCAACTCGCGCGACGTTCGACAGGCACCGCTTTCGGGCGTCCGTTACCGGCCTCGGCGATCAACTGGCCTGGCTGCACCAGGAAAGCTCCGCGTTGTGTGATCTGGGAGAATAGCCATGAGACCGAAAATGGCAGGACGCCTGCCGCGAACCATCCTGGGCGTATTCGTATCGCTGGCATCGATCGATGTCGCTGCTGCCGCGCCGATCCATCCGACACCGCCGCCGGTGATCTCTTCCGCCCTGCTGCAACAGGTCGCGCAAAGCAAGATACCGTCCCTCAACGGGTATCGCGGCTACAGCAGCGCCCGGGCTGGCTATATCAGGAGCTCGAACGGCTACTGGTATCCCGCGCGCGCCTTCAGTTCGAACGAATATACCGGCTCGATCGGACGGCCGCAGCGCCTGAACAATGCCTGCAACTTCGGTTTTACCCCGACCAACGGCTCGTCCAAATGTAATTATTGATGCGGCCGCCATACAAAGGCCGCCGCGGGCGATCTCTCCCGGGGCGGCCGCTGACTGGCTTGGCAATGATTGGGACGGCGATCAGAAGGTTGCTGTGTGCGGGTCCGGTCCCATGCGGGCGCCGGCGCTGTCGAGCTTGGCGATCGCCGCCATGTCATCGGCATCGAGCTTGAAGTCGAACACCTGGAAATTCTCCTTGATGCGCGATGGCGTCACCGATTTCGGGATGACGACGAGGCCGGTGTCGATGTGCCAGCGGATGATCACCTGGGCCGGCGTCTTCTGATGCTTTTTGGCGATCTCGACGATCATGGCGTTCGAGATGAACTTGCCCTGGCCGAGTGGGCTCCAGGATTCGGTGACGATGTTAAGTTTCTGATGAGCCTCCTGCGCCGCCTCCTGCTGGAAGTCGGGGTGCAGCTCGATCTGGTTGATGACGGGAACGACGCCGGTTTCGCCGATGATGCGCTCGAGATGTTCGGGATAGAAATTCGACACGCCGATCGAACGGGCGCGGCCCTCTTCCCGGATGCGCACGAAGGCTTTCCAGGTCTCGGTATAAAGACCGCGATGCGGCGACGGCCAGTGGATGAGATAGAGATCGACATACTCCGAACCGAGCTTCTTCAGGCTGCCGTCGAAGGCGCGCAGCGCATTGTCGTAACCCTGGTCGGTATTCCTGAGCTTGGTGGTGACGAAGATGTCCTTGCGGTCGAGGCCGGAGGAGCGAATGCCTTCGCCGACGCCCTCTTCATTGTCGTAGCCGGAAGCCGTATCGATATGGCGGTAGCCCTCGGCGATCGCCGTCCGCACCGTCGGAGCGGCGATCTCCTGCGGCGTCTGCCAGACACCGAGGCCGACCTGGGGAATGGAATGTCCGTCATGGAAAGTGATGATGGGTTGAGCGGTCACACTATGTCTCCGGGAGTTTGAAGAATTGGACGAGGCATGAATTGCGTCCGCACCTGCGGGCGTCCCTGAACGCATTTCAGCCGGAGCGTTCGGTCACCGAAAACATATAGGCGGCCGCATCCGGAAGACAATCAGACGACCCGGACAATCGTTCCCTTTCGAAGGTGCGGCAGCAGGCGGCGCATGTCGCGCAGGCTCAACGCGACGCAGCCGGCCGTCGGCTCATAGCCTGGCCGGATCAGATGGAAGAAGATCGCCGAGCCGCGATTGCGCGCACGCGAGGAAATGTTCCAGTCCATCACCAGGCAGATATCGTAGAGCCCGTCGCTGCGCCGCATCTCCTCATGACTTGCGCCGAACGGCGCCCTGACGAGACGGTTGTAGCTGGCATTGCCGGACTGATCGCACCAGAGCATGTCGGCACGTATGCGGCGGATGGGAAGCGGCGTGACGAGCCGGCCGTTCCGCTCGCCCCGCCGGAAGCCTGATATCAGCCTCATCGAGGCGATCGGCGTGGCGCCGTCGCCCTCGCGTTTCATGACCGTGCGGCCGGAACGGCCGATCGCGGCAGGCACGGTGATCGCGCCAAGCCGGACGATCGCCCGGCTCTTACGCCCCGGCGCAGGGCGCACCACGATCGTCGATGGCGTCATGCCCCGACCCTGCCTTGTTTTTTCCATTTTTCTCGCATGTCTTGCATTGTCTGGGGCTTTGATTGAAATCATATGAAAACCTGCGCGGCAACAGCCTGCGCCCGATCCTTGCCAAACCAGGAATTTGGCGTAGGACTAGGGGACTTAACATGAGGAAAGCAAGGGCATGACCGCACGCACCATTCTTCTGGTGGATGACGACGATGACCTTCGTCAGACCCTGACGGAGCAATTGTCGCTGTATGAGGAATTTTCGGTTTTGCAGGAAGCCAACGCCGGCAAGGGTGTTGCGACCGCCCGCTCGACACCGGTCGATCTGCTGATCATGGATGTCGGCCTGCCCGATATGGACGGCCGCGAGGCGGTGAAACTGCTGCGCAAGGGCGGCTTCAAGGCGCCGATCATCATGCTGACCGGCCACGATACCGATTCGGACACGATCCTCGGCCTCGAAGCCGGCGCCAACGACTATGTCACCAAGCCCTTCCGTTTCGCCGTTCTGCTCGCGCGTATCCGGGTGCAACTGCGCCAGCACGAGCAGAGCGAGGATGCGACCTTCACCGTCGGCCCCTACCTCTTCAAGCCGAGCCAGAAGTTGCTCACCACCGACAATGGTCAGAAGATCCGGCTGACGGAAAAGGAAGCGGCGATCATCCGCTATCTCTACCGTGCCGAACAGAAGGTGGTCACCCGCGACGTGCTTCTCGAGGAAGTCTGGGGCTATAATTCCGGCGTAACGACGCATACGCTGGAAACCCACGTCTACCGCCTGCGCCAGAAGATCGAGCGCGACCCCTCCAATGCCGAAATCCTCGTCACGGAAAACGGCGGCTACAAGATCATACCCTAGAGCATTTCCGTTTTCTCCGAATCACCGAAATGCTCTATCTCTGCGTTTCACGCAATTCCGGACGCAAAATCGCTCCGTACTAAGGCGAAAAGCCCGCATGGCGCTGACCGACGATATCAACCTGCTCGCGCAGCTTCCTCTGTTCAAGGACATGAACGAGGATCAGCTGCGGTTGATCGCCTTCGGCGCCGACCGGCGCATGATCGCCGCCGGCCAGATGCTGTTTCGCCAGGGCTCGCCCGCCGAGAGCGCCTACGTCATCCTCAGCGGTAGCCTGGAACTGAGCGCGACGAGCAGCGACGGCATGCAGAGGACAGAGGGGGTCGCCGGTCCCGGAACGCTGGTTTCCGAGCTGGCACTGGTCACCTTGGTGGAGCGCAAGTTCACGGCCATCGCGCGCGAGGACACCAGCATCATCCGCATCACCCGTGCCCTCTTCCACCGGCTGATCGAGGAATATCCGGACGCAGCCCGACTGATCGAGAACCGCATCCGCGACAATCTCGCCGAACTTGCGGCAAAGGCCGCAAGCCAGTTCTACCGCTTCAGCTAAGACTGATAGAGACAGCGCGTCCGAAAGGACGCGCTAGAAATCGAAATGCGCCGTCACCGGCACGTGGTCGGAGGGCCGGTCCCAGCCACGCGCCTCCTTCAGGATCTCGATCCGCTTCAGATGCGGCCCGAGATCCGATGACGACCAGATATGGTCGAGACGGCGGCCGCGATCGGCGGCCTCCCAGTCCTTGGCGCGGTAGCTCCACCAGGTGTAGAGCTTCTCGCTGGCCGGCACATGCTGGCGCATGAGATCGAGCCAGGCGCCGCGCTTCATCACCTCGAGCAGCCCCTCGGTTTCGACGGGCGTATGGCTGACGATCTTCAGAAGCTGCTTGTGCGACCAGACGTCGTGCTCCAGCGGCGCGATATTGAGGTCGCCGACGAGGATGGCCGAGGTATTGGCCTCGCCATTGGCTTTCAGCAGCTTCATCTCCTCGATGAAATCGAGCTTGTGGCCGAATTTCGGATTGATCGTCCGATCAGGCTCGTCGCCGCCGGCCGGGACGTAGAAATTGTGCAGCCGGACGCGGCGATTGCCGTGCTCGAAGATTGCCGAGATGTGGCGGGCATCGCCGACGCCGCAATAATCCTGCCGGTGATCCTCGGTCAGCGGAATGCGCGAAGCGATCGCCACGCCGTGATAGCCCTTCTGACCGTGGATGATGATGTGGTTATAGCCCATCGCCCGCAGCGGTGCCGCCGGAAACAGCTCGTTCGTCACCTTGGTTTCCTGCAGGCACAGGATATCGGGCCTGTGCTTGAGGACGAGCTGCTCGACGATCGGCATGCGCAGCCGCACCGAGTTGATGTTCCAGGTGGTGATCGAAAAACCCATGCCCGATGCCCTCTCGCGTCCAATGCCCGCGTGTCGGCCGAGCTGCAGCTCGACGCGACGCGCTTTCATGAAAGGGCTTTAGAATAAACGCGGACGCGAGGGAACTGGCCGCGTGCGAAAGCAACCGAAAAGCTCAGTCGCGCGACTGAGGCGTGCCTGGGATGCTCTCATACGGCACGCGGAAGACGCGATCGTCGAACTGCATGCCCGTCTTGACGTTGAAGATCATCACCGAGGTGTCCTTGCCCTGATTGTCGGTGATCGTCCATTGACGCAGGTCGTAGGTCTTCGGGTCGAACATCATGGTGATGGTCGAGTTTCCAAACACCGTATTGTTGCCGAGCGCGATCGTCGTCAGGTCCGACTCTTCCTTCACGCCCTTCACCATGCCGGCCGACAGGTCGATGCGCTGCGCCAGGAGCAGGCTGAGCGGGGTCTTGGAGAGCGGATAGAGATCCCAGGTCTTGAGCTTCGTATTGCCGATGGCGACGTTCTTGCCGTCAGCGATCACCCGCATCGGCGACGGGTCGTCATAGTTGAAGCGCAGCTTGCCTGGGCGCTGGATGAAGAACTTGCCGCCGGTCTGCTCGCCGCGCGGGCCGAACTGCACGAATTCGCCCTGCATCGTCGTGACGCCGGAAAAATGGTCGGCGATCGCCTGCGCGGTGCCGGAGGCGGGAGCCGCCGCCTGAGCGTAAGCGCCGAGGGGAATGGCGCTCGCCACCGCAGCGACGGCAAAGGCGCCGAGCAGATCGCGGCGCGTTACCGTCAGGCCGGAGAGGAAGGTATCGGAGTGACTCATCTAAATCTCCTTTATGCGATCTGCATGCTGCCGAAAGGCGGCGTCTTCAAGGCGTTGCGATCGGCCTGCGAGAGGTAACGGCTTCGATGCTGTCAGGTTTCCGCAAAAGCGGCTGCATCGGAAATATATGGCTGTTCTGTCAGCGGTCGAGGATGTCGCCTTCGGTGGGAACGAGAATCTCGCGTTTGCCGGCATGGTTGGCCGGTCCGATGATGCCTTCCTTCTCCATGCGCTCGACGAGCGAGGCGGCACGGTTGTAGCCGATGCCGAGCCGGCGCTGGACGTAGGAGGTCGAGGCCTTGCCGTCGCGTAGCACGATGGCGACCGCCTGGTCGTAGGGATCTTCCGAATCGGACAGGTTGGAGGTGCCGGCCGGACCGCCGCCACCGCCGCCGTAATCGCCGTCGTCATCGTCATCGGCAGTGATCGCGTCGAGATATTGCGGCGAGCCCTGGGTCTTCAGGTAGGAGACGATCTCTTCCACCTCGACATCCGAAACGAACGGGCCGTGCACGCGCTGGATACGCCCGCCGCCCGCCATATAAAGCATGTCGCCCATGCCGAGCAGCTGCTCGGCGCCCTGTTCGCCGAGAATGGTGCGGCTGTCGATCTTCGAGGTCACCTGGAAGGAAATGCGGGTCGGGAAGTTTGCCTTGATCGTGCCCGTGATGACATCGACCGATGGGCGCTGTGTCGCCATGATCACGTGGATGCCGGCGGCGCGCGCCATCTGCGCCAGCCGCTGCACGGCGCCTTCGATGTCCTTGCCGGCGACCATCATCAGGTCAGCCATCTCGTCGATGATGACGACGATATAGGGCATCGGCCTGAGATCGAATTCTTCGGTCTCGTACATCGCCTCGCCGGTATGGCGGTCGAAGCCGGTCTGCACCGTGCGCGAGATCGCCTCGCCCTTCGACAGCGCCTGCTCGACGCGGGTGTTGAAGCCGTCGATGTTGCGTACGCCGATCTTCGACATCTTCTTGTAGCGCTCTTCCATCTCGCGCACGGTCCATTTGAGCGCGACGACGGCCTTCTTCGGATCGGTGACGACAGGCGAAAGCAGATGCGGGATGCCGTCATAGACGGAGAGTTCGAGCATCTTGGGGTCGATCATGATCAGCCGGCACTGTTCCGGCGTCATGCGGTAGAGCAGCGACAGGATCATCGTATTGATGGCGACCGACTTGCCCGAGCCGGTGGTGCCGGCAACAAGCAGATGCGGCATCTTGGCGAGGTCGGCGATGACGGCTTCGCCGCCGATCGTCTTGCCCAGCGCCATGGCGAGCTTCGCCTTGCTGCCTTCGAAATCCCGGGAGGCAATGAGTTCGCGCAGATAGACGGTCTCGCGCGTCTGGTTGGGCAATTCGATGCCGATCGCGTTGCGGCCGGGCACGACGGCGACACGGGCGGCAATGGCGCTCATCGAGCGGGCGATATCGTCGGCAAGGCCGATGACCCGCGACGACTTGATGCCGGGCGCCGGCTCCAGTTCGTAGAGTGTTACGACAGGGCCGGGGCGGACATGGATGATGTCGCCCTTGACGCCGAAATCTTCGAGCACGCCTTCGAGCATGCGGGCATTCTGCTCCAGCGCGTCGGCCGAGAGCGTGGAATCGCGCACGACATTCTTCGGTTCGGCGAGCAGATGCATCGAGGGAAGCTGGAAACCCTCGGGACGGATGAACGAGCCCTGTGCCTCCCGTTCGATGCGGGCGCTGGGCTTCGGACGCGCCACCACGGGAACGACGCGCGGTTCCGGCTTGCCGGCGGGTTTTGCCGGGGCGCGGATCATCCAGTCGTCGTCATCGTCGTCGGGCAGGATATCGGCCGGGCGCGGCGGCATGTCGGCATCGAAGGGCAGATCGTCGTCATCATCGTCGTCATCGATGGAGAGCGACGGCGCAGAGACGATGCGGCGCGGTGATGCCGCCCTTGCCCCCATCGATGGCTCCATCGACGGTTCCATACGCTCGCCGCGGACGGTTGGCGCCTTGGCGCGCACGGGTTCGTTCAGCGTGCCGAACTCGTCATCGTTGAAATCATAGGGTGATTCGTAATCACCCTGGCGCCGTTTGCGCGGCCCCATGCCGAAGAGCCGGCGCAGCCGGCCCTGGCTCATGTACCAGGCATGCGTCATGGCGCCGCTGAAAGCCACCCAGCGGGACTCGTCGTCCTCCTCGTCCTCGTCTCCGACGACGCGGGCCTTGCTACGCGTTTCGACGTAATCCTCCTCGATTTCCTCGTCGACGTCGCTGCGGCCGACAAGGCCCGATGCAAAGAGCATCAGCCAGGCGGTCGGCGCGGCGAAGATGCAGCCGACGACCATGGCGAAGGTGCCTGTGGGATAGGTGCCGACGAAAAGTGCGGGAAAACGCAGGATCATATCGCCGACGACACCGCCGATGCCGTTCGGGATCGGCCAGGTGAGCGGCGGCGGAAAACAGCCGAGGACGGCGCAGGAAAGCACCGAACCGCCGAACCAGGCGCCGGCACGGGCGGGAATACGGCTGAAGCGACGGCCCGAGATCAGCGTCAGCGCCCAGGCGACGATCGGCAGCATCGAAACGACGCTGGCAAGGCCGAGGAACTGCATGACGATATCGGCAAAGGCCGCACCGCTATAACCGAGAATATTCGTCGGCAGGTTGGCGGTCGCGTAGGAATAGCTCGGATCCGCGACATTCCATGTCGCCAGCGCCGCGACGCAGAACGCCAGCAGCAGAAAGATCGCAAAGCCGATGAGCGCCTGGATCTGCCGCAGCATGAATGCCGAGAAGGAGAACCGATCCGGACGGCCATCCATTGCCGGCGACGTGCTTCTTGCCATGTGTCTAACCCGTCCAATGCCTGAGGACACGCGAATCGCTGAAGCTTCGTCGTGCCAAAATGCGTCCGCTCTACCTAATCAGAGCCGGGTTAAAGCGATGTTAACCATGCATGCCTGGACGACAATTCCGGACAGGGAAATGAAAAAGACCCGAACCTTGGAAGGTTCGGGCCAAATGCGGTCTATGGCAGCTTTTCCGGGTCTAACCCGGAAAAGCTCTAGATAGGCCGCGACGGGCCATGCAGCGGCGCCCTTTTGCCGGGCGCCGCAAACCCTGTGATCAGGAAGAGTGGTAGGCGGCTTCGCCGTGGGTCGAAAGGTCGAGACCTTCGCGCTCGGCTTCGACGGTGACGCGCAGGCCGATGACGACGTCAACGATCTTGTAGAGGATCGCCGAACCGATACCCGACCACAGCAACGTCGTCAGCACGCCCTTGGCCTGGTTCAAGACCTGGGTTGCCGTACCGGCATAGGAGGCTGCGAAATCGGCTGTCGAATAATCGACGATGCCTGCACCGCCGAGCGCCGGGTTGACGAGGATACCGGTGCCGAGAGCGCCGATGATGCCGCCGACGCAATGGACGCCGAAGACATCGAGGCTGTCATCGTAGTTGAACTTGTTCTTTACAACGTCGACGAAGAAGTAGCAGACCGGCGAAACGATGAGGCCGAGAACGATCGAACCCATCGGGCCGGCAAAGCCTGCCGCCGGGGTGATGGCGACGAGACCGGCGACGGCGCCGGAAGCACCACCGAGCATGGAAGCCTTGCCGCGGGTGAGGGTTTCGACGATGCACCAGGACACAGCGGCGGCAGCCGTTGCGACGAAGGTGTTGATAAAGGCAAGCGAGGCATAGGAATTGGCTTCGAGGTTGGAGCCGGCATTGAAGCCGAACCAGCCGACCCAGAGCAGCGAGGCGCCGACCATGGTCAGCGTCATCGAATGCGGAGCCATGATTTCCTTCTTATAGCCCGTGCGCTTGCCGAGCATGATGGCGCCGACGAGGCCCGCGATACCGGCATTGATGTGAACGACCGTGCCGCCGGCAAAGTCGATTGCGCCATAGGAGAAGATCAGGCCGGCTGGCGACGTGTAGGAGCTCGGACCACCCCAGAACCAGACCATGTGCGCCATCGGGAAGTAGATGAAGGTGACCCAAAGCACGACGAAGAGCATGACGGCCGAGAACTTGATGCGCTCGGCGAATGCGCCGACGATCAGGCCGGGCGTGATGCAGGCGAAGGTCATCTGGAATACGATGAAGGTGTATTCCGGAATGGCGACGCCCTTCGAGAAGGTTTCGACGAGCGACGTGGTGTTGACGCCGGCCAGGAACGCCTTGGAGAAGCCGCCGACGAAGCTGTTCAGCGAGCCGCCATCGGTGAAGGCGAGCGAATAGCCGTAGGTCACCCAGATCAGCGCCACGACGGCGGTAATCATGAAGACCTGCATCAGCACGGAGAGCATGTTCTTGGCGCGGACGAGACCGCCGTAGAAAAGCGCAAGGCCGGGGATGGTCATCAGCAGGACGAGCGCCGAGGAGACGAGCATCCAGGTATTGTCACCCTTGTCCATGGTGAGAGCAGGAGCGGCAGCAGCGGCAGCGGCTGGCGCAGCCTCCTGCGCAAAAGCCACAGCCGGCGCCAGAAGGGCAGCCGTTGCTGCGCAAGTCAGCGCAAAGGCGGAAGAAAACTTCGAAAGTGACATTGGAAAAAGCTCCTTGATCTGCCGTTCTTACAGCGCTTCTGAATCGGTTTCGCCCGTACGGATGCGCACGGCATGGTCGATCGAATAGACGAAAATCTTGCCGTCGCCGATCTGACCGGTCTTGGCCGATGCCGCGATGGCTTCGACCGCCCTGTCGACGAGTTCCGATGCAACGGCGATTTCGATCTTGAGCTTCGGCAGGAAGCTGACCGCATATTCGGTGCCGCGATAGATTTCGGTATGTCCCTTCTGGCGCCCGTAGCCCTTCACTTCGGTCACGGTCAGCCCCTGAATACCGATCGCCGTAAGAGCTTCGCGGACCTCATCGAGCTTGAACGGCTTGATAATGGCCATCACAATTTTCATCTGGTTTCCCATCCTTCGTTATCCTCGGCGCGGAGCCGACTCTCCTTGCCGCTGACGTTCCTGAACAGCGACCGGCGATATACATTCAAGGGGCGTGCCAGATTCGAGGCAACTTATAAGTTATTGAAAAATAAAGATTATAATAAGGAATGCCAATAAACAGGCAATTGACCGGCCAATAAGCGCACAAATAATGCGCAAATTTACAAATATGCATATTATTTATTCATTTGCCTTTTTCCGAATCAGACCTTCCTGCGCGACGGAGGCGATCAACTCACCCGTTCGGGTAAACAGGCAGCCCCGGGTCAACCCCCTGGCGCCCGAGGCCGACGGGCTATCCTGCGTATAGAGCAGCCAGTCGTCGAGCTTGCAGGGTCGGTGGAACCACATGGAATGATCGAGGCTCGCCACCTGCAGGCTCTGGTCGAAGATGGACGTGCCGTGGGCATAGAGCGACGTATCGAGCAGAGTCATATCCGAAAGATAGGCAAGCACCGCCGCCTGATAGTGTCGGTCGTCGGGAACCGGGCCGGTGGCGCGCACCCAGACATCCTGCTTCGGATCGAGCTTCTTGTCGGAAAAATAATGCGTCAGTGAGACCGGGCGGATCTCGATCGGCCGCTCGCGCTGCCAGTATTTTCGGATCGCCTCCGGCGCATGCGCAAGATATTCTTCCTTGATCTGCTGTTCGCCGAGCAGCGCTTCGGGGATTTCGACCTCGGGCATTGCGATCTGGTGCTCGAAGCCCGGCTCCTCCACCTGGAAGGAGGCCGACAGCGCAAAGATCGCCTTGCCGTGCTGGATGGCGACGACACGCCGCGTGTTGAAGCTCGATCCGTCGCGGATGCGCTCCGCCTGGTAGACGATCGGCACCGAGGGATCGCCGGGGCGCATGAAATAAGCATGCAGCGAATGGACGAAACGCTCGCCTTCGATGGTGCGCTGCGCCGCCATCAGCGCCTGGCCGATCACCTGCCCCCCGAAGACCCGCTGCCAGCCGACCTTGGGACTGCGACCACGGAAGATATCGACCTCGATCGGCTCAAGGTCGAGCGTCGAAAGCAACGTCTCCATCGCCGAAGGTCCTGATGTCTCGCGCGTCATTTTCTATGTCTCCCGGCGGTAGGAAGTGAAGTTGCGATGATCTATATAGATCACATCTGAGGCACAAGGTACGGGAGCGGCGCGATGCTGGACATGCTGGTTGTGGGCGGGGGTTATGTCGGCCTGTCCGCTGCTGTCGCGGTCAAACAGGCAGCACCCCATCTGAATGTCGCGGTCGTCGAGGCGGCTCCCGAGCATGTCTGGAAAAACGATACGCGCGCCTCCGCCATCATCGCGTCGGCGGCAAAGATGCTCGAGGTCTTCGGCATCTGGGACGAGATCGAGCCGGAGGCCCAGCCGATCACCAAAATGATCGTCACCGACTCCAGGACTTCTGATCCGGTGCGCCCGGTTTTTCTGACCTTCGACGGCGAAGTCGCCGAAGGCCGGCCCTTCGCCCACATGATCCCGAATGTCGCAATGGTCGCAGCGCTGCGCGGCGCCTGCGAGCGGCTCGGCATCGACATCCGCCACGGGCTCGGCGCCACCGAGCTGAAGACCCACGACACCCATGCCACCGTCACGCTTTCGGACGGCAGCGCGCTGGAGACCCGGCTGCTGGTTGCCTGCGACGGCGTGCGCTCGACGTTGCGCGATCTCGCCGGCATCAGGACCGTCACCTGGGACTACGGCCAGTCTGGCATCGTCGCGACCGTCGAACACGAGCGGCCGCATGACGGATGCGCCGAGGAGCATTTTCTGCCGGCCGGCCCCTTCGCCATCCTGCCGCTGAAGAACAACCGCTCCTCTCTCGTCTGGACGGAGCGGACGCCGGATGCCAACCGGCTGGTCGCCGCCGACGATCTGATCTTCGAGGAAGAGCTCGAACGCCGCTTCGGCCACAAACTTGGGAGCTTGAAAGTCATCGGCGACAAGCGTGCCTTCCCGCTCGGCCTCACCCTGGCGCGCTCCTTCGTCGCGCCGCGTTTTGCGCTGGCCGGCGACGCCGCCCACGGCATCCATCCGATCTCGGGCCAGGGCCTCAATCTCGGCTTCAAGGATGTGGCGGCACTTGCCGAAACCATTGTCGACGCCGATCGCCTCGGCCTCGACATCGGCTCGATCAACATCCTCGAACGCTACCAGACCTGGCGGCGCTTCGACACGTTCCGCATGGGCGTGACCACCGACGTGCTGAACCGGCTCTTTTCCAACGATGCAATGCCGATCCGCATCGCCCGCGACGTCGGCCTCGGTCTCGTCGACCGGCTGCCCCGCCTCAAATCCTTCTTCATCGGCCAGGCGGCCGGAACGACGGCAAAGGACAATCCGCGCCTGCTGGCCGGCGAGACGATTTGACGATTTGAAGAAACGTTAGTCGTCGAGGCGGCGGGCTTCGGACACCAGCATGATCGGAATGCCGTCGCGGATCGGATAGGCCAGCCGCGCCTTTTCCGAGACAAGCTCATTGTGCTCGCGATCATAGGAAAGCCGCCCCTTGGAGAGCGGGCAGACCAGGAGATCGAGCAGCTTCGGATCGACGCGGCTGAGTTTTTCGTCCATGCCTGAAGTCTACTGCAGAACCGTGTCGGAGTCACCGAAGACACGCGCCAGCACGATTTCGGTAATGGCGATCAGCGTCTCGGCCCGCGTCTTCAGGTCGGGCGCCTCGAGCAGCGCCTGTTTTTCCGCCGGCCCGAAGGGCGACATCATCGCGAGAGAATTGACGAGCGTCAGATTGCTCGCCCGCTCGACGCTCTCCCAGTCGGCCTCCAGCTTGTTGGCATCGAGATAGGCCTTGAAGGCAGTCAGAAGCGCAGCGCGGTCGACCGCGTCCTCCTCGTTCGCGGCCGAGAGATCGGCGATGAACGGGGCGATCCGGAAGGTGCGGAAGGGATCGCTGGTGGCTTTCTCCTCCAAGAGCCGGAAGCGGCAGACACCGGTCAGTGAAACGATATAGCGCCCGTCGCCGGTCTCGGCGAAGGAGGTGATGCGGCCGAGGCAGCCGACAGCGGCAAGATTGGGCTCGCCGCCCTTGTCCTCGTGCTCGCCGAGCGCCGGCTGCACCATGCCGATCAGCCGGTTTCCGGTCAGCGCCGCATCCAGCATCGCCAGATAGCGCGGCTCGAAAATGTTGAGGGGAAGCTGCCCGGCCGGCAGGAGAAGGGCGCCGGTCAGGGGGAAGACGGCGATTGAATCAGGCAGATCGCCCGGCTTCAGGTATCTGGCATTCCCGACTTGCATGAAACCGTCCCGCATTCTTGTAACGGGCATGCCCGTTCTGACGAGAATGTGGTGCCCCCGTCCGAAAACGCAAGGGCAGATACTCGAAACTTAGCGCTAACCCCAAAAATCGGGGTCGATATTGCCCGGCGCGTCCTGCCGGACACGCCGCGCTCCAAAGCAATTCCAGGAAAGCCGAGCCGCCCTAGGAGAACAGCATCGCCGAAAGCTTGCGGCGGGCGGCAACCGTCGCCGGATCCTTGAAGCCCCAGACCTCGAAGAACTGCAGCAGTTGCCGACGGGCGCCATCATCGTCGAAGGCACGATCCTTGCGCATGATCAGAAGCAGATGTTCGGCCGCTTCGTCGCGCCGGCCTTCGACATTGAGGATCTTGGCGAGCTTCAGCCGCGCCGCGTGATCATCGGGATTGGCGGCAAGGTCGCGTTCGAGCGCAATGGGGTCGCCGAGCTTGCGGGCCTCCTCGATCTGCTCGAGCTTCTTCAGCACCGCCTGGATGCCGGCATCTTTCGACAGCTCTTCCGGCAACTCGGTCAACACCTGGCGCGCCCGCTCATGCTGGTTTGCGGCAATCATGCATTCGGCCATGCCGGCGAGCGCCTTGGCATTTTCGGGATCGGCCTGCATGACGGCGCCATAGAGCTGGGCGGCTTCGTCGATATTGTCGGCGGCAAGCAGTTCTGCCGCTTCCGCAAGCACGGCTTCGATCTCGGCCGCCTCATCGGCGCCGGCCGGACCGGCGATGCGGTCGATGAACTGCTGGATCTGGCTTTCCGGCACCGCACCCATGAAGCCGTCGGCCGGACGACCGTTGACGAAGGCGATGACGGCCGGGATCGACTGGATGCCGAGCTGGCCGGCGATCGAGGGATGATCGTCGATGTTCATCTTGACCAGCCGGACCCGGCCCTTGGCTTCGTTGATCACCTTTTCCAGGACCGGCGTCAGCTGTTTGCACGGACCGCACCAGGGCGCCCAGAAATCGACCAGCACCGGTTGCTTGCGCGATTCCTCGATGACGTCCTTGCCGAAATTCGCGGTCGTCGTTTCCGTGATGTAGCTGCCGGCCGCAGCTGCGGGTGCCGTTGCTGCGCCGAAGCTTGTCGTCGCCGTCATCTGATTTCCGAAGGAACCGTTATAGGGGTTGTCGCTGCCGCTCATAGGTATCTCCCGCCGCGCCGATCCTGCCGGCGTCTTTGCCAAAGCATGTCGCGCAAAACTGTGGTGCGGTTTTACGACAAGGACATGCGCAAAACCAAAGACTAAAGCGCCGCAAGCCAATCTGAAAGATCACGACGCGCTTTAGCGCTAAAATCGTATGTCAGGACGTCACTTTCAAGACAAGCGGCTTGTGCCCGGTCGCCTCCATGAAACGGATGAGATCGCTGCTCGCAATCGAGGTCGTCGCATCGTTGGACAGCGGATGGCAGTTGACGATCTCTTCGCGCATCAGATCGGCATCGAGCACGAAGGTGACATTCTCCGAGGTATCGTTGATCGCGCCGAACGCGGTGACGGCCCCGGGAATGACGCCGAGATATTCCATCAGCTTTTCCGCCCTGCCGAAGGAAACCCGGCCGGACCCGCCGATCAGATTGTGCACCTGTTTGAGGTCGACCTCGGCATTTTCCTCCACGGTCAGCAGAAAATACCTGTCCTTCTTGTCCTTGATGAAGAGGTTCTTGGTGTGACCGCCGGGGATCTCGTCACGAAGGGCAACCGATTCGGCGACGGTGAAAACCGGCGCATGATCGACCGTCTTATGGGCAATGCCGAGGCCGTCGAGAAAGGCAAACAAATCTTCTCTTGTCTTGGGGGTATTTTCGGACATCGGGCAATCCATTCGGCGGAATAACAAAATCGAGGCGCCCTGCTTAAGTCCGTCCACATCGTTTGGCAATCGTCGGAACCGACGCTCTACCCCCACATTTGCGGCCTTTCCGCCCGTCCTCCTCTGAGACCAGAATTTTTTCTTCGCTTCTCCGTCATTTCCCTGTTGCATTTGAAAACCCGTTAGGCCATATAGCGCCCGTCGCCACGAGGCGGCACCCACGGTCCAACAACTACCCCGGACCGATGTGGATTGAGCGGGTGTAGCTCAGGGGTAGAGCACAACCTTGCCAAGGTTGGGGTCGAGGGTTCGAATCCCTTCGCCCGCTCCAGTTCTTCCTTGTCAGGTCAGGCACATGCGATCTCAGCGTCTTTGCCGAGATCTACCTGCAACTTTTACCAATCCTTCCGAGAAGAATGTCCGTCGTCAACGCAGGCGATATTTCGCCGCGAGCAACGCCGCCAGTTCCATGCGGCAATCGATCAGTGGGCTGACATCCTGTCGTGCCTTTGCCATCGCCATGGCGCCGGAATAGGCTGCGATGACAAGCGTGGCGAGGCTGTGCGGATTGAGCTCGCTCGCGTGTTTTTCCTCCGCGTCTCTCGCAAACTTGGCGGACAGTGCCTCGTGCCAGGCGCCGAATACCGCGCTGACAACCTCGCGCATCTCCGAGTCATGATGGGATACGTCCATTGCCATGTTGTTGAGCGGGCAACCGGAGACCCGGCCGTTATGCATCAGTTCATTGATGATGTTCTCAAAGATCAAGTCTATGGCGGCCGGCACATCTGCACTTGTGTGGAGCGGCGCGATCCATGTTTGCCGAACGGCTTCAGCCACGCGATCGCGAATGACCGCAAGTCCGAGGTCGCGCTTGGCCGGAAAATGATGCGCCATGGCACCACCGGATACTGAAGCCCTTTCGCGCAATTCCAGCATGCCGGTTGCGAGATAACCCTGGGTAACGAAGGCGTCGTAGGCGGCATCAATGATCCGGCGACGTACGCCTTCGGGATCATTGGTTCTTTTGTTTTCGGTCATGGTTTCTCAACTCGTCCTGCGCGCACATTAGCACCTTGACATAACAGGTCAATTGTCCTGTTATGAATACAGGACAATTGACCTGTTGAGGAAGCCATGAATCCGCATTCCGTATTCGAACTTCGCCGTTATCGGCTTCTCCCGGAAGGCAGAGAATCATTGATCGATCTGTTTGACAGGGAATTTGTTGAACCTCAGGAGGCCCTGGGCATGCGCGTCGAAGGGGAGTTCCGCGATCTTGACGATCCTGATTCCTTTGTGTGGGTTCGCTCTTTCAAGGATATGGAAACTCGAACGGAGGCTCTCGCATCCTTTTATTCAAGCCCGACCTGGAAAGAACATGGGCCGGCAGCCAACGCGACGATGCTCAATTCGGATAATGTCCTGCTCTTGAAGCCGGCGGTAGGCGTCCACCCGTTCGTGCATAATCCGCCAAGGGACAAGGAGGTGAGCCGCTCCAAGGTGCAGGGTCTTATCAGGCTGAATATCTGCTCGCTCGCCCCTGGGACAGAGGAGGATTTTGCCAGGTTTTTCCGCGACGATGCACTCCCGGCCATGCGGGATGCCGGTGCGCGCATCGATGCTCTGTTTGTGACGGAGCGAAGTAAGAACGATTTTCCCAGGCTGCCGGTTCGCGAGGGAGAAACCGTATTTGTCTGGTTTGAATGTCACGAAGATCAAGACCGTGCCACCGACTACGAGCGCCGCTTGCGGCGCAGTCTCATCTGGGGACGCGAGATTTATCCACGGATGGACAGCCGGTGCTGGCGTAGGATCGAGGTCTCCCACTTGACGCCGACTCCGCGGTCGCTTTGCGCTTGGTAAGCGACGTTACCAACTCGTCTACACAAAAAATGTCCGCCTCGGCTGCTTTCGGATAGTCTACCAGGCCGATCTGGATCGATTTTGTAATTTATTGCCGTTGATCGATTCATTTTGCGAACTATCATCGATCAGATAGCGACGGCGCGTCTTCGGATCAAAACCCTTTATGTTCAGTTCATCGCAGCGCGAGCTTCTGCGGATCATCGATCAGGGGACGCCGCCAGCATCGCCGCCCATAACGTCCTGATTGCTCCCAACTCCTGAGGTATCCCATGCGCATCGCCGTCGGTGGCATTCATATCGAATGCAGCACATACAATCCCGTCCTGAACGAGGAGAAGGATTTTCGCGTGCTGCGCGGCGCGGCGCTGCTGGAAGCGCCGTATTTCGCCTTCCTCAGGGATTACGATGCCGAGTTCCTGCCGACGATCCATGCGCGCGCCATTGCCGGCGGCCCGGTTTCGCGCGCCACCTACGAGGCCTTCAAGGGCGAATTCCTCGAGCGATTGAAGCCGTTGCTGCCGCTTGACGGTCTCTATCTCGCCATGCATGGCGCCATGTATGTCGAAGGCATGGAGGATGCCGAAGGCGACTGGATCAGTGCGGCGCGCGCGCTGGTCGGCGAGGATTGCACGGTTTCGGCCAGCTATGACCTGCACGGCAACGTCACGCAGCGCATCATCGATGCGCTCGACATCTATTCCACCTATCGCACTGCGCCGCATATCGATGTCGAGGAGACGATGCGCCGCTCGGTCTTTATGCTGGTCAAGAGCCTGAAAACCGGCGAGAGGCCGATCGTTCTCTGGGCGCCGATCCCGGTGGTGCTGCCCGGCGAGCGCACCAGCACCGTCGATGAGCCGGCAAAGAGCCTCTATGATATGCTGCCTGGGATCGATGCGATCGACGGCGTCTGGGATGCATCGCTGATGGTCGGTTATGTCTGGGCCGATGAACCGCGCGCCACCGCCGCTGCCATCATGACTGGCACCGACCGCACCGTGCTGGAGCGCGAGGCCAAACGCCTCGCCAAGGCCTATTGGGATGTGCGCGAAGACTTCGTCTTCGGCTGCGAGACCGGCTCGCTCGAGGAATGCGTCGCGAGAGCAATCGCAAGCGCGACCGCCCCCGTGGTGCTGGCCGAATCCGGCGACAACCCCACAGGTGGCGGTGTCGGGGACCGGGCCGACGTGCTGGCCGAACTGATCGCCAGAGGCGCCACCGGCGTCGTCTTCGCCGGCATTGCCGACAAGGCGGCAACCGAGGCCTGTTATGCCGCCGGCATCGGCGCGGAACTGGAACTCAGCGTCGGCGCCTCGCTCGACACCAAGGGCAGCAAACCGGTTGCCGCCCGCTTCACGGTCAAATTCCTGCACGAAACATCGGATGCCGCCGACCGTCAGGCGGTGGTTTCGGTCAGTGGCATCGATCTTGTGCTTTCCGCCAAGCGCCGGCCCTATCACAACATCGTCGATTTCACCCGGCTCGGCCTCGACCCGCATCTGGCGCGCATCATCGTCGTCAAATCGGGCTATCTCTCGCCGGAACTGGCGCCGATCGCCAATCCGAACCTGATGGCGCTATCGACCGGTGTCGTCGACCAGTTCGTCGAGCGCCTGCCGCGGCTGCGCAAGCAGCACCCGACCTACCCGTTCGACAAGGATTTTGCCTTCGAGCCGCAGGTCTTCATCTCCGCACGCTCAGCGCAGGCCTGAAGTTCGCCTGAACCAATTGCGTTTTTCTGGATGATATTGTCGATCGCGGCACCGCCCTGTCGCCACGAGCGACTGTTTTTCCGTATCGCGGCAATGGCCGTGTTTGAGCAAAAAATGGGCATACTTCGATTTGCACAAAAAAGCGCTTGACGGTCGGGGCGATTTGGTTTGCACTGAACCAATAGAAAATTGGTACGGACCATTTAGCGAATGCCGATGGATGAGACGCAGGGCAATTCGAATTATGCGCTGGAGAAGCTGCGGGCCCTCCTGCAGTCCGACAGTCTCGACGCCGACGGCAAGCTGCCGACCGAGCGCGCCCTTTCGGAAATGCTTGGCGTCGGCCGTCGCGCCGTCCGCCGCGCCCTCGAAGTGCTGGAGGCCGAGGGCCGCATCTGGCGCCGCCAGGGCTCCGGCACCTATGCCGGCCCGCGCCCCGACGGCTGGAGCGATCATGTCGGCTCCATCGTCGCCGGCACCGATCTCATGGAAGTCATGGAAGTGCGCCTGCGCATCGAGCCGCAGCTCGCCCAGCTTGCCGCCATGCGCGCCAAGGCCGCCGATATCGAGCGCATGTATGATCTGGTGAAGAAGATCTACGAAAGCACCGATGCCGACGGGCGCGAACTCTGGGACGGGGCGCTGCACCGCCAGATTGCCCAATGCGCCGGCAACGGTTTCTTCCTCACCATCTTCGACGTCATCAACCGGGTGCGGCAGGACGAGGCCTGGCAGACGATCCGCGAGCGCGCCCGCAGCGCCAGCCGGACGCGGTCCGTCACCTTCGGCCAGCACACGGCGATCGTCGATGCCATCGCCGCCCATGATCCTGCCAGGGCGGGCGAAGCCATGCGCCAGCATCTGCTGACGCTGCAGGAAAGCCTCATCCGCATCACCTCGCTCGATCACAGCGAAACGGAGGTCGACAAGACCCTCGCCTGAACAGGGAGGTGAGCAGAGAAAAAAGCAGAGCGGGCCATAACCGCCGGTTGGAAGCAAAAACCAAGCAAAATAGAACAGAGGAGAATGGAATGAAGATCGCCAAATTGCTGACCGCCACCGTTGCCGGCGCCCTGTTTGCGCTTCCTGCCTTCGCCGTCGACCTGAAGATCGGCCTGCAGGACGATGCCGACGTGCTCGATCCCGCGCAGTCGCGCACCTTCGTCGGCCGCATCGTCTATACTGCGATGTGCGACAAGCTGGTCGACGTCTCACCGGACCTGAAGATCGTGCCGCAGCTTGCCACCGAATGGAGCTGGTCGGCCGACGGCAAAGAACTCACCATGAAGCTGCGCCAAGGCGTCAAGTTCCATGACGAGACCCCGTTCAACGCCGAAGCCGTCGTCGCAACCATCGAGCGCAACATCACCCTGCCGGAATCACGCCGCAAGAGCGAGCTGAGTTCGGTCGCAAAGGTCGAGGCGACAAGCGAATACGAGGTCAAGTTCACCCTCAAGGCGCCTGACGTCACCCTTCTTGCCCAGCTTTCCGACCGCGCCGGCATGATCGTCTCGCCGAAGGCCGCCAAAGAACTCGGCGCCAAGTTTGGTGATCATCCGGTCTGCGCCGGACCGTTCAAGTTCGTCGAGCGCGTCCAGCAGGACCGCATCGTGCTCGAAAAGTTCCAGGACTACTGGAACAAGGACAAGATCTTCATCGACAAGCTCACCTATCTGCCGATCCCGGATACGACGGTGCGCCTCGCCAATCTGCGGTCCGGCGATCTCGACATGATCGAGCGCCTGGCGGCGACCGACGCTGAAGCCGTGAAGGCGGATTCGAGCCTGGTCTATGCCGACGCCGTCGGCACCGGCTACATGGCGCTCTATACCAATATCGGCAATGGTGCGCGTGCCGACAATCCTTTCGGCAAGGACAAGCGCCTGCGCCAGGCCTTCTCGCTGGCGATCGACCGCGATGCCGTCAACCAGATCGTCTATGAAGGCACGGCGGTTGCCGGCAACCAGCCCTTCCCGCCAAGCAGCCCGTGGTTCGACAAGGATATTCCCGTCCCTGCCCGCGATCTCGACAAGGCCAAGGCCCTGATCAAGGAAGCCGGCTTCGACCGCGTGCCGATCGAGCTGCAGATCCCGAACAATCCGGTTGCCATGCAGATGATGCAGATCATCCAGTCGATGGTCGGCGAAGCCGGCTTCGACGTCAGCCTGAAATCGACGGAATTCGCCACGCTGCTGAGTGAGCAGACGGCCGGCAACTATCAGCTCAGCCGTTCCGACTGGTCCGGTCGTGTCGATCCCGATGGCAACATCCATCAGTTCATCACCTGCAAGGGCGGCATCAACGACACGAAATACTGCAATCCCGAGGTGGACAAGCTGCTGAACGAAGCCCGTGCCTCGACCGACGATGCCGTGCGCAAGCAGAAGTATGATGCCGCCGCCGTCATCCTGAACGACGATCTGCCGATCATCTATCTCGGTCATCAGTCCTGGATCTGGGCACTGCACAAGAACATCACCGGCTTCACTCCCTCGCCGGATGGCATGATCCGCCTCGTCGGCGTCAAGAAAGCCGGCTGACCAGAAGCAAATCATGCGGCGGAAACCCTCCGTCGCATGATCCCAGTCGTGTCAGGATCGCCCATGTACACTTACATCACCAAACGGCTCTTGGTCGCCATACCGACGCTTTTGATCATTTCGATCTTCGTCTTCTCGCTGCAGAAGCTGCTGCCCGGCGATCCGATCCTCGCCATGGCCGGTGAGGAACGCGACCCGCAGGTTCTCGAATTCCTGCGCGAGAAATACCGGCTGAACGATCCCGTGCCCTATCAATATGTCCATTGGCTGGGTGCGGCCCTTCAGGGCGATCTTGGCATCTCGCTGCGCACCAACCAGCCGGTTCTGCAGCTCGTCGGCGAAAAGCTGCCGGTCACCATCCAGCTCGCCATCATGTCGATGATCTTCGCCTTTGCGATCGGCGTGCCGATGGGCATCCTGGCGGCCGTCAAGAAGAACACGATGATCGACTATATCGCCAACATCATCGCGCTGACCGGTCTGTCGATCCCGAATTTCTGGCTCGGCATCATGCTGATCCTGCTGGTTTCGGTCAACCTCGGATGGCTGCCGGCATCCGGCTACGAACCCTTCTTCAGCAATCCGCTGCGTTCGCTGGAAACCATGCTGATGCCCTCCTTCGTGCTCGGCAACGCGCTGGCCGCGACCCTGATGCGGCACACTCGCTCGGCAATGCTCAGTGTGCTCAGCGCCGATTACATCCGCACCGCCCGCGCCAAGGGCCTGCCGGAAAGCACCGTCGTGCTCGAACACAGTTTTCGCAATGCGGTGCTGCCGATCGTGACGTTGACCGCCCTGCTTTTCGGCGAACTGCTCGCCGGCGCCGTGCTGACCGAGCAGATCTTCACCATTCCGGGTTTTGGAAAGCTCATCGTCGACGCCGTCTTCAACCGCGACTACGCCGTCGTCCAGGGCGTCGTGATCTGCACCGCGATCGGCTTCATTCTGATGAACCTCCTGGCCGACATTCTCTATGTCCTGCTCAATCCGCGCATGAGGGCCGCCCTATGACCGCGATCGGAGAGACGGGCATTCCGGCCGCGATCGACCGCACGCCGAGTCGCGCCTGGCGCAAGCTGAAGGCCAACAAGGGCGCCCTCGTCGGCCTTGTTATCATCGCCTTTTTCGCGATCCTCGCGGTTGCCGCCCCCCTCCTTCCAATTCCCGATCCGAACGCCACAAGCTGGTCGGCGATCCGCAAGGCCCCGTCCGCCGCCCATTGGCTCGGCACCGACGACATCGGCCGCGACATTCTTTCCCGGATGATCTGGGGCGCGCAGGCCTCGCTGATGGCAGGCGTCTTCTCGGTGGCAATCGCCGTTATCATCGGCGTGCCCTTCGGCCTTGTCTCCGGTTATTTCGGCGGCTGGATCGACATGGTGATCTCCCGCATCACCGAAGCCTTTCTCGCCATGCCGTTCCTCATCACCGCGATCGCGCTTGCAGCCTTTCTCGGTCCGAGCCTGACCAATGCGATGATCGCCATCGGCCTTTCGGCCATGCCCGTCTTCGTGCGGCTGACGCGCGGCCAGGTGCTCTCGGTCAAGACCGAGGAATATGTCGAGGGCGCCCGCTCGATCGGCCTCCGGTCCTCGAGCATCATCACCCGCTATATCCTGCCGAACGTCTTTGCACCGATCCTCGTGCAGGCGACGTTGACCGTCGCCACCGCGATCATCGCCGAGGCGAGCCTCTCCTTCCTCGGCCTTGGACAGCAGCCGCCGGCCCCGAGCTGGGGCTCGATGCTGAATGTCGCCAAGAACTTCCTCTCCCAAGCGCCATGGATGGCGATGTGGCCGGGTGCCGCGATCTTCCTCGTCGTCATCGGTTTCAATCTTTTAGGCGATGGCCTGCGCGATGCGCTCGATCCGCGCGAAGCATGATTTCTTGAAAGGACATTTGACATGACCGCATTCACGACCCGTCCAGAAATCCTCGGCACCTTCGGCGTCGTCACCTCCACGCACTGGATCGCCTCGGCGGTCGGCATGAGCATTCTCGAAAAGGGCGGCAATGCCTTCGACGCGGCGGTGGCGACGGGCTTCGTGCTGCAGATCGTCGAGCCGCACCTTTGCGGTCCGGGCGGCGACCTGCCAGCGGTGATCTATTCGACGAGGAAGGACAAGGTCGAGGTCATCTGCGCGCAAGGCCCCGCACCCGCCGGCGCAACGATCGAACACTATACGGCGGAAGGCCTGAGCCTGATCCCCGGCGACGGGCTGCTTGCATCAGTCATCCCCGGCTCCTTCGATGGCTGGATGCTGATGCTGCGCGACTACGGCTCGATGAGCGTGCGCGATGTGCTGGAACCGGCGATCTATTACGCCGAGCGCGGTCATCCGATGCTGCCGCGCGTCTCCGCCACCATCAAGGGGCTCGCCGCCTTCTTCGAGAAGGAATGGCCGACCTCCTACGAGACCTGGTTGCCGAATGGCAGCGTCCCCGAAGCGCATGCGAATTTCAGGAATCCGGTGCTTGCCGAAACCTGGAAGCGCGTCATCGCCGAGGCCGAGGCGAAAAGCGGGCGGGAAGCGCAGGTCGAGGCGGCCCGCGACGCCTTCTATCGCGGCTTCGTCGCCGAGAAGATCGACGACTACCTCAAAACCGCCGAGGTGATGGATGCGAGCGGCAACCGCCACAAGGGCGTGCTGACCGCGACCGACATGGCAAGCTGGTCGGCGACGATCGAGGAGCCGCTGACCTATGATTATCATGGCTGGACGATCGCCAAGATCGGTCCCTGGGGCCAGGGTCCGGTCTTCCTGCAGACCCTGTCGATCCTCAAAGGCTTCGATCTCGCCGCGATGAACCCCACCGGCGCCGATTTCGTCCATACCGTCGTCGAGGCGATGAAGCTCGCTTTCGCCGATCGCGAAGTCTATTACGGCGATCCTGATTTCTCGGAAATCCCCGTCGCGCACCTGCTGTCGGAGACCTATGCCGCCGAGCGCCGCAAGCTGGTCGGCGCAGACGCCTCCTTCGATCTTCGCCCCGGCATCGTGCCTGGCTTCGAGGCGCAGCATGATCTGACGATGACGATGCTCGGCGCGGATTCCAAGACCGGCGCCGTCTACGAGCCGACCATGGCGCATCTTTCCGAGAAACGCGGCGACACCGTGCATATCGACGTGATCGATCGCGACGGCAACATGGTCTCCGTCACGCCATCCGGCGGCTGGCTGCAATCCTCGCCGACCGTGCCCGGCCTCGGCTTCTGCCTCAATTCCCGCGCCCAGATGTTCTGGCTGAAACCGGGCCTGCCGACCTCGCTTGCCCCCGGCAAACGGCCGCGCACGACGCTGACGCCGTCGCTCGGCCTTTATGAGGGCCGCCCGATGCTGGCCTTCGGCACACCCGGCGGCGACCAGCAGGACCAGTGGCAGCTCTCCTTCTTTCTGCGCTACGCCCATCACAAGCTGAACCTGCAGGCGGCGATCGACCAGCCGCTGTTCCACACCTCGCATTTTCCAGGCTCCTTTTATCCGCGCACCCGCGAACCCGGCAGCCTGATGGCGGAAGCGAATTTCGGCCCCGACGTCCTTGATGCCCTGCGCCGCAAGGGCCACAAGCTGACGGTCGCCGATGTCTGGACGATCGGCCGGCTGACTGCCGCAAGACGCGATGCCGATGGGCTGTTGCGTGCCGCAGCCACCCCGCGCCTGATGCAGGCCTATGCGGTCGGGAGATAGACATGACCTGGTCCATCGTCGCCCGTGACCCTTTGACCGGTCATCTCGGCATTGCCGTCGCGACCCGCTTCTTCGCCGTCGGCGCTCTCGTGCCGCATATTCGCGGCGGCATCGGCGCCGTTGCGACCCAGGCCTTTGTCAGCCCGCTTTACGGCGTCGACGGCCTGTCGCTGCTTGCCGCCGGCAGGGCGCCCGAGGAAATCATCGCCGAACTGACCGGGCGTGACGCCGGCCGTAATCAGCGGCAGTTGCACCTCATCGATGCGAAGGGACGCAACGCCGCCTTCACCGGCGCCGCATGCATCGACTGGGCGGGACATCTGATCGATGAAAACGTCTCGGTTGCCGGCAACATGCTCGCGGGACCTGACGTCGTCACCAAAACGCTTGCCACCTACAACAAGGCGCTGGACAAGCCCTTGGCCGAACGCCTGCTCTTGGCGATGCAGGCAGGCGAAGATGCCGGCGGCGACAAGCGCGGCAGGCAGTCCGCCGCCCTCGTCATCCACCGCGATCAGGATTATCCGTGGCTGAGTATCCGCGCCGACGATCATCCCGATCCGCTCGGCGAACTTGTCCGCCTCCATGCAGTGGCCAGTGAACGCTACCTGCATGTCGCGGAGACAATGGCGACGCGGCAAAATCCGAACGGCATGACCGACAGGCGCGAGATCGATGAAAAGATCGCGACGCTGGAAGCGGCCCGCATCGCGGCAGGCAGGCCCTCCGCCTCCTTCGCCACGCCTTTGAAGACGTAACCCAGAGAAAACCAAGGGAACGACATGAGTGATGTTTCTTCAGCACCCGCCTCTCCTGTTCTCTCCGTCCGGAACCTGACGACCTCCTTCCTCGTCGATGGTGACTGGAAGCCGGTGGTGCGTGATGTCTCCTTCGATGTCATGCCAGGCGAGACGGTGGCAATCGTCGGCGAAAGCGGCTCGGGCAAGAGCGTCACCTCCCTTTCGATCATGCGGTTGCTTGCCAAGGGATCGAGCCGCATCGATGGCGCCGTCACCTTGAACGGCAAGGATGTACTCGCCCTTTCGGAAAAGGAGATGCGCCGGGTGCGCGGCAACGACGCCGCCATGATCTTCCAGGAGCCGATGACGTCCCTCAACCCGATCTTCACCATCGGCCGCCAGATCTCCGAAGCGCTCACCTGCCATGGCGAGATCGGCAAGGCGGAGGCGCGGGCCGAAACCGTCCGCCTGCTGGAAAAGGTCCGCATCCCCAACGCCGCCGCGCGCTTCGACGAATTTCCGCACCAGTTCTCAGGCGGCATGCGCCAGCGGGTGATGATCGCCATGGCGCTCGCCAGCCGGCCGAAATTGCTGATCGCCGACGAGCCGACGACGGCGCTCGATGTGACGATCCAGGGCCAGATCCTCGATCTGATCAAGATGCTGCAGGAAGAAGAGGGCATGTCCGTGCTCTTCATCACCCACGACATGGGTGTCGTCGCCGAAATCGCTGACCGCACCATCGTCATGTATCGCGGCGAGTCGGTGGAAACCGGCACGACCGACGATATCTTCCATCGCGGCCGGCATCCCTATACCCGCGCTTTGCTCTCGGCCGTGCCACGCCTCGGCTCGATGGCCGACCGGAAGTGGCCGCTGCGTTTTCCCGTCGTCGACACCACGACCGGCGAACGCCGCGAGCCGATCGAGGTGGCCGATACCGTCGACCGCCGCCGGACGCCGATCCTTGAAGTCAAGAACCTCGTTACCCGTTTCGATATCCGCGGCGGGCTGCTCGGCCGCAAGACGGGCGCGATCCACGCGGTCGAGGACGTCTCCTTCGATCTCTTCCAGGGCGAGACATTATCGCTCGTCGGCGAATCCGGCTGCGGCAAATCGACCACCGGTCGCTCGATCACCCGCCTCGTCCAGCCGAACGGCGGCAGTGTCAGCCTCGACGGCTATGACGTGCTGAGCCTTGACGCGGTCAGCCTCAGACGGATGCGCCGCAGCATCCAGATGATCTTTCAGGACCCCTTCGCCAGCCTCAATCCGCGCATGACCGTCGGCGCCGCCGTCGCCGAACCAATTACCGAACACCGCCTCGGCACAGGTGCCCAGGCCCGCGACAAGGCGGCCGATCTTCTCGAACGCGTCGGGCTTAAACCTGACATGATGAAACGCTATCCACACGAATTCTCCGGCGGTCAGCGCCAGCGCATCTGCATCGCCCGAGCGCTCGCGCTCGATCCGAAGGTCATCGTCGCCGACGAAAGCGTTTCGGCCCTCGATGTCTCGATCAAGGCACAGGTCTGCAATCTGCTGATGGACCTGCAGCAAAGCCTCAACCTCGCTTTCCTGTTCATTTCCCACGATATGGCGGTGGTCGAACGTGTCAGTCATCGGGTCGCGGTGATGTATCTCGGCGAAATCGTCGAGATCGGCCCGCGCGCGGAATTGTTCAGCAACCCGCAGCACGCCTACACGAAGAAGCTGATGGCAGCCGTCCCCGTGCCCGACCCCTCACGTCGCGGCATCAAGCGCAACCTCGGAACCGACGAGCTCAACAGTCCCGTTCGCCCGGTTGGCTACGTCGCGCCGCCACGCCAATATCGGGAAGTGACGGCAGGCCATCTGGTTCGGATCGATGAAGCCGCGTGAGCGTGCAAAACCCACTCTTTAAGCATCTGAAAAACAAGTATTGCGGGAAAATAACCAGCGCCGGTGGCGCGCGGGCCACCCTTTTTGCTGCACTGCTTATATGACTTTTGCTAGATATTATTTCATCGATAATTCTTAACGACCGATTCCACCGATTTGTGTTCTCTTATCCCTACGAATCAAAAAGGTTTGATTTGCCCGGGGACGGCCACCATGTTGAAGCATGGGGCGATGCAACAGTTGGGTAGGAGCCTATGCTGCAACGGATCGAAGACATTGATGCAGCGCTCGTCGACAGGCTGCAGCATTCGGCGTTCAAGTACTTCCTGAAATATTCCAATCCCGAAAACGGCCTGGTGGCAGACACCTCGATCGGCGGCGTGCCGGCGAGCATCGCGGCCGTCGGCTTTGCGCTGTCCTCCTATCCCGTCGGTGTCGAGCGTTGCTGGATCAGCCGCGAGGAAGCAGCCGAGCGCACGGTCAATACGCTGCGTTTCTTCGCCGAGGCGCGCCAGGGCGAGGAGCGCCACGCGACCGGTCACCGCGGCTTCTTCTACCACTTCCTGCATATGGATACCGGCCATCGCGCCTGGAACAGCGAACTTTCGACCATCGATACCGCCCTGCTTGTCGCCGGCATCCTCACGGCTGCGCAATATTTCGATCGCGAAGACGACGAAACGGAGACTGAAATCCGTGAACTCGCGACCTTCATCTATGAGCGCGTCGACTGGCGCTGGGCGCTGAACAAGGGCGACACGATTGCCATGGGTTGGAAGCCCTCTTCCGGCTTCCTGCGCTGGCGCTATCACGGTTTCGACGAGGCGATCATCCTCTACACGCTGGCGCTTGCCTCGCCGACGCATCCCATCCCGCAATCAAGCTACGACGCCTTCACGTCAAGCTATTCCTGGATGCTGCATGGCGAGCAGTCCTATCTCTATGCCGGGCCGCTCTTCATCCACCTCTTCTCGCACGCCTGGATCGATTTCCGCACCATTCAGGACAAGCCGATGGCGGAGCGGAACTGGGACTATTTCCGCAACACGCAGGTGATGATCAACGTCCAGCGTGACTATGCCGAGCGCAATCCCGGCCAGTTCGTCGGCTATAACAGGAATATCTGGGGATTCTCCGCCTGTGACGGTCCGCCGCCGACACGGCGCATGCGCGGCGGTCGCCAGCCGAAGGTTCTGGGTTATGCCGCGCGCGGCGCTCCGCTCGGCCCGGATGACGGCACGATCGCACCCTGGGCAGCCCTTGCCTGCCTGCCCTACGACAAGCAGGCCGCTCTCGACGGCACCAAGGCGCTTCTGACCACCTATCCGAACCTGCTCTTGGAAGGCGGCTTTCCCGGCGGCTTCAATCCCACGGTCAAGACCAAGCGCCCGGAAGGCTGGGTCGACGACCGCACCGTCGGCATTGATCAAGGTCTTGTCGTCATGACCGTCGAGAACGAGCGCTCCGACTTCATCTGGAAGCTGATGCGGCAATCGCCGGTCATCCGCCTCGGGCTCGAGCGCGCCGGCTTTACCGGCGGCTGGCTCGAAGGCATCGAGCCGGCAGATGTAGTGCGCAAGTTCGGCTAGCGCATAAGCCCGGAAATCGAAATGGATTTCCGGAAAGAACGACACGAAAACGAAAAATGATAGAGCCCGTGTGTTCAATAGGACGTGCGGGCTCTTAGAGCAATTCCAGGAAAAGTGCGAAGCGGTTTTCCGTCCGGAATTGCGTAAAAACAAAAGGATAGAGCGGTTCTGCGCTTCAGTTAAAAGCTGAACCGCTCTAGTTCAGTTCTCGAAGACATGCGCCTTGCCGGCGATATCGAGGCGAACGAGATCGCCTCGCGCCGGAAGCGCAACGCTCGAAGTCTTGATCAGGATCGGCGGCAGCGCAACGCCGTCGAGCGAAACGGCAACGGTGCAGACGGCGCCGCCGAATTCCACCTCGACTACACGCCCGCCATAGTCGCGATCGCTCTCATCGGCAACGACGCGGATCTGCTCGGGCCGCAGCATGATCTCCGCCTTGCCTTGACGACTGCCCTCGACGGCCACGCGGCCAAGGGCGCAGTCTGCCAGGCCGTTGCGGATGATGGCGGGAAGCAGCACGGCATCGCCGAGGAACAGCGCCGTCTCACGGTCGCGCGGATGCAGATACAATGATTGCGGCGATCCGGCCTGGATCAGCCGTCCCTCCCTGAGCACCGCCACCTGATCGGCAAAGGTCAGCGCCTCTTCCTGGTCATGCGTAACGAGAATGGTCGTAATGCCGGCCGCCTGCAGCACGCGCGCCACCGCCTTGCGCATGTTTTCCCGCAGGCCGGTATCGAGTGCCGAGAAAGGTTCGTCGAGCAGCATCAGCCGCGGCTTGCGGCCAAGCGCGCGGGCGAGCGCCACACGCTGCTGCTGCCCGCCGGAAAGCTGATGCGGGCGCCGCGCCAGCATCCCGCGGTCGAGTTCGACCATGTCGAGCAGCTCGAGGATGCGTTTCTCACGATCGGCCGCGCCGCGTTCGAACCCGAAGCCGATATTCTCGGCAACGCTTAAGTGCGGAAACAGCGCGCCGTCCTGCGAGACGATGCCGATGCCGCGCTTGTGCGCCGGCACCGCCGCCGGACCGTCCGCAAGCAGGTCGCCATCCAGCGTCACCCGGCCGACATCGGGTTGCTCGAAACCGGCAATGATGCGCAGCAGCGTCGTCTTGCCGGAGCCGGACGGGCCGACGACGGCGGTGCGGCTGCCCGCCGAGACGTCGAGCGAAATATCCTTCAGCGCCTGGACGGGACCGTAGCGCTTGCTGATGTTCTCGATCGTAAGCAGCGTCATTGGCCGGCAGTCCGTTTCGATTGAGTATAGAGCATAAGGGTGAGCGGCAGCGACAGCACGACCATCATGAAGGCGTAAGGAGCAGCCGAGACATAATCGATCTCGCTGGTCAACGACCAGAATTTCGTCGCCAGCGTATCGACGCCGTTGGGTGACAGCATCAGTGTCGCCGTCAGTTCATTGGTGATGCCGAGTGCAGCCAGCGCGACGCTGGCGGCCGCTCCCGGTGCCGCAAGGCGCATGGTGATCTGCCGCACCGCCTGGCCCGGGGTGCGGCCGAGGCCCATCGCAGCGCGTTCCAGCTCCACCGGCGCCTGAGCGATGCTGGCGCGCAGCCCGACCATGGCGCGCGGCAGGAAAAGCAACACATAGGCGACGAGCAGCGTTGCGAAGGTTTGATAGAGCGGCAGCACGAGGCGCACGGTGATCGTCACCAGCGCCAGCGCCACGACGACGCCCGGCAGCGAGCCAACATAATAATGGCAGGCCTCGAGCACGCGCTGGAGGCGGCCGGGTGCCCGCACCGAAAGCCAGGCCATCGGCGCTGCGGCGATCGTCGCCAGCACGCCGCCGACAATGGCAAGTACGATCGTCTGCAGAAAAGCGCTGCCGACGTCGATGCGCCAGATATCGGTGCCGCCGAGATAGAGCCAGCGGCCAAGCGTCACCAGCGGCACGCCGAGCGTCAGTATTGCGAGGATGACAGGCAGCAAGACGGCCGGCACCACGAACCAGCCAAGCCGGCGGCGGTCCGCCGGACGCGGCGAGCCGGAGCCGACGCGGGCGTAACGTTCGTTGCCGCGCACCAGCACCTCGAAGCCGAGCAGAAAAAGACAGCAGGCGACAAGCACGCCGCCGAGCATGTTGGACGCCGGGCTGTTGTAGGAAGACTGGAACTGGTCGACGATCGCCGTCGCGAAAGTGTCGAACCGGATCATGACGAACAGGCCGTATTCCGAAAGCAGATGCAACGCGATCAGCAGCGAGCCGCCGCAGATGGCAAGCCTCAGCTGCGGCAGCACGGCGCGGAAGAAGACCCGCCAGGGATTGAGGCCCAGCGAGGCCGCGGCATCTTCGATGGCCGGATCGAGACGGCGCAATGCGGCGGCGACCGGCAGGTAGAGGAACGGATAATAGGCGAGCACCGAGACGAAAACGCCGCTCTGCAGGCCGCGCATGCCGGGAATGAGGCTGACCCAGGCATAGCTGTGGACGAAGGCGGGCACGGCGAGCGGAGCGATCGCCAGCCAGGCCCAGAGCCGCGCCAAAGGAATGTCCGTCCGTTCGGTCAGCCAGGCGAGCGTCACCGCAAGCGCGATCGACAGCGGGATGGTGATCGATTCCAGGAGAATCGTATTGACGAGGAGTTCGCCGACTCGCGGCCGGAAGACCAGGGCCTTCACCGTTTCCCAGCCGACATCATAGGTGACCCAGCCGATGAAGCCGAGCGGCACAAGACTGAAGATCGCGACCACGGTTGCAAGCAGGATCACGGAAGCGTGCGGCATGCGTCCGCGCGGCAACACCATGCGCGCGGCCCTTAGCGCGACCGGCGCCTCGTTGCCGGATGCGAGCAATCTGTTGTCCTGCAGCAAGGCCGATGCCTTTACACGCTGAAAAAGGAAGGCAACCGCCTTTGAAGGACGGTTGCCGGATATCGTCATGCCCTAAGGTTTTCTTGAGCCAAAAGCAACAGTTTTGGCCGAGGCAAGCCTGCGGCAGAAAAGTTAGATCAGGCCGGCGGCGGTCATCAGCTCCACGACCTTCTTGCTGTCGAGGGTGGAAGCTTCGACCTTCGGAGCATTGAGGTCGGCAAGTGGAGTGAGCTTGTCGTTAGAGGGCGCATCCTTGCCGATGGCATATTCATAAGAGGTGCCGTCCTTGAGAATTGCCTGGCCAGCCTTGCTGGTGAGGAACTTCAGGAAAGCCTGGGCTTCCTTCATGTGCTGCGTGGACTTCAGGACGCCACCGCCCGAAACGCTGACGAAAGCGCCCGGATCCTGGTTCTTGAAATAGTGCATGCCGACATTCTTGCTGTTCTCGCCGGTTTTGGCCTGATCGCCGAACCAGTAATAATGATAGATGACCGCACCTTCGACTTCGCCGGCGTTGACAGCCTTCATGGCGACGCTGTTGCCCTTATAGGGCGTGGCGTTTTCCTTGAGACCCTTCAGCCAGTCGGCGGTCGACTGCTCGCCCTTCAACTGCAGCAGGGCAGCAACGATGGCCTGGAAGTCGGCGCCGGCGGGTGCCGCACCCCAACGGCCCTTCCAGGCCGGATCTGCGAGGTCGAGCAACGACTTCGGCAGCTTGTCTTCGGTGAGCTTCGTCTTGTCGTAGGCAAAGACCGTGGTGCGGGCGGCAATGCCGGTCCACATGCCGTCAGCCGGGCGATACTGCTCCGGAACCTGATCCAGCGTTTCCTTTTCGATGGGGGCAAACAGGCCCGCGCCATCGACCAGCGTCATTGCCGGCGAATTCTCGGTCAGGAATACGTCCGCCGGCGAGGCATCGCCTTCCTGGATGATCTGGTTGGCGAATTGCATGTCGCTGCCCTGGCGCATGGTGACCTTGATGCCGGTCTCCTTGGTGAAGGCATCGATCCATTCGCGGCCGAGGCTTTCGTGCTGCGCATTGTAAACAACGAGACCTTCGTCCTGCGCATTGGCGCTGCCTGCAAGCGCGGTGGCGGAGAGAAGCGAAGCGGCGAGCGCGAGGGAAAAGCGGTTAAGAGCAATGTTCATGATGGCCTCCGTAGCAATGTCACCCGAGCTCTCCAAGGGCGATGAGAGGCGTATATTTTTCCTGACTGCCAATTTCAAGTTTCGCTTGGCCGGAAAAGTCATCACAATATCTTGACTAAATATTTCATATTACAGGGGAATAAATCTCGATTTGGCCAAAAAGGCGGCACTCCCCGAGCGCCGCCCCTTCTTTGCAGCCGGCTTATTCGACGTCGAACTTGACGCCCTGCGCCAGCGGCAGCGTTCTGCCGTAGTTGATGGTGTTGGTGGAGCGGCGCATATAGGCCTTCCAGGCATCCGAGCCGGATTCACGGCCGCCGCCGGTTTCCTTCTCGCCGCCGAAGGCGCCGCCGATCTCGGCACCGGATGGCCCGAGATTGACGTTGGCGATGCCGCAATCCGAACCGCGGGCCGAGACGAAGGTTTCGGCCTCGCGCATGTCGTTGGTGAAGATCGACGACGACAGTCCCTGCGGCACGGCATTGTGCAGCGCCAGCACGGCGTCGAAGTCGCTGTATTTCATCACATAGAGGATCGGCGCGAAAGTCTCGTGCTCGACCGGTCCGGTCTGATCCGGCATTTCGACAAGCGCCGGGCGAACGTAGAAGGCGTCAGCCGAGCCATTGTCGACGCGTTCGCCGCCGGTCACCTTGCCGCCGGCCGATTTGGCCTCACCCAGCGCTGCCTGCATCTTCTCGAAAGCCTGGCCGTCGATCAGCGGTCCGACCAGCGTACCGCTTTCCAACGGATTGCCGATGGTGACGGAGCCATAGGCATTCTGCAGACGCGGCACCAGCTGGTCGTAGACGCTGTCATGGACGAAGAGACGGCGCAGCGTCGTGCAGCGCTGTCCGGCCGTGCCCATGGCGGAGAACGCGACGCCGCGCAGCGTCAGGTCGAGGTCGGCCGACGGGCAGACGATCGCCGCGTTGTTGCCGCCGAGTTCGAGAATGGCGCGGGCAAAACGCTGCGACAGGCGCGGACCGACGGCGCGGCCCATGGCCGTCGAGCCGGTGGCGGAAACCAGCGGGATCTTCGGATGATCGACCAGCACTTCGCCGACCTCGCGGCCGCCGATGATCAGCGTCGACAGATTGGCCGGTGCGGTACCGCCCTCGGCGACGAAACGCTTCAGCGCCTTTTCGAACAGTGCCTGTACGGCAAGCGCCGTCAACGGCGTCTTTTCCGAAGGCTTCCAGACGGTGGAATTGCCGCAGACCATCGCCAGCGCGGCATTCCACGACCAGACGGCAACCGGGAAGTTGAAGGCCGAGATGATGCCGATCACCCCGAGCGGATGCCAGCTTTCCATCATCCGGTGCTCGGAGCGTTCGGTGGCGATCGTCAGGCCGTAGAGCTGACGGGAAAGGCCGACCGCGAAATCGCAGATGTCGATCATCTCCTGCACTTCGCCCAGACCTTCCGAAGTGATCTTGCCGACCTCGATCGAAACGAGACGGCCGAGCGCCGCCTTGGAGGCGCGCAGTTCCTCGCCGAGCAGGCGGACCAGTTCGCCGCGCTTCGGCGCCGGCACGGCACGCCATTCGAGGAAGGCCTGGTGCGCCGCTTCGATCGCCGCCTTCGTTTCGGAAACGGAATGTTCCCTGAGTTTGCCGATTTCCTTGCCGGTGACCGGCGAGGTGACGGAAAGCGTGCCGCCGTGATAGCGGCCGGCATCGACGCCGAGTTCGGCAAGCAGCTTGGCGGTTTCGGTGGCGAGATCGAGGACGGCGATGGTCATTGTCGTGTTTCCAATCTTATAATTCTCAGAAGCGGGCATCGGCGAAATGGGCGACCTGAGCGCCGGCTTCGTACCATATTTCCTTGAGTGCACGAAAGCTCGGCTCGGTGGGCGACGTCAGCGGCAGCGGCAGATCGGCTTCCGGAAGCCGGCCGAGGATATGCTCCGCCAGCGTACGGCCGAAGACCGTACCGGGGGCAATGCCGCGGCCATTGTAGCCCGAAAAGCCGATGACACCAGGCGCGAATTTGTGGAAGCGCGGCAGCGCATTGTCGGTCATGCCGATCTGGCCATACCATTCACACTCGAATTCGACATCACCGATAATGGGGAAGAGCCGCTTCAATGCGCGCTTGGCCCAGCCCTTGTGTACGGCAAGTCCGGTATTGCGTAGCGCCCCGACACTGCCGAAAACGAGGCGGCCGGCCTGGTCCATGCGGAAGGAGGAGAGGATTTCCTTGGTATCCCATGCGCCTTCCCGCCCGGGCAGGATCGACTGGCGCAGATTATGGCCGAGCGGCACGGTGGCGAAATTGAAATAGGGCAGATGCACCTGTTCGTTGCGCACCTGCTCCCATGGGCCGGTGCTGTAGGCATCGGTCGCGACGATGATCCATTCGGCGCTGACTTCGCCGCTTGCCGTCTTCACGGTCCAGCTTCTGCCATTGCGTTCCGTTGAAACGACCGGGCTGGACGTATGAACGGCGACGCCAGCCTTGACGGCGGCATGGGCAAGGCCGCGTGCATAGGCAAGCGGCTGCAGGGTACCGGCGCGTTTGTCGAGCAGCGAACCGGTATAGGCATCGCTGCCGATGCGTTTGGCCGTTTCCGCCGCATCGAGCAGCGTCACGGCTGCGCCGCGGGCGGCCCATTGCGCGGCGCGATTCTCGATCTCCTTCAGCCCGTTTGCGCCGACCGCGCAATGCAGCGTGCCATTGCGTTCGAGTTCGCAGGCAATCTGATGCTTGTCGATCAACTCCATGACGAGCTTCGGCGCGTTGCCGAGCAGATCGAGCAGACGTTCGCCATGCACCGGACCGAGCACGCCGGGCAAATCGTTGGGCATCACCCACATGCCGGCATTGATCAGGCCGACATTGCGCCCGGCGCCGCCGAAACCGATCTCCTTCGCCTCCAGCAGCACCACCCTCGATCCGGCTTCGGCAAGATGCAGGGCGGAAGAGAGGCCGGTGTAGCCGCCGCCGACGATTACGACATCGGCCGATACGGCGCCTTCGAGCGACGAGGTCGCCGGCGGTTCGGGTGCGGTCTTTTCCCAAAGTCCGTGGGAGCGCGGATCATTCAGCATGGCTCAGTCCGATCGGATCGAAATCGCGCTACTTTATTGCATAAAACCAAGACTTGAAGCGGCCCTTTCAGGCAACGGTCTTCAGCAGCAAGCCGGCGAGACCGAGCGCCTCCATCGCTGCATCCAGCGATGCCGCCTGACGTTCGGCATAAAGCGCCAGCTCGTCCTGAACGGTCGCACCTAGGGCCGCCTCGAAGGCGTCGCGGTTCGAGCGGGTTGCGTAGTTCTGCTGTTGATCGGTGCCGAGGTTAGACTGGAAGATCCCGGCTGCGCTGACGGGCAGGAAGTCTTCATAGACGATCGGGGCAAAGGCGAGATAACCCTTGACGATCAGCGCCTCCGGATCATTCGGCAGCGTGCCGCCGGCCGCGGCGGCAATGCCCGCAGGCGTCGCGGAATAGCGGAAGAAGGCCAGACCTTGCCCGCGCAACTCGTCCCAGCTGTCCGGCAGCGCCTTGAAACGCTCGGCAAGTTCATGGTCGTAGGCACCGGCCTTGGCGCCACCGGCGCCCACCTGCACCTCGCCGCGAACCGAGGCGAGCAGCCGGTCGTAGAGCGCCCGGCCCTTCGCCGTCAGCGCCACGCCGCGCTGTTCGATCTCGCCGAAGCGCGCGGTATGCGTTCCTCGAACCGCGCCGTCGTCATCACCGGAAAAGGCGATCGTTTCTTCGAGCGCCTTGAAGCTCGTCTGCCGCAGCAGGATATCGCAATTGCGGCGCGGCGGCCCTTCGATGACGGCCTTCGGCGTGATGCCGCGCTCCGGCATGCGGGCCTGGACCGCGTCGATATCAAGCGTGCGCGGCGTCAGGTGGTTGATATGCGGTCCCTTGAAGCTGACGACGTCGGCGATCAGCCGATGGGCGTCATGCAGCCGCTTGTAGGTTTCGGCGCTGACCGTCGCTTCGCCATGCCAGCGGAAGGTTTCAAGCGCCTCGGCGACGAACTCCGTCGCTTCCGCCTCGGTCAAGCCGCCGTTCTGCTCGTGGCGCTCGATCAGCGCGACGGCGCGCGGCGTATAGATCCGCCGCCGAGCCAGGATGGCGCGGGCTTCGCCACGCAGCTTCTCGTCCTCGATCAGCTCCAATCGCAGCAACGAGGTGAAGACCCGGAATGGATTGACGTTCAGCGCCGCCTCGCCGATCGGCCGGAAGCTGGTGGAATGAACCGGCACGCCGGCGACCGAGAGATCGTAGTAGCCGACCGGCTGCATGCCCATGACCGCAAACAGCCGGCGGATGGTGAAAAGCTCCTCTGCCGTGCCGAGCCGGATGGCGCCGTGGCGCTCGACATCAATGCGCTCCAGCTCGCCGGCTTCAGCCAGGCGCTGGCGCAGATCGGGATCGTTTTCGAGGCAGCCGGCATTCACGTCCGCCACCAGTTCGATCAACGTGCCGTATTGCGGCACCTCGGCCCGGTACATCTGCGACATCGCCTCGGTGAACAGCGATCGGATGCGGTCTGTGGAAACGAAGGCTTGCGGCATCGGGAAACTCCGGATCATTCCGTTTTTGCAGGATGAGTTTCTTTACACGCGTGACAAAGCCGAAAATATCGCTATTTCGGAAATAGCCCATTCTGAAATGGAATGACTATGCTGACATCTCGACGTTTTCTGCCATCGATTTCGCATCTTGCCGCCTTCGAGGCGGTTGCCCGCACCGGCAGCGTGACGGCAGCGGCGCGCGAACTCGATCTGACGCAGAGCGCCGTCAGCCGCCAGGTGAGCGCGCTGGAGGAGCAGCTTGGCGTCGAACTCTTCCTGCGCGAACGCCAGACCATGCGGCTGACGCTTGCCGGCGACGGATATGCCCGCGAAATCCGCGAAGCGCTGCGGCGCATATCGAGCGCATCGCTAAATCTGCGCGCCAATCCGCATGGCGGCACGCTCAATCTCGCCATCCTGCCGACCTTCGGTACGCGTTGGCTGGCGCCGCGCCTCGGGCGCTTCCTCGCCGCCAATCCCGGTGTAACAATCAATCTGGTGACCCGGCTTTCGCCCTTCGATTTCCGCCTCGATTCAATCGACGCCGCCATCCATTTCGGCCATCCGCACTGGCCGGGCGCCGAACTCGTCTTCCTGATGTCCGAGCACACGGTGCCGGCCTGCAGCCCTGATTTTCTGGAGCGATACGCAATCAAGACGCCGGAGGATCTGCTTGCCGTTCCGCTTCTGCATTTGACGACGCGCCCCGACGCCTGGGAGCAATGGTTTGCCGGCAACGGCGTTTCCTTCGAAACCGTCCACGGCATGCTCTTCGACCAATTCGCCACCGCCGCGCAGGCGGCGATCGCCGGCCTCGGCATCGCCCTGCTGCCGACATTCCTGATGCAGGAGGAGGTCAGGCGCGGCGATCTCGTCGCCGCTGTCGACCGTGAAATGGAAAGCCGCGAGCGCTATTATCTCGCCTTTCCCAGAGAGCGCGCCGACTATGCGCCGCTTGCGGCCTTTCGCGACTGGATCGTCGCGGAAGCCGCCGCCAATCCGGCTGCGTGACGAACGGCTTGCATCGGCATGGCGCTTTCGACCATTATGCCGGCCAAACAACTTTGCAGGAAATCTCCATGAAGCCGATCTTCGTCCAGCTCCAATGCGCACCCGGCAAGACCTATGATGTCGCCGACGCCATCTACCAGACCGAACTGGTCTCGGAGCTCTATTCCACAAGCGGCGACTACGACCTGCTGCTGAAGGTCTATATCGAGGAAGGCCAGGATATCGGCAAGTTCATCAACGACAACATCGCCAATATTCCAGGCATCGTCCGCTCGCTGACGACGCTGACCTTCAAGGCCTTCTAAAGCAATTCCAGCAAAAGTGTGTAGCGGTTTTCCCCGGCAAAGCGCGAAGCGGTTTTGCCGGGAATTGCGAAACCAGAAGAGACAGAGCGTTTCCGTGATTCGAAGAAAAACGGAAATGCTTCCCCTTAGCCGCGGTTAACCTTTTTGACGAAGAATACGTTTCGCTGGGTGCGGCTTAAACCGCGCCTTAACGCGGGGCATGTCTGGTCGTTGCGACAAGAAGCCTGCGTCAGCGCAGGCCGGCCCGCGCAGCGATAGGTGGAACATGTCGATCATCGAGGCAGATATCGTGCGGACAACGCCGCAATCGGACACTGCTCCGCTGATCGTCCATGTCGTGCGCCAGTTCCTGCCCAATCGCGGCGGCCTGGAAGACGTGGTTGCCAATCTCGGCCGCCAGACCGTGCGCCGCGGTTATCGCGTCCGCGTCGTCACGCTCGATTCGCTGTTCACCGCGCCTGAGGACAAGCTGCCGCCTCGCGAAAATATCGACGGCATCGAGGTGGTGCGCATTCCCTGGTCGGGCAGCAGCCGTTATCCGCTGGCACCTCAGGTTTTCCGCCATCTCGGCGATGCCGATCTCGTGCATGTCCATGCCATCGATTTCTTCTTCGACGCGCTTGCCTGGGGCCGGCGGCTGCATGGCAAGCCGATGATCGTCACCACCCATGGCGGCTTCTTCCACACGCGGAAATACGCGGCGATCAAGAAGATCTGGTTCCGGACGCTGACCCGCGCCTCGGCAATGGCCTACCGCCGTGTCGTCTGCTGCAGCGCCTCCGACCTCAAGCAGTTTTCCGAGATCGTGCCCGACAGCCTGCTGATCGAAAACGGCGCCGATATCGGCAAGTTCGCCGACACCGCTTCGCGCCGGCCAAAGCGCCGCATCGTCACGATCGGCCGGTTCTCGGTGAACAAGCGGCTCGACCATCTGCTCGATGCGATGGCCGTGCTCAAGACCCGCGACCCCGAATGGCATCTCGACATCGTCGGAGCCGAATCCGACCTGAACCGGGCGGATGTCGAAGGTGCGATCGAAAGCCGCAGCCTTTCCGGCCGCGTCACCCTGCATGTATCACCCGACAACGGCGCTATCCGGCGCATCATCACCGAGGCCTCGCTCTTCGCCTCCGCCTCGGAATATGAAGGTTTCGGCCTGGTGGCGCTGGAGGCGATGAGCGCCGGCCTCCTGCCGGTGCTGAACGCCAACGATGCCTTTGCGACGCTTGCCGACCGGCATCCTGTTATCGCGCTTGCCGATTTCACCAATGCTCAGACCGCCGCCACGGCGATCGAAACGGCCTATGAAGACCTTTCACGCCGCCCGGACGCCGTGCGCGCCGGGCTTCTCGACGCCGCGCGCGGCTATTCCTGGGATATCGTCGCCGGACGTTACATCGATCTCTACAGATCGCTGGATATCGTCGCCGCAGAAAACATCTGAGCTGAAATTCTGCTCATGCTCTGGCGAGACGAATGATCTCGTCGAGCACGAATTTGCGCGATTGCGGCGGCGTCAGATTGTGATCGGCATCCGGCAGCATCAGCAACCGCACGTTCGGATAGCGCGAAAGCCGGGCGCCGCGCGGCCCGAAGTGGAAATAGACGTGGTCGAGCCCGACATCGCCCTCGCTGTAAATCAGTGTCAGCGGCACCTTGCGCTTGCCGAACAGCGCGAAGGAGTGCCGGACTTCGCGGGCGATATGGCGCCGGTCGGGAAGCAGCTCGAGCAGCGGCGCGATCCATGGCGACAGACGGCGGCCAGCGGCGATGACGATATTCTGCAGCGCCGCAACGACATCCACTTGGCCGCGCACCAGCCGCTTCAGCGTATCGAGCCGCGCCATGCGCTGGCCGTAATCATCAAGGCTGCGCGGAACGGAGACGACATGCTCCCTACGCACCGGTATCTTCGGATCCCAGTAATAGACGAAGGGATTGATCGATACGACAGCCTTCAAGCGGTCGTCGGCGACACCGGCGCGGAAGGCGACATAACCACCGCTGCATCGGCCCGCGACCATGACGGGACCGGCGACGACGCTTTCGAGCAGATCGAGCGAGGCGACCGCATCCGCGGTCTGGGTATCCGAATAAAGCACCTGGTCCGGCGCGTCCGGCCGCGGCGGGCTGTCACCGACATTGGCGGAATCGAAGCGCAGCGAAACGACGCCTTGGCGGGCAAGCTCGCGCGCCATATCGACCGTCGTCCGTCCCCAGCCGGCATGCCGGTCATAGGCTGTCGACAGGAAGAGCACGGCATTGCCCTTGATCTCGCCGAGCGGCCGGCTGACGACGCCGATCAGATGATCGTGGCTGCCGAAACGTACCGGCGTTTCCGCAAAACCCTCGCCGGCAAGCGGCGGATTCTCGATCGCATCAGGCGAATGGGCCGCGGATGTCTGCGTCGTCGTCGCCTCCAGCCAGGTCGTCAGCAGTTCGACGACGGCCATCGGCGTCTTGGCGAACAGCGGATTGGTGGCGAGCTCGTCATAACCTTCGAAAGCCTTTTGCTCGACATCGGCGCCAAGCGCCCTCAGCGCATCGGCAAAGCCGGTATCCTCGGCCTTGGCGGGACGTTCGAGGATCAGATAGCGGGGGGCTGCGAGCCCCTGCGGCGAGGCGATGGTAAGCTTGCCGAGCTCGGCCGCGATCTCTTCGGGCATGACGAGCCCGGCGATCTGCACCTTCGCGGTCTGGACATGCTCCTTGCCGAGACCGAGATCGGCGTCGATGATCTTCGACCACATGTTGAGTTCGCGCAGATAGGCCCGGCCGCTCAGCACCGGCGCCAGCATGACGAGGCTGTCGACGCCTTCGATCGAAGAGCCGATGCGATGGGCAAGCGTCGCGCCGAGCCCCTGCGCGATGACGATGATACGGTCGCAGCCGCTCAGCGATTTCAGCTTGGCGGCGGCGGCGCGGATCGAATTTTCCCAGGTTTCCAGCCGTGCCGGCAGCGCATCGAAATCGAGCGCATCGCCGGTGCCGCGATAGTCGAAGCGCAGGCTCGGCACGCCGATATCTGCGAAATGCTCGGCCGCGACGCGGAAGAATTTGCGGCTGCACATCTCCTCGAACCCCCAGGGGCTGACGAAAAGCACGGCGGCCGAACGTTTCTTCACGAGAGGATTCTCCGGCATGAATAGCCCGATCGTGCCGTCGAAGACAACCGGCAGGGCAGCACTGCGTCCCGCGCCCTCGGCTGGTTCGAGCGAGAATTCGCCGGGCGCGACCTTGGCGCGATCGGGATCGCCGGGAAGCCGCGGCGCGATGAAATTGATCGCGTGGCCGACCGGCCGGCGCAGCAGGGACGGCATCTTGTCGAGAATGGAGTGCATGACGTCGACATCCTCGCCCGGCACGGCGCGCAGCACGCGCAGTGCCGAGAAATAGCAGAACGCACCGGCAATGATCGCGCCGATGAGACCGGCCGGACCCCCGACGAATTCCAACACCGAAATCGCTCCGCAAGCACACAGCACGGAGGCGAGCGTCACCTTCGTCAGGCTTGCGTAGAGACCCGATAGTTGGGATCCGAATCCTGTCTGTCTGATCATCATCACCGACATTGCAACGAAGACGAGGATGCGCACGAGTGCGGCACCCTCGGCGGCAAGCCTAGGTACGATCAGTAAACAACCCGCTACCATCAGTAGGCCACCTATCATACTGATATTCAGGCGGGAGCGAGCCCTGTCCATCGACAGCAAATAGAGGCTGAGGATCTGCATGAACGTATAGGCGGGCGCGACCAGCGCAAGCAGCGCCACCACCGTCCCACTGCGGCGGAACGCTTCGCCGAACACCACGATCACCAGTTCGCTGGAGATCGCCGCAAGCCCGAGGCTCATCGGCAGCACGATATAGGCCATGGAGCGGGTGACGGCGGCGAAGACCTCGACCGGCAATGTCGAGTCGTCGCTGTTATGCCGCCGCTCGGAATAATAGGGCAGCAGGCTGCCGGTCATCTGGATCGGCAACTGCAGCGCGATATTGGCGATCGACAGGCCGACGGCATAATAGCCGACCATCTCCACCGACCAGAACTGCTGCAGGAAGAGCAGTTCGAGCCGGTTGAGGAAGATGGAATCGATGATGAACTGGATCGACAGGATGGCGGAGGAGGAGGCGAGATATTTGAGCGAGACCCCGCACCAGTCGCGCCGCGCAAGAAGGATCGGCAGCGTGGCGAAAAACAGCACGAGCTGGCCGAGCGCATAACCGACGAGGACGCCTTCGACTCCATAGAGAACGGCGCCGACGGCAACGCCGGCAAGCTGCACGATCGAAACGGCGACCGTCAGCCGGAAGAAGGCGCCGAGTTTCTTTTCGCCGATCAGGTAGAATTTGACGAAGGAACCGATCGCCTGGACGAAAAACAGCACGCCCGTGACCAGAGCGACGGATGGCGCGGTCTCCGCCCAGTGCATCTTTTCCGAGGTCAGGAAGAACAGCGCATACAGCGCCAGCAGCACGACGGTCGAGAACATCATGAAGCTGACGAGGATCGCGGCAAAACCCCGCCGGCGGCGTGTATCGTAGCCCTCCGCCGAAAGCTGCGGCAAGGTCTTCAGCAGCGTGATGCTGGAGCCGAGTTCGGCGATCGAGGCGCCCGTGACCACCAGCCAGAGCGAGAAAGCGACGATGCCGTTGGCTTCCGGCCCGAGTAGCCGCGCAGTTATGATCGAGGAAACGAAGCCCGTCAGAAGCAGCAGCATGCCTGCCGCCGCATTCATCACCGAGTTTGCGATAATACCCTTCGACATCTATCCATCCGTCAGCATCGGCCTAAAGCGCGTCACGATCTTCAGATCGCTTCTCGCACTTTAGGTTTTTGATTTTACCCATGTCGTTATCGCAAAACCGCTGCACACTTTTGCGCGCCATGCTCTAAAGCCGCATACCCGCCATCTCTAATGCGAAAATGTTAAAATAAAGCGGAGTGACGACCTCACCTTAGCTGGCTTGCATCGCCGACAGCCTCTGGAGCGCCTTCTCATAGCTGTTCTCTGCGAGGTATCTCAGCAGGAACTCCCGCGCCTTCTCGGCCTTCTCTCGTGCACGCTGGGGCGCGAGGAAGATGTCCCGCAAGTGCGCGGCCGCCGCCTCTGGAGAAGGGTCAGCCCAGACCGCGCCCGCGAGCCCGGCAAATTCGGGATGGGTATCGACGACCGGAATGAGCGGAGAGGCGACCAGCCAGCTATTATCGGGATCGCAGAAATCCACCGTGCCCGACCAGGCGGTGGAAATCACCGGCGTGCGCTGCATGATCGCCTCGGCCACCGTCAGCCCGAAACCCTCGGAACGATGCAGCGAAAGATAGGCGTCTGAACAGCGGATGAGGCCGTTGATATCGGCGTCCGACAGCCTGTCGGTGACGATCTTGATCCGGGAGTTGCCAGCGACCGAAGCGATCAGTTCGCGCAGGCCTTCATCCCTATCGATATTGCCACTGGCCTTCATCAACAGGAAGGCGCTTGGGGCTTCGGCGGCGAAGATCCTGAAGGCCTCGATGATGGCCTGCGGATTCTTCCGGTTGATCGAGGAGCCGGCACTGAAGATGAAGCTGACGAGAAAGGCGTCTTCCTCGATGCCGAATTTCTGGCGCATGCCTTCCGTCGCCGGCTTCTCCGTGACGGGATGCGGAACCACGATGACGGGTGCCGCGGTCAGCGGCGCAATCGTCCGCCGGGTGAATTCCGACGGCACGAAGACCGCATTCATGTAATGCATCGCATTGCGCCATTCCGCCGGCACAACTTCGAGCTCCCAGGCGAAATAGCCGATGTTGAAGGCGCGGGTGAAATTTCCAACGCCCTTCTTCAGGATGGCGCGCGGCAGCATCGGCGGATTGAGATGCCAGATCCGGCTTCCCGCGGGTTCGGTGGAAAGGTGCGACGGCATCCATCCGGCGAAGGCATTCTCGTCGGGATGCGTGCTGACGTCGGAAAGCGCAATCGCCCGCCCCGCCTCCGACAACGCGCCGGCGCAGAGCCTTGCCGATTCGCCGACGCCCACCGCCATCGAGAGATAGCCGACGATCTCCACCGGCTTGCGCGGATTGAAGGCAAGACGCGCGCGTGGAATCAGCCGCTGCAGGACCTGGGCGCGCAGAAAGCGGTATATCGTTCTCAAATCACGGTCTTTCCAAATGGATCGGCATCAGCCCCAGAGCATGATGCCGAAAAGTGTGCGCGGTTTTCGGACGGCAGCATGCTCTATCTCTTTTCTAGAAGGCGACACGATGCGAACTGCCTAGACTTCTGATCTCACCCGTAGGCGGAACATCGCTTTCCGCGCTCAGGAGCGCATGCAGCTTCACGCGCCGCGCCACGCCGGGAGCGAGATGGAACCAGTCGTCGTCGGCCCTATAGCCTTCGACGTCGATATGCACCGATTGCGCCAGCCGGTCGGTCCTCAGATCGACGAACCAGTCGTCGCCATCTCTGCCGAGTGACGCTTCGATCCCTGCGTCATGGAGCGCCTTCCCCCGGCCGCACGGGAAGTGGAAGCTTTCGGCGAGAATGGCGCCATCTGCCAGCGAGCGCAGACGCGCCACGCTTGCGTCGTGTGATGGTGGTCCAAAACGGAAGGCATAGGTCGTATCGAAGAAGGCGCCGAACAGCGTTGTGCAGGCAAAACGCTCCGTGCTCCTTGCCGCCAGCTTGAAGGCCATGCTGCCGCTGACGACCTGTTGCTTGCCGTCCCGCAGGCAGACGACCTCGAGCTCCACGTCGAGCGCGGCGTCCGCCTCGTTGACGACATGCACGTCGAGACCGTTGGTTCCCTCGTCGGTGAAGACCACTTGCACCGGCCGGAAGGCACGGCGCATCGCATACCAGACGGGCTTCGGCTCTCCGGTGGAATCGATCACCCCCCAGCCGGGACCGGGCAACAGGTCTTGCAGCGTCCAGACGAGCGCGCCGTTGCAGCCGGAGCCCTTGCGCCGCCATTCGGCAAAAGCCTCCTCGATCACCTCGCCGGTGACGGCGCGGGAGAGATCGAGATAACGTTCCGGATCCTCACGGCGCAATTGGGCCGGATCGAAACCGTAGAGAAGGTGCAGATAGAAGTCGCGAACATCCTCGAAATCCCACGATGCGCTGCGGTCGCGCGGCACGCGGGCCTTCCAGAGCGGGCTGTGGACGGCGGGCACGTCGAGATGACGCTGCAGCGTCCTTTGCTGCGGCACATGCGCGAAGGCGAGGCTTTCGGAGGCAAAACGCACATCGGCGCGGCGCGCATCGGCGATCGGCCGCATATAGGCGCCGACGCCGTAATAATGTGCAATTCCGGCATTGGGCGAAAAAGGCATGGCCCCGCCATAGGGCGAATTCGGGACATAGGGCACGTCGGGACGCATGCGCGCGACGACCGCCGGGATGATCTCGTCGGTGACCGGCCCGCTCCAGAATTCCGCCGGCAGGCCGAGCATCGCCGCCTGCTGGTGGATTTCGCTGCCGCCGCAGAGCACGGCCAGCGAAGGCGAAGCCTGGACGCCATGCAGAAATTCCTCGACCTCCGCATGCACATGGCCGAGAAAGGCCTTGTCGTTGCGCGGATAATCGAAATTGGCGAACATGAAATCCTGCCAGACGAGCAGGCCGAGTTCATCGCAGAGCGCGAAGAAATCCGGCGTCTCATAGGCCATGGTGCCGCCGATGCGGATCATGTTCATCCCGGCCTCCGCGGCAAGCCGCAGGAAGGGTTCGTAATCCGCCCGGCCGCCCGGCAATCGCACGATATCGGCCGTCGTCCACACCGCGCCGCGGCAGAAGATGCGTTCGCCGTTGACCGTGACCGCGAAGTCGTCGCCATCGCCACCGCGGTCGACATCGATCCGTCGGAAGCCGGTCGTCCCGAGCGGATATTCGACGCCGTCGGAAACCAGTGTCAGCTCGTAGAGACGCGGAGCGCCGTGGGTGTGCGGCCACCATGGCTCGATGTCGGGAAGCTTGAGAATAGCCGAGTAATGACTGTCGCCGACCTTCTCGAAAGGCTGCTCCATTCCGCCGCAGCGCAGCAGCATGGCGGGATCCTCGGCATTGCTATGCAGCGATACGCTGAGACGGCCGGCGCCGCTCTCCTCCAACAGGGCGCGGATGGAGACGTTGTCGATCGAGACGGGATTGCGCCGCACCATGGAAATCGGTCGCCACGGCCCGATGGCATGAATATCGGGGCACCAGCCCGGCATATGGCCGAGCAGCGTCGTGCGAAAATTCTTCAGGCCCGCCGGCGTGATCATCTGCGGCCGCCAGCGCGCGCGCGGGCCGGGCTCCGACAGACGGGGGCCGAGCGCCCGGAAGCAGAGCGCCAGTTCGTCGCCGCCCGACAGCGTCACCGGAATCTCGTGCGCCGTGAACATGCTCTCGGAAAACAGGATTTCCTGGCCGTTCAGGAAGACATGGCAGAGCGTCGCGAGCCCTTGGAAATGCAGGATCGCTTCGCCGGGCTCGGCATCGAAAAGCCGGCAGAGATACCAGGCATCCCGCGTGTTCAGCGGCTCGGGATTTTCACGGTCGAAGAGCCCAGCCTTTTCGAGCGCCGCGGCGACAGTGCCGGGAACGGGCGCGGGAATGAACTGGGCGGAAAGGTGAATGTCGTGCGGCACGGCACAGGCGCCCGGCTCCGTCAGGATCAGGTTCCAGCCTTCGGAAAGCAGGCTTTCCTCGGCACCGATGCTTGCCAAACGCCCCCGCATGGTCAGATCTCCGGCTTCAGATTCGCCCCGCAAGCGACGCCATCATGGAATCCCATGCATCGGCGGCCGGATCAAGTGCTGCCTGCAACGGCTCGAACCTCCTGCGGGTGACGGCGCGGGCAAGCTGGAACTGCACCGATTTCGCCACCTCCGAAATGCGCCTGGCATGCTCGGCGGCAGCCGCGAATTCACCGGCGGAAAGCCAGGTGAGGTAATCGGCCGCCAGCTCAAAATTGGCGCCTACCTGGCGAAGCGTGTTGAAGGCGTATTTGTGGAAGAAGCCGAACGGCCGTTCCGCTACCGCTTCGACCTGCTGCGGAAAGACGCTTGCAAAGGCGCGGATCGGGTTTTCGCGGGGACGCCTGATGAAATGAAAGCCGGCAAGCTGCCGCGCGGTCTTCCGCAGATGCGTTTCATCAGCCGGCTTTTCCGGAAACCGCGCAAATTCCGTATAGGGCAGGAACGGCGGATCGTTCTCCGTCAGATGCAGCTGGAACAGCCCGTCGAAATCCTCGCCTTCCAGGCGGAAATAACCGGCATTGTGAAAATAATCGACGCGCTTCGCCGCAACATCCAGCCGGTTGATCGCCACTGTCGTCTTGCCGTGCTCCTGCCGGTAGGCGGTGCCGCGCGTGTCCGGCATGTAGAAGGAATCCATCTCGATCAGGCAGAGACGGGCACGGGCGATCTGAACCTCGACATGGCGTTCGACACGGTCGTAGATGGCAAGCTCGGTGGCGCGAATACCGTAGAGCGCTTCGAGATCCTCGAGCGGCACCTTGAAGAAGGTGAACTGGTCGCCCTCGAAATCCTGCGTCAGGGTAAAACCCAGCATCGCCTCGGGCGCGACACCGGATGATGCCAGCACCTCGATCCAGAGATCGACATAGCAATTGGTTTCCGGCCAGGCACGCTCACTGGAATGCAGCGCATGCGCCCGGTAGGTTTCCGGGTCGATTCCCGAAAATACCGATGTCATGGATGTGCTCAGCCCCACAGCGCTTTCCGTACGCTGGCCGGCCATTGCTTCACATCGAGCCCGTGATGGTGGAAGAGGGCAAGCGCGATGCGCTCCAGCCCGAAGCCGACGCAGGCGGTGTGCGCGACGCTGCCGTCTTCGAGATTGAGACCCCATTTCGTGCCGAAGGCATCCTGATGGTAGTTGAAGCTCATGCAGGCGGTCGGATTGGCAGCCGAGGTGATCGGGATCAGCAGCTCGAATTTCAGGTTCTGGTCGCGCTGATTGTTGGCGAGCATCTTGCCGGCGCGGCCGAAGAACGGATCGTTGGCGACGTCGATCGTCACGTCGAGACCGACGGCCTTCATCATCTCGACGCCGCGATCCATCCAGCGCTGGCGGAAATCGGTGACGTGCTGTTCAGTGCCCATGCAGACATATTCGCGCATGCGGAACAGCTGCTGGCGGGCAGGATCCTTCGACGGCTCATGGCGGAAGCAATAGGATTGCAGGTCGAAGAGGCCGCCCGTCTTTGGCAGATTGCCGCGCTTGGCGACCGTCGGATAGAGCGGATAGCAGGCAGCCGGCGTCAGCACGATGTCGGTCGCCTCCTGCCCCTTGGTCCAGTCCTCGCCGACTTCCATGCATTGCAGCAGGCTGACATGATCGAGTTCGCTGCCGCAGAAACTGTGCACCGTGCCAGCCAGTTGCGGGAAGCTCTTCATGTAACCGCTCTTTTCGAAAAAGGCGCGGTTCATGCCCGGCGGGAAGCGCATCGCCTCCGCGCCGTCGGCGCCGCCGAACCTGTCGATCAGCCGCTCGAAGGCAGCGATCACGTCTTCGAACTGACCGCTGCGGCCATAGAGCCCGTCGATGCCGGTATCGATCAGCAGGCCGGATTCGAAAAGCCGGTCCAGAAACGAGGTCTGCATATCCATGACTGTCACCCCAGTAGGCTAGTGTCCTGCTTATGGACAAGAAGCATGCTCGACGTATTGCCGAGGATGCGGTCGTTCGAGATCATCAGCTGTGCGGAATGCGCGTCGCGCAGATGGCGTCCGAGGCTGAACGACGTGCCGTTCTTGTAGCCCATGATACCGCAGATCAGCATCGCATGGTTGACGATCTCCAGGATCGTCTCGGACGAGGCGATCTTGACGTTGTTCATCGCCACCGCAAAGCCCATCGAGGACAGCCTGTCGACATCGGCCTTGGCATCCTCGTAGGCCTTGAGGCCGGCAACCACATTGGATTTCACCATCTGCAGCAGGTTCGAAACCTCGGCGAGGCGCAACGCGCCCGGCGGCTGGGCATCCGGCGCCTTGCGGGCGGCGGCGCGCACGAAGGCCTGGGCACGGGCGACGGCATCGACTGCGATGCCGTACCAGACGCCACTCCACAACAGGTGCGAGGAGGCGAGCATGGATTGCGCCGCGATCTCGGCGAAAGGCTTCGGCAGGATCTGATGCGCCGGCGCCTCGCCCTTGAACAGGAAGCCGTCGGAGCAGGTGCCGCGCATGCCCAGCGTATTCCAGACATGGGTCTTCTCGAGCGTGTACTGATCCTTGAGGAAGGCCGTCAGCACCTGATCGGAGGAAGCCGCCTGCGCGTGGGCACGCGACGTGATGAGGATCGCGTCGGCATGCGAGCCGTAAGAAATGACGGTCGCATCCTTTTCGAGGCGGCAAGTATCGCCATCGACCTCGACCGCGCAGATGCTGTTGCGCAGGTTTCCGCCGATGCCGCCTTCGGTGGTGGCGGAAGCAATCAGCAGCTGCTCTGCGGCGATGCGGCGCATGAAGCTGCGATGCCATTCGCTGTCGGCGCCGTGTTCAACGAGGCTCGACAGCTTGATGTGATGCATGGCGAAGACCATGGCGCTTGCCGCGCAGGCCTGGCCGAGCATCGAGCACAATTCGGCGATCTCGGTGATCGAGGCGGATTCACCGCCGAGATGGCGCGGCACCTGGATGCCGAGCAGCCTTTCGGCCTTCATCGCCTCCACGGCTTCGTGGGGAAAGCGGCCTTCGACATCGACGGCATCGGCGTGCTTTGCCGCGATTTCGGCGACGCGGGCCACTCTTGCGACAAGACCGTCCTGCATGATCTTGACGGGGAAATTCATCAGGCGACCTTCCGGCTGTCCCGGATGAGATCGACGGTCCTGGCGATGGCCGAGATGCTCGCGAAGGATTTGCGGTTCAGGAGATTGTCGGGAAATTCGATGTCGAAGGCCTCTTCGATGCCAAGCATCAGCTGCACGGAAGCAAAGGACGTCAAACCTGCCGCATAAAGATCGGCATCGTCGCCAACCTGGTCGATCGACACAGGAAGCTTGCCGAATTTGGCTACGAGGTCGCGGATTGTCGTATTCATCCCATCACTCCAAGATTCTCATGATCCCGAACCGGCGTTCATCGCCTTGTCATGAGCGTTCTTTTAGTGCGGAAAACAGAACATTCCGCTAATTTGTTGGGTTAAATATGACTAAGGCTCACAGTTAGGATTTTAGTGATCATTCCGGCATTATCGTAAACAACGATTTTCTATCAAAGACTTAGGACAATCTTGACGCTGCGACACACAATAGCTTCTGGCGTGACGAGTACAGAAATGACACGCAAACGCGCCGCTTTTTGTCTCAATCGGCCGGCGGATAGGAATGCTCGCCGCCGCGATAATCGGTGATGGAATAACATCCGTCGCCTGTCGCCCGGATAGCGCTCCCACTGATGACGGCCTTGCCGTGACCGCCTGGAATATCGAGAATGTAAGTCGGCTGGCAGAGACCGGAAATCCGCCCGCGCAACGCCGCGACGATCTTCTGCCCCTCCTCGATCGTCACTCTGAAATGACCGGTGCCGGGCGCCAGATCCGGATGATGCAGGTAATAGGGTTTGACGCGGATTTCGACGAAGGCCTTCATCAGCGCCGCAAGCACGTCGGGATCGTCGTTGACGCCCTTGAGCAGCACCGACTGGCTGAGCATGGCGATGCCGGCATCGACAAGGCGGGCGCAGGCTGCGCGCGCTTCCATCGTCAGTTCCCTGACATGGTTGGCGTGCAGCGCCACATAGACCGTCTTGCCGCTTGCTTTCAGCGCGGCGACCAGCGCCGCATCGATCCTCTCCGGATCGACGACCGGAACACGCGTGTGGAAACGCACGATCTTCACATGGGCGATCCCGGCAAGCGTCTCCATGATGTCGTGGAGACGGCGCGGAGAAAGCACCAGCGGATCGCCGCCGGTGAGGATGACCTCCCAGATCTCCTCATGACCTCGGATATAGTCGAAAGCGGCCTGCATCGCCGTGGCATCGAGCGTGCCGAGGCCCTGCGGTCCGACCATTTCGCGCCGGAAGCAGAAGCGGCAATAGACCGGGCAGACATGCACGGCCTTCAGCAACACGCGATCGGGATAGCGGTGAACGATGCCTTCGACGGGGCTGTGGGCATGATCGCCGATCGGATCGGCGCGTTCCTCGCTGGCGATCGTGAGTTCGGCGCTATCGGGCACGAACTGCCGGGCGATCGGATCATCGGGATCGGTGCGGTCGATGAGCCTGCTGATCACCGGCGTCAGCGCGATCGCATAGCGCGCGGCAACCTCTTCGAGCGTTGCACGATCGGCAGACGCGGCGAGCCCTGCCTTCACAAGATCGTCGACGCTCTTGATCGGTTTGACGACATTCATCTTCCATACTCCGCAACCGGCGCCCAGAGCACCTGGTCGATGCGCGATGCTCCCGTTGCCAGCATCACCAGCCGGTCGAAACCGAGCGCGATGCCGCTTGCCTCAGGCATCAGCGCCAGCGCGGCGAGGAAATCCTCGTCGATCGGATAGGTCTCGCCGTAGACCCGCGCCTTCTCGGCCATCTCGATCTCGAACCGTCGCCGCTGTTCGGCAGCGTTGGTGAGCTCGCCGAAGCCGTTCGCAAGCTCGACGCCGCAGGCATAGAGCTCGAAACGCTCGGCGACCCTGGGGTCGCGTGCCGAGGGACGCGCAAGTGCCGCCTCCGAGACCGGATATTCGTCGAGGATGGTGATGCGGCCGAAGCCGAGATGCGGTTCGATCTTCTCGACCAGCACCCGGCTGAAGAGATCGGCCCAGCCGTCGTCATCGGCAACCCGCATGCCGACGCGCCTGAGTTCGGCTGCCAGATGGTTGCGATCGGTCGAACCATCGGCGGCGACCGAGGCAAGAAGATCGATGCCGGCATGCCGCTCGAAGGCTTCGGCAACGCTGAGCCGCTCCGGCCCGGCGAAGGGATCGCTCTCGGCGCCGCGATAGGCAAGCGTCCCCGCCTTTACCGTTTCTGCCGCCAGCGCCAGGATCCGCACGCAATCCATCATCAGGCTCTCATAGCTTTCGCCGGCCCGATACCATTCGAGCATGGTGAATTCGGGGTGATGCAGCGGCCCGCGCTCGCGATTGCGATAGACATGGGCAAAACATGAGATCCGTTCCTCGCCCGCCGCAAGCAGCTTCTTGCAGGCGAATTCCGGCGAGGTGTGCAGGTAAAATGGCGCCCTTTGCCCGTCCGTCGTCAGCGCTTCCGTCGCGAAGGCATGCAGATGCGCCTCATTGCCGGGAGAGACCTGCAGCACCGCCGTATCCACCTCGATGAAATCCTCGCGCGCGAAAAACCCGCGCAACGCCGCCTGGATCGCATTGCGCCCGATCAGGAACGGACGGCGATCGGCATGTACGGACGAGGTCCACCAGGGGGACGCTTTGGCCGAAGAGTTCATTCCAAGCTTTCTTCGCCGGAGAAGCCGGTATGGGGTGGCTATTTCCCGGATTTTAGGTTAGTTGCGCCCCCAAAGAAAAACATTTGCGTCTTCGGGGCGTCTCGACAGTCCTCTACGACGCCGAAAGCCGAGTTACAAGGAAGTCTTATGGTCAAGGTCATCGCCTCTTCGGTCCGCAAGGGCAACGTTCTCGACGTCGACGGCAAGCTCTACGTCGTCCTCACCGCCCAGAACTTTCATCCGGGCAAAGGCACGCCGGTCACCCAGGTCGACATGCGCCGCATCGTCGACGGCGTGAAGGTTTCCGAGCGTTGGCGCACCACCGAACAGGTCGAGCGCGCCTTCGTCGAAGACGTGAACCATCAGTTCCTCTACGAGGACGGCGAAGGCTTTCACTTCATGAACCCTGGCAACTACGATCAGGTCGTCGTCGATGTCGAGACGATGGGTGACGACAAGGCTTATCTGCAGGAAGGCATGACCTGCGTTCTCTCAATGCATGAAGGCATTGCGCTGGCGATCCAGATGCCGCGTCACGTCACGCTCGAAATCACCGAGACGGAACCGGTCGTCAAGGGCCAGACGGCGTCTTCCTCCTACAAGCCGGCCATGCTGTCGAACGGCGTGCGCACCATGGTGCCGCCGCACATCAATGCCGGCACCCGCGTCGTCATCGCCACGGAAGACAATTCCTACGTCGAACGCGCCAAGGATTGATCCTGAGTTACAACTCTTGAAGAGGCCGGCTTATGCCGGCCTTTTTGTATCCGCCTTCTTTGCAGCATGATGTTGTCCGAAAATCGCTCACACTTTTCGGCATCATGCTCTAGAGATGCGGGTTGCGCGGCCGGTATTTCTTGACGAGCTTCTGGTTGATCTCGGCCGCACCCGGCATGTTGGCGCTGAGATAAATTGGCGCATCGCCGGATTTCGAAAGCTGCGAGGCGACTTCGGCGAAGATCGCATTGATCACCGTTACCCCGACCGCCGTCGAGACTGGCCCAACCCGAAGCCCCGTGCCTTCGAGATCGACAACGGCATCACCCGGTGGCAGCCCGTTGTCGAGCACCACATCGGCCACGTCGGCGAGCCGCCGGCGACCGTTGGCGATCGCTGAGGAATAGGCGATCGACGTAATGGCAATCACCTTTGCGCCGATTTCGCGCGCATAGTCGGCCGCCTCGATCGGCGCGGCGTTCACGCCCGAATTGGAAGCGATGATGATGACATCGCCCGGCTGCATGCCGTAGCGCTCCAGCATCGGCCGCACCAGGCCCTGCGTGCGCTCATAGACCGAACTGATGACCGCACCCTCATGCAGCATGGCCGAGCCGACGAGCACCGGCACGGTGAAGGCGAGCCCGCCGGCACGATAGTGCACCTCTTCCGCCAGCATATGCGAATGGCCGGTGCCGAAAACATAGACGCGCTTGTCGCCGTGGGCAGCATCGAGGATGACGGCCGCGGCCTGCGCCATCGGCTCGGCAAGCGCCTGCTTCAGCTCTTCCAGCCGGCCGATGAGGTTGGCGAAATAGGCATCGGTAATGTCGGTCATCCCACGTCTCCTTGATTTCAGGCCGCTTCGCCGCCGAGCCAGGTAGCGGTGACGGCAAGCGCATCGGTGAGATGCACGAGATCGGCGCGCATGCCCGGCGAGAGATGACCGCGATCGGCAAGCCTGAGGAAGCGGGCGGGATAAAGGGTCGCCATGCGCAGGGCCTCGGCGAGCGTCAGGTCGAGATAGGTGACGCCGTACCGGATCGTCGAGATCATATCGACGTCGGAACCGGCGAGCGTGCCGTCGGAAAGCACCAGCTTCGAGCAGAAGCCACCCCTTTCTCGCCGGACGGTGCGCCCGTTCAGCGTGAACGAGTCTTTCTCCGAGCCGACGAGCGACATCGCGTCGGTGACGAAGAACAGCTTGCCTTCGCCGCGCTTGGCGCGCAGGGCCGTGCGCAAGGCCTTCGGATCGACGTGATGGCCATCGGCGATGATGCCGCACCAGGTCGAGGGATGATCGATTGCCGCGCCGACGAGGCCGGGTGTGCGGTGTCCCAGCTGGCTCATGGCGTTGAAGAGATGCGTGACGCCGCGTGCGCCGGCATCGAAGCGTTCTTCCGCCGCCTCGCTCGAACAATCGGAATGCCCGATGCTGACCGTGACGCCGGCTTCCGCAAGCTCGCGCACCTGGGCAACCGTCACCTGCTCGGCCGCCATGGTGACGAGCAGCGTGCCGATCTCCTCGCGTGCTCGGATGAAGATCTTGACGTCACGTTCCTCCACCGGCCGCATCAGCTCGGCCAGATGCGCGCCTTTTCTCGCCGGCGCCAGATGCGGGCCTTCGAGATGCAGGCCAGCGACGCCGCGGCTCGCCTTGACCGCCTCCTTGGCCGCCTCGATCGCGGCAATGGAGGCTTCCGATGTATCGGTGATCAGCGTCGGCAGCAGCGACGTCGTGCCATAGGGCCGGTGTCCTCCGGCGATGATGTCCATCGAAGCGGCGGAAGGCTCGTCGTTCAGCATTCGCCCGCCGCCGCCATTGACCTGCGCATCGATGAAACCGGCCGACAGAACCCCGCCCGCAAGCGTCACGACCTCGCCGTCCGGCAGATCGTTTCTTGCGACGATCGCTTCGACTCGGCCGCCGGCAGTGATGAGCGCCTTGTCGTCATGGAAGCGTTCGCCGTCGAAGATGCGGGCGCCAAGGAAGATCTTGCGGGCCATCAGACCGTCTCCGTCACCTTGAGCAGGTTTGCCGGTCTGTCGGGATCAAAGCCCTTGCGGCGCGTCACCGACTCGATCAGCCGGTAATAGACGAGCAGCGACACCAGCGGATCGACGAGGCCGCTGCCCGTGGCCGGCACGCGCAGATGGACGCCGGACAGCGGCTGCGCCGAGAAGCCGACGGTGGTGGCGCCGAGCTTCTGCAGGCGCTCCAGTGCCTGGACGTTGTTGGCGAAGGCGGCATCGTCGGGCGCAAAGGCGACAATCGGAAAGCCCGGTTGCACCAGGCGCATCGGACCATGCATCAGTTCCGCCAGCGAGAAGGCCTCGGCATGCAAGCCGGAGGTCTCCTTAGCCTTCAGCGCCGCTTCGAGCGCGATCGCGAAAGCTGGGCCGCGGCCGGCCGTATAGAGCGAGGTTGCGTTGAAGAGCACCTCCTCGGCCGCCGCCGTGTCGATCCCGGCAGTTGCCGACAGCGCCTCCGGCAGCTTGTCGAGCGCAGTCTGCAGATCGGATGCGCCGCCGATCGCAGCCGTCACCCCGGAAAGGGCGGCGACCGAGGCAATGAAGGATTTCGTCGCCGCGACGCTCTTTTCAGCACCGGCGTTGAGGCCGAGAACGATATCGGCCTGTTTCGCAAGCGGGCTGTCGGTGACGTTGACGACGGCGATCGTCGTCGCTCCGCCCTTCTTCGCCGCATCCTGCAGCGCAACGATATCGGGGCTGGCGCCCGACTGCGAGACGGTGAAATGGACGCCGCCCTTCAGATGCAGCGCGGCACCATAGACGGAAGCGATTGACGGACCGACTGAGGCGACCGGAACGCCGCAGGTGATCTCGAAGAGATACTTGAAGAAGGTGGCGGCATGGTCGGAGGAGCCGCGCGCCGCCGTGGTCACCACGCTCGGGCGGGCGGACGAAAACAGCCGGGCGATCTCGGCAAAGACCGGCTTTTCCTTTTCGAGAAGCGTGGCCACCACCTCTGGCGACTGGCCGGCTTCCTGCAGCATCAGCGACTGGTTCTCACTCATAGGTCATCTCCAATTCTCAATTCGGCAACAAAATCATAGGCATCGCCGCGATAATGCGAGCGGGTGTATTCAACGACGCGCTGGTCTTCCAGGCGCGAGACACGTTCGATCAGAAGCGCCGGCGCGCCTGATTTGACGTTCAGGATCGCCGCAGAAGACGGGTCGAGCGTAACCGCAGTGAGCCGCTGCAGCGCGCGCACGGGCCTGTGGCCGCTGGCCGTCAGCGCATCGTAGAGCGATCCCTCGCCACCGGCATCGTGCCCAAGGAACTTGATCGGCACCACGGCGCGTTCAATCGCCAGCGGCAGGCCATCGGCAAGGCGCAAGCGGTCGAGTCTCAGCACCGGCTCGTCGCCGCCGAGGCCGAGCAGGAAGGATTCCTCCGGCGACGGCGTATTGACCGCCCGCGACAATACCCGCGCAGCCGGCAGACGCCCGCGCGAGCGCATGTCGGCGGAGAAGGAGGAAAGCCGCCAGAGCGACTGCTCCATGCGTTCCACTCTGCTCGAGACGAAAGTACCGCTTCCGTGGCGCGATTCCAGCGCCCCTGAAGCCATCAGATCGCGATAGGCGGTACGCACGGTGACGCGTCCGAGCTTCAGTGCCTCGGCAAGGTCGCGCTCGCCCGGCAGCGCAGTGCCCGGCTTCAGCAATCCTTCCTGAATGAGACCGGTCAGCGTCTGCGCCAGCCGCTTGTAGAGTGGCCCGGTCAGCGCCTCGTCACGCAGGCCGCGGTTCTTCAGTTCCGCTATCAGACTGGTTCTATCCATGGGCGCACAATAGAACCTATCTAGAACCAATCGGCAAGACGGAATCGAGCATGGAAAGAAAAAACCCTCACCGGTGGACCGGCAAGGGTTTCATAGCAATCAAATTTGACAGCCGTGCGTGCGCAGAAACTCAGTTCTTGGTGAAGATATAATCCGTCTCCTGGCGAAGCACCTCGCCGGGACGCAGGACGGCATTCGGAAAACCTTGGTGATTGATGGCATCCGGCCAGACCTGCGTCTCCAGGCAGAACCCGGCGAATGGACCATATTTGCGCCCGCCGATGCCGAGCGCCTCGGTATTAAGCTTGAAGCCGGCATAGAACTGCACGCCCGGCTCAGTGCTGCGCACTTCCAGCGACACCCCGGAATAGAGGCTGCGGGCAAGCGCGACGCTCCGCTTGGCGGTGCGCTCGGCGGACAGGCAGAAATTATGATCGTACAACACTTGTTCGCTGCCGACGAAACGCTTCATCGGCGCCATCTCGCGGAAATCGAATTCCGTGCCGTCGACGGAACGGATCTCCCCGGTCGGCACCTGCTTCTCATCGGTCGGCAGATAGTGATCGGCGGCAATCATGATGTCGTGGCCAAGCGCATCTTCGCGACCGTCGAGATTGAAATAGGCGTGCTGGCAGACATTGGCGAGCGTCGGCTGGTCGCTGGTCGATTCGTAGGTGATCGACAGTTCGCCATTGCCATGCACCCGGAAAGTCGCCTGGATGGTGCAATTGCCGGGATAGCCCGCACGGCCATCGGGATCGACGATCTTCAGCACCACGCGGTCGACGTCATGCTCGACGATCGTCCAGTTGCGTTTGGCGATATTGTCGCTGCCGCCATGCAGATGCGTCACGCCATTTTCGTTCAGCTCGAGCTGATGGTCCTTTTCGTCAAGCGTGAATTTGCCGCCGCCGACACGGTTGGCGCAGCGGCCGGGGGTCGCGCCGAAGTAGGCCGAATAAAGGGGATAGCTGTCGAAGTCGTCAAAGCCGAGCTGCAGCGGAGCGTCATGTCCCTCAAGGCGCAGATCCTGGATGACCGCACCCCAGGTCATAATCTTGGCCGTCAGCCCACCGCCCTTGATCTCGACGCGATAGACGGTCTCGCCCGCCTTCGTCTGCCCGAAAACATCCCGCTTCAACTTATCCGACATCATCGACCGTCCATTCTATCCCGGCTGCCTATTCCTCATCGAAATCGATTTAGGAATTTCAGCGATTCAAACTGTTGCAGCGTCCTTGCACGGCTGACAAAGACGCGCGGGCGCTGTGGTGTTCCGGACCGGAACCTGCCCGCATTTGTTCCAAACCGCAACCGGGCGGAGTAGAAAGAAATGCCGCAGCAGCGATGCGGCATCGGCTCAAGGCGCGATGGTGCCCTCAGAGGTCCATGCCGATCTCTTCCACGTCATAGGGCGTCGTCTGGTAGATTTCGTTGATCCAGTTGCCGAACAGCAAATGCGCATGGCTGCGCCAGCGATTCTGCGGCGCAAGCGCCGGATCGTTATGCGGGAAGTAGTTGTGCGGCATCTTGATCGGCACGCCGGCATCGACGTCACGGAAATACTCGTCGGAGAGCGAGGTGGAATCATATTCGACATGGTTGAACATGTAGAGCCGCCGGCCCTTCTTCTCGTGCACGAGGCACACGCCCATCTCGGCTGATTCCATCAGGATCTCCAGGTCTTCGGATTTCTCGATATCGGCGCGGCGCACTTCGGTCCAGCGCGACACCGGCACTTCGAAATTGTCGGAAAAGCCGTTGAGATAGATGGAGGAAGGCTTCAGGTTCCGGTGGCGATAAACCCCGAAGGCCTTCTCCTTCAACTCGTATTTCGGAACGCCGTGGAAATGATAGATCGCAGCCATCGCGCCCCAGCAGACGTTCATCGTCGAATGGACATTCGTTTCCGTCCAGTCGAGGATCTGCTGCATTTCCGCCCAATAGGTGACGTCCTCATAGGGCAAAAGCTCGATCGGCGCCCCGGTGATGATGAAGCCGTCGAACTTGCGCTGCTTCACCTCTTCCCAGGTCTGGTAGAAGGAAAGCAGATGGTCTTCGGAGGTATTCTTCGCCTTGTGGCCGCCGATGCGGATCAGCGACAGCTCCACCTGCAGCGGCGAGGCGCCGACGAGGCGGGCCATTTGCAGCTCGGTCTTGATCTTGTTCGGCATGAGGTTGAGCAGCCCGATCTGCAACGGACGGATATCCTGACGGATCGCCATCGTCTCGGTCATCACCCGCACACCTTCCTGAACCAGGGTTTCGAAGGCGGGCAACGTATCGGGGATCTTGATGGGCATTGCGGTCACTCGATCAAAAACAAAAAACCGGCGGCGAAAAAAATCGCTACCGGTCCGCACGCGGCCCTTTAGCGACTTTTTTAACGTGGCTGCAAGCCGGCCGGCCAAATCACCACGGAGCACTTTAATTAGCCGCAGTCGGACCGCGAATCAATGGCGAAAGCATGCAGGCACGGCCCATGCAAGCATCATCACACTTTAATGACTGATAGAATCTGTTGATAGACCGGTAACGCCACCATGTTAATAATGGGGGCATGGGCGGTGTGGAAAAGTGTAATGGCAGATAAGATCGAGAGGAGGCCGGGAATCCGGAGGCAGGATAGGGTAGGGTATGATCTCAGCCTGACATATCGCCTCGGGGTGATGTTCTCAGCATTCTGGAATTCGGAAGTGCGTGGCAAGGTGCTGTTTCTGGCGACCGTGCTGATTCTCGTCATCTTGGCGACGTCCTACGGCCAGGTCATCCTCAATGAATGGAATGCTCCGTTCTACGACTCGCTGGAGCGCCGCGACCTCGGCGAATTCTTCCACCAGCTTGAAATCTTCGCGATGATCGCCGGCACGCTGCTGCTGCTCAACGTGCTGCAGGCGTGGCTGAACCAGATGACCGCGCTCTATATGCGCGAAGGTCTGTCGCGTGATCTCGTCGACCAGTGGTTGAAGCGCAAGCGGGCGCTGCGGCTTGCTTCCAGTGGCCTGATCGGCGTCAATCCGGACCAGCGCCTGCACGAGGATTCCCGCAATCTCGCCGAAAGCACGACAGGGCTCGTTCTCGGCCTGCTGCAGTCGACCATTCTTCTGGTGAGCTTCATCGGCGTGCTCTGGGAGCTTTCGAGCGGCTTCATCTTCCGCATCAGCGGCCATAGCTTCTCCATTCCGGGCTACATGGTCTGGGCGGCGATCTTCTATGCCGCTTCCGCCTCGGTGCTGAGCCAGGTCGTCGGCCGCAAGCTGGTGAAGCTCAATGCCGACCGGTTCTCGAAGGAAGCCGAGCTTCGCTTCACGCTGATGCATGCCAATGAGAACATGCCGGCGATCACCGTCGCCCGCGGCGAGGAAAACGAGCGTCGCCGCATCAACACCGATATCAGCTCGGTACTGAGGGTCGTCAAGCGGCTCGCCATGGCCAATACCAACCTCACCTGGGTTTCGGCCGGCTACGGCTGGCTGGTGATCGTCATCCCGATCATCGTCGCCGCCCCCGCCTATTTCTCCGGCGGCCTCACCCTTGGCCAGCTGATGATGTCCGTCGGCGCCTTCAATCAGGTCAACACGGCATTGCGCTGGTACGTCGCCAATTTCGGCCCGATCGCCGAATGGCGCGCCACGCTGATGCGCGTCACCGATTTCCGTCAGGCGCTGCTCGACATGGACGAGGACTTCGACCTGAAGGACAGCATCGCCTATGAAAGCACCGCGCCCGATACGCTGACACTGAAGGATGTGGTGATCGTCGCCACGATCGGCGAAGACATCGACGAATGCGGCGGTTTCCGCCTGCGTGAAACCAATGTCGTGATCAAGGCCGGCGAAAAAGTCATGATCAACGGCGATCACAGCGTCAATCGTAAGCTGCTGTTCCAGGCGATGGCCGGCCTCTGGCCGTGCGGCAGCGGCACGATGGGGCTGCCGCCGGTCGACGACATGCTGTTCGTGCCGCAGATCGCCTATGTTCCCGGCGGCACACTGCGCGAGGCGCTGGCCTTTCCCGAAAGTCCTGATGCCTACGAGAAAGCCGCCGTCGAGGCTGCCCTCGAGAAGGCCGGCCTGCATTCGCTGATCGCCAGGCTCGATACCCGCGCCCGCTGGGACAAGCTGCTCGACAGCGACGAGCAGAAGGCGATCGGCTTCGCCCGCCTGCTGCTCGTACGCCCGCGCTGGATCATTTTCGACGAGGTGCTGGAAGGCATGGAGCCGGAATGGCAGGAAACCATGGCCAAACTGCTCACCACCCTGCCCGAAAGCGGCATGATCTATATCGGCCGTTCCGAAGCCTATCTCGAGGTGCTGAAGCCGCGCGTGCTGCATCTGCAGGCGCTGCCGTCAAGATCCGAGGAACCGCCTGTCGCCCAGACCGGCGCCAGCGCCAGTGCAGGCGCTGCCGCCGTGCCCGCGCCGGCGCTTTGATCCGTGCCGCCCCAAAGTGTGGAGCGGTTTTGGCATAACGGAATGCGTTAAGATAAAGATTTGAGCCGGCCGCTCACATCGGCGGCGTGATGCCGTTGAGGCCGACAGCCACCTGGCTGGCCGAGATACTGCCGTCAGCCGCCTTCTCGCCGGTGACGATAACCCCGGCGCCAGTCTTCAAATCATCCTTGGTCGCCGGCGCCAGTGTCACGATCGGTGTCGCATCGGCGATCGTGATGGTCTTTTCCTTGCCCTGATAGGTCAGCGTGATCGTGTGGCCTTCGACGGATTTGACGGCGTTGCTGACGGTCGCGTTGGTCATCTGGCTGTTCGGCTGCGCATCCCAGGGACGGTTCCCCTCGCCGGTCCCTTTCATCGACGCCGGAAAGATCAGCACTTCGATCGCCCCATCCGGGCCGTTGCCCTTCGGAAGCGAGGCAACGCCGACGAAATCGCCGGGCTTGATATCCTCGACCGAGGCTTTCCGGATACCGCCGACTTTCCAGCCGGCTTTCAGCGTGATCGTCGCATCGCTGCCTTCGCGCGTCTTGACAACGAGTTGATCACCGCTGAGGCTTTCGATGGCGCCGCGAATGCGGACGCGCTGGCTATCCTGCGCCTCGACGGCCTGCGATAGGGCAAGCGCGACAATGCCGCCGGCGGCAAGGGTTGTGAAAATTTTGGAATTGGGCTTGCGAGACATATGACTTTTCCTTGTCGCCATTGCGATCGGCAATATCCCCGGCTGCCGGGCGGCACTCTATGCCGCACGACGATCAACTGGCGAATCAAGGAAAGGTGAGCCGGCGCGTTTGGGAAGCCTCAGCCTTCCAGCTCTTCGCGCAGCATTTCGAGCTCCAGCCACTCCTCCTCCATTTTGGTCAGGCTGGAGCGCAGTTTTTCCATCTCGGCGGCAAGCCGGTTGAAGGCCGCGGCATCGCGCGTAAACAGATTGGGATCGGCCATCGCCTGTTCGCGCTTGGCGATCTCGGCTTCGGCTTTCGCCATCTCCTTCGGCAGATTGTCAAGCGCGAATTTCTGCTTGAAGGAAAGCTTGGTCTTGGCACTTCCTGCGGACGGCGCTGCCTCTTGCGTCTTCGGCTTCTCCGCCGCTTTCTCCGCCCTCTTGCGCTCCTCAAGCGCGCCCTTGCGCTGCGCAAGCATGTCGGAATAGCCGCCGGCATATTCGATCCAGCGACCGTCAGGCGCATCCGGCACGGCAGGCGCGATCGTCGAGGTCACGGTGCGGTCGAGGAAATCGCGGTCGTGGCTGACGAGAATGACGGTGCCGGGAAAGCCGGCGACGATTTCCTGCAGCAGATCGAGCGTTTCGATATCGAGATCATTGGTCGGCTCGTCGAGGATCAGGAGGTTCGCCGGACGCGAGAGGATACGTGCCAGCATCAGCCGGGCGCGCTCGCCGCCGGAGAGGCTTTTGATCGGCGTCCGCGCCTGTTCCGGTTGGAACAGGAACTCTTTCATATAGCCGGTAACATGACGCTGCTCGCCGTTGACGAGCAGGTTTTCGCCGCGCCCGTCCGTCAGGTAGTTGGCAAGCGTATTCTCGGGATCGAGATCCTCGCGCTTCTGGTCGAGCGTCGCGATCTCCAGATTGGTGCCAAGCTTTATCGTGCCGCTATCCGGGGAAAGCTGCCCGGTCAGCATCTTCAACAGCGTCGTCTTGCCGGCGCCGTTCGGTCCGACCAGACCGATGCAGTCACCGCGATGCACGCGGATCGAGAAGGGCATGACGATTGTCCGGTCGCCGAAGCTCTTGGTGATCTTGTCGGCCTCGATCACCAGCTTGCCGGATTCCTGCGCGTCCGAAACGGTCGCCTGCACGCTACCTTGTGGCCCTTTGTGGCCACGATATTGCGAGCGCATCGTCTGCAGTTCACCGAGGCGGCGCATGTTGCGCTTGCGTCGCGCCGTGACGCCATAGCGCAACCAGTGCTCCTCGCGCTCGATCGCCTTGCCGAGCTTGTGCTGCTCCAGTTCCTCGGCCTCCAGCACCTGGTCGCGCCAGGCTTCGAAATGCGCAAAGCCCCTGTCGAGCCGGCGTGAGGTGCCGCGGTCGAGCCAGACGGTTGCGGTCGAGACCTTTTCGAGAAAACGCCGGTCGTGCGAGATCAGCACCAAAGCGCTGCGGGTCTTCTGCAACTCGCCTTCCAGCCATTCGATTGTGGGAAGGTCGAGATGGTTGGTCGGTTCGTCGAGCAGGAGAATGTCGGGCTCCGGCGCCAGGACGCGGGCAAGGGCGGCCCGGCGCGATTCGCCGCCGGAAAGGGTCTTCGGATCTTCCTCGCCGGTCAGCCCGAGATGGGAGAGCAAATAGGTGACGCGGTAAGGATCATCGCCCGGCCCGAGACCGGCCTCGGCATAGGCCTGAACCGTGTTGAAGCCGGCAAAATCCGGCGCCTGTTCGAGATAACGCACCGTCGAGGACGGATGGCGGAAGACCTCGCCGGACTGTGCCTCGACCAGGCCGGCGGCGATCTTCAGCAGCGTCGATTTTCCCGAGCCGTTGCGGCCGACGAGACAGATCTTGTCACCAGGCTCGATCTGCAGTGCCGCCCCCGCGAGGAGCGGTGCACCACCGAAGCTCAGGAAGATATCGTCGAGTTTCAGAATGGGAGGGGCCAAAATCAGACTCCGGAAAGATCATAGGGCCTGGCGAGCACGATCGCCTGGCCGCTGCGGAGCGAAAAGCGAACCTTGCCTTCCGCGACGTTGGAAATGGTGCGCGACGAGCCGAAAGGCAGATGAAAATCGGCCAGCGGATAACGCGCATTCTCGATGGAAAGCCCGATCAGCTCGCTGAACCCGGGCACGGAAAACAGGCTGCCCTTGGGAAGGTCCAGTTCGATCGTCCCGGCAATCAACGGCACGGCCTCTTCCTTGCCCGAGGTCAGCAGCACGTCGAAGCCCTCTTCCGCCAGGCTGACGGCCGACAGCAGATGCTGAAGCGCATGGTCCGAGCGTTCGCCGCCGAGCGCACCGGCCAGAATCAGCCGCCGCGCACCGCGCGCGATCGCTTCCGACACTGCGATTTCGCCATCGGTCGCCGCCTTCGCTGCGGGATAAGGCTGTTTCGGCACATCGGGAAATGCATCCTCGAGATCGGCGGGCGTCGAATCGAAATCGCCGACCCAGAGCTCGGGCATAATGCCGAGTGCTGCCGCATGCCGCATCCCGCCATCGGCCGCAATGAAGCGGCTGTCGCCAATGGCATGGCGCAGGCGCTCCGTCAGGCTGAGTTCGCCGCCAAGGAGAATGGTGAAGGTGGATTGGCTCATGGGCACTGCCCTTAGCGCAAACGGGGGGTCGAGGGGAAGGGGCGCCTCGCCTCAGCCCGGCGTATCCTTGTCGCGCGACAGGAAGACCGCCTCGTAACCGCCGATGAAACGCTCGAAAAGTATCGCGAAGCGATCGATATCTTCCTGCGGCCAGTCGGCGACGATCTCGGAGATGATCGCGAGCTTCTGCGCGACGATCTCGGCAAGCAGAGCCTGGCCGACCTCGGTCATGACGACAACGATCCGCCGCGCGTCGGCCTGCGAGGCCTCGCGGCGCAGGACGTTGCGCCCGACCATGTCGGCCACCACGCGGCTTGCCCGTGACGGATCGATGCGCAGCATCTCCGCGATCATGCCGACCGTGACCTCGCCGGCAGGCTGCGCCCTGCGCACGGCATCGAGCACGTCGAGATGTGAAAGTTCAAGGCCCGGTGCGGCACTCTGGATCGCCAGCCGGCCGATCAGCCGCCGACCGGTCATCAATCGCATGCGCGCCATGCTGCGGCCGATACGAGGCACGTTTTCCTCATTCGGCGTGGCGGATTGCGCGGAAATGGTCTTGGTCAGCACGTCACTCATGACGAGACCATAACAGAGCCGATGCGGAATTTGAACATGCTGATGTCAATAATGTGCTGTTGACAAGTATATGCTGTTAGCACATAAAAGTCCATCAAACCCGGAATGACGCTCCATGGACATGCAACTCGCGCCTGCGCCGCTCGTGACGGATCCTCGTCGCCGGCTTATCCTGTTCTTCTTCCTGATGACGGCCATGTTCATGGCGACACTGGATAATCAGATCGTTTCCACGGCGCTGCCGACGATCGTAGGCGAATTCGGCCATCTTGAGCGCTTCGGCTGGATCGGTTCGGCCTATCTCCTGTCGCTGAGCGCCGTCATGCCGCTTTACGGCAAGCTCGGCGATCTCTTCGGCCGCAAATATGTGATGATGACGGCGATCACGATCTTCACCGTCGGCTCCGCGGTCTGCGGCCTTGCGGTCTCGATGGACACGCTGATAGCCGCCCGCGTGCTTCAGGGCCTTGGCGGCGGCGGCATCATGGTGTCGATCTTCGCCGTCAACGCCGATCTGTTCGAGCCGCGCGAGCGGGCACGCTATCAAAGCTATTCGAGCCTCGTGCTGATGGCATCCGGCGCGATCGGCCCGGTGCTCGGCGGTACGATGAGCGATCTCTTCGGCTGGCGCTCGATCTTCCTCGTCAATGTGCCGATCGGCTTCATCGTACTTGCCGGCCTTGCTTTCATGTTGCCGTACCGAAAACCGCATCGCCGGCCGAAGATCGATTATGCCGGTGCGCTCCTGCTTGCCATGACGACGACAAGCATCGTGCTTGCCACCGACAGCAGCGAACTCTTCGGCGCATTGATCTCACCCCAGAGCGTCGGCATCGTCGCCTTCGGTGTGATCTGTGCCGTCATCTGGGTTTTCACGGAGCGCCGCGCGCCGGAGCCGATCGTTCCCCTGCAGCTCTTTCGCAATTCGACCTTCAGCCTGCTCCTGGTGATCTCGATCATGGGCGGCGCCATCGCCATCGGCATGGTCAATTATCTCGCCCTCTTCCTGCAAACCACCACCGGCCTTTCACCGTCCGCCGCCGGCCTGCTCTTCATCCTCCTGACCGGCGGCCTCGTCTGCGGATCGTTGACGGCAGGCCGCATCATCTCGAGGACGGGGCGCTACAAGCCCTTCGCCATCGCAAGCCTCACCTGCAGCGCCACCGCCTTTGCGCTATTGTCGCAGGTCCATGCGGGAACGCCGATCGCCTTCATCGGCGCGATCATGATGCTGCACGGTATCGGCATCGGCCTTGCCCAGCAGGTTCCCATCATCGGCGTGCAGAATGCAGCACCGGCGCGCGACGTCGGTGCGGCCACGGGCTCGGTGACGCTGTCGCGCATGGGAGGCGCTTCGATCGCCATCTCGATCTACGGCGCGATCATTGCCTCTGGGCTCGGCACGGTCGGCATTTCCATTCCCGGCGTCGCCGATATCGAGCAACTGACGCCCAAGATGATGGCTGCTCTTCCCGAGCCAAGCCGCCAGGCCGTGGCCGATATCTATGCTGCCGCTTTCTCGCCGCTCTTCATGACCTCCTGCGCCATCGCGCTGATCGGCCTTGTGGCTGCCATCATGCTGAAGCCAGTGCAATTGCCCCGCGCCGGCGAGACGGAGAAGCCGCAAGCGGCGACGGCGGAAGCTGCCGAATAGTCGAATCGCCCCGCGGAAATGCCTCACCAAGAGGCGCTCCCTCACAAAGAACATATTTCTGGTTGCGCTTTTCGCGCATGGCTGTCGCGGCCGCGCCGGTTAATTCAATCGGCCCGTTCTTTTTCCGCGCCGTTGACGAATCTCCGCTCTGTGACGGAACTTTCGCCATAATTTCATCCGAGCGAAGGGAGGCCTCAATGCCCGAGGCTTGCCAAAATGCAACGGCGCCACATTTAAACAGAGTCTCGCTATGCAACCGATGCGTAAATCAGCTACAGCAAGGACTTGTATAGGCCGATTGTGCAGCGCGAGATCAGGGGTGCGCACCTGTTGAATTCCCCTTGCCACGGTCGGTTTGAATCTGCGGCAAACCGGCAAAACAGCGACATGATGCGGAGAAACAGACTGGACAGCTTGACGACGTGGAAATCGCCCGCGCTTTCCAGTGATGCCATCTCCACGCCGCGGCGCTTCGCGCGTCGCCTGATGCTGCTTTCAGCCCTCGCAATGGCGCTGAATGGCTGTCAATCGCTGATCGACCAATCCTATCAGCCGAGTGTTTCGCCTTCTTCCAATCCGCAGATCGTCGACGAGGTGCAGAAGAACGACCCGCGCGCGGCGATGGGCGCCCGTGAGCATCCGCGCATCGTGGCAAGCTACGGCGGCGAATACAAGGATGCCAAGACCGAACGCCTCGTTGCCCGCATCGCCGGCGCGCTGACGGCGGTGTCGGAAAATCCGAGCCAGTCCTACCGCATCACCATCCTGAATTCGCCGGCGATCAACGCCTTTGCGCTGCCGGGCGGTTATCTCTATGTCACCCGCGGCCTGCTCGCCCTTGCCAACGACGCCTCGGAAGTCGCCGCCGTGCTGTCGCACGAGATGGGCCATGTGACGGCGAACCACGGCATCGAGCGGCAGAAGCGCGAAGAGGCTGAGGTCATCGCCAGCCGCGTCGTCGCCGAGGTGCTTTCCAGCGACATCGCAGGCAAGCAGGCGCTGGCCCGCGGCAAGCTGCGGCTCGCCGCCTTCTCCCGCCAACAGGAGCTGCAGGCCGATGTCATCGGCGTGCGCATGCTCGGCGAAGCCGGCTACGATCCCTATGCCGCAGCCCGTTTCCTCGATTCGATGGCGGCATACAGCCGCTTCATGTCGGTCGATCCCGAAGCCGACCAGAGCCTCGACTTCCTGTCGAGCCACCCGAACTCCGCCCAGCGCATCGAGCTTGCCCGCACCCACGCCCGCGCTTTCGGCCAGGAAGGTTCCGTCGGCGACAAGGGCCGCGATTATTATCTCGATGGCATAGATGGACTGCTCTACGGCGACAGCCCGGAGGAAGGCTATGTGCGCGGCCAGACCTTCCTGCATGGCGGTCTCGGGATCCGCTTCGACGTGCCACCGGATTTCCACATCGACAACAAGGTCGAAGCCGTGATGGCCACCGGCCCGAACGATATCGCCGTCCGCTTCGACGGCGTCGCCGACAATCAGAACCAGAGCCTCACCAACTATATCTCCAGCGGCTGGGTGACCGGTCTCGACCCCTCGACCATCCAGCCGATCTCCATCAACGGCATGGAAGCAGCCACCGCGCGCGCAAGCGCCGACCGCTGGGATTTCGATGTCACCGTGATCCGCAACAATTCGCAAATCTTCCGCTTCCTGACCGCCGTGCCGAAAGGCAGTGACGCCCTTGAGCCGACGGCCAATGTCCTGCGTGCGAGTTTCCGGCGCATGACGCCGGCAGAGGCAGCCTCGCTGAAGCCGCTGCGCATCCGCGTCGTCACCGTCCGGCCGGGGGAGAACATCTCGACGCTCGCCGCCCGTATGATGGGCACCGACCGCAAGCTCGATCTCTTCAAGCTCATCAACGCCCTGCCCACGGGCGCAGCCGTTTCACCGGGCGACCGCGTCAAGATCATCGCCGAATAAAAGAGGCCCGGCTTACGCCGGGCCAGTCTGTGCTGCTGGAGGGGACAAAGCATGTCGCGCAAAACTGTGCAGCGGTTTTACGATAACGACATGCGTAAAACAAAGACCTGAAGCGCGAGGAGCGAATCTGAAGGATCGCAACGCGCTTTGGGTTCAAGCATAGGCGGCCATATGCGGATCGGCGCTAACGAGCGCGCTGCGAAGCTTCTCCATCGCCCGGCTTTCGATCTGACGCACGCGTTCCTTGGAAATGCCGAGGTCGGCGCCGAGTTCTTCGAGCGTGGCTCCGTCCTCCGCCAGACGCCGGGCACTGATGATCTTCATCTCGCGTTCGTTGAGATGTTTCAGCGCCGAGGCGAGCCAGACGCGGCGGCGCTCGCCGTCGATCATGTTGGAAACCTGCTCGTCCGGCAGGGGATCGTCACTGACGAGGAAATCCATCTTCTCCGCACTCTCGGCATCGCCGGAAACCGAAGGCGCCTGCAGCGAGGCATCGTTGCCAGAAAGCCTGGCATCCATGGTCTGTACATCGGCGAGGCTGACCCCGAGGGCAGCGGCGATTTCCTGGTGAATGGATTGCAGCGTCAGCTGCGTGTCACCCTTGGCGAGCTTGGCGCGCAGGCGACGCAGATTGAAGAACAGCGCCTTCTGCGCCGAACTCGTGCCGCCGCGCACGATCGACCAGTTGCGCAGGATATAATCCTGGATCGAAGCCCTGATCCACCAGCTTGCATAGGTCGAAAAGCGCACGTCGCGTTCCGGTTCGAAGCGGGCGGCGGCCTCCAGCAGCCCGACATAGCCCTCCTGCACGAGATCGCTCATCGGCAGGCCGAAGTTGCGGAACTTGCCGGCCATAGAGATGACCAGGCGCATATGGGCCATGGCGATCTGGTTGCGGGCACCGCGATCGTCGTGATCCTTCCAACGAGTGGCAAGATCGTGCTCTTCCTGACGGGCGAGATAGGGGGCGGCCATCGCGATTTTGATCATGCGCCGATCTGCAGACATGTTCTTCATTTCGATCTCCTGAAACAGGCCTCTCGCCCTAAAATGAACAATAAAACACAGCTTCCGGAACATCGCTGTTCCAGACTGAATGGGGTTCTGAATGCATAAAGGCCTCGCCCCTGGACTTTTCAGGGGGAGGCCCTATTTCTCATCATGTGCCGCTAAGACGGCCGGGCTGGACCTGTTTCTTCACGTTGCCGGATGGGCAATATTGAAAAGGCATGATCCGCTCCTCATCGAACATTGACGGAATAGCAGTTCGCCCGTCGAGGCCATTGCCCGCGAGCAGTCCGCAATTACGTGTGTTAAACGCGGCAGTCGGGAAAAAGTTCCAATAAAAAAACCCGGCGCGAAGGCCGGGTTTTTTGACAGGAAAAACAGGCTCGCCTTATGCGGCTTCGTCCTGCGAATCGTCTTCTTCGATTGCCTTTCCGCGCTTCGGACCCTTGTTGAGATTGGTCTCGACGAGACGGACGGCTTCGGTTTCCGACATCTTGTTGACGGCGGCAATTTCGCGCGCCATGCGATCGAGCGCAGCCTCATAAAGCTGACGCTCGGAATAGGACTGTTCGGGCTGGTTCTCGGCACGATAGAGATCACGCACGACCTCAGCGATGGAAATCAGGTCGCCGGAATTGATCTTGGCATCATATTCCTGGGCGCGACGGGACCACATGGTGCGCTTGACGCGCGCCTTGCCCTGCACGACCTTCAAAGCACGCTCGACGAAATCCGTTTCCGAAAGCTTGCGCATACCGATGCTCATGGCCTTCGCGACCGGAACCTTCAGACGCATCTTGTCCTTCTCGAAATCGATAACGAAAAGTTCGAGCTTCATGCCGGCAACTTCTTGCTCTTCGATAGCGGTGATGGTACCGACGCCATGAGCGGGGTAAACGATCGATTCACCGGTCTTGAAGCCGTGACGTGCTGTAGAAGGCTTTTTCTGCTGAGTCGTCATTCTATTCAAAAACTCCCTGTTACGCATCCGGCGGCGGCCGGAGCCGGGTCAGTCAGGCCCGGGTGAGACGGTAGTATCCGTCGGGTGACTTCACTCTGGTCCTATCGGGCAAAAGCAAAGACTTTTTGCGCACGATCTTGGGATCCCGGCGCTCAAAGCGTTGATATGTCACGGAAACCGCGTACGGATTTGTTTTGCTTTCGTGATGGTTTTGGGCATGCGTCATGCCACAAATGGAACAGTAGACGAAACCTATCATAAAAATATGAGGAAATCAATAATTTGCTTCGCTTGAGTCATGCGGGCAACACATGTCACCCATATGCCTCACGCAGCTTTTAGAGCCTTTCCTGGTCAGATTGAAGCATTCTGTTGGCTCAAACGGAGTCGGATGGTCGACCGACCGGCGCGCGTCGTAGCCCAGATCTACGGCCAAACCGGCCGATCGATCAGACGGCCCGTTTCAGCCAACCCTCCCGCAGATTTGCTTGGCAAATCTGCAAGACTTTAATATCGCCGGACGCACCTGTTGCTTCGCCTGGCGAAGCAGTGCGGCCGGTGGGCCGGGCATCTCTATGCCAGGTCAGAATGCTGCAATCTGACCAGGAAAGGCTCCAAACGTTTCGCCCCGCCACCGCCCGAATCCGGAGGCCGAATGTGGGCGCTGTCTCAATCGCCGGAACCGGGCTTCTCGGAGAAATACTTCTCGAATTTTCCGGTCTCGCCATCCATTTCCTTGGCCTCAGGCAACGGCTCCTTCTTGACCGTGATATTCGGCCAGATAGTCGCATATTCGGTATTGATCTTCAGCCATTTATCGAGACCCGGCTCGGTATCGGGCTTGATCGCCTCGGCGGGACATTCGGGTTCGCAGACGCCGCAATCGATGCATTCGTCGGGATGAATAACGAGAAAGTTCTCGCCCTCATAGAAGCAGTCGACAGGGCAGACTTCCACGCAATCGGTGTATTTGCACTTGATGCAATTGTCGGTCACGACATAGGTCATGAAGAACTCCAGGATTTCCATGCGATGGGGCCGGGCAACCTGGAACGTCGCGCCTATCCCCGTGCCGGAGGAAAAGCGTGGGCAGGCTTGGGCGGCAAGCACGCTTCCGGCAGGTTGACAGTGACCTATCGGCTTTGGCGCCGGATTTCAAGGATAAACGATCTGCAAAAGCCGCCAGCGCAGACAGAGTTTTCTAATCCTCGTCCGACATCAGCCTGTCGATTGCACGTCTTTCCTTTTTGGTCGGACGGCCGGTACCGGTCGCCCGGATCGCCTGTTCGTAGGGCGTGAGACGTTTTGCCTCATCAGGCGGCGGCGATTGATCGTCATACAGCAGGCGCGCCTCCTCGTAAGGTCCCCGCCGCTCACCGGCGAGGCGCACCACGAGAACGACGTCGCGCCGTTCCAGCGTCATCTCGATACGGTCACCCGGCTTGACCATCTGGCTCGGATGGCTGCAGCGTTCGCCGTTGATGCGCACATGGCCGGATTGGATTTGGCTCTGCGCCAATGAACGCGACTTCACCATGCGCGCGAAGAACAGCCACTTGTCGATGCGCTGGCGCGAACCGCTTGTCGGCTGTGTCTCCGCGCTCATGATTACTTCTTCATCTGCTCCTTGAGAGCCGCGAGCTTGGCGAAAGGCGAATCCGGATCGATCGGCTTCTCCTTGCGCGGCGGCTTGGCCTCGAAGCGCAGCGGCTGCGAGCCGCCGCGATTGTTGTTGCGGTCGTTACGATCGTTGCGGTCACCGCGATCCTTGCGGTCACCACGGTCCTGCCGGTCGCCGCGCGGCTGATCGCCCCGTGGCTGATTGTTGCGATCGCCCCTTGCCTGCTGCGGCCGGCCGCCATCGCGACCGCCGCCGTCCTTGCCGCGATTGTTGCGATTGTTGTCACGGCCTTCGCCGCGATTGCCCTCGCCGCCTTCACCGCCGCCCGGCCGACGATTGCGGTCGCCGCGTTCCTGGCTCTGACCGCGCTCCTGGCCCTGGCCGCCACGGCGTTCGCCATGCCCGCCGCGCGCCTGGCGCTGATTGTCGTTGCGGCCGCCGAGACGCCACAGAAGAACCGGCTTCGGTTCGACCGGCTCGCCAGCGTCCTCAGCAGCGGATACCGCCGTCTCGGCAGACGCTTCCACCGAAGCGGCTGTCTCGGCTGCTTCGACAGGAGCAGGGGTTTGGACCGTTTCGGCCACGGGCGCGTCGGCAGCCACGGGCGCCGCCTCGGTTGCGGGCGCTTCGGCAGCAGTCTCTTCCGCCGCCCCGTCGGCATCGTCGTGATCGGCCTTTTCGGCTGTCTCATCCGCCGACGTTTCCGCGGTGGCGGCGGGCACTGAGGCCGCATCCTGCGCCGCAAGATGTGCCGATGCCTCTTCCGCCTTCACGGCATCGGCGCGATAGCCGAGACCCTTGAGGATTTCTTCCATGTCCTCGAGCGTCGCACCAAGAATCGACAGCATAGCCGTCGTCGTCGTGAAACGGCGGCCGTCATAGGCGCCCTCCGGACGATTATTCTGACCGGGCTTCCACTGCAGCAGCGGACGGATGATGTCGGCAAGCCGTTCCAGGATGTCGATTCGCACGGCACGCTTGCCGAGGAACCGGAAGCCGGCGAGCTTATAGAACATCCGCTCGAAGCTCGGGTCGGTGACGACGGAGGTGCGGCCGGCGGCAAGCACGGGAATGAGATCGCCGTAGCCCGGTTTGTCGAGACCGTCGTTCTTCAGCGCCCAGAGCAGCGTGATGAGCTCGGCCGGCGCCGGCTTCAGAAGTGCCGGAACGAAGATATGATAGGCGCCGAAACGCACGCCGTAGCGGCGCATGGAGGCGCGGGCATCCTGGTCCAGCGACTTCACCTCCTCGGTCACGTCGCGTCGGAACAGCACGCCGAGATTTTCGACGAGCTGGAAGGCAAGCCCCTTGGCAAGACCCTGCAGATCCTCGGCGCGCGACAGATCATCGAGCGGTTTCAGCACCGTGCTGATATGATGGTTGACGAAGCGTTCGATGCGGGCCGCAACGTGATCCCGGGCATTGCCCGTCAACTGCTCGTCGGCCAGCAGAAGCACGCGCGGACGCATGACGTGATCACTGCCCGAAAGCCGCGCCACCGGGTCGCCCAGCCAACGAATCAACCCATCCGAGCCGATCGCCAGATCACTATTGCCGGCGGCATGCATCCGCGCCGCGCGGGCTTCGAATTCGAGCGCGAGCGCCTTCTGCGACGCAGCCTGAACCGCCTTGGCATCCGGTCCGTCCGTTCCCGCCACCGGCGTGAAACGGAATCCGCTCAATTGCCCTACATGATGTCCTTCAACGAAGACATCACCATTCACACTGATTTCAGCTTCCAGCATCGCATTCTCTCTCAGGCGCTTCATGAGCACAGATGTCCTGCGATCAACAAAGCGTTTCGTCAACCTTTCATGTAACGCGTCGGACAATCGATCTTCGATTTCCCGCGTCTTTTCCTGCCAGTGTGTCGGATCGGCAAGCCAGCCAGGCCGATTCGAAACGTAGGTCCAGGTCCTTATCTGCGCGATTCGCGCCGAAAGCGTGTCAATTTCCCCATCTGTCCGATCGGAGCGATGCACCTGCTCCGCGAGAAACTGCTCATTCACCGTGCCATAGCGGACGAGATCGGAAAAGAGGGTCGAGATAAGATCGGCGTGTTGCGCAGGAGTGATACGCCGGTAATCGGGAAGCGCGCAAGCCTCCCAGAGTTTTTCGACGCGCGCCGGCCTGTCGGCGAGATCGATGACCTCTGGATAACGCGAAAGCTGTTCCAGCGCCTGCTGGTCGACAGCAGGCAGCGCTCGCGTCAGTCCCGGCACGCGCGGTCCCGCCTCAAGGCTTGTCCGCAAGGATTGAATCGAGGAGAAGTCCATCTCCGTCGTGCGCCATTGCAAAACCTTGACGTTGTCGAATTCGTGCCCCTCGATACGTTGCACCAATTCATCGTCGAAGGGCGAGACCTGTCCGGTGACGCCGAAGGTCCCGTCCCGCACGTGCCGCCCGGCGCGCCCGGCGACCTGGCCGAGTTCGCCCGGATTGAGATTGCGGAACTGGTAACCGTCGAATTTCCGGTCTTGGGCAAAGGCGACGTGATCGACATCGAGGTTGAGGCCCATGCCGATCGCATCGGTCGCCACCAGATATTCGACGTCGCCCGCCTGATAGAGTGCGACCTGCGCATTGCGGGTGCGCGGGCTGAGCGCGCCGAGCACGACAGCCGCGCCGCCACGCTGGCGGCGGATGAGCTCGGCGATGGCATAGACCTCGTCGGCCGAAAACGCGACGATGGCAGAACGCTGCGGCAGCCGGGTGATCTTCTTCTGGCCGGCATAGAAAAGATGCGAAAGCCGCGGCCGCTCGACGACAGTGATGCCCGGCAGGAGCTGCTGCAGGATCGGCCGCATCGTCGCCGCGCCAAGCAGCAGCGTTTCCTCACGGCCGCGAAGATGCAGAATGCGGTCGGTGAAGATATGACCGCGCTCGAGATCGCCGGCGAGCTGAACCTCGTCGATGGCAACGAAGGCGGCCTTGGTCTCACGCGGCATCGCCTCGACGGTACAGACGGAAAAACGCGCATTGGGCGGCGAAATCTTTTCCTCACCGGTGACCAGCGCCACATTCTGCACGCCGACCTTCTCCACCACCCGCGTATAGACCTCGCGCGCCAGCAGCCTGAGCGGCAAGCCGATCACGCCGGTCCCGTGCGCGACCATGCGCTCGATGGCATAATGGGTCTTGCCGGTATTGGTCGGTCCGAGCACCGCGGTCACACCGCGTCCACTCAGAATCATCGGCTGCGAAGTCAGAGTCATGGGTCCATGCAAATGAGGCGGGTGGCCCCAGGAAAATCTCAGCCCCACGAGGGAAGCTAAAGAACACATGGACAGCTGCCGCCGCAAACGCAAGGGCAGATTTCAAAATGCACCGGGGATTACGACCTTTGCGAGTCTTGTGGAAGGTCTGAATTCACGATTCGGAACAGCGTGAGAACGAATCAGCGACGAATCGCTGACTCCAGCTGATTCAGCTTTTGTTCACGGCTAAGTATTGATTTTGAATCACTTTTTCCCACTAGATGCTGAATCGCGAGACTCCCTCCCATTCGCATTTTCGCCGTCGTGAGCGACGATTCCCGCGCCGATTTTGAACAGGCGAGAGCGTCCCGAAATTAACCTCTCGACCAAAGCCGGAACGAATCGGAGACGAATCGCTGACTCCGCGGTTTTCGCCTTTCGTTCACGACCAAATCTGGTGGCATCACCAGGTCCGGACGCTAGATGCGGAATCGGCAGCGGAACTCTTCGCCCGCCTCCTGGCACAGGCATTAATCTTTTTGAAGCCGGATTCAGACAGCGTTAAGTCAAGGCGGCCAATCGCGATGGGTCGATCAAAAGCGGAACGAATCGCTGACGAATCGGCGACACCGCGGCTTTCCCTCTTTGTTCACCGCAACATATTGTATTTAAATGTAATTTTAACCATAGCGGCAATTTTCCGAGATGACGGAAATTAACCGTGAATCACGCCCTCGTCACATTTCCAAGCTTAACCGGGAACAAAAATCGCCAATGCGTGTTTCTGGTCCATCCAAATTGCGGATGAAATGAAGGAAACACACCATGCTTGGCACGATACTTCTAATTATCCTCATTCTGCTCTTGATCGGAGCCTTGCCAAATTGGGGTTACAGCCGTGGCTGGGGCTATGGACCTTCTGGCGGTTTGGGGCTAGTTCTCGTGATTATCATTATCCTTGTACTAATGGGCCGCATCTAAAGGCCAACGAACCTGGGGAGTTACGACATGATGAAGAAGATTGTTCTTATTGGTGCGCTGGTCGGCGCTCTGGCATCCTGCACAGCAACCGAGCAAGGTACGGCGATCGGCGCCGGCACCGGTGCGGTCATCGGCGGTGTCGTCACCAACAGCTGGGGCGGTGCCGCCGTCGGCGCCGTGGCCGGCGGTCTAACCGGCGCTCTCATCGGCCACTCGGTCGAACGCCGCGGCTACTGCGTCTATCGCGACCGCTACGGCCGCCGCTACGAGGCTCGTTGCCGCTAATCGGCAAAACCATATCGGACTCCCAACGGGCGCTTCTGCGCCCGTTTTTTTGGCCTGCCGAATCCGTCAACGAGACGTTGAAAATCGGTTATGAAAGCCACACCTACTGCTACCCAACAGGCAGGCACATATTTCCTTCACCAGCGCAACGGACAGGCACAGCCGCCCGGCGCACCGGAAAGGAACGCTTTCATGATCCAGATTTTCCTGAATTCCCTTGTCGCCGTTCTCATCGCATCGGCCTTTCTGACGACTGCGATAACAGCCCTTAGCAGCCAGGATCGCTCGCTGCGGAAAGTACCGGTCAAGGTACAGAGCGGCAACCGAATGCCGACCGCCGCTCTTAATCCCGTAAATGATCAAAGCGATGGCGCGTCCTGCCGGACGCGCCATCGCTTTGAATCTGCGTATAACCGCTTAAAGGAATAATTAGGCGAAGAACTGTCCGCCATTGGCCGTCAGCGTCGAACCGGTGATGAAGCCGGCATCGTCGGAGACGAGGAAGGTGACGCAGCGCGCGATCTCTTCCGGCTCGCCGAGACGGCCGACGGGGATCTGCGGAATGATGCGTTCGTTCAGCACCTTCTCCGGCACGGCAAGCACCATTTCCGTGCCGATGTAACCGGGGCAGATGGCGTTGACGGTGATGTTCTTGGCCGCCCCTTCCTGGGCCAGCGCCTTGGTGAAGCCGAGATCGCCCGCCTTGGCCGCCGAATAATTCACCTGGCCCATCTGGCCCTTCTGGCCGTTGATCGACGAGATATTGACGATGCGGCCGAAGCCGCGATCGCGCATGCCGGTCCAGACCTGATGCGTCATGTTGAACAGGCCGGTGAGGTTGGTATTGATCACCTCGTGCCACTGCTGCGGCGTCATCTTGTGGAACATCGCGTCGCGGGTGATGCCGGCATTGTTGACGAGGATTTCGACCGGCCCGATCTCGCTTTCGATCCTGGCGATCCCTTCGCCGCAGGCAGTGTAGTCGGAAACATCCCATTTGAACACCGGAACGCCGGTGACTTCGTGGAAGGCTTTGGCCTTCTCGTCGTTGCCGGCATAGCTGGCCGCGACCCTGTATCCGGCATTTTTCAGTGCCATGGATATTGCCGCGCCGATGCCGCGTGTACCCCCGGTGACCACAGCCACTCTGCTCATGCTTCGCTCCCCTTTTGTTTTTCGCCCCGCCGCGTGGCGGGATTCTCAATCAATCCTGGATCGTATGCTATTTAAAGTGCTTCAAAGCACATGGCCACACCCATGCCGCCTCCGATGCAGAGCGTGGCGAGACCCTTCTTGGCGCCGCGGCGCTTCATTTCGAACAGCAGCGTGTTGAGAACGCGCGCGCCGGACGCGCCGATCGGATGGCCGATCGCGATCGCGCCGCCATTGACGTTGACGATCGCCGGGTCCCATCCGAGATCCTTGGTAACGGCGCAGGCTTGCGCCGCGAAAGCTTCGTTGGCTTCGACGAGATCGAGATCGTTCACCGACCAGCCGGCCTTTTCGAGCGCCTTGCGCGAAGCCGGGATCGGCCCGGTGCCCATAATGGAAGGATCGACGCCCGCCGTTGCCCAGGAAACGATGCGGGCGAGCGGCTGGATGCCGCGCCGGACGGCTTCCGCTTCGCTCATCAGCACCGCCGCAGCGGCGCCGTCGTTGAGGCCGGATGCATTCGCGGCCGTCACAGTGCCGTCCTTGTCGAAGGCCGGGCGCAATTTCCCCATCGCTTCCAATGTGGCGCCGTGACGGATATATTCGTCGGCATCGACCGTAACGTCGCCCTTACGTGTCTTGATGACGTAGGGGATGATCTCGTCGGCAAAACGGCCGGCCTTTTGCGCCGCTTCCGCCTTGTTCTGCGAAGCGACGGCGAACTGATCCTGGTCGTCGCGCGACAGCTGCCACTGGCGCGCGACATTTTCGGCGGTGATGCCCATGTGGTAGCCGTGGAAGGCGTCGGTCAAACCGTCCTTGATCATCGTGTCGACCATCTTCATGTCGCCCATCTTGACGCCGCTGCGTAAGTGCGCGGCATGCGGGGCCATCGACATGGATTCCTGGCCGCCGGCAACGATGATCTTGGCGTCGCCGGTGGCGATCTGCTGCATGCCGAGCGCGACCGCGCGCAGGCCCGAGCCGCAGAGCTGGTTGACGCCCCAAGCAGTCGCCTCCTTCGGAATGCCGGCCTTTATCGCCGCCTGGCGGGCCGGGTTCTGGCCCTCGCCGGCGGCAAGCACCTGGCCGAGGATCACCTCATCCACCTCGCCGGCATCGACGCCGGCGCGCTCGAGCGCCCCCTTTATGACCGCCGCCCCGAGCTCATGCGCGAGGACCGTCGCGAAAGCGCCGTTGAACGAGCCGACTGCTGTTCGCCCTGCACTGGCGATGACGATGGATGAATTGCTCATGGGGACGCTCCTCGTTTTCGTCTCACTTACATAAGGAGAAACTGGCAAAGCTTGGAGCACAAGTCAAACGCGAAGACCGGCTGCCGCCATTTTTCAGCCGAAGCGCTCCCAAGCCCGATTCATCTGCTCTGTTAAAGGTTTGCCGCATCGCACAAAGAGATTGTCACCGGCCTTCTTTTGCGTTTACAGTCTCAAGTGGAGGAAGATCCATAAATCAGACGGGGGTTCAGGAGACTGATATGGCGAAGCATGAGGGTCAGATCGTTATCAAGAAATACGCCAATCGCCGCCTATACAACACGGGCACCAGCACCTATGTGACGCTGGAAGACTTGGCGGAGATGGTGAAGAAAGGCGAAGACTTCACCGTACAGGATGCAAAAAGCGGAGATGACATCACCCATTCGGTGCTGACCCAGATCATTTTCGAACAGGAATCGAAGACCGGCAACACGTTGCTCCCGATCTCCTTCCTGCGCCAGCTCATCACCTATTACGGCGACCAGATGCAGATGGTGGTGCCGAGCTTTCTCGAACATTCGATGCGCGCCTTCACCGAACAGCAGTCGCAGATGCGCGAGCAGGTGAACCGCGCCTTCGGCGAGACGCCGCTCGGCAAGAACCTGCAATTGCCGATGCAGATGGTCGAAGATCAGGTTCGCCGCAACACCGAGCTGTTTCAGCAGGCGATGCAGATGTTCTCGCCCTTCATGACGCCGCCTGCCAAGGAAAGCCGCAAGGCCGAGGCCAAGGATATCGATGAGCTGAAGGAACAGCTCCGCGCCCTTCAGAACAAACTCGACAACCTATAATCCGATCGAGACATCACGCCCGGCGCTCCGGATCGAGACGGCAAAACCGCCGATCACATCGATCAGGGCGATCGTCATCAAAATGAAGAATACCTGCGTCGCAGCATCCCGGACGAGCAGAAACTCGACCAGGAAGGCGATGAACACCAGCATCGACAACATATGGTTGACGAGATTGCCGGGGCCGGTTCTGGTCGCCTTGAGGATTTCGAAGAACAGCACGACAAGGGCGATGACGATGAACAGATCGCCGAGCGCCATGCTCCAGATCGCGCCCGAGATCATCGACAGCACGATGACATCATGCTGCAGGGCCGGAATGCCGCCATCGCCCATCAGGCCCAGCATCGCCAGATTGTAAAGAATAAACGGGATAATCATCAGCGGCATTGCGGCTATCATCGGCAGTCTCCTCAGCGCAAGAAGAATACTGCCGCAAACCGCTGCCAGACCGCAAGTCATTGCAAATATTATACCGTCGAAATAGAAAAGGCCGGCGTGACGCCGGCCTTGAAACTTTCGATCGGACAAGCCGGATCAGGAAATTATGCGCTTTCCTTCGGCGTCAGAACCTGGCGGCCGCGATACATACCGGTCTTCAGGTCGATATGGTGCGGGCGGCGCAGTTCGCCGGAGTTCTTGTCTTCGACATAGGTCGGAGCCTTCAGTGCATCTGCCGAACGGCGCATACCGCGCTTGGACGGGCTTGTTTTTCTCTTCGGTACAGCCATTTCTCTTACTCCACTTGCGGGCAAAACATTCCCACGGCCAGACTGGCGGCCGAAACGGACATGTCGCGATTTCGGAATTTGGCGCGCTTATACATGCAAGGGGTGGCCTTGACCAGTCCCCATGCGTATTTTTTGCGAAGCCGATGATTCCGGGCTCAGACTTCGTCTTCCGGCACGATCCAAGGCTCCGCGCGGGCCGCCTCTTCCCATTTTCGCCAGGCCGGATGCGCCTTCATGGTCTCCATATAGGCCAGCGTATCGTTTCGGCTGACGAGATCATAAATGTCGAAGCGGTTGACGACGGGCGCAAACATCGCATCCGCCCCGCTGAACGCACCAAAGAGAAACGGTCCGCCGGATTGCTGCAACAGGTCGCGCCAGATTGTCTCGATGCGGCTGATATCGGCGTCGACACCATCCGGCAATGCGATCTTGGCCTTCGGCCGGCGGATATTCATCGGGCAGGCGTTGCGCAGCGCCCGAAAGCTCGAGAGCATTTCCATCGAAACCGAACGGGCAAGCGCCCGCTCGGCCCGATCCGCAGGCAGAAGGCCGGCCTCCGGATAAAGCTCGGCGGCGTATTCGATGATCGCCAGCGATTCCCAGATCTTCAACGCGCCGTGCTTGAGAAGCGGCACTCGCCCGGTCGGCGAAACCGCCTTGATATGGGGATTGCCACCAGGATAATCGAAGGGGATCAAGACTTCCTCGAAATCGATGCCGACGCCCGTCAGCGCCATCCAGGGCCGAAACGACCAGGAGGAATAGTTCTTGTTGGCGATATAGAGCGTCGGTTTGTCCATGGGCCTCTTCCGTTCAGGCTTCGAAATCAAAGATCAGCAATTCGTGGAAATGGTTCATGTCCTCGAACACGCAGAATGCCGGCGGGGTAAGCTCGAAAACGGGAGCCCTGCGGCGGATATCCTCGGCCACGTCATCGAGCATCGCCTGCCAGCGCGGCAAGGCTTCGTCCTCAAGCCGTTCGACCGCATAGGCGAAAGTCATGTGGAACTTATAATCCTCGTGGTTCGGCTGGCGATAGCCGAGAAGATCGGCCAGCGCGTTGCGCCAAGCGCGCATGACCTTGCGGTCCGTCTCCGTCGCCCCGTCGACGAGCAGGCCCGACGGGCGAGCTTCGACGATCGCGACCCTGAAGCGGTCAGCCATCGAGAAACCTTCGAGCCTGGCCGCCATCAACTCGGTCATGTCTTCGATGGGCGTATCGAGCGGCAGATCGCCCGGCCAACAATCCTGCCGGCGCCGGGTTTCGATGACGCCTTCGAAAAGTGTCATGTGAAGACTTGATATCGGCGTAAAGAGGAACTGTGGAGCCTCGGGCATAGCCAGATATGTCTCGCGCGCCTCGATCAGCGCCATCTGCGTCTGCGAACCCTTCTCGATATGGCAGACGATGGTGTTGCCGGCTTCCGGGAGAAAGCCGCCGATCTTGCGATAGCGGCTGCCGAGATGGGCGGGCGGGTTCGGATTGTGCGTCTTCGAATAAGAGAGAAGCTCGGGCGAAAATGTCGTGATGGTCATGGGCGAATCGGGGCTCTGGTTGGACAGCATCCGTCCATATGGCAGAACCAAGAATGTCAGATGACGCTTACCGCCTCTAGAGCATGATACCGAAAAGTGTGAGCGGTTTTCTCACGACATCATGCTCTCACGATATAATTTAGAACAGGATTCAGATTTCAGGCCGACCCCGGGCTAAAATCATCCTGTTCTGACGACAAGTTCTGATGTCAATCATAGATACACTTGATGTAATCGCCCGAACCTTGCGCACGCCTCTCGATCACGCCGGCAAGCCGGCGAAGGCCGCGTCCGGGCTTGCCGGCATTGCGGTCGATCGGGTTCGGCAGCGAGACGGCTAGCAGCGATGCCTGGCGCCGCGTCAGCTTCGAGGCCGGCACCTTGAAATGATGCTGGGCGGCCGCCTCGATGCCGTAGATGCCGGGACCCCATTCGGCGATATTGAGATAGATTTCCATCAGCCGCCGTTTCGACAGGACGAAATCCGTGGCGACCGCGAGTGGAAGCTCCAGCGCCTTGCGCACAAAGGAGCGGCTGTTCCAGAGGAAAAGGTTTTTCGCCGTCTGCATCGGGATGGTGCTGCCGCCGCGCGTCGCCTGGCCTTTCAGCGTATCCTCGACCAGCATGCGCATTTCAGCCCAGTCGACGCCGCCGTGAAAGCAATATTGCCCGTCCTCCGACATCATCACCGACTGCACCACGACCGGGGCGATGTCATCCAGCGACACCCATTGCCTGTCGTAACCGCGCAGCAGCAGGAGATCGCGCAGCATCAGCGTCGAGACGGGGTGAATGAAGGGCAGCAGATAGAAAAAGATCAACGCGTAGGGAAGGATCAGAAAGACCAGGACGGCAAGAACAATGCGTTTCAACACGCGCCGATCTCCGAACCGCCGATCTCCGAACCATTGCCGACGAACCGGCATGTCGACGCTGTCCTCTCTCTCCGGCGCTATATCCAATGTTCCCCAGTCCGATTTCGCTCCTCTCGTTCTCATAGCGCCTGTACAGAGCTTATGCCAGAGTGCGTGGTGAATCTTGCCGCTGTCATCGACAATTCCGTTGCAAGCCCGGGGGCGCTCATGCCAAACAGCGCCCATGGACGCGAACCGGGACACTTTCGAAACGAGGCTGAAGAACAACGCCCACGAGATCGAGGCGCTGCTCGACGCATTGCTTTCACCAAGCATCCTTTCCGATGAAATCGCCAGGCCCGAAAGGCTGCGCGATGCCATGTATTATGCCGTGCTGAACGGCGGCAAGCGGCTGCGCCCATTCCTGGTCGTCGAAAGCGCTGCCCTTCTCGGCGGCAACGCTGAGGCAGCACTTCGCGTTGGCGCGGCACTCGAATGCGTCCACTGCTATTCCCTCGTCCATGACGACCTGCCGGCCATGGACGATGACGACCTGCGCCGCGGCAAACCGACGGTACACATTAAATTCGATGAAGCGACCGCGATCCTCGCCGGCGACAGCCTGCTGACCTACGCCTTCGATATCGTCGCCGCGCCGGAAACGGCGCTTCCCGATACCAGCAAGGCATCGCTGGTGCTGGCCCTTGCCCGTGCCGCCGGTCTTGGCGGCATGGCCGGCGGCCAGGCCCTCGATCTGGCAGCCGAAAAACAAGCCCTTGACGAGGCCGGCATCATCCGCCTGCAGGCGATGAAAACGGGCGCGTTGATCCGCTTCGCCTGCGAAGCCGGCGCCATCATCTCGGCAAGTGCGCCGGAAGACCGCCGCCGCCTGCGCGCCTTCGGCGAAAAGATCGGCCTTGCCTTCCAGCTGGCCGACGACATTCTTGACCTGACTTCGGACACCGAGACCATGGGCAAGGCGACCGGCAAGGACGCAGCCCGGGGCAAGGGAACGCTCGTCGCCCTGCGCGGTATGGAATGGGCCGAGCGCCAGCTCCACCAGCATGTCCGCGATGCCGAGGCGCTGCTTGCCCCTTACGGCGCCCGTGCCTCGACCCTTGCCGCTGCGGCGCGTTTCATCGCCGACCGGAAGAGCTGAACGGCAGTTAGGCTGCCAATATTTCCGTGAGAGCCGAAACCAGGCGGGCACATTCCTCGTCCGTGCCGATGCTGATCCGCAGGAAGTCCGAAATACGCGGCTTGGCAAAAAGCCGGACGAGAATGTTCCGCTCGCGCAGGGCGGTGAGAAGCGCTGCACCCGACTGACTTTGGTGCCTTGCGAAAACGAAATTCGCCTGGGACGGCAAGACCTCGAAATCCAGCGCTTGGAGTTCGGAGACGAGGTTTTTCCGGCTGGCGATAAGCTTCCTCCGGCATGTCTCGAACCACGCCTCGTCCTTGATCGCCGCCGTCGCGGCGACCTGCGCCAGGCGATCGAGCGGATAGGAATTGAAACTGTCCTTGACGCGCACCAGCGCCTCGATCAGTTCCCGCTGCCCCAGCGCGAAGCCGACGCGCAGGCCTGCGAACGAGCGGGATTTCGACAGGGTCTGAATGACAAGCAGATTGGGATATTTTGAAATGAGCGGGACGGCGCTTTCGCCGCCGAAATCGACATAGGCCTCGTCGATCACGACGACCGCATCCGGGTGAGCGGCGACAAGCGCCTCTATGTCGGCACGCGGCAGGCCGATCCCGGTCGGTGCATTCGGATTGGGGATGATGATCGCGCCGCACGGCCTGTCGTAATCCGCCAGTCGGATCTGGAACCCGTGATCGACAGGCACTTCGATCGCTTCGACATCGTATAGCAGGCTATATGTCGGGTAGAAGCTATAGGTCACATCGGGATAGAGAAGCGGCCGTTCGTGTTTCAACAGCGCCTGAAACGCGAGGGCGAGGACCTCGTCGGAGCCGTTGCCAACGAATACTTCTTCCGCCATCAGGCCGAAACGGGCGGCGATCGTCTCGCGCAATTCCGTCGCCGCGGGATCAGGATAGAGCCGCAGACGATCGTCCGTCGCTTGCCGGATTGCCTCGAGTGCCTTCGGAGACGGCCCGTAGGGATTCTCGTTGGTGTTGAGCTTGACCAAGCCGGCGATACGCGGCTGCTCTCCGGCGACATAGGGCCGAAGCTTGCTGACGATATCAGACCAATACCGGCTCATTCGAACTCGAAGGCGTTCATTCCGCCGCCGTCCGCTGGCCGAAACGCTTCTCGATATAATCGACGACAAGCGCCTCGAAGTCGGCGGCGATATTGGGGCCGCGCAGCGTCAGCGCCTTACGGCCATCGATGAAAACAGGGGCGGCCGGCGTCTCGCCGGTGCCGGGAAGCGAAATGCCGATATCGGCATGTTTGCTTTCACCCGGCCCGTTGACGATGCAGCCCATGACGGCGACGTTCAGCGCCTCGACTCCGGGATACTTTTCGCGCCAGACCGGCATGTTCTTGCGAATGTCGTTCTGGATGTTCTGGGCAAGCTCCTGGAACACCGTCGAGGTCGTGCGTCCGCAGCCCGGACAGGCGGCAACGACCGGTATGAACTGGCGGAAGCCCATGACCTGCAGGATCTCCTGCGCCACCTGGACTTCGCGGGTGCGGTCGCCATTCGGCTCGGGCGTCAGCGACACGCGGATCGTATCGCCGATGCCATGCTGCAACACGAAGCCCATGGCCGCCGACGAGGCGACGATGCCCTTGGTGCCCATGCCGGCTTCGGTCAGACCGAGATGCAGCGCGTGATTGGAGCGTTCGGCGAGCATCGAATTGACGGCGATCAGATCCTGCACCTGGCTGACCTTGGCCGACAGGATGATGCGGTTGCGCGGCAGGCCGATCTCCTCGGCAAGGGCTGCCGAAAGCAGCGCCGACTGCACGATCGCCTCGCGCGTCACCTGCCGGGCCGAAAGCGGCGAACCGGCCGCGGCATTCTGGTCCATCAGCGCCGTCAGCAGATCCTGGTCGAGCGAACCCCAGTTGACGCCGATACGCACCGGCTTGTCATGGCGGATCGCCATCTCGATGATCTCGGCGAACTGCTTGTCCTTCTTGTCCTTGAAGCCGACATTGCCGGGGTTGATGCGGTATTTCGCCAGCGCCGCGGCACAATCGGGATGATCGGCGAGCAGCTTGTGGCCGATATAGTGGAAGTCGCCGATCAATGGCACGTCCATGCCGAGCCGCAGCAGCCGCTCGCGGATCTTCGGCACGGCAGCCGCACTCTCGTCACGGTCGACGGTGATACGCACAAGCTCCGAGCCAGCCCGGAACAGGGCGGCGACCTGCGCGACGGTCGAGTCGATATCGGCCGTATCGGTATTCGTCATGGATTGCACGACGACCGGCGCCCCGCCGCCGACGATGACGCCGCCGACATCGACGGCAACGGAAGCGCGGCGCGGTTTCGGATCAAAATCGGCGGCTGACAACATGAAGAGTTCTTGCACCCCTAAAGCATGTCGCGCAAAAGTATGCAGCGGTTTTGCGATCACGACATGCGCAAAATAAAGACCTAAAGCGCGAGAAGCAAATCTGAAAGATTGCGACGCGCTTTAGAAACAGCGCCTTTCAGGTGGATCATGACCGCTTTCTTGTCAACCGCCCCCCCGATATCACTTTTGGTTGGAGGCGGTTCAGTGGCCGCCTCCGGAGGTCCCATCGGCATAATGGGCCAGTTTGGAAAACAGGAGGACGACGAGCAGCAGCACCGGCAGCGCCATGAAGACCGCAGCGAAGCCGACATGCTCGGCGACGAAGCCGATCAAGGACGGTGCGACCAGCATGCCGGAGTAGCCCATGGTCGTAACGACCGAGATGCCGATGCCGGGCTTGAGGCCGGGAATATTGCCCGCCGCCGAGAAAGCGATCGGCACCATGTTGGAAATCCCGATCCCGCAAAAGGCAAAACCCAGGATAGCGATCTCGGCATTGGGGGCCAAGCCTGCAAGCAGCATGCCGACGATCGCAAACAGCGTGCAGATGCGCAGCGTCTTGACGCCGCCCAGACGGTCGCGCACCAGATCGCCGGCAAAGCGCATGATCGCCATGGTCGCCGAAAAGGCTGCGAAACCAAGACCGGAAAGTGCCACGGATGCATCCATTTCCTGCCGGAGATAGAGCGCGCCCCAGTCGAGAACCGCACCTTCCGGCACCATGCTGAACAGCGCCATCAATCCGAGCAGCCACGGCAGCGGCACCATCGGCAGCTTCGTCTTTTCCTTCTTGGTGTCGGGATGCGGCGGGTCCGCAAGGATCATCGGCCATGCCAGAGCAAGGAAGATTGCCGCCAGCACCGTCGCCAGTTCCGCATGACCGAGAATACCGAGCTTGGAAATCACGATGCCGCCGAGACCCGAGCCGATCAGTCCACCAAGACTCCAGAACGCATGGCAGGACGACATGATGGCGCGGCGCATGGATTTCTCGACCGACACCGCATTGGCATTCATCGCCACATCCATTGCGCCAATGAAGCCGCCGAACAGGAAGAGCGAAATGGCCCCGGTGATCACATTTGGCGCGAGCGTCAATGCCAGCAGCAACGGCAGCACGCAGACAGCCGTCACCTGAACGACGATACGCGAGCCGTGCTTGGCAATCTGCGCACCGGCAATCGGCATCATGACCAGCGAGCCGACGCCGAAGACGAGGATCATCAGCCCAAGCTCGAACTTGCTCAGCGCCAGACGCTCGGCAAAGTCCGGAATCTTCGGCGCCCAGCAGCCGACGACGAAGCCATTCATGAGAAAGAGCAGGGAAACCGCCGCCCTGCTTCTGGTAACGAAGCCGCTCCGGACCCCCGACGCACTTACATGACTGTCCATTTCTCGGTCTTTCCTCATTGCCGGGCTTGCAAGCGCCCGATTTCCCTAAACTCTGTGACGTCGCCTCAGTTCGTTTTCTCGGCGATAACAGTCCTGCATCCGCGCTCGCGGTAGCGGCCGAGAATTGCCGGATCGGCATCGTGTTCGACCACCAGACATTCGCAATGGGCAACCGGCAGGACACTATGGGGGGCGGCAGTGCCGAATTTCTCCGAGGTTGCAGCCACCAGCACCCTTTTGCTCCTCGACGTCGCAAACCGCTTGAACTCCGCATCCTCGAAACCGAACACCGTGATGCCGGCCTCAAGGTCGACGCCGCAGGCGCCGAGAATGCAGAGGTCGGGCGAAATCTGCTCCATATCGCGCAGGGCCTTGGCGCCGAGCGCACCGCCCGTCTGCCGATCGACCATCCCGCCGATCAGGATGACGTTGATGGCAGGCTTGTCGATCAACGCTGCGGCAATCGCCGGCGCATTCGTCGCAGCCGTCAGCGCAAGATCGGCCGGCAATGCATGGGCAATCGCCAGATTGGTGCTGCCGGCATCGAAGAACACCGTCGAACCGGCGGCGATCTGCTGTGCCGCAGCGCGCGCCAGCGCCTGTTTCCGGTCGGCGGCAAAGCCGATGCGCTGCGTCAGGCTTCCATGCGCCGGCGAGACCGGCAATGCGCCGCCATAGACCCGCTCGCAGAGCCCCGCGGCCGCCATCTCGCGCAGATCGCGCCGCACCGTATCCTCGGAGACGCCGAATTCGAGCGCAAGTTCCGCCGCCAGCACGCGGCCATTCATCCGCAACCTCTCAGAAATCACCCCTTGACGCTCGCGTAATAGAAAATCCTGCATGTTCCTACCGGATCGACATCTCACAAATCTAGAAACGTGCATAAACACTTATGATCGTGCAGGCAATACGCATTGCTACACGTTTTCTGACGTTTTGAAACAAAGTCACTACCAGAGCGAAATATGTCCTATTGACCAGTCTAAGAGGCAGGAATATCGATTCATCATTCCCGATTCCCTCCGGCATATCCGCCATCTGGTGCGTCTTCCTGTGAAAAACTCCGTCAGCCTGGGCATCCTGCTCACGACCGTCGCCTATATGGCGTTTACCTTCCATGACGCGATCATCAAGATCCTGACTTCAAGCATTCCCGTCTGGCAGATCCTGTTTTTCCGCAGCCTCACGATCTTCCTCGGTTGTCTCGCCTATGGTCGCGGCAAACTCGTTCGCCAAACGATCACATCGCCGATCGTCAAGCCGATGATCGCCCGCAGCATCCTTCTTCTTTGTGCCTGGCTTTCCTATTATTCCGCGGCAAGCCGCCTGCAGCTTGCCGAAGTGACGACGCTTTATTACGCCGCACCTGTCGTCGGTACCCTGCTCGCATGGGTCATCCTGAAGGAAGAGGTCACGCCGGCGCGCTGGCTGGCCGTCGGCGTCGGTTTCGTCGGTGTCTTGATCGCCTGCAATCCGGTCGGCCTCACCATTTCCTGGCCGGTCTATCTTGCGCTGCAGGCGGCCGTCCTCTGGGCATCCGCCATGGTGCTGCTGCGCAAGACCTCGCTGCACGAAAAGACCATCGTGCAGCTCACCGTTTCCAACGTCTTTTTTCTTGCCCTGACCGGCCTTGCCGTTCTCTACACCTGGCAGACCCCCGATATGACGCAGCTCGCGCTGCTCATTGCCACAGGCATCGTTGCCGGCTGCGCCCAATTCGCCCTTTTCGAAGGCATGCGCCAGGCGCCCGTCTCCGTGCTTGCACCATTCGAATACAGCTCTCTCGTCTGGGCCTTCCTCCTGGGCTATCTGATCTGGGCCGACATCCCAACGCACAATGTGGTCGTCGGCGCGGCCCTGATCCTCAGCGCCGGATTGATCATCATCGTCAGCGAAAGGCTGCGCCGCCGGGCCGGAGCATGATGCCTGTTTCTGCAGGATTCATGGTTGGAACGGCCGCTTGAGAAAATTATTTGCAGTTGCTGCTTTTATTCGCAGTTTTCTACGCTTCCGGCGCCATAATTTTCTGCAAAGTATCCCCATCCGATGACAACCTCCCAAGGATGGATAAAACAATGAACTGGTTGAAAACCGTCGCCGCTGCCGCCCTCATTCAGGCTGCGGCCCTCCTGCCTGCCCATGCCGGCGAGAACCTCGCCGCCATCAAATCGGCCGGCGTCTTCAAGATCGGTACCGAAGGCACGTATGCGCCCTTCACCTATCATGACGAAAGCGGCAAGCTCGTCGGCTTCGATGTCGAGATCGGCGAAGCGATCGCCGCCAAGCTCGGCGTCAAGGCCGAGTTCGTCGAAGGCAAGTGGGACGGCCTGATCGCCGGCCTCGACGCCAAGCGCTACGACACCGTCATCAATCAGGTCGGCATCACCGAAACCCGCAAGCAGAAATATGATTTCTCCGAGCCCTATATTGCCTCCAAGGCCGTGCTGATCGCCCGTGACGGCGATGACAGCATCAAGTCCTTCGCCGATCTGAAGGGCAAGAAGGCCGCCCAATCACTGACCAGCAACTTCGGCAAGCTCGCCACCGAAGCCGGCGCCGAACTCGTCGGCACCGATGGTTTCGATCAGTCGATCCAGCTCGTGCTGACCAAGCGCGCCGACGCCACGATCAACGACAGCCTCTCCTTCCTCGATTTCAAGAAGCACAAGCCGGACGCGCCGGTGAAGATTGTCGCCGAACAGGAAAATGCCGACTACTCCGGCGTCATCATCCGCAAGAACGAGCCGGAGCTTCTCGCCGAAATCAACAAGGCGCTTGCCGACATCAAGGCCGACGGCACCTATAAGAAGATCGCCGACAAGTATTTCGGCCAGGACGTTTCCAAGTAAGCTTGGTTCAAGAAAAGAACCCCCTGCCCCACAAGGGCAAGGGGGTTCGATGCCGCGCCGCCTCATCTCAGAACAGCCTCCCCGCCACCAGTACGGTCGCTATTTGGCGCGCCGAGGGCCCCGATAAGCCCCTCCCCCTTGTGGGGAGGGGTTGGGGAGGGGTATTCCACTTCGACGCACCAACCGACCAGAAGGAATTCCCTTGGCGCACTGGCTCCAACTGATGGCGGAATCGCTGCCCTCGCTCCTGTGGGCGGGGCTGATCTTCACCATTCCGCTGACCCTGCTCTCCTTCGTCTTCGGCCTGGCCCTCGGACTCGCCACCGCGATCGCCCGGCTCTTCGGGCCGATGCCGCTCTCCGCCGTCGCGCGCTTCTATGTCTGGGTCATCCGCGGCACGCCGCTGCTCGTTCAGCTCTTTGTCATCTTCTACGGCCTGCCGAGCCTCGGCATCCTGCTCGATGCCTTCCCGGCCGCCCTCATCGGCTTCACCCTGAATATCGGCGCCTATAGCTCCGAGATCATCCGCGCCGTCATTTCCTCGGTGCCGAAAGGCCAGTGGGAAGCTGCCTATTCGATCGGCATGAGCTGGCGCCAGGCGATGAGCCGCACCATCCTGCCGCAGGCCGCCCGTGTCGCCGTGCCGCCTTTGTCGAATACTTTCATCTCGCTGGTCAAAGACACGTCGCTTGCCGCCGCCATCACCGTGCCGGAACTCTTCCAGGCGGCGCAGCGCATCGTCGCCACCACTTATGAGCCGTTGATCCTCTATATCGAGGCGGCGCTGATCTATCTCGTCCTGAGCTCCGTCCTCTCGCAGCTGCAAGTGCGGCTGGAACGCCGCTTCGCGCGTTATGGCGGTATGCTGGAGGCAAATGCATGATCGAGCTTTCCAACATCGAAAAGCGCTTCGGCGATGCGGTCATCCTGAAGGATATCAGCATCCGCATCCCCGAAGGCAGCGTCACCGCGCTGGTCGGACCTTCCGGCGGCGGCAAGAGCACGCTGCTGCGCTGCATCAACCTGCTCGAAATTCCGACAGCAGGCGCGATCCGCCTGGGAGAGGAAACGCTGGCCTTCACGCCGGACAAACGAACGAGCTGGCAGGCGATCCAGAAGATCCGCCGCCAGACCGGCATGGTCTTCCAGAACTTCCAGCTCTTCCCGCATCAGACCGCGATCGAGAATGTCATGGAAGGTCTGGTGACGGTGCTGAGATGGCCGAGGGAAAAGGCCCGCGATCGCGCAATGGAATTGCTGACCAAGGTCGGCATGACCCACAAGGCCGACGCCTGGCCTTCGACACTATCGGGTGGCCAGCAGCAGCGCGTCGCAATTGCCCGGGCACTGGCGCCATCGCCGCGCGTGCTTCTTTGCGACGAGCCGACATCCGCGCTCGATCCCGAACTTTCCGCCGAGGTGGTCGATGTGCTTGGCAAGCTTGCCAGCGAAGGCACGACGATGGTGATGGCGACCCATGATCTCCGGCTCGCCTCGAAGATCGCCAATGACGTCGTTTTCCTGGAAGCCGGAAGCGTGGTGGAAACGGGCAGCGCCAGGGCGATCTTCAATACGCCGGAGCGCGAGCGCACCAAGCGCTTCATCTCGACGATCAACGCCGCCAATACTTACGATATCTGAGCTAGAGCCTTTCCGGGTTAGATTGCAGCATTCTGTTGGCTCAAACGGAGTCGGATGGTCGACCGGCCGGCGCGCGTCGTAGCCCGGCTCTGCGGCCAAGCCGGCCCGTTTCAGCCAACCCTCCCGCAGATTTGCCTTGCAAATCTGCAAGACTTTAGAAGCGCCGGACGCACCTATTGCTTCGCATAGTGAAGCAGTGCGGCCGGTGGGCCGGGCATCTTTGCGCCGGCAGAATGCTGCAATCCAACCGGGAAAGGCTCTGGTGCCGGGATGCGAACATCCCGGCATTGCTCGCTGCAATCAGGAGGCCGTAACGACGGCGCGCGCGGCCTTCAGCGCATTGCCCCACCAGGTGAGCTGGTCGAGCATGTTCTTGGCGGCCTCATTGAGATGGGCGTAATCACCGAGGCTCTTGCCTTCCTTGAGAACCGCAAGATATTCGCTGAACGCGATGTGGACGGCCGTCTTGACGGACGCTGCGCTCATTTCGACGAAGATCAGGCGAAGTTGCTCGACCGCACGTGCGCCGCCGACGCCGCCGTAACCGACGAAACCGACCGGCTTCTGAATGAATTCGCCGAGATCGATCGCGTTCTTCAGAACCGCGGTCGGCGCATGGTTATATTCGGCGGCGGTAAAAATGAAGCCGTCGAACTCGCGCAGCTTCTTCTTCCAGTTCTCTGCGGTTTCGCTTTCCGCCGTGGTGGCGCGCTCTTCCCCGAAGAAATGCATGGGGTAGTCGAGAAGGTCGAGAACTTCGACTTCGAGATCAGAGCGCTGGCTGGCGAAATCTGCGATCCACTTGGCCGGATGCTGGGCAAAACGGCCAATACGCGTGCTGCCGACAATGACGGCAATCTTCAACTTGCTCATAGACGATTTCCTGATGGGTCTTGGGGGCGGGTGGTGAGCGTGCCAATCTATGAGAAAGCCTCCTCGCCGGGCAAGGCAAGGAGGCCGCTCACTTTTCACAAAATCAGCTTTTTAACAGCCCGGTCGTACACAATCGGGTGATCGGCAGCATGGCCGAATGCAACCCTTCGGAAACATCGGCCCCGCCTGCTCAGCCGGCGTAGACGACGAGCAGGTCCTTGGCGTCGATCTGATCGCCGGCGCGCACCAGCACCTCGGAAATCGTGCCATCCTTTTCCGCATGCAGCGCCGTTTCCATCTTCATCGCCTCGATGGAGACGAGCACGTCGCCGGCATTGACGACCTGGCCGGGCGAGACGAAGACACGGCTGATGACACCCGGCATCGGCGCACCGACATGGATGGCATTGCCCGGCTCAGACTTGCGGCGGACGGCGGCACCCGTCGCCCCATGAGCCCGGTCCGGCACCTTGATGCGGCGCGGCTGGCCGTTGAGCTCGAAGAAGATGGTCACCATGCCCTGGCTGTCCGTCGCGCTCATCGCCTGGTTGACGATGACGAGCGTCTTGCCGCGTTCGATATCGGCAAACAGTTCCTCGCCATCCTTGAGACCGTAGAAATAGGCCGGCGTCGGCAGCACCGAGACCGGGCCGTAGGTATCGGAGGCGAGCGCGAAGTCGGTGAAGACCTTCGGATACATCAGATAGGATGCAAACTCGAAGTCGCTGATCTCTCGCTCGAGTTTCGTCTCGATGACTTTACGCTCGGCATCGAGATCGGCCTCCTTGAGCAGCGAGCCGGGGCGCACGGTATAGGGCTTGTCACCCTTCAGCGCCTTCTTCTGCAGCGCTTCGGGCCATCCAGACGGCGGCTGACCGAGATCACCCTTCAGCATCGATACGACCGATTCCGGGAAGGAGACTTCCTTGTCGGGGCTGACGACATCGGCGACCGTCAGGTCCTGCGAAACCATCATCAGCGCCATGTCGCCGACGACCTTGGAAGACGGCGTCACCTTGACGATATCGCCGAACATCTGGTTGGCGTCGGCATAGGCCTGCGCCACCTGATGCCAGCGGGTCTCGAGGCCGAGCGAGCGCGCCTGTTCCTTGAGGTTGGTGAACTGGCCGCCCGGCATTTCGTGGAGATAGACTTCGGATGCCGGACCCTTCAGATCGCTTTCGAAGGCCGCATACTGGTTGCGCGCCGCTTCCCAATAGAAGGAGATACGGCGGATCCATTCCGGATCGAGGCCTGGATCGCGCTCCGTACCGCGCAGCGCCTCGACGATCGAACCGAGACAGGGCTGCGAAGTATTGCCGGAAAGCGCATCCATGGCCGCATCGACGGCATCGACACCGGCATCGACGGCGGCAAGGACGGTCGCAGCCGCAATACCCGATGTATCATGCGTGTGGAAATGGATCGGCAGGCCGGTCGCCTCACGCAGCGCCTTGAATAGAACCTTGGCAGCCGCGGGCTTGAGCAGGCCCGCCATATCCTTGAGCGCGATGACGTGAGCGCCGGCCTTTTCGAGCTCGACCGCAAGGTCGGTATAGTATTTCAGATCATATTTCGGACGGGCCGAGTTCAGGATATCGCCGGTGTAGCAGATCGCCGCCTCGCAGAGCTTGTTCTCTTCGGCAATGGCATCCATCGAGACGCGCATGTTCTCGACCCAGTTGAGGCAGTCGAAGACGCGGAAGAGATCGATGCCGCCCTTGGCCGCCTGGCGAACAAAATACTTGACGACATTGTCGGGATAATTGGTGTAGCCGACGCCGTTGGCGCCGCGCAGCAGCATCTGCAGCAGAAGGTTCGGCGCCCCCTCGCGGATCAGTGCCAGGCGCTCCCACGGATCCTCGGTCAGAAAGCGCATGGAAACGTCGAAGGTCGCGCCGCCCCAGCATTCGAGCGACAAAAGATTCGGCAGCGCATGCGCATAGGTGCCGGCGATGCGGGCGATGTCATAGGTGCGCATGCGGGTGGCGAGCAGCGACTGGTGGCCGTCGCGCATCGTCGTGTCGGTCAAGAGCACGCGCTTTTCGTTGCGCATCCATTCGCCGAATTTCTTCGGACCGAGCGTGTCGAGGAGCTGCTTCGTACCGTCCTTGACCGTATTGCCGTTGGCATAGGGAACCACCGGTTCGGCCGCATTATCAAGCGGCCGCGGCCGGTCCTTGGCCTCGGGATGGCCATTGACGGTGACGTCGGCGAGATAGGTGAGCAGCTTCGTGGCGCGATCCTGGCGTTTGACCTGCTGGAAAAGCTCAGGCGTCGTATCGATGAAGCGGGTCGTGTAGCTGTTATCCCGGAACTTCGGATGGCCGATGATCGCTTCGAGGAAGGTCAGGTTGGTGGCCACGCCGCGAATGCGGAATTCGCGCAGCGCCCGGTCCATGCGGGAAATCGCTTCGGATGGATTTGGCGCCCATGCCGTGACCTTGACGAGAAGCGGATCGTAAAAGCGGGTGATGATGGCGCCGGAATAGGAGGTGCCGCCGTCGAGTCGGATGCCGAAACCGGAGGCCGAGCGATAGGCGGTGATCCGACCGTAATCCGGAATGAAATTGTGCTCCGGATCTTCCGTGGTGATGCGGCACTGCAGCGCATGGCCGTTGAGACGGATATCCTTCTGCCCGGGCACGCCCGATTCCGGCGTGCCGATTGCAAAGCCGTCGAGGATGTGGATCTGCGCCTTGACGATGTCGATGCCGGTGACGACTTCGGTCACCGTATGCTCGACCTGGATACGCGGATTGACTTCGATGAAGTAGAATTTGCCGGTATCGGCATCCATCAGGTATTCGACGGTGCCGGCGCCGATATAATTGGTCGCCGCCGCAATCTTCAACGAATAGGCGGCAAGCTCCTGGCGCTGCGCTTCCGAGAGGTAGGGGGCCGGTGCGCGCTCGACGACCTTCTGGTTACGGCGCTGGATCGAGCAGTCACGCTCGAAGAGATGCACGACATTGCCGTGCGTATCGCCGAGAACCTGGCTTTCCACATGGCGGGCGCGCTCGACGAGCTTTTCCAGATAGACCTCGTCCTTGCCGAAGGCGGCCATCGCCTCGCGTTTGGCCTCCGTCACTTCGCGGGCAAGGTCCTTCGGATCGCGGATGGCGCGCATGCCGCGCCCGCCGCCGCCCCAGGAAGCCTTGAGCATGACGGGATAGCCGATCTCCTCGGCCATCTTGGCCACTTCGGCCATATCCTCGGGCAAGGGGCCGGTAGCCGGCACCACAGGCACGCCGACCGAGATCGCCAGGTTGCGCGCTGCAACCTTGTTGCCGAGCTGGCGCATCGTATCGGCCTTCGGGCCGATGAAGATGATGCCGGCCTTGTTGCAGGCATCGACGAATTCTGGGCTTTCCGACAGCAGGCCGTAGCCGGGATGGATCGCGTCCGCGCCCGAAAGCTTGGCGACGCGGATCACCTCCTCGATCGAGAGATAGCTCTCGATCGGACCCATATCCTTGGCGAGATGCGGGCCGCGGCCGACCTGATAGCTCTCGTCCGCCTTGAAGCGGTGCAGTGCCAGCTTGTCCTCTTCCGCCCAGATGGCCACCGTTTTTATTCCAAGTTCGTTGGCCGCGCGGAACACGCGAATGGCAATTTCGGAGCGGTTGGCAACGAGAATCTTGGAAATGGGCAAAACGGTCTCCTCAGACGTTCAGACGCGGGCATGCTGCACCCGCGAAGAAAATTCTTAACTTCTTGTCACAGGAAGTTCAATTTCTCTTGCGACTGCGAAATGCACTTTCTCGCCATTCTGAAGCGCATAGCATCGGACTCGCGTCATTTGACGCGCTTATCTTATGATCATGCATGTCTTTGTCCAAAACCGCTGCCCCGTTTTGGACGACATGCATCAGCTTATCAGGCCATGGCGGAAGGCAAGCGCCACCGCTTGCTGCCTGTTTTTCGCCTTCAGCTTGTCCTGCAGGCCATTCATATACCAATCGACGGTATGGTTTGAGATCTTCAGCATCTTGCTGATCTCCATCGAGGTCATGCCTTCGGCGAGATAGTGCAGGATTTCCATCTCGCGTCGGGTCAGCGGCGTCTCGGCCGGCAGCACGGTCCCCAGCGCCTGCACTTCGCCTTTCAGGTCGAGCAACCGCCAGAAGGCCTTGCGCGCCACCGCCTCGAACAGTGCGATCTCCACCGGTGACAGCTCGATCGGCTTGCCGGCGAGATTGAGGCTGCCGAGAATGCCGTTTCGTCCGTGGATCGGAAAGATGTAGCCATCTTCCAGTCCATGGCCGAAGGCATCGACCATCATCTGCTCCATACGGCGTTGCTGCCCATCCTTGCTGAACGCCGCCATGCTGTCTCGCCAGCGGAAAGGCCGCTGGGCATGGGCGAGATAACGCACCATCGGATCGATCAGCACATATTTTTTCGCGGTATATATCTGCGGCCATTGTTCCGGCCAGCGGCCGGCAAGCGCCGCGGCCCAGGGTTCCGGATTCGGCTGCGCCGGATTCTGCGGCACATGGCGCAGCAGGCCGTAATATTCGAAGCCGCAGCCGTGGATGCCCTGCTCCAACTCGGTGACGACTACCTCAGGATTTGAACATTCTTCCAGAATTATAAGCAATTGAATTAACGAATTAATATTCACAAAAATGCCCCTTGCCCGGACTTGACGCCCGCATCGAGGCCGTCGGCGGCTTTTCAAATTGGTCGCGAAACGGTCTTCTTCAAAAAATGCAGTCACTAATTTAATGCTGTGCTAAACATTTAATAAAATGCAAGCGCAAATTGTTGCGAGATATGTTCATGCAGCAATTTCAGCGCCATAGCCATCTCGTCGCATCCTGCGATAGTATGATCGGGTTTAATCGTCGCGACGATCGATGCCTGAATGCTCCGTTAATCGCCGGTTCAGGTAGCCTTTTGTAGCATCGCATCATCCCGTTTTCGCAGATGCACAAGAGGTTCGACGTGACGCTATTCAAGGTCTATGCAAGAGCTCTGCGCTATCTTGGCGCCTACAAGCTGCGCGTATCCCTGGTCGTTATCGCAAACATTGTTCTGGCGACGATCACCATTGCGGAGCCGATCCTGTTCGGTCGCATCATCGATGCGATTTCCGGCAAGGGAGAGGTCAAGCCTATCCTCTTCATGTGGGCGACTTTCGCGGTCTTCAACACCATCGCCTTCGTCCTGGTGGCCCGCGAGGCCGACAGGCTGGCGCATGGACGCCGGGCAACGCTGCTGACGGAAGCCTTCGGCCGCATCATCTCCATGCCGCTTGGCTGGCACCACCAGCGCGGCACCTCCAACGCGCTGCATACATTGCTGCGTGCCTGCGAAACGCTGTTCGGCCTCTGGCTGGAATTCATGCGCAACCACCTGTCGACGGTTATCGCGCTTACCCTTCTGGTGCCGACCGCAATGTCGATGGACTTGCGCCTTTCCGCCGTGCTCATGGTGCTCGCCATCGCCTACTGGCTGATCGGCCGCGTCGTCATGAGCCGCACCAAGGACGGCCAGGCTTCGGTCGAGAACCATTATCACACCGTCTTCTCGCATGTCAGCGACTCGATCAGCAACGTTTCGGTCCTGCACAGCTACAACCGCATCGAGGCTGAAACCCGAGCGCTGAAATCTTTCGCCGACCGTCTGCTCGAAGCCCAGTATCCGGTGCTCGACTGGTGGGCGATCGCCAGCGCGCTGAACCGCATGGCTTCGACCATCGCGATGATGGTGGTCCTGATCATCGGCACCATGCTCGTCCAGGCCGGCCAGCTGCGCGTCGGCGACGTCATCGCCTTCATCGGCTTCGCCAACCTGCTGATCGGCCGCCTCGACCTGATGCGCCAGTTCGCCACGCAGATTTTCGAGGCTCGCTCCAAGCTCGAGGACTTCTATACGCTGGAAGACTCGGTACGTGAACGTGAAGAGCCGGCTGGCAACGGCGAGATCAAGGACGTCAAGGGTGCGATTGAATTCCGCGACGTCTCCTTCGGCTTCGGCAACAGCTCGCAGGGCCTGCACAATGTCTCCTTCTCGGTGAAGGCAGGCCAGACGGTCGCGATCGTCGGCCCGACCGGCGCCGGCAAGACGACGCTCGTCAACCTGCTGCAGCGTGTCTACGATGCCCAGGGCGGCAAGATCCTCGTCGACGGCACCGATATCACCAAGGTGACCCGCAAGTCGCTGCGTCGCCACATCGCCACCGTCTTCCAGGATGCGGGCCTGCTGAACCGTTCGATCAGCGACAATATCCGCCTCGGCCGCGAGGGCGCCAGCGAAGAGGAAATGCGCCGTGCGGCTGAAGCCGCCGCCGCCGCCGACTTCATCGAGACCCGTGAGGATCGCTACGATACGCATGTCGGTGAACGCGGGAACAAGCTCTCCGGCGGCGAGCGTCAGCGCATCGCGATCGCCCGCGCCATCCTCAAGGACGCGCCGATCCTGGTGCTCGACGAGGCGACCTCGGCGCTCGACGTCGAAACCGAAGCCCGCGTCAAGGCCGCGATCGACAATCTGCGCCAGAACCGCACCACCTTCATCATCGCCCACCGCCTGTCGACGGTCCGCGAAGCCGATATGGTGCTCTTCCTGGACGACGGCCGTGTGGTCGAACAGGGCAGCTTCGACGAACTCAGCCACAGCAACGGCCGCTTCGCCGCCCTGCTGCGCGCCAGCGGCATCCTGACGGACGAAGAAGTCCGCAAGGCCCATACCACCGAAGCCGCCTGATCGGTTCGGGTCTCAAGACAAAGGCCGGAAGGGTAGCTCCCTTCCGGTCTTTTTGTTTGCCAGAGCCCCGGGAGCGGCGCCTTACCATCTGATCGTCCTCTGCCCTGCCGGATATCTCCCCCACAGGTGTAAAGCCCGGATATATACGTGACAGCTGTTCGGAGACATGCCTGACACTTCCAGAATGTTTTTCGGCAGGTCGGCAGGAGCTTGCTCCCCGTAAAGCATCAACCACTCCGGTTGCCGTGCCATATCGCCTTCAGTTTAGAGTCATGCGACGGCCAGTTGTTCGGGAAGCCCTCGCGCCATCCAATCTCCCCGTGCGGGGAGATGCCCGGCAGGGCAGAGGGGTACCGCACGGCACAACATCTCCGCTCTGACCCACACGATTGATCACCCCGCCGATCTTCCCTAACCTTCGGCAGTCAACGAGCATAGGGAGAAAGCCCATGAAGGTCCTGCGCATCGTCGCCAATATCCAGGCAGCGGATATCACCCTGGCCCGGCGTTTCTATCAGGATATCCTCGGTCTCGACGTCATCATGGATCACGGCTGGATCACGACGTTCGGCGCATCGCGTTCGATGAATGTTCAGCTCAGCATCGCCAGTGAAGGTGGTTCCGGAACGGAGGTGCCGGACCTTTCGATCGAGGTTGACGATCTGGATGCCGCTTTCGAGGCGATGTCGGCCTCAGGCTTTCCGATCGAGTATGGCCCAGCCGATGAGCCTTGGGGCGTCAGGCGCTTCTATGTGCGCGATCCGCTGGGAAAGTTGGTGAACATCCTCGTTCATAAAAAATGAGCCGGCGGCCTTTCGGCTACCGGCTCCTACATCTGACATAAATCCGAACCCTATTTCCGATCGCTCCGGCGATAGGCATTGGCCGTTCCGCCGATGCGGACGGGAACGGGGATGCTGGCGGTATCGGCGACGACTTTTCCCTTGAGCTTGCCCTGTTGGCGCTTGCGCTCGAGATAATATGCATAGGCGAATTGTATCGCGACCCCTGATATCACGAAGAGCGGGCCGACCAGCGGGTCCTTGTTGGTGAGGTAGAGCACCACCTGGCCGATCATGGCGAGGATCGTGCCGGCGACGAAGATGTTCAGCGAATGGCGCCCGAGGATCGTCAGCGGATGATCCGCAGAACGGCGCAGGATCCGCGAGAGCGCCGGGATGCTGATGACGAGATAGGTCAGCGCCAGCACATGCAGCAGCCGCGGCAGCGACAGGAACGTCTTGTCGAAACCGGTGATAACGGTCGGCAGGCCAAGTGCGGCCAGCGAGTTGCCGAAAATCCAGAGATGGCCCGTCACCCAGACGAAGGACAGTAAGACGTAAGCGGCAGCGGCCGCCAGCAGCAGCGGATGCCGCGGGATCGTGCCGCCGCGCTTGATATGCAGCATCGAGACGATGCCGATCGAAAACAGGAACTGCCAGGAGAGCGGATTGAGGAACCAGTAGCCCTCGATGAGCATGTTGTGCGGCGCCACCTCGTAGATCCCTGCAAGCAGCCAGACGGTGCCCGAGACACCGAGCGCCAGCAACGGGCTCCGCGCATTCAAGAAGAGGATAATAGGCACCATCAGCATCAGCGCGCCGTACATCGGCAGGATATTGTTGTAACCGATCTGATGGCCGAGCAGGAGCAGAGCCGGAATGCCTTCCTTCAGGTTCATCAGAACCGCCAGGATATTGATTTCGACCAGCAATCCCGGTCGGTGGAACAGCCAGGCACCACAGATGAACAGCGCCAGCGTCATGAAGGTGGTGATCATATGGGCGAGATAGAGCGTGAAGGCGCGCTTCGCTGCCTTGATCGCCACCTTGAGCCGGTTCCCCGGCTGAAAGCGAGCCCCATAGGCAAGGCCGACGGCAATGCCCGAGATCAGCACAAAGGCCTCGGCGGCATCGGAGAAGCCGAAATTCTTCGTCGTCACATATTCGAAAATCTGTCCGGGAACATGATTGATGAAGATCATGATCAGGGCCACACCGCGCAGGACGTCGAGCCTTGTGTCGCGCGCTGGCGCAGCTGCGGATAGAGTACTGCGCCCAGGGACGATGGCTTCGGACGGCGTGCTTGCCATGGGTCTCTCCTTATTATCCGATTTGCAAACGCGACGACGGCCAAAAGGGTTCCCTTTTGGCCGTCGCGAATCGCCGTGTTTTTCAGCGTGGAGAACGCTGTTATCCGAGCGGATATCCCTCTTCGGGATCGGTGACTTCGCAGCCGTTGATCGACAGAGTGTAGCCGCGATCATTGGACGCTTTTGAGACCGAAATGCGGTATTTGCCGCCGCCTTGCTCCACCTCTGCCGCAAAACCGTCCCATTCGGACGGGAGCGCCGGACGCACGTAGAGCCGGCCGTCCTTCAGCCGGATGCCGAGGATGCCCTCGACGGCGGCGCGGTAGAGCCAGCCGGCCGACCCGGTATACCAGGTCCAGCCGCCGCGTGATGTATAGGGCTCATGGCCATAGACGTCGGCGGCCACGACATAGGGCTCGACGCGGTATTGCTCCGCTGAAACCTTGTCGAGCGCATGGGTGATCGGGTTGAGGATCTGGAAGCAGCGGAAGGCATCGTCACCCCGCTTCAGCTGCGCCAGCGCCATCACCACCCAGGTCGAGGCATGGGTATATTGCCCGCCATTTTCGCGCACACCCGGCGGGTAGGCCTTGATATAGCCGGGATCCCTGGCGGAATTGACGAAAGGCGGCGTGAACAGCCGGATGATCCGGGCATCCTCGTCGACCAGTTGGTCGAGCACGGCCTCCATCGCCGTGACGGCGCGGGCCGGATCGCCCTCGCCCGAGAGTACGCTCCAGGACTGCGCGATCGAATCGATCCGGCATTCGGGGCTTTCTTTGGAGCCGAGCAGCGCACCGTCGTCGAAGGTGCCGCGGCGATAGTAGCCGCCATCCCAGGCCGCAGTTTCGAGCGCCTTCTTCAGTTCGATGAGATGCGCCGACCAGCGCTCCGTGCGGACGGTGTCGCCGCGCTCTTCGGCATAGGGAATGAAGGAGCGCAATGCACCCGCCAGGAACCAGCCGAGCCAGACGCTGGTGCCGCGCCCGCCGATGCCGACGCGGTTCATGCCGTCGTTCCAGTCGCCGCCGAGGAACAGCGGCAGGCCATTGGTCCCCTTGCGGGCGATGGCGAGATCAAGAGCCAGCGCCGCATGTTCGTAGACGCTCGCCTTGTCCTCGGAAATCTCCGGCTTGTAGAAGGAGTCGTGCTGGCCTTCGAGCAGTGCCGGCCCTTCCAGGAAGGCGATCTCCTCGTCGAGCACGTTCTTGTCGCCGGTGACGCTGCAATAGTGATGGATCGCATAACTCAGCCAGACGACGTCGTCCGAGATCAGCGTGCGCACGCCCGCACCCGTTCCCGGCAGCCACCAATGCTGCACGTCGCCTTCGCGGAACTGGCGCGAAGCGGCATTCAGGATCTGCCGGCGGGCAAGCGAGGGTTCGTGCAGCACGAAGGCGAGCGTATCCTGCAACTGGTCGCGGAAGCCGAAGGCGCCGCTTGCCTGGTAGAAGGCGGTGCGGGCCATGATGCGGCAGCCGAGGCTCTGATAAGGCAGCCAGGTGTTGACGAGATTGTTCATCCCGCGATCCGGCGTCGATATCTGCAGCCTGCCGGTGAAGTCCCGCCAGAAGGCGCGGTTAGCCTCGACGGCGTCGTCGAACGAAACCTTGCGGATATCGGCAATGACAGTGCGCGCCTCTTCTTCCGTCGGCGTGTCGCCGAGGAAGAAGGTGAAATCACGCTCCTCGCCGGCGCCAAGTTCGATGTCGATCGCAAGAGCCGCGGCCGGATCGCCATCGAGTTCGGTGCCGCCGGAAAGGGCGGCGGCCGAGATGACGGCCTGCGGCGCCTGGATCGTCCCCGCCTTGCCGATGAATTCGCGCCGGCTTGCCGAGAAACTCGAAACCGTCTCGCTCGCCGCGAAGAAGGCGGTTCGGTTGGAAAAATCGATGCTGTAGGGATTGGTGGCAAACAGCGCCCCCGTCTCCTCGTCATGGCTCGACAGGATGAAAGGCACCGTGCGTGCCGAATTGCTGCCGAGGATCCATTCGACATAACCGTAGAGACGCAGCTTGCGGCTGGCAGAACCGGTGTTGCGCAGGCGCAGGCGCTGCAGTTTCACCGGCCTTTCGCGGTCGACCGTCTGCGTCAGTTCGAGCGCGATATCGTGCTGGACACTGGAGAAGACGGAATAGCCGAGCCCGTGGCGGGCTTCGAAACGAATGTCCGGCCGGCGGGAAAGCGCAGCGAAAGGCGTCATGACGGCACCGCTGTGGAGATCGGTGAGATAGAAGGCCTCACCCGAACGGTTGACCACGGCATCGTTCGACCAGGAGGTCAGCTGGTAGTCGCGCGAATTGGCGCTCCAGGTAAAGCCGGAGCCCTCCGCCGACACGTGGAAGCCGAACCTGTCATTGGAGATGACGTTGATCCAGGGCTGCGGCGTTGCATGACCGCCAGGCAGCCGAACGACATATTCGCGTCCGTCGCGGGCAAAGCCGCCGATGCCGTTCCAGAAGTCGAGATCGCCTTCCTCCTCGATGACGACGGCGGGCACGACGGGCGGCGGCACCGGCACGACACGCTTGACGGGGGCCTTGTTGCGCTCGGCCCGTTCCATCTCCTGCAGCTCCTCCTTGGAGGGTGCAAACAGCGCCACGGCGCGGTTGATCTGGTCGACCACCTTGCCGTTCTTGGTATGCAGCGTGACGCGGGAGGCCGCGATCAACGCATGATAGGTGCTCTCCTCCATCAGGTCCTTGCGCACCGCAAAGATATGCTGGCGCAAGCCGTCGGCCTGGCCCATGCGACGGACGTTCTCGCACATGGCGTCGAGCGCATGTTGCATGTCCTGCGCATAGGAAGAGGCGCGTTCGTTCATGATGACGAGATCGGCAGTGACGCCGCGCGAGCGTAGATATTCCTGCGCCAGCAGCGCTTCCCGGGCGATATCGAGATCCATGTCGTCGTTGATGCGCAGCGTGAAAATCGGGAAGTCGCCGGAGATCGCCAGCGGCCAGAGCGCCGATTGCGACTGCAGGCCGGCCTCGACGGTCGCTTCGTCCTTGCGCAGCTGCATGTCGGGATAGACGAGGTAGCGTCCGAGATGCTGGAAGGCCGCCGCCTGCTGCGAGGTGACGCCGACATGGCGCATCTGCACCTGCGTGCGTGTCCAGGCCTGGACGAGCTCGTGGTTGAAGGCGTCTGGATGGCGATAGCGATTGACCGCCTTGTCGACTTCGTCGCGGCTGGGCGCCGCGATCGTCCAGAAGATCACGCTGACTTTCTTGCCGGCCGGCACGCGGACGGTGCGACGCAGCGACATGACGGGATCGAGCATGAAGCCGTCGCTGCCCGAAAGTGTCGCGCCCGGATCGAAGGCCGCCGCATCGGCAAGACTGCGGCCACGGCCGATGAACTTGCGGCGGTCGGTCTCGAATTCGGTATGGCGGGTGTCGCCGGCATTGTCGACGATCAGATGGGCGATGCTGATGTTCGGCTCGTTCGGGTCGCGCTTGTTGCGTTCGGCACGGATGACGTCGCCGCGCTTGCCGATCTCGGTCTTGACGAACATGCGGGCGAATGCCGGATGCGCATTGTCGGTATCATCGGAGGTGATCACCGGTTCGAGATAGGAGGTGACTTCGATGAAGCGGTCTTCCGTGCCCATGTTGAGCAAGGTGACGCGGCGAGCCTCGGCATCATGCTCGGTCGCAATGATGCACTCCACTTCGCTGGTGAGGTCGCCGACCGTCTTGGTGAACTGCGCCTTCTCGTCGGCGAATTCGACCTTGATCTTCTCGCCTTCGACACCCTTCGGCTCAGCCGTCGCCGACCACCATTCGCTGGTGGCGGTATCGCGCAGGAAGATGAAGCTGCCCCAGCGGTCTTCGGTCGGATCGGCTTTCCAGCGGGAAACGGAAAGGCCGTTCCAGCGGGAATAACCAGCACCCGTCGCCGTCAGCATCAGCGAATAATGACCGTTCGACAGGAATACGAGTTCGCGGTCGCGCGAAGCCGGATCGTTGATCTTCCGGAGCTCCGGTCGCAGGAGATCGTCCTGGATGCTGGCCGGCGTGTCGGATTCGTGTTTGCCGCTCATGACCGGGATGTCGCGCGGCGCCTTTTCCTGCAGCAGCAGCTCGGCCGCCTCGATGACCGGATCGGAGTGGAAGAGCTCGCGCAGATGACCGTTGAAGGCGACGTTGGCGACGGCCGCGATCGACATGCCGTGATGGTGGGCATAATAATTGTAGACCACCGCGCATTTCTTGCCTTCCGGCACACGCGTCGGCGTGAAGTCGACGGCATCGTGGAAGCCGAACTTGCCAAGCGCGCCGACCTTGCGCAGCCTCTGCAGGTTTTCCAGCGCGCCCGGCGGGTCGTACTGGCTGGCGAGCAGCGATGCGTAAGGCGCGATGACGGCATTGTGGCCAAGACCGCGCTTCAGGCCGAGCGTCGGTACGCCGAAATTCGTGTACTGATAATTGAGGTTATGGTCGCGGGCATTGAAGGCCGCTTCCGAAATGCCCCACGGAATGCCGAGCTTGCGGGCGTAATTCATCTGCTCGACGACGACCAGATTGTTGGTCTGGTTGAGAATGCCTCCGCCACGCTCCTGCATGACGAGCGGCGCCATCAGATATTCGAACATCGAGCCGGACCAGGAGACCAGCGCGCCGCGTGACCCCACAGGCACGACCTGGCGGCCGAGGCGATACCAGTGTTCCGTCGGCAGGTCGCCCTTGGCGATGCCGAAGAGGCTGGTCAGGCGGCATTCCGAGGCAAGAAGGTCGTAACACGCCTGGTCGAGCTCGCCGCTTTCGACGCGGTAGCCGATCGATAGCAGGCGCCGTTCCGGCCGGAACAGGAAGCCGAAATCCATCGAGAAAGCCAGATCGCGGGCCTTGTCGCGCAGCGCCACCAGGCGCGGCCGCAGCGCATCGACCTTGGAAAGGTCGAAGGTACTGTCGGAAATATGCGCCTCGCAGACCTTTACCAGCGATGCCGCCCATTGGGTGACTTCTTCGCTCTGCTTCGACTTGACCTCATGGTCGAGATTGGCGGCAAGCTTCTCGATGTCGCGCGCGAGAACGGCGAGGTTGATGATGCGGATCGAGGCGAATTCATGCTCGCGTTTGACCGCGGCAAGCGCGTTCTGGAAGCCGACGATGCGCTCCTCCAGGCGCCGGCGCAGCGGGCGCACGGTCTTGCGGTCATCGGGCAGGTCCGCCAGCACTTCGCCGAGAATGCCGGCGGTGTCGCCGACGCCGTCGAGATTGCCCTGCATATGCGCCGACGGCGCCTCGGCCCAGTTGCGGCAGGCCGATGAAATGGCGATCAGATGGCCGGCGAGATTGCCGCTGTCGACGGCCGAGACGTAACGAGGCCCAAGCGTCTGCAGCGTATCGGTGTGATACCAGTTGAACAGATGGCCGCGGAATTTCTCCATCCTGTCGATCGTCGCGATCGTCTGCTCCAGCCGCTCGAGCGTCTCCTCGAAGGAGAACCAGCCGAAATGCCGGCCGGAAACGACGGAGAGCAGATAGACGCCGATATTGGTCGGCGAGGTGCGCGCCGCGACGATCACATGCGGCGTTTCCTGGATATTATCAGGCGGCAGATAGTTCTGCTCGGCCGTCGTGAAGGTCTCGAAATACCGCCAGGTGCGCCGGGCGATCTTGCGCAGTTCGCTCGACACGGAATCGGCGACTTCGAGCCGGTCTTCGGTCTCCGCCGACTGGCTGACATACCAGGCAACAACAGGCGACAGGACCCACAGCAGGGCGAAGGGAATGCCGACGAGGAAGGCGTTGTCGCCGGGAAGGGCTGCGAAACCGAGCGCCAGCAGCGCCAGCACCGGCGCATGCCACATCGCCTTGTAATAGGAGATCAGCGTCCCCTGGCCGCCGGCCTGGACGCTGGCGGCGGTGCGCCACTGCAGCATCAGCTTGCGGCTGACGAACAGGCGGTAGAGCGAACGGCCGATCGCATCCGCCATCATGCAGGCCGAGTCGGCGATGAAGACGATGCGCAGCGCAACCTGTGCATTGGCCGCCGTGATATCGGACCAGACCGTATAGAGATGGGCGCGGGCGATGATATCGCTGGTGCGCGGGATGATGCCGTTGATGAGCGACAGCGTCGGCGCGACGAAAAGGCAGAAGATCAGCAGAATCTGCCAGATGAGTGCGCCGAGCGGACCCATGAAATACCAGCCGAGCACGGAGGCGAAGAACCAGGCGATCGGCGTCAGCGAGCGGCGCAGATTGTCGAACATCTTCCAGCGGCCGAGTGCCGTGACGCCGTATTTCGGATTGAACATGTAGGGCAGAAGCTGCCAGTCGCCGCGCGCCCAGCGATGCTGGCGCGAGGTTTCCACCTCGTAGCGGATCGGGAAATCCTCAACCAGTTCGAGATCGGTGACGAGCGCGCAGCGCGCCATCGAGCCTTCGAGAAGATCGTGGCTGAGCACGGAATTCTCGTCGATCCGGCCCTTCAGCGAGGCTTCGAAAGCGTCGACATGATAAAGCCCCTTGCCGGTGAAAGTGCCTTCGCCGGCGAGATCCTGATAGACGTCGGAAACGGTGAAGACATAAGGATCGAGGCCGCGATTGATCGAAAAGACGCGCTGGAAGACCGAGGCGTCCTTGCCCGTCGTCAGCGACGGGGTGACACGCGGCTGCAAGACGCCGTAGCCGCTTTCGACACGGCCGGTTTTCGGATTGATGACCGGGCGGTTGATCGGATGATAGAGCTTGCCGACGAGCTTGGTGACGGCATCGCGCATCAGGCGCGTATCGGCATCGAGCGTCATGACATATTGCACATTGGCCGGCACCGCATTGGCGCCCGGCAGATAGGTCGTGTCGCGGTCGCCGCGCAGCAACATGTTCAGTTCGTGCAGCTTGCCGCGCTTGCGCTCCCAGCCCATCCACACGCCTTCCGAAGGATTATAGAGGCGGCGGCGATGCAGCAGATAGAAGCGCGTCTTGCCGTCATAGGCATAGCGGGCGGAAAGATTGGCGATCTCACGCCGCGCATAATCGAGAACCTCGAGATCGGCAGCCGTTTCCTCGACCTCGCTGTCCGGCCAGTCGCTGAGCAGTGCGAAATAGATCTCGCCGCGCGGGTTGGCGAGATAGTGAACCTCGAGATTGCGCACGTGGTCGTCGACGCTGTCGCGGTTCGAGATCAGGCAGGGCACGACGAGCAGCGTGCGTGCGTCCTCCGGAATGCCTTCCTTGAACTCGTAACCGACAAGGCGCGCCGGCGTCACGAAGAAAGAAAGCAGAGTGTTGAAGAGACCCGTCGCCCCTTCTGACGCCGGTACCGAGAACATGATCAGCAGCACGGCGATTTCGATCGCCCCCATGCCGGCATTGGCCATGAACCTGCCGACGATCGCCATGGCGATGATCGTCAGCAGCATGACCGGCAAGGCAATCGCCAGCCAGTTGAACTGGCGCACGGCGCGAACGAAATGCTGGATGATCGTCGGGCGATAGCTCGCCCGCGACTCGAGCTTCGGCCGCTGCGCGCCCGACAGGAAACCACCGACATTCGGTTCATGCGGCTGCGGCTCGTCCGAAGCTTTGGCGGCATCGGTCATGTCGAGCGCCAGCTGGGCGATTTCCATTTCCGTCAGCGGCGAGCGCTTGGCCAGCTTCTCGATCTGTTTTCGATATTTGTTGCGCGAGCCGGAATCGAGGATGCCGTAATCCGAATGCTCCCAGAGCAGCCTGTCGACATGGCTGACCTGCTCGACCCAGACCGACCATTCGGCATCATCGATCTCGCGAAGGCTGCGGATGATGTTGCCCATCGTCACGTTGCCGGAAGACAGGCGGCTATGTTCGGCCGTCGTCGCCTCTTCGGTGTTGCGGCCGAGTTCTTCCAGCCGCTCGTCGAGCCAGGTGATCGCCAGGCTCGACGTCTGTGAGCCGTCGCGCAGGCGATAGAGGAACTGCGTCGAGAATGTATTGTCCTCGGCAAGCGGTTCCAGCGTCTTCAGATAGGCGGCCGCTCCGGCCGGATCGGTCAGGCGCACCAATTCGTCGGCCGCCTCATTGGCGCGGCGGCGCATGCGGCGGCTGGCTTCGACACGGCTGGAAATGCGGCGAAGGTTTTCGACGAGCACGTAACGCACCAGCGAAGGCAACGCCCAGAGTTCGCCGATCTTCAGCGTCTCGCTGGCCTGGAAGCCATCGACCAGCGCCGTCAGGCTTTCCTGCGAGATCGTGCTGTGGGTATGGGCGACATAGAGCCAGGCAAGCACGAGGGTGCGCGGTACCTCGACGCCGCCGACGGCCATGGTCGGCAATTCGCGATAGAAGCGGCGGGGGAAGTCGCGCCGCACCTCCTGGATCGCCTCTTCGACGATATAGTGATTGTCCAGCAGCCATTCTGCCGCCGGCGTGATCGTCTCGCCGGCCTCGACATCTGTCGCCGTGGTCCGGTAGACGCGCAGGATTTCCTTCTCGTTTTCCTTATGGCGCGCGAAAAAATCGAAGGGAGCAAAGGCCGGCAGCTTGTCGACGCCGTTGCGGGCGACCCCATCGCCCATCGCCTTGATGTCCTCGATGGCAAGATAGGTCGAACGGATCGAATCGTTGTGATCGATCTGCTTCGTCTCGGTTTCGCGCGAAGGGCTCGGAGAAAGATGTGAAATAGACATGGGTTCGGTTCTGGATCCAAACGAAGTTATGGCTGTTTTGCTCAGCCTTTTGCACTGCTTATCATGACTGCTACATGAACGGAGCCCTATTCTTCAAAGATCGAAGAAACCGGGGCGGATGAGACTTGGGCCAAGCGAGGCAAACGGGCTAAGCCCCGGTTCAGAACGTGGCCCGACGGCTGATCGCGGCCATCGATACCCTCTCCACGAAAGCCATGGCGAAAATTTGGACACTATCGGAATAATTCAAGCCAAGAGGCATCAGCCGCCGCCCGCGAGCGCGGCTGGCGGCAATGCGAAAGCTTCGATTTCGGAAAAAGGAAAGGGCAGGATCGATAGACCATGTGCCTGGCGGCGGTTAGCACAGCTTGCGACCCTTGTCCTTTGCCGCTCCGTCACCGGTATTCAGATGGCGTGAAAAAAGTACAGAAGAATGATGATGGGGATCGGAATGCCGATCAACCACAATAAGATGCCCTCATGGCCACTCTCCCTTTGACATTCGAGTGCCAGGAGAATGCCGAGACACATCAAATGTTCGGAATTCTATAGGGGCGGAAACCGCCGCGGCGCCGGCACTTGCCAACGCTTACCATTCGCCGATTAGCCGACGACGCCGCAAACCATGGCGACGACGAACAGAAATGCCGCAGTGAAGATCGCTCCATGGAGCAGCGCCTGAAGCCTGTGACGCGTGGTGAGCGGCTTCTTGGCCGGTACGGAACCATATTGGTTCACGTGAGCATGCGAAATACCCAGATCTGCCATATGTCGCCTCCGTTGTTCTCGTGCGGCCGGTTGTGCGGCTCGCGCTTATATTCTTATTTTCTCTATCAAGTAGGTAGAGATAAATTTCCGTCCAGAGCGAAAGGAAGAGAAAATTCAACCAGCCTTTTTAGCAGAGCGTGCGCCATGCCCAGATCCAGGAGCGCTCGACGGCACTCTCATTCTCGGGCAGGTTGGAGGAAGTCTCGATCAGCCGGCGGTCCTTTTCCGCAGGAAGAGATACCGAAGCCTGTTCTTGGCGATCGGTTTTCACGGGAGGATCGAGGTAGCCCATGGTCATCCCACCGAGAAAGAACATGCCTCAACCTCCATTGATCACGAAAGCTAACAAACGTTAACAGGATCATGACAGAAGCAAGGCAGCTGTCAATAGTCTAGTTGAATGGTCGTCTTTTAGCAAAGCGTTATCCTTAACGCCGCTATCGATCTTTCCTTTTCAAGGGCTTGAAAAGATTGCCGTTCAGGCTTTGACGAAACCCTTGCTCGCGATCATCAAATTTCGCGTGTAGTCCTCGTGAACCGCGCCGCCCGCCAGTTCCTGAGAGCTCAGCCGCTCGACGACGGCGCCGTTGCGCATTACCGCGAGCCTTTCACACATATGGGTGACGACGCCGAGATCATGACTCACCATCACGAAGGTGAGCTTGCGGTCACGTCGGATCTGCTCCAGCAGGTTCAGCACCTCGGCCTGCACCGAGGCGTCGAGCGCCGATGTCGGCTCGTCGAGCAGCAGGATCGACGGTTCCACGATCAGCGCCCGGGCGATCGCCACGCGCTGCCGCTGGCCGCCGGAAAGCTGGTGCGGATAGCGGAACCGGAAACCATTGCCGAGGCCGACTTCGTCGAGTGCGCGAGCGATGCGCTTGTCGCTGTCGTCGATGCCATGGATCGCGAGCGGTTCGAGCAGAAGCCGGTCGATCGTCTGGCGCGGATGCAGAGAACCATAAGGATCCTGGAAGACCATTTGCACGCGGCGATAGAAAGACTTGCTGCGTTTCGAACCCTTCAGCACTTCGCCATTGATGTTGATCGCGCCGCCGCTGATCGGCGCAAGTCCGGCAACAGCCCGCAACAAGGTCGATTTTCCCGATCCGGACTCGCCAACGAGACCGAAGGATTCGCCGCCTTCGACGGCGATGCTGACATCCTTCAGCGCATGAAAATGGTCGTAGACGACGCTGAGATCGTCGACTTGGAGAGCTGCGCTCATGCCGCCCACTCCGGCCTGCGGTCGAGCACCGGCAGCGGGTGACGGTTTGAGCCGATCTCGGGCATGCAATTCAGCAAGCCTTGCGTATAGGGATGTTGCGCATGTTTGAGATCGGCGGCCGCGAGCTCCTCGACGATCTTTCCGGCATACATGACGATGACGCGGTCGCAGAAGGAAGAAACCAGCCTCAGATCATGGGAGACGAAGATCAGCCCCATGCCACGCTCGGACACCAGCCTGTCCATGATCCTCAGCACGTCGAGCTGGACCGTCACGTCGAGCGCCGAGGTCGGCTCGTCGGCAATCAGCAATTCTGGCCCGGCAATCAGCATCATGGCGATCATCGCCCGCTGTCCCATGCCGCCCGACACCTCGTGCGGATGCAGGTCGAAGACACGCTGGGGATCACGAATCTGCACCGCTTCCAGCATGGCGAGCGCGCGCTCGCGCGCCTCGGCCTTACCGACCTTCTCATGCGTGCGCAGCGTTTCGCAGATCTGCCGCCCGATCGACATGACGGGATCGAGCGAATATTTCGGATCCTGCAGGATCATGGCGATGCGCTTGCCGCGCAGCCTGCGCCTTTCGCCGGCCGGGGCATTGATCAGATCGATGCCGCTGAAATTCAGCCTTTCGGCCGTGACGACGCCGTGTTTCGGCGTCAGGCCCATGATCGCCCGTCCGGTCTGCGACTTGCCGGAACCGGATTCGCCGACAATGCCGAGCCTTTCCTTGCCGAGCGTGAAGGAGACGCCGCGCACGGCCTCGATCACGCCGGTGCGCGTGGGGTAGCTGACCTTGAGCTTATCAACCGTCAGAAGTGTCGTCATTGGCCACTCTCCTTCGGATCGAGCGCATCGCGCAGGCCGTCGCCGAGGAGATTGAAGCCAAGGCTGACGATGAGGATGGCGATGCCGGGCATCGCTGCAACCCACCATTGATCGAGGATGAAGCGCCGTCCCGAGGCGATCATCGCCCCCCATTCCGGCAGCGGCGGCTGTGCGCCCAGGCCGAGGAAACCGAGACCGGCCGCCGTCAGGATGATACCCGCCATGTCGAGCGTTACGCGCACGATCAGTGAGGAAATGCAGAGCGGCATGACATGGCGCACGATGATGCGAAGCGGCGAGGCGCCCATCAGCTTCACCGCCGAAATATAGTCGGAGCGCCGGACCGTCAGCGTCTCGGCGCGCGCGATGCGGGCATAGGGCGGCCAGGAGGTGATGGCAATGGCGATGATCGCGTTCTGGATGCCAGGCCCGAGGGCTGCGACAAAGGCGAGCGCCAGCACCAGCTTCGGAAAGGCCAGGAAAATATCGGTGATGCGCATCAGCGTCGCATCCACCCAGCCTCCGGCATAACCGGAGACCGTGCCGACGATCAGCCCGATCGGCGCCGAGATGATGGCAACGAGCGCGACGACGAGCAGCGTCAATCGCGATCCGTAGATCAGCCGTGAATAGATGTCGCGGCCCTGGTCGTCCGAACCGAGCAGGAATTCCCCGGTTCCGGGCGGCAGCAAGCGAGCATTGCGCAGATCGCCGACAACGGGATTATGCGTGGCGATGACATCGGCAAAGGCGGCGGTCAAAAGCAGCGCCACGATGATCAGCAGGCCGAGGACGGCGAGCCTGTTTGCCGTAAACTGCCGCCAGGTGACATAGGCGCGGCCGAGGCGAGCCTGCAGGCGCGATTGCGGCCGGTCGGAAAGCAGCCAGTCGCGGCGGCTCATCGCAGGAGGTGGGCTGGCGGAGGCCGTCATCGGTTTCGCGTCCTCGGGTCGAGCGTCCGGTAGAGAAGATCGGACAGAAGGTTGATGCCGATGAAGACCGTCCCGATGACGATCGTGCCGCCGAGAACGGCGTTCATGTCGGCGTTCTGCAGCGAATTGGTGATGTAGAGCCCGATGCCCGGCCAGGAAAAGACGGTCTCGGTCAGCACCGATCCTTCGAGCAGGCCGGCATAGGAAAGCGCAATCACGGTGACGAGCGGCACGGCGGCATTGCGCAGCGCATGGCCCCAGATCACCCGCGTTTCCGAAAGCCCCTTGGCGCGCGCGGCAACGATATATTCCTGGGAAAGCTCGTTCAGCATGAAGCTGCGCGTCATGCGGCTGATATAGGCGAGCGAGAAATAACCGAGCAGGGATGCCGGCAGGATGATATGGCGGAAGACATCGTAGAAGACATCCCATTGTCCCTGCCAGGCGCTGTCCAGGAGATAGAAGCCGGTGATCGGCGTGAACGTGTATTCGAAGACGATGTCGATGCGGCCGGGAAAGGCCACCCAGCGCAGTTGCGCGTAGAAGATGACGAGCGAAATCAGCGCCAGCCAGAAGATCGGCACCGAATAACCGATCAGGCCGATGACCCGCACGACCTGGTCGGCGATGCTGCCGCGGCGCACCGCGGCGAGAACGCCGAGCGGCACGCCGACGAAAGCGCCGATCAGCGTTCCGAGCGTTGCAAGCTCCACCGTCGCCGGAAATGCACGGCGAATATCGACCATGACAGGATTGGTCGTCAGGACCGAATTGCCGAAATCGCCGGATAGGATGCCTTTGATATAGATGAAGAACTGCTGATAGAGCGGCAGATTGAAGCCCATTTCCCGGCGTACGCGCTCGACGACATGATTGGGCGCGCGGTCGCCGAGGATGGCGAGCACGGGATCGATCGGCACGACGCGGCCGATGAAGAAGGTGACGGCCAACAGGCCGAAATAGGTAGTGACGGCGGCAAACAGGAACCGCCCTAGCGCCTTTGCGAAGGCGCTGGCACGGCCCTTTCGGGGCCGCGCCTCCTGTGGTGTTTCAACGGTGCTCAAGCCCCTCAATCCTGCCGGATTATTCCTTGGCGATCGGACCGACGAAATTGGTATCGAAGCTCGGACCCAGTTTGAAGTCCTTCAGGCTCTTGCGGTAACCGGCCACCTCGGTCTGCTGGAAGATGAAGACGAAGGGGCTGCTGGCCAGGTACTTCTTCTGGATATCCTGATATATGGCGGCACGCTTGGCGGCGTCGCGTTCCAGAAGTGCGGCCTTGGCTTGCTTGTCGAGTTCCGGCGCTTCCCAGCTGTTGCGCCATGCGAGCGTCTTCACCGTGCCGGCATCGGAATTGTCGGGATTGCCGGTGAAGGTATCGGCATTGGAGTTCGGATCGAAATAGTCCGAACCCCACTGGCCGATATACATGTCATGGGTGCGGGCGCGGTATTTGGTCAGTGTCTGCTTGCCATCCCCGGGGATGATTTCCATCTTCACGCCGGCCTGCGCCAGCGTCTGCTGCATGGATTCGGCGATACCCGTCACCGGCTGGTTGTTGCGCACATCCATGGTGACCGAGAAACCGTCGGGCAGGCCCGCCTTGGCGAGCAGTTCCTTGGCTTTGGCGACATCGAGCTTATAGGGATTCTCGTCGAGCGCGCCGAGCTGGCCCTTCGGCAGGAAGGTCTGGTGGATTTCGCCGATACCCTTGATCAAGGTCGCGCCGATCGCATCGTAATCGACCAGATATTTGAAAGCTTCCTGGACTTCCGGCTTCTTGAGGTTCTCGTTCTTGTTGTTCAGGCTGACATAATAGATCGTGCCCTTCGGCGCACTTGTCGTCGCGAGATCGGCATTTTTCGAAACGGCGTCGATATCGCCCGGCTCGAGGTTGCGGGCGATATCGATATCGCCGGCTTCGAGCGCCAGCCGCTGGGCAGAACTTTCCTTCATGTAGCGGTAGATGACGCGGTTGAGCTTCGCCTTGTCGCCGTAATAATTGTCGTTGCGCTCCAGCACGACGACTTCGTTGGCACGCCATTCGCGCAGCTTGTAGGCACCGGAGCCGGCATAGCCGGTCTTCAGCCATTCATTGCCGAAATCATTGTCGTATTTGTGCTCGGCATCCGGCGTCACCGCCTTCACGTGTTCCAGCACCAGCTTCTTGTCGACGACGGAAGCGACGGTTGCCGTCAGGCAGTTCAGCACGAAGCTCGGCGCATAGGCCTTGTCGACCGTGAAGACGAAGGTGCCGGCATCAGCCGCCTTGGCCCTTTCCGTGACGTTGTCGCCGGTCAGGCCGAACTGGGTGAGGATGAAGGCCGGGCTCTTGTCGAGCTTGACGGCGCGCTCGAACGAATAGGCGACGTCTTCGGCGGTGATCGGATTGCCGGAGGCGAATTTCAGGCCGGGCTTCAGCTTGAACGTATAGGTGAGGCCGTCATCGGAAACGCTCCAGCTCTCGGCCAGATCGCCCTTCACCTTCGACGTATCGTCCATGTCGAGACGGACGAGCAGGCTGTAGCTGTTGCTGGTAATCTCGGCGGTCGAAAGCTCGAAAGCCTCGCCCGGATCCATCGTGATGATATCGTCGATGGCAAAACCTTCGACCAGTGTATCCTTCGGCGTCTCGGCGAAGGCGGCGGGTGCCGCCATCATCAGGAGCGAAAGCGCGGCTCCGGCGGAAAGCATGCGGAAATTGCGGCTGAGTTTGGTCATCATCATGATCTGTTCCCCTGTTTTTTGATTGGATTAGGAAAGGCTTAGGCGCGGTCCTCCCGCCAAGCTTGGGCCAGAATGCGAAGCCAGTTTTCACGGGCAAGTTTTGCGAGGTCGGCATCAGCATAGCCAACCTCTTTGAGAGCGGCAATCAGCTTCTGATTGCCAGCCGCATCACCGATTTCCTCGGGAATGGTGGCCCCGTCGAAATCCGATCCGAGCGCCACGCAATCGATGCCGATGCGGTTCACGAGATAGTCGATATGGCGGATCATGTCGGCAAGCGGCGTATCGCTGTCCGAGCGGCCGTCGGCACGCAGCATGGCGGTCGCATAGTTGATGCCGACGAGCCCGCGGCTTTCGCGGATTGCATCGAGCTGCTTGTCCGTCAGGTTGCGTGCGACCGGCGTCAGCACATGGGCATTGGAGTGGCTGGCGACCAGCGGCTGGTCCGTCGTCTTCGCCACGTCCCAGAAACCCTTCTCGGTGATATGGGCAAGGTCGATCAGGATCCCGAGGCGATTGCATTCCCTGACCAGTGCGAAGCCGGCATCGGTCAGGCCGGGGCCTGTGTCCGGCGACATCGGGAAGGCGAAGGGCACGCCGTGACCAAAGACATTGTGCCGGCTCCAGACCGGCCCGAGCGACCGCAGCCCCGCTGCGTAGAATACCTCGAGCGCCGAGAGATCGGCGCCGATCGCCTCGCAGCCCTCCATATGCATGACGGCGGCGAAAATGTCGTCCGCCATGGCGCCGCGGATATCTTTCACCGTCCGGCAGAGCCGCCAGGCGCCTGCCTGGTCGAGCCGCAACGCGATCGCCGCCATTTCATTGGCAATGGCAAGGGAAGGCAGCGGATCAAGGGGGGCGGCCATCGGCGTGATATAGCGACCGTTGGCATCCGGATCGGCGAAGACGAGATCGCCCGAGGGAATGTAGATGGCACAGAGACCGCCGGAAAGACCGCCCTCTCTGGCCCGACACGCATCGATATGGCCAACCGTCGTGCCGTCCGCGAATTCCGCGATCGGATCGCTGCCGTCTTTTGAATGTGTCCAGAGTCGAAGGAGAACGTCGTTGTGACCGTCAAATACGAATTGCATCTGTCTTCCTGCGCTGCCCTACTGCATGATTCCTTAAATCGGAATCGATTTAAGGACAAATTATGCAGCATTCAAAGTGCTACAGCCTCCTTTGCGCGTCTTTTCAGTGCGCGGCGCCGTAGAGGGCGAATGAAGCGGCAGAATAGAAAAGCTGACGGGATTCGCCACCCCTTTTTTTAAAATCCGTCATGGTGTGGAAAACAGAACGGGGGCCCGAAGCCCCCGTAGAAAACCAGAGATCAGTGCTTGCGTCGCTTCTTCTGTCTGTAGACGTCGATGACGACAGCCGCGACAATGATGAGGCCCTTGACGATCTCCTGGTAATAGGCGTCGATCCTGAGGAAGGTGAAGCCGGAGGTCATGACGCCGAGGATGATGGTGCCGATGACGGTGCCGGTGATGCGCCCGACGCCGCCGGTCAGCGAGGTGCCGCCGATGACGGTCGCGGCGATCGCGTCGAGTTCGTAGCCGACGCCCATGCTGGCCTGTGCGGTTTCAGCACGTGCCGCCGTGACGATCCCGGCGAGACCGGCAAGCAATCCGGCAATCACATAGACCTTGACGAGGTGCGCCTCGATGTTGATGCCGGACACGCGTGCCGCCTGCGGGTTCGCGCCGATCGCATAGGTGAATTTTCCGTAGCGGGTATAGCGCAGCGCAATGTGAAAGATCAGCGCAACGACCAGGAAGACGACAACCGGCCAGGCTTTCGTTCCGATGAAATGAAACTGTTCGGTGATCCCGGAAACCGGCTGTCCCTTCGTATACCACTTGGCGACACCTCTGGCCGAAACAAACATGCCAAGCGTTGCAATGAACGGCGGGATCTTCGTATAGGCGATGAGTGCACCGTTCGCCAGACCGGCTGCCGCTCCGATCAGCAGGCCGATTATGATCGGCACGAAAGCCGGCAGGTCGGTCAGCGACGGAAAGACGGCCCGTCCCCAGGTCGACGACTGGGCGAAGCTTGTTGCAATCATCGCCGTCATGCCGACGACAGAGCCCGACGAAAGGTCGATGCCGCCGGTGATGATGACCTGCGTGACGCCGACGGCGATGATGCCGATAACGGAGACCTGCAGGATCATGATCGTCAGGCGCTGCGAATTCATCAGGAAGCTTTGGCCGATGAACATCCAGCCGAGCACCTCGTAGATGAGCGCGATGCCGACGAGCACGAGGAAAATGCTGAGCTCGGTCGGTATGCGCCGCCGCCTTTGCCGGGTTGCGAGCGGGGCTCCGCCCTCTGCTGCCTTGGTAGTCATGTCAAACCTCCCTTGGGCGATTGCCGGTGACGCATCACTGCGCAGCCAGTTCCATCACCTTGATCTGCGTTGCTTCGTCGCGATTGAGGAAACCGGTCACGCGTCCCTCATGCATGACCATGATACGGTCGCTCATGCCGAGAACCTCAGGCATCTCGGACGAGATCATCACCACCGCCACGCCGTTGCGCGCCATCTCCACGACCAGCCGGTGGATTTCCGCCTTGGCGCCGACATCGATGCCGCGCGTCGGCTCGTCGAGGATAAGGATGCGCGGATTGGTGAGCAGCCAGCGTCCGATCAGCACCTTCTGCTGATTGCCGCCCGAAAGATTTTCCACCCGCTCGTAAAGATTGGGCGTTTTCACGCGCAGTTTTTTTGCCATGTCTTCACAGGTTGCCTCGATAGCGCCCTGCTGCACGAAGCCGCGCTTGACGTATCTGTCCTGCAGAACGGCGATCTGCATATTCTCGAGAATATCGAGGATCAGTAGGCAGCCGGTATCTTTCCGGTCCTCGGTCAGGAACGCCATCTGGTGACGGATGGCCTCGGTCGGAGAAGAAATCGTCACCGGCTTGCCGTGGAGTTCGATCGAGCCGGAGCTTGCCGGCGTCACGCCAAACAGCGTTTCGGCAACATTCGATCGGCCGGAACCGACAAGGCCGGCCACGCCGAGGATCTCGCCGGCTCTGACATCGAAGGAAACGTCGCTGAAGACCCCCTTGAGACAGAGATCCTTGACGGAGAGCACGACCTCGCCGATCGGCACCTCTTCCTTGGGAAACATCTGGGTGATCTCGCGCCCGACCATCATGCGGATGATGTCGTCGCGGGTGACGTCGGTCGAGGCATGCGTGCCGATATATCGGCCGTCGCGGAAGACGGAGAACTCATCGGCGATCTCGAAAAGCTCGTTCATCTTGTGGGTGATGTAGACGATGCCGATGCCCTGGGCCCTGAGGTCGCGGATAATACGGAAAAGATGCTCGACCTCGCGCTCCGTCAGCGCCGAGGTCGGCTCGTCCATGATCAGCACGTCGGACTTATAGGAAACCGCCTTGGCGATCTCGACCATCTGCCGGTTGGCGACCGACAGGTGCCGGACCTCGATATCGGGATCAATCTCGATATTGAGCCGGGCAAACAGCTCCTCGGTCATGCGATGCATGAGGCCGTGATCGATGAAACCCAAGCGGTTTTTCGGTTCGCGACGAATCCAGATATTTTCCGCGACCGTCATGAACGGCATCAGGTTCAGTTCCTGATGGATCATGGCAATCCCGTTCTCCAGCGCATCGAGCGGAGATTTCAGCCGGATCTCGACCCCTTTCAGGCGGATATCGCCTTTATCGGGGATATAAATGCCGGCGAGGATCTTCATCAGTGTCGATTTGCCGGCGCCGTTTTCGCCCATCAGCGCGTGCACCGAGGCGCGCTTCAGCCGGAACTGCACGTCGTCGAGCGCGACGACACCCGGAAATTCCTTGCGAACGCCCTCGGCGCTCAAGAGATATTCCGCATTCGGAACTGCACCACTGGCGCGCACGGCGGCCATGGTTGTCGGGCTGACGGCCATATCATCTCCTCCGGATACGGACAGGCGGAAAGGATGCGGGCAAGGCCCGCATCCTGCTTGGCATTCGCCTCAGTTCTTGGTGACGAAGTCCTTGACGTTCTCAGGCGTGACGAGCTGGAAGGGAATATAGACCTTCTTG